>NZ_JAALXU010000007.1:0-428314 GCF_013317225.1 Neorhizobium sp. AL 9.2.2
CCCCCTCACCACCCACGCCGCTTTTCGTCATTGGCCATCCCCCACCCTTCGGTGTATCACAAGTCCCTGCCGCCGCTTGAGGCGCTGGCGATGCATGAAGGCGCGCACGAAGAATGCACGGAACGGAAAAACCGGAAACCGATCACAGCGAACCCGAAGCGGCGTTCGATGTCGGCGATCGGCTCCGGCTGGTGCGCCAGGCGCACGGGCTGTCGCAGCGGGCCCTGGCGGTGAAGGCCGGTGTTACCCATTCGCTGGTGTCGCTGATTGAAAAGAACAAGGTCAGCCCCTCGGTCGCATCGCTGAAGAAGATCCTGGAAGCGATCAACTATCCGATGACCGATTTCTTCGCCCTGACGCTGCCGCCCGTCGACCAGATCTTTTACCGGGCCGACGAACTGACGCCCTTGTCGACAGGCGCGCTGACGCTGTTGCAGGTGGGTGATGCCAAATCCCACAGCGTGCAGGTGTTTCACGAATTCTACGAGCCCGGCGCCGATACCGGCGAAACCATGCTTTCCCACGAGGCGGAGGAAGGCGGCGTCGTTGTCGCCGGCGAACTGGAAGTCACCGTCGGCACCCAGACCCGTATCCTGAAGCGCGGCGATGCCTATCTGTTCGACAGCCGCCTGCCGCATCGCTATCGAAATGTCGGACCTGTGCGCTGCGAGGTGGTCAGCGCCGTCACGCCTCCCTATCTATAGAGCACGCGGGGGCACGGCAGCTGATAACGCTGCCCGGTTTAATCGATATAAGTATGACTTATTCGATACCCGCCGTTGATTGTCTCCCGTCTTTGTCTTAACTCAGGCACCGGAACATTTGACACCTCTGCCGGCGGCCGGATGCACCTCCTTACCGCTTGCCCTTGCGCGAATTTCACGAACGAAAGTGGACCCTATGCACACCTATCCCGACGTAAAGCTCTTCATCAACGGCGAATGGCGCGATGCGATCGCCGGCGAGACGATCGAAGTCACCGATCCCGCGACCGACGAAGTGATCGGCAAGATTGCCCATGCCCGTAAGGCGGATCTCGATCTGGCGCTTGAAGCGGCCGACAAGGGTTTCAAGATCTGGCGCGACACCGCGCCCTTCGACCGTTCCAAGATGATGCGCAAGGCAGCCGATCTGCTGCGCGAGCGCGCCGATAGCATTGCCTTCATGATGACCCGCGAACAGGGCAAGCCGCTTGCCCAGTCGAAAATGGAAATCATGGGCGCCGCCGATACGATCGACTGGTTTGCCGAAGAAGCCCGCCGCACCTACGGCCAGATCATTCCGGCCCGTTTCTCCGGCGTCAACCAGATGACGATCAAGCTGCCGGTCGGCCCGGTCGCGGCGTTTACGCCGTGGAACTTCCCGATCAACCAGATCGTCCGCAAGCTGTCTGCAGCGGTTGCCACCGGCTGCTCGATCATCGTCAAGGCGCCTGAGGAAACTCCGGCATCGCCTGCCGAACTGATCCGCGCCTTTGCAGATGCCGGCGTACCTGCAGGCGTCATCGGCCTCGTTTACGGCATCCCGTCGGAAGTTTCGGAATATCTCATTCCGCATCCGGTCATCCGCAAGATCTCGTTCACCGGCTCGACGCCGATCGGCAAGCATCTCGCGAGCCTCGCCGGCAAGCACATGAAGCGCGCCACGATGGAACTCGGCGGCCACGCACCGGTCCTGATCTTCAATGACGCCGACCTCGACAAGGCGATCGAAGTGACTGCCATGTCCAAGTTCCGCAACGCCGGCCAGGTCTGCGTCGCACCGACCCGCTTCCTGATCCAGGACGGCGTCGCCGACAAGTTCCTCGAAGGCTTCGTAAAGGCTGCAGAAGCCCTCAAGGTCGGCAACGGCATGGACGCCGGCACCACGATGGGCCCGCTTGCCAACGAACGCCGCATCCCGGCCATGGAAGCGCTGATCCAGGACGCCGTCTCGTCCGGCGCCGAACTGAAGACCGGCGGCAAGCGCATCGGCAACAAGGGCAACTTCTTCGAACCGACGGTTCTTGCCAACGTGCCGACCTCTGCCAAGATCATGAACGACGAGCCCTTCGGCCCGATCGCCATCGTCAACCGCTTCTCGACTTATGAAGAGGCCATCACCGAAGCGAACCGCCTGCCCTTCGGCCTCGCATCCTACGCCTTCACCGGCTCGGTCAAGACCGCCCACGCACTCGGCCGCGAAGTCGAAGCCGGCATGCTGACCATCAACCACAACGGCCTCGCGCTGCCCGAAGTCCCCTTCGGCGGCGTCAAGGATTCCGGCTACGGCACCGAAGGCGGCTCCGAAGCCGTCGCGGCCTATCTGGAAACGAAGTATGTCAGCCAGATGAACTGATCAGCTGATTGGTGAAATGCGGAACGGCCGGAGTGAAAGCTCCGGCCGTTTTTTTGTGCAGTGGCGATGGTGTCGGTTCAGGCAGGCATAGTGCGATGACGAGCTTCAAGCGCTCGAGTTGGTGCCGGAAGTTTCGTCCTGATACTGCTGCATAGTCTCCATGGCCTTCTCGAGCATACCGCGCGTAACCTCGTCATGGCGCGACATAGCCCCCTCGATACCGGCGCGAACCTTTTCCGTGAAATCAACGCGTTCGCCATCATCGGAAGCCTGCAACTCGCCGGCAGTACCCCCACCCACCGGAATTTTCATCGTCATCGCCATAAAGGGCAGGCCTTCATCAAGCGACATATTCCCGCTGCGGATCTGCTCATTGCTCCACTCATGCATTTCCTGGCGGGTCATGCTGGTAAAGTCAGTCTGTTCGGCGTCCTGCTCATCCGACGAGGACGCACCTGCCGTGGCAGTGCTCAGCGCGGCCGAAAACGAGGCCGAGGCGTCGTCGGAAGCGTTAGATAGCTGAGAGCTCTGGCTCGCGTAGAGGCGACTTGTTGATGTGTCGATTTTCATTGTAGCAATACCTTAAGTATATAAATGGTACTGCACTATCGAATGCAAAGCTTGCGCCAAGCATTTTGACGCCTCGGCCTTGGAGAGAGACCTAAATCAATAATATTTTCGAATATTTCATAATAATAATATGAAAATCAGAAGAGTTGCTTTTAACTTAGCTCAACGTGTTCATATTGCTTGCGCTTCCTTCTGGCGGAAAACACAAAATGGCAGGTGTCGGGATTTTAGGTCGCTGTTTTAGAGCGAAGTGCTTTCATCGAACGCACTTCGCTCTAGTCTTATGACGCTAAAGCATTTGATCCGCCTCAGGCTGCCGTCACCCTGAAGGCCAAATGCTCTCATCACAGCGTTGAGACGTTATGCGCCGTTATCGTATATCCAAATGGATCAACGAATGCGAAGTAGCGCCCGAACGGCCCGTCTTTGGGCGGGAATACTATCTGCACATCCCTCTCGGAAAGATGCGCGTGCAATTCGTCAGCGTCGTCACAACCAAACCAGATTGCGACGCCAGTTCCGAGCTTTACCGTGTCGTCAAAGCCCTCGATCGGCGTGCGAACGGCGAATGGAATAGGGTGCGCTTCGAAAACAACCGCGCTGGGAGGTGCTTTTGCCGAGGGCGTAAGCCCGACGACATCCCGATAGAAGGTGAGTGCGGCGTCCAGATCCTTCGTCTGGATACCGATGAAATCCGGTCCAATTAATCGAGCCATAGGCTGCCTATCCTTTTCAATGAGACCCGCTATTATCAGGGTACTGATATCTAGTAGTATAAGGGCCCTGATATGTCCACTCTCATGGATCCACCGGTCGATGACACATACCGTTCGCTCGGATACGCGCTGAAGCGAGCGCAGCAAGCGCTGCGGGGCCATCTCGACAACAAGCTGAGAGATATCGGACTGACGACCCCACAATATTCGGTACTGGCGGGATTGGAGTTCAGCGCGGGCTTATCAAGTGCGGACTTGGCCCGGCGCGCCTTCGTGACACCGCAGACGATGCAGTCCATCATAGCCACACTCGAACGGGACGGCCTGATCAAGCGCATGGCTCATCCGGTACGCGGCCGGGTTCTCACAACCGAACTGACACCGAAGGGCCGAACCGCATTGTGTGCGGCCCATAAAATCGCCGGTGACGCCGAAACCATCGCCCGAAATGCCGTAGCACCTGACAACCCGGAGATCATATACGCGGCCCTGCTCCGTATAGCAGAGGCAATGCGTTAAACTGATTGGTCGAACCTAACGCCCGACCATAGCTCCCTGCCGCTCACTACCGCAGCCAGAGAGCCACCCACCTACTCCCTCATCAACCCACCATACCCCGGCGGCCCCACCGTCGAGATCATCCGCAGATTCCTAATGTCGCGGGCGGGTGGCGATCCGAACATTCTTGCGTATTCCCGGGTGAACTGGGACAGGCTTTCATAGCCGACGGCGAGTGCGACGGCTGCCACATCGCCCGGCCGTGCAAACAGCATGCCGCGCGCCTCGTAGAGCCTGATCTGCTTTTGATACTGGATCGGCGACAGGCCGGTGCTCGTCTTGAAGCGCCGCTGAAAGGCGGATGGGCTCATGTTTGAAGCGGAGGCAAGCTCGTCCACGTGGAAGGTGGTGGCATAGTCCTTGCGCAGCCGGACCAGCGCGTTCCTGATCTGCGCGAACCGATCGTCGATGCTGGCGACTTGCCGCAGCACGGCACCTTGCGGGCCGCGCAGCAGTCGGAACAGAATTTCCCGTTCCAGCAAGGGTGCCATCACCGCAATCTCATCCGGCTCCTCCATCAGGCGCAGCATCCTCAGCCAGGCGTCGATAAGTCTGTCGCTTGCGTGACTGACGCAAAAGCTGGGCGTGTCAGACGACACAGCCGGGCCGGGATCGTCCAGCAGCAAGTCTGCGATCATCGCGCGATCGAAGGTGAGCCTGACCGCGAGATAGGGGCCCTTCGCACTCGCATGAACGATCTCGCCGATGACAGGCAGCGCCACCGACGCGATGAACGTTTGACCGGCCGTGTAATTCATCACCTGGCTCCCGATCAGCAGGCGCTTTTCTCCCTGCAGGATCAGGCTAACCAGCGGCTGATAGATTTCGGGGAACAGCTCGGTCGGTTCGGTTACCTTGAGGATGTCGACGCGGGGAATGCCCGTGGTCGTGAGCACGCCTGCAGCGCGTTCATCCACAAATTCCTTCAACATCCTGATGGCACCGCTCATGTGCAGAGATGTGGCACGGCTTTTCTTCCAGAGCAATGCATAAGCAGGAATGTGCAAATTTCAGACCGGATCGGACACGCGCCGAGATCGCCTTCGGTCTACGGATACTCACCAGCGCTGCCTTGTTGCGATGCTGCGCGGGACACCATTTTATGAAGGAAAATGCAGATGGAAATCAAAGACGCGGTTGTAATCGTCACCGGCGCTTCCTCGGGTATAGGCGAAGCGACCGCGCGCGCTGCGGCGAGATCCGGCGCGCGGGTCGTTTTGCTGGCCCGCAGGAAAGATCGCATCGAAGCGCTGGCACGGGAGATCGGCAATGAGGCGCTGGCGGTGGTGTGTGATGTCACGCGCCCTGAGCAGGTTGAACACGCCGTCCAGGCCGCCGCTCAGAAATACGGTCGCATCGATATCCTGGTCAACAACGCCGGACAGGGCCTGCATGCCACGATCGAAGAGATCGGCATTGAGGATTTCAGAGATGTGCTCAATCTCAACTGCGTCGCGCCGCTGGTCATGATGCAGGCGGTCATTCCCCACATGCGCAGGCAAGGTGCTGGCAGCATCGTCAATGTCAGCTCGGGCGCAACCCTTGCCACCTATCCGGGCTCGGCGGCCTATACCAGTTCCAAGTCAGCGCTGAACATGCTTTCAAGTGTCGCGCGCCTGGAGCTTGCCGAAGCCGGTATTGCCGTCTCGATCATGCATCCGTTCATCACCGCGACCGAGTTTTATGGCGCTGTCAGGTCTGGGCTGGAATCGGCAAAGACACAGGAGATCCAAACCGCATCCTTCGCACACCCGCCCGAACGTGTGGCAGACATGATCCTTGAACTTGTGCGGAGTGGCAATGCTCAGGCCGACCTCGTCCCGAAGGACTATGGCGGCAGCTTCGAGGGCTAGGGGATGTAACCTGCCCGCCAGATCTCCCAATAAACAAACGGGGGACGAAACCTCGCCCCCCGCTATCAACTACTTCCGCTTGTCGAACCCGCCCTTAGGAGCCGGCTTCTTGAACGGCTTGTCGCCGGGCTTCTTGGCGAAATTGGACTTCGGCTTTTCGCCCCAGACTTCGTCGTCAACGCGGCGATCGACATTGGCGCCTGCGGGCTTGGCTTTCCAGTCCTTGCGCGGTGCATCGCCGTAAGGCTTGGCACCGGCCGGCTTGTCTTTGTTGAAAGGCTTGTCGCCGTAGGGCTTGTCCTTGTTGAACGGCTTATCGCTGCGCGGGCCATCCTTGCTGAACGGCTTGTTGTCCTTGTAGGGCTTGTCGAGACGCGGGCCTTCGCGCTTGACGAAGCCTTCGTCATCGCCGCGCGAGAACTTGCTGAAATCCGGAACGCCATCGAGACGCGTCACGCGTACGCCGCGTTCCATCATTCCGTCCTTGCCGAGCTTCGCCATGAACTTGTCGGCGTGTGCTGCGGCAATTTCCACGAAGGTCTCTTCGGCCTGCATCTTGATCGCGCCGATCTCGTGCTTGGTGAGATCACCGGCGCGGCAGATGGTGGGGATCAGCCAGCGCGGTTCGGCGCGCTGCTTGCGACCGACCGACAGCGAGAACCATACGGCTGCGCCAAAATCGCCACGCGGCGTCAGCGGCCGCGGTGCGGAATCATTGCCGCCTTCGCGGGGCTTGCGGGTCTCCAGCGACACTTCGGTAATGTCTTCCGGCGCCGAATTCTTGCCGCGATAGAGGCTGACGAAGGCGGACGCCAGCTTCGTCGCGTCAAAACGCGCCACCAGCTTGTCGATCAGGCCCTGTTCTTCCTCGTCCTTGGCGATCTCTTCAAAGATCGGATCGGCAAACAGACGTTCCTCGTCGCGCGCGGTCACCTCTTCGGCCGATGGCGGGCGGGCCCAGGTGGGCTCGACCTGCGCGCCGGCGAGAAGACGCTCGGCCTTGCGGCGCTGGCTGACCGGAACGATCAGGGCGCTGACGCCCTTGCGGCCGGCACGACCGGTGCGGCCCGAACGGTGCAGCAGCGTTTCCGAATTGGTCGGCAGATCCGCATGGATGACGAGTTCGAGGCCCGGCAGGTCGATACCGCGGGCAGCGACGTCGGTTGCGATGCAGACGCGGGCGCGGCCATCACGCATGGCCTGCAGCGCATGGGTGCGCTCGGTCTGCGTCAGCTCGCCCGAAAGGGCCACAACGGAGAAATTGCGATTGGCAAGACGGGCATGCAGATGGTTGACGGCAGCACGCGTCGAGCAGAACACGATTGCGTTCGGCGCCTCGTAAAAGCGAAGCGCATTGACGATCGCATGCTCGCGGTCCGACGGCGTGACGACCAGCGCGCGATATTCGATATCCACATGCTGCTTCTGTTCGGATGCGGTTGCAATGCGCACGGCATTGCGCTGGTAGCTCTTGGCAAGCTTGGCAATGGCCGAGGGAACGGTTGCCGAGAACATCAGCGTGCGGCGTTCGGCAGGGGCTGCCTCGAGAATGTATTCGAGATCTTCGCGGAAACCGAGATCGAGCATCTCGTCGGCTTCGTCGAGCACGGCCACGCGGATTTCCGTCATGTCGAGCGCGTTGCGGCGGATATGGTCGCAGATACGGCCAGGCGTGCCGACAACGATATGCGCGCCGCGTTCCAGCGAACGACGCTCGGCGCGGATATCCATGCCGCCGACGCAGGAGGTGATCACGGCATCCGCTTCGGCATAGAGCCAGTCGAGTTCGCGCTTCACCTGCATGGCAAGCTCGCGGGTCGGTGCGATGACGAGTGCGAGAGGTGCGGCAGCGCGGCCGAATTTCTCACCATCGTCGAGCAGCGTGCGCGCCATGGCCATGCCGAAGGCAACCGTCTTGCCGGAGCCGGTCTGGGCGGAAACGAGCGCATCGGCGGTTTCAAGCGCGGGATCGAGCATGGCCAGCTGGACGGGGGTTAGCGTCTCATAGCCGCGCTTTTGCAAAGCCTTCGCGATCGCCGGGGCGGCGCCGTTGATATCGGTCATCAAATCTGTCTTTCGGATATGTCGGGCTCAAAGGCCCCATGGCTGCAACGATCGCAGCCGAACGTTTGCGCCGTCCCTATAGGCTTCGGCGCGAAAAGTCAAAGGATGGGTGGCCGCGGGGTTACGGTTGGCCGCGAGTAAATCTGTCCCTCACCCCGACCGATGTCAGGACGCGGAGCTGAGTTCGGCCCGAATGAGAGAAGCATGCCCTATCTGTTTTATCCTACCCGGACCACTCCTGCGCCGCGCAGGAGCTCTGCTGCTGGCCGAAGGAAGAGTGATCGTCGTGCGCTATCATTCCACATTCTCCTCGCAGCTGTTGGCGCGACGCAGAATTTTTCTGTCAGTCCTTTTTCGTTGGCAGTCCATGCGCTCTAGCAATAATCTCTCGACGAAATATGCGGCAAAGCAAGTCCGCCGGTTGTCATAGGAGTTACTATTGCAGAGCCTTAAGAATGGACGGTGGCTCAATCAGCCCGCAAATTCAGAAGCTTCGGATCTCGGACTATCTGTCACGACCGACGCCAGCACGGACTTCTGGCGAGAGACACACTATGGCTTTGTCCGCGACAACGGCCACTTCTACGCATTCCAGACCGACGGCGACTTCACCGCCCAGGTTCGGGTCCAGGCCCATTTTGAGCATCTTTACGACCAGGCTGGCCTCATGGTCAGGCTTGACGAAAGACGTTGGGTCAAGACCGGGATCGAGTTCTCGGACGGCTATGGCTTGCTCGGCAGTGTGCTGACGAATGACGCCTCAGACTGGGCCACGGGACGATACGACGGCGACCCATCGGATTTTTGGATAAGGGTGACCGTCCAGAGCGGCGTTCTCAGAATACAAGCATCAGCCGATGGAAAGACTTGGCCACTCGTCCGCCTTTGCCCATTCCCAAAAGCGGATCATTATTTCGTTGGCCCGATGTGCTGTACTCCCGAAAGAGCAGGCTTGGAGGTAAGATTCAGTGAGTGGCAATTTGGGCAGGCGTTGGGCAAAGACCTCCACGACCTGTCATAGCCGCCAGAGTGCTTAAATTTCCGCGCCGAGAGCAGCATAGTTATCGAGATGCCTGAGCCATTTGCGCTCGATGGCAGCCTCGATGTCGATTTCGTTCGCGCGAAGATACAAAACGAACTGCCCGAACAGGTCGGCCGCTTCGTTTTCCAGGGCTTCGCGCGTACCGCCTGAACCATCAGCATTTGGCTTCGCCCGACCGGCCATCAGGAGATGCTCAGCGGTCAGTTCGCCAAGTACCTCGGTCAGCTTCAGAAGATACCAGTCGGCGCTCCGTTCAATGGCATGTGCTCTGGCATAGAGGTCGCCGACTTTACCAATCCGGTCACTCAGCGCCTTGAAGGTCGCACTCATTCTGTCCTCGGCAATCGTAGAAAGACGCAGTTTGCCGACGCTACCACCGATTTGCGACAGGAGCGCTGCGATGACCGCAAATGGCGGATTTGAGAAGTCGCCAGTCTCAACGTTTGAAAACTGACGCTTCACGTTCACTGACGACGGTCATGCGTCCGGCAGATGATGATGCCTCGTGATCATCCGCAATGACCGCGTCTTGCGATGGCAGACGTCTGACCTCCCTCATACCTGTGCTCGTCACAGGAATCTAGTAGCGTCGCGTCTGCGGCGCGGGAGGGCCTTTTCACGCGAAGGACTTCGCGTGACTGGATTCCTGTGACGAGCACAGGAATGAGGGGTGTGGATGGGAAACGTTACCCCCTAAACCGCAAACACCTTCGCCCGCCGCAGCGTCACAAACCCGCTCTCGCCGGCTGAAACATGGCGTTCCGGCTCCACGTCGAATTCCAGCTGTTCGCCGGTTTCCGTTACCGCCAGCACGCGGCGGCTGTCGGGGCGGTCGAGGACGCGGGAGATCGTTGCGGCAATGCCGGGTGCCTGCGCCGACCAGTCGAGATCAGCGGGGCGGGCGTAGAGTTCGGCCTTGCCGTCGGCAATCCCTGATGCGTCGACCGAAAGGCCGCCGGCATGGGCGCGGCCTTCGCGCACCTGGGCTGAGAGCACATTGGCGTCGCCCAGGAACTTCATCACGAAGGCCGATTGTGGATCGCGGCAGACTTGCTGCGGCGTGCCCTGCTGCACGATCTGCCCGTCTTTCAGGATCACCACCCGGTCGGCGAGATCGAGCGCCTCTTCCTGGTCGTGGGTGACGAAGATCGTGGTGATGCCGAGTTCCGAATGGATCTCGCGCAGCCAGCGGCGCAGGTCGTGCCGGACATTGGCATCGAGCGCGCCGAACGGTTCGTCGAGCAGCAGCACCTTCGGATCGACCGACAGCGCCCGTGCGAGCGCCACGCGCTGCCGCTGGCCGCCGGAAATCTGCGCCGGGAACCGATCGCCGAGACCGTCGAGCCTCACCAGCCGCAACAGGTCGGCGACCCGGGCATCGATCGCCGCCTTGTCGCGCTTCACCTTGGAAACCTTCATGCCGAAGGCGATGTTTTGCGCCACCGTCATATGCGGAAACAGCGCGTAATGCTGGAACACGAAGCCGACGCCGCGGTCGCGCACCGGAATGTCGGTCGCATCCTGGTCACCAAAATAGACGGCGCCGCCATCGGCATATTCGAGCCCGGCCACCATGCGCAGGATGGTCGTCTTGCCGGAGCCGGAGGGGCCGAGCAGCGCCACCAGCTCGCCGCTTTCGATATCGAGCGACACGCCCTTCACGGCACGGAAGGTGTCGAAGGTTTTGACGACGTTTTCGAGACGGATCTTCATGCTGTTTTCTCTGCCGGATTGGCGGTTTTGCGGACGCGGCCCGCACCCTGGCGCTCGAGCGCGACCTTGGCGATGATGGTAAGGACGGCGATCAACGCCAGGATGGAGGCCGACGCGAAGGCGCCCGCCGCCTGATAGTCGTGATAGAGCAGCTCGATATGCAAAGGCAGCGTATTGGTCTGGCCGCGGATATTGCCGGAGACGACCGAGACGGCGCCGAATTCGCCCATCACGCGCGCGTTGCAAAGGATGACGCCGTAGAGCAGCGCCCATTTGACGTTTGGCAGCGTCACCGAAAAGAAAGTGCGGAAGCCGGATGCGCCAAGCGAGGTCGAGGCCTCCTCAAGGTCACGTCCCTGCGCCTGCATCAGCGGGATCAGTTCGCGCGCAACAAACGGTGCGGTCACGAACATCGAGGCGATGATGATGCCGGGAACTGCAAACAGAATCTTGATCCCGTAGGCATCGAGCACCGGCCCGAACAGGCCCTGAAGGCCATAGACGAACAGATAGGCGACGCCGGCAACGATGGGCGAGACCGAAAACGGGATCTCGATCACCACCAGCAGAAACCGACGGCCCCAGAAATCGAACTTGGTGATCGCCCAGGCGGCGGCGATGCCGAAGGCGGTGTTGACGGGCACGGCGATCAGCGCCGCCACCACGGTGAGCATGATCGCGTGGCGGGTATCCGGATGGAGGATCGTATCGCGATAGACCGCCCAGCCCTTCGAAAAAGCCTCGACACCGATGATGATCAGCGGCGCGACGATGACGAAGCCGACGAGAACCAGCACGATGCCGATCAAGGTGCGGCGAAAAACGGTGTTGTCGCCGACCCGCGGCGGCTTGCGATGGGATGAAACAGCACTCATGGTCTTATCCCTTCACCGTGTAACGCAGCGCCCGCGACTGCAGCCAGTTGGTGACGGCCAGCATCGTGAAAGCGGCGAGCAGCAGCACGGAGGCGATCGCCGCCGCCGCCTGGTAATCGTATTCCTCAAGCCGAATGAAGATCAGCAGCGCTGTAATCTCCGTCGACATCGGCTGGTTGCCGGCGATGAAGATGATCGCCCCGAACTCGCCAAGGCAACGGGCAAACGACAGCGAGAGGCCCGCCAGCAACGCCGGCGCCAAGAGCGGCAGGATGACCTTGGTAAAGATCGTCCAGTCGGACCCGCCGAGCGATTGCGCCGCTTCTTCCAACGCCGGATCGAGATCTTCCAGCACCGGCTGCACCGTGCGCACGATAAACGGCAGCGAAGTGAAACACATGGCGATCATGATGCCGAGCGGCGTGTAGGCGACCTTGATGCCGTAGCCTTCCAGCACCGAACCGAACCAGCCATTGTTGGCAAACAGCGCCGTTAGCGCAATGCCGGCAACCGCCGTTGGCAGCGCAAACGGCAGATCGACCATCGCATCGATGATGCGGCGGCCGGGAAACCGGTAGCGGGTAATGACCCAGGCAAGTGACAGCCCGAAAAACAGGTTGAACACGGTGGCACCAAGCGCCGACAGCACGGTCACCCGGTAACTGGCAAGCGCCCGCGACGAGGAGACGATCCGCCAATAGTCTTCAGGCCCCAGGCTCGCGGCCTTGATGACAAGCGCCGCCAGCGGCAGCACGACGATCAGGCCGACATAAAACAGGGTCACGCCCAGCGATAGCGGCAAGCCAGGCAGGACATTGCGTCGTCTCAAATGATCAGTTCCTCGTTTTCAACTGCAACAAAGTCTTCAACAGCAAGAACCGGCGGACGAATATCCACCGGTCTGGTTTCGCAGTTCTTTAGCGTCCCCCATTCTTGTGGCGGCCACAGGACCCGACGCGTGCCGGGTTGAAGGGTTTTTTCAGCCTAAGGACTTAGGCTGGCTGGATTCCTGTGACAAGCACAGGAATGAGGGAGCGAAGGTGGCAGTCATTGCGAGACAACTCACCTCAGCCAAGCAACAACAGCCACTCAACGGCTGCCGTAGAGCTTGTCGAGCGTGCCGCCGGAGGCGAAGTGTTCGGATTGGATCTTGGACCAGCCGCCGAACACGTCGTCGACCTTGACGAGGCGGATTTCGGGGAACTGGCTCTTGAACTCGGCCGCGACCTTTTCGTTATGGACGCGGTGGCCGAATTCGGCGGCGATCTTCTGGCCTTCCTCCGTGTAGAGGAATTCCAGATAGGTCTTTGCCAGCGCTTCCGTGCCATGCTTCTTTGCGACCTTGTCGACGACTGCGACCGGGAATTCCGCAAGCAGCGAGACCGACGGAATGACGTTTTCGACCTTGTCCTTGCCGAACTGCTTTTCGATGCCGCGGGTTTCGGCCTCGAAGGTGATCAGCACGTCGCCTTGGCCGCGTTCGACGAAGGTCGTCGTGGCGGCGCGGCCACCGGTATCAAACACCGGCACGTTGTCGAAGATCTTCGTGATATAGGCTTCGATCTTCTCCTGGTCGTCCTTGAACTCTTCCTTCGCCCAGGCCGTTGCCGCGAGATAGGTGTAGCGGGCGTTGCCGGATGTTTTCGGGTTCGGGAAGATCGCATGGACGTCGTCACGGGCGAGATCGCCCCAATCCTTGATATTTTTCGGATTGCCGGCGCGCACGAGGAAGGCCGGGAAGGAATAGAAGGGCGAGGCGTTGTTCGGGAACGCCTTGTTCCAGTCCGCGGCAACAAAACCCTGCTTTGCCAGGAAATCGACGTCGGTCGACTGGTTGAAGGTGACGACGTCAGCCTCGAGCCCCTCGACGATCGAGCGTGCCTGCTTGGACGTACCCGCATGCGACTGATCGATCGTGACGCCCGGATGCGCCTTCACGAAGGCCTCGTTCTCGGCCACGAACAGCTCGCGGGCGACGTCATAGGAAGCGTTGAGCAGTTTCTGCTCCTGCGCAAACGCCGGCTGCACGAAGAGGGCGGCAAGTGCCGTGCCGAGGATAAGAAGGCGGTTCATCAGTGTCTCCGGAATGGGAAGTTGAGGCGACACTACCGGGAGTATCGGTAGACCGCGAGGAACCGCCCTCTCCTGCAGGTGATACACGGAGAAATTTCATCCATTTATCGCAGCATTCGGCGATGGTTTTGCCGGAACGCGCCAAAGCGCAGTGGATCGCCCCGATCCGGGGGCAAAGAGGATACGGCTGTTTTGGGCCGTGAGGACGAAACGGGCAGCATGTTTTTGTTAAGCCCCTGAAAGACAAGCGAAGAAAAATTCGTCGTAGCCTTTTTCATCCTCACGCCTGAAAGCCACGCGATAATGGCGTCGTCATCGGATGGGAAACCGTTTTCGCGAACCGGTCCCCGACGGTTCAGCGCTTCTGAGGACGAAGCTCGGTTTCCGGTGACGGTCGAACGACATGCGGGCTAGCGGGAACTGACATCTTCCAAAAGACCGCACCAAACTCGATCGGGGCAGGCAGATCATCATCTTCCTCATACCCACGATACCGCTGCCTGCCCCATTCCCGTTTCAACCATGCCGGTTTCGCCGGTGTGGACGGTTTTGCTGCTACATCCGATGATCCGGAAACAGAACCGGGTGATCGGCCGCAAGATAAGGAGCAAGATCGGCTTCCGTCACCTCAGCAGGGCTTGCCGGTTGCCAGCGCGGGTTGCGGTCCTTGTCGATCACGGCGGCCCGCACGCCCTCGTAGAAATCATGGTGTTTCAGCAGTTCGCAAGCGGCGGTAAATTCCCGCTCCAGGCATTCGACGAGGCTTGAACTGTCACGGCCGAGACGCAGCAGTTTCAGCGTCAGCTTGAGGCTGGTCGGCGAGCGTTTCGACAGAGTCTCGAGGGTTCGGGCGGCGAATTCTCCCGTCTCGCGGCTGAGCGCCGCGAGGATCTCCTCGACCGTATCATGCGCAAAGGTTCGGTCGATTACGTCACGGTTCTGCGCAAGCCTGCCACCTTCGCCAGACACGGCAAAAGCATCGATCACGGCCCGGACTGCCTCCGCCTCTGAGTCTCCGGGAAGCCGTCCAAGTGCGGCGACGAGATCATTCAACTTCTCTGATGGCACGAACGAATCCGCCAACCCGGCATGGATCGCATCGGCACCGTCAACGACGTCACCGGTCAGGCCCATCCAGGTTCCCGCCTCGCCGGGCGCCCGGGGCAAAAGCCACGTCGCGCCCACATCCGGCACATAGCCGATCCCGGTTTCAGGCATGGCGAGTTTCGTGCGCTCGGTAACGATGCGGTGGCTGCCATGCGCCGAAATGCCGACACCGCCGCCCATCACAATCCCGTCCATCAGCGCCACATAGGGCTTCTCATAGCGCGAGATGCGATAATTAAACGGCATCTCCTCCCGCCAGAACCGCGTCACCTCGGGGTCGGACGCCCGCCCTGCCTGATGAATGGCCCGGATATCACCCCCCGCACACAGACCACGCTCTCCCTCGCCCTTGATGATCACGCAGGAAATATCGGTATCGGCAGCACAGCGGTCGAGTATGTCGTCCAGCGCCCGCACCATGGAAAGGTTGAGACTGTTCAGCGCCCTCGGCCGGTTGAGCGAGATCACCGCGGCAGACCCGCGGCGACTGAACAGCACCTCGGCTTCAGTTCCAGGTTGCACTGGATTGGCCATTGTGTCCTCCATCCTCTACCCCACCGACCCTCATTCCTGTGCTTGTCACAGGAATCCAGCCGACACGCGTCTGCGTGGCGAAAGAGGGTTTGCAGCCCCAAGGACTTGGGGCAGCTGGATCCCTGTGACAAGCACAGGGATGAGGGAGATTATGGCGCTGTCCCACCGGGAAAGCCCCTCACTCCGCCGCCATCGGCATATCATGCTTGTCCTCGAACAGCTCGCCCTGGTTGGCGGGCGTCTCGGACTTGTCGTCTTTCTTCGCCTTCGGCTCGCGGCCGAAGAAGAGGGAGTAGCCGGCAGGCAGCACGATGATGGTGAGGACGGTAGCGACGAGGATGCCGCCCATCATGGCATAGGCGAGCGGTCCCCAGAACAGGCCGCGCGAGATCGGGATCAGTGCCAGCACCGCCGTGAGCGCGGTCAGCATGATCGGCCGGAAACGCCTGACGGCGGCACCTACGATCGCTTCCTGGCGATGCATGCCCGCCGCGATATCCTGGTCGATCTGGTCGATCAGGATGATCGAGTTGCGAATGATGATGCCGAGCAGCGCGATGACGCCGAGGATGGCGACGAAGCCGAACGGTGCACCGGTGATCAGAAGCGCCATTGCAGCGCCGATGATGCCGAGCGGACCGGTCGACAGAACCAGCATCGCCTTGCCGAAATGCTTGAGCTGCATCATCAGGAGCAGCATGATGACAAGCAGCATGATCGGGGCCTTTGCCGCGATCGAGGCCTGGCTTTCGGCCGCATCTTCGGCGCCGCCCTGGATGTCCACGGAATAGCCGGCCGGCAGGGCCGCCCGCAGGTCGGCCATCGAGTTATAGAGGTTTACCGAGGCCTGCGTCGGCTCGACGCCGTCAGGCAGGGTCGCCTTGACGGTAATCGTCGGCAGACGGTCGCGACGCCACTCGATACCCTGTTCGAGGACAGGCTCGACACGCGCCACCTGCGAAGCTGGCACAAAAGTGCCGAGATCTGTCGGAATATAGACCGACTGGACGGCGGCCAGCAGGTTGCGGGTGGCATCCGGCTCGCGCACCACGATCGAAACGGTCTCCTCGCCATCGCGGAAGTCGCTGATCGGAGCGCCTGACGTTGCGGCCTGCAGCATCTGCCGCACCCGCTGCGACGAGACGCCGAGCGCACGGGCACGGTCCTGGTCGATGACGAGCTTCATGCCCGCGACCGGCTCCATCCAGTCGTCGTGAATGGCGCCGAAGTCTGGCTGCTGTTCGTAACGTGCCTTGACCTGGTCGGCGATGCGGCGGACTTCCGCCTTGTCCGGGCCAACGACGCGCATCTGCACGGCCCAGCCCGTTGGCGGGCCGAGGAAGAGACGGTCGACCTTGCCGCGCACCGTCGGGAATTCTTCGGCAAGGATCTTGCGCAGCTTGACGATCATCCGCTCACGCTCTTCAAGACCGTTCGACATGATCAGGAGCTGGGCGTAGTTCGGGTTGCGCAGCTGCTGGTCGAGCGGCAGGAAGAACCGCGGCGCGCCCTCGCCGATATAGGTGGCGACAAAGCTCTTGTCGGGGTCGTTGAGGATCCGGTCTTCGAGCGCCTTTGCCTGGCGTTCCACTTCCTTGATCGCGGTGCCCTCCGGCAGCCACATGTCGACCAGAATTTCCGGTCGCGACGACTGCGGGAAGAAGCTCTGCGGAATGAACTGAAACGACCAGAGACTTGCCGCAAACGCCCCAAGCGTGGCGATAAGCACGATCGCCTTGTGGCGCACGGACCAGCCAACTGCATGGCGCACGCTACGATACATACGGGTATCATAGGCATCGTGATGATCGCCGCTGCCCGCATGACTGCGCTGCTTGAGGATCATGTAGCCGAGCCATGGGGTGAAATAGACGGCCACGAACCAGGATACGACGAGCGCAATGCCGACGACATAGAACAGCGACCGCACATATTCGCCGGCGGTCGAATCCGCGAAGCCGACCGGGATAAAGCCGGCGGTGGTGATCAGCGTCCCGGTCAGCATCGGGAAGGCGGTGGAGGAATAGGCAAAGCTTGCCGCATCGAGCCGCTCGAACCCCTCCTCCAGCTTTCTTTCCATCAACTCGACGACGATCATCGCATCGTCGACGAGCAGTCCAAGCGCGATGATCAGCGCGCCGAGCGAGATACGCTGCAGCTCGATGCCGAGATAGAACATGATGGCAAGCGTTGCCGACAGAACCAGCGGAATGGCGATCGCAATCACGATGCCCGAGCGCCAGCCGATCGAGATCAGCGACACGACCAGCACGATGACCAGCGCTTCGAGAAGCGCCTGCGTGAACTCGCCGACGGCTTCGGTGACGACCTCAGGCTGGTTGGAGATCTGCTCTACCTGGACGCCGACCGGCAGCGTCTCCTCGAAGCGCTTGTAGGTTTCCTCCACCGCATGACCGACGTCGGTCACCTTGTAACCGTTCGCCATCACCACGCCGAGCTGCACGCTGTCATGGCCGTTGAAGCGGAACTTGCGCTGATACGGATCCTCGAGACCTTCCTTCACCGTGGCGATATCGCCGAGACGGAAGACCTGGTCGCCGGCGCGCAGCCGCAGCGCCTTGATATCATCTGGCGTGGTCACGCCACCCTCGACCGAGATCCGCACCGAACGGTCCGCGGTTTCCACCGAGCCGGACGCATCGACATCGTTCTGGCCGGCCAGCGCGGTGCTGATGTCATTGACGGTGAGGCCGCGCTCGGCAAGCGCCTGCGACGACACGTCGATGAAGATCTTCTGCGGCTGGTCGCCGAGGATCGTTGCCTTTTCGACGCCGGGCGTGGCCAGCAGCATGTCGCGGGCCTGGATGGCGTATTGCTTCAGCTCCGGATAGCTGTAGCCCTCGCCGGTAATGGCGTTGAGAGTGATATAGGTATCGCCGAACTCGTCGTTGAAATAGGGCCCGTAGATACCGGACGGGAGATCCTGGCGAATGTCGCCGATCTTCTTGCGCACCTGGTAGAAGGCATCTGCAACGTCCTGCGCATTCGTGTCGCCCTTCACCTGGATCGTGGTGATCGAGATGCCGGCGCGGGTGTAGGATTTGACCCAGTCGAGATGCGGGGTTTCCTGCAGCTTGCGCTCGATCTTGTTGACCACCTGGTTCTGCATGTCCTCGATCGAGGCACCCGGCCACTGGGCCTGCACGACCATGACGCGGAAGGTAAAGTCCGGATCTTCCTTCTGGCCCATGTTCATGATGCCAAGCGCACCCATGACGATAATGAGACCGAACAGAAAACGCGCGATGCTGGGATGGCCGATGGCCCAGCGGGACAGGTTGAAACTGCCCTTTTCCTTCTGCTTTTCCAGCGGATTGGCCTGATGATCGGAACTCATGATCTTGATCCTCTAACCGGAAATATCAGGGCTGGACGGAAGCGGTGGACTGGCTCGACACCGAGCCGAAGCGTGTCGCGACCGTTTCCGGCAGCTTCACCTTCATATCGTCCTTCATGAACTGGGTGCCGGCCGAGACGATGAGATCGCCTTCGGCAAGGCCTTCCGAGATGCGCACGCCGTCATCGGAAAAATCCGCCACCTTGACCGGACGCGACGCGACAATTCCCTTGCCGCGATCGACCACCCAGACGATCGGCTGGTCACCCTTCTTGGAAAGCGCTGCAAGCGGAATGGCAAAGGCCTTGACCGCGTTGCCGGCGACAGCCTCGATCGATGCGGTCATGCCGAGCAGGATCTTCGGGTCGGCCGGAAGGCTCACCCGCACCGCGAACGTGCGTGACTGGGCATCGGCGCTCTGCGCGACTTCACGCACCTTGCCGTCGATCACGAGATCGGCGGACGACCAGATCCGCGCCTTGACCCCGTCGCCCGGCTTGAAATGCGAGACATCCATTTCCGGAACCGCGATCTGGACTTCCTTCTCGCCATCGACGGCGACCGTGACGACGGAGGTGCCGGTGCTCACCACCTGGCCGCGATCGGCGCTGACGGCCGTGACGATACCGTCGCGGTCGGATTTGAGTTCGGAATAGGCAACCTGATTGCGGGCCTTTTCGAGCGCAGACTGCGCTGAATCCCGTTGTGCCAGGGCCTGCTCGCTGCTGAGCTGCGCCTGTTCCAGCTGCGATTTCGACGTGACGTCCTTGGCCGCCAGCGTTTCCGCGCGGCGAAGCGCAAGACCGGAGATCTCGACCTGCTTGGTGGCCGATGCGAGATCGGCTTCGGCGCTGCCGAGATCAAGCTTGTAATCGGTGGAATCGATCCGAGCGAGCACTTCGCCCGGCGTGACGCGGTCGCCTACATCCACAAGCCGCTCGGTGATCTTGCCCGCGACCCTGAAGCCGAGATTCATTTCGGTGCGGGCACGCACGGAACCGGAATAAACGAGCTTGCGGCCCTCATCCGGCGCACCGATCTGCGTCACCTTGACCGGCCGCACGATCTCCGGCGCCTCGGCCTTTTTCTCTTCGGAACATGCCGCGAGCGAAAGAAGCGCCGCAGCGACTGCAACACCTTTCAGGGCGGAAGAAAAATGACGGGCTGCGACGAAAGACTTTCCTCGGAAAGACATGATCCCACTCCATAAGGCGGGTTACGGTGAGCGCGACAAGCGCAGGTTCTTATTTCAGCGCCCTGAGGGCGAAGTCGACGACATCGGCCGGCGCGGCGCGCCGGGTTTCAAACAGACATTCGGCAATGATCTGCGGGTGACACAGCGTAACCGTGCAATCACAGAGGCATTCTGCGGCAAGCTCAGCGTCCTGTGCGCGGAACTCTCCCATTGCAATCCCCTCCTCGACGAGGCCTGCGACGATCGCTCGAAGCTGCATGATATGGTCTTCGATCACCGACCACTGTTCCTCGATCGCCACGACAACCATCTCGTGGACCTTGTTTTCGTGCAGCAGCGTCTCGACCGTGATGCGGTGCTGCTGCAGAAAATGGTCACGCAGTCGCTCGGTGGCGCTGACGGCGCGTTTGGCATTCTCCCAGGCAACGGCTCGGCTCGCCTCGAGCATGCGGTTGGCAAGCGCCTTGTGGATCTCGGATTTCGACCCAAAGAACCGGTAGATATTGGCCGGCGACATGCCGAGATCCTTGGCGATGTCGGCCACTGTCGTCTTGGCGTAACCGTAATGCTTGAACAGTCGCTCGGCCGCTTCGAGGATGCGGACCACGTTTTCCTGGCGTGTATCCTCGGGAGTGCTGACGGGAACGTCCATAACGTAATGGCTTTCAATTAATGACTGACGAATTTCATTTTTCGTCACTATTCATCTTTAACCTCATTGTGTCAAGGCACTCGTATTTTTCTGCAATGCAAGGCATGGTGGACCCACTGGCGCCTCGAGACGTAAGCTCGGGGTACATCGCATATTGAGTTTGGGCGGTGGGAAAGTTGAAGACCGTGCAGGAAGGCCATCAGGTATCCCCGTTTAACGAGGAGCGGTATCGGCTTCTGATTGATTCCATCACGGATTACGCGATCTACATGCTGGATCCGAAAGGCCACATTGCCAGCTGGAATCCGGGCGCCCGGCGCTTCAAGGGGTTCGAGGAATCCGAAATCCTCGGCCAGCATTTCTCCAGATTCTATACGGAAGAAGATCGGCTCGACCATCTGCCGGAACGCGCACTGAGGATTGCTGGGGCGGAAGGCCGGTTCGAGAACGAAGGCTGGAGGGTTCGCAAGGACGGCAGCCGTTTCTGGGCGCATGTCATCATCGATCCTATCCGCGACGGCGATGGCCAGCTCCTCGGCTTTGCCAAGGTCACCCGCGATCTCACCGAGCGCAGGAATGCCGAAGCAGACCTGAAACGCAGCGAGCGGCAGTTCGAAGTCCTGGTGCAAGGGGTCAGCGACTACGCGCTCTACATGCTCGATGGCAAGGGCAATGTCAGCAACTGGAACCACGGTGCCGAACGCATCAAGGGCTACCGCGCCGAGGAGATCGTCGGCGAGCATTTCTCGACGTTCTACACGGTAGACGACCGCGCCGCCGGCGAACCGACAAAAAATCTTGCAACGGCTCTGCGCGACGGCCGCTTCGAGGGCGAGGGTTGGCGCCACCGCAAGGACGGCACCCGTTTCTGGGCGCATGTGATCATTGACGCGATCCGCGACGAGAACGGAGAGCTGAAAGGGTTCGCCAAGATCACCCGCGACATCACGGAAAAGGTCGAGGCGCAGAAGGCGCTGACCGTCGCCCGTGAGGATCTGTTCCAGGCGCAGAAACTGGAAGCGATCGGCCAACTGACTGGCGGCATCGCCCATGACTTCAACAACCTGCTGATGGCGGTGCTGGGAAGCCTCGAAATCCTCAAGAAGAGATTGCCGGACGACCCGTCGCTGATGCCGCTTCTGCAAAACGCCATTCAGGGCGCCGAGCGCGGTGCAGCGCTGACGCAGCGCATGCTGGCCTTTTCGAGGCGGCAGGAACTCCACATGGCCCCGATCGGCGTTGCCGGTCTGATCGATGGCATGATGAATTTCTTCGAGCGTTCGCTGAGATCGGACCTCACAATCAGAACCGACATTCCCGACAGCCTGCCCCCGGTTCTAAGTGACGCTGTGCAGCTCGAGAGCGCGCTTCTGAACCTCGTCGTCAATGCCCGTGACGCGATGACAACAGGCGGAACCGTGACGATCACCGCCATTGATGTGCACTTCGCGCAAGGCGACGACAAGCTCCAGCCGGGTCACTACGTCAAGATCAGCGTTTCCGATACGGGCGAAGGCATGGATCCGGAAACGCTTGCCCGCGCTACCACACCGTTCTTCACCACCAAGGGCGTCGGCAAGGGAACGGGTCTCGGCCTGCCCATGGTGCAGGGCCTGACCGAGCAGTCGGGCGGCCGGCTTTCGATCGACAGCGAAGAGGGCAAGGGAACCACGGTTTCCCTGTTTCTGCCCGTTGCCCGTCTTGAAGACTGCCCGGAGGAAAAGAAGCCCGCGTCGGATCTCCCTGCGGCGCGACCGAAGGAGAGGCTGACGGTGCTGGCCGTCGACGACGACGCGCTGGTGCTGATGAACACATCCCTGATGCTGGAGGATCTCGGCCACACGGTGATCGAAGCCCATAACGGCCGCGAAGCTCTGGATGCGCTAGCCCGCACGGATACGATCGATCTCGTCGTCACGGACCATTCCATGCCGGGAATGACCGGCAGCGAACTCGCGTCGGAGATCAACCGCCAGTGGCCGGGCCTGCCGGTGGTGCTGGCCACCGGCTATGCCGAACTGCCGCCCGGCGAGGACGACCGCCTGCAACTGCCGCGATTGCCGAAGCCGTTCTCCCAGAACCAGCTGGCGGACGTGATCGCCACCATGCTCGGAAGCGCGAGCTGAACCAACGGCTGTGCGCCGCGTTGTATCTCCTGATGATCCGCAGGTGCCGCGCGAGGGTCGTTTCGCCCTCATTTCCTGCCGGACGCGACGACATCAGGGAGAACGTCACATGGTATTCAAACATCCGCAGTTTAACGAAACCGCTCCGGAGATCGAAGTCGAGTTCCCGGCTTACGCCCAGCTGGAAGGCAAGGTCGCCGACGCGCTTGCCTCGGCCGGCGGCATTGATGCAAGCGAAGTGACCGTCACCGTCACCGGAACCTCCATTGCTCTCGCAGGCCGGGTCGCCGACGCCCGCGAGATCGCCCGCGCCGAGGAAGTGGTCCGCAGCGTTGAAGGCGTGACCGAGGTGCGCAACAGCATCACCGCCGAAGCCGGCAGCCATCTCACCTGAGGGTTCGAAAGCCTTCAGTGCAAAAAGCCCGGAAGCAGACGCTTCCGGGCTTTTTTGTTGGCTGAGAGCAGGCCGCCTGAGCGACTGCCGCTTAACGCGGCAGCGCGTAGGCGATGACGTAGTCGCCGGGTGTGGTGCCGACCGAGCCGTGGCCGCCAGCGACCATGACGACGAACTGGCGTCCGTCCTCGACCGCGTAGGTCATCGGCGTCGCCTGACCGCCGGCCGGAAGCCGGGCTTCCCAAAGCGTCTTGCCGTTCTTCAGGTCATAGGCACGCAGGTAGTTGTCGACGGCGGCACCGAGGAAGGCAACGCCACCCTTGGTGATCATCGGGCCGCCGATGCCGGGAACGCCAACCTTGAACGGCAGCGGCAGCGGGGTCATGTCGTGGACAGTACCGTTGCGATGCTTGTAGGCGGTCTTGCCGGTGCGAAGATCGACGCCGGCGACATAACCCCATGGCGGTGCCTGGCAGGGAATGTTCAACGGACCGAGGAACGGACCCATCAACACGCCGTAAGGTGCGCCGTCATTGCGGTTGAGGCCCTGTTCCGAACCCTTTTCGTCCTGACCCTTCGCCGGGATATCCGCACGCGGAACCAGCTTGGAGGTGAAGGCGAGATAGGTCGGCATGCCGAACATCACCTGGCGTTCGGGATCGACTGCGACGGAGCCCCAGTTGAACGTGCCGAAATTGCCGGGATAGATGATCGAGCCGTTGAGCGACGGCGGGGTATAGCGACCCTCGTAGTTATACTGGTGGTACCAGATGCGGCACACCATCTGGTCGAGCATCGAAACGCCCCACATGTCGCTTTCCTTCAGCGGCTCCGGCTTGAAGGAGACGGCCGAGGTGGGCTGGGTCGGCGCGGAAAAGTCTTCCGGAATGGCACCCTTCGGAGCAGGCTCTTCGGTGATCGGGAAGATCGGCTCGCCGGTGCGACGGTCGAGAACGTAGATGTCGCCCTGCTTGGTAGGGCCAACCAGCGCCGGCACCACGGAATTATCCGGGCGCGACAGGTCGATCAGCACCGGCTGCGCCGGCACGTCCATGTCCCAGAGATCGTGATGCACCGTCTGGCGAACCCAACGGTCGGCACCGGTATTGATGTCGAGCGCAACGATCGAGGACGAGTATTTCTCGACGCTTTCCGAACGGTTCATGCCGAGCTGGTCGGGCACCTGGTTGCCGAGCGGAATGTAGACGAGGCCGAGTTCCTCATCGACCGAGAACACCGACCAGCTGTTGGGCGAATTGGTCGTGTAGGTCTGACCCTCGGCAATCGGCTGGGTCTGGCTCGGATTGCCCGAATCCCAGTTCCAGATCAATGCGCCGGTGTTGACATCGAAGGCGCGGATGACGCCGGACTGTTCCTGCGTCGAGTAGTTGTCGTTGACGGCGCCGCCGATGATGATCTTGTTGCCGACGATCGCAGGCGGCGATGTGGAATAGTAGTAGCCGGCCGGATTGTGCTGCATGCCGGTTTCCAGACGCAGCGTGCCGTTTTGTGCAAAGGCCGGGCAGACCTGACCGTTGGCCGCATCAAGCGCGATCAGACGGGCATCGGATGTCGGGAGATAGACGCGCTCGGCGCATGCCGAACCCGCGGCTGCCGCCTGGTCCTTGTAATAGCTGACGCCGCGGCAGGTCTGGTGCTGGCGGTCCGGGTTCATGCCGGAATTCGGGTCGTAGCGCCACTTCTCCTTGCCGGTCGTCGCATCGAGCGCGATGGCGAGGTTGTGCGGCGTGCAGATGTAAAGCGAACTGCCGACCTTGAGCGGCGTGACCTGGTAAGTGGTCTCGCCCACGTCGTCCGGTCGCTTCACGTCACCGGTCTGGTAGCGCCAGACTTCCGTGAGGTTGGCAACGTTGTCCACATTGACCTGGTCGAGCGGCGAATAGCGCTGGCCATAGGGGGTGCGGCCATACTGGTGCCATTCGCCATCCGGCACATCACCGCCGAGCTTCGGGGCGGCTGCGACCGACTGGTCCGGCAGCTCGCCGCTCTGGTCGTAGGGATCGAAGAACATCGAGGCGACGGCGACGACCACGGCAATGACCGAGGCGATGGCCAGCGGTACGGCACTGGCGCTGTATTGCATGCCGGATGGGCTGAGAAAGCCGAGCGGCTTGCGGATCCACGGTGTCAGCAGCCAGAAGCCGAGGACGATGATGAGACCGCCGCGCGGGCCGAGCTGCCACCAGTCGAAACCGACTTCCCAAAGCGCCCAGACGAGCGAAACGATGACAATACCGGCATAGACATGCAGTGCCGCGCGTTTCTTAAGGAAAAGCAGAATGGCGGTCAGCACGAAGGCAAGGCCGCAGATGAGATAATAAACGCTACCCCCCAGCATGACGAGCTGTCCGCCGCCGATGGCGAGAGCGAGCCCGAGCAGGGTGAAGATGATGGCGGTGATCTTGAGAGCCATGGTGGTTTCCGTTCCGAACTGAAGACGGGCATTATAGGTGGCAAGCCGGACATTCAGCCGGTGTCGCGTGGTAATCTAGCGCTCTCCGGAGATGTTCAAGATACGATACGGAATGCCAGCCGTGCAGAAGTGCGAGAACAAACGGGCGCTCTGCTCGTTCGGAAAGAGAACGCCGCAGCGATCGACGGCGACCCACTCAAACAGGGATTGCAATCACAGCCATGGCATATGAACTCTACTACTGGGACGGCCTGCAGGGTCGCGGCGAATTCGTCAGACTGGCGCTGGAAGACGCCGGTGCGGACTATCTCGACGTGGCGAGAACCACGGACGGGTCCGAAAAGATGATGAATTACCTGAAGGGCAACCAAGCCTATCCCGACCTGCCTTTCGCTCCGCCGTTTCTGAAAGATGGCGAGATCGTCGTCTCGCATGTCGCCAACATCCTGCACTATCTCGGCCCGAAGCTCGGGCTTGCTCCCGAGGACGAAAGGTTGCGTGTGTTTGCGCAGGGTCTGCAGCTGACGATCACCGACTTCGTGGCCGAGGTTCACGACACCCACCATCCGATCAGCACCGGGGACTATTACGAGGATCAGAAGCCGGAAGCCAAGGCGCGCACAAAGGCGTTTCTTGCGCAGCGGGTGCCAAAGTTTCTCGGTTATTTCGACGGCGTGATCGGATCAAACCCGACCGGCGAAGGCTGGGCTGTCGGCGTCGCGATCACCTATGTGGACCTGTCGCTCTTCCAGATCGCCGAAGGGTTGACCTACGCTTTCCCGCGGGCAATGGCATCGCTGGACAGCCGGTATCCGAACGTGGCCAGACTTCGCGACGCCGTTGGGAAAAGGCCGAGGATCGCAGCCTATCTCAAATCGGAGCGACGCATCGCTTTCAACGAGAGCGGTATCTTTCGCCACTATCCCGAACTCGACGAGGATCCGGCATAGGCGCTTTGGCGCCTTGACGTTTATGGCTAGATAAATGCGAAGACAGGAGCGACCGTGGCAATCATGATCGCGGTCGCGATCAGTACGAACTTCATGTCCTTGCGCTCCTGGGCATTGATGGCTGCCTCTTCGGGCAGCCGCGTTTGGATGACGAGCGGGGTTATCTTGCTTCCTCCCCCAGTTCCTGAAGGATCTGGTGCCGTGCGCGATTGAGACGGCTCTTGACCGTTCCAACAGCGCAGCCGCAGATTTCAGCTGTTGCCTCGTAGCTCTCACCGAGAATGGCAACCAGCGTCAGTACCTCGCGGTAATGGGGAGGCAGCTTTACGAGAGCGTCGCGAACTTCCTTCGCCCTGATTGCCATTTCCTGCGAAGCAGCTATCGGCGTATCGCCAGACACGTTTTCTTCGAGCCCTGGAGCCTCGCGGCCTAAAATCTTGGATCGGGTATAGAACGTGTTGCGCATGATGGTGAAGAGCCAGGACTTCAGCCGCGTGCCGCGCTCGAACTTGTCGAGGTTGGCCAGCGCCTTCATCAGTGTTTCCTGCACGAGATCGTCGGCATCCGTCGTATTGCGGCAGAACGTACGCGCGAAGGCACGAAGCGCCGGTATAAGCTTCACGATATCTGCCCGCGCAGGATCGCCATTCAACTGTGATTCAGACACCGTTGCCTACCTCTCCCAAGTCTCGACGGCCGGATTGACTTCTGCAAACGCGTGCCCCTTCATTTTGGTTCCGCCCTCTCAACCCCACCCGGAGATTGCCGGCAGATCACCTTGAAAATATGGGGCTCTTGCCGGCCTGCCGGAACAAACTGAAGCAGCAAGCCGTTTTTTCCGCATCATCGGCAACACCAAGGAGGGAATGTCATGAGCTTTACCGACAAAACCAACGACAACGACCAGAACAGCGCACAGAGCGACGAGTGGAAGGCCAAGAAGGCTGAGCAGTCGGCGCGCGAAAAGGGCAGCGACGCTGACCTCGAACAGCAGCTCGACGAGGGTCTGGAAGATACGTTTCCGGCGAGCGATCCGGTCGCCGCAACAATAACGTCCATTCCGGCCGGCACCCCGGAGCCGCCGAAGAACTGATACCGACCCGGACCATTGGAACAAAGTGGGCGGCCTCCGAATAGGAGGTCGCCCTTTTTCATTCTTCGCTGTGACTTTTTCGGGATATCCGAAATTAATCTTATTGGTATAAGAGGTTTCTAAAGGGCTCGGGAATGCGGGCGAAAGCGTCCGGCAGAGGGTGTTTTCGGTGGCGGTGACGTCAGAGGTCGGAATGAAGAAGCAGAGCAAGCCGGTGGAAGAAAAAGACGCGAGTTTCGGACGCAGCGTCAACCGCAAGGTTTCCGTTCTGTTGGCGGAGATCGAGAAGGAAGACGTGCCCGATCGCTTGCTCGGTCTTGCCCTGCAGCTTCAGAAGGAATTGTCCGAAAAGCTCGACGGTAAAGGCAGCTGACCGCCTGACCTCGAGATGAGCGCCCGCCGGCGCATGCGCGAACATCTGATCTGCGGACCAACCGCAAGCTGTCGCCCCATCTCGACCTTTTTCACAAATATGTGAGGAACTTTCAGCTTCTGCTTTGGTTCATTGGGTGCGAATTCGACTCTCAAGGAGATCCACCATGGCTAAAGACAAAACCCTCGAAGACCTGTTCTACGAAACGCTGAAGGACATCTACTACGCCGAGCGCCAGATCGTAAAAGCGCTGCCGAAAATGGCTCGCGGTGCCCAGGATCCGAAGCTGAAGGCCGCTTTCGAGACCCATAAGGAAGAGACCGAAGGCCAGATCGAACGCCTGAAGCAGGTTTTCGAACTGATCGGCAAGCGCGCTCAGGGCAAGACCTGCGACGCGATCGAAGGCATCCTGTCCGAAGGCGAGGAAATCCTCGAAGAATTCAAGGGCACATCGGCCCTCGACGCCGGCCTTCTGGCCGCTGCACAGGCAGTCGAACACTATGAGATCAGCCGTTACGGCACGCTGCGCACATGGGCGACCGAACTCGGCCTGAAGGACGTAGCAAAGCTTCTCGACGAGACGCTTGCCGAAGAAAGCAAGACCGACGAAGCGCTGTCTGCGCTGGCACAGTCCACCGTCAACGCCGCTGCCAAGAAGGCAGCCTGATCGCCACAGCGACAAACGCCCGATCACCAGATCGGGTGTCTCCTCGCGAACGTGACGCCAGAAAAACGAAAAGTCCGGCACATGCCGGACTTTTTTGGATTGATTTGCGGTCTGCTACATCGGCGCGCGGACTATCGCCAAAACAAAAACGCTCCTCAGTCCCACAGGATTGCGAAGACGTATGAATGACGTGGCAGCTAGAAAATGGTGTCAATTAGCTATGGTAAGCGGCTTTCGGAATGCCGGATTTCGGCAGCATTTCGATCGGAGCCATCTTTCCATCCACACCAAGCCTGCGGAAAACTCCGGCATGGAATCGTCCACGCCGCAGCAGTTGGACCTTCGCCGCCTCCACGGCAAGTTCCACTGTATGGAAGTACGAAGTTGAATGTACCCCGTCAATTACATAGACCCAGCCCGTTGCGTCTGGAACAATATCGCAGTAGTTTTGCATTGCAGCGTCTCCTCCCGGCGGTCTCGAACGCGTAACTCCTCGAATAGTTCCGTCCGGTCGGTTGTTTGTGCCAACACGATTTGAATCAATCGAATTTCTGTCGTGAAATCCATGGAACTTATTCCCAACAAGGTCGTTTCGGCATTTGGGTGAATGGAGACAAAGATGGCTGATTCCGAACAAGACTGGATCAAGCACCGCGCGTATGCGCTCTGGGAGGAAGAGGGGTATCCTTCAGGCAAAGATACGGAGCACTGGGAGCGCGCAAAACTGGAGTTTGCGACGTTGAAGCCGACTGCGTCGGCACCGGCCGCCCACGAACAGCCTGCAGCATCCGCGCCGAAACTGCCCACCGCAAATGCCAAGGATTCCACCGCCAAAGCAGCTAAGCCTGCCAAGTCAACGGCGGCGGGGTCCGAAAAATCGAAAAAAGCGCTCGCCTCCGAGGCCTCAAGCGAAAAGAAGTCCGTGCCGGTTTCTCCGGCCCCGGTTCCCGCGGGCAAACAGCCTGCCAAGAAGCGGTCCCGATAGGCCGGGCTGGCCTTTGACGCCAGCCGGGTCACGCAGACAAGAGCGGACATGACGGGCCGCGGCAGTCTCTGCCGCGGGGTAATCATTACATCTGAAAGACGGCAATGGCTTTTGCGTATTCGTGTATTTCTCTGACTGGTTTTCCCATTTCGGCGGTCGCTGACACAGGTCTCCCCTCCGGCACTGATGTGAAATGGCATGGACAAGGGTGGGAGTTGGCATGATGGACGCGTACGGCCCCTTGGATGGCCCCATCGAAATAGCATCAGTTGATGACCCGGTTGCCAGTCAGAGTACTGACCGTTCGCACTCGTCGGACGCCGTTCCCGGGCGTAGCACGCAGCGGAGCCTTGGGGGACGCAGTGGGGAAAATTTCGCGATGAAAGTATTGTCGGTCACCTCGGAAATCTTCCCGCTGGTCAAGACCGGCGGATTGGCCGATGTGACAGGATCGCTGCCGAAGGCGCTTGCTGCCCTCGGGATCGATACCATAACGCTCATTCCGGGTTATCCGAAAGTGATGGCCCAGGTAAGCTCCGGCGTGACGCCGCTTGCTCTGTTCGACGACCTGCTCGGTACCCGCGCGTCGCTGCTGCATGTGAAAATCGAAGGCCTGAACCTGTTCGTGCTCGACGCGCCGGAACTCTATGACCGGCTTGGCGGACCTTATGTCGACGAGCATGGCAACGACCACCACGACAACTGGCGGCGCTTCGCAGCTCTGTCGAAGGCTGCGGCGGAAATCGCCGGTGGGCTTCTCCCGGGTTTCGTACCCGATGTCGTTCATACCCATGACTGGCAATCGGCGATGACGTCGGTCTACATGCGCGAAATGGGCTGCGCCATTCCGAGCGTGATCACCATCCACAACATCGCGTTCCAGGGCCAGTATTCCGCAGACATCCTTCCCGCGATCGGCCTTCCCAGCTCGCTGTTTTCAATCAACGGGATCGAATATTTCGGTGGCATCAGCTACCTGAAGGGCGGATTGCTGACGGCCGATGCCATCACCACGGTCAGCCCCACCTATGCCCGGGAGATCCTCACGCCGCGTTTCGGCATGGGCCTTGACGGTGTCCTGAACGAACGCGTGACCGTGTTGCGCGGCATCGTCAACGGCACAGACCTCGACATCTGGGACCCGGCAACGGATCCGCATATTCCGCGCAATTACGATGTCTCCTCGCTGAAGCGCAAGCGCGACAACAAGACCGTATTGATGGAAAAGTTCGGGCTCGACCCTGAAGGCACCGGACCGATCTTTTCCGCCGTCAGCCGCCTCACCTGGCAGAAGGGTTTCGACATGTTCGCCGATACGGCGGACGAGGTCATCCACAATGGCGGTCGTATCATCGTGTTCGGCCAGGGCGACAAGGATATCGAACAGGCGCTGCTGGATACGGCTGCGCGCTATCCCGGCAAGATGGCCGTCCACATCGGCTACGACGAACCGACCGCGCATCTCATCCATGCCGGTTCGGACGCGATCGTGCAGCCATCGCGGTTCGAGCCGTGCGGCCTGACGCAACTCTACGCGCTTCGCTACGGCACCGTGCCCGTCGTCTCGCGCACCGGCGGGCTGTCGGAAACCATCATCGATGCGAATGATGCGGCGATGTCGGCACGGGTTGCGACCGGCTTCCAGTTCCACCCTGTGACGACCGACGGACTGCGTCTCGCGCTGCGCCGGGCCATGCACGCCTACCAGGAACCAAAAATGTGGGCCCGGCTGCAGAACCAGGCGATGAAGGCGAAATTCTCATGGGAGCGCAGCGCCCAGCAATACGCCACCGTCTACACCAACCTGGTGCGCAAGGCCGGCAACTCCTCCGCGGACCGACGAGCGAGCTACTGATCCGGCAGGTGCCGTGATCGGCACCTGCGTCGTTTGATTCCTTGACGAACACGGCGCACGGCGCACACAGCGTTCGGCTAACGAAAACCGCAGGTCTCAGACCGACCGCGTCAAACCACCGTCCACCTTCAGGTTCTGCCCGGTGATGTAACCGGCGCCCTCGGATGCCAGGAACGCGACCGTTGCGGCGATTTCCTCGCTTGTGCCGTAGCGCTTCATCGGCACGCTGTCGCGCCGATCATCGGTTGCCGGCAGGCTGTCGATCCATCCGGGCAAAACGTTGTTGATGCGCACATTGTCGGCCGCATAGGTATCTGCAAAGATTTTCGTAAAAGCGGCGAGCCCGGCGCGAAACACCGCCGATGTCGGGAACATCGCGGACGGCTCGAAGGCCCAAGCGGTCGAGATATTGACGATCGAGCCCGACTTCTGGGCCTGCATGATCGGCGCCACCAGCCGCACCGGACGGATGACGTTGAGCAAGTAGACATCGAGGCCGGTATGCCACTGGTCGTCGGTGATTTCGACGATCTGCGCACGTGGTCCATGGCCGGCGCTGTTGACCAGCACGTCGATCCGTCCCCACGTCTCCATAGTCGCATCAACGAGCCGCTTGAGATCGTCGTTGGACTGGTTGGAGCCGGTGATGCCGAGTCCCCCGAGTTCCTGCGCCAAGACCTCACCCTTACCGGACGAGGAGAGGATCGCTACCTTGAACCCATCGGCCGCGAGCTTTTTCGCAGACGCCGCTCCCATACCGCTTCCGCCCGCTGTGACGATCGCTACCTTTTCTGCCGACATACTGTGCTTCCCTTCCCTGCATCGTGGTGTGAACAGAGACATAGCATGAGGAAAAGCTGTCATCGAATGAGTTCGGCTGAAGGCTGGTGAGTTCTGCCCTTGGGGCATACCACCCAAACGAAAAACCCCGCCGGAGACCGGCGGGGCTTGGAGATCAGAGTATTCAGGCTGCCATCACGGACGGCGGAACAGTGCCAGGCTGCGGCCTTCCAGCTCGAAGTCCCGTTCCTTGGTGATCACGAGACCCTTCTTGGAATAATCCGACGTGGTCATCTCCAGCACCCAGCCACCTTCGCCGAACTGCGGGATCTGGAACGGCACGTTGCCTTCGAACGGGTTGAACAGCAGCAGCACGTCGTGCCAGATGCCTTCCTCTTCCTTCAGGTCGCCACGGCCAATGTACAGACCGATCGTCGAGCCTTCGTCCCACTGTTCGGAGGTCTGGAAACCACCGCCGGCGTTGAACCACTTGATGTCCATGCCATCGCGCCAGTTCTCGCGGCGCAGCAATGGCTGCTCGTGCCGGAGCTTGATGATCTGGCGGGTAAACTCGCGCAGCTGCTCGTTGCTTTCCGGCAGGTTTTCCCAGGCAACCCAGGAGATCTCGCTGTCCTGGCAGTAGCCGTTGTTATTGCCGAGCTGGCTGCGACCGAACTCGTCACCGGCCAGCAGCATCGGCGTGCCGTGCGAGAACATGAGCGTGGCGAGGAAGTTGCGCTTCTGGCGCTCACGCACCGCGTTGATGCCCTCGTCTTCCGTCGGGCCTTCCTCACCGTAATTGTAGCTACGGTTGTCGTTATGGCCGTCGTTATTGTCTTCGCCGTTCTCGTCGTTGTGCTTCTCGTTGTACGAAACCATGTCGTTCAAGGTGAAGCCGTCATGGGCGGTGATGAAGTTGACCGATGCCCAGGGACGACGACCGCGCTGATCGTAAAGATCGCCGGAACCGAGAAGGCGCGCCGCAAAGTCCGTCGAGACGTTGTCGCCCTTCCAGTATTCGCGCACCGTATCGCGGTACTTGTCGTTCCATTCGGCCCAGCCAGGCGGAAAGCCGCCGACCTGGTAGCCGCCCGGACCGATATCCCAAGGCTCGCCGATCAGCTTGACCTTGGAAAGGACCGGATCCTGCGTGATGGCATCGAAGAAGCCACCGCGCTCGTTGAAGCCTTCCGGCTCGCGACCGAGAATGGTGCCAAGATCGAAGCGGAAGCCGTCGATATGCATCGCTTCGGCCCAGTAGCGCAGGGAGTCGGTGACCATCTGCAGTACGCGCGGATGCGAAGTGTTGACGGTGTTACCGGTGCCGGTGTCGTTGATGTAGTAACGATGCTGGTCGGGCATCGTGCGGTAGTAGGAAAAGTTGTCGATGCCCTTGAACGACAGGGTCGGTCCAAGCTCGTTGCCTTCGGCCGTGTGGTTGTACACCACGTCGAGAATGACCTCGACGCCGGCATCATGAAAGTTCCGCACCATCTCGCGGAAACCCTGGATGCCCTTCGGTCCGAAGTAGCGCGAGGCCGGCGAGAAGAAGTTGAGGGTGTTGTAGCCCCAGAAATTCTTCAGGCCACGATCGAGCAGGTGCTGGTCGTCCGGGAAGGAGTGGACCGGCAGCAGCTCCACCGAGGTGATGCCGAGGTTCTTGATGTAATCGACAGTCGCCTTGTGGCCCATGCCTTCGTACGTGCCGCGCAAGTCGATCGGAACGCCGGGGTTGAGCTGGGTAAAGCCCTTCACGTGCGTTTCATAGAGGACTGTCTGTGGCCAGCTGATCTTCGGACGGTTGTTGTCGTGCCAGTCGAAATTCGGGTCGATGACAACGCCCTTCGGCGTGTAGGGACCGCTGTCGCGTTCGTCGAAGGTCAGGTCCTTGTCTTCGGCAAGGAGGTCATAGGCAAAGTGTGCCTCGTTCCACTCAACGTCGCCGAACAGTTCGCGTGCATAGGGGTCGATCAGCAGCTTGTTAGGGTTGAAGCGATGGCCGTTTTCCGGGTCATAGGGGCCATGCACGCGGTAGCCGTAAAGAGCGCCGGGCTTCAGGCCGGGGATATAGCCGTGCCAGATCTCGTGGGTGTATTCCGGCAGTTCGAGGCGGGCGATTTCCACCTTGCCGCTCGGGTCGTACAGGCAAAGTTCGACGCGCTCGGCATGCGCCGAGAAAATCGCGAAGTTGACGCCATCGCCGTCGTAATTTGCACCCAGCTGAAGCCAGGAACCCGGGTGAACGACAAAGTGGCTCGATTTCGTATCCATATTTCCCCGCTGGTCATACCAATTGAAACTTTCGCCTATAGAAGGTGCGAGGCTGCAATTCGTTCCAGAGGCCCTGCAATTTAGGAGGTTTCGCAAGTTGCCCGCGAAATTTTGAGGGCGGCACGCGTTTCCGGATGGGCCGCCTCCCCTATCTCTCTAGTGGTACCCATAACAGCAGGGAGAAGACCATGACGACCATGTCCCCGGAAGAGCTCGAAGGCCGGCTGAACGCGCATCGCGAACTGATGATCGATCTGATCGCTGCAATGATTGGCGGCGAGCTGACGACCACCCGTTTCGTGCAGCGGCTGCGTGACGACGCTACATTCAAGGACAACGAGGAAGATCCCGGTTTCTCCCCCGATGGTGCCTTCGCGATCGAAAACGCCATGGCCCGCGAAGTGCGCTCGGTGCTGGAAGCTGCACGTGCAAGGGCAGAAGCCAACAAGAGTTAATCAAATTTTATGAATAAGGCCGTTTCGCCGCATTTGTGGCCATTTCGTGGAACCATGATTCCGTATCGCAGTTGATAGGCTTTAGGAGTGTGGCGGGAGGCAATCATGGTCAAGGAATGGATCGAGGCTGCAGGTTTCGTGATGGTCATCGCGGCCTGTTACATGATGGTCGTTCCGATCTAGCGATCGACCGGTCATCCCATTGACTGACACCAGCGACACATGACTGTGGCTGGCCTCTTCGCTGACGCCAACTTTTTATCGGCGAGACTTCCTGTGAGCTTGGCGCGTTCGAGTCGTTCAGTAACGTACTATTACATCGTGTAAGATCTGGAACGAAATGACACCGGTCGGGTTGGACATCCAGTGACCTGGCGAAAAACCTTGTGTTCACGACGGGAGATCCATCATGCATCACGTTCTGACAATGCTGAAGAACCGGTTCCTTTCGCATCGCAGCTTCGGCCATCCAAAGCATCTTGCGGCCAAAAGCCCGCAAGAGCTTAGGGTCCTTGTGCCCGATGCCGTCGTACTGCCGCTTCCCAGAACAGCGCGAGAGGAGATCAGTGTCCCCGCGTCTATCAATGGCAGGGATCTCTCGACTGGCCGCCTTTAACCGGGCCGGCCCACGACAACAGTCCATGACAATAAAAAGGAGTGAAACATGGCTGACATGAAGTCCGCTTCCATCCTGATTCTTGCAACCGACGGCTATGAGCGCTCGGAGCTCCGGTTTCCGCTCGATGAACTGCGCAAACGTGGTGCTGACGTGAAGATCGCTTCGATCAAGTCTGGAGAGATCAGAAGCTGGGACGAGACCGACTGGGGTGACTCTGTCGCGGTCGACCTTGAAGCGAAGGACGTCAAGGCAAGCGATTTCGATGCGCTGGTTCTGCCCGGCGGACAGATCAATCCCGATGTGCTGCGCAAGGATGAAACGGCGATCAGCGTCGTGCGAGATTTTGTGGCGAGCGGCAAGCCTGTTGCTGCCATCTGCCATGGTCCATGGCTGCTGATCGAGGCGGATGCCCTGCGTGGCCGCAAGGCGACATCCTACCCGTCGATCCGGACCGACGTTCGCAATGCAGGCGCGTCCTGGCAGGACGAAGCCGTGGTCTGCGATAACGGCATCATCACATCGCGGTCACCCGACGACCTGCAGCAGTTCGTCGACAAGATCGTCGAGGAAGTCAACGAGGGCCGTCACAACAGACAGGCCGCTTGATTGCAGAATGACTGGTAACGAAAGCCCGCTCCGCCATGGTCGGTGCGGGCTTTCTCTTGTCTGCGTGCCACGAGATCATACGCTGGCTGATGGAGCGAGAACCGGTCCGGTCAGGTCTGTTCCTGCTTCAGGAATGCCAGAAGCCGGCGCTCGTTCATGCGCAGACCACGGCGGCCGTCCGTCGGCAGGGTCTTCGCGTTCATGATCTTTTCGAGCGGCGAGACATCCTCGGCAAGGCTCAGGATCTGCGGATGGATATAGCTGGTGCGGCAGACGGCTGGCGTGTTGTGCAGCGCTTCAGAAGCTGCGTTGCACAATGCCTTGATCTTGGGACGGTGGCCGTCCTCAGCCATTGTATTCCAGGCTGACATGAAGGCTGCGAGGCTTCCGCCCCAGGTGCGGAACGTCTTTGCCGTGACCGGAAAACCGGCGGCCTTGGCAAGATACGCGTTAAGCCGGCCAGAATCGATCGGTCGCGGCGTACCGTGTTCATCGGGAAACGAAAACAGCTGGCGTCCCGGAAGGTCGGCGACGTCTTCCAGGATACGTTGGAGACGCGGATGTTTCAGCGTGTGCTGCACCCGCTTGCCACCCTTGGCGGTGAATTTTAAAAGGATACCGTCGCCGGACAAAACCATGTGCCGCTTCAGAAGCGTCGTTGCGCCATAGGTGCGGTTTTCCTTGGCATAGGCGCGGTTGCCGACCCTCAGATGCGTCATGTCCATCAGCGCCACAAGTGCGGCGATCACCGCCTCGGACTTGTCGAGACCATGCGACAGATCGCGGGCAGCTCTGGACCTGATGCGCGGCAAGGCCTCGCCAAACTGGGCAAGCTGGTCGAACTTGCGCTCGCTGCGGAAATTCTGCCAGTCCGTGTGATAGCGATACTGCTTGCGGCCGCGGCTGTCATAGCCGGTTGCCTGGAGATGGCCGCTGGCATCGAGACAGATCCAGACGTTTTCGTAGGCTGGCGGCAGTCCGAGTGCGGAGATGCGGGTATGGTGGTCATCCTCAACCAGCAAGCCACCATCCGGCAACCGATAACTGAACCCCTTGCCGCGTCGTTCCCGCCGAATGCCGGGTTCGGTATCGTTGACATAGGTGAGGCCGATCGTCTTGAGAGACTCGACGTCAATTTCAATGGTGCTGACTAACGTATCCATAACCGCTAAACTGAGATGGATATCGCTTCGTTCCCACGCATTGAAACACCCAGAGAACTTAAAGAGGGACGTCGCGCAAGCCTTCCGAAGCGTCCGGGCGCTCCAGGTTGGCACGCGGTACCGTCATCCGCCAGACCAGGCCGCCGGGCCGGAAATCAATATCGACAGTGCCGCTGAATGCAGCGGTCGCGTGGCGCTTGATGATGGTCGTGCCGAACCCGGTGCGGGTGGGCGGCTTTACCGTCGGGCCGCCGCTTTCTTCCCAGACCAGAAGCAGGTTCACACCACGGCTCTCGCCGTCTCCATCCGAGACGGTCTCCTCGGCGATATCGCTCCATGAGATCCGTACCGTACCATGGGGTACAGACAATGCGCCGTATTTGACGGAATTGGTGGCGAGTTCATGCAGCACCAAGCCGAGATTCTGAACTGCACCCGCCTTCAGCACAAAATCCTCGCCCTGGATCTGGACGCGGTCCGCCGCTTCCGCAAACGTGCTCATGTGGATCTCGACGACCCGATGCATCGGAACACCGCCCCATTGCTCTTCGGCGAGAGCCTCGATCGATTTCCCCAGCCCCTGGAGGCGGGTGCTGATTGCCCTCTGGAACTCGTCCATCGGCGTATCCTTGCGTGCCAGCTGGCGCATCATAGCCTGGACAAGCGTGAGGATGTTCTTTGTCCGGTGAACCAGCTCGTGCAGGATGAGATGGATACGGTCTTCTGCCTGGCTTCGGTCGAACGAAGCGTTCGAAAGCGCGACGGCGATCTGGTTCGCCTCGGTGATCTTGGTCTCGACCGGCGAGACGATTTCGCCCTTGCCGATCCGTTCGGCCATGTCGGCGATCTGCCTAATCGGGATCCGCAGCTGCCAGGCGACGAGGTAGGCGACGACCATGGCTATGGCGAGAAAGACGATGCCGCCCGCAACGAGCTGCCGCCAGGTGGAGATAATGTTTTCCTGCGCGGACGCGATCGGCCCCCAGACGACGGTCTTCCAGGCCCAGCCGGTAATCTGCGCATAGCCGTACATCTGTTTGCCCGCACCATCGACATCTTCGATCGTGCCGCGAAAACCGGTCATCAGCCGCAGAGTTTCGCTGGGAAACCTGGCGCCCTCCGCCATCTTTGCGGCACCGACCGAGGTGACAACCTGACCGCTGCCATCGAGGACCGCGGCAGACCAGCCATCCGGCAGGCCATCGACGGACAGTAGCTTTTGCAGATCCTCGGCATTCTGCGTGATGATCATCGCAGCGCCCGAGGCGTTTGTCTTCTCAGGCAGCGGCATCGCGACGTTGAAGACCCACTTTCCGCTGGTCGTGCCGCGAAACATGCTGGAGGCTTCCGTCAAGCCGCTGCGCAGCACGGATTCGAGCGCTGGCATGTTGGCGGTCTTGCCGAGCGGCGTATCGAAGGGGACGCGGGTATTCAGCCGAAGCTGTCCGTCCCGGTCTGCGACGATCACGAAAAGCTTGGTGGAACGCAGGCTCGACCGGGTCCGCTCGTGGAAGGCGCGAAGGTCACCGGACTCCAGCTCGGGAGAACTGACCAGCAGGCGCAGCGTCGTTGCCATGTCCTGCAGCTCGCGGTCGACCGCACGAGCGATCATCTGGGCGTCTTCTGCCGTATTCGAGGAGAGCATATCCCGTTCGTGCTCTTCCAGCTGCAGCATGAGAAAGGCGCCGAAGACAAGCAGCGGTAAAGCCACGCCCACGACGAGCGCGATCAGATAAGCCCCGATCGGTGCCGTCGGGAAGAGCCGCGCAAACCTAGCCATCCCGCACGACCGTTGCGCGGGAAGGTTGGCAGGCAGCAGAGCCGCCGCGCTGGTGATCCATTCTTAGCCCCGTCCCTTGGCTTTGAAAGCAACGCCATGAGTTCTAGCGGCTTTTGGAACACTGGCCAAGGACTTGGTGATGCGGCCGTCACCTTTCCGATGAATATTCGAATATTCAGTGCCGCGAAATCGCGGCAAGCAGCGACGTTGCCGGCATGACGAGCGGCCCAGTTCCATCGGCAACGACGGTTTCCGGCACCCGGTGGATCACAAACCCGGAAATGCCAGGTGCTTCGACCTCAGACGCGCTCAGATTGGCACGCAGTTGCACGAGACGATCCGACAGCTGCCAGTCGATTGCAATCGTCTCCGGCGCGGAGGCAAGAACGCGACCGACGCTGTGAGGCATGCCGGAAAGCCCTGGAACCACGTGCTCGCGCCGCTTTCCGATCAGATCCCGGATCTTCCCGTAGGCGGCAGAGCCCTCCGCCGTGTCGCGACGCTCCCAGCGCAGTTTCGATTTCTCGAACGCTTCCGGCGCATTCGGATTGTCCAACTGCCAAGGTTCTGTGACGCCTTCCGGCAGGCCGCCGAATTTTTCCGCCTCGATCAACCGGTTGGCCCAGGTGGTCATGGCGATGTCGCCCTCGTATTCGGCAAAGAACGCGAACGGCTGCACTTCCCCATATTCCTCGCCCATGAACATCATCGGCACCTGCGGCGACAGAAGCAGCATTGAAGTCATGACGTCGAGAAGCCCCGGCTCCGACAGGGAGATCAATCGTTCGCCATGGGCGCGATTGCCCACATGATCATGGTTCTGCAGGAAGTGGATATACGAGGTAAGCGGCGAAGATCCGCCCGCGTCCGCGTCTGACCTCGCGTCTTGCTCGTCATCGTCCCGCAACGGCATGCCGCCATGCGCAAGGCAAGCGGCGAGCTTGGCGACCGGCTGCGCGGCAAAAGGTCCGGCATGGCCCACGGCCTCGCCTGTCGCGATCACATGTGCGGCGTGGTAGGCGTCGTTGTTCCATCCGGCCACAAACGCATCCGGCGTCCCGCCACGTTCCGGGTTGCGCAGGATGGCGCGATGGTCCTCCATCACGAGATGGCGCCGCCGACCCGTCGTTTCGGAATGAACGCGCTCTGCAAGTTCGACGAGAATGTGCTTCTCTGACGTTTCATCCAGGATTTCGTCCACCGCATCGATGCGAAGGCCATCGAGATTGAACTCTTCCAGCCAGTAGAGCGCGTTTTCGATGAAGAAAGCACGCACGGCTGGTTGGGCAAAGTTGATCGACGGACCCCACGGCGTGATAAACTGCGGATCGAAGAAAGACGGGATGTTCGAGACGATCAGGTTTCCAGCCGGGCCGAAGTGGTTGTAGACGACATCCAGCATGACCGACAGGCCGACCCGGTGGGCGGCATCGACGAAAGCCTTCATGTCATCAGGCGAACCGTAGGCGTGGTGCGGGGCATAGGGGAGCGCGCTGTCATAGCCCCAGCCGCGATCGCCCGGAAATTCGCTGACCGGCATCAGCTGAATGACAGTGAAGCCGAGATCGGCAAGGTCGGCGAGACGCGACGCTGCGGCGCGAAACGTGCCCTCGGACGTGAAGGTGCCGATATGCATCTCGTAAATCACAGCCTCTTCCCAGGCATGCCCCTTCCAGGCCGGCATGTTCCAGCGGTAGAAGGCCGGATCGACGATCATCGAGTGGCCATCGACGCCACCGTCCTGCGCCCGCGATGCGGGGTCCGCGAACGCCTTACCGTCGGGCATGACGAACTGGTAGGGCGTGCCGGGCTCGACGCCTTCGACGGTCAGCGTGAACCAGCCCTGCCCGGCCGGCAGCATTTCGCGGTTGCGGCCAGCGATACGAAGGCGCAGGCGCTCGATGTCCGGTGCCCAGAGGCGGAACAGAACGCTGTTTTCGCCGACATGTTCGGCGCCCCAGGATTTGGGGAAGGATCGGCGCACGGGCGCGCCGGACGAAACGTGGCCGGACGCGGTCCGGCGCGAATCGTAGGGCGTGAAATCGCGGGTCAGCGACATGGCATCTCTCCCTTGTTTCAGTCACAAGGGAAACACGGGGCGGACAGGAATAGTTCCCTATTGCCCCGTAACGACCGGATTCGGGATAGGAAAATTGTCTTTTGTCAAGTCAATTTTCTGGCCCGATCATGGACTTAGCCGATGCGGCTGCCGCTTTCCGGATCAAACACGACGGCCTTGTCGAGATTGAAGGCGAAGCGGAATGTCTGGCCAAGCGTGACCGGTACTTCGGCGCGGGCGCGTCCCGTGAAATTGACCCCGTCCATCCGACCGGTCACGAACGTGTCGGAGCCCGTCGGCTCGACCATCGTTACCTGCGCATCAACGAAGGCAATCGCATGGGCTGTCGGATCGGCAAGGCCGGAATCGGTGATCGCTTCGGGGCGCAGACCGAGAATGACATCCTTGCCCGCGGGCAAAGCAGACGTCACTGTTGGCGGCACGGCAACCGTCGTCGAACCGCCGAACAGGGCGACGCCGCCGGAGACGACCTTGCCCTTCAGCATGTTCATTGCCGGCGAGCCCATGAAATCGGCGACAAACAGATTGGCCGGCAGATTGTAGATTTCGGCAGGCGTTCCGACCTGCTGTACGATGCCTTCCTTGAGGACGACGATCTTGGTCGCAAGCGTCATCGCCTCGATCTGGTCGTGGGTGACGTAGACGATCGTGGCGTTGGTGTTCTGGTGCAGCGCCTTGATTTCCGCCCGCACCTCGACGCGCAGCTTCGCATCAAGGTTGGAAAGCGGTTCGTCGAACAGGAACACGCGCGGCTTGCGAACCAGCGCCCGGCCCATGGCGACGCGCTGCCGCTGGCCGCCGGAAAGCTGGCTCGGGCGGCGCTTCAGAAGATGCTCGATCTGCAGGGTCTTTGCCACGCTTGCGACGGCCGTTTCCCGCTCCGCCTTGTCGATGCCGCGCATCTCCAGCGCAAACGCGATGTTCTCCTCCACCGTCATGTTCGGATAGAGCGCGTAGGACTGGAACACCATGGCGATGTCGCGCTTGGACGGATGCAGGTCCGTCACCACCTCGCCATCGATGACGATGTCACCGGATGTCGGTGGCAGCAGGCCGGCAATGGCGTTGAGCAGCGTGGACTTGCCGCAGCCGGACGGGCCGACCAGCACCAGAAAGCCGCCCTTTTCCAGATCGATGTCGATGCCCTTGAGGATCTCGACATTGCCGATCTTCTTGCGGATATTCTTGATCTCGAGAAAGCTCATGTTGGATCAACCCTTGACTGCGCCGGCCATCAGGCCACGCACGAAATAACGTCCGGCGACGACATAGACGAACAGCGTCGGCAATGCCGCAAACACGGCGGCGGCCATGTCGACATTGTATTCCTTGACGCCGGTGGAAGACGAAACGAGGTTGTTGAGCGCCACCGTCATCGGCGATGCTTCGCCCGACGAGAAGGAGACGCCGAACAGGAAGTCGTTCCAGATATTGGTGAACTGGTAGATGACCGTGACGACGATGATCGGGCCGGAGCTTGGCAGAAGAATGCGCCAGAAGATCTTGAAGAAGCCGGCGCCGTCCATCATCGCAGCCTTGACCAGCTCGTCCGGAAACGCCTCGTAATAGTTGCGGAAGAACAGCGTGGTGAAGCCGAGGCCGTAGACCACATGGACGAAGACGAGGCCGGCGGTGGAGTTCGACATGCCCATCGCACCCAGCAGACGCGCCATCGGGATCAACACCGCCTGGAACGGGATGAAGCAGGCAAACAGCATCATCCCGAACACCAGCTTGTGGCCGGGAAAGCGCCACTTGGTCAGAACATAGCCGTTGAGCGCGCCGAGCAGCGTCGAGATGGCCACAGCCGGAACCACCATCTTCAGCGAGTTCCAGAAATAGCCCTTGATGCCGACGCAGGAGACGCCGATGCAGGCCTCGCCCCAGGCCTTGACCCAGGCGGCGATCGACGGATCTGACGGCAGCGCCAGCATGTCGCCGCCGCGGATTTCATCAAGAGACTTCAGCGACGTGGTGAGCATCACATAGAGCGGCAGCAGATAGACGGCGGCAAGGATGATCAGTGCGCCATAGATGAAATAGCGGACGGTGCGCACCGACCCGGCGCTGACATTTTCAGGGATCGCGCTCAATGGTTCTTCTCCCGAAGCTCGGAATAGAGATAGGGGACGATGATCGCGGTAATGCCCATCAGCATCATCACGGCGCTGGCCGAGCCCACATTCATCTGGTTGCGGGTAAACGTGTAGGAATACATGAAGGTGGACGGAAGTTCGGTGGCATTGCCCGGCCCGCCGCCCGTGAGCGCGATGACAAGGTCATAGGACTTGATCGCCATATGCGCGAGCACGATGAAGGCCGACAGGAAGACCGGGCGCAGCATCGGAATGATGATGCGGCGATAGATCGACACGGTTGAGGCGCCGTCGATCTGTGCGGCCTTGACGATTTCGCCGTCGATGCCGCGCAGGCCCGCCAGAAACATCGCCATGATAAAGCCCGAGGCCTGCCAGACGCCGGCAATGACGACGGTGTAGATCGCCATTTTCGGGTTGACCAGCCAGTCGAACTTGAAGCTTTCCCAGCCGAGATTGTGCATCGTGTTCTCAAGCCCGAGGCCCGGATTGAGGAACCACTTCCAGGCCGTACCTGTCACGACGAAGGACAGCGCCATCGGATAGAGAAAGATCGGCCGCAGAACGCCCTCGGCGCGGATGCGCTGATCCATCAGGATCGCGATGAAAAGCCCGATCGCCGTGCAGAGCACGATGTAGAGAACGCCGAAAATGGCGAGGTTCTGCATCGCCACATACCAGTTGGGCTGCGACCAGAGCCGGTAATAGGCATCGAACCCGCCCCACTTGTAGATCGGCATCATCTTCGACGTGGTGAACGACAGATAGACGGTCCACAGGATGAAGCCGTAGACGAACACCAGAATGATGGCGAAGGACGGCGCCAGAACAAGCTTCGGCAAGCCGTTGCGCAAACCATCGGCCATGGACCGCCGCGGCCTGGTCGGCGTCACCATCGGAGCCGGTTCGATTGTCGTCATGGGGGATCTCCGGATGCGAATAGAGACGTTTGAAGGTGCGCCAACAAAAACACCCCCTCTGGCCTGCCGGCCATCTCCCCCACAAGGGGGGAGAAAACCTGTGGGCACCCACCGACCAAATCGGGCCCAGACAGTGCGGCTGGGTTAAGCCCCTCCCCCTTGTGGGGAGGGGTTTGGGGCGGGGTCTTTTTGCTTTTTGACTACTTCGCGGCAGCAACCGCTTCCGGCAGACGCTTCAGCGCGGCATCCGTGGTCAGCTGGCCATTCAGATGCTGGGTGATGACGTCAAGCATGGCTTCCTTGACAGCGGCCGGCTGCGCATAACCATGAGCAAGCGAGCCCATCAGCGTGCCCTTGGACGAGGCTTCCGCCAGATCCTTCATGCCCTTCTTGGCGCAATCGTCGAACTTTTCGTCCGAGACGTCGGTCCGGGCAGGCACGGAACCCTTGACCGTGTTGAAGGCGATCTGGAACGCGGGATCTTCGACGGCGGATGCCATCTTCATCTGTGCGTCCTTCTGCTCTTCACCCACGTCGAACATCATGAACTGGTCTGCGTTGAACAGGACGGAGCCCTGCGTGCCGGGGAAGCGCATGCAGACGAAATCGGTGCCGGGGGTCTTCTTGGCGCGCAGCCATTCGCCCTTCGACCAGTCGCCCATTTCCTGAGCGCCGGCCTTGCCTTCGATGACGAGCGCGGTGGAGAGGTTCCATTCGCGGCCGGAGAAGTTCGGGTCGAAATAGGTGCGAAGCTTCGACATATCGTCGAACACCTTCTTCATCGTATCACCCGACAGCGCCGTCGGATCGGCGTCGAGCACGGCCTTCTTGTAGAAATCAGGACCGCCGACGGAGAGAACCACGGCTTCCCAGAGGGTGCCGTCCTGCCACGGAACGCCGCCATGGGCGAGCGCGGTGATGCCTTGCGCCTTGAAGGCGTCGAGCATGGTGAACAGCTCGTCCATATTCGTCGGCTGCTTGCCGCCGGCCTTGTCGAAGGCAGCCTTGTTCAGCCACAGCCAGTTGGTGGAGTGAATGTTGACGGGGGCAGCAACCCAGTGGCCATCATACTTGGAAAACGCCTGCAGCGCTTCCGGAATGACCTTGTCCCAGCCTTCCTTGGCGGCGAGATCGTCAAGATTGGCGGCAACGCCCATCTCGGACCAGTCGCGCAGGTCGAAACCGAGCAGCTGGACGGCGGTCGGCGGATCGCCGGCGGTCACGCGGGCGCGCAGCGCCGTCATCGCGGCAGAACCGGCACCGCCGGCAACCGGCATGTCTTTCCAGCCGATACCCTGCTTGGCCAGATTTTCCTTGAGCACGTTGAGCGCCGCGGCTTCGCCGCCGGACGTCCACCAATGCAGAACCTCAACCTGTTCGGCTGCCTTTGCGGCACCGGCCGTCAGCGCAATCATAGCCGCACCGGCGGCCAGTTTGCCGATCAAACGAATAGTCATTGAAATATCTCCCTCAAAGCCGGGCTCCTCTCCGGACATCGATTTATAACGATATAACTCATGCGAGTGTCAACCCCGTAGGGGACAGAATTTCAGTGATGCTAAAGATCCGGCATCACCCTGTTATAAAACGATAAAAGCGATATTTCCCGTTTGCGACGGTGAAGAGTTGATTTGCACTTGCCGAATTTACGGCGTTTTGCAACGATACAAACAGGGCGCCTGGAGGGGCGCTGGAGGAGACAGGAATGCCGCTTGACGACCGGGATGACCGGGGTGAGGACATCGACCCGGATACGCTGCAGCTGGGACGCCCGGCGCGGCCGCACGCGAACCGCTTGCCCCGCGATACAGCCCAGAAGAAACCGACGCTGAAGACCGTTGCCGAACTGACCGAGCTTGCGGTCACGACCGTGTCGAGGGCGCTCTCCGACGATCCCCAGATTGCGCTCGAAACCCGCATCCGCGTGCGCCAGGCGGCCGAAGATGTCGGCTATCTGCCGGATCGCGCGGCGCAGCGGTTGCGCACCGGACGCACCAACGTGATCAGCCTCGTCCTTGATCCGCACGAGGAAATCCTCGGCTACGGCACATCGATGATCCGCGGCATGAGTGCGGCACTGCGCGGCACGAGGTACCACTTGGTGATCACGCCGCATTTTTCAGACACGCCGCAGATCGATCCGGTGAAGCATATCGTCCGCAACCGGATGGCCGACGGCATCCTGTTCAGCCGCACCGAAGCCGCCGACGAGCGTGTGAAATTCCTGATGGAACAGGGCTTTCCTTTCGTGTGCCACGGCCGCACCGAGCTTGCGACGCCGCATCCTTACGTGGATTACGACAATTACGCCTTCAGCTACCGGGCCGCGAAAAGCCTCATCAATGCTGGCTGTCGGCGGCTGTTCATCATCCTGCCGCCCGCCCAGTTCACCTTCGCCCATCACATGCGCCATGGCTTCATGACGGCGGTGCGCGAGGAAGGCGTCGCCTTCGAGATTTCCGACCGTGTCTCGCTCGACAGCAAGTCCGACGCGATCCGCGACCATGTGGCGGAACGACTGGCGGCCGACGACGCGCCCGACGGCTTCATCTGCGGCGGCGAAGTCTCCGCCATGGCCGTGATGTCGGCGGCCTACGACACCGGCCGCACCATCGGCCAAGATGTGCGCCTGGTCGCCAAACAGACGTCCGGCCTGTTCGACCAGGTCCGCCCGCGTATCGAAACGATCTACGAGGACCTCGCGGAGGCTGGTCGTCTTATGGCCGCGCTGCTTCTGAAGCAGATGGGTGGAGAGGTGCCGGTCGAGGACCTGCAGGCGCTGCAGACGGTGTGATGCTGGGAGCAGCGGCGGCCCAGACCACCCCTCATTTTTGTGCTTGTCACAGGAGGCCAGCCGCCACGCGTCCGCGTGGCGAAAGGAGTCTTTACACCCCAGGGACCTGGGCTGTCGGGATCCCTGTGGCAAGCACAGAAATGATGAGGAAAGGGAGCCGTCCCCCTCTCCTCCTCCAAAAGTTGCTACCCCTCAATCCTCCTCAACGAACACCTCTTCGCGCTTCTTCCTGACGCTGGGCAGGAAGACGACGATGAGCACGAGTGCGGCAAGCGCGAGCAGGCCGGCGCTGATGGGGCGGGTGATGAAGGTGGTGGCGTCGCCGCGCGAGAGGATCATTGCGCGACGCAGGTTTTCTTCCAGGAGCGGGCCAAGAACGAAACCGAGCAGAAGCGGTGCCGGCTCGCAGCGCAGCTTCAAAAGCACGTACCCGAGCAGACCGAAGAAGGCGACGGCATAGAGATCGAAGACGTTGGAATTGACGCTGTAGACCCCGATGGCGCAGAACGCCATGATGATCGGGAAGAGCACGTAATAGGGGATCGTCAGAAGCTTTACCCACAACCCGATCAGCGGCAGGTTGAGGATCACAAGCATCAGGTTGCCGATCCACATGGACGCGATGATGCCCCAGAACAGCGCCGGCTGTTCGACGGCAACGTTCGGACCTGGAACGATGCCCTGGATGATCATCGCGCCGACCATCAGCGCCATGACCGGGTTGGCCGGAATGCCGAGCGTCAGGAGCGGGATGAACGAGGTCTGTGCACCCGCATTGTTGGCCGATTCCGGCCCGGCAACGCCGGCGACCGCGCCGTGGCCGAATTCTTCCGGATGTTTCGATACCTTCTTCTCGACCGTATAGGACGCAAATGCCGCAAGGATCGCGCCGCCGCCCGGCAGGATGCCGAGGATGGAGCCGATCGCCGTGCCGCGCAGAACGGGGCCGACCATTGCCTTGAAATCCTCGCGCGACGGCATCAGGTTGGACACCTTCGCCATCAGCACGGTGCGGGTCTTTTCGCTTTCGAGATTGCGCAGGATTTCAGCGATACCGAAGACGCCGACCGCGACCGCGACGAAGTTCAGGCCGTCGGCATATTCCCGGATTCCGAGCGTGAAGCGCGGCGTGCCGGTGTAGATATCGGTGCCGACGAGGCCAAGCAGCAGGCCAAGGCAGACCATGGCGAGCGCCTTGATGATCGACCCGTGAGCAAGCGCGATCGACGAGACGAGACCGACGACCATCAGCGAGAAATATTCCGCCGCACCGAACTGCAGGGCGATCGAGGTCAGCGGCGGCGCGAAGATCGCCACAAGAAAGGTGGAAACCGTGCCGGCAAAGAACGATCCGATGGCAGCGATGGCAAGCGCCGGTCCCGCCTTGCCCTTGCGCGCCATCTGGTAACCGTCGATGGCGGTGACCGCCGACGAAGATTCGCCGGGCATATTGATGAGGATGGCCGTGGTGGAGCCGCCATACTGCGCGCCGTAGTAGATGCCGGCGAGCATGATCAGCGACGACACGGGTTCGAGCTGGAAGGTGATCGGCAACAGCATGGCGATCGTCGCCGTTGCGCCGATGCCGGGCAGGACGCCGATCAGCGTGCCAAGCAGCACCCCGATGAGGCAGAAGAACAGGTTCTCGATCGACGTGGCGGTGGAGAAACCGAGGGCGAGATTGTTGAATAATTCCATGAACCGAGCCCCTTACATGCCCAGCCACGGCCCGAACCGCCGGAACGGCAGGCCAAGACCATAGCTGAAGACGAGAACCGAAAAGACTGTGAGCAGAGCCGACAGGATGACGGCCATCAGCGGCTTCATCTTGTGCGAGGCGAATGCCGCAATCAGCGCCGTGAAAAAGATCGCCGGCACGAAGCCCAAACCGCGCACGGTGAGACCGAAGAAGATCGGTGCCGGCAGAATGAAGGCCATCCCGCGCCAGGCAATCGCCCCGACCGCTTCGCCCTCAACGCGAATGGCCTGAAAGACGATCACGCCGCCCAAGAGCATAAGCACGCAAGCGAGGATGAACGGAAAATAGCCCGGCCCCATGCGAAGCGCGGTGCCGAGTTCCAGTTCGATCGATTGATAGGCAAAGAACAGACCGGTCAGGATGAGCGCCAGCCCGCAGACCAGATTGGTCCTGTCGATTTTGAGTGAATTCATGATGGCTCCGAAATATTGGAAGAGCGCTGTGGATCTGCGCCGCGGGTCGGCATGGTCCGTTGCAGGAGGGATCAGCGGTCGGTCCGGGCGGTTGCCCTGCCGGCATCGTCTCCCCCGCGGGGGAGAAGGACGAAGAGCTGCAGTCTCCAAGGCCGATCGAGGCAAATCCTCTCACCCTGCCCAGAGAGGGTGAGGGTGAGAGGCGATGCCTTGATGAGAGATCAGTCGGCGTACTGGCCGGCTGCCTCGATGACCGGCTTCCAGCGGGCGATTTCGCTTTCCAGCTTGGTCTTCAGCGCCTCAGGCGTGGCGTCGGCTTCCGGCGAAGGCTTGGTGCCGAGTTCGCCGAAACGGGCAACGACGTTCGGGTCTTTGAGTGCCACCTTGAGTGCCGCCGACAGCTTGTCGTTGGCTTCCTTCGGCGTGCCCTTCGGCGTGTAGATGCCGTGCCAGATGCCCACTTCCATCTGAGGATAACCGGCTTCCTTGACGGTCGGCAGGTCCTTCAGGATGTCGAGGCGGTCAGCGGAGGTGACGGCGTAGGCCTTTACCGTGCCGCCCTGGATCTGCTTTGTCGTATTGGTGGTCTGGTCGCACATGATATCGACCTGTCCGCCGAGGAGATCGGTCATGGCCGGGCCGGTGCCCTTGTAGGGAACGGTCACGAGCGGCGTTTCGATCGAGCTCATGAACAGCATACCGCAGAGATGCGACGCAGCGCCGATGCCGGCATTGGCGACCGTCACCTTGTCCTTGTTGGCCTTGGCGTATTCGATCAGGCCCTTGAAATCGGTGGCTTCCATGTCCTTGCGGGCGAGAAGCGTCATCGGCACTTCCGTGACGAGACCGACATATTCGAACGCGTTCAGCGTGTCATAGGCGAGCTTGCGATAGAGCGTGGCGCTGGTCGCCATGCCGATATGGTGCAGGAGGACGGTATAACCGTCCGCTTCCGCATTGGCGACGCGGCCGGCACCGAGCGAACCGCCGGCACCGCCGACATTTTCGACGACGATCTGCTGGCCGAGATCGCGCGACATGGATTCAGCCACAAGACGCGCAACCGTATCGGTCGGGCCACCGGCCGCAAACGGTACGATCATCGTGATCTGGCGTTCCGGATAGCTCTGCGCATTGGCAGAAGCCGAAAACAGCGACATTGCGGCCAGAGCCGTTGCGCCGATCATGGCGTTGACGATTTTCATGAATTGTCCTCCCGAGCGTGAAAATCAGCATGCAAACTGGTGTGCTGGCGATAGTCCTCCCTCGCCAGCCTCGGTGCCATTTGCAGTGGTGATTTCACTGGCCGCAATCAGGCGGGACGCAGCGTTGCTAAGTTTATCGCTGGCGTGCAATGCAGCATGGGTGGATTAGGGAACAATCACATCAAAGCCTGGGTGGAAATCCACCCAGTGCGGGGTTTGGGATATGTTCCGTCACCCGTTCAGATCGTCCTGCAGCATCTGGTCGGCCGAGATCAGGCGCTTGTCGAGCCCGTGTTTCTGCATCTTTTCGTAGAGCGTCTTGCGCGAAATGCCGAGCGATTCGTAGACAGGACGCAGGGCACCGCCATGCGCGGCAATTTCTCCGGCGATCAGGCTGCGCTCGAAGGCTGCCACCTTGTCGGCCAATCGCCCGGCCGGATCGCGAAGCCTGCCGTTGGAATCTGTCGACGGAAGATCGAGACCCAGCACCAGCCGGTCGGCGGCGTTGCGCAACTCGCGGACATTGCCGGGCCAGGCCTGGTCGCCGATCGTCGCGATCACGTCGACGGGAACGTTGAGATCGTCACGGCCGTAGCGGGCGGAGGCTTCGCGAACCAGCTGCAGAAACAGGAGCGCGATATCGGCCCGACGCTCCCGAAGTGACGGCACATGGATGGTTGCGACGTTGAGACGGTAGAGAAGATCGGCCCGGAACCGGCCGGCAGCGACTTCCGCCTCCAGATCCACCTTGCTGGTGGCGATAAAGCGGACGTCGAGGGCCACGGTTTCGTTCGAGCCGAGCCGGGTGATGACACGCTCCTGCAGGACGCGCAGGAATTTCGCCTGCAGGTCGAAGGGCATCGAGCCGATCTCGTCGAGCAGGATCGTGCCGCCGCGGCCATGTTCGAACTTGCCGTAGCGCGGCCTGATCGCACCGGGAAAGGCGCCCGCCTCGTGGCCGAACAACTCGCTTTCGATCAGCGTTTCCGGAAGTGCTGCGCAATTGATGGCAATAAACGGCCGGTTGGCGCGCGGGCTGACATCGTGCAGCGCCCGCGCCACAACTTCCTTGCCGGCGCCGGTCTCGCCGATGATCAGCGTATCGGCATCGGTGGCGCCGATCGCGCGGATCCGGTAGCGCAGGTCGACCATCACCTGGGTGCGGCCGGGCATGCGGGTTTCCAGATCGTCGCGCTTGCCGGCCACCGCCTTCAGCCGGCGGTTTTCCATGACCAGCGCGCGGCGATCGAGCGCCCTTCGGATGACGCCGGCCAGATGCTGCGGCGTGAACGGCTTTTCGAGGAAATCATAGGCGCCCTCGCGCATCGCCTTGACCGCAAGCTGCACATCGCCATGGCCTGTGACGAGAATGATCGGGATTTCCGCATCGAGTTCGCGCACCCGCTGCAGAAGCGTCATGCCGTCTGTTCCGGGCATGCGGATATCGCTGACGATAACGCCCTCGAAGCCGAAACCGGCGAGTTCGAGAACATGATCGGCATTGGAAAAGGTCTGCACTGAGAGCCCGAACAGCTCCAGCGCCTGGGCGGTGGATCGGCGCAGCTCCTCTTCGTCGTCAACCAGCAAAACCCTTTGCGCCGCATCCCTTGCTTCGCTCACTCGGCAGCCTCCATCAGGTTTTCATCGGCAATGTCGAGCTCGATGGTGAACACGGCACCCCCATCGGGATCATCGGTGACGGAAAGGCTACCACCGAAATCCTTGACGATGTTGTAGGAGATCGACAGCCCAAGCCCGAGCCCCTTGCCGATGCCCTTGGTGGTAAAGAACGGATCGAAGATGCGCTCGCGGATCGCCGCCGGCACCCCCGGCCCGCCATCGCGCACCTGCACCGTGATGGTATCGTGGGTTCTTGACGCCGAAACGGCGATGCGCCGGTCGGCAAGTCCCTCGACGGCATCTGCCGCATTGCCGATGACATTGACCAGAACCTGCTGCAACCGGATCGAACCGGCCCGCACCTTCGGCAGGTTCGCCGGGATGTCGACGACGAGATCCGCATCGGCCGCCTTCAGCCGCGCCGCGACGATTTCCAGCGTGTCGTCCATCACCTCCTGCAGCGAGACGGCGCCGAGCTTCTCGTTCGGCTTGCGCGCGAAGTTGCGCAGATGCTTGCTGATCGAGGCCATGCGATCGATCAGTGCCGATATGCGTCTAACGTTGTCGCGCGCCTCTTCCGTGCGGTTAAGGTCCATCAGCACGCCGGCCGTCTCCGCATAGGTTTTCGCGGCCGCAAGCGGCTGGTTGAGCTCGTGCGACAGTGCTGCCGACATCTGGCCGAGACCGGCAAGCTTGCCGGCTTGGATGAGATCGGCCTGGGTCTGGCGCAGCCGCTGTTCGGTCGCCCGGCGCTCGGCCACCTCCTCCTCGATCTGGGCGTTGACGCGGGCAAGATCGGCGGTGCGCTCGGCGACCCGGTGTTCGAGCGCATTCTGCGCTTCCGCTTGGAGATGCATGCGCTCGGCAAGCCGCGCCCGGCGCTGCAGGATGACCGCAAGCCCGAGGACGGCGAGACACAAGGACAGAAGCAGGGCAGCGACGGTGGTCTTTGCCTGGGCATGCACGGACCCGGTATCCATCAGCACGCTGACGGTCCAGCCGGCGTCGGGCATCGGTTGCGACACGACGAGATATTCCCGGTCGCCATCATTATCGGCAATCGTCATCACCTCGTGACCGGCGAATTCGCCGCGCCGCACCGGCAGCTCGCGCAGTTTCGCATCCGCATAGCGCCGCGAGGTCTGGGTGCGGGCGATGCGCCCCGGCGACAGCGGCAGGGTCGTGGCATAGAGCCATTCCGGCCGGCTGGTCATGAAGATGATGCCCTCGGGGTCGGCAACGAAGATGCGGTCTTCGGTGCCTTGGGCGGTCCCCTTCCCCCAGCTGTCCTCGACCAGATCGATATCGACCTTGAAGACGATGACGCCGCGGATCACCCCGGCGATCTCGATCGGCGACGAGAAGTAGTAGCCGCGTTTGAGCGACGTCGTGCCGAGCGCATAAAAGCGCGACTGGCGGCCCTTCGCGGCCTCCTGGAAATAGGGACGGTAGGAGAAATTCTCGCCGACGAAGCTGACACCGCTGTCGTAGTTGCTGGCAGCGATCGTCTGCCCGTCCATCGTCATCAGGTAGATGTCGGAGGATTTGAGGAGCGCGTTGGTGTCCTTGAGATAAGCGTTGGTGGCTGCCTGCAGGGTTTTGTTGGACGGATCGAGCACGAAGGCCTCGACATTCTGCTGGTCGGCGATCAGCGCCGGCAGCGCCTCATAGCGCTTCAGGTGCCCGTCGAGCCCGGAAACGGCAAGCCTCAGCGTGGTGTTGGCCTGGGCTTTGGCCTCCTCCATATAGCCGCTCGCGATCATGCCGGCACCCTGGACATAGATGCCCAGGGCGATCATGACCGCCACGCCTGCTGCTGCAAGGATTGCGTATCTCACCAGATGCCGGGCTCCTCCTCCCAACTCGTCCTCATCAGACACCTTAAAATCCGCCACTGGCGAATTCCACTAAAACTTGCGAAGACTTGATTTCACCGGCATCCGTCGGCGGCGGCAAAGGGAATCATCATGAGTTACATGCTTGCACTCGTCATCGGCGCGGTGGCCGGGCTTCGCGCCATGACGGCCCCGGCGATCGTCAGTTGGGCGGCCGGTCTCGGCTGGCTCGATCTTTCCGGCACGTGGCTCGCCTTCATGGGCTCCAAATGGGCCGTGCTGATCCTGACGCTGATCGCCATCGTCGAATTCATCACCGACCAGTTGCCCTCGACGCCAAGCCGCAAGGTGCCGCAGCAATTCGGCGCGCGCATCTTGACCGGCGCGCTTTCGGGTGCCGCGATCGGGATGCCCTACGGCTACTGGCTGGCCGGCCTCGTCTCCGGCATTATCGGCGCCGTCATCGGCACGCTGGGCGGTGCCAAGATGCGCGCAAAGCTTGCCGCCCATTTTGGCAAGGATGCGCCGGCCGCCTTTATCGAGGATGGCGTGGCCGTCGTCGCCGCCCTGATCGTCATCCTGCTTCTGCCGGGAACGCCGGCCGCCTAACGGAGATCTGAGCATCATGCAGACATTCGACGCGATCATCATCGGTGCCGGACAGGCGGGGCCATCGCTTGCCGGACGCTTCAACGATGCGGGCAAGACAGTTGCGATCATCGAGCGCAAGCATGTGGGCGGCACCTGCGTCAACACCGGCTGCAAGCCGACCAAAACGCTGGTGGCGAGCGCCTACGCGGCGCATCTCGCCCGCCGCAGCGCCGATTACGGCATCGGCATCGGCGGCGAGGTGACGATCGACATGCCGGCTGTGATGCGGCGCGCCCTGAAAGTGACGATGGACAGTCGCGGCAGCAATGAAAGCTGGCTCGAGAAAATGCCGCATTGCACGCTGATCCGCGGCCATGCGCGCTTCGAGAGCGCCGACACGATCCGCGTCGGCGACGAATTGCTGACGGCGCCGCAGATCTTTCTGAATGTCGGCGCCCGCGCCACCATTCCGGATTTCGGGGGCGTCGACGACATCCCCTATATGACCAACAGCGACATCGTTGGGCTGGACCGGGTGCCGGCCCATCTGGTGATCATCGGCGGCAGCTATATCGGGCTGGAATATGCGCAGATGTACCGCCGCTTCGGCGCGAAGGTGACCGTGGTGGAGCGTGGCGAGCGTATCGTCAGCCGGGAGGACGCGGAGATCTCGCAATCCATCCATGAGATGCTGGAGGCTGAAGGGATCGCCATCAGAACCGGCGCCGACTGCATCCGCTTCAGGAAGACCGACGACGGTATCGCAGTCGGCGTCAGTTGCGACGGAGGCGAGCCCGAAGTCATCGGCTCCGACGTGCTGCTGGCGGTCGGACGCCGCCCCAACACCGACGATCTCGGGCTCGACAAGGCCGGTGTGAGGCTCGACGATCGCGGCTATATCGAGGTGGGCGACGATCTGTCGACCAATGTCGAGGGCATCTGGGCGATGGGCGACTGCAACGGCCGCGGTGCGTTCACCCACACCGCCTACAACGATTTCGAGATCGTTGCGGCCAATCTGTTCGATGGCGAGAGCCGCAAGGTCTCCGATCGTCTGCTCGGTTACGCCCTCTATACCGACCCGCCGCTCGGCCGTGTCGGGATGACCGAACACCAGGCAGTCAAGGCAGGCCATAAGGTTCTCGTCGGCACACGGCCGATGAGCCAGGTGGGACGCGCCGTGGAGAAGGGTGAGACGATCGGCCTGATGAAGATTGTGGCCGATGCGGAGACGAAAAAGATTTTGGGCGCCGCCCTTCTCGGCACCGGCGGCGACGAAGCGATCCATGGCGTGCTGGACATGATGAATGCCGGCGCGACTTACGATGCCCTGCGCTGGGCGGTGCCGATCCATCCGACCGTTTCGGAACTGTGGCCGACCATGGTGCAGTCGATGAAGCCGGCAGGCTGACGAAACCATCCGGAATGACGGGCGTTCACGCGCTGCGGCGCGCTCGCTGACAATCCCGTCATTACAGGAATTTAACCTTCTCCCTCCCTTTGCAACGAGGGGGAGTTTGCTTAGACTTGACCCATCGTCGGCACAATCGAAGGCCGCCGGCGACGGGAAGACATCAGAGCGATCTCCCCCAACATCCATTCCACGACGGGAGGCCACAGATGAATACACCTGCATTCAATGCGGCGATGGAACCGCGGGAACTGGATTTCCTGCAGCACGTCTTCGATGCCGCCTGCGCCGAACGCGGCTTGTCTGGCGAAAGCACGGCGGCAAAGAACCTCGCGGCCGAGATCATCGATCTCTACCAGCACGGCGCCTGCGACGAAGGCGCCCTCCAGCATCGGCTGGACTTGTCAGGTCTTCTGAAAAGTCAGGACTGAAGCAGAGGCATCTACTACCGCTTCGCCTGGAGATCCCGCTCGTCGCGCATCAGGAATATCCGCGTGATGCTGTCGATATTGTCGTTCAGCCATTCCGCCATGTCTTCTTCCTCGGACAGGATGTGTTCGAAGACGGCGACGGCTTCCGGTTCGTCCAGTTCGTCGGCAGCGGCTATCAGCACCTTGTAGGTCGCGATTTCCGTGTGCTCGAATGCGAAGGCAGTCGTCATCGTCTTGATGACCTCGTCGCTGACCAGCAATCCGCCGACACCTTGGGCCGTCGCGGCAAGCTTGGCGGTCATGTCCTTGAAGGTCGGCGTCGTCACGGCGAACTTCTCCAGCATCTCGGTCAGCGCCGCGACGTGGCCGCGGGTTTCCTCGAGATGCTCCAGAACGCGGTCCTTGAGATCCGGGTAGCTTTCGATCCGGCGTGCCTGCGCTGTCAGAAGCGTGACTGCCTGTTCCTCCATCGCATGGGCATTGCGTAGCCAAGTAATGAAATTGTCACGCGCATGCGTCATGTTCACGTCCTCCTCGTTACGTCTTCCCCCGGGTCGATTTGGTACGCAACGACTGTAAACCCGTCAACGTCCGCGATGTTCCAGCGTCCCTGGAACATCTTGCAGCTTAGCGCGTTGATGGGCCACGCAATTGACGGGGGTCAAAAGGTGGACGTGTCTAATTTTTCTTCAAAAACTTCGCCGAGCCAGACAGGCTCTTCCGCACTTTCGTCCTGGCGCCGGTCGGAGCCATCCGGCCGTGCGATCATTCGACCCGGCCGCAACGTCTGGCGCAGCGCCGAGGCCGAGCGCGTCGGCTTCCTGATCGATGGCGAGGAATACTACCAGCGCCTGGACGACGTGTTGAAGCAGGCCGAACGGTCCGTGATGATCCTCGGCTGGGACTTCAACCCTGGTATCAAGCTGCGTCCGCGCGATCCTGATTGCCCGACGCTTGGTGCTACGCTGCGCCGCATGGTCGAGGAAAAGCCGGAACTGGAAATCCGCATTCTCGTCTGGGGCATGGGTCCGGTCTATTCCGGCAAGAGCCTGAAGATGTTCGGCAAGATGGACTGGAACGACCATCCGCGCATCGAATTGCGCTTCGATTTCGAGCATCCGCTGCGTGCCAGCCATCACCAGAAAATCGTCGTGGTCGACGATAGGACCGCCTTTGTCGGCGGCATCGATCTGACCGCGCGCCGCTGGGACGACCGCGGGCATGCCTGCATCAACCCGGCTCGGACCTCCCCCGACGGCACGACCTATGGTCCCGTTCACGACATGCAGACGATCGTCACCGGCGATATCGCCCGGCTGATCGGCGACGTGACGCGCCGGCGCTGGAAAAAGGTGACGAAGATCGAGCTCGAACCGGTCACGGTTGCGGGCGAAGCCGCCTGGCCGCAGGATCTCGAACCCAATCTCACCAATTGCCGCAGCGGACTTGCGCTGACCGAACCCTGGAAATGGAAGGGTCGCCGCGGTCATCGCGAGGCGATCAAGCTTACCCATGATGCGCTGAAGGCAGCCGAGCGGCACCTCTATATCGAGACGCAGTATCTCGCCTCCTTCGGCGTGGCGCGCACACTTGCCCGCAAGCTCAAGGCGGCGCAGGGCCCGGAAATCGTCATCATCGTGACGCGCGAATCCCACGGCTTCCTCGAAAAGCTAATGATGGGCAACAACCGCACCCGCCTGATTCGCCGCCTGAAGCGCGCCGATCGCTACGGCCGGCTGCGGATCTACTACGCCACGACCCCGGATGCCGATGGCAACGATCGCGAGATCATCGTTCATTCCAAGCTGATCGTGGTCGACGACCGCTTCGTGCGGGTTGGCTCGTCCAATCTCAACAACCGGTCGGAAGGGCTCGATACGGAATGCGATATCGCGCTCGAGACCGTCGAGGCCGCGTCGCAGAAGGCAATCCTTGATCTACGCGACGATCTTCTGGCCGAGCATCTCTGTGCCAACAAGGAAGATGTCTCGCGCATCATTCAGCAAACCGGATCGATGCTGGCGGCGATCGACATCCTGAACGTCAACCCACGTTGCCTGCGGCCTTTCGAGGTGGATACGCTGAAGGGCGAGATCACCTCGCTGTTCGGCACCGGTATTGTCGATCCGAAACAGCCGTTCTGGCCGATCCCGGAGATCAAGTCCGGGATCAGGAAGCTGTTTTCACGCCTTTCCGTCCGCCGCGCGGCCTGAATAGGCACTTCCCTGACGCCGGTAATAGGCCTCGCTTGCGATCAGCACCGGTACGCCGATCGCGAGCGGCACGAAGAAGTAGAGGACGCGGAAGGCGATCAGTGCCCCGATCGCCGATGTGCCCGGCAACAGGTTCAGCATGACCGCTTCCAGCACGCCGAGACCGCCCGGCACGTGGCTGACCAGCGCGCCGAGATTGGCGGTCACGTAGGCGCTGGCGACCTGCAGGAATCCGACATCGGTAAACGCAAGCAGCAGCTGGCGGATCGCGGAGGCGACACAGAGGAAATTCAGTGTGCCGACGATGATCTGGCCGATCGCGAGCGACAGATCCGGCGGCGTGAAACGCCAGGAGCGGACGGGCAACGGCCGGCGCACGAAAGCGCAAAGCAGTAAATAGGCAGCCGGCACGGCCAGACAGGCGACGCCGATGGCGGCCCTGTCTCTCCTGCCAAGGCCGAAGAAGTCGTCCGATCCATTGACATCGAGCAGCATGGCAATGCCGCCCAGTGTGGCAAGCCCCAACCCAACAGTCGCGCCGCAAAACACGATGACCTTGGCGATGTCCTGAGGCTGAAGGCCCCAGCGGGAGTAGAACCGGTAACGGACCGCGCCGCTGCTGAGCGCTGCCATGCCGACATTGTGGCCGATCGACAGGCTTGTGAAGGATGTGAGTGCCGTCTTATAGTAGGCAAGCGGCTTGCCCGCATAGCGCACGCCAAGCGCATCGAACATGCCAAGGCAGGCATAGGAGAGAATGACGAAGCCGAACGCGGCCACCAACCGAATGCCGGCGATGGACAGCACGGACTCCTCGATTTCGTCCCATGTGTAGCGTTGCAGGCTGCGGTAGACGAGGAGTGCGGCAAGGCAGACCGCGGCAACCACAAGACATTTGATGAGGGGCCGCCAGATCTTCATTCCATCTCCATTCATGCTGTGCAGGGTGGAACGAAATGACTGTCCAAGGTGTTCCCGCGCTATGATCGATGCGCTTCCCAAACCGCCCTCCAACACCTCGCCTCAAACTTCCTCCCGGCGCCGCCTGAAAATCCTGAGCTACAACGTGCATAGCTGCATCGGCACCGATCGACGGCTCGATCCCGCGCGGATCGCCGACGTCATCTCGGAGTTGAAGCCTGATATCATCGGCCTGCAGGAACTGGATGTCGGCCGCTCGCGCACCGGTGGCGTCGATCAGGTCGATATCATCGCCCGCGAGGTGGAGATGGACTACCATTTTCACGCGGCGCTGCATGTGGCCGAGGAACGTTACGGCGACGCCATTCTGACATCCCTGCCGCTGAAAGTGATCAAGGCCGACATGCTTTCCTCGATCGGGGAGCAGCGCGGCGCAGTCTGGGTGGAAATCGACGTCGGTGGCAAACCGCTGCAGGTCTTCAACACCCATCTCGGACTCCGCGGTAAAGACCGGATGGCGCAGATGACGGAGCTGACGGGCCCGGACTGGCTCGGCGGCCTCGAGAAGGAAAACCCGGCGCGCATTCTGATCGGCGACTTCAACTCGACACCGATCACGAGGACCTACCGGCATGCGGCCAAGCGCCTGACCGATGTGCAGACGGCGCTTGTCAAACCTTGGCGGGCAACGTTTCCGTCCCGCTTTCCGCTGCTTCGGCTCGACCACATCTTTGTTTCCGACAGCATCAAGGTGATCGATGCCGAAGTGGTCTCGACACCGCTGACGCGGCGGGCATCCGACCACTTGCCGTTGTTGGCGACGATTGAAATCTAGTTGAGCAACCGCTCCGACCGTCTGGCTTCCGTGAGCAGCCGGACGACGTCCTGATCGGTGGTTTCCGGGAAATCCTCGTAGTGGTCACCGACATCGCCGAATGATGGCGGGATCGACAGGCAGACCACGTCTTCAACCTTGTCCCTGATTGCATCGAGCGTGTCCTGCGAGGCGACCGGTACGGCAAGGGTAATGATCGCGACACCCAGCTGCCTGAGCGCGTGGATGCTGACCTCCATCGACCCGGCATCGGAAAGCCCCTCATCGATCAGAATGACGTGACGCCCGGCAAGATCGTGCTCGTCGGCGTGATCCTCGCCGAAATACATCCGGTGATGGCGGTCGACCTCGGCGATCTGATGCTGCCGCTCCGTGTTAAGATAGCCAGGAGGCAGGGGAAAGCGCCGCACGCTTGCCTCGTCGATATGGACGATTGGTTCTTTGGCGTCGACAACGGCGCCGATGCTAAATTCCGGGTGGCCGGGGGCAGCGATCCTGCGCAGGATCAAGAGATCGAGATGCAGTCCAAGCCGCTGCGCCACTTCGAACGCCACCGGCACGCCGCCGCGCGGCACGGCGACCACCACGGGATCGCCGGCGACAGAGGACAAGGATTGTGAGATTTGCAGTGTCTCGGCCAGATGCCGGCCGGCATCACTGCGATCGGCAAACTCGGGCGTTGCCGTTTCCGCCTTGCGGGCCTGCACCTGTTTCCAGAAATGACCCAATCCCAGCATCGCATCCTCCTCCCAGGCTTCGATCCGTTCTTGCGGTGTAACCGACAGGATATCGGATCGTTCCGGGCAAGAAAAGGATTTCACACTTTCTGCGGGAACAAACCGCCAGGGGTTCGTGTTCACGGACTTGTAGGTCGCATCCATCAGCGCGACCGGCAAAGTCACAATCTCCCCAACTGGCGCTTCCTTCGGGAAGCGCCTTTTTCACGTCTGCCGTTCTGCTCCGTTACCTTCGGGAAAGCGCCACAACGTAACGCGCCGGGACCTTACCGGGATTGAAGAATACGCAGTCGGCGGGCGGCCCCAGCATCAGACAATCGCCCTCCCTCAGAGAATGACGCACCGTTCCTTCGGTAAAGTCGAGCGCGCCCGCGAGAAGCCAGATCTGCTGATGCTGGAAGGCGAAGGCGGAGGCCGGATAGGGAACGCGCACGGCAGGCGGCAGCAGAACCTCGATCAGTTCGAGCGGCGCATTGGGCGGCGACAGGGCCCGGCGGGTATAGCCGGTCTCGGGATCGGTCCAGACCGGCTGGCCCGACTGGACGCGCAGCCGCTCCTCCCCGCCTTCCGCCAGTGCCAGAAGCACCGACAGCGGCAGGCCGAAAGCGCCGGACAGCCGGCCGAGCACGGCGGCCGATGGACTGGCCTCGCTGCGCTCGATCTTGCTGATCATCGCCTTCGACACGCCGGAGCGTTCGGCGAGGTCCGCAAGCGACCATTTGCGTGTCTCGCGTTCCGTTCTGAGACGCAATGCAATGGCATCTCCAACATCTGCTTCCATGGCTTTATCCGCTTGCCTCCGAACGATCGTCTTCTATAGTGGACGATAGGAACTTATAAGAGACGCACCAGATCTGCAACGCGGGGGAATGCTCTTTGCGCGAAATCCGATTCAACGCCTTCGACATGAACTGTGTCAGCCATATCCAGCACGGATTGTGGACGCATCCGCGCGACCAGTCCAACCGTTACACCGAACTCGCCTATTGGACGGATTACGCCAAACGGCTGGAAGCCGGCCTGTTCGACGGGATTTTCCTGGCAGATGTGGTGGGCGTCTACGACGTCTACGGCGAAAGCCCGGATGCGGCCTTGAGGGGCGCCGTGCAGGTGCCGGTCAACGATCCGATGCTGCTGGTGCCGGCGATGGCCGCCGTGACCAAGCACCTATCTTTCGGGGTCACCGCGAACCTCACCTACGAGCAACCCTTCCTGTTTGCCCGCCGCATGTCGACGCTCGATCACCTGACCGGTGGTCGCATCGGCTGGAATATCGTGACGGGCTATCTCGACAGCGCGGCCAAGGCGATCGGCCTCGATGCGCAGATGGCGCATGACGATCGCTACGATCTCGCCGACGAATACATGGACGTGATCTACAAGCTGCTGGAAGGCAGTTGGGACGACGATGCCGTCGTGTTCGACCGCGCCGCCGGTGTCTACGCCGACCCGGCCAAGGTTCGAAAGATCAGCCACGAAGGCCGGCAGTACCGGCTGGACGCGATGCATCTTTCCGCCCCCTCCCCGCAGAGAACGCCGGTTCTCTATCAGGCCGGCTCCTCCACCCGCGGCCGCGCGTTTGCGGCCACCCATGCCGAGTGCGTTTTCGTCAACGGCCAGAAGATGGAAGGCGTGCGGGACCTCGTCGACGATATTCGCGCCCGCGCGATTGCCGGAGGCCGAACCGCCGATGATCTCAAAGTCTTTGTTGGCGCAACGATCATCACCGGCCGCACGGAAAAGGAAGCGCAGGAGAAGTTCGAGGATTATCGCAGCCATGCCAGTTCCGAGGCAGCACTTGTCCATGCCAGCGCATCGCTCGGCATCGATTTTGCGCGCTACGATCTCGACGAACCGATCCAGACCGGCAAAAGCGATGCCATCGTCTCCAATGTCGAGGCGATGACCCGTAGCGCCGGACCGCAATGGACGAAGCGAAAGCTGCTGGACCAGATGATTCTCGGCAGCCGCCAGATGCCGATGGTGGGCTCCGCCGAACAGATCGCCGACCGCCTGCAGGAGTGGATGGAGAAAGCCGATGTCGACGGCTTCAACCTGTCGCGCACCGTGGTGCCGGAATGTTTCGACGACGTGATCGAGCTGGTGATCCCCATTCTGCAGGAACGCGGTGTCTACAAGACCGGCTATCGCGAGGGCACGCTGCGCGAAAAGCTGTTCGGTGCACCGAGACTGCCGGCCCGGCATGTGGGCGGTCGTTACCGGACGGGAAACAAGGATTGAGCGCCAGCACCATCGCCGCGCCATTTGCTCCGGCGCGGCGTATTTGCTAGAGGCGGCCCATCCTAATCCTCTAACATGAGGCCTATTCATGCGCTATGCCACGATCACCGACCGTCTCGCCCATCTCGGTTCAGGCCGCTGGGCGCTGCATCTGACCGCAAGGCGCATGAAGGCCGAGGGGGAGGACGTGGTCGAGCTGACGATCGGCGAGCCTGACGTCGTGCCCGACAAGGCGCTGCTGGATGAAGCCGCGCGCGCCATGTATGCCGGCCGCACCCGCTATTCCAACGGTCGCGGCGAGCCGGATACGCTGAAGGCGCTTGTTGCGAAATATTCGAAACGCCGCAGCAGCGTGACGGAAAAGAATTTCCTCTGCTTTCCCGGCACCCAGAGCGCGCTCTACTGCGTCATGACCGGTCTGGTTGGCGCTGGCGATGGCGTGCTGGTCGGCGATCCGCTTTACGCGACCTATGAAGGCGTGATTGCCTCCACCGGCGCCCATATGATCCCCGTGCCGCTGCGGCCGGAGAAGAAATTCCACATGCAGCCGGACGATCTGGAACGGGCCGTGACGCCGGAAGCACGCGTGCTGCTTCTGAACACGCCGCACAACCCGACCGGTGCCGTTCTGTCAGCCTCCGAAATCGCAAGGATCGGCGAGATCTGCCGCAAGCACGATCTCTGGATCATCTGCGACGAGGTTTATGAACAGCTGATCTTCGACGGCACCAGCTTTGCCTCACCCTTTGACATGGCGGAACTGGCGGAGCGCACGATCGTGGTCTCGTCCATCTCCAAGTCGCATGCGGCACCCGGTTTCCGATCCGGCTGGGCAGCCGGCCCGGAGGAATTTTGCGAACGTCTGCTGCCGGTGTCTGAAATCATGCTGTTCGGCGTGCAGCCCTTCATTGCCGACATGACCGCCATGGCGCTGTCTCAAAACTTCCCGACAGCCGACGTGATGCGCGCCAATTATCACAGGCGCGCCGCGATCGTCGAAACTGTGCTGAAGGGCAACAATCTGGTCAAGCCGATGATGCCGGAAGGTGGAATGTTCATCCTGCTCGACGTGACGGCAACAGGCCTCGGTGGCGAGGAATTTGCCTGGGAACTGCTGCGCGAGGAAAAGGTGGCAGTCATGCCCGGCACATCCTTCGGCGATCAAGCGGCAGGCTTTCTACGCATATCGCTGACGGTGCCTGATGATGTGCTGGAGGGAGCGATCCGCCGCATCGGCGAACTCGCCGGCCGGATCGCGGCGCGCGAAGAAGCGCCGCCGCATATCCAGTAGTTTCTCACCCGCGGCGACCGCGGGTGGAAGTCTCAGCCGCCGATGTCGCCGGCGTCGGCCTCATGATCGCTCGGGACGCCGGAGCCTTCGGCTCCAGCCGCCTTGCGGGCGCGATTGAGTTCGACGGTTGCCTCATCCGTCTTGCGCACTGACCCATCCTCGCCGGTACCAAAGCTCTTCTCGACCTTGTGGTCAGCCTGTACATCCTCAGCCGCATCGGCGGCCGGGTGGATGCTATCCCTTGACTGTTCGGAAACCTTGGGCTGGCTGCTGCCGAACCGGGTCGCTTCCTTGGAAGCCGTATCGGCTGCGGGGTCGACGTCTTTGTGGTCTGACATAGCAAGTCTCCCTTGTTCCAAGGAGAACACGGGCCGGCTACCATCGTTCCATCCGAACTGGGAGGCCCAATCCCTGATCTAGGCTCCCTCGCCCTTCTTCGCTTTGAGCGCGTCCAGCGCATCGGCATTGTCTCGACCCCAACCGTAGAGCAGATCGATCAGCTCGACGAAACGCTTGCCGAGCGGCGTCAGCGTATAGTCGACTGCCGGGGGCACCGTGCCATAGACGCGCCTGATGACAAGACCCGAGGCTTCCATGTCGCGCAGGGTCTGGGTCAGCATTTTCTTCGAAATGCCGGGCAGGCTGCGCAGCAGAACGCCGGTCCGCGCACAGCCCTCCAGCCGCGTATCGAGCACATGCAGGATCATGCTCGTCCATTTGGAGGAGAAAAGGTCGAGGACGCGGCGCGGTGCGCAGTCTTCGCGCCATTCGTTGTCAGGTGAGCCTGGCTGCATGATCTGTTCCCCATCTGGTTACGTCAGGGTGCCTATGTCCCATTCGGGTGCCTTCTGGCACAGTCTGCCGCAAGACACTAGATCAGGCTCAGAACGACAGGAGCAATTATGACAAAAAAAGCATTGATCGTGGGCGCAAGCGGCATTGTCGGCAGCGCAACAGCAAAGGTTCTGGGCGACGACGGCTGGCAGGTTCTCGGCCTGTCGCGCACGCCTCAGCAGCAGACGAACGTGACACCGGTGGCCGCGGATCTTCTCGATCCGGCCTCGCTTTCGAAAGCGCTGGCGGGTCTTGATCCCTCGCATGTGTTCATCTCGAGCTGGCTGCGGCAGTCGACCGAAGCCGAAAACATCCGCGTCAACTCGTCGATGGTGCGCAATGTCCTCGACGCGCTGTCTCCGGCAGGCTCCGTCAAGCATGTGGCGCTGGTGACGGGCCTCAAGCATTATCTCGGACCATTCGAGAGCTACGGCAAGGGCGCCCTGCCGCAGACGCCGTTCCGCGAGGAACAGGGCCGGCTCGAGGTCGATAATTTCTACTACGCCCAGGAAGACGAAGTGTTTGCGGCAGCCGCCCGCGACGGCTTCACCTGGAGCGTCCATCGCCCGCACACGATCGTCGGCAAGGCTGTCGGCAATGCCATGAACATGGGCACGACGCTTGCCGTCTACGCTGCGATCTGCAAGCACACCGGCCGCCCCTTCCGCTTCCCGGGCGTCGAGATGCAGTGGGAGGGGCTGACCGACATGACCAGCGCCAACCTTCTCGCCCGCCATCTCCTGTGGGCTTCCACGACACCGGGTGCAGCCAACGGCGAATTCAACGTCGTCAACGGCGATGTCTTCCGCTGGAAGTGGATGTGGAGCCGCATCGCCGCCTGGTTCGAGCTGGAACCCGCCACCTTCGATGGCACCGTACAGCCGCTCGAAAAGCAGATGGCCGAGGATGCTGCGATCTGGCGCGAGATTGCAGAACGCCACAATCTGGCCGAACCGGATATGAACCGACTCGTCTCGCCGTGGCATACGGACGCCGATCTCGGACGCCCGATCGAAGTCGTCACCGACATGTCGAAGAGCCGGCGCCTCGGCTTCCTCGAATACCAGCCGACCGACGACGCCTTCTTCGATCTGTTCGAAGATCTGCGCGCAAACCGTCTGATCCCGTAAGGGAGCGAGCGCCGAGAGAATCTTGTGCCGGGGGATTTCTTCCCGGGCGCATCAGACTGCTGGTTTATCTAACAATTCTGCACGTTACTTGGGAAACTGAGCCTGTCACCAAACTCCCCTCATCCTCGCCCTTGTGGCGGGGATCCAGTCAGCTCAAGTCCTTGAGCTAAAACGAGTCTTTGACCCGACGGACGTCGTGTCGCTGGATCCCCGCCACCAGGGCGAGGATGAGGGAGAGTGGGGTATGCCTCTCGTCAAACAAGCTTTTTTAGGGTTTGCCAGCAGTCTCGTGCCCGGGGATTTCTTCCCGGGCCCATTCACGTGTTGAGGGACATCGGCTTCGTTCCGCCCGGCGACAGGCCGAAGCGGCGCCTGATGAAATTGAGGAACGCTCCGTAGGGCCGACCCGATGCCAGCATGATCACGATCACACCCAACGTGCCCCGCAGCAACTCAGCACTATCAGCCCCGCTGATGGCGAGGATCGCGGCATAGAGCGGCACCTGGAAGCTGACGAGCGCGAGCGTATCCCACAGGATCTGCGACACGCGCCCGGGGCCGGCAAAGCGCATCACCCAGTCTCGCCAAAGACCGTATGGACGCCCCGACGGAACCATCAGCACGGCTCCGAGAAGGCGCGCGTCAAACACCTGCTCCCAACTCATTCCCGCAACGAACCGCTCGTTGATAATGCCGGTCGTGGTGAAGAACAGGATGAGGGCCAGAGTATCGGCCGCGAACGATCGCCACCCGACGCTTCGCGTCTCCGTTTCACGCGACAAATTGCTGGTCTCCCGGCCGTCTCTGGAACGAGGTGCCTTCAGTTTCGGTGGATATGGGACGATCGCAGAAGGCAACTATCCCGTCCGTTTATCGTCTTCCGCCTCCGGCTCCCAGCCGAACACGCTGCGTCCACCCCATTCGTGCGAGCGGGAAAATTCGCCGGCGACGATTTCCTTGAGGTCGGGGCCGGTCACGTATTTTTCGAGCTGGCGGGCCTGGTCGTCTAGGCGGCGCAGTGCCTGCATTTCCTCGTCGCGGCCAAGCCTTGCCTTGCCGACGGCCGATTTCATCACCCTGATCGTCTCGTCATAGACCCGGATCGGCACCGGGAACGGATGCCGGTCCTTGCCGCCATGGGCGAGTGAAAACCGCGCCGGATCGGAAAAACGGCAGGGTGCGCCGTGCACGACTTCGGCGACCATGGCGAGCGCCGACACCGTGCGGGCTCCGACGCCAGGCGTCAGAAGCAGATCCTCGAAATCCTTCGGGCCACGATCGGCAGCGGCGGCAAGCGTGCCATGCAGGCGCTTCATGTTGACGTCTTCTTCGCGGACGTCGTGATGATCAGGCATGATCAGATGCGGCAGCATCGGCTGCGACAGATCCTTCTTGCGCTGCCGGCCCGGATCGATCGCGATCACTTCGCGGACAATGCGGTCGGGACCGAGCGATGCGAGCAGATCGAGCTGGCCGTGGCGCGAGGCCTCTGCCCGGTGATCGGCGAGGTTGACGATGTCGCCCTGGCCGCGGCCCTCGATCGCCGCATGCGGCGAATCCACGAAGCTTTTCAGGCCCTGCGACTGCCAGTGATAGCGTCGCGCCTGCTTCCGGTCACCGTTCATGCCCTGCTGGACGACGACCCATTTGCCATCGTCGGTGACGATGAAACCGTGCAGATAGAGATCGAAACCATCCTGAACGGCGGCGCTGTCGACCTTGGCGACGAGCCGGCTGGTCTTGGCAAGGGCGAAACCATCGATACCGACGCGGGCGCCGATGGCGATCAACTCATCCGGCGTCTGCCGCGAATTGCGGCCGCGCCCGCCGCAGACATGAATGCCGAGTTCGCCCGACATCGGCGTCAGCCCGCGTTTGAGCGCGCCGATGACGCTGGTGGTGATGCCGGACGAATGCCAGTCCATGCCCATCACCGACCCGAAGGATTGAAACCAGAACGGATGCGCCAACCGGCTGAGCAATTCGTCACGGCCGTAATGCAGGACGATGGCTTCGGTGATGACGGCGCCGAGCTTGGTCATGCGGTCGCCCAGCCACCGGGGAACCCGGCCACCATGAAGCGGAAGATCGGCGCTGCCTGCTCTCTGAACCATGGTTCCTTATAGAGCCGGCAACCACTTTACGACAGCGAAAAGTTCCGCAAACGTTCTTCCAGAAGACCGATGGTTTCGACATCCGCATTGGCGAAGGCAAACCGCAGATAGCCATCCTGGCCTTGCCCGAAATAGACGCCGGGGATGCAGCTGATGCCGGCGCGTTTGGCAAGCTGTTCGGCCACCTCGGCCGAGCCCCTGCCCGGGAAGGGATGCCGCACGAAGGCGAAATAGGCGCCGATCGCATCGAGCTTCCAACCGGAGACGCCGCGCATGACCGTTTTCAGCGCTTCGGCGCGACGGCCGATTTCCTGACGGTTTTCCTCGCGCCAGGCGGTGAGCAGCGGCAGCGCTTCGGCAACCGCTGCCTGGGCGGCTCTCGGCGCGCAGATCTGCAGATTGTCCATGATCTTGGCGATCTGGCCGATCGCCGCCTCGCCGGCGGTGATGGCGCCGAGACGGTGGCCGGGAATACAGAAGGATTTGGAAAAGCTGTAGAGGCTGATCAGCGTTTCTTCCCATCCGGACTGCGAAAACAGGCCATGGGCACGGCTTCCCGCTTGCGGCAGAAAATCGCGATAGGTTTCGTCGAGAATCAGCCAGATACCTTTGTCCTGGCATAGCCTAAAGATCGCCTCGAGCAGGGACGCCGGATAGATGGCGCCGGTCGGATTGTTGGGCGACACCAGCGCCAGCGCCTTCACCCCATCGGTCATCGCGGCTTCGAGCGACACCAGATCCGGCAGGAACCCGTTTTCGGCAGAACATGCCACGAAGGCGGTGCCGATACCCATCATGGCAAGCGTCGTTTCATGGTTGAAATAGAACGGCTCGGTCATCAGGATGGTGCTGCCGGGACCGGCGACCGTCATCGCCGCGCAGACGAAAGCCTGGTTGCAGCCGGAGGTGATGTGGATGTTTTCCTCGACAAGCGCTGCGCCATAGACTTCCGCGACGTGGCTTGCATAGGCGGTGCGCAGAACCGCCTCGCCCTCGATCGGGCCGTAGCCGGTATAGGCTTTGGACGATGCCGTCTCGCCCAGAAGCCGCAGCATGTCCGGATGGGCCGGATAGCCGGGCACTGCCTGCGACAGGTCGATCAGCGGACCCAGAGCCGTGTCATAGGCACGACCCCAGGCCGCGACGGCCGGAACCGGTGGCAGGGACAGTTGTTCGATCAAAGGGTTGAAGCGGGCATTCGGGCGCGGATGGGAGGCGGGCATGGGGTCTCGACGAAATCTCGGGCGGGGAAGTCAGGAATTGATTGCCCTTGTTGTTTATCAGATTATCCTCGGAGGCAAGGAGAACCACTTATGGACGACAATCTTCCGCAGGATTCCAAGCTCACCAGCACCAAGCGCAAATGGGCCGATGAGGGAAAATTCCTGACAGGCCGGCATGCGCGACCCGATACCGATCGCCTACCGCCCGGCCAGCATCTGGTCAAGAACTGGCCGGTGCTCGATCTCGGCCAGCAGCCCAGCATTTCGCCGTCACAGTGGAAGCTCGACATCTACGGGCTCGTCAACAAGCCGACGACCTTCAACTGGGACAGTTTCCAGGCACTGCCGCAGACCGAGATGCGCTCCGATATCCATTGCGTGACGACCTGGTCGCGCTACGACAACGACTGGAAGGGCGTGTCCACCCGCGACCTGCTCGATGCCGTGGAGCCGACCGACAAGGCGACCGCGGTGATGCTGACCGCTTATGACGGCTACACGACCAACGTCCTCCTCTCCGATTTCGCAGTCCCCGACGCGCTCATCGTGACCCACTGGGAGGGCAAGCCGCTGACGGAAGAGCATGGTGGACCGGTGCGCCTTGTCGTGCCGCATCTCTACTTCTGGAAAAGCGCCAAATGGCTGAAGCGGATCGACTTCCTCGGCATCGACAATGCCGGCTTCTGGGAAAAGAACGGCTACCACATGCGCGGTGACCCATGGGCCGAGGAAAGGTATTCGGAGGATTGAGCGGCGTCGGCCTATCCCGTTGCTTTGCCTTGAAGAATATGCAACGGAAAGTTGATCACCCTTCCGTTGCTCCAGGAATTTTCATGCGTCCGATAGCCCTAGTCTTACTGAGCTTTCTCGTTGTCGGCTGCAGTCCTGGTGAACGAATTGGAGAGGTCATGATCAGGACAGATGCGGCGGGAAAAATGGCCACAGTTTCCATGAGGAAATCGACTGGAAATCCCAAGGCAGATGCCCGCCTCATGCTATTTGCACGTACTACGTTTCCTTCCAGAGTTCCGGATGCAAAGCCTAACCACAGCTACATCCATGCGGTCGTTGGTGATCCGAAAACAAGTTCTGGCGACGTAAGGGTGTGGGGACCTCTTGGGTTGCGGTAACACCGCAAACGAGGGTTCAAGCCAGCCGATACCGCAAAGTGTGAGAAGGGCTGCCGCCAGAGGCGACAGCCCAGAGATCACATCAGTTTTTCCAGCGTGATCGGCAGGTCGCGGATGCGTTTGCCTGTCGCGTGGAAGACGGCGTTGGCGATTGCCGGGGCGACGCCGACGATGCCGACTTCGCCAACTCCTTTGCCGCCGAGCGTGGATGCGTCGAGATCCGGCACGCCCACCGAGATCACCTCGATATCCGGAATGTCGGCATTGGTCGGCACCAGATAGTCGGCCATGTTGCTGTTGATGGTGCGGCCGTTGCGCGGATCGACGACACCTTCCTCCAGCAGCGCCTGGCCGATGCCCATGATAATGCCGCCCTTCCACTGGCTTTCCACCAGCTTCGGATTGTAGAGACGGCCGCAATCGAAGGCAGAGACCATGCGCGACACCCGGATCGTCCCGAAATCCTCATCGATGCGGACTTCGACGAAATGGGCAGCCCAGCTGTGCATGGAGAGGTCGCCCGAGGTCGGCCCCTGCACTTTCGACATGGTGGTCCAGGCCTGTTTCTGATCATCAGGCGTCTGCGCGTTTTCGGCAAGCGTGTTGCGGCGGATCTCCAGCTCATTGCGGCCGACCGCCTGCATCAGCTCCTGCAGCGACAGCGAAGGCCCACCGCCACGCGATGCCTCGATACGCCCGCCAACCATCGAAAGCGTGTTGGCGCCGGTATCGCGGAACGGCGATCCGGTCTCGTTGAGCGCAAGGCCGATCAACTCGTCGCGCGCTGCGATCGCTGCCTTGTGGACGGCACCGGTGATGGATCCCGCCAGCATCGATCCGCCGGCGATCGACGAACCCGGCATGCGGCTGTCACCCAGGAGCACGTCGACTTCTGAGACCGGCACGCCGAGCGCTTCGGCTGCCGTCTGGGCAAGGATCGTATAGGTGCCCTGCCCCATATCGATCGAGCCGCTGACCACCTCGACGCGGCCGTTCGCGAGGACGCGGATCATCGCTTCCGACGGTGCCCGGATAACCGGGAACGTGCCGCAACCGATGCCCCAGCCGATCAGCGTCTTGCCGTCGCGCATCGAGCGGGGCTGATGGCTGCGCTTCTCCCAGCCGAAGGCGGCAGCCCCTTGCGTCAAGGCTTCGCGCAGCATCCGCGTCGACCAAGGCTTGCCGGACTGATAGTCGTGATCGGCATAGTTCTTCAGCCGCAGTTCCAGCGGATCCATATCCAGCTTGTAGGCAAGCTCTTCCATGGCGCTTTCGATGCCGTAGGCGCTGGGGTTCTTGCCCGGTCCCCGAAGCGCGCCCGGTGTGACGGTGTTGACCGGCACGACGCGCGACTGGGAGGAGAAGTTCTCCACCTTGTAGAGGATGGGCGTCGCCGCTCCCGTCTGTTCCGGGTAATCCATATAGACTGACGTCTCTGTCCTGCCGCGATGGACGATCGCCTGCAGCACGCCGTCTTCGGAAGCGCCGAGCGCGATCGTCTGGCGGGTTGCCGCACGACCGCCGTAGCTGGTGAAGTTCTGCGGCCGTGTGACGGCAAGCTGGACCGGTCGCCCGAGCTTTCTCGCCGCCGCAACCGCCACCGCGCCATAGGCGAGCGGCTGGCCCTTGGAGCCGAAACCGCCGCCGATATAGGGCGAGATGATCCGCACCTTTTCGTAGTCCATGCCGAACCATTCGGCATACATGCGGGCCATGCCGTGCGACCACTGGCTGGGCTCCCAGATCGTCAGCTCGTCGCCGTCCCACTTCGCCGTCAGCCCGTGCGGCTCCATGGCGCAGTGGTATTCGCGCGGCGTGCTGTATTCGCTTTCGATCCGGACCGGCGATGCCGCAAGGGCGGCCTCTGCATCTCCCCAGCCGATGGTGAGATTGTCCATCAGCTTGCCTTCGCCAGCCGCCGGATCGTCGATGCTCATGACAGGCGACGTTTCTTCATAAGTGACGACAACAAGCTTTGCGGCTTCCGTCGCCTGTTCGCGGCTTTCGGCGATCACCGCTGCAATCGACTGGCCGTTGAACTGCACCTCGCGCGGCAGCGGATGATAGGCCTTGTCTTCCGGCCGGTTGCCTTGCCAGTCGGCGGAAACGCGCAGTCCGAGATCGTCTTCGGGTGTCAGCACCATCAGGACGCCGGGCGAGGCGATCGCTCTGCTCGCATCGACGCTGACGACGCGGCCCGCGGCGATCGTGCTCTGCACGAGAGCCGCGTGGGCAAGGTTATCGATCGGGTATTCCAGCGCATAGGTGGCAGCACCTGTGAGCTTGAGGCTGCCTTCGAACCGGGTCAGACGTCCGCCAACCATGCCGTCAGAGGCATCGCCGTGTTTGCGGGGGGGCATAATAGTCATGCGAGACCTCCAGATTTGTCCGTCGAGACCGTCTCGATCGCCCGGGCAACGACCCGTGGCACAAGATCGATCTTGTATTGATTGTCGCCTTGGGCAACGGCGCCCTCCATGGCAAGCAGGCTCGCCGTCTTGATGGTAGCAGCGTCGAGCACTTTGCCGATCAGCGCCTGTTCGACGGCGCGCGCCCGCCATGGCTTGGTGGCAACGCCGCCAAGTGCCACGCGAATATCCCTGACCGTGCGGCCATCGTCTTCCAGTTCCAGACCGACGGCAGCGCTTGCGGCGGCGAACTCGTAGGACTGGCGGTCTCGGACCTTCAGGTAGGTGGAGTTCTTCGCTGCAGCGCTTTTCGGGATCGACAGGCCGACGATCATCTCGCCGGGCTGAAGCACTGTTTCCCTGTCCGGGGTATCGCCGGGCAGGAGGAAGAACTCATCAAACGGAACCGTGCGGGACCCTAGATCGACGACCGCATCGAATGCGACCAGCGCCACAGCCAGATCGCCCGGATTGGAGGCGATACAGTGCTCGCTGGTGCCGAGAACCGCATGGTTGCGGGTGATGCCGCCAAGTGCCGAACAGCCGGAGCCGGGATTGCGCTTGTTGCAGGCCGGGAACGTGCCGGGATCGCGGAAATACGGACAGCGCGTACGCTGCATCACGTTACCGCCGATCGTCGCCATGTTGCGCAGCTGCGCCGACGCCGCCAGCAGCAGCGATTCCGAGACAGCCGGCATTTCCGCCTGGATGCCCGCATGATCGGCAACGTCAGACATGCGCGAAAGCGCGCCGATGGTGACCGAGCTGGGTGTGACCTCGATGCCGGAGAGACCTTCGAGATGGGAGATATCGACGACCGTCTCCGGCTCGGCAACGCCGCATTTGGCAAGGTCGATCAGGGTCGTGCCGCCGGCCAGGATGGATGCCCCTGCCTGCAGCACCGCCTGGCGGGCCTCATCGAGGGTCGCGGCGCGAAGATAGGAAAAATCACGCATCGGCCATCTCCTTCGTTGCAGGAACGACGGCCTGCGCGGCCTGGCGCACTGCAGCGACGATGCTGTTATAGGCGCCGCAGCGACAGAGATTGCCGGACATGTATTCGCGGATTTCCGCATCCGATCCCGCATGCCCCTCCCGGATGCAGGCGACTGCCGACATGATCTGGCCAGGCGTGCAATAACCGCACTGGAAGGCGTCCTGCTCCAGGAATGCCGCCTGAACCGCATGCAGGGTTCCGTCGGCCCCAGACAGTCCTTCGATCGTTTCTACCTGACGGCCTTCGACCTGGGCCGCCAGGGTGAGACAGGATAGTACCCGTTTGCCATCCACATGGCAGGTGCAGGCGCCGCACTGGCCCTGGTCGCAACCCTTTTTGGTGCCGGTGAGTACAAGATGGTCGCGCAGCGCATCGAGCAGCGTCACGCGCGGCTCGACATCGAGGTCGTAACCCTTGCCGTTGATATCGAGGTTGAGGTGAATGGTTCGTGTCATGACAGGCTCCTGCAATCTTCACGAAGAGAATTTCAAAGAATTAGGCTGGACCGGCCGTCTGGCGAGGGCATGGGTCGATGATATCGTCTAAACGCGCGCCGCCGATTGCGGTCGATAAGGCGGAGCGAAATCTTTCGACATGACATCCGGCCGCCTTCTGATCTAAAAAGACATATGCGCCGCCTCAAACGGAGGCAACTCCGTTTAAACTAGCCGCTCGCTGAGATCAGTCAAGGCTGGATTTCGAAAACATCCGTTTCAGGATGCCGGAAACCAGGATTACGACCCCAGAGAGCCTAACCACTGGAACAGGATTTCGGGCTTTGGCCACGCCGAAAAATGCACAGACCCCGGCTCCGAAACTTCGCGCGGACGCTCGCCGCAACCGCGACAAGCTGGTCGAGGTGGCAGCGCAGGCATTTGCGGAAAAGGGCGTCGAGACCTCATTGGAAGAGATTGCCCGCCAGGCCGGCGTCGGCATTGGCACGCTCTATCGGCATTTCCCGACCCGCGAACATCTGGTCGAACTCGTCTATCGCCGCGAGCTGACGGCACTGGCGGCAGCAGCGGACGAACTTGCCGCCAACCATCCGGCCGACAAGGCACTGGAGCTCTGGATGCTGCGTTTCGTCGGCTATATGGCAACCAAGCGAGGCATGGCCAACAGCCTGAAGATTATCGCCAGCTCCAACACGACACTGTTTGCGGAGGGGTTCGGGACCATACGGCAGGCGCTCGACCGGCTTCTCGTAAACGGCCGCGAGGCAAATCTCATCCGCAGCGATATAGGCCAGGCGGATCTGATGCACGCCATGTCGAGCATCTATTCCATTCCGGATTCGCCCGAATGGCGCGCCAGCGGCAATCGGCTGATTATGCTTTTGATGGACGGTCTTCGGGTGCGCAACTGACGGCGTGAAGCGCGCGCAAAACAACTGTTGACGCGATGAACAGTTGTTTATAAACCGTGATCCTTCACGGGAAGCCACGATGGACGATCTGACCAGCCAGGAAGCCGCCGTTCTCGGCATTATCAGGGACAATCCTTTTGCGGGACAGCAGGAGATTGCCGAGATGCTGGGGCTCGCCCGCTCCACGGTGGCAGCCCATATCGTGCAGCTGATGCAGAAGGGCCATGTTCTCGGCCGCGGCTATGTGATGCCGCAGCCGTCACGCGCGATCTGTCTCGGCGGCGCCGTTCTCGACCGGAAATACCACGCGAAGCAGGAAATCGTTCAGGGCACGTCCAACCCCGTCGACAGCACCCGCTCGATGGGTGGCGTTGCCCGCAACGTGGCCGAAAACCTCGCCCGTCTTGGTACCGAAACCGGTTTCATCTCGATCGTCGGTGACGACGAGGGCGGCCGCACGCTGATGACCTATATGCGCGAGCGCGGCATCGACGTCAGTCAGATGATCATCAGCACCGAGCGGCCGACCGCCGAATATGCGGCCATCCTCGATCCGCACGGCGATCTTTCGCTCGGCATTGCCGACATGGGCATATTCGATCTGCTGCGGCCCGAACATCTCGACCGCGTCTGGCCGCATCTGGCTTCCGCAAGCTTCGTGTTCTCCGACTGCAATCCGCCGGCCGAGACGCTGGCAGCGCTGATCACGCGCAGGCGCGACGCGCGCTTCCGGCTGGCGATCGACGCCGTCTCGACGGTAAAGGCCATGCGCCTGCCTAAGGATTTGACCGGTATCGACCTTCTGTTCATGAATATCGATGAGGCGAACGCCATTCTCGGACTGTCGGCCCGCGAGACGATCGACGACGCGCTGAAGGCGGCACGCGGCCTGCAGGCAGCCGGCGCCCGCGAGGCGGTGGTGACGATGGGGGCAGCCGGCATCGCCGTTGCCGGCATAGACGCTTCAGCCAGTTTCGAAGCGGTCGAGGCGAAAGCCATCGACATGACCGGCGCCGGCGATGCGATGATTGCCGGAACCCTGCACCGGGTGATCGCCGGCGACGACATCCACACCGCTGCCCGCATCGGCGCGCTGGTGGCGACGCTCACCACCGAAAGTGCGGCAAGCGTCCACCCCGAACTCTCCGAGGCCTTTTTGCAGGCCCATATGCACCGTTTGTCCTGAAGTACGCGAGTGCTTCCAGTGTTTAATCCCAACGCAGGTCCAGACGCAAAACCGCTCCACGGCTTTGCCGGAACTGCTTCCAGAAAGGAAATCCTATGTCATTGCTGAAGCCGAAACTCAGCCAGGAAGTTGCAGACGCTCTCGCAAACGGCGGCGCCATCGTGGCGCTCGAATCGACCATCATCACCCATGGCATGCCCTACCCGGCCAATCTGGAGACGGCGCTGTCGGTCGAGGCGGTCGTGCGTGAAAACGGCGCCGTGCCGGCAACCATCGCCGTCATCGACGGTGAACTCCGCGTCGGTCTGGAACGGGACGAGCTGGAAAATCTGGCTCAGGCCAAGGGCGTGGTCAAGGCCTCCGGCCGCGATCTCGCCGTTGCCATGGTGCGCGGCCAGACGGCGGGTACGACGGTTTCCGCAACGATGCTTCTGGCGGAGCTCGCCGGTATCGAGATCTTCGCAACCGGCGGCGTCGGCGGTGTGCATCGCGGCGCCGAACAGACATTCGACATCTCCGCCGACCTGACCGAGCTTGGCCGCACCAGGACAGCCGTCGTCTGCGCCGGCGTGAAATCGATCCTCGATATCGCAAAGACGCTGGAATATCTCGAAACCCAGCGCGTCCCGGTCATTGCCTACGGCACCGAGGACTTTCCGGCCTTCTTCACCCGCCAGAGCGGCTACAAGGCCGATCACCGGCTGGATACGGCAGAAGAGATTGCAAGCGCCATGCATTTCCACCACCAGCTCGGCACCGGCACTGGCCTCCTGATCGCCAACCCGATCCCGGAAAAAGCCGCCCTGACGCCCGATTTCATCGACGGCACAATTGCCGATGCGGTGCGCGAAGCAGATGAGCGCGGCATCGGCCGCAAGGAACTGACCCCGTTCCTGCTCGCCCGCATCAACGAATTGTCGAAAGGCGAAAGCCTGAAAGCCAATATCGAACTGGTCCGAAACAACGCCCGCCTCGCCGCCAAGATGGCTGTGGCCTACGCTGCGCTGAAGAAGGGCTGAATTCACAAGGGCGGCGGGGTGCGCAAGCATCCCGCCCTGTAACGCCCCGTAGCGGAGCTGGCCGCTATCGGCGAACCTGTCCCGGCCCGCAAGCCTCCGCCATCACCAGGCGCCCGAAAGCGCATTCCCCAGCAACGGTACGCTCTTTCCCGGCTCGCTCGCGATGGACAGTGACTTCGGCATCTGCTTAGGCGACTTCCGGAACCAGTTTGCGGCAACCGAGGCGAGATCACCGATCATCGCGTGCTTGTGCCAATCCGCGAAGCGCCTTGCGCTTGCTTGCGGCTCCGACTGATAGAAGAAATCGCCGGATTGCTCGAGATCGTTGATGCTTGAAGCCATGGCCGAAAGAGGCCTCTGGAACATCTTAGAGGGCACCCGAAGCTCGGACGCGCTCTGCGAAAACGCCGGCGCCATGAAATCGATCGCCCAGCCGTCGGCCTCCACCCAGCAATGAAAATTCTCGCCAGCACCCGTGACATACCCGTCTTCGCGCTGGTCTGCGAAGAGGATGCGGGTGCCGCCGAGATTGTAGGCGGCCAGCCCGCTTTTCGGCGTGGCAGTCACACCATAATGCTGGCGCAGGATGAACGCCCCGAACGTGCTGAAATACATGCCGGCAACGGCGGTATTGGCGTTCTCGTTTACGAGCAGGCTGTTGATGACCCGATAAATGCGGTGATAGTCGCTCTGCTTGATCAACATGACCCGTAACCTACCCGTTCCTGATGTGGCACCCTGCCTAGGCGGCCAGCGCGGCAATGTAAACTGCAGCGTTGCAGTGGGGTTTGAACCGGTTGGAAAGGGGCAGGAGCTTTGAACCAGATTGGGGTCAATTTTCTGATTGACCCTTTTTTGGGTAAATCGTAGATTTGACCCATGATAGGGTCAAACAAAAATCCTCTTGCGATCATCATGGGTGATATCGTTCAAAGCGAGATCAGCCCATCTATCGAACGCCTCCATGAACAATTTAACGCAGCGATCGACCGTCAGAACACCGAATCTGCTCGAATCCTGGCCTCGCCGCTTACGATCACCTTGGGAGACGAGTTCCAGGGTTTCGCGACCTCGCTTGCTGGTGCGATGCGGATTGCCCGCAAGATTCGATACGATTTGATGCGCGATTCCATCGACTGCCGGTTTGCAATCGGAGTTGCCGCGTTGAAAACGCCGCTCAACCCAGAGCGCGCCTGGAACATGATGGGGACGGGTCTCGCCGCCACGAGGGCGAAGCTCAACGAGAAAGCGGCCACCACCTATTACCGGTTCCACATTCCAGGCTATCAGGTGCTCGAGACCCTGCTGGAGGCAGGCGGCGCAACGCTGACCGCCATCGAACGTCGATGGACGCCGACCCAGCGTCACGACATCCAGGCCTTTCTGGCGGGAAAGACGGCAAGCGAGATCGCGAAACTACGCAATGTTTCCGTGCACAGCATCTACAAGGTCAGAAACTCTGGAGACTTTGATCTTTACCTGCTTCAATGGAATGCCATTCAAGAGGCCCTTGCCGAACTGGACGGTTCCTTGTCGCTCGAAAGGCAGCACGCATGATCCACGCACTCGTCTATACGGCTGTCGCACTGGGCTTGCTGACTTACGGAGGCAACTGGCTATGTCGCAAGCTTTTCGATCTGACCGGCCTGAAGGACATGGTCTCGGAAAGTCCTCCCTCGACCATCAGCGCCGGACGAGTGATCGGCATTCTGGAGAGGCTGATACTCGCGGCCGGGATCGTTGTTCACAGTTGGGAGATCCTCGCCGCCGTGATAGCACTGAAAACGGTCGCCAGGTTCCAGAAGCTGGATCAGCGTGAATTCGCCGAATATTTTCTGGTCGGATCCCTGTTCAGCGTCCTATGGGCACTTATTATAACCAGCGCATGGGCAGCCTACGACCACAGCCTCGGCATAGATCTTCGACAGACCATTGCCAACATGCTGGTGATCGACTGAGCGGTTTGGCGAAATCCACCATCCCTGCCCTACCATTCACCCCTTCATCTCACCCAGCTTCGCCAGCAGCGCAGCACCGGTGCGGATGCCGGCGTGGAAGAGGTCGAGCTTGAGGTTTTCGTTGGGCGCGTGGTTTGCCTGGTCGGCATTGGCATAGGGGACGACGAAAGCAGGCTTGCCGAGGATTTTGGTGAAGACGTAGTCTGGAAGGCTGCCGCCGAGGCTTGGGTAGAGCAGTGGCTCGACGCCGCGGGCAGCGACGATCGCCTCGCGGATCACGGATGCGAACGGGCTGTCCATCGGCGTTTTCGATGGCAGCATGGAGTTTTGCGGCACGAACTCCACGTCGGGCGCGTATCTTTCCACATGCGCCCGGACCTTTTCGAACACGTAGTCCGGCGTCAGGCTCTCGACGAGGCGAATATCGCATTTGGCATAGGCTTCGCTCGGAAGAACCGTCTTCTGCCCCGGCCCGCCATAGCCGCCATGCAGCCCGTTGATGGTGAGCGTCGGCTGGAACATCAGCCGCTCGTAATAGGGACGATCCAGCGGCTCTTCGATCGCCGTCATGCCAAGCTCGGCCTTGATCTTGTCGACATCGAGCGGCAAAGCCGCCATCGCCTGCAATTCCAGATCGGTCGGCGGCACGACGGGATCGTAGATGCCGTCTATGGTGATCTCGCCGCGGTCGTTCTTCATGGTTGCGAGCAGATGCACGAGCTTCCAGATCGCATTCGGCATGACGCCGCCGAAATTGCCGGAATGGGCGTCGCGGTTGGCAGTCTTTGCACGTAGCTCGAAGGAAGCGACGCCGCGCACGCCAAACGTGACGACCGGGCGGCCGCTGTCATGCAGCGAGCCATCCGAGGTCACGACGAGATCGGCATTGAGCTTGTCGGCATGCTCCGCGACGAATTCCGCCATATGGGGACTGCCGATCTCCTCCTCGCCTTCGAGCAGGAAGATCACATTGCAGGGCAGTTCGCCAACCACCTTGAGATAGGATTCAATCGCCAGCAACTGGGCGAAATGCTGGCCCTTGTTGTCGCCGATGCCGCGCGCGTAGATGCGGCCGTCACGGATTTCGGGCTCGAAGGGCGGGCTCTTCCAGAGATCCAGCGGCTCGGGCGGCTGCACGTCGTAATGGCCGTAGAGCAGCACGGTCGGCTTGCCGGGCTGGTTCTCCATCCGTCCGATCACCATCGGGTGGTTGCGGGTGGTGATCGTCTGGGCCTGCATGCCGAGGCCATTGAGGATGCCGACGAGGATATCGGCGGCTTCCGTGATCCCCTCGTTGGAGGCGCTGATCGACTTGTGCTTCACATACTCCATCACCCGTTCGACAAAACTGTCGCTGTTGGCATCGATATGGGCGAGAACGCGGGCGAGATCGGTGTTTTCAGGTGTCATGCTCAAGCTCTCATGCCGGTTCGAACAGGGTCTGGATCTGCATTTCCGGCACCAGAACGAGGCCCTTGTCGGTAATGCGGATATCCGGAATGACCGACAGCGGAATGAGATTGAAGCCCATATACGCGATCGTGCATTCGGCCTTTTCCCATTCGAGCTTCAGCGCCTTCACCTCGTCGGCGACCGCGTGGACGCGCTTGTCGGACAAAAGCCCGGCAATCGGCAGCGGCACCATGGCCGTCACCTTGCCATCCATCACGACGCAGACGCCGCCCTGGGTAGCCTCGATCGCATCGAGCGCCACCTGCATGTCGCGTTCATTGGTGCCGGCGACGATGATGTTGTGGCTGTCATGCCCGACAGACGAGGCGACCGCGCCCTTCTTCAGACCAAAACCGTTGAGCAGACCATGCGCGACATTGCCCGGCGACTTGCCGTGACGTTCCACGACCGTGACAAAGCAAAGACCGTGGCGATCGAACTGCGTCTGCCAGTCGTTGGCGGGTTCGAGCGTGACGGTGACGTGGCCGAGCGTGATGCCGGGCAGCTCCGTCTTGATCGTGTGGGCAATGACGGTCTCGGTCGGCAGGTCAGGCGTCAGCTTGATGTTCTTCGGCAGCTTCACCGTATGATAGGCGGCTTCCGGATAGCGATAGGGTTTTGACAGTGCCTCATCCAGAACCGGCGTGATCTTCTTCTGGTCCACGACCAGTTCGCCGCCATACCAGGTGCTGACCGGCTCCAGGTTATCGGACAGGAGCACCAGATCGGCACGCCGTCCGCCGCCAAGACCGCCGATCTCGTTTTCCATGCCGAAGCGGGTGGCGCCATGCAGCGAGCCCATGGCCCAGGCCTGTTCCGGCGTCATGCCGTATTTGACCGCCTCGCGGGTCACCCAGTCCATGCCGAATGCGAGCAGATCCTCGGCATCGCGATCGTCGGTGCAGACAGCGACGCGCTTGTGCGAGGCGCCAAGCTCGGTGATGGTCTTGATCGCCTGCGGCAGCGAATGCCAGGGCGTGGTGGGCGGGCCGCCGCGCAGGAACAGCCAAACGCCGGCCTCCAGCAGATCGTCGGCAATATCGCGGTCGATCGCCTCATGGGTGTCGGTGACGCCGGAGGCCGCATAGGCCGCGACGAATTCGCGGCCATAGACATGGCCCGATACGGGACGGCCGCGCGACAGTGCGGCAGCGAGGATCGCATGGCTGCGTTCGTCGCCCATCGCGACGGGAACGAAATCCATCTTTTCGCCGAGCGCTACCGCTTCCGGCCATTTGTCGAACAGCGCCGCGATCTTGTCCGGCGTCAGGTCGCCACCGGCGGTTTCCAGTTCCGGCGAGGTGGCGGGAACGGTGCTCGGCACCGTCAGGAAGATCGACAGCGGCGCCATGCGCGCGTCTTCCAGCATCGCCTCAACACCGGCGACATCCATGACATTGCCGATCTCGTGGCTGTCGCAGAAGATCGTGGTGGTGCCGTTGAGAAGGGCGGCCTCCGCATAGGCGCAGGCCGTCACCATCGAGGATTCGATATGGATATGCGGATCGACAAGGCCCGGCGCCAGAATGCCGCCCTTTGCGTCGTAAATCTTGGCCGATGTTCCCTTGTAGGAACCGGTGGGCTTTACCGCGGCGATACGGCCGCCGGAGAGCCAGATTTCCCGCCCGGGCAGGATACGTTCCGAATAGGTGGAGAGCATCCGTGCATCCCGGATGACCAGATCCGGCTCGCGCCGTGCTGACGCGACGTCGGCGAGCAGCCGCGTCATGGATGCCAGCGGTTGAACGGAGAAACGGTTGAGAGTGCTCATGAAATCGGCCTCGCTGATCATCGGTATCTGGGCATGGTAAGGAATTCTGTTCCCGCACGGAAGCGCGGATCGGTGCAAATCTGGAAAATGGACAGGTCAAACCATTGAAACGCAAAGGCCGCCGGTTCCTCAGGGAGCGGCGGCCTTCGATCAGTCTTTCGGAACGTGTCGCGACTTAGCGCGGCACGCCGGGAATGGCATCCTTGTAATAGGACGAGTAGCTCGAATGCAGGCGCTCAGGCGCGCCCGGATCGGCATATTTGCGCAGTTCGCCCATCTCGGTCTTGTTGAGAATGACGCCGATCGTCTTTGCGGCGATCTGCGGTTCCGACTGAAGCACGCTCTGCACTGCCTTGACCGGCGTGACACCCCATTCGGTGACGAAGATGAAGCCGTCGACATAGGGCTCGAAGGCCTTCGCATCGATAACAGGGATCAGCGGTGCCAGGTCGACGATGATGACGTCGAACGTGTCCTTGATGCTTTCGAGGAACTGGCTCATGCCGGTCGAGGCGAGAAGCTCCGATGTATGGGCCAGCTGACGGCTGCGGGTGGTCATCGGCAGGATCGTCAGGCGCGAGCGGCGGTCGACGCGGGCGGCAGCCGTCCACGGAACCTTCTGCAGGACGACGTCGATCAGGCCAACATCCGGTTCGCTCGCCAGCATCTTGGAGAGACCCGGATTGCGCAGATCGCCATCGATGACCAGCGTGCGAACGCCGTTGGACGAGATCAGGCCGGCAAGGTTGGCGGCAACCATCGACTTGCCTTCGCCGGGAAGGCAGGAGACGACGCCGATGACCGAGCATTTGCGACCCTGCAGCACGATATCGGCGGCAAGCTTGGCATTGCGCAGCGTTTCGGCAAACTGCGAGCGCGGCGCTTCGACGGCGACACGCATCTTGCGACGAAGCGCGATCGGATCGCCCTCCGGCAGGATCTGGCCGTCGATCGCATCGGCCGGCTTGTCGGAGCCGTTGTCGTCGGTCTGGGCGCTGCCAATCTTCGGGAGGTAACCGAGGAAGCGGACGCCGAGCTTGTCCTGCACGTCGGCGCCGGTGCGGAAGAAGCGCTCGCGAAATTCCAGAAGCGCTGCAAGTGCGCCGCCGAGCAGCAGTCCAAGCACGACGGACAGAGCCATGGTGAGCGTCTTGCGCGGGCTGGACGGCGAGATCGGCACGCCGGCTTCCGAGATGACGCGGGCCTTGGCGATCGGCAGCGACTGCAGCTGCGACGCCTGTTCGAACCGCTGCAGATAGGACTGGTAGAGCGTCTTCAGCGCATCGGCACGCTGCTGCAGCTCCTGCAACTGCACCATGGAGACATTGGCATCCTGGTTGCGGCCGGCGACGCTTTCGATGCTGGCGCGCAACGACTGCTCGCGCGAGCTTGCGACATCCAGCTCGTTGCGGAACGAACCGGTCAGCTGCTGCAGTTCGCGCAGGATCTGTTGTGCCAGGTCCTGCTTTTCGGAGCGAAGTGCGACTGCCTGCGGATGATCGGCGCCGAACTGCTCGACCACGCCCTTTTCACGGTCGTTGACCGTCGTGTAGCGCTGGCGAAGGTTCTGCAGCACGGTGTTGTCTGTATCGCGGTTGGCGACGACAGCATTTGCGACGGCTGCTTCCGAGCCCTTGTCGATGATCACCTTGTACTGGTTGTAGCGGGCCTGGGCGCTGGCGACTTCGGCCTGCGCCGAGATCAGCTGGGTATTGAGATCAGACAGCTGCTGGGCGGACATCAGCTCGCCGCGTGGCGATACGAGGCCGTTGTCGCGCTTATACTGCTCGACCGTCAGCGATGCCTGCTGTGCCCGGATATTGAGGTCGTTCAAACGCTCCTGGAGCCATACGGAAGCGCGCTCGGTCGCGTCGAAATTGGCGTTAAGCTCTTCCGTGAGGAAGGAACTGGCATAGGTCTTGGCAAGCTGGGCGGAAAGAACCGGGTCTGGCGAGCGGACGGAGAGCGAGATGACCGAGCTGCGTCCGACGCGCTCGACGGTGATCGACTGCTGAAGGATGGCGGCAGCCTTTTCACGGCGCCCGGCGCGCACCTGGTCTTCGCTCGGCAACGGGCCGCCTGATGACACCAGCGAGACAACGCTTTTCACCATGTCCTTGGCAAGATCGACCGGCGATTTGGGCGGATCGACGATCAGGTCGTTTTCCGCAAACTTGCCCTTGTCGACGACGCTGAGCGCCAGCGCCTTGGATTTCAGGATCTCGACCGAACTGGACATGCGGTTATCGATCTGCTGCGCGGTCTGGCCTTCGGTTTCCTCTTCCGCATAGCGGGACAGGTTGTCGTCCACCAATATCTGCGTCGCGGCCGTGTATTTCGGCTGCGCCGTAAACAGATAGGCTGCCGCAAGCGCGACCATGGCGACCACGCAGATGATGATCACGCCAAGCCGACGCATGGCTGCCGACCACAGCTTGTCGAGGTCGATGAACGTGTCAGTTTCTTTTTGCTCGTTCGGGAAGATGTTCATCGGCCTATAATTAACCTGGTCCATGGCTTTGTCCGCTTTCCGGAATTGTCGAGAGGAACGGCAGAAATGGACTGCCGTTCCTCGGGCTTTGGTCTGACTGCGACGTTGGAGCGGCCCTTAAGCCGCCTTAACCTTCGATTCGTGGTTGGCGAGAAGCTCCTTGACGGAGTGATAGATCTCCTCGCCCATATCGCTCCGCAACATCGCGAAGGCCACATTGGCTTCGATGAAACCGCGCTTGGAACCGCAGTCGAAGGTCCGTCCGGTATAGGGCTGTGCGTGGAACGGCTGCTTCTGCAGCAGTTTCTGCATGCTGTCGGTCAGCTGGATCTCGTTGCCGGCTCCGCGTTCCTGGCTTTCCAGCAGTTCGAAGATCTGCGGCTGCAGGATATAGCGACCATTAAGGTAATAGTTCGACGGTGCATCGGCCGGTGCCGGCTTTTCGACCATGCCGGTCACTTCGAAGCCGTGCTGCTTGCTTTCGCCGATCGCGACGACGCCGTAGCTGGACGTCTCCTCGGGCGCGCACTGCTCGACGCCGAAGACGTTGCCGCCGACTTCCTCATAGAGATCAACGAGGCCTGCCATGCAGCCGCGGGCGCCGTAGGACACCATATCCGGCAAAAGCAGCGCGAAGGGCTCGTTGCCCACCAGTTCGCGGGCGCACCAGACGGCGTGACCGAGACCGAGCGGAACCTGCTGGCGGGTGTAGCTGACGGTGCCGGCGAGCGGCAGCATCTTTTCGAGCTGGGTCACCTGAACGGTCTTGCCGGCGCGGGTGAGGCTGGCGATCAGTTCGGGATTGCTGTCGAAATAGTCTTCGATCGCAGTCTTGTTGCGGCTGGTCACGAAGATGATGTGCTCGATGCCGGCCTGCATGGCCTCATCCACCGCATACTGCACGACGGGCCTGTCGACGATCGTCAGCATTTCCTTTGGCATTGCCTTGGTGGCCGGCAGGAACCGTGTTCCATTGCCTGCAACCGGAATGACCGCCTTGCGAACAGGTCTCATTTCCATAGTGTCGTTGTCCTTTCCGGGACGCCCCCGCCCCGTCGATCGGATTGTCAAGAAACGCCGGCAGCTCTTGCGAACCGGCGCATACGGACGGCAATCGGCATGCGCAGGTGCTTGAGCGCCCGCGGGTTGTCGATTGCCGTTTTCAGAATCCCGCCGAATGATCGTTTCTTGATCTCGTCGACGAGTGTGAGGAAGGAGGCCGCTTCGCGAATGCTCTGCGTGCGGCGGCGCTGGGCGGTCATTGCCCGCGGCTCGAGAGAGAAGCGCTTAAGGAACTTCTCGTCGCCGGCAAGCATCGCCGTGAGATGTTCGGGTTTGAGCACCCGCGAGATCGAACCGTGGCGCAGATGGTAGACGTAACCGGCCTCGGGCTCGATGGCGCAGACGCCGCCGCTCGCGATCGCAGATGCAAGCAGGATGTAATCCTCGCCGATCCGCAGGTTCTCATCAAAGCGCAAGCCGTGCTGATTGAGGAAATCGCGGCGGAAAATCGGCTTCATGTAACCGAAATTGAACGTGCTTTCGAAGATGATGTTGGATTCGATGAAATCGGCGAGCTCAAGCGTGTTCCGCGCTTCCAGATCGGAGCGCGAAAACATCGCCGTCGGCTGGCCGCCTTCGAGCGGGACGACGTCGATATTGTCGACCACGATCCGTGCATCCATCGCCTCGGCGCGTGCGATCATCCGCTTCAGGCGCTGCGGATGGATCGTGTCGTCGGCATCGAGCACGGCGATCCAGCGGCCGGTTGCCGCATCGAAACCCGCATTGCGCGCGGCAGCCGGTCCGCCATTGACGGGCTGGACGATGAGCTTGACGCGATCATCGCGATCGCGGCAGCGAAGCGCAAGCTCGCGGGTGCCGTCGCTTGAGCAGTCGTCGACGACGATCACTTCCAGGGACACGTCGACCTGAGCAAGCGCACTATCGATCGCCCTCTCCAGCGTCTCCTCAGCATTGTAGGCGGCGATGACGAAGCTGACATCGGGCACTGGGACAACGGAAGTCATGTGGCCTCCACCATGCCGTACTGGCGGATCTCGCGCATGCCGAGCGTCCCCATCACAGACCCGGCGTGGAGCGCTGCCCGGAGAGCATAGCGCGTGCGTGTGACCGGAATTGCGACAGTTGCGACGGTGACTACGGCGCAATAGCCAAATTTCATCGCAGCGATTGCGGCCTTCTTGATCCGCGACAGACCGGCACTCTTTGCCGCAACGATGCGGCCATGGGTCTGGCCGGAGCGGAAGCGGCGCTTGGCAAGCCACGAGAAGCTGGCGCGCTTCTGTGGCACCGGCTCTTCCAGCAGAGCGTCACGGGCAAACTCGATTTGTCCGCCGGCATCGGTCAGCTGGGTGAAATAGTGCGTGTCCTCGCCACCGCTCTGGCCGAGCGACAGCGCGAACTTGCGGGCCGCAAGCTTCGGCGAGCGCATGTCGAGAAGCACGTTGCAGGTATAGCCTGTGATGATACGGCCATCGACCCAGACGGGATTGGTGGAGTGGAAATCACCGCTGCGCATCCAGGCCGGAACATCATCCGGATAGATGGCGCGGACGGGGCCGAGGACAGCATCGGCGGACGTCGCTTCGGCGCGATCGACAAGCGCTGCAAGCCATCCAGGACCGGCCGTTTCGTCGTCGTCAATAAACGCGAGATAATCGGCCTGGCAGGCAGCAAGGCAGGCATTGCGCGCAATCGAGATGTTCGATTTCGGGCAGTGAACATACTGAATTTCGAAGGGCGAGACGGCTTTCAGCCGCTCCACCAGCGCTTGCGCACTCGGCTCCGCGTCATTGTCGGCGACGATCAGCCGGACCTGCGTGTGTTCAGGCACGTCGAGCGCGAACAGCGACCGCAACGTGACCTCCAGTTCCGGGCGCCGATAGGTGCAGATGCCGATATCGATGCGGAGCTTGCCGCTGCCAGCCACGATCATGCACGCCTCCTCGATTTGATGCCGATCAGTTCCAGCCAGAAACCTGCCGACCAGGCGAAATGCATGATCATCGCCGACACCGCAGCAAGCGGGCCGAGCGGGTTATTTTGGCCCACAGCCATCCAGACGCCATAGCCGAGGCAGGCGACCGCCCAGACAACCAGCGGAATGGCCGCCCACCAGTAGAGGACCGCCAGCACCGCGCCGATCACAACAGGTGCGACCGCCAACGGAATGGCCTGGCGGATCTTGGGGATCGACCGATGCTTCAAAAGGTTCTTCGCCCGGCCGCGGCCATAGCCGAGATACTGCCGGAACAGCGCCGACGCGGTGGAACGCGGATAATAGGTCATGTAGGTCTTGCCGGTCATCCAGATGCGAAAGCCGGATTGGCGAAGGCGGAAATCCAGTTCCGCATCCTCGTTATGGCTGAAGCTCTCGTCGTAGCCGCCGACAGCCTGAAACGCGAAGATGCGCATCAGGGCGTGGTGGCCGTGATCGACCCACTCGCCGCCGCCGCCGGCCCGGTGCTTGGAGCCGCCATTGCCGAGCTTGGAGTTTTGCGCCGCAGCCGTTGCCCGCTGGAACAGGCCAAAGCCGACCGTTTCCATGCCGACCACGATGGAATCCGCCTCAAGCGACACCGCTTCCTGCAGAAGCGTCCGGCAATAATCGTCGGGATAATCGCCATGCGCGTCGATGCGGATCAGATATTCGAACTCCGCGCCGAAGCGCTGGACGGCGAGATTGATCGCCGCACTCTGGATGCGCTTGGCATTGTGCATCAGCGCCACGTTCGGCAGTTCCTGAGCGACGCGAAGGACGATCTCCTGCGTGCCGTCCTTGCTGCCGCCATCGGCAACGACGATCATGTCGCTGGCCGAGCTACGCTGCTGATCGAGCTTGCGCAGCAGCGGCTCGATGGTCTTTGCCTCATCAAGGCACGGAACGACGATCAGTGTCCGGATCAAGGACAGGTCGCCATGGGAAACATCGGCATTCGAAGGCACACGCATGACCTATCTCACCTCACGACTGCACGGTTGAAACGGCCGGTACCGACGGTACGGCCAGCGAAATATTGCGATTGAGGCCCGCAAGCCTGTCGACCAGCGCGCGGCAATCGTCTGCATCAGTAACCCACTGGCTGCGATCGACGGCCGCAAGCCGGGCGAACCGATCGAGGTAGAGTGCGTCGGTCATGCCCGAGAACAGGGTTTCCAGATCGGTAGGCGTCGCGTTGTCGAGAAGGATGCCGATATCGCGCTTAGCCACAAAGCGGCCGGTCTCGGTGCGCGCAAGCGCGATCGGAACCGCGCCATGCAGCCCGCCTTCATAGAGACGGTTCGGCAAAAGCCACTCGGAGTTCAGCCCTTCCTCGAAGAAATCGATCGCCCAGGTGAACTGCACCTCGTTGTAGATCTCCGCCAGATCCTCCGGATTGCGGTAGGGACCCTCGAAACGCACGAACGGCGCGTTCTTCACCTGCGCGTCGAAATCGGCAAACTCGCTATAGGCCGGCCGTCCGCGGATGATGACCTCGACCCCGCCGTTCATCTTTTCGGCGAAGGCCGTCAGGATATCGAGCGACTTGCGGCAGCGGATCGCACCGAACCAGCCGATCTTCCAGGGCTCACCCTGCTTGGGCAGACGCGGTTGCGGCTTTGCGACGGACGCTTCGCCCAGCTGCAGAACCTTGTTCTCGAGCAGAAGGACCGGAAGATCGAGCCCGGATTTCGGCTTGAAGAAGTTTTCGACAAAGGCCGGCGAGCTGGTGATCAGCAGCCGGGCCGACTTTGCGAAATGCCGCTGCACGGCACGCAGCACCCGCCCCTTCACACCCTCATCGAGCAGCAGGCGGTGAATATCGAGACATTCGTAGACGACGGGCACGTCGCCGCCGAACAAGGACGCTGCCCCCTCGGCGAGAACCAGCATTTCCAGATTGCGGGCGATGATGACATCCGGCATCGGAACGCCGACAAGCCTCTTCTGCAGCTGCATCCGGGCAGCAATCACGGCCTTGATGCGCTGGCTGAACTGTCCGTCCTGCGTTGAACCGAGATCGATGGAACGCACGCCGTCTTCCTGGCCCAGCAGGTTTCCCGCACGCCTGAAGCCTGCGACCGTGACGCTGGCGCCGCCGGTCTTCAACGTCAGCACCCGCCGGCGAATGGCCGGGTCGGCAAGATCATGGGCCAGATAGAGAACCTGCAGTGTCAAGTCATTCAACTCCGTGTCGAAAGATCAGTTGAGCGTGCAAAGCACGGATTGCGGGAAAGCACAGTCTTCGCCGAGCGCCGTATAGGCGATGCGATCGACTTCCATCGTGGTGGGGCCGGAATAGGCGAACGGGCCCATCCAGGATTTCAGCGTATCACTGCCCCACAGGCTCAGAAAGATCTTCTGGGCGTTCTGCGGGATCTTCGACGGGTCGGTGACTTCCTGCACGAGCTTGCCGTTGAGGAAGTAGCGCAACCGCTCCGGCTCCCAGATGAAGGCGTAGTCGTTGAAGCCCTTGTCGGCGCCACCGGCGACGGGAACGATCTTCTCGTTCTTGCCCTTGCCATTGATATACTGGTTGAGCTGAACCTGATCGACATTCTTGCCGAGCACCTCGAAGTCGATCTCGTCCCACGGCTTTTTGTCGGTCGGGCCGATATAGGTGAAGAAGGCTGAGTTGAGGCCAGGACCGGTCGCCGACTTGTAGCGCGCCTCATAGGTACCGTAACCGAAGCGGGCGCGGGTCTGGATCTCGCCGCAGACGTTTTTGCGGTCCTTGTTCTGGCGCTCCTCGAAGGTGAGCTTGAGATTGCCGCCATCCGTCGTGACCTGGCGCTGCGACCAGGTGCAGTTCTGATGGGCGCCGTTGTTCCAGCCGTTCGAAACGAACCAGAACGACCGGTCGAGCCGATCGAAATTCTCGACGAAGGACGTGCCCTTGGCATCCGGCTGCGGCTTGCCACCCGGATGGGGTTTGCCACCGGGATGCTTGTTGCCTGCCTGATCCGGGGCATTAGGGGTTGGCCCGGGAGGCGCCGGAGGTTGAGGGGCCTGTGCTTGGGGGGCCGGTGCGGGAGGCGCCTGGGCAAAAGCTGGAGCGCAGGCGAGTACCGTCAACGCGGCGATTGCCGTTGCAGCGGCTCGGAAAGCGGGTCGAATCTGTCTGGCTGGTGCCGTCATGTTTCACCTCTTCTGTGGGTCAGGGCGGGCTCGCGGCCATGCGCGGAATGCCCGGACGAATTGGAGTTCTGTGTCTGCGCAAGCTTTGCCTTGCGGCCGCGACTGCCCGTCAGCGTCTGGTAAAGGCCGGGCATAAGGCGCGACACCAGCGCATTCGAAATCACCAGGATCACGAAGGCCGAGGAAATCGCGCCGACATAGAACAGCGGGTAAAGCTGATCGCCCGCAATGCGGTTCCAGACCATCCACATCACCACGAGCAGCGGGTAATGGGCGCAGAAGATCCAGAAGCTGAGGCTGCCGGTGGCGGCCAGCCGTTTGCCGAGCGTCGAGCGGATAGCAAGTGCCGACATCAGCCAGAATCCACCGGCACCGATAATCGACAGCGCGTTGCGCAGAAGCTCGAGCGACCAGGAATAGTCCGGTCCCGTCTGATAAAGCGCGATCGACAACAGGACGGCGGCGGCTACAACCAGCGCCGTTCCGGGAACGGCGAAACGGTCGAGCGCCGAGAGATCGATCCGGTTCAACGCGAGGAAGATGCCGAAGGTAAAGGAGAACAGGATCGACTTCTTCAAAACGATGAAGAGCGTGAGATCCGGCAGGATCGCCACCACGAACAGGATGACCAGCGTCGGCACCGCAGCCTTGCGCACGAAGAAGGCAAGGATTGGCGACAGGGCGATGCAGACGACAAGGTCACGCAGGAAATAGAGCGGGATGTCGACGGGAAAATTCTCGCTCGCAAACGCATAGTTCGCCAGTTCACGGGAGGATGCATTCCACAGGTCCGGGAAATACCCGATGCCCATGCCGGCGCGCTGCACCAGAAGGACGACGGCGAACAGGCCGAGGTTCCACAACAGGAACGGCACAAGCACGGTTCGCGCCTTGGATTGCATCACCTTGCCGTAGTCGAAAGCATCCCAGCCACGGCGAAACAGCAGATAGCCGGAAATCGCGCTGAGGCACGGCACGCCGATACGAAACAGGCTGTCGCCAAAAAACACGCGGAGCCAATCGAAGAAACCGTTCTGGCCGAGGAACGGGCTGGTCTGCGGATCGAACGGGACGTGGACGAACACGATGCCCGAGATCAGAAGGATGCGCATCAAATTGATACGGGAGGAAATGGTTTGATCAACAGTCAAACGAACTACCCTTTTTGGGCGGCGCCTCCCGTCACCACCGTTTCAATCAGAGCAGACTTTGAGCCCGCATTATCGAGTGCCAAGGATCAGGTGCAGTTTGGCACAAAATGTGGCGGCGCGGCGAAAAGCCTGGATGCGCCCTGCCCTCAGCGGCATCACGTTACCCGTTCCATCAGAAAATTCTACTTTCGCGAGTACTGAAACACTATGGTTTCCGGGGGGATCCGCGATATTTCATGCTGCAGTGCACAACGGCGAAAAAAATAACTTTGTCGTGAAAATTATTGACGTCTCAGGCGACCCTCAATCAAATCGATTCGCATCGAACACGAATTGCGGCGCGATTGAGGCGAAAATGCGTTGCGACGGTGAGGCAAGGTTGCCCTCGGTCATGCGGGCGGCGCCTCCGCAACCGCACCGCCACGACGGCGCTTGACCATGCCAATTATTTTTTTGACGAGCGCCCTTTCGGTCACGAGGAACATGGCGCCGTAGAGCACGCCGCCCACGACAGCGCCAACGAGGAGCTGGAGATAGGGACTGGTGAGCTGTGCTTCGAAGGTGGAAAGGGTCAACCGGACCCCAACGCCCATGACGAGCGAGGTGAGCATCGACCGGCTGCTGGTCATCAGACCCCAAAAGAACGGAATGCCGTCGACCCGGAACACGGCCCAGGAATAACCGACCAGCGTGATGGCGTTGACGACGCAAAGCGCTACCATGGCATCGACAAGGCTGCCATAGGTGGCACCGAGGATGATGGCGAGTGTCGTTGCAATGGCGCGCAGCACCGCCGACCAGAACAGAACCCGGCTTTGGCCCGTGCCCTTCAGATAGGGGATGAACGTGCTGCAGGGCGTTACGATCGCCTTCGACAGCGCGAGCAGGCCAAGCACCGGCCAGGCATAGGCCCATTGCGGCCCGAACAGCACCAGCATGGCCGGTTCCGCCACCGCCCACAGCCCGAACATGGCCGGCGCCAGCACCACCGTCATTACCTGAGTGGACAGCATCAGGGCGTCGGTGCGGCGCTTGCGGTCGTCGCCCATCAGGCTGAAGGCGGGGAACAGCACGCCCATTACCGCCGACAGCACGACCTGATTCGGAATGCTGGCAAACCGGTTGGCGGCCGAATAGGCACCCGCATCGGCAAGCGTCAACATACGCGCGATCACCACCATTGGCGCCTGGAAAGTCACGAAATTGGCGATCTCGGACCCCATCAGCCCTGAAGAATAGCGCACCAGCGGCCCCATCCGATCCGGCTTGATGACAAAACGCGGCACGTAGCGCGTGATCGAGTAGAGGCCGACAAGCCGGATCACCGCCGAGGAAAACAGTTGCACGACCAGCGCCCAGATGCCGAACCCCATGAAGGCAAGCGCCAAGGCGACCAGCGCCGCCGTGGTTTCCGACACCGTGCTGAGGATCGCGTCCTTGCTGAAATTCATCTCGCGGGCGAGCAGCGAATAGGCGACATCGGCCGTCAGTTGCAGCGGAATGAGAAAGGCCATGATACGCAGGAGATCGGCGCTCTGGGCCGCACCCATCCAGCTGCCGATGCCATTTGCGCCGAGGAAAAGGATCACCGACATGATCAGAGACATCGCGAGATTGGCCCAGAAAACGGTGTGCACCGTATCCATGCCACTGTCCCGATCGACGATCAGCGCCGACGTCAAACCGGCACCACCAATCATCGCCAAAAACTGTACAACGGTGAGTGCGACAGCCACCGTTCCGAAATCTTCCGGGGTCAACAGTCTTGCCAATATCGGTACAGTGACAAATTTCAGCCCGAATGTGGCGGTCTTTGACAGCACACTCCAACCGACATTTGTCGTGATCGTCTTCACGCCTTGGGTTGGGGCCATCTTCGAATTCCTATTGTTGGATACTGATTGAGAGCCAGCGTGAAGCCGCAATCCAAGCCGTCCAGGCGGCTAGCGGTTTGCAATTCTTGAAAAAAGCAGGGGCAGAAACATGGCGACATTCACCGTAATTATTCCATTTTATCAACGGGAACCGGGTATCCTTACCCGGGCCCTGCAATCTGTTTTCAGCCAGAGCTTCGTGGATTTTGATATCATCGTCGTGGACGACGAGTCACCCCATAACGCAAAAATCGAACTTCAGGACGCCGATCCGACCTGGCTCGAGCGCATCCGAATCATCGAACAAAAGAATGGCGGGCCGGGGGCGGCGCGCAATACCGGGCTGGACGCGGTGCCCGCCGAAACGCGTTTTGTGGCGCTTCTCGACAGCGACGACGTGTGGCTTCCGGATCATCTCACCAACGCATTCGAGAGCATGAGCCGCTTCGGCGCCGAGTGCTACTGGGCCTCGATGCAGGCGAGCGAAGAGTTCTATTACCACTTCGGCATGGCGCAGTTGGAGAAGACCGAAGGCGGCACACGGCTATCGGAAAAGCCGCTCATCATCGAGCTTCAGGACCTGGCAAGCGTCATGCTGCGCAACTGGAGCTTTCTGCATCTCACCTGCATGGTGATGTCCCGTCCGGTCTTCGAGGCTGTCCGCTTCGAGCCCGAATTGAGACTGGCCGCCGAAGACGTGCTGTTCTTCTGCGACTGCATCCTGAAATCGAAGCGGACGATCCTCTGCGACGAGCCGGGCGCTGCCCGCGGCATGGGCATCAACATCTTCCATTCGATCGACAACCAGTCGCCGGAATTCCTGCGCCAGCAGTTCAACACCTGGGTGGCGCTTGATACGCTGGAACAGCGTTTCAGCAACAGGCCGGGCGACGTCGCGTCGATTGCAGGTTATAAGAACACCGCAAGACGGCAGGCATTGTGGAGCCAGGCCGGGCGGATGAAGCGGCGCCAGAGCCCGGAATTCGGCCTGCTGGCCAAATGGGTGATGCGCGATCCGGCGCTGATCCGCGCGGCCTTCGAACTGGGCGCAGGGAAACTCGGTATGGGTGCGCGCGAGCGCTCGGCGACGTAAACTTCGCATTTTTTACAAAGACTTCACTCCCATCAGGAGGCTTGCATGCAACCTTATTACTGGGCATCCCACCACGGCAATTTCGGCGACGACCTCAATCTGTGGCTCTGGGATTATCTTCTTCCGGGCTTTCGCGACGTCCACGCCGATACGATGCTGGTCGGCGTCGGTACCGTTCTCAACCCCGTCCTGCTTCCGCCCGGGCAGAAGAAACTGGTGATCGGCAGCGGCTATGGCTATGGCGAGGCACCCGATATCAATGATCCCGAATGGGACGTGCGCTGCGTGCGCGGACCATTGACGGCGGCGAAGCTCGGTCTTCCCCTCGACAGAGGTATCACTGACCCCGCGGCCCTCATCCCCGATATGCCGGAATTCCAAAACCTGCCGAAGATCCACAAGAAGACTTTCGTTCCCCATTGGGAATCGGCGGAATTCGGCATGTGGCAATCGGTCTGCGAGCCCGCCGGACTGACCTGGCTCGACCCGCGCGGCGAGGCGAAATCGGTCATCCGGGCGATTGCCCAGTCCGAGATGATTGTTGCCGAATCCATGCACGGCGCGATCCTGGCCGATGCGTTCCGGGTGCCGTGGATTGCGGTGAGCACATCCAGATCCATCAACAATTTCAAGTGGAACGACTGGGCACAGTCCGTCGGTGCGACCTACAATCCGCACTTCGTGCCGGTTTCGACGCGCGCCGAGGCAGTGGCCAAGAAAACCAAGTTCTGGGGAATGAGCTTCGACGGCGGCGGCGGCCAGCAGCCGGCCCATCTCGAACCCGCAAGCGCGGATGCGTCGGTGATGACGCGGACGTCTGCGCCGACAGCTCCTGCTCAGTCAGGCCTTCGCGGCATGGCGAAGCAGGTCCTTGCGGCACCGTCGATCCTGGCGCTCTGGCAGGCCAGCCGGACCGAGCCACAGCTCAGCCCGGATGCGATGCTCCAAGACAAGAAGCAGCGTTTTCGCGCTGTTCTGGACGAGATCCGCCGCGACTACTTCTGAACGGCGGCAGGGTCCGCTGCTGCCGGAACCCCGGCAAGCAGATAGCGCATGGCATGCGGCGTGGCGGCCGGAACCGGTCCGCCACGTCTTGCCTCCATCTTGTCCAGCAGGATCGCCTGCGCGACATAGGGCAGGAACTGCGGCCGGCCGAACATGTAGCTAGCGGCCGCGACAATCCCCGAATTCGACTTGGTATCGAGGAAGGCGCGATGCTCGTAGCGTTCCCGGATGTGGTCGCGGTGACGGGTAATCACCGCCCTTGCCTGCGTCGGCAGGAGCGGATCCGACAGGATCGCCTCATCCGCTTCGTATAGCGTCTTGAGGTCATGGGTCCGGTGGCGGCTGCTGAGCGAATCGGCCCTGACGACGGCGCCGTAGCCGCAATGCTCGATCACCTTGTAGCGCGCACCCTTGGCCAGAGCCCGCAGATAGAGATCGTAATCCTCGCCAAGCCTCAGGCCCTCGTCGTACCGAAGACGATGGGCATCGAGGAACGAGCGACGAATGATCGGCTTCAGAAACCCTGTCTCGCCGCGCGGCTTTCCGCGCTCGGAAATATTGCCCTCGACGAATTCGATGAGCGAGATCGTCCGCGCCCTCGATTCGAACTTTTGGGGCGGCACTGCGGCGGCAGGATCGGAGATGAAGGCGATGTTGTCGGCCAGCATGTCCCAGTCGCCGAGCGCCAGCATTGGCTCGAACCGTCCGGGAAAGAAGAAATCGTCCGCATCGAGAATGGCGATCAGCGGCGCACTGGAAGCGGCGATCGCCCGGTTTCTCGCAGCAGACGGGCCCTGGTTCTTCTCCAGCGAGATGATCTGCAGCCGCCCGCTGCCATCATCCACACTGCGGGCAGCGCCGGCCGTGTCGTCGCTCGAGCCGTCATCGACCACGACGACTTCGCTGACAAGCGCTTCCTGCAACGCGGACCGGACGGCGGTGGCGATCGTGTCTGCTGCGTTCTTGGCTGCGATGACGACGCAAATCGTCTGAACATCGGGGTGGGCCGTTGCGCTCTCCATGAGACTGTCTCCATCGTTCGTCGTGCGAGGACCTGAACGCAGGAAGATGGCCTCCATATGGAAGCACTGCAACAAAAACCGAAATGGGACTGAGAGCGCCGGCTAGATATCCCGGGCAGGCAGGTGTGACGTCACGTCGGACGGAAGGTTGGAAACCTCTCTGGAGCGCGCAGCGACGGCGGTATCTGTCCGACCCCTGCTACCCGCGAGCTTCTCGCGGTGAACGAGGTAAACGATGCCAACGAAATAACCCACCTGGATAATAACCGCGCAGAGGAGCGTGTGTATAAATGCTGTGTAGACGGACCCGCTGATGAAAAAGGACGCGAGCGCGAAAACGACCAGGACGCAAAGGATACTTATAAATACGCGCGGCGCATACATGATCGCCCTCCCGAGCAGCTTATAGTTCTTGGCTTCTAGACGCAGGCTCCTCCCTGCACCGTCACGATAGGACCGGCAGTAGTCGGATGCAAGCAATACAGCATCTGCTATGCCGAGTATTAATGAAACTTTCGTAAGGTTTGCCGGTTCCCTGCCCCGCCTTGGCAGTTCCTTGCGATTAGCGTGAATGGTTTCTTACCTTGGTACCACAGCCCCCAATCGCATTTCCGCCACAATTTGGACGTGAAGCTCGCCGTCTGGAACATTCCGCTGCTGGATGTCGCAGAGTCGGGGTCACCGGCGTTCAACTTTTGTTACAAAGGTGACGAGGGCCGACGAAGCCATATTGCGCTGCATCATTGTATTGCGGTGCGAAATGCGTAGGCCTTTGGTCTTATACGCAAGCTACTTCCTGGCCCTGCTCAAAGAAGCAATCACAGGTTTAGCTCTGGACTGGCCCTGCGCAGAAGCCCCCCAATACGCTAATGGCACGGGTATTATTCTAACTCCGGGTATAGTTGCCAGAAAAGAACAGTAGACCTGGGGTCGCTATTCAATCGATTGTAAAAAAAACGGAGTGCTGATCGGATTTTGGCGCGCATCGACCCGCATCGGGACAGCGCTGTCGGAAAAAATTGGCTGGCATCAAATTCCGAACACAGACTTATTATCAAATTGTCGACGAAAAGACCCGCCGAAAGGCATCACCGACTATCGCAAAACCTAAATGGAGTTACCCTCTATGAAGTCAGCGACACGTTCGGCTAGTTCGCCGTTTGTAGACTCCGACCAGGCCTTCGGTACCCTCCCGATCGGTGGCCTCGCTAAACGCAGCTTCGATATGACCGCAGCTGCATGCGCGCTGATCCTGTTCAGCCCGCTATTTCTGATGATCATGGCCCTGGTGAAACTCACCGATAAGGGCCCGGCCTTTTATGGCCATAGCCGTATTGGCCATAACGGACGCATTTTCAAATGCCTCAAGTTCCGGACCATGGCGACCGACGGCGACGAATTGCTGCGCAACTATCTGCGTGACAATCCGCATGCCGCGGAAGAATGGCGTCTGACGCGCAAGCTGAAAGACGACCCACGCGTGACTTCGGTTGGCAAAGTCCTGCGCAAGCTCTCTCTCGACGAGCTGCCGCAGTTGCTCAACATCGTGCGTGGCGAAATGAGCGTGGTGGGACCGCGTCCGGTCGTGGACGAGGAACTGAAAGTCTATGACGCCTTTGCCGTCTACTACCTTCGCACCCGTCCTGGCCTCACAGGCCTCTGGCAGATCAGCGGTCGCAACGATGTGTCCTACGAGACCCGCATCGCTTTCGACACGCAATACGTCCAGAACTGGTCGCTGGTTCGCGACATCGCCATCATTGCAAAGACCATCCCTGCGGTCTGCTTTGCCCGCGGCAGCTATTGATCTGAGTTTCTTTTGATAGCCTGAGAAATCCTGGCCGGTCACCGGCCGCAAGAAAAACCAAGAACAAGTCACCAGACGAACTCAACAGTCGAAACAAGCGCGAGCCGACCTCCCACGGATTTGCGTTTGAATGCGATTGAAGGACCCGTAGATGTTGAAGAACGATCATTCGAAAAGCGGTTCGCCGGCGCTCCTTTTTGCAGCCGGCGCCCTGCTGCTGAGTTCAGTCGCGCCAGTCCTGGCGCAGGACAAAGCCCCGAAGACCACACAACAGACCTCCACTGAGGCCGAAACCGCAACACCTGGCAAGGCTGCGGCACCCAAGACCCCTGCAGCGGCTGCCGCAAGCGGTCCCGCCAGCGGCGGCTATAAGCTCGGCGTCATGGACAAGCTGCGCATCCGCGTGGCCGAATGGCAGCCGGCCGATGGCACGGTGCGCGACTGGGAAGTGGTCGGCGGCGAATACACGGTCGGCCCGTCCGGGGCGCTGTCGCTTCCGTTTATCGGCGATCTCGACGCAGCCGGAAAGACGACCGCCGAAGTTGCCGGTCTGATCGGCCAGCAGCTGCGCGACAAATTTGCGCTTCGAAACCTGCCCTCTGCCTCGGTTGAAATCAGCCAGTACCGGCCGGTCTATCTCGCCGGCGACGTCACGACACCGGGAGAGTTTCCCTATTCCCCGAACCTGACCGTGCTGAAGGCGGTAAGCCTTGCCGGCGGCTTGCGCCGTTCCGACGCGGGTCAGCGCTTTGCCAAGGACTTCATCAACGCGCAGGGCGACGTTGCCGTCTACGACAACCAGCGCGGCCGCCTGATTGCCCGCCGGGCACGGCTTGTGGCCGAGGTTTCCGGATCGCGCGATCTGCCAATCCCGGCGGAACTGAAAGACGTGCCCAATGCCGCGCAGCTGATTGCCAGCGAGACATCGCTGATGAAATCGCGCCGCGACCGCTATGAGCTGCAGCTGCAGGCCCTTAACGAGCTGCGCAGCCTTCTCGAAAGCGAAGTGAAGTCGCTCGCGCAAAAGACAGAGACGCAACAGCGCCAGCTCGATCTCGTGTCGGAAAACCGGGACAAGATGTCCCGGCTCACCGAACAGGGTCTGGCTACCAGCAGCCGCCTTCTGACCATCGAAGAGCGCACGGCCAGCATCCAGTCGACCCTGCTCGACATCGACACGTCGACCTTGAAGGCAAAGCAGGATATCAGCCAGGCGAACCAGGACGAGATCAACCTGCGCAACGACTGGGAAGCAGACCGGGCAAAGGAGCTTCAGGATACCGAAGCGGAACTTGAAAAGCTCGGCCTGCAGCTGACCACCAGCCGCCAACTGATCTCGGAGGCAGTTGCACAGTCCGCCGAGGCGCTGCGCTTCGACCCGAGCAAGACAGCCGCGACGATCAAATACACCGTCGTGCGCGACGAAGGCGACGGCCCCAAGGAAGTGGCCGTGGACGAGAATGCCCGTCTAATGCCGGGCGACGTGGTGAAGGTGACATCCGAACTGCTGATGCAATAGGGGTAACCGGATGAAGATTGCCAAGTCGTCCCTGATCGACCCGGAGAAGAACGAGATCTACGGGATTGCCGCTGTCGCGCTGTCCTTTTTCGTCTTCGCCTATTCGAGCAGGTTCGGGCAGATCTCGATCCTTGCCTATTACGGCGTATGGTTCCTTCCGGTCGTAACCGACTACCGACGGGTGCTGGGCCGCTATTCCCGGTTTCTCTGGATCTTCTCGTTCGGCATCTTCTGCTTCATCTCCGCTTTCTGGTCGCCAGCCTTTGGCGTGTCGCTGCGCACGGCCATCCAGTATCTGACGCATATCGTCTGCGCATTGATTGCCATGCGGATGCTCAGCACAAAGACGCTGCTGCGCGGCGGCCTGATCGGAACCGGGATCGTGCTCGTCTATTCGATCCTGTTCGGCACCTATCTGATGGACGCGATGGACAATACGTTCAGCTTCGTCGGCGCATTTTCCTCCAAGAATCAGCTGGGTTTCTTCGCGTCGCTCGGCGTGATCTTCTCCTATGCGGCGGTGATGCTGTTTCGCATGCGCGGCATCTGGATGATCGGTGCCGGCGGCAGCGCGCTTCTGTCGGCCTATTGCCTCCTCGCCTCGCAGTCTGCGACCTCTGTCATAACCACGGCCGGTGTCGTTGCGCTCTGCATCGGCCTGCAGGGGTTCATGTTCTTTTCGCCGAAGCACCGACGCGGCTTCTTTGCGATTGCGCTCGTGTTCGGGCTTGCCGGCATCGTCGGTGCGCTGCAGTTCGGCGCGATGGATGCGATCCTCGGCGTGTTCGGCAAGGACTCGACCCTGACGGGCCGCACCTATCTATGGCAGCAGGGCATTGCCGCCGCTGCACAGTCTCCCATCATCGGCATGGGCTACCAGGGATACTGGGTTCCAGGCGCCTCCGAGGCCGAACGCCTCTGGCAGGAATTCTTCATTACCGGCCGCAGCGGATTCCATTTCCACAACACCTATATCGAAAGCATGGTGGAGACTGGAATCATCGGCACGGGCCTGCTTGTCTTCATCCTGATCGCCTGCCTCACCGGCCATCTGAAACGGCTGCTGACCATCTCGCGCACGCCGGAATCGCTGCTGTTTGTCGGGCTGTCGACCCTGCTTGTGATTCGGTCCTTCGTGGAGATCGACATCCTCAACCCATACCAGGTCGGGTCTTTTCTGTTCTACTTCATGGCCGGTCGCCTGACGCTGGCGGTAAGGCCGGTCAAGGCAAAGGCGGACCGCCCTCAATACGGTTTCATGCCGAATTCACCCACGGGGCCCGAGCGCGGGCAAAATGGCGAACCGGGCATTCCGGCAGGCTGACACGCCCGAACGGGCGTCGAAGGACGTGAAGACAATGCCTACTCTCTATTCGATCCAGTATCTGAGAGCCTTTGCGGCGCTGGCCGTGGTGCTGTTTCATGCCGGCGAGAAAAGCGGCCTGCACTTCACCATCGGTGCGGCGGGTGTCGACGTGTTCTTCGTCGTCAGCGGCTTTATCATGATGGCGATCAGCGACGCCCGCTCGGCAAGTCCCGGCAAGTTCTTCAAAAACCGGCTGCTGCGCATCGTGCCGATCTACTGGGCGGCGACGCTTCTGATGATCGCCGGCGCCCTCGCCGGTGCGTTTCCAAACCTCGTGCTGAGCCTGCCGCATGTGCTGGGCTCGCTGCTGTTCCTGCCCGTTGCCTCGCCCAGCACCGGCGCACTCTGGCCTGTCCTCGTGCAGGGCTGGACGCTGAACTACGAGATCTTCTTCTACGCCGTGTTTGCGCTCACCCTGTTTGCGCGCCCATCGGCCCGGCTTCCGTTGCTGGCGCTGGTGTTCGGAACGCTTGTCGCAATCGGCCTCGTCATGCCGCCCGAAAATCCGTCGGTTGGCTTCTACACGGCCCCGGTCATTCTGGAATTCGTGGCCGGTGCAGCGCTTGCGAAACTCTGGCAGCGCGGCGAGGTCCCGCCGGCCCCGATCGGGCTGGCGCTGATCTGCCTTTCGATCGCCGGGTTCGCGGCGATCCAGATTTTCAAGCTTGAATTCGATGCGTGGTCCTGTGGACCGCTTGCGATCATGCTGGTGACCGGCGCGCTCAGCCTTGAAAAGAGCCGCTCGGTCCCAAAGATCCCTGCCCTCGCCTATCTCGGCGATGCGTCATACTCAATCTACATCTGGCATACGTTTGCGGTCTCGGTCGCCGTCAAGATCCTGTCGTCTGCATCCCTGCCGCCTGTCGCGGCAACCACGATCGCCGTGGTCGCCGGCACGCTGGTCGGCGTCCTCGCCTATGAGGCGCTGGAGCGGCCGATGCAGGCACTGGTGAGGGGAAAGCGGACGGGCCTGTGGCGCCTTCCGGCGAAGCAGACAGAAAGACAGCCGGTCCCTTGACCGGCCGTCCGTTCTTCGTGGTGAGCCGCTAACTCAGGCGTATTGCGGCGGATCGTCGTTTTCATCCGGGTTCGGCACCGGATCTTCATCCGGCAACCTGTCGGGCTCCGGCTCACCGATCGGAGGGACCGGCGGAGCGGGTGTTGGCGGGATTGGGCCGGGTACGGGTTCAAATGGATCCTGGGCCATGGGCACTCCTCTCTCTGTTGACTAAGGGGAACATCGCAGCCTCAGGCGGCCATGCGTTCCTCGACCGAACGCCAGTTCACGAGCTTGTCGAGGACGGCGCGGATATGCTCCGGCTTTCGGTTCTCGTAATCGACGTAATAGGCATGTTCCCAGATATCGATGCCGAGATAGGCGGGACGTCCGACAGCAATCGGGTTCTTGCCGTCCTCATAGCCGATCAGTGCCAGCTTGCCGGCGTCATCACGAGTGAGCCACACCCAGCCTGTGCCGAAGACCGTATCCGAGATATCGACGGCGCGCTTGATGAAGCCATCATAGTCGCCGAACGTCTCGTTGATCGTCGTTGCCAGCTCGCCCTGCGGTCGGTTCGGGCCACCGGGAACGAACTGATCCCAGTAGGCCACATGGTTCCAGGCCTGGGCGGCATTGTTGAAGATCTTCTTGTCCGCATCGGCATCGGACTTGGCTGATTCCACAACGATCGCCTCAAGATCCATGTCGGCATATTTGGTGCCGGTCGACAGCGTGTTCAGCTTGTCGAAATAGGCCTTGTGATGCTTGCCGTAATGCAGGCCCACGGTCTTTGCGGAAATGACGGGTGCCAGATCGCCCTCGCCGAATGGCAGCTTCGGCTGTGCAAACGGCGCGGCGGCCCGTGCGATATTGGGAATTGGAAACACCGCAGCGGCCGCTGTGAAAGCGGTTGCGGTGAGAACGGTTCGACGGTTGAGTTCCATGAATTGAGCTCCTTCCCTGTTGTCTCTGGAAGGAACAACCCCTTAGGCGCCCATCGGTTTCCCGATTTCGCCGATTCCGCCTGACAATTGCGTGTTGTGACCCGCCGAGGTCATGCGTCCGGAACGTTGTCCTTGAGCTCTTTGATCCAGATCCGGCCATTGCCATCCGACGGCGCCCGCCAATCGCCGCGCGGCGACAGCGATCCGCCCGACGTCACCTTCGGCCCGTTCGGCGACGCAGAGCGCTTGAACTGGCTGATGGTGAAGAAGCGGAACAGGAACGTCTCCATCCAGCGCTTGATGACGGGAAGGTCGAACTGCCGCTTCTTCTCCTCCGGGAAATGCGAGGGCCAGGCACCAGCGCCGGCATCCTTCCAGGCCTGCAGCGCCATATAGGCGATCTTCGACGGCTTCAGGCCGAAACGGGTGAGATAGTAGAGCGTGAAATCATGCAGATCGTAGGGGCCGATCTTGTCTTCCGTGCTTTGCATGGCGCCATCGGCGCCCGCCGGCACCAGTTCCGGCGAAATCAGCGTATTGAGGATGCGCTGCAGCGTCGCATTGGTTTCGTCATCGAAGCTCTCGGCCTCGATGACCCAGCGGATGAGGTGCTGGATCAGCGTCTTCGGTACCGAAGCGTTGACGTTGTAATGGCTCATCTGGTCGCCGACGCCGTAGGTCGACCAGCCAAGCGCGATCTCCGACAGGTCGCCGGTGCCGAGCACAAGCGCGTTGCGCTGGTTGGCAGCGCGGAACAGGAAATCGGTGCGCAGGCCAGCCTGCACATTTTCAAACGTCACGTCATAGACCGGCTCGCCACCGCTGAACGGATGTTTGAGATCGTGCAGAAGCTGGGTGGCAAGCGGCTTGATGTCGACCTCTTCGGCCATAATGCCCATGCCGCGCATCAGCGCCCAGGCATTCGACTTCGTGTCGTCGCCGGTGGCAAAGCCCGGCATGGTAAAGCCGAGAATATCGGTGCGCGGCCAGCCGAGCTGGTCATAGGCCTTGGCTGCGACCAGCAGCGCATGGGTCGAATCGAGGCCGCCTGAGATGCCGATGCAGAGCCGCTTGATGCCGGTCGATTTCAACCGCTTCATCAGGCCCTGGACCTGGATGTTGAAGGTTTCGTAGCAATCCTGGTCGAGCCGCTTCGGATCTGATGGCACGAACGGATAGCGCTGGATGGCCCGCTCCAGATCAAGCGTTTCTTGCGGCCGCTCGAAGTCGAACAGGACGCGCCGGAACGTCTTGCCTGCCGTCAGATGCAGCGTTGCGGCATCGTTGAACGTGCCGGTGCGCATTCTCTCGAGACGCAGCCGCTCGACATCGATATCGGCGACGCACATCTGCGGACCGGCCGGAAACCGCTCGGTCTCGCCCAACAGATCGCCCAGTTCGTAGATGCAGGCCTGGCCGTCCCAGGCGAGATCGGTGGTGGATTCGCCGGGGCCGGCCGCCGAATAGAGATAGGCCGCAAAGTTGCGCGCCGACTGGGTGGCGCAAAGCAGCTTGCGCATCTCCGCCTTGCCGACGGTGATGTTGCTGGCCGACAGGTTGGTGAGGATCAGAGCACCGGCCATGGCGCCGAAATCGCTCGGCGGCGCTGGCAGCCAGACGTCTTCGCAGATCTCCACGTGGAAGATGAAATCGCGGATATTTTCAGCGGCAAACTGCAGATCGATGCCGAAGGGCACCGATTGTCCGGCAACCGAAATCATCATGTCGCGCACGCTGCGGCCGGATGCGAACCAGCGCTTCTCGTAGAATTCGCGGTAATTCGGGATATGGGTCTTCGGCACCACACCGAGAATGCGGCCTGCATGGATGACGACGGCGCAGTTGAACAGACGTCCTTCGTGACGCAGCGGTGCGCCGACAAGAAGCACGGGAAGCAGCGCCTTGCTTTCCTCGACGATCGTTGCAAGCGCGCTTTCGACCGCATCGAGAAGAACGTCCTGGCCGAGCAGGTCGTCGATCGAATAGCCGGAAATGCCAAGTTCCGGAAACACCATCAGCGCAACGCTGCGCGCGTGACCTTCACGGGCCAGATCCAGCGTCGCACGCGCGTTGAAGTCCGGGTCGCCGAGTTCGCAGACGGGCGTGCAGGCGGCGCCGCGAATGAAGCCGTGGCTATAGGGCGAATGGAAATTCATCTGGAACTCCGAAGGCATGGTCATTGGCCGCGATAGTGACGCCTCGCATTTGCGACTGCCCGAGACGCCTACCTAAATCATTGGCCTGTATAGCACCTCTGTAAACACGCGCCAGCATAGCGACATCAGAATCGGGTGACGTTGGAAATGGCGACGGCGATTGGCAAAATCGAATTTCCGTGACAGCTTGTCCGAACGTGTGACCGCACACGGTTTTTCCCGCATGCAATTTTTCAAGAAAGCCGAATTCAAACGTCATATTTTGGAGCGTTGTCATGTCCGTACTGGATGATCTTCTTCGCCAGAAAGCTGAGATCGAGGCACGCATTCTCGATGCCCGGGCGCAGGAAATCGATCGCCTCAAGCTGGAATTTGCCTTCCTCGCGCTCAAGCTGCGGGAGCTGAACGGTCTGCCGAAGCCGCTTGTGGACCTGTTCACCGACAAGGGAGGCACGTTCAATTCGTTCCGGGCGCTCAACGTCAAGAAGCCATAGCCGCCAGCGTCAGAGGACCCTGCAATGGACCTGGCGCAGCTTGCGAAAGACTTAGCTCTCACCGAGCGGACACGACTGAAGATACTGCGTTCGGGCTTCACCGTCAGCGGACACAAGCTCTGGACGGATGAGGAAGACCTGATCTGCCGGATCTTTCATCCCGATTACTTTGCCATAAGCCAGGTTCTGCATGCCCGGTCGAAAAAGGCCATACAGACACGCTGCCAGAGACTGGGTCTTGCACCACGCCGGCAGGCCTGGGGATGGTCGGCCCGGCAGAAATTGCGCAGGCTCTATCCCGCCGCAGACCGGAAAGAGATCTGCGACGCGTTTCCGGGCGTCAGCTGGGACCGGATCCAGGCGGCGGCCCGCTATTACGGTTTTCGCCGCAGCCGGAAGCCCTACAAGCTGACAGGCATTCCGGCGCTGGATCAGCTGCGAAGCCGCTGCTACGCGATCCGGTGGATCATGCGCGATATGGATGAAGAGGCCGGCACCGGCCAGTATTTCCAGACCCGCGGATACAAGAGCCGCTACCCGGATTTCAAAGCCATCGACAAGGGTGTCCGGGCGCTCGGCGGCCATCTGGAAGTCCGCTGGGACGACGCAAAAGGCGGGCATGTCCCGCCGGACATACCCGCCTTTCAAACCAGCCTTGGGAGGCTAACTCGATAGAGACGTTCAGGCTGCGGCCTGGGCGCTCGCATTGAGCGGGATCTCGACGTCGATCTCCAGGATAGTGCAGTGCTCGTCGCGATCCATCTTTACCGTTACGCGGTCGGCGTCCAGCTGGACGTGTTTGGCGATGACGGCCAGAATTTCCTCGCGCAGCACGGCGACCAGATCGGTGCCGACAACCATGCGTTCATGAGCAAGCAGTACCTGGAGACGCTCGCGGGCCGCGGGCGCCGATTTCGGCCTGTTGAAAAGGCGGAACATGTTCATGCGGCCTTCCTTCCGAAGATCTTGCCGAAGAGACCGCGCTTTTCGCCCGGGATGGTCATGGGCAGGACCTCGCCGGCGAGACGCCGCGCGGCATCGAAATAAGCCTGGGCCGGAGCGCTCTTGGCGTCGGCCAGCGTCACCGGTGCACCGATGTTGGAGGCACGCAGCACATCCATGCTTTCCGGAATGATGCCGATCAGCGGGATCGACAGGATTTCCAGAACGTCGTCCACCTTCAGCATGTCGCCACGCTCGGCACGGTTGACGTCGTAGCGGGTCAGCAAAAGATACTTTTCCATCCGCTCACCGTTTTCGGCCTTGAGCGTCTTGGAATCGAGAAGACCGATGATGCGGTCGCTGTCGCGCACCGAAGAGACTTCCGGATTGGTGACCACGACGGCCATGTCCGCATGGCGCATGGCAAGTGTCGCACCGCGCTCGATGCCGGCAGGGCTGTCGCAGATGATCCAGTCGAAGTAGCGCTTCAGATCCGCCATTACGCGCTCGACACCTTCGGATGTCAGGGCATCCTTGTCGCGGGTCTGAGAAGCCGGCAGCAGGAACAGGTTGTCGAGGCGCTTGTCGCGGATCAGGGCCTGCGGAAGCTTCGCATCGCCCTGGATGACGTTGACGAGGTCGTAGACGACCCGGCGCTCGGCACCCATGACGAGGTCGAGGTTACGCAACCCGACATCGAAATCGACGACGACGACTTTATCGCCGCGGCTGGCGAGCGCTGCGCCGAGAGCCGCGGTCGAGGTCGTCTTGCCGACCCCTCCCTTGCCCGAAGTCACAACTATGACTTTCCCCATACCAATCTCTCCTGTGTCCTGCCGGCCCGTTATCATTTGCGTTTTCACATTTCTTAATTGAGCGTTTCTGCCATGATGATGTCGCCGTCGAGCCAGAGCTGGACCGGCTGCCCGCGAAGGCTTGTGTCCATGTCCTCGGCCATCTTGTAGATGCCGTCGATCGCGACCAGTTCGGCCTCGAGCTTGCGGCAAAAGATCCGAGCCGTTGCATTCCCCAATGATCCAGCCATGACTCGGCCGCGTATTGCGCCGTAGACATGCACCGAACCGCCGGCAATCACTTCGGCACCGGAGGCAACCGAACCGATAACGGTCACGTCACCTTCCGCGAAGATGACCGACTGACCGGAGCGAACCGGTTCGTTGATCACCAGCGACTGGATGACCGGCCGGACCTCGGCAACCTTGATCGGCTCGTTGCGGAGCTGACTGTCGGTATCCGTTTCCGGCTGCTGGGCACCTTGCTTGGTAGCAGCGCCAACTTGTCCGGAGCTTTCTTGAGCCGACTTATCCTCGGACTTTTCCGGGACTTCGAAATCGGATGCAGCCTTGCCGCCCCGCATCGCCGGCGGCATGCCGGGGCCAAGCATCGACGGGCGAGCGCCTTCGATACCCATGATCCGGACATTGCGTTCGGCCAGCTGTTCGAGCAGGTCCTTCAGCTCGATCTTGTCGATCGAGATCTCGGAAATATCGAGCACGACCGGGCGGTCGAGAAAGAAACCGGCCGAGCGGGCAGCCAGATCGTCAAGGCGCGAGAGCCAGTTGTCGAGCGGCAGATCGGGGGACAAGACGACCGCCAAAAACGAGCGGCCCTTGATACGGATTGAGCGAGCGTCTGTTAGCACTTTGGTCATCTACGTAAACAAATCGTTGACGTTAGATGTAGCGCCGGGGTGGTTAACAAAAGGTTAACGCACCCCTCCAAAGCTTTAACGACGACCCGTTCTAGGGCAATTTCAGGCCGGCCGTTTCGGCAGCCTCGATCGCCTCCTCATAGCCGGCATCCGCATAGCGGATAATGCCGAGCGAGGTGTCGTTGGTGATCGAATGTTCAAGCCGTTCGACGGCCTTTTCGGTGCCATCGGCAATGATGGTAACGCCGGCTGACGTCATGTAACCCGCATAGCCCCCGCCGCCCGAATGGATGACGACGAGATCGGCCATCGATGCGCACATCGTCATCGCGTTGATCAGAGGCCAGTCGGCGATCGCATCCGATCCGTCCTTCATGTTCTCGGTCATGATATTGGGATGCGCCATGGCGCCGGCATCGAGATGGTCGCGCGAAAACGCGATCGGTCCGGCAAGTTCGCCCTTCGCGACCAGCGCGTTGACTTCAAGCGCGAGCTTCGTGCGCTCGCCATGCCCGAGCCAGGCAATGCGCGCCGGCAAGCCTTCGAAGGGCACGTTTTCGCGCGCCAGCCGGATCCAGTTGGTGACGATGAAATTATCCGGGAAAAGTTCGAGCACGAGATCATCGATGCGGGCGATATCGCTTTCTTCGCCCGACAGCGCCATCCAGCGGAACGGTCCGATCGCCTTGCAGAACAGCGGCCGCAGATAGGCTTCGGTAAAGATCGGGATGTCGAACGCGTTGGCAACGCCGCCTTCGCGCGCCTGGGTGCGGATCAGGTTGCCGTTGTCGAACACTTCCGCACCCTTTTCCTGCAGGCTCAGCATGGCGCGGACATGATCGGCGATCGAGGCGAGGCTTGCCGCCATCAGCTGGCCCTGGCCCTCCTTGCGAAGCCGGCGGACTTCCTCAAGGCTCATCCCCTTGGGGACATAGCCATAGACGAGATCATGCGCCGAGGTCTGGTCGGAGACGATATCGGGCACGATGCCGCGTTTGACGATCTGCGGGTAGATGTCGGCGGCATTGCCGACGAGGCCGATCGAGACGGCACGTTTGTCGGCTACCGCCGCATCGATCATCGCAAGCGCCGTATCGAGATCCGGCGCAACCTCGTCGAGAAACCCGATCTCGCGGCGTTTGGCGACCCGCTCCGGATCGATATCGACCACCAGGATCGCAGCGCCCGCCATGCGACCGGCCAGCGGCTGCGCGCCGCCCATGCCGCCGAGGCCGGCGGTCAGGATAAAGCGACCGGCAAGCGATCCGCCAAAACGCTTCTCGGCGATCCGCATGAAGATTTCATAGGTGCCCTGAATGACACCCTGGCTGCCGATATACTGCCACGCACCGGCCGTCAGCCCGCCCCAGCAGATCAGGCCCTTTTCCTGCAACGCGTAGAAATACTCGGCCTTCGCCCATTGCCCGACGATGTTGCAATTGGCCATGATCACCAGCGGCGCCCTGTCATGGGTCTTCAACAGCCCGACCGGCTTTCCGGACTGGATGATCAGCGTCTGGTCCTCGTCCATCGTCTTCAATGTGCGCACGATCGCCTCATGCGCCGCCCAGTTGCGCGCCGCCTTGCCGAGCGCCGCGTAGACGATCAGGTTTTCCGGATCCTCGCCGACCGACAGCACGTTTTCCAGAAGCCGCAGCAGAGCCTCCTGCCGCCAGCCCTTGGCGCGCAGTTCGGGCCCGCCGGGGATCGGGAAGTTCGGATGGCGCGGGTTGGGCCTGGGCATGGCGTGATCTCCTGTCTCGTGAGGATTGCCTCACCCAATATAGTGCTGGGCCAAGAAAGCCCCCTCTGGCCTGCCGGCCATCTCCCCCACAAGGGGGGAGAAAACCAGCGGTACTCTCCCTGCCCCGATCGAGGCACGTCGCCTCTCCCCGCGAGCGGGGTGAGGGCAGCGGCAACCAAACCCCCTCTGGCCTGCCGGCCATCTCCCCACAAGGGGGGAGAAGATCTGCGGCACTGTCGCGTCCTATATCCAGCGCTGTCGGTGCGGCAGGTTAAGCCCCTCCCCCTTGTGGGGAGGGGTTTGGGGCGGGGTCTTTTTCTCCCTACCCCAGCGCATAATCCGCAATGCTGATCCCCAGCGCCTTCTCGCAGATCGGATAAACTGACGGGTCCTTGACGCTGGAGGACAGCGGAATGAGCGTCTTTGGCACATGCAGCAGAAACACCGGCATGCCGACCTCGAGTTGACCCACGCTCAACGGTTCGCCCGGCGGCGACAGTGTCGCGATGATATCCGGGAAGGTGGCGAGGCGGTTGCCGCCGGCGTCGTCCACCGCCATGTATTCGTTCATGACATGCAGCGTGATCGCCCCGTCGCCTGACCCAAGCGTGATCGTGCCGACATCGAAGGCTTCCTTGGTATAAACCACGGATTTGGCGGTCACCTCGGCCTCGACCAGGATAGTGCCGCCGGTGGTCCTGACGATCGCGTCGATGATGGCAGATCCGCCCTTCGCATCGGCCTCGATAATCGCCTCGCCAAGCGTCAGCGCCAGACTGATGCCGCCGAGCGCTGCATTGTTGCGCACATAGGACGCGCGCAGCGGATTGCGGCAGGAGGCGATGAAGCCGCCGGACATGTCCGAGGCGGTGCGAAGGATCGGCGAGACCTTGGCGGTGGCGCCGCGCACGACGAGTTCGATGTAGCGGTTTTCCGCCCGGTTGCCGCCGACTGCCGTCTGGATCATCTGTTCGGGCGAATTCGCCATGCCGATCGAGCCCATGTCGCCGGTCGGATGGGCGCGCACGTCGCCCACGGCATCGAGCACCTTGGTCCCGAGGATGGCCGATGGCAGCCAGCCGTTGAGCGTCGAGGATTTGCCGTTCTGGCCGATCATCAGCGCCGCAACCTTTTCGCCGAGCGCATCCTGCAGCAGCTGCACGGCCTTGACGTAGTCGATGCCCTGCATTTCCCAGGCGGTGGTCGAGGCCGGTGCGCCGATCGCGGCAGCCGTCGCCACCCAGTCGTCGTCGGACAGTTCGTCGATGGTCACGAGTTCGGGCCTGCCGACCGAGACGGCCGCATAGCCGAGCATGCGGCCGTGATCCGACCAGCCGCCGCCGCCCGCCGCATAGACCGAGCCGCCGCGCACCGCCGCCTCGACATCCTTCTCCGTCAGTATGCGACCCATGCCCTCGCCCCTATTGTTTGTCGAGTGCCAAGACCGCCTCGTAGAGAACGGCAGCGCCCAGTGCGATATCGTCGTTGTCGGACCATTCCTCCGCCGCGTGGCTGCGGCCATCCTTGCTGGCGATGAAGATCATCGCAGCCGGCGCCACCTTTGAGAGAAAGGCCGCATCGTGACCGGCGCCCGACACCATCGGTCGGCTGGTCGCGCCGATCCGCTGCGCACTTTCGGCAAGCACGCCGGTCACCATGTCCGACATCGGCGTCGGCGCCGCATGCGAGACCCGGCGCGGGTCGGCGATGGTTACGCTACGCTCACTCGCGGTCTGTGCACAAAGCGCGGTGACGGAAGCGACGAATTCGTCCATCACGGCATTATCGACGGCACGCGCATCGATCAGCATGCGCACATGCGAGGGGATGACGTTGGCGGCGTTCGGCTCCATCGAGAACTCGCCGACCGTGCCAGCGAAATAGCTCTGACCCGACGCAAGCTCCCGGGCGATCTCCTCGATGCCGAGCACGATGATCGATGCGGCCCCTAGCGCATCGTAACGGGCATTCATCGGCGTGGTACCGGCATGATCGGCGCGGCCCTCGACAAGGATCTCGAACCGCGAGATGCCGGTGATGGCGCCGACGATGCCGATATCGACGTTTTCGCGCTCCAGCACCGTGCCCTGCTCGATATGCAGTTCGAGGAAGGCTTTGATATCGGTGCGCGTGAATACGGTGTCGGGATCTCCGCCGACCTGACGGATGCCGTCCGCCAGCGTTACGCCATCGGTGCTGCGCTCCAGCCATTCGGGCGGGCGAACGCCGGTCAGGCCGCGACTGCCGATGCAGGACACGCCGAAGATCGACACTTCCTCGGCCAGAAAATCGGCGATTTCCAGATCGTGTTCGAGCGCGATGCCGGCATCCTTGAGCGAACGCGCCACTTCGAGACCAGCAATCACCCCGGCAATGCCATCGAACCGGCCGCCGTTCGGCACCGTATCCGTATGCGAACCGAGCATGATCGTACCCTTGCCCTCCACCGTTCCCTTGCGGCGCCCGGTCATGTTGCCGGCGGCATCGATCTGCGTCTCGAGGCCCGCCTCGCGAAAGATCTTTTCGACGTAGGCGCGGCCTTTGAGAAACATCGGCGTGAAGGCACGGCGCGTCCAGGGCCGGTCCGGCTCGGTTATTGCTGCCAGCGCTTCGATATCGGCTGCGATCCGGTCGGTGTTGACGGCGAGATTGGATGTCATGCGATCAAAAATCCTGAAGTGAAAGGTTGGCCTGGGGCCGCACAAACCGGCCGTTGCCGGGCTGCGCCAGCACCGTCGATCCGTCATAGGCGAGTGCGCCGCGAAGATAGGTTCCGGCCACCTTGTAGGGCAAGGTCATTCCGTCATAGGGCGACCACCCGACAACGTTGTTGCCGGTCTTCGACGCGTCGAACACATGCTCTTCCGCCGTCAGCACCGCGATATCCGCATGCTTGCCGACTTCCAGCGCGCCCTTGACGTGATCGATCCGGAAATGCCGGGCGGGATTGAGCGCCATCAGCCTCGCGGCCCAGGTGAGCGACACGCCGCGCTCCAGCGCACCCTTGATAAACAGCGGCACCATGGCTTCGAGACCCGGCAGACCGGACGCATTGGCGAGCATGTCCGGATTGGTCTTGCGGTCGAGCGACCAGCTGACGTGGTCGGTCGAAAGAAGCGTGACATTGCCGGCCGCCAGATGTCGCCAGAGCTTTTCCACCTCCGCCCGCGGCCGGATCGGCGGATTGCATTTCGACTTGCCGCCGAGCCGTCTCGCATCGGTTTCCTGGTCGAGCGTCAGGTAATGGATCAGGCACTCGACCGTGGCGCGATGCCCCTGCGCGCGGTAACCGGCGGCGATCTCGTAACCGCGACCGAGCGAGCAGTGCACCACATGGGCCGGACAGCCGGTGGCCGCACCGATCTCGTAGATCTCGGTCATCGCCAGAAGCTCGGTCAGTGGCGGACGCGACATTTCGTGGGCACGGTAATCGGTAATGCCGGAGGCCTTCACCTCAGCCATCGCCCAGCGGACATATTCGTCGTTCTCGTTGTGGACGCCGGCCGTCAGGCCGGTTGGCGCGATCGCAGCAAAGCACTCGGCCATCAGCGGCGCAAAGATGCGCGGAAAGCGCTTCGGGTCTGTCCCGAACGTCGAGAACTTGAAGGCCGCGACACCGGCTTCCACCTGTTCGCGGATGCGCACCGCGCCCTCCTGCGGATCGACCGTGCCATAGAGCGCGAAATCGACCCTGGCCTGCGTCTCCGCATGGGCCGCCTTGCGGCGCACCGCATCGGCCGAGCAGACGAGATTGCCCTCGTCATAGGGCATGTCGACGATGGTGGTGACGCCACCGGCAGCAGCCGAGCGGGTCGACCAGATGAAATCCTCCTGGTTCTTCTGGGAAAGCGAATGCACCTGCGCATCCACAGCACCCGGAAGGATCAGCGATGCGCCGAGATCGTGGCTTTCGCGGGCGGACGGCATCTGGCCCTGACCAACAGCCGCAACCAGACCGTCGCGGACTGCCACATAACCTTGGGGAACGATGCGGTCGGCAAGGACCAGCGTGCCTTTCAGAACAAGATCGAAATCCGACATCGGCCTGTCTCCTTGAAGCCTTGAAGCCTTGAGCCCTTGAGGCGCGCGTTCGATCGGAACCGCTTGGGAGGGCAGACTAGGAGAATTTGATGGGCAGAGGGATATCCCATATCGTGAACGCACGATATCATCGCTGTCATCCTCTTATATGCTCACCCGGAAGCCGCCATGGACCTTGCCTCGCTGCTGATCGCCCATCATGTGCTGGCCTTGGGCGGCATCCGTGAAACGGCGAAGGTGCTGGATCGGCCTGTCTCGAGCGTCTCTGCCGCGCTGGCACGGTTGCAGTTTCATATCGCCACACCGCTGACGACGACATCCGGCAACCGCATCCAGCCGACGCTTGAGGGCGTGCGGATCGGTCGCGACCTGCAGCGGGCGGCCATGCTGGTTACCGAACTTGCCGGTGTCGGCGAGAGCGACGGCACGCCCGAAGACGGAGCCCGGCTTTCCGTACCGCTTCTGGCGCTGCAGCGTTTCCTCGTGGTCGGGCGCAGCGGCAGCATACGGCGGGCGGCGCAGGAGATCGGCATCGGCCAGCCACAGCTGACGCGGCAGATCCGCAGTCTTGAGCGTGATCTGGGCCTTCCCCTTCTCGACCGGGCAGCCGCCGGCGCTGTTCCCAATGCGAGCGGGCAACGGGTGATCGCTCTGGGAGAAGAGCTCGAAGCGATCTGGCTTAAGATTTCAGACCATGCGGGCGATCGTTTCCGGCGTGCCGCATCGACGACCCGCATCGGCTCGGTGACGCCGCTTGGACGCGAAAGCCTAATTGCCCGGATCCTCGCAAAGCTCGCCGCCGACTGGCCGAAGCACATGCCGCGACGGCCGCTCTATATCTCCAGCACCAATGCCGAGGAGCTGCTGTCTGGTATCACCGACCGGACGTATGATCTCGTGCTGGTCGACACGCTCGACATGCCGCCCGGCGTCGAGCACCTGATAATCTCACGCAGCGGACTTGCCATGGTGGGAGCAGCCGACGTGATCGCTGACCAACGCGGCGATCTGCGGCAACTGCTGCTGCGTCATCCGATAGCGCTGCCGAGCCTCAAAAGCGGGTTGCGGCAGAAATTCGGGGCGCTGACAGAGGACATCCTGACCGCATACGAACGGGCGGCACTGACCTTCGTCGAAATCGATTCCATTCCCGTCATCGCCAATCTCGTCAGCGATCACGGCTATATCGCGCTTCTGCCGCTCTGGGCCATTCCGCAGCCGGACGAGCGGATGGCGGCGATCGCGCTTCCCGAGGCCTACGACATGCATCTGTCGCTTGCGTGGAAAAAGGGAGCGGCAGCCGAGACGATCGCTCGCACGGCCGAACACATCCTGGGCTCGATGCCTTTTCCGGTTACAGGACGAAATCCACCAGCAGCTTGATGTTGAGGGCGCCGATGACGATGGCGATCAGCCAGGCAAAGGCACGCAGCCAGAGAGGTGCAACGAACACGCCCATTTTGCGCTTGTCGGACGTGAACATCACCAGCGGGAAGACTGCGAAGGACAGTTGCAGGCTGAGCACGACCTGCGTCAGGATCAGAAGCTCCGCCGTGCCGCCATCGCCGTAGAAGATGGTGACCGCTGCCGCCGGAATGATGGCGATGCCGCGGGTGATCAGCCGCCGTACCCAGGCTGCCAGCCGGATATGCAGGAACCCTTCCATGACGATCTGCCCGGCCAAGGTCGCTGTCACCGTGGAATTCAGGCCGCAGCACAGGAGCGCGATACCGAACAGCGTCGGCGCGATGGCGTAACCGAGAACCGGTGAGAGAAGATTATGCGCATCGCCGAGTTCCGCCACCGCCGTATGGCCGTTGGCATGGAAGGCGGCGGCGGCCAGAATGAGGATCGATGCGTTGATCAGAAGCGCGAACATCAAGGCGACGGTGCTGTCGATCGTCGCGAACTTGATCGCCTCCCGCTTCTCCTCGACGCTGTCCCCGTAATTACGGGTCTGGACGATGCCGGAATGCAGATAAAGGTTATGCGGCATGACGGTGGCGCCGAGAATACCCAGCGCCAGATAGAGCATGTTGGGATTGGTGACGATCTCGGTGGTCGGCGCAAAGCCACGAATGACCTCGCCCCAGTTCGGGTCCGCCATGGCGATCTGGATGGCGAAACAAGCGGTAATGACGCCCAGCAAACCGATGACGAAGGCTTCCAGGAACCGGAATCCGAGCTTCTGCAGGTAGAGAATGAGGAAGACATCGAGCGCGGTGATGAGAACACCGATTTCCAGCGGAATGCCGAAGATCAGGTTGAGACCGATCGCGGTGCCGATCACCTCGGCGATATCGGTGGCGATGATGGCGATTTCGGCAAACAGCCAGAGCATGTAGGCGACGGGACGCGGGAAGGCATCGCGACAGGCCTGGGCGAGATCGCGGCCGGAAGCGACCGCCAGCCGGGCGCAGAGCGATTGCAGCACGATCGCCATGATGTTCGACAAGAGTGCGACCGACAGGAGCAGGTAACCGAACTGCGAACCGCCGGCGAGCGACGTCGCCCAGTTGCCCGGATCCATGTAGCCGACGGCGACGAGATAACCCGGACCGAAGAACGCGAAGGCCCGCCGAAGTTTCGATCCCTGGCCGCGCACCGGGATCGAGCGATGAACATCCATCAGCGAGGCATCACCGCCGCTTTTGAGCCAGCCGCTGGAATTCATTCGGGATCGGATATCCATCGTCGATCGTGCTCTCGTTGTTGCAATTGCAATTCATTCGCACATAAAGATCGTAGTTGCAAATTATTCGCAATAAGAAATCCGGAAACAGGGAAACTGTTCCGCGCAGCTTCACATTTTGCGAAACAGCAGTATTTCGGCCATGCTGGGGAGATCTGGTTGCTTCGCGAAACGTGGAGCAGAACCAGTTGATCGGAGAATGACATGGCGCAGGATAACGGCATCCGCGAGAACGAGGTTCAGGTCACGCCGCCGGAGGCGAACGATGCGGGGCTGATCTTCATCGGACGCATTTCGACCCCCTGGACCGCACGCAGCGAAACGCCGCGTCAGGGCAGCCATACCGGACCGATTTGCCGGATCGAGATATTCGAGCCATGGGTTGCGGCCCTGAAGGGCGTCGAGACATTCGAGAGGCTGGAAATCCTCTACTGGCTGCATCAGGCGCGCCGCGATCTGGTTCTGCAGAGCCCCGCCAGCAGCGGCAAGGTGCACGGCACCTTCTCTCTGCGCTCTCCTGTCCGGCCGAACCCGATCGGGACGTCGATCGTGGTTCTCGAAGGCGTCGAGGGCAATGTGCTTTTGGTGCGCGGCATGGACTGCCTCGATGGTACGCCGCTTCTCGACCTCAAGCCCGACCGGAGCCTGTTCAAGCCGATCGTGTCGCCGAAGCCCGGCGAAGCCAAGCCTGACAGCAACGCACCGACGGCGCATTACTGTCAGAAGGCTTAGAGCTCAGCCCTTCAGTGCAGGGCTGAAGCGGATCAGGCTGAGGATCTCGAACAGCATCTGCGCGCCCGCATGCGCCGTGTTGGTGGTCGTATCGTATTGCGGCGCCACTTCGACGACGTCGCCGCCGACGAAGTTCAGACCCTTCAGCCCATGCAGGATATCGAGCGCCTGACGGCTCGTCAGCCCGCCGATCTCAGGCGTGCCGGTGCCGGGCGCATAGGCCGGATCGAGGCTGTCGATATCGAAGGACAGATAGGTCGGGCCATCGCCGACGATTTCGCGCGCCTTGGCGATGACGGCATCGATGCCCATCTTGCCGATCTCTTCGGCATGAATGACCGTCATGCCGCTTTCGAAGGAGAACTCCCACAGATATTCGGCCGCGCCGCGAATGCCGATCTGGATGACCCGCGTCGGATCAAGCACTCCGTCGAGAACCGCGTTGCGGAACGGGCCGCCATGGTGGAACTTGGTGAGATCGTAGGCGCCGCCCGTATCGCAATGGGCGTCGATATGGATCATCCCGACCGGACGGTCGCGGCCGACCGCCTTGAGGATCGGATGCGTGATCGAATGATCGCCGCCGACCGACAACGGGATCACGCCCGCATCGATCACCTTGTTGAAATGCGCCTCGATATCGTCATGGCTCATCTCCAGCCGGTAGCGGCTGCGAAACGGCACGTCGCCGATATCGGCCACCTTCATCTCGAAGGTCGGCGCGGTCTTCAGCACGTGATTATAGGGACCGACGCGCTCGATCGTGCGCAGTGCCCGCGGCCCAAAGCGGGAGCCCGGACGGTTGGTGACGCCGAGATCCATCGGCACGCCGATCAGCGCTACCTGAAGATCGCCGAAATCCGGATTGTCCGCATCGATGTGGACGAGCGGCGCATCGAGAAGCGTCGGAACGCCCGCATAGGGGGCCGACCGCGTGCCGCTTGCGGAAAAGATCCGGTCGGCAACGGCGCGAAATTCCGGATCATGGATGCTGCCGCCGTGGCCTTCGCCGTATTTTGCTCGAAGCTCTTCCAGCTTTTTCGTGTCGAACGTCATGTCGGTTTCTCCAGGTCTTTCTTAAAGCTCTGCGCGGGCCGCTTCCAGCGCGTCGAAATGGTCTGATATCTCGGCGCCCGTGGCAATCCAGACGTCGGTTCTGCTTTGCACGTGGATCAGGAAATCGCGCAGCAGATGCCAGCGCATCGGCCGTCCCGAAACCTGCGGATGGAGGACGAGCGTCGTGACGCCGCCCCAGGCATGGGTCGCCTCGAATTCGTCGATCCACATCTGCAGCACCGCCTCGCGTCCGAAGATCGGCCGTGAACTGGTGCGGCTCGTCATGCCGAAATTCCAGTCGTCGAAGGCGAAGTTGACCGGGATCTCGATCAGGCCGCGCTCGCCGCCATGATCCGCATGCCGATAAGGCAGGATGTCGTCGCGGAAGGAGCTGGAATAACGCATGCCGGATTTCGAAAGATAGGCGAGCAGTTCCGGGAAATTCTCACCCGATGGCGCGCGGTAGCCGATCGGCCGCACGCCGAGCACCTGGTGCAACGCCTCATAGCCGCGATCGATTTCCTCAAAGGCCTCGTCGAGCTTGTCGCGGTCGGCCAGCTTGTGGAGATAGCCGTGATGGCCGATCTCGTGGCCAGCTTTCAGGATCGCTTCGCACTGGGCCGGATGCGCCAATGCCGTCCAACCGGGAATGAAGAACGTCGCCGGCAGCGCCAGTTCATCCATCAACGACACGATCTTCGAAATGCCGACGCGGGCGTCGTAGCCGCCATGCGAGGTGGTGACCATGCGATCGACATTGGACGGATTGTTGCCGATCCAGGCGGTTTCCGCATCCACGTCGAAGCCGATGAAGACGGCGCTTTTCGCGCCGTTCGGCCAGACCATGTCGGGTGTGGCAGGCGCCGGATTGAGCGGACGGGGGGAAAGGTCGAAGGGCATTATAAAACCTCCGGTCGGGAAGAATGCAAAGCCGGGCCACCGCTGAACAGATAGCCCGGCTTCCGATGCAAAACGGACTGGTCCGCCGACCGTCCGGCCTGAAGGAGATCAGGCCGGAGGCACCCGTTCTGCGACACGTGAAAGATTACTTCTGGGCTTCGCTGTTGACGTAGATGCCGTCGAGGGCAGCCGATTCCAGGTTCCACTTGGCAAGGATCGTCTTGTATTCGCCGCTGGCCATCAGGGCCTTCATCGCGCCGATATAGGCGTCACGCAGTTCGGTGTCCTTCTTGGAGAAACCGATGCCCTGGTAGATGGCAGTGAACGGCGCGCCGATCGAAACATACGCACCCTTCTCAAGCGTCATCAGGTAGGGAACGGTTTCCGAACCCTGCACGGCTGCATCGACGCGGCCCTGCTTCAGCTGGGTGCGGGCATCGGCCGAACCTTCGGTGCCGACGACCTTGACGGCCGGCAGGCCCTTGGCTTCGCAGTTGGCCGCGCTCCACTTCGCCGTTTCGTCCGGGAACGACGTACGGCGGCTCATGCCGACATTCTTGCCGCAGAGATCGGTTTCGGACTTCAGTTCATCCTTGCGGGCCGCCGTCGTATAGAACTGGGCGCCGGACTTCATGTAGTCGACGAAATCGAGAGCGTCGCGGCGCTTCGGCAGATCGCTCATGCCCGAATGGATGATGTCGACGCGGCCGGTGGCAACCGACGGCACCATCTGTTCAAAGCCGATATCCGACCATTCGACAGTCACGCCGAGCTGCTTGGCAAGCGCCAGGCCGAGATCGATATCGAGGCCCATCAGCGTGTTGGTGGCCGGGTCCTTGTATTCCATCGGCGGATAGTTCGGCGTGTTGGCAACGACGATCTTGCCGGCGGTCTTGATACGCGCCGGCAGGGCCTGAGCTGAAACCGAGCTGGCCGCAGCAACGGCTGCGAGGGCGACGATTGCGAATGTCTTGGTCATGATATCCCCTGTTCTCTTGTTTTTGGTCGACTGGTTGAACGTGAAGGCGGTCAGTTATGGACTGCCCGGATGAATTCCGCGGTGCGCGCGCTTTTCGGCGCCGACAACACTTCCGAAGCAGGGCCGGTTTCGACGACCTTGCCCGCTTCCATGAACGTGACGGTGTTGGCAACGTTGCGTGCAAACCCCATTTCGTGGGTGACGACGATCATGGTCATGCCGGACGCGGCCAGATCCTTCATCACGTCGAGCACTTCCGATACGAGTTCCGGATCGAGCGCCGACGTCGGCTCATCGAACAGGATGAGGTCGGGCTGCATGCCCATGGCGCGGGCGATCGCGACGCGCTGCTGCTGGCCGCCGGAGAGTTCTGAAGGATAATGGTTCGCCTTGTCGGAGAGGCCGACGCGGGCAAGAAGCGCAAGCGCATCTTCGCGCGCCTTGGCGGCCGGCTGGCCGAGAACCTGGACCGGTCCTTCCATGACGTTTTCGACAGCCGTCTGATGCGGAAACAGGTTGAAGCGCTGGAACACCATGCCGATGCGGCGACGCTGGCGGGAGATCTCCTTGTCGGCGAGTTCATGCAGGTTGTCGCCTTCGCGGCGATAGCCCATCAGCTCGTCATTGACCCAGATCGCACCTTCGTCCATCCGCTCCAGGAGGTTGATGCAGCGCAGGAACGTGCTCTTGCCGGAGCCGGAGGGTCCGACGATGCAGGCGACTTCGCCGCGCCGGACTTCGAGGCTGACCTTGTCGAGCGCCTTGAACGCATCGAAGCTCTTGGTGACGTCGATTGCCTTGACCAGAATATCTTTCGTCATGTCCAACCTCACATCGATGCTCTGATAGACTTCGATCCGCGCCCGTAATAGCGCTCGATGCGCTGCTGGATGACGGACAGAACGGACACCACGACGAGGTACCAGAAGCTTGCCACCAGCAGGAGTTCGAGAACGCGGGTGTTGGCGTAGTAGATGACCTGCGCATTGTGCAGGATTTCGGAAAACTGGATGACGCTGGCAAGCGAGGTGAGCTTGACCATGCCGATCACCTCATTGCCGACAGGCGGCACCATGACGCGCATGGCCTGCGGCAGAACGATGCGGCGCAGCATCTTCATCTGCGTCATGCCGATCGTGCGGGCCGCTTCGTACTGGCCGCTATCGACCGACAGAAGACCGCTTCGCACCACTTCCGACGTGTAGGCGCCCTGCTGGATACCGAGACCGAGCATGGCCGCCACAAACGGCGTCATGATATCGACGGTGCGGAATTCGAACAGGCCGGGAATGCCGAGCGTCGGGAAGATCAGCGCCAGATTGAACCACAGCATCAGCTGCAGCAGTGCCGGCGCGCCGCGGAAGATCCACAGATAGCCGATCGCGATCCACGACAGAACCGGGTTGCCGGAGATGCGCATGATGGCGATCACGACGCCGAGCACGATGCCGATCGCCATGGCAGCAACCGTCATGACCAGCGTGTTGACGAGGCCCTGCAGGATGACGGGCGCAAACAGGAAGTCGCGCACATAGGACCATTCGATCTGGCCGACGCTGAAGGCGCGGATAAGCGCTGCCATCAGCAGGATGACGATGCCGGCGGCCACATTGCGGCCGATATGCCGCTTCGGCACCAGCTTCAGATGGGCAACTTCGTACTTCGTGCTGTCGTCTGCAGCAACGGTCGTGGATGCGCTCATCGTGTGCCAGCCTCCGCAGAGTTTGCGGCAACAGCCGTCTTTGCGCCGATCTCTTCCAGTGCGAACTGACGGCGGGCGTCGATCGCTACCTCGAACCGGCCGATCTGGTCGCGCACCGCAGCGGGTGCCGTGCAGCCGTAACCGGTGCGGCTGGCAATCGCATGTTCGAGCGTGATCGCCTCAAGCAGGCCGGGGCCGAGACGCGGATCGATCTTCGGCAGATCTTCGACGGTGAGCCCTTCAAGATCATGGCCGCGCTCTTCGCAGTAGCGCACGACAGCGCCGGTGATTTCGTGGGCTTCGGCAAAGGTGACGTTCTGGCCGACCAGCCAGTCGGCCACTTCCGTTGCGAGCGTAAAGCCGCGCGGCGCTTCTGCCTTCAGTTTCTCGACGTCGAACTCCAGTGTCGCGACCATGCCGGCAAAGGCGGGCAGGATGAGCTGCAGCGTATCGATCGTCTCGAACAGGACCTTCTTGTCCTCGGCGAGATCGCGGTTATAGGCGAGCGGCATCGCCTTCATCGTGGCAAGGAAGCCCGTGACATTGCCGATCAGCGTGCCGGACATGCCGCGCGTCAGCTCGGCGATATCAGGGTTCTTCTTCTGCGGCATGATCGAGGAGCCGGTGGAATAGCTGTCATGCAGGCGCACCCAAGAGAACTGCTTGGAGCTCCAGATGCAGATTTCCTCGGCCAGACGCGACAGGTTGACGCCGATCAGCGAAGCGATGAACAGGAATTCGGCAACGATATCGCGCGACGCAACCGAGTCGATCGAGTTTTCCGCAGCTGCCGAGTACCCGAGCTCAAGTGCCGAAAGATCTGGGCGGTTGACGATGCCGGAACCGGCAAGCGCTGCCGCACCGAGCGGCGACCGGTCGAAGCGGCGGTCGAAATCGCCAAAGCGCTCCAGATCGCGCAGCAGCGACTGCGCATGCGCCATCAGGTGATGACCGAGCACGACGGGCTGCGCCGGCTGCAGATGGGTGAAACCGGGCATGACGGTTTCCGCATGCTGTGCCGCCTGCTCGCGGATCGCGTCCTCGACCTCGATCAGGCCGGCGGAGAGCTCGCGTGCCATGCGACGGAGATAGAGACGGGTATTGTTGGCGGTCTGGTCGTTGCGTGACCGGCCGGCGCGCAGCTTGCCGCCGAGAGCGCCGAGACGGGCCATCAGCAACCGTTCCAGAAACGTATGCACATCCTCGTCGCCTGCTACAGGCGTTTCACGGCCTGCCGAGACATCGGCTTCGATCGTGTCGAGCGCCGAGCGGATAGCTGAAAATTCCGCGGCATCCAGCACGCCGGCGCGCTTCAGCTCGGACGCATGCGCCCGGGAGCCGGCGATGTCTTCGCGATAGAGACGGAAATAGGAGGCAGGTGCCCGTGAAAGATTGGCCAGAGCTTCGGAAGGGCCGGACTTGAAACGTCCACCCCAGAGCTGCGCGGATGCCGACATGAGCAAACCCTTCTGTTCAGATAATGGGCAGGGATCCCATGTGCACCACGAATGGGCAAGCGAACTTATTTCCTTGGCCCTATGACAAAAACGACTAGCGCAAAACGGCGCGCTGGCGATAATGGATCGAACGCATCCCGACAAAACAGCGAGACCCTGATGGAGCAACGTCGCAGGCGCCTGCCGTCCACCGCATCGCTTCAGGTTCTGCTGGCGGTGGCCGAACGCGGATCGACGAGTGCTGCGGCGGAAACGACGGCGCTGTCCCAGAGTGCTGTCAGCAAGCAGCTGCTGGCGCTGGAGGAATTGATCGGCAGCCCCGCCTTCCTGCGCACGCCACGCGGCATGGTGGCGACCGAGGCCGGCCGCATCTATATCGATCACGCGCGCGTGGCATTGAAAGCCATGGAGGATGCGGCCCTGCTGGTCGCACGGCTGAAGCCCGGCCCGGGCGTGCTGCGCCTGCAGGTCCTGCCGATTTTCGGCGATCGCTGGCTGCTGCCGAAATTCCATCTGTTTGCGGAACAGCATCCTGACATCGAGGTGCAGTTCACGACCTTCATCTCGCCATCGCAGTCTGAAGTCCCGGACGGCATTTTCGAGTTTGCGGCGACGCCACAACACCGGGACAACAGCACCTATCTCTTCGGTCAAGACGTGCTTCTGGTGAGCGCACCGAACTATTTCGCCAAGGCCGGAACGCCTTGTGACATCGACGACCTTGCCGAACACGTGATGCTCGAACATCCCCAGACGCCGTTTCACTGGCAACATTTTGTAGCTCATCACAACCGCGACGGGGCCACTGTTCGCCACATTACCCGCTTCGGCTATTACACGATGGTGATCCGCGCCGCACTTGCCGGCCAGGGCTTGGCACTGATCCCGCGCGGCCTGATCCTCGACGAGATTGCTACCGGCAGGCTCATCAATCCGGCCGGCCTCGGTTACCGGAGCGATTTCGGCTACTGGTTCAGCACGCCCCATATCCATTCCAGCCCGTCCATGCTGACATTCAAGACATGGCTGACCGCGCAGCTGGGACCTGAACTGGACCGCCCGTAACCGCGACTGTCCACAGCCAGATCTGGCATGCCTGCCCCATACCCGCACACTTCTGTCGCAAAAAAGGACGGCACGAACAGTCGTGTCCAGAAATGGGAGCAGCTTGTTCAGCCCGCCAGCGGTTCGCGCTGTGCGGTGCAGCATCGACGCGGTAGCCTGAAACAGGGAGCTCTAACGAAACGGAGGAGAAGACCAAAGGTCAACGTTTTTCAAACAGGAGACACTTTGATGACCAAAACCGTTTTGAACGCCCTTGGCGAAACCTTGTATTACAGCGGCACATCCAAAGCCTGGATTTCAGCAACAGGTGCCGGCACCGCACTATCAGGCACAGCGGCCAATGATTCCATGTACGGCGACAGCGCCGTCAACGTGACCATGCGCGGCGGCACCGGCGACGACATCTATTACCTCTATTCCAGCATCAACCGGGCCGCTGAAGCGGCAGGCCAGGGCATCGACACGGTCGATACCTGGATGAGCTACACGCTGCCGGACAATATCGAAAACCTGCGCGTCACAGGTGACAACCGCTTCGCCTTCGGCAACGATCTCGACAACATCATCTCGGGCTCGTCCTCGCGCCAGACCTTCGATGGCGGCGCAGGAAACGACGTGCTGACCGGTGGCGGCGGGGCCGACACATTCATCGTCGCCAAGGGCAATGGCAGCGACCTGATCACCGATTTCAGTGCCGACGACAAGATCCGCCTCGATGGCTACAGCTTCACTTCCTTCGAACAGGTGGGCAACAGCCTGACCCAGGAAGGCGCCAATCTGCGGCTTGACCTCGGGGACGGCGACAGCCTCGTGTTTGCGGGCACGACAGCCGATGACCTGTCTGCCGACCAGTTTGCGCTCAGCCTCGACCGCTCGGTCCTGACGAAGACATTCGGCGACGAGTTCAACGCGCTTTCCCTGAACAACGGCACGAGCGGCACGTGGGACGCAAACTTCCACTGGGCGCCGGACCAGGGCAGTTCTCTGCCGACGAATGGCGAAAGCCAATGGTACGTGAACCCGCTTTATGCGCCGACCGCCGGCTACAGCCCGTTCTCGGTCTCAAACGGCGCGCTGACGATCACCGCCAAGAATACGCCGGATGCGATCTCGGACGCGGTCAACGGCTACGACTACGTGTCTGGAATGTTGAACACCTATTCGACATTCTCGCAGACCTACGGCTATTTCGAAATGCGCGCCGACATGCCGACCGACCAGGCGACATGGCCAGCCTTCTGGCTGCTGCCGGAAGACGGATCGTGGCCACCGGAAATAGACGTGGTGGAAATGCGCGGCCAGGACCCGAACACGGTTCATGTTTCCGCGCATTCCAATGAGACCGGCAAGCAGACCACGCAGACGTCTGCGATCAGCGTTCCCAGCACCGAAGGCTTCCACACCTACGGCATGCTGTGGACCGAAGAGGAAATCGTCTGGTATTTCGACGACGTGGCGATTGCCAGCGCCGAGACACCGTCAGACATGCATGACCCGATGTACCTTCTGGTCAATCTGGCCGTCGGCGGCGCGGCCGGAAAGCCGGGCGATCTGTCCGGCGGAGCCAAGATGGTCATCGACTATATCCATGCCTACGAAATCGACGACGACGCAGCGCCTACGTCGTCGATCTCAAGCGCATCGGACGACGGCCTCGTATAGGCCGTCTGCTGCCGCATGATGGCGGCGGCACCGAGAACCACGTCGGCCACCTGCAGCAACTGCTTGGCAAGCGGCGTCGAATTGCGCCAGATCATGCCGATGCTGCGGGCCGGTGGCGGTGAATCGAACCGCGAAATGGAGACCCGCGCGGAGCGGGTCTCGACCGGCACCGCCATTTCCGGAATGAGCGTGACGCCGATGCCGGCACCGACCATCTGCACCAGCGTCGACAGCGAGCTTCCCTCCATGATTTCCCGAGACAGGATCTCGCGCGGGCGGTTCGACCCGATGCCGCAGAAGGACAGCGCCTGATCGCGGAAACAATGTCCCTCCTCAAGAAGGAGAAGCCGCATTTCCTTGAGCGCATCCGGCTCCGGCACCGGTTTGTCGCCATCCTCACGGCTGCGCACCAGCACGAATTCCTCGTCGAACAGTTTGAGCTCCGTCAGTGAAGGCTCGGAGACCGGCAGCGCGACGATCGCCACATCGAGCCCGCCCTGCATCACTTCCTGCACCAGTCTGGTCGTCTGCGTTTCGCGGATCTCGACCCGGATCCCGTCGAATGCCCGGTTGAGCTCGTTGATAACAGATGGAAGCAGATAGGGTGCAACGGTCGGGATGACGCCGATGCGAAGCCGCGACAGAAACCGGTCCCGCGACGCGCGCGACAGATCCGCGAGTTCGTCGGCGGCCCGCACGATGTCGCGGGCCCGGAGCGCAAAAAGCTCTCCGAACGCGGTCAGCCGGACGTCGCGCGTGCCCCGGTCGAACAGGGCGCGACCGACTTGATCCTCGAGTTCCTTGATCTGCATCGACAGCGCAGGCTGAGAGATGGCGCAGGCTTCAGCCGCCTTGCGGAAACTCGCGTCGCGCGCCAAAGCCTCGAAATAGCGGAGCTGTTTGAGAGTAAAATTGGTCATAAGGTGAAATTATCGCAACCATCAGGAAATCCAACTTAAATTTATCGAAATGTTCCTGTAGGACTTGAGACACCGGGTTGCGACACACAATCCTCCCCTTTTCATGCAATGCACGACAGACAATCTAAGGAGAATGTCATGGACACGAAAACTGACACTGCGGGCAAGTGTCCCGTTGCACATGGCCAGAACCCCCAGGGCCATACGCCCCGCGGTCGCTCGAACCGCGACTGGTGGCCAAGCCAGCTGAACGTTCAGATTCTGCATACCCACACGGCACTGGCCAACCCGCTGGGCAAGTCGTTCGATTATGCCGAAGAATTCAAGACGCTCGATCTCGACGCCGTGAAGCAGGACCTTCACGCGCTGATGACCGATAGCAAGGACTGGTGGCCGGCCGATTTCGGTCATTACGGTGGTCTGTTCATCCGCATGGCCTGGCACAGCGCCGGCACCTATCGCATCACCGACGGCCGCGGCGGCGCCGGCATGGGCCAGCAGCGTTTCGCACCGCTCAACAGCTGGCCTGACAACGTCAATCTCGACAAGGCCCGCCGCCTTCTGTGGCCGATCAAGCAGAAATACGGCAACAAGATCTCCTGGGCCGACCTGATGATCCTGACCGGCAACGTTGCGCTGGAATCGATGGGCTTCAAGACCTTCGGTTTTGCCGGCGGCCGCGCCGACGTGTGGGAGCCGGAAGAACTCTATTGGGGTCCCGAAGGCAGCTGGCTGGGCGACGAGCGCTACAGCGGCGAGCGCGAGCTGGCCGAACCACTCGGCGCCGTGCAGATGGGCCTCATCTACGTCAACCCGGAAGGCCCGAACGGCAACCCGGACCCGCTGGCGTCTGCCCGCGACATCAGAAGCACCTTTGCCCGCATGGCGATGAACGACGAGGAAACCGTGGCGCTGATCGCTGGCGGCCACACGTTCGGCAAGACCCATGGCGCCGGTGATCCGTCGCTGGTCGGAACCGATCCGGAAGGCGGCGAGCTGGAATCGCAGGGCCTCGGCTGGGCGAGCAAGCACGGCACCGGCATGGGCGCCGACACGATCGGCAGCGGTCTCGAAGTCACCTGGTCCCAGACGCCGACCCAGTGGAGCAACTACTTCTTCGAAAACCTGTTTGGCTTTGAATGGGAACTGACGAAGAGCCCGGGCGGTGCCCACCAGTGGCAGGCGAAGAACGCCGAAGCTTCGGTACCGGACGCGCATATCCCCGGCCGCAAGCATGTCCCGACCATGCTGACCTCCGACCTGGCGCTGCGTTTCGACCCGATCTACGAGCCGATCTCGCGCCGCTTCCTCGAAAACCCGGCCGAATTTGCCGATGCGTTTGCACGCGCCTGGTTCAAGCTGACCCACCGCGACATGGGCCCCAAGGTTCGCTACCTCGGCCCGGAAGTGCCCGCCGAAGACCTGATCTGGCAGGACGTCATTCCGCCGGTCGATCATCCGCTGATCGACGATGCTGACATCGCCAACCTCAAGGAAAAGGTTCTGGCAACCGGTCTTTCGGTTCAGGAACTGGTGTCCACCGCCTGGGCATCGGCGTCCAGCTTCCGCGGTTCCGACAAGCGCGGCGGTGCCAACGGTGCCCGCATCCGTCTGAGCCCGCAGAAGGACTGGGAAGTCAACCAGCCGGAACAGCTTGCCAAGGTTCTCCGTCAGCTGGAAGACATCCAGACCGCCTTCAACACGGCCCATGCCGGTGCAAAGAAGGTCTCGCTTGCCGACCTGATCGTGCTGGCGGGCGCTGCCGGCGTTGAAAAGGCGGCGAAGGCTGCTGGTCACGATGTCGTCGTGCCCTTCTCGCCCGGCCGGATGGATGCCTCCGAGGCGCAGACCGACGCCCTGTCGTTTGCAGCACTCGAGCCCCGCATCGACGGTTTCCGCAACTACGTGAATGAAAAGCGCACGCAGTTCATGCAGGCGGAAGAAGCACTGGTCGACCGCGCCCAGCTTCTGACCCTGACGGCACCGGAAATGACCGTTCTGGTCGGCGGCCTTCGTGTTCTGAACGTTGGCACCCCTGAGCATGGCGTGTTCACGACTGCCAAGGAGACGCTGACGAACGACTTCTTCGTCAACCTCCTCGACATGGGCACCGTCTGGGCACCTGTTGCCGGCGAGCGTGGCGTCTATGAAGGTCGCGACCGCAGCACCAGCGCGCAGAAGTGGACTGCCACCCGCGCCGACCTGATCTTCGGCTCGCATTCGCAGCTGCGCGCGATTGCCGAAATCTATGCCCAGGCCGATGCCAAGACGAAGTTCGTCAAGGATTTCGTGGCCGCATGGGTGAAGGTGATGAACGCAGATCGTTTCGACCTGCGCGCCTAAAACAAAACCGGCCGGACGCAACACACGTTGCGCCCGGCCGATCTCTTTCTGGCGTCAGCGCTGGCTGAAGAACGCCGAGAGAGCATCGATATCGTCGTCCTGAAGATATTTTGCGGCATTCACCATCAGATGGCTCGATGACGTGCCGCCACGAACGGCGCCTCGAAACAGATCGAGCTGCTGCTTCAGATAGGCGGCATTCTGCCCCGAAAGTTTCGGATAGGCAGGGTTCGCACCCCCCTTGTCATGACAGCTGAGACAGACGGGGATCTTGTCCGCAGACCGTCCCTTCTCGGCAAGCTGCCGCCCTCTTTCCACAAGTGCCTGATCCTTCGGCGGCATGTCGCGTTTCGGGCTTTGCTGGCTGGCATAGTAGCGCGCCAATTCCGGCAGGCTTTCCTCCGGGAGCGTCCCGACCGCGACACCCATGATACCGCTCGGCCGCCTGTTGTCGTGGTAGGCCTTCAGGCTTTCCAGCAGATAGGTCTCCGACTGTCCTGCGAGGCGCGGAATTATGCTGCCGTCGTTGAGTTTTGCCTCCGCATGACAGCTTTCGCAGGTGATCGGCAGCGGCGATACTTCGCCGGCGGTTCCCATGCCGTGCAGCCCGGACGCGGCGATATAGGCCTTGCCGTCCATCTCGGGCAGTTTGCGCAAGAACGCCACCATCGCCCAGACTTCGTCGTCGCGTGTCTGCACCGGCCAGGCCGGCATGCCGGTAAAGCGAACACCATGCTTGACGATCTCGAACAGCTGTGCGTCGGTCCAGGTCGGCACGACTTCCTTGAGATCCGGTGGCGGTGGCAGCATCGACAGCACGGCATCGGAACGGCCCTGCGCCGGCGACCCGTGACAGGTAGCGCATCCGCTTTCGAAATGACCGGCGCCCGCAGGCACCAGGGCCGGATTGTCGAGCGGTGGCGGATCGACGGACATTGAGGCAGTGCTGACCGAATTGCGCATAACCCAATGCAGGAACCAGTCGGTCGCTGCCCAGTGTCCCGACGAGGCGCGCACGCTGATCAGGCCCGACCAGGCGACGCCGAAGCCGAGGATCGGCGCAAGGATGGCAAGAATGATCAGATGCTTCCAGCGGATCGTCATCATGCGTTCCCCTCAAGCTCAGGAGCCGGATCATGCCTCAGCATGCCGGCGAGCAGCGCCACGCCGCCTGCAAGATAGACGATAGCACCAACCAGCAGCATCACCACGCCGCCTGTCTGTTGATCGTTGAGCGCGGTGAGCGGAATGCCGAAACAGCTGACCTCCCCATCCCCATAAAGCGGCCGCGGCGACAGCGACAGAAGCGCGCCGAGGAGCGTCATATGCATCGAGGTAAACAAGAGGCCGAACGTGCCGGCAAGACGCCGCGCCTCGCGTCCGGATGCGGCACCGCCAAGACAGGAGAGCCACAATGTTAGCCCGGCCGTGAGAAACACCAGTTGCTCAAGCGCTGCGAACGGGACCGACCCTTCCGATAGCTCGCGCATGGCCGGAATATGCCAGCCCCAGACGGCAAACAGTTCCAGCACCGAGGCGAGCATCGGTGTGAGCCAGAGATGACCGGCCGTGAAATCGAAGCGCGTTCCGGACATGCCAAACGCAATCAGCGGCGATGCGATGGCAACGACACCCATATGGGCGACCATGTGCACCGAGAACGAGCCGCGATCGGAAAACGGCAGGATGCCGAGCCAGAGGACACCGAGGACCAGCGCCCCCGCGATCAGCGCAAGGCGTTTCATGGCTGGCACTCCGCAATGAAGATCAGCGGAATGGCCGCATAGACGACCGACACGAAGCTCAGGCCCGACAGAAGCAGCGTTGCAAACCCTTGGAACAGCGTGCGCGACGAGCGCGTCGGTTCGTCATGCGGCGCGTCCCTGGCACCGAACCCCCACTGGCGCCAGGCGAGATAGGCCGAAAGCACGATCATCGCGAGCGCGGCGAGTGTCACGACGACAAGCACGATCCGGACCGTATCGAAGCTGAACGACGCCGGCAGACGCTTGGCGCAGAAAACCGCGACCGTCGCATAGCAGATGATGAAATGCAGCGCCCAGACCACTGGCGCCGTAAACAGGGTCCAGAGAGTTTCGACCTCGCGGGGAATGACGCTCTTCATGATGCCACCAGCGGAAAGAGACCGAGCACACCGAATGTGACGACGGCGGTAAACGCCATGAAATGCCAGTAGAGCGTGACGTTGCGGATATCCTGGTCGTACTCGCCGGTCATGTTGCCGGTGAGGCTGCGGGCAAGGCAGTAGAGCTGCATCACGACGCCGACCACGCCGTGGATGACGGTCCAGAGAGCGATGACCCAGACGGTGGCCGGATAGACGTTGGAAGTCGGATCCATGCCGGTGAAATAAGGGCCAGCAAGACCGGCAAGCGAAGCGGCGATGGTCACGACTGCGGCGGCCACCAGTGCCGCGCGGCAACCGACCGGGCCCTTCTCGTTCAGCTGCCGGGCCAGCATCGTCAGGCCCCAGGCGGCAAGATAGAGGACCAGTGCCACCATCGGCCAGAACACGCCGGGGCCGGCACTGACACCGGTATAATCGTCATGCACCGTCCAGTAGAAGAAATAGCCGAAAATCAGGCTGGCAAAGGCCGTACCGTCGCCAACCATGGTGATGAACATTGCCCACCATCCGACAGATGCGGGGCCTGAGACATAGACCGGCAGGCTGAGGCCCAGACCGACATCGGTTTCAGCCGTATCCGGGATCTGCGCCGTACCCGTCCACAGCCAGTAGATGATGGCGATAAAGGTGATGATGGCGCAAATGATGGTGGGGATCCACCAATGGAAGGTGAGCGCGATAAACACGCCGCCCAGCGCCAGCGCGGCGATGATGGTGACATAGGACACGCCGCCGACGCGCAGACACTGGATCGGCGTGGCATCGAGCACCGAGGTGACCAGCGTCTCGCGCCGGCCGGATTTCGCATCCGGCAGATAGAACCGGCCAGCCTCGATATCGGCCTGCAGGTTGGGCTGGTCCCAGAGCGGGTAGCGGCTGGTGATAATAGGCACGGAGCGCATGCCCCAGCTTTCATCCGGATCGTTGGTCCATTCCAGCGTGCCCGAATTCCACGGATTGAGATTGCGCTCTGCCGGCTTTTCCTTCGGGCGGAAAATGTCGATCACGAAGGTGGCGACACCGGATGCAAAGATGAAGGCGCCGATGGTCGAGACGAGGTTGAAAATATCCCAGCCGAATTCTTCCGGGTAGGTAAAGACGCGCCGCGGCATGCCACGCAATCCGGAAAAATGCATCGGGAAGAACGCCGTATTGAAGCCTGTGAACATCAGCCAGAACGACACCTTGCCCCAGGTATCCGACAGCTTTTTGCCGGTGACGAACGGGAAGTAGTAGTAGATGCCGGCGACGATCGGAAAGAACATGCCGCCGATTAGAACGTAATGCAGGTGCGCCACGATGAAATAGGTGTCATGCGCCTGCCAGTCGAACGGAACGAGCGCCACCATGACGCCGGTCAGCCCGCCGATCACGAAGATGATCAGACCGCCTGCGCCAAACAGCATCGGCACCGAAAAGATCACCCGGCCCGCAAGCATGGTCGCGATGAACACGAAGATCTGCACCCCGGTCGGGATTGCCACCGCTTCCGATGCCGCCGAGAAGAAGGCGAGCGAAATCTGCGGCAGGCCGGTCGCGAACATGTGGTGGACCCACAGCCCGAAACTCAGGAAACCGGTGCCGACGGCGGCCAGCACGATCCACGAATAGCCGACGATCGGACGCTGTGAGAACGTCGGCACGATCATCGCCATTAGCGCGATGGCCGGCAGGAAGACGATGTAGACTTCCGGATGGCCGAAGATCCAGAACAGATGCTGCCAGAGCAAGGGATCGCCGCCGCGGGAAGGATCGAAGAACGGCCAGTTGAACATCCGTTCCATCTCGAACAGGATGTCGCCGGCAATCAGCGGCGGGAAGGCAAACAGGATCATCCCCGCGACGATCAGCAGATACCAGGCAAACATCGGCATCATGTTGATGCGCATGCCGGGTGCGCGGCATTTCATGATGCCGACGATGATCTCGACGGCTGCGGCAATCGATGCGACCTCGATGAAGGAGAGGCCGAGCAGCCAGATGTCGGCGCCGATGCCCGCATATTCCTTGTCGGTGGCAAGCGGCGGATACATGAACCAGCCGGCATTGGGTGCCGCGTTGAAGAAGATCGAGCCGCAGACGAAGATTCCGCCGAGCAGGAAGCTCCAGTAGCCGAAGGCTGATAGCCGCGGAAACGGTAGTTCGCGTGCGCCAAGCATGGAGGGCAGAAGAAAGATCGCGATCGCCTCGAAGATCGGCACCGCGAACAGGAACATCATGACCGTGCCATGCAGGGTAAAGACCTGATTGAACAGCTCGGCCGACATGAAATCATTGTTGGGAACCACGAGCTGCAGCCGGATCAGCAGCCCGAGAACGCCGGCAAACAGCATGAAGACGAACGCAGTCACGCCGTACCAGAGCCCGATCTCGCTGTTGTTGACCGAGGTCCAGTAGCGCCAGCCTTTGGGCGTTTCCCAGGTGTCGCGCAGCCTCTTTTCCTGGGCAGCGCGCTCCTCGGGCGAGAAATTTCCGAGTTCAACGCTCATTGAAGCCCCTTCAGATACTGTGCAATGCGATCGGTTTCGGCTTCAGGCACCATATTGTAATGCGGCATCCGCACACCGGGCTTGACGCCGGCGGGATCGCGCAGGAAGCGGGCGATATCGGCGGTGGTATTGCCGAGCGTGCCGGCACCGACCGAGCCGCGTTCGCCGAATGCCGTCAGATCCGGGCCGATGACGCCGCGCGCCTCGGTGCCGGAGATCGCATGGCAGGCGGAACAGCCGTGTTTCAGAAACAGCGCCAGTCCCTCGGCATCGCCGCCACCCGAAGCGCTGCGGCGGGATGCGAGCCAGGCGTCATAGGCCGGCTTTTCCATCACCTCCACGGTAAAGCCCATCAGCGCATGCGAGGTGCCGCAGAATTCGGCGCAGACACCGCGATAGGAGCCGGGCTTGTTGCCCTCCAGCGTCAACACGTTGCGACGGCCGGGGATCATGTCCATCTTGCCGCCGAGCACCGGGATCCAGAACGAATGGATGACATCGGGCGAGGTCAGCTGAAACGCCACCCGCTCGCCGACAGGCATGCGGATCTCGTTGGCGGTCTCGAAGGCGACAGAGCCGTCCGGATCGAGATAACGGACCCGCCACCAGTACTGCTCGCCGGTAACATCGATCTGTTGCAGCCCCTCACCGCCGCCTGAGAAAAACGGACGGACATTGGGCATCAGCCACATGGCGTAGGATAACAGCGCGCCGAGAACGATGCAGGGCATCACGGCGCCGCCCCATAGGATCAGCTTGCCCGCCCCCTGTTCGGAATGGGCGTTCTTCTTGCGCGCCGCATAAAACAGAAGCGCCACGACGCCGACCCAGATCACCGCGCCGCCGATCAGCATCGCGAAGAACAGTGTCGCGACACCCGCGGCTTCCCGTCCCGCGGGATCAAGCACCGACTGCACGCCGGAGCAGGAAACCATCAGCGGACAGAGGAGAATTAGGGAAAGGACTGCTTTCGCCGCAGGCAGAAGGGCGCGGACGATGACATCGTCGAAATAGGTTTGAGATCGGGTTGGCCGGCTGTCACCGGTCACGCGGTCATCGTTCATTCTGCTCTTCACCCCCGGCTCGAACAGGCGCAATGCACGACTTCGAATTTTGTTCCCAGCCCAAACGAAAATTTTTTGCCCGGTGGAAACGATAAGCGTTAAGGGCCGCGTCTCATCGAACTTCATGACAACCGCTCGCGAAAAGGAACTATCGCCCTCTGGCTCCGTTACGTCACCTTCGTTGACGATCCCGCCGTCAAGCAAGGGAGCAGGTTGATATGAGTGCACAACGTGCCAACTGGAAAGGTCATATCAAGTTCGGCGAGGTGAGCTGCCCTGTCGCGCTCTACACAGCGGTTTCATCGTCGGACCGGATCAGCTTCAACATCCTCAATCGCAAGACCGGAAATCGCGTGCGCCGCGAGTTTGTGGACAGCGAGACAGGTGACCCCGTCGAGCACGACGACCAGGTGAAGGGCTACGAGACCGGCAGCGGCAAATACGTGGTGCTGGAACCCGAGGAAATCGCCGCCGCTATCCCCGAGAGCGACAAGACACTCGATATCGACGCGTTCATTCCATGCTCGGAAATCGACGACATCTATTTCGACAAGCCCTATTATCTCGCGCCCCAAAAGCTCGGCGAGGAAGCCTTTGCGCTTCTGCGCGACGGCATGAAGGAGGCGGGCGTCGCAGCGATCGCCAGCACCGTGCTTTTCCGGCGGTTGCGGACAGTGCTGATCCGTCCCCACGGCGACGGGCTGATCGGCACCACGCTCAATTTCGATTACGAGGTCCGCTCGACGGACAAGGCCTTCGAAGACGTGACAGAGGTCAAGATCGACAAGGAGATGCTCGAACTCGCCTCCCATATCATCGGCACCAAGAAGGGTAGCTACGACCCGACCAAGTCCGACGACCGGTATGAAGAAGCGCTGGCCGAACTGGTGAAGGCGAAGCTCGAGGGCAAGAAGATCCCGAAGCGGAAGGCCCCGACAGCCTCCAAACCATCCGATCTTCTGCAGGCCCTGCGTGAAAGCGCCGGCATGGGCGGCAAGTCCGGATCAACGGACAAGCCGAAGGCAAAGACCAAGGCGAGCGCCAAGCCGAAATCCGCCAACACCAACAAGACGCCGCGCAAGACTGCCAAATCCGCACCATCATCCTCGACAAGCACGCGCCGCAAGGCCGGTTAAGGGAAACGACAGCCATGGCGATACGTCCCTACTGGAAAGGCTATCTGAAGCTTTCGCTCGTCACCTGCTCCGTCGAGATGACACCGGCGACCTCGGAAAGCGAGAAGGTGCGCTTTCACACGCTCAACCGCGAAACCGGCAACCGGGTGCAGAGCCACTACGTGGATTCGGTGACCGGCAAGCCCGTGCGTGACGACGATGAAGTCAAAGGCTATCAGCGCGGCGAAGACGACTACGTGATGCTGGAAGACGAGGAGCTCGACAATGTCGCGCTCGAAAGCACCAAGACGATCGATATCTCGACCTTCACGCCGCGTTCCGAAATCGACTGGATCTGGCTCGATACGCCCTACTATCTGACGCCCAACGAAAAGGTCAGCGAAGAGGCATTCTCGGTGATCCGCGCCGCGATGGACAGCCAGGAGATGGTCGGCATCTCGCGACTGGTGCTCGGCCGGCGCGAGCGGGCCGTGATGATCGAGCCCCGCGGCAAGGGCATCGTGCTCTGGACGCTGCGCTTCGGCGACGAGGTGCGCGAAGCCAAGGACTATTTCGACGGACTGGACAAGGCGGAGCCCGAGAAAGAGACACTGCCGCTGATCCGCAAGCTGATCGAACAGCAGACCCGCCCCTGGGACGCGAAATTCGTGACCGATCCGGTGCAGGACAATCTGCTCGACATCATCAAGTCGAAAAAGAAACAACGCCGCCCGACACCGAAAAAGGCCGAAAAGGACGAGGCCGAGAAGCCGAGCAATGTCATCGACATCATGGATGCGCTGAAACGCTCGCTGGCGGCCGACAAGCGGAAAAGCAAGTAGGCTGGCGGCTTCTGGGGAACGGTGGCCTCAGGCTGCTGACAACCACTGAAGAAGCTACGGCTCAGGATGCAGGCGACACCTCGGTCGCGCAGGCCTTGAAAGTTCCCCAGCCGCGCGTTGCTTGACGAGAGCGACGCCCCACTTCCCTCATCCTCGCCCTTGTGGCGGGGATCCAGCGACACGACGTCTGTCGGGTCGAAGACTCTTGTCAGCTCAAGGACTTGAGCTGACTGGATCCACGCCACAAGGGCGAGGATGAGGGTAGTTTGGGACTAGGCTCACTTTTCCAATTGACTGTAGAGTTGTTCGATAACAGCATTGCCAGCTGCGTGAGTAGGCCGAACGCCGGCCTACTGTCCTCACCCCTCAGCCTCGAGCCTCAACCTTCTTCAATCGCTTGATCGCCTCTGCAAGCGGCCGCTCGGCGTCGCAATAGTCTTTCCACGCTTCGCTTTTCGCAATCAGCGCCGGCACCGTATGAATGGTGAAGCGCTGCGGGTCGAGGTCGGCTTTGACCTGGGTCCAGGTGAGCGGCATGGACACCGTCGCACCCTCGCGCGCACGCGGCGAAAGCGGCGCGACGGCCGTCGCCATGCGGTCGTTTCGCAGATAGTCGATGAAGATGCGGCCTTCACGCAGCTTCTTCGACATCTTGGTGAGATAGAGATCGGGATCGTCCTGCGCCATCAGGTTGGAAACCCGGTGCGCGAAATCCTTGGCTTCATCCCAGGTTAGTTCCTTGCGGCCGCCCGTCTTCAGCGGCACGACCACGTGCAGGCCCTTGCCGCCGGTCGTCTTGCAAAAGCTCATCAGCCCCAGTTCGTCGAGCCGATCGCGGATTTCTCGCGCCGCCTCGACCACCCTCGGGAAGGCGACATCGGGAGCCGGGTCGAGGTCGAAAACAAGCCGGCCCGGAACCTCGGGCTTGTTCGGCTGGCAGTTCCACGGGTGCAGCTCCAGCGATCCGACCTGCGCCAGCGCTGCCAGTCCCTCGATGCGATCGACCTGCAGATAGGCCTTCTTGTCGCCATGCACCTTGACCAGTTCCAGAAGGTTCGACGTGCCCTGCATGGCATGCCGCTGGAAAAACTGCTCGCCTCCGATCCCGTCCGGCGCGCGGATGACCGAGCAGGGCCGACCCTTGATGTGGTCGATCATCCAGCCCGCGACCGATTCGTAATAGCGGCCGAGATCCTCCTTGGTAACAGGCGTATCGCCGTTCTGCGCATCGCTTGGCCAGAGCGGCTTGTCGGGATTGGAGAGCATCACGCCCATCACTTCCGCCTTGCCGCCCCTGCCGCGCGGCACCTTCGTGGGTTTCGCGCCGCTGGCGGTCTTTTCCGCCTTTGGCTGCGGCGTCTCCTGATCCGGTGAAGCCGGCTTTTCCGCCTCAACTTCATCAGCCGGCTTGTCTTCGCGCAGGCCCTTGAATGCCGCCTGGCGCACCTGACCATCATTGGTCCAGCCCGCGAACTGGATCTCGGCAACCAGCTCCGGTTTCACCCAATGCATGTCCTTGGTCTTCTTCGGCGCTCCGATACCGGTAAACGGACTTTTCTCGGCTGAAAGTGGTTCGAGCTTGGACATCAGATCCGCAGCCCTGCCCGCACCAAAACCGGTTCCGACGCGTCCGACATAGACGAAATGGTTGTCGCGATAGACCCCGGCGAGAAGCGAGCGGAACTTGCCTTCGGTTGTCGCATAGCCGCCGATCACCACTTCGTGGCCGGCCCGGCACTTGGCCTTGACCCAGGTGTCGCTTCGCCCCGACCGGTACGGCGCGTCCGCCTGTTTCGAGACGATGCCTTCGAGCGAGAGACGGCAGGCGGAACGCAGAACCGCATCGCCACCGGTTTCGAAATGGTCGACATAGCGGATCCGGGCGCCCGCTTCCGCCTCGGCAATCAACTGCGAAAGTCTCGATTTGCGCTCATCGAGCGGCATGTCGCGCAGGTCTTGGCCCTCGTGGAAGAGGAGATCGAAGGCGAAATAGACGAGGTCGTCTGTCTTGTCCTCGGAAAGTGCCGCCTGCAGCGCTGCGAAATCCGGCGCACCGTCATGATCAAGCGCGCAGATCTCTCCGTCGATCACCGTATCCGGCAGAACTTCGGCATCCTCGGCAATCTGCGAAAACCGATCCGTCCAGTCGAGCCCCTTGCGGGTCCTCAAAATGGCCTTGCCATCCTGCACGCGCATCTGAACCCGATATCCATCGAACTTGATCTCATGCAGCCAGCCTTCTGCCGACGGTGGACGGTCGCGGATCTGGCAGAGCTGCGGTGCGATGAAATCCGGCATTTTTTCCGAGGCCGGTTTCGCCTTATCTGCGCTCTTGCCCTTATTTGCACCCTTGCCCTGGGTCTTGCCGAGCCGTTCGTCAGCCGCCAGTCCTTCGCTACTGTCCCACACCGCATCCGCATCGACCGCGCTGCTGGTCAGCATGAACGGCTTCGGCTTGCGCCCCTTGCCCGCAGCAATCGTCGCCATGTCGCGACCGGAAGCGACCGAGGTTTCGGCCTCCTTCAGAACCGCATCGCCGTCCTTGTCGACGGAATGATCGTCATGGTGTTTGATCAGCAGCCAGTTGGTGCGCTTGCCGCCATCGCGGTCCTTTTTCATCCGCACCAGCACGAAGCCGCCCTGCAGCCTCTCGCCATCCAGGATGAACTTGAAATCGCCCTTGGCCAGCGCCTTTTCGAGTGGAAGCGCGCCATCGACTTCCCAGTATCCCCGATCCCACAGCATGACCGTGCCGCCGCCATACTCGCCTTTCGGAATGGTCCCTTCGAAATCGCCGTAATCTAGAGGATGATCCTCGACCTCGACGGCGAGGCGCTTGTCCTGAGGATCGAGCGAGGGTCCACGGGTGACCGCCCAGGACGTGAACACGCCATCCATTTCCAGCCGCAGATCGTAATGCAGCCGCGTCGCATCGTGTTTCTGGATGACGAAGCGGCCACGCTTGGACGGCCGCACTTCGGCGGCGCCGCTCGGCTCCTTGGTCTTCTTGAAATCACGCTTGCTGCGGTAGGTTGAAAGAGTATCGGACATGGAACGCTCCCGGCACGGCTAGGGAGTCCGAATGTCCCACCGGCGCATTGGTTCCACAACGCACGGTGGATGGATCGAAGGCCCTCGTCTTGCTGGCTAACTCTCTTTTCGATACAAACGCACTCAAGGTTCGAGCCCAAGGAAAACGCCACCATGAGCATCCAGCAGAAGCCGGTCTTCACGGCCGACGACGTGGCGCGGGCAGAGAGCTACAAGGCCCGCGATTATCCTGACAATGTCGATCCCAAGGTGGAAGACCTCGTCCGCCAGATGATCTCGGGCTTCGCCGACAAGTGGACGGTGGTCATCCTCGATACGCTGTGGGACGAAGGTGTTTTAAGGTTTTCCGACCTCGCCCGCCGCGTTACCGGCATCAGCCAGAAAATGCTGACCCAGACGCTCCGGCGCATGGAACGCGACGGTCTGGTCATCCGCAAGACCTATGCCTGCGTGCCGCCCAAGGTGGAATACAGCCTCTCTCCGCTTGGCCTGACGCTCGGAGCTGCCTTCTGCAATGTGTGGATCTGGGCGGTCGAGAACCACGATGCGGTGGCAAAGGCGAGAACGGCTTTCGACGACGAAGACTGAGGGCGCCGGCGATACCGGCGCCCTCGGATCGTGCAGCCGTCAGCTCGGGTTGATCATCGCAAACACCTGGTCGAAATTGCCGGTGGCTTCGGCCGTGCGCTGCCGCATCACCCGCTGAACCATCACTTCCGACGGCGTCGGATCGGCGCAGAGCAGACCGACGGATTCGGAGACGAAATCGGCAAGCGGCATGGCTGTCGCGAACTTCGACTGGCCGGGCGTCAGCTCCGTTGCCACCTGTGGCGGGGCAAGCTCCACCACGGCGATCTTGGTGCTGCGCAATTCGTGCCGCAGGCTCATCGTCCAGGAATGGATGGCCGCCTTGGTGGCGCTGTAGGTCATGGAATCGGTGCGCGGTACAAAGGCAAGGCCGGAGGAGACGGTGACGATCGCAGCTTCCGGCTTCTGGCGCAGATGCGGAAGCAGTGCCGAGGTCAGCCAGATCGGCGCGAGAAGGTTCGTAGTGATCGTCCGCTCGGCCACATCGACGTCGTAGACGTCTGCGAGCACGTTCTCACGCTCCATGATGCCGGCATTGTGGATGACGACGGTGAGATCCGGATGATCCATGACCACCGAAGCGGCAAACTCGTTCAGGCCGTCCTTGTCGGTGACATCGAGCTGGTATCCGGAAAGCGCCGGATTGTCCTTCAGCGTCTCATTCAGACTCGCCTCGTTGCGCCCCGTAACGATCACCTTCGCGCCGCGTTCGGAAAGGGCGATGGCGAGACCGCGGCCGATGCCGGAATTGCCGCCGGTGATCAGGATTGTTGCTTTCGTGAAATCCATTTGCATTCTCCAATGCTGCTGATGCGCTTCAATATCATCCATAGTAACTTTTAGTAAGAAGGCACCTTTTCGTAAGAAATGGGAAATCGGATGGGGCCATCACGGCAATGTGCCGCACACGCCCTGCCTGACAAGGGGCACACGGTTTACAGGATGGCCGGTTCTGATTTACAGCTGCGCCCGAAATCTCGTCGGGAATACAAGGATACGCCGATGGCGCTGACAGCTTCCACCACCCATGCCCGCAAAGGCCTCGGCCATGCGGTCATCGTCACGCTCGGCATGGCGGCAACCGTCGGCACAGCGCTCGGTTTCCAGTATCTCGGCGGCTATATTCCCTGTGCGATGTGCCTGCTGCAGCGCGAACCCTATTACTATGCAATTCCGGTCGGCATTCTTGCCATGGGTGCCCTGGCATTCGGCATGCCCGCCTGGATCGGCCGCACGCTTCTGATCCTCGTCGGTCTGATGATGCTGGTTGGCGCCGGCATGGGCGTCTATCACGCGGGCGTCGAATGGGCCTTATGGGAAGGTCCCGCAAGCTGCGGCGGCGGCGCGGGCGTCACCACCAATGCCGGCAGCCTTCTCTCCGACCTCAACACGGTGCACGGTCCGTCCTGCACGGAAGCGGCACTCCGCGTGCTCGGTCTGTCCTTTGCAGGCTGGAACGTGATCGCCAGCGTCATCCTCGCGGCCATCGCCCTCATCGGCGTCAAGAAAGCCGCGTGAGCCGTAACCCTTACGGCTGCAGCTCGGAATCCCAGTAGAGATAGTCCATCCAGCTTTCGTGCAGATAGTTGGGCGGAAACAGCCGGCCGTTGTTATGCAGGTCCTGCACGGTCGGCGCATAGGGCTTCTGGTGCGGGAACATGCCCGCCTGCTTGGGAAGCTTGCTGCCCTTGCGCAAATTGCAGGGCGAACACGCCGCCACAACGTTCTGCCAGGTCGTTTCGCCGCCATGGGCCCGCGGGATGACGTGGTCGAAGGTCAGATCGTCGTGATCGCCGCAATACTGGCACTCGAACTTGTCGCGCAGGAACACGTTGAAGCGCGTGAAGGCGGGATTGCGGGTCGGCTGGATATAGGTCTTCAGGCTGACGACGCTCGGCAGTTTCATCGAGAAGCTGGGCGAACATACCGAATGATCGTATTCGGCAATGATGTTCACACGGTCGAGGAAAACCGCCTTGATCGCGTCCTGCCAGGACCACAACGACAAGGGATAATAGCTCAGTGGCCGATAGTCAGCGTTCAACACGAGCGCCGGTAAGGCCTGCGGGGAGACTGCAATCGTCAAATGACGCTCCTAACGGATTCGGCATCTATCTCCTCTATATTAGGACCGTTGTTACAGGATTGTGAAGCCCTTTAAATACAGGCAGCTCCGTCACCCAAACTTCACAAAATCGGAGAGACGTCGCGCTTCGTCCTGACCCCGTAATAGGACCAGAAAAGCCTCGTCGCGACCGAGCGCCAGGGACGCCAGATGAGCGCGATGGCGGCGAGCTGCTTTTCTGTCGGGCGCGCTTCCATGCCAAGCCCGTCGGCAACCGCTGCCTGCAGCGCCACGTCTCCAGCGGGGAAGAAATCCGCATGGCCCGCGGAAAACATCATGTAGCACTCTGCCGTCCAGGGACCGATACCGGGCAGTGCGATCAGCTGCCGTGTCGCCTCGGACGCCTCCAAGCCTCCGATTGCATCGAGGTCGAAGCCCTTCTCCGCAATCGCCGTCGCAAGATGCATCAGCGTCGCAGCCTTGGCCCGCGATAGACCGAAGCTCGCCACCACCTCGGGATCAAGCGCTGCAAAAGCTTCAGCTTCGGTGGCACCAACAGCTGCCATGCGCTTCCAGATCGCGTCGGCGCTCGCCCGCGAAACCACTTGCGAGACGATGATGGAGGCAAGGCCGGCAAAACCCGGTTCGATCAGCCGCAGTGGCAGCTCGCCGGACATCTCGATGATGGGGGCAAGGCGCGGATCGGCGATCACCAGTTCGGCGAGCCCCTCATTGATATCCGATCGGTCGCGGATGATCCGCACGGTTTTCTCCATGGTTGCGCATCACAAATCATGGCACAAGGAGGCATGCCAGCCGCCCAAATCGCCACCAATCCTGATAGACCAATCCTGCGTTTCGCGCCAAGCCCGAACGGACTGCTGCATCTCGGCCATGCGCTTTCGGCCATCCTCAACCACGACATGGCCCGGGACATGAATGGCCGCTTCATGCTGCGGATCGAGGATATCGATCTTGCCCGTTGCACGCCTGACTACGAGGACGCCATCTACCGCGACCTTCACTGGCTTGGCCTTTCCTGGGAAGAACCGCCGCGCCGCCAGTCCGAGCATTTCGAGACCTACCGCCAGGCACTTGCTGAATTGATGGAGATGGGGCTCGTCTATCCGGCCTTCATGACGCGCGGCGAGGTGAAGGCAAGGGTCGCAGATTTCGAGGGCGATGGCGCGACATGGCCGCGCGACCCGGATGGGTCACCGCTCTATCCTGATCATGACCGGTACCTGAGCGAGACCGAGCGAAAGACGCTGATCGAAAGCGGCCTCCGCCACAGCTGGCGGCTCGACATGGACAAGGCGCTGGCGAGAGTTTCGGACGCTTTGACATGGCGGGAGATAAGCGACGGCGCCGAAAAGCTCGTTCCGGCCGATCCGGCAGCCTGGGGCGATGTCGTCCTGTCGCGCTCCGATGCTCCGTCGAGCTACCATCTCTCCGTCACCGTCGACGACGCGGCGCAGGGCATTACCCACGTGGTGCGCGGCATGGATCTCTATCACGCAACCTCGGTTCACAGGCTTCTGCAGGAACTGCTCGGCCTGCCGCAGCCGATCTACCACCATCATCGGCTGATCCTTGGCACAGACGGGCGAAAACTGTCGAAAAGCGAGGGATCAACCGGGCTTGCGGCCCTGCGCGACGCGGGTCTCAGCCCGCTCAACATTTGCGGCCTCCTCGGCCTTAAGGGCTAGAGCCGAAGCATCGCCCCGGCGGCGACGCTCTTTCCGGACGCGGGAGAAGACCGAATAGATCCGGTACTTCATCAACGCCGCATTGAACTCGGCGCCGAGCATGAAGATCACGCCCACCATATAAAGGAAGATCAGCACGATCATGATCGACGCCAGACCCGCATAGGTCGCTGCGTAATTGGCGAAGGTCGAAAGATAGGCCGCGAAACCGAAGCCGAAGCATGTCCACAAAAGCACCGTCAGCGCCACACCCGGCATGATGTCGATCAGCCGGCGATCTCCAGCCGGAAGGTATTTGTGCGACCCGAGCAGGCCGATCATCAGGAGAAATGCCGTGCCGACGAGACCCCAGTTGGCGGCCGCGTTGAGATCGCTGATCAGCCACGGAAAACGGGTCTGGGCAAACCGCGATGCGACGGGCACCGCCAGCAGAAGAATGCTGATGACCGCAAAGATCACCACCGCCAGGATGACGTAACCCAAACTAGCAAGACGCGTCACATACCAGGGCCGCGTTTCGGTAACACGGTAGGCGCGGTTGAGCGAGATGCGCAGCGCCTCGACGCCGTTCGACGCAAAGTATGCAGCGGCCAGCACCGACACGGTCAGCAACCCGCCGCGCGGAATTTCCAGCACCCGCTGCAGTTCAGACGCGATCGGATCGGCGACATCGGCCGGCCATGTATCGAACAGGAGATGTACAGTCGTCTGCGAAAACCCGCCTGCACCGAGAAAGCCGGCAAGTGCCGTGCCGAAGATCAGGAATGGGAACAGCGCCAGTAGCCCCGACAGCGCAACGTGGCTCGCCATCGCCCACCCATCATCCTCCGAGAAATGCCAATAGGCATCCCAAAGCACCTTGAACGCCAGTCTCGGCCACCTGACCGGGGAGTTTTCTTCCAAAGACGACATCTCCCTAGGAGCTTAAGTGCAGGATCAGTTGAGGCTTGTGGCGAAATATGGAAGGTAGGCGGCAACTTGTACAGAGAGACCTTAACGGTATGCAATCGGCATGACAGACGGAAGAACGATTATCGTGACAGGCTGTTCCTCAGGGATCGGCGCTCATTGTGTGCGCGCGCTGAAATCCGAGGGATGGCGGGTGTTCGCGACCGTGCGCAAAGAAGCCGATCTGGCAGTGCTGGATGAGGACGGCATCGAAGCCCTGCTGATGGACTACACCAAGCCTGAGACGATCGAGGCTCTCGTCGACACCGTTCTCGCGCGCACCGGCGGCCGCATAGACGCGCTCTTCAACAATGGCGCCTATGGTCAGCCCGGCGCTGTCGAAGACCTTTCGACCGACGTGCTGCGTCTCCAGTTCGAGACCAATCTGTTCGGCTGGCATGACCTGACAACCCGCATCATCCCCGTGATGCGGAGACAGGGCCATGGACGCATCGTCAACTGCTCCTCGATTCTCGGCATCGTTCCCTACCGCTACCGCGGCGCCTACACGGCCTCGAAATTCGCGCTGGAAGGTCTGACCGTGACGATGCGGATGGAGCTGCACGGAAGCGGCATCCATGTGAGCCTGATCGAGCCCGGACCGATCGACACGCAGTTCACGGCCAACGCGCTCGCCAAGGTCAAAGAGAATATCGACCTGGTCAATTCGCCGCATGCCGAACAATACAAGCGGCAATTGCAGCGGCTGGACGGGAGCGGGCCGGTCAACCGCCACAAGCTGGGTCCGGACGCCGTTCACACGGTACTGAAGCATGCCTTGACCGCCGACAACCCGAAGCCACATTATCTGGTGACGAAGCCGGCCAAGCAGGGCGCGTTTCTGAAACGTATCCTGCCGGCAGCGCTCTTCTACAAATTGATGCAACGGATCGACTGATCGCCCGCAAGCGGAAAGCAAAATCTCGATGGCCACCTTTACCACCGTTCTGACCGTGATCGTCATCGGCCTGGTCGTGCTCGTGCTGATCAAGGGCCTGTTCAACATGGTGAAGGGCACCGATGCCAACCGGTCGAACAAGCTGATGCAGTTGCGTCTGCTGCTCCAGGCCGTGGCCGTCATCCTCATCATGTTCACGCTCTGGCTGACCGGCGGCGGCCGGCCGAGCTAGAGAAATGCCGAACTAAGGAATTACAGTCTTCATGGTCAAGCTCAACAAGATCTACACGCGCACCGGCGACGACGGGACGACAGCACTGGTATCCGGCCCGCGGCGCGACAAGCACGACATCAGGGTCGAGGCCTATGGCACGGTCGACGAGGTCAACTCGACAATCGGCATGGCAAGGCTTCATACGGCCGGCATGGGCGAGGTCGACCAGATGCTGTTTCGCATCCAGAACGACCTGTTCGATCTCGGTGCCGATCTTGCAACGCCAGATACCGGCGAAAAGCCCGAATACGAGCCTCTGCGGATCATCGAAGCGCAGGCGACACGTCTCGAAACCGAAATCGACACGCTGAACGCCGATCTCGAACCGCTGAAATCCTTCGTCCTGCCCGGTGGTTCGCCGGCTTCCGCCTATCTGCATCTCGCCCGCACCGTATCGCGGCGTGCCGAACGGCTGATGGTCGAGCTTTCGAGGCATGAGGCGATCGGCCCGGCAGCGCTCAAATACATCAACCGCCTGTCGGATTTCCTGTTTGTCGCCGCCCGCGTCGCAAACGAGAATGGCAGGACCGACATTCTGTGGGTACCCGGCAAGAACCGGTAGGCAAAAACGCGACCAAGGCGCGACGGACGGGAGGAGAGGAAGCGACGCATGTTCATTCCGCTGCATGATGCCGTCGCGCTGAAATACATCCGTGTGCAGTGGGTGACGATCTCGCTGATCGCCGCCAACATACTCATGTGGGTGTTCACCACGCTTGCTCCGTCGGAAACGACGGAGATCGCCTCGCTCGGTCTCGGCTTCATTCCGGCGATCATCTTCGACTATGCGGTGCTCGATCCCTCGGCCGTGCTGGTCCCGGAAGACGCGACCTTCGTCACCTACGCCTTCCTGCATCTGGATTTCTGGCACCTTGCATCGAACATGCTATTTCTCTGGGTGTTCGGCGACAATGTCGAGGACGCTCTGGGGCATGTGCGCTTCCTGATATTCTACCTGCTTTGTGCCGCAGCCGGCGCGCTGGTGCACGGCCTCGTCGGCCCGATGTCCGAGGGGCCGCTGATCGGCGCATCGGGCGCCATCTCCGGTGTCGTCGCCGCCTATTTCCTTTTGCATCCGCGCGTTCGCGTATGGGTGCTGGTGCTGTTTCGAATTCCGCTGCCGCTGCCGGCCTTCATTCCGCTGACGCTGTGGATCGTTCAGCAATTCGTGATGCTTTGGCTCGAAGCCGATAGTGCGGTGTCCTGGGGCGCGCATGTCGGCGGAATTCTGGCGGGCGCCGCACTCGTCATCGTGATGCGGCGCCGGGGCGTTCCCCTGTTCGACCGCGAGATCGTCACGCCGAAGGCCGTGCTGCACAAGCAGAGCATATCGCAAGAGACGCGACCGGCCGAATAGGCCTATGAGAAAACCGCAACCCAGATGGGATAATCCACGTTGTCATCAGGGCAAAAATGGGTATCCATGTCGCCCACTGACAAATGGATAAGCCGCAAATGTCGCAATCTGCGGCTGGAGAAAAGTCAAGGAAGGACCCCATGAAGATCCTGGTGCCTGTAAAGCGCGTCGTCGACTACAACGTGAAGATCCGCGTCAAGCCGGATGGATCCGGTGTCGAGCTTGCCAACGTCAAGATGTCGATGAACCCGTTCGACGAGATTTCCGTCGAGGAAGCCCTGCGCCTGAAAGAGGCCGGCAAGGCCGAGGAAGTGATCGTCGTATCGATCGGTCCGGCAAAGGCTGAAGAAACGCTGCGCACGGCGCTTGCGATGGGCGCCGATCGGGCGATCCTGATCGAGACCGACGAAACGGTCGAACCGCTTGCCGTTGCGAAGCTGCTGAAGGGCGTCGTCGACGCCGAACAGCCGGGCCTGATCATCGTCGGCAAGCAGGCGATCGACGACGATTCCAACCAGACCGGCCAGATGCTGGCGGCATTGCTCGGAACCGGCCAGGCAACCTTTGCCTCGAAGATCGAGCTTTCCGCCGACAAGGCTGTGGTCACCCGCGAAGTCGATGGCGGCCTGCAGACTGTCGAGGTCAAGCTTCCAGCCGTCGTCACCACCGACCTGCGCCTGAACGAGCCGCGCTACGCCTCCTTGCCGAACATCATGAAGGCGAAGAAGAAGCCGCTCGACAAGAAGACGGCAGCCGATTTCGGCGTCGATATCGCCCCTCGCCTCAAGGTTCTGAAGACCGAGGAGCCGGGCGGCCGCAAGGCAGGTATCAAGGTAAAGTCTGTCGAGGAACTGGTCGGCGCCTTGAAGACCGCCGGTGTGATCTGATTTTAGGGAGATAAACTCATGGCCATTCTTCTTCTGGCAGAACACGACAATGCCAGCCTCAACGACCAGACCGCCAAGGCGCTGACGGCAGCTTCGCAAATCGGTGGCGACGTCCACGTTCTGGTCGCCGGTTCGGGCGCGCAGGCCGCGGCAGACGCGGCTGCAAAACTCTCCGGCGTCTCGAAGGTCCTGCTTGCAGACGACGCAAGCCTTGCCAACAGCCTTGCCGAACCGCTTGCAGCACTTATCGTGTCGCTGGCCGGCTCCTACGACGTCATCATGTCCTCGGCGACAGCGTCCGCCAAGAACGTCATGCCGCGCGTCGCAGCGCTGCTCGATGTGGCGCAGGTCTCCGAAATCATCGAGGTGATTTCGCCTGATACGTTCCGTCGCCCGATCTATGCCGGCAACGCCATCCAGACCGTCCAGGCAACCGATGCCAAGAAGGTGATCACCGTGCGCACGGCATCCTTCGCGGCAGCGGACGAAGGTGGTTCTGCTTCCGTGGAAACCGTGGCAGCCGCAGCAAACCCTGACGTCTCGTCCTTCGTATCCGATGCACTCGCCTCCTCGGACCGTCCCGAACTCGCATCCGCCAAGATCATCATCTCCGGTGGCCGTGCACTCGGTTCGTCCGAGAAGTTCCAGGAAGTCATCCTGCCCGTCGCCGACAAGCTGGGTGCGGCCGTTGGCGCTTCGCGCGCAGCGGTCGACGCAGGCTATGCTCCGAACGACTGGCAGGTCGGCCAGACCGGCAAGGTGGTTGCACCGCAGCTCTACATCGCTGTCGGCATTTCCGGAGCCATCCAGCATCTGGCCGGCATGAAGGATTCCAAGGTCATCGTTGCGATCAACAAGGACGAGGAGGCCCCGATCTTCCAGGTGGCCGACTACGGTCTCGTCGGTGATCTCTTCGAGATCCTGCCGCAGCTCGAAAAGGCCCTGTGAGGCCGACCGGCTTTTTCGCACCGCAGTTCGGCGACGCGAAAATGCTGGCAAAAAACACGCTAGCAGACTAGAAAAATGCCGGGCTGTCTCACGCAACCCGGCATTTTGCTGTGAGACGCCGTACGGTTATGATGAATGCGAGACGCGGGCGAAAACCGCACCCAGGGAGCGAGTGAGATCATGAAGAATATCGGCGTCATCGGCGCAGGCCAGATGGGCTGCGGAATTGCACATGTTTCGGCGCTCGCCGGCTATCACGTGCATATCTATGATCTCTCCAAGGACCGGATCGAAGGCGCACTTGCAACCATCAACGGCAACCTCGCCCGCCAGGTTTCCAGCAACAAGCTTTCCGACGAGGATCGCAACTCAGCGCTTTCGCGCATCACCGGCTCCGCCGATGTCAACGACCTCGCACCGATGGACATGGTCATCGAAGCCGCGACCGAAGACGAAAGCGTCAAGCGCAAGATCTATGCGCAGGTCTGTCCGGTTCTCAAACCCGAGGCGCTTCTCGCCACCAACACCTCGTCGCTGTCCATTACCAGGCTTGCCGCCGCGACCGACCGGCCCGAGCGCTTCATGGGTATCCATTTCATGAACCCGGTGCCGCTGATGAAGCTGGTGGAACTGGTGCGCGGCATCGCCACCGACGAGCCGACCTTCCGGGCCGCCAAGGAATACGTGGTCGCCCTAGAAAAGACCGCGACCGTTGCCGAGGATTTCCCCGCCTTCATCGTCAACCGCATCCTGCTGCCGATGATCAACGAGGCGATCTATACTCTGTACGAAGGCGTCGGCTCGGTCGAGGCGATCGATACGGCGATGAGGCTTGGCGCCAACCACCCGATGGGACCGTTGCAGCTTGCCGATTTTATCGGCCTCGATACCTGCCTGTCGATCATGCAGGTGCTGCATGACGGCCTCGCCGACAGCAAATACCGCCCCTGCCCGCTTCTCGTGAAATACGTCGAAGCCGGCTGGCTCGGCCGCAAATCCGGCCGCGGCTTCTACGACTATCGCGGCGAGGTTCCAGTGCCTACGCGGTAAGGATCAGCCTTGTGGCGGTTCGCTCCTCACCCGCTTGACTGGACGCTAGAAGGGGTCGACTGAGGTGAAGGGCAACACCTTCATCCGCAGCCCTCAAGCGCCCTTGGCGGCCGTCACCAGCGCCTTCGCATCGTCGCTGTCCCATGCGGCGGGGCCGTTCATGGCGCCAATCAGGCAGCCCTTCTTGTCGAGGATCAGCGTTGCCGGGAGGCCGAAGGCGAGGCCTTCCTTTTTCAGGGCGTTGAATGTGCCCATCGAACTGTCGCGGTAGAAGCCGAGCTTGTCGATCTTGTACTTTTCAAGAAAAGTTTTCGGCTTCTCGTCGCTGCCGGTATCGATGTTGATGGCGACGACCTCGAAGTCAGTGCCACCCATCGCCGCCTGCAACCCGTTCAGCGCCGGCATCTCTTCGCGGCAGGGCACGCACCAGGTGGCCCAGAGGTTAAGCAGCACCGTTTTGCCGGCGAGATCGGCCGTCGTCATGTCCTGCCCAGCCGGTCCCTTGAAGGACAGGGAGAGCGGACGCGGCGGCTGCGCCTCGACCATGGCGGCAACCTGGCCCTTGGAGAAGACACCAACGGACTTCGCCAGTTCGGCCGAGCCCTCGCATTGCCCGGCTGACGCGGACATTGCGGCCTGCGAACCCCCATCCGAACCCCCATCCAAACCATTGCCAGACCCCATGTTCGTCACGTATACGGCGACAGTGCCGGCGACGATCCCGAGGACGGCGGCAATCAGGATCAATCGGACAGACGGAAGGCCAAGCGGTCTTTTGGACGTCATCAACTACTCCAGGACTGAATTCATGGCCGACACGAAGGACGCGACATCTTCCAACCAGATGTGGGGCGGGCGCTTCGCTTCCGGGCCGGATGCGATCATGGAGGAGATAAATGCCTCGATCGGTTTCGACAAGAAGCTGTTCGCCCAGGATATCCGCGGTTCGATCGCCCATGCGACGATGCTGGCGGAACAAGGCATTATTTCGCACGAAGATAAAGACAAGATCGTTTCCGGCCTGAACACGATCATGTCAGAGATCGAAAACGGACAGTTCCAGTTCTCGCGCAAGCTTGAGGACATTCACATGAACATCGAGGCCCGGCTGGCAGACCTGATCGGTCCAGCCGCCGGTCGCCTCCACACCGCCCGTTCCCGCAACGACCAGGTCGCGCTCGATTTCCGCCTCTGGGTCAAGGAAGAGCTCGTCAAGACCGAGAAGATGCTGACGGCCCTGATCGCCGCGTTTCTCGACCGCGCCGAAGAGCATGCGGATACTGTGATGCCTGGCTTCACCCATCTGCAGACGGCACAGCCCGTCACCTTTGGCCATCACTGCATGGCCTATGTCGAAATGTTCGGCCGTGACCGCGCCCGCGTTCGCCATGCGATCGAGCATCTCGACGAAAGCCCGATCGGTGCTGCGGCGCTTGCCGGCACGCCCTACCCGATCGACCGCCACATGACGGCGAAGGCCCTCGGCTTCCGAGAGCCGACCCGCAATTCCATCGACACCGTCTCCGACCGCGATTTCGCGCTGGAATTCCTGTCGCTGGCTGCCATCTGCGCCGTGCATCTGTCGCGTCTTGCGGAAGAAATCGTCATCTGGTCGACGCCGCAATTCGGCTTTGTGCGCTTGTCTGACGCGTTTTCGACAGGCTCCTCGATCATGCCGCAGAAGAAGAACCCGGATGCCGCCGAACTGGTGCGCGCCAAGACCGGCCGCATCAACGGTTCGCTGGTCGCGCTGCTGACCGTCATGAAGGGTTTGCCGCTCGCCTATTCCAAGGACATGCAGGAAGACAAGGAGCAGGTATTTGACTGCGCCGAGAACCTGGAACTGGCGATTGCCGCCATGACCGGCATGATGCGCGACATGACCATCCGCGCCGACAAGATGCGCGCCGCTGCCGGCGCCGGCTTCTCCACCGCGACAGATCTTGCCGACTGGCTGGTTCGCGAAGTCGGCCTGCCCTTCCGCGAAGCGCATCATGCGACCGGCCATGCCGTGGCGCTGGCGGAGAAAAAGGGCTGCGACCTCTCCGAACTCACGCTTGAAGAACTGCAGGCGATCAATCCCGCCATCACCGACAAGGTCTTCGACGTTCTCTCGGTGGATGCATCGGTTGCCAGCCGCGTCAGTTTCGGCGGTACGGCTCCCTCCGAGGTGCGCAAGCAGATCGCCTGGTGGCGCGAGAGAAACTGACGCCTGCACGACGAATGAAGCGGCAAGGATACTGCACAAGCGCGCGGAACTTCGCTATGAAGTCTGCGTGACCGTGCCGGAGAAGGAAGAGAATGTCGAAATCCCTGGTGAAAATCGCCCATGTCAGCCTGATCCTGGGCGTCGTCAGCCTCGTTGTCGCCGGCTGCGGCCGCAAGGGCGACCTCGACCGCCCCAGCACGCCCGTCGAACAGCAGAACATCCGCAAGAGCAGCAAACCCGGTGACGCCAACAAGGAACCGGTTGCCGAGCGCCCGTTCGTCCTCGACCCGCTTCTGTAGTTTCCAGACCCCTTCAGTTTTCCGAGTTTTGACGTGAATCATTTCCATTACATCGACGGCGTGCTTCACGCCGAAAACGTCGCCATCCCGGAAATCGCAAAAGCCGTCGGCACGCCATTCTACGTCTATTCGACCGCCACGCTGGAGCGCCATTACAAGGTGTTCGCGCAGGCGTTTTCCGATGTGGACACGATGGTGTGCTACGCCATGAAGGCGAACTCCAACCAGGCCGTCCTCAAAACCCTGGCAAAGCTCGGCGCCGGCGTCGATGTCGTCTCGGGCGGCGAACTGCGGCGTGCGCTGGCGGCCGGCATTCCCGCCTCCCGCATCATGTTTTCGGGCGTCGGCAAGACCGTGGCGGAAATGGATCTGGCGCTCGAGGCCGGCATCTACTGCTTCAACGTCGAATCCGAGCCGGAACTGGAAGTGCTGAACCTGCGCGCTCTCAAAGTCGGCAAACGCGCGCATGTGTCCTTCCGCATCAACCCGGATGTGGATGCGGGCACCCATGCCAAGATTTCGACGGGCAAGAAGGAAAACAAGTTCGGAATCGCCTATGACCGGGCCCGCGCCGTCTATGCCCATGCGGCAACGCTTCCCGGCATCGAAGTCACCGGCATCGACATGCATATCGGCAGCCAGATCACCGAGCTTCAGCCGTTCGAGGATGCCTACCGGCTGCTGCGCGCCCTGGTGGATCTGCTGCGCGGCGATGGCCACACGATCAGCCACGTCGATGTCGGCGGTGGTCTCGGCATTCCCTACAAGGACGACAACACTCCGCCGCCGCTGCCGGACGCCTATGCGGAAACGATCAAGCGGCAGCTGCGCACGCTCGACTGCAAGATCGTCACCGAACCCGGCCGCCTGATCGTCGGCAATGCCGGCATTCTGGTGACCGAGGTCATCTATGTGAAGGATGGCGGCGAAAAGACCTTCGTGATCGTCGACGGCGCGATGAACGACCTGATCCGCCCGACGCTCTACGAAGCCTACCACTCGATCCGCCCCGTCGTGGTGCCGCCGGCCGATGCGCCACGAATCAAGGGCGATGTTGTCGGTCCCGTCTGCGAGACCGGAGACTATCTGGCGCTCGACCGCGAGATGGCCGAACCGAAGCCCGGCGACCTGATCGCCGTCGGTTCTGCCGGTGCCTATGGCGCCGTGCAGGCCGGCACCTACAATTCCCGCCTGCTGGTGCCGGAAGTGCTGGTGAAGGGCTCGGAGTTCCATGTGATCCGCCCGCGCGGCTCCTACGAGGACCTGATCGGACTGGATTCCGTGCCTGCCTGGCTTGGCTAGAACGTTCACTTTTGCGGCAAACCGCCTGTAAATATCGGGGCCGGCATGTCGCCGCCCTCGTCTTCGCCACAAACATTGTTATGTTGATAGCTTGATTTGGGCCGCCACGATCGGAGACGGACCGCATGAGCTTGATCCGCAAAGGTGCTTTCGAAACACATCCGGCGCTCGCAAGACGCGTCGCGGTGAAACGGTCGTTTGCCCGTTTCGTGCTGTTTTCCGAACGCCTTCTGCCGAAGCTTCTGGCCCCGCTCGCGGTCGTAGCACTATTCTTCTCCGTCTCCTGGTTCGGCCTTTTCCGCGTCACGCCTGATCTGCTGCGCTGGATCCTGCTCGGGTTTTTCACCTTTGCGTTCCTGACCTCTCTCCTTCCCTTGGCGGGGCTTCGCTGGCCCGATGCTGCCGATGCGGACCGGTTGCTGGAAGAGCGCAATGGCCTGCCCCACCAGCCCGTCGCCGTGCAGGAAGACCAGCCGGCATTCGAGACACCGTTTGCCCGCGCGCTCTGGAAAGAACACCAGATCCGCATGGCCGAGCGGATCGCGGCGCTCGATACGGGCATGCCGCGGCCCGATATTGCCAGCCATGACCGGTTCGCGCTCCGCGCCGTACCGGCGCTCATGTTTGCCGTGGCGCTCGGCTATTCCTTCTCGAACGGCGGCGGTTCGCCCGCAGACGCCTTCCGTCCGGCACCACTGGCTGCAAGTACCAACCCAGACCTTCGCATCGACGCCTGGCTGACACCACCATCCTACACCGGCCGCGCCCCGATATTCTTGACCGGCCGCGACACGGCGCCCGCAGCCGCGGGCGATACGGCCGGCAACACGGCATCTGTGCCGCAGAATTCCGGCCTGACCGTGCGAGTAACCGGTGGCGAGGGCGAGGAAGCGGTCGTCTTCACGCCGAAATCCGGCGGAGAGCCGCTGACGCTGATCACCGAGGAAGCGCGCAAGGCGGCTGAAGACGCAAGCAAGCAGGCACAAGGTAAGGCACCAGGCACGCCATTGCCCGAGGGCCAGCAGGCCAAGCCGCAGCCACCCGTCAAACAGCCGCAGACCGCACAGACTGTGCCGCCGCGCAGCTACGCCTTCAACGTGGACGAAAGCGGCGAACTCACCGTCAATGGCCAGACATGGACCTTCGACGTCATTCCCGACCGGCCGCCGGAGATCGCCTTCGACGGCCAGCCGAAGCGGTCCGTCAATGGCGCGCTGGAAATCGGTTTCCGCGGCAAGGATGATTACGGCATTCGGGAAGCCCATGCGCTGATCGAGCCTGTCGGCCCTGTCGACCCGGCGGCCACGCCGCTTTACCCGGCGCCAGAATACCGCCTCGACCTGCCGCGCCAGAACCGCGGCCAGGAGGTGAAGGCACTGACCAGCCGTAGCCTGGTCGAGCATCCGCTGGCCGGAAAGCGGGTCAGGATTACGTTGATTGCCAAGGACGGCGCAGGCCAGACCGGCCGCAGCCCCGCCCATGAAATGGTAATGCCGGGCCGCGGCTTCTCGGAACCGCTGGCGGCAGCCGTTGCCGAACAGCGCCAGGTTTTCGCGCTCGACACGCGCCAGGTGCCGCGCGCGATCGAGCTCAACGACGCGCTGGCGATCCGTCCCGACGAGACCATTCCGAACCTTGGCCACTTCCTGGCAATCCGCTCGGCCCGCGAGCGCATGAAGATTGCCCGCAACGAGGAACAGCTGAAGGACGCCGCCGACTACCTCTGGGAAATCGCGCTCGGCATCGAGGACGGCGATCTTTCCGCCGCCGAACGCCGTTTGCGCGATGCCCAGCGCAATCTGTCGGACGCGCTCGAGAAAGGTGCCGGGGATCAGGAAATCGCTGCCCTCATGAAGGAACTGCGCGAGGCGATGCAGCAGTTTATGAACGAGCTCGCGCAGCGCATGCAAAACGCACCGCCGGGCCAGCAGAACATGCAGGCGCAGAATGTCATTCGCCAGCGCGACCTGCAGAACATGATGGACCAGATCGAAAACCTCGCTCGATCCGGCAATCGTGACGCGGCCAAGGAGATGCTGTCGCAGATGCAGCGGATGATGAACAACCTGCAGGCCGGACGCCCGCAGCGCGGTCAGCAGGGCCAGCAGCAGCAGCAAAACAGCCAGATGCGCCAGCAGATCGACAAGCTCGGCCAGATCATGCAGGAACAGCAGCGGCTGATGGACCAGACATTCAAGCTGGACCAGGCATTGCGTGATCGCATGCAGCGCGGCGACCCCGATCCGCAGAGCGGCGAACAGGGCGAGCAGCAGCAGGGCCAGAATGGCCAACCGGGTCAGCAAGGCCAGCAGGCACAGCGCGGGCAGCAGGGCCAGCAAGGTCAGGGCCAGAACGGCCAGGGCGGCGAACAGAATACCGACCAGATGACAGCCGAGCAGCTGCGTGAGGCGCTGAAGAACCTGCGTGCCCAGCAGGAAGGCCTCGGCAAACAGCTGGGTGAGCTACAGCAGGCGCTGAAGGGCATGGGCATGGATCCAGGCCAAGGCTTCGGGGAAGCCCAGAGTGAAATGGGCAGCGCCGGCAAGGCGCTCGGTGACGGCCAGGGCGAACAGGCCGTCGAAGGCCAGGGCAACGCACTTAACGCGCTTCGCCAAGGCGCCCAGAGCATGATGCAGCAGATGATGCAGGCGATGCAGCAGGGCCAGGGCCAAGGCGAAGGCCAGCAGGACGGCCAGGGACAGGGCATGGCCAACCAAGGCGGCCAGAACGGTCGCGATCCCCTAGGGCGCCCGCGTGCGACGTCAGGTCCGGACTTTGGCGATCAGGTGAAGGTGCCCGACGAAATCGACGTGCAGCGCGCCCGCGAGATCCTCGATGCGATCCGCGAGAAGCTGGGCAACGCCCTATCAGGCGATGCCGAGCGGCAGTATCTCGAGCGGCTGCTCGAGATCCGCTAAATCCACCTGCGAGAGATCAGGCCGCGCAGGAAGTCTGCACGGCAAGCGCCATGGCGACAGCCTTGCGGATTTCTGGCAATGCGAAAGGCTTCTGCACCACATCGACGATCTTCGACGACAGGTCATCGGCGCGTTCGCGCTGTTCGGCATAGCCGGTCATCAGCAGGATCTTCATGTCGGGATACTGGGCGGCGGCTTCGTGCGCCAGCGCAATGCCATCCATGACAGGCATGCGTATGTCGGAAAGCAGAAGATCGAACGCGCCCTGCTCGAGCTTTTCGAGGCCTTCGGCGCCATCGCCGGCCTCATGCGTCTCATGGCCATCCATCCGGAGAGCGCGCGCAACAAACATGCGCAACGTGTGTTCATCCTCGGTAATCAGGATCTTGGCCATAGCGATCATCGCTCCCATTTTGTGTATCAATCCGGGAGCAATTCACCAGAGTTTGGTTGTCGAGGAGTAAACAGGCGAGGCTCAAACCGCGCCATGGTTAACACCTTGCGACCGGATGGCGGCAGATTTCTGCCCCCATCCGAACCAAAATCAACTCACGCGTCGCCAGTCACGACGCCGACGAAAGGCAGTTCGCGGAACGCGTAGGCGACGTCCATGCCGTAGCCGACGACGAAGTAGTCGGGGCATTCGAAGCCGACGTAATCCGCCTCAAGCTCTTCCTTGCGCTTCACCTTCTTGTCGAGAAGAACGGCCAGCGAAACATGGCGGGCGCCGCGCTCATAGAGCAGTTCCTTGGCGAATTTCAGCGTGCGGCCGGATTCCAGGATGTCGTCGATCAGAAGAACATCGCGGTCCTTCACGTCGCTGTCGATATCCTTGACGATGCGAACGCCCTGCGAGACCGTGCCGGTGCCGTAGCTCGAAAGTGTGATGAACTCCACTTCCGGTGCAAGGCCCGTCTCATGCAGCGCGCGCAGAAGATCCGCTGCGAAAATGAACGAGCCCTTGAGGACGGCGATGACGAGCAGATCCTTCGTGGGACCGGTCGCGATCTGCGCTGCGATTTGGTGATTGCGCACGGCGATCTGTTCGGCAGTGAAAAGCGGCTCGATGTTTTTGCCGCGGACGACGGGCATACGGATACTCCTGATAGATCGGAAGCGCCGCGATAGCACAATCAGAGGCGGGACGCATCCCGTTCCGCAAAGGTCAGGCGCAAATCCGGGAGTTTTCCGCCGGGATGCGGCACCCGCGCAGAAAACCCGCGGCTGTGGCCGGCAGCAATGGCGGAAGCCGGCGGGGCAATCAATGTCGAGGCGACCAGCGTGCCGCCGGCCATGAATTCGGCCCGGATCGCGGGCATGGTCTTTGCGTCACTGGTCCGGTTCTCGACGATTCCGTTGATCAGTAGAACCCGCATGCCATCCGCATCGCGTGGCGTCATGGTGATGTGAGTGATATCGAGCGATGGCTCGGCTTGGGCATCTCCGCTTTCGTTGAACAGGAACGAGAAGCCGCCGGCACTCGCAAACACCAGCACGAAAGCGGCAGCCACAAGAGCGCAGAACAGATCGGCGGAAAGCGTATTCAGCACGCGCTCGACCTTGCCGACGAAGCCATTCGGCACCGAGGCCGGAGCACCGGACCTCACCCTCTCTGCAGGCTTGCCGGTCGCCCGGTTCTTGGTCCTGTTGTCTGAATTGTCGTTGTGCGAACGCGGTCTGGACCGCTGCCACCCGCCATCAGTCACGGGCACGAACTGCGCATCGACCACGGGTCCACGCGCCTTCACCCGGCCCTTGGGGCCTGTTGTGATTTCGGGCGGCAGGATGTCCATGCGGACAATCGTCTTGCCGGCGCGGCTGCTGAACGTGTTCATCGGACCTCTTCGGCGCCGCTTGTCCCCCGATATCGAAAGAGGCGGCCATTGAAACGAATCCCCCCTAGTCGTAAATTCGATTGGTTAACCGTTTGCAAACAGCGCCCGAAATAAGCCCTTTTTGACCGGCGCTTTACCTTTCGTTTACCTTCATCGTTAAGAGATGGTCAGGTGCGAATCTGAAGGGTTCAGGGATTTGGTCTTCCGTTGATTCATTTCGAAAATGTTGGGTTGCGATATGGAATGGGCCCGGAGATTCTCCGGGACATGACGTTCGACATCCCGAAACGGTCATTTCAGTTCCTGACCGGCCCGTCCGGTGCCGGCAAGACGACGCTTCTGCGCCTGCTGTTCACCTCGCTCTACCCCACCCGCGGCATCATCCGCATGTTCGGCCGTGAGCTGTCGCAGATCCCTCGCAGCGAGCTGCCGATGCTGCGCCGGCGAATCGGCATCGTCTATCAGGACTTTCGCCTGCTCGACCATCTGACCACCTATGAGAACGTCGCCCTGCCGCTCCGTGTGCGCGGCAAGGACGAGGCTTCCTATCGCAATGATGTGATCGAGCTCCTCAAATGGGTCGGCCTCGGCGAGCGCATCAATGTGCTGCCCGCGGTGCTTTCAGGCGGCGAAAAGCAGCGTGCGGCGATTGCCCGTGCGCTGATGGACCGTCCGGAAATCCTGCTCGCCGACGAACCCACCGGCAATGTCGACCCGCCCATGGCCCGCCGGCTGCTCAGCCTGTTCCTCGAGCTCAACCGGCTCGGCACCGCCGTCGTCATCGCGACGCACGATCTGGCGCTGATGGATCAGGTCGATGCACGGCGGATGATCCTCACCGAAGGGCGGCTTGATATCTATGAATGAGCCGCGCCCTCCCAAGAAGACCAAACCGGCTAAGACGGAGAAAGCCCCGGCACCGGCAAACGCTTGGCAGGAGAAAGGCGCCGAGACAGCGAACGACCAGGGTCCGCGCCGCGCCTCGATGCGCGTGCGCCCGACGGCCCCGATCCTGCCTCCCTCCAATATCCAGGGCAATGCGCTGATGGTGGTGATCGCCATCATGGCCTTCCTCGCATGCCTGACGCTCGGCGGGGTCAGCATGGTGCGCGCCACCGCGGCCGGCTGGCAGAGCGAGATCGCCCGCGAAATCACCATCCAGATCAAGCCGGACGATGGCCTCGACATGGATGCGGCGCTGAAGAAGGCGCGCGATGTCGCACTGACCTTTGTCGGCACCCGGGACGGCACGATCATGGATGACAGCGCCACTGCCCGGCTGCTGGAACCTTGGCTCGGCACCGGCCTCGACCTTGCCGACCTGCCCGTGCCTCGGCTGGTGATCATCACGATCGACGAGCAGAACCCGCCCGATTTCGCAGCCATGCGCGACCTCCTGAAGACCGAAGTGCCGCAAGCTTTTCTCGATGACCACCGCACCTGGGTGGACCGGCTGGTCTCGATGGCACGCACCACCGTGTTGATCGGCATGGGTGTGCTGATCCTCGTCTTTACCGCGATGATCCTGACCGTCGTGTTTGCCACCCGCGGCGCCCTGTCCGGCAACCGGCATATCATCGAAGTCCTGCATTTCGTCGGCGCCGAAAGCGGTTTCGTCGCCCGCGAATTCCAGAAGCATTTCCTGAAGATCAGCATCAAGGGATCGGCAGCCGGCGGCGCGCTGGCGGCACTGCTGTTTGCGGCCGCCAATCTGTGGCAGTCGAATTCGCGCGCGACGCCCCAGAGCGAGCAGGCGACCGCCCTGTTCGGATCCTTCACGATCGGCTTCGGCGGCTATCTCGGGATCTTCGCGACGATCCTGGTGATCGCCCTTCTGACGACGCTGACCGCCCGCCTGACGGTGATGAAAACCATCGACGAGATCGACCTGATCCGCTCCGATCCGGCACGGGCGGATGGCGCGCCGAAATCATAACCCGCACGTGTTTTTTGAAGTGAACCCGTTGTGGGGCTAGGCGACAACGAAATCTAGGTCTATCAACGAAATCATGACACTCGGCCAGACCCCTCCCGATGTGACGGACGACCGGACTTCGGACCGGAGACGAAGGGCTTTGCTCTCGCGCCGGAGCACGTTTAGACGAATAGCAAGACGGATCGTCATGGTGGCGTTCATCTGCGTTGCGATCGTCGTCGGCGGTTTCCTCTGGTTCGCGGACGCGGTCACATCGTTGCGAGCGCCCGATGGCGTCAAGGCCGATGCAATCGTTGTTCTGACAGGTGGATATCTGCGCATAGAACAGGCGCTCGGTCTGCTGCGCGACGGGGCCGGCAGGCGGCTTCTGATTTCCGGCGCGCATCCATCCACCACGCCGACGCAGATCCGCAAGGTCACGCAGGCCTCGCCCGATCTCTTCAAGTGCTGCGTCGATATCGGCTATGATGCGATCGATACGATCGGCAATGCCAACGAGATCTCGCGCTGGATCCACGACAACGACTACAAATCCGTGCTCGTCGTGACCAACAACTACCACATGCTACGCAGTCTGCACGAACTGCGCCGCGCAGATCCCGCGACGGAATTCATTCCCTATCCGGTCATCAATGCAGATCTCGCTCGCCGCGCCTGGTTCGCCGAGCCGGATACTCTGCGCACGATGCTGTCGGAATACGTCAAGGTGGTGCTGGCAACCATTCGCGACTGGGTGGGCATGCAGAAGGGCAGCGGGCTTCGAACCGACGGCGATCCGACCGGGTCGGTGCCGAAAAAATCTCCCTGATCTGAGCAGGCCGTCGATCTCGCGCTTTTGTCCGCTCGAGTTCTCGTGTAGGCAACGGGCAGTCTGCAAGAAAGCCCGCTCCATGCTTCTCATCCGCTCCGTCGTGTTCAATACCGCCTTCTACGCCAACATGATCCTGCGGATGATCGTGTTTGCTCCCTACTACTTCCTGGCTTCGCGAAAGGCCGCCTTCAGCGTCCCCAAGGGCTGGGCTTCATCCAGCAACTGGTTGATGGGCAAGATTGTCGGCGCGACCTTCGAAATCGAGGGGCTCGAGAATATTCCGGAAGGCGGCTGCATCTTTACGCCCAAGCACCAGTCTGTGTGGGACACCTTTGCGCTGATGCCCCACTATCCCGACCCGGTCTATATCCTGAAGCGCGAGCTTCTGTGGATCCCGCTGTTCGGATGGTATCTGGCCAGGCAGCGGATGATCCCGGTTAACCGCGGTGCCCGCGGCAAGGTCATGGTCGAGGTGATGAAGCGCACCAAGGAAGAGATGGAAAGCGGCCGCCAGCTGATCATCTACCCTGAGGGAACCCGTCGCTCGCCTGGCGCCGAGCCGGACTATCGCTACGGCATTGCCCGCATCTATCGCGATGCGAAGGTTCCGGTCGTCCCGGTCGTCGCCCATTGGGGGCTGTTCTGGGGACGCCGCAAGCTGGTGAAATATCCGGGCCATTTCAAGGTCCGGATCCTGCCAGCCATCCAGCCGGGAATGCAGCCGGATGCCTTCTACAAGCACCTGATCGAAACGCTGGAAACGGCAAGCGATCAGCTGCTGGTCGAGACCGTTGCGGCGAACCCGCATGTGCCGCTGCCTCCGACGGCGTCGAAACGTCTGGCGGAACTGAAAGCGCAACAAACGCCGGTTTGAGCGGGGAACTTCAGGCCGCAAGCGCTGCGGCAACCCCTTCCAGCCACAGGTCGCGAATACCGATCTGGGCGAGATGCTCGACGGTGTTGAACACATAGGCATCGTTGGGGCCGGACTGGCCGGCCGCGTGACGCACGATGCCAGCTGCTTTCTCGACATCCATCGCACCGGCATATTGCCGGTGCGAACGATCGACGACATAGGTGACGGCCTTCACCTGCCGCCCGTCCATCAGCGTGATCGGCACGATCTTTTCGAGATAGACATTGGTGACAAGTTCGCGACGACGCAGATACTCGATCGCATCGTCCCATTCGCCGCCAGCTACCCGGAAGGCCGCGCCCCTGCACGATCCGCCACGATCGAGCCCCATGACCAGACCCGGACGATCCGGCGTTCCACGGTGCACTGTCGACCAGATGCACAGCGACCGGCGAAAGCCGTAAACGCGGGCCTGCGCCTTCTCTTCGAACGGAAAGCCCGGGTTCCACATCAGCGATCCGTAGCCAAACACCCAAAATTCGTCCATATCGCACGCCATGCCGTCATCGAGATTTGCGAAAAGACCTTTGGGAGAACAACATGGCAGCGTCAAGCCGAAGCGGCGTCAGCAGAAAACTATGGATCCTGGCGAGTGCCGTCATTCTGGCGATAGCCCTTTATACGGCAGGCTGGTTCTATGCCGCATCGGTTCTGAAACAGAACACGCTGGCACTGCTGGGTAGCCAGCAGAAGCGCGGCATCGTCGCCGAATGCACCGATGCCGAATATCGCGGCTATCCTTTCCGTATAGGCCTGTTTTGCTCCAAGGTGACGGTGGATGACCGTGAAAACGGCATTTCGGGCACGTTCGGCGCTTTGCGCTCGGCAGCCCAGGTCTATGCGCCTGGTCACATCGTCTGGGAACTCGACGCACCCTCTGAAGTCCGCACCAGCCATGGCTTCTCCGTATCCACCACCTGGAAATCGCTGCAATCCAGTATCGCTGCCAAGCTGAAAGGCGTCGAGCGGGCGTCGATGGTCATCGAGGGCTCGCGCGCAAGCGTCGTTTCCGTGACGAACACCCAGCCCTTCGACATCACCACCGACCGGACGGAAATCCATCTGCGCCAGAACGGCGACGATCTCGATGCCGCGATCTCGCTCGACGGCACCTCGACGACAGCCGAGGGCGTGGCAGAGCTTCTGCCCAAGCTCAACGCTCTCGTGGACGTGACGCTTGCCGGTCGCGCCGGCATGATCGACGGCAGCGATCCGAACGGCACGGCACTCTACAATACCAAGGGCGAGCTTCGTTCCCTGAAGGCCGATCTTGGCGAGGGACGGGTTGCCACTATCTCCGGCCCCTTCTCCTTCGATGACGAAGGGCGCATGTCAGGCAAGCTCAAACTGCGCGTGGAAAAGATCGACGCGTGGCAGCAGAGCCTCGGCGAAGTGTTTCCGGATCTCGCATCGACCATCAAGACCGCGGCAAACATGCTGGCAGCGCTTGGAGGTGGTGAAAACGCCTCACTCGACATCACCATCCGGCGCGGCAAAGTTCTGGCGGGCGGGCTGATCCAGATCGGCGAAATTCCGCGGATCTAGTGCAGACAGACCTGCTTATTTCTTCACATCGAGTGCGTGCCGGCCAAAGTCCGGCGCGTCAACATCCTGCCCGGCCTGAATGATGGAGCGGCGAATGGTGCGGGTGCGGCTGAAGAGTTCGAACAGCTTGTCGCCCTCGCCCCAGCGGATCGCGCGCTGCAGGTAGGCCAGATCTTCCGAAAACCGGGCCAGCATTTCCAGGATCGCATCCTTGTTGTGCAGGCAGACGTCCCGCCACATGGTGGGATCGGAGGCCGCAAGACGCGTGAAATCGCGGAAACCGGAGGCGGAATACTTGATGACTTCCGATTCGGTGACCGTTTCCAGATCATCCGCCGTGCCGACGATGTTGTAGGCGATGATATGCGGCAGATGCGAAACGATGGCGAGCACCTTGTCGTGGTGTTCGGGATCCATCTCGTCGATGCGCGAGCCGAGCGCCACCCAGAAGGCCTTCAACTGGTCGAGCGCCGCCTGATCTGTGTCCGGCAGCGGCGTGAAGATGCACCAGCGATCGCGAAACAGACCCGGAAAGCCCGCATCCGGACCGGACTTCTCGGTGCCGGCCAGCGGGTGACCGGGAATGAAATGCACGCCATCAGGCATATGCGGCGCCATCTGCGCGATGACAGACGCCTTGGTCGAGCCGACATCGGTGACGATCGCGCCCGGCTTGAGGCTGCCCGCGATCTGCTTGGCGACCGCTTCAGACGCACCGACAGGAACGGAGACGATGACGAGGTCGGCATCCTTCACCGCATCGGCTGCAGAGGCTGTGTATTCCGTGCCAAGCTCCAGCTCTTCCGCCCGCTTCAGCGTCTCGCTACTGCGTGTCGAGATGACGACGTGATTGGCGAGCCCGAGCTCCTTCACGTCGCGCGCAATAGATGAGCCGATCAGGCCGATGCCGATCAGAGCGATCCGATCGAACTGCGGATGGGTCATGATGTCGGTCCCGTTGCTGTCAGCGTGCCAGAAATTCGCCGAGCGTTTCGATGACGCCGCGATTGGCTTCTTCCGAGCCGATCGTCATGCGCAGCGCGTTCGGCAGGCCATAGCCCTTGACGACCCGCAGGATATAGCCGCGGCTGGTGAGGAAGGCATCGGCATCCGGCGCACGCTTGCCGTCCACATCGGGGAAATGGATCAGCACGAAATTGGTGACCGACGGCGTCACCTTGAGGCCGAGCGTTTCGAATGCGTGGGTCAGCTTGTCGAGCCAGAGCGTGTTGTGCTCGACAGCCTTCTCGACGAAAGCCCGATCGCGGATGGCCGCAGCACCTGCGGCAATCGCCGGCGCATTCAGGTTGAACGGTCCGCGAACGCGGTTGAGCGCATCGAGGATCGCGGCCGGGCCATACATCCAGCCGATCCGCAGCGCCGCAAGACCGTAGGCCTTCGAGAAGGTCCGGCACATCACGACGTTCTTGCTGTTCGAGACCAGCTCAAGACCGGCCTCGTAATCGTTCTTCTTCACATATTCCGCATAGGCCGCATCGAGAACCAGGATGACGCTTTTCGGCAGACCGGCATGCAGGCGGCGGATGTCGGAAACCGGGACATAGGTGCCGGTCGGATTGCCCGGATTGGCGATGAACACCATCTTCGTCTTGTCCGTGACAGCGGCGAGGATCGCATCGACATCGACGGTGCAATCCTTTTCCGGCACTTCGATCGCCTTGGCGCCGGCACCGGTGATCTGGATCTTGTAGACGAGGAACCCGTGCTGGGTGATGATCGCCTCGTCGCCGGCACCGAGATAGACATGGCAAAGCAGGCCGAGCAACTCATCCGATCCATTGCCGCAGATGATGTTGGCAGCGTTCAGGCCGTGCACCGAGCCGATTGCTTCGCGCAGCGCCAGGGCCTGGCCATCCGGATAGAGCTCGAGGTGACCGGCCGCCTCGCGAAAGGCTTCGATCGCAGCCGGGCTCGCACCAAGCGGCGTTTCGTTGGACGAGAGCTTGAATACCCGCGCAACGCCGGGAGCATGATCCTTGCCGGGCACATAGGCGGCGATATCCAGAATGCCTGGACGCGGAACGGGCTCACTCGCAACGATGCTCATCGATTGGACCTTCTCGGTAATGTCTGTGGGCAGGGTATGCTCAGGCATTAAAGCTCAAAAGGCCCAATGTCGAGCCGGTTTTAAGAGCCTTTGGGCGTGTCGGGTTGCGTCCGCGTCGTCGGCACGCCGCGCGGTGCCATGACCGGCACGAACACGCGCCTCGACGCGCGGGCTGCAACCGGCAGCCCCTGATACAGCCGCTTTTGCGCTTCCAGCACGATGACGCCGGAAAACACCGGCCAGAAGCGACGACCGATACGATCGAACACCTGCCGCATCTTCATGATCGTTCGCGCCTTCGACGGCGGGAAAAACAGTGCCTCGGCGCTGGCGCCTGGCGTGAAGTTCGTCTCACGCATCAGCGTGGTCAACTGTCCCCGCGAATAGGGGCGGCCGGAGCCGAAAGGCGTATGCTCCATCCGTGCCCAGACGCCGCGACGGTTTGGAACGACGATCACCAGCCGCCCGCCGGGCGCCAGCACCCGCCAGATCTCCTTCAGAGTCTCGCGCGGGTTTTCGGCAAATTCCAGCGAATGCACAAGCAGCACGCGATCGACCGAACTGTCCGGCAGCGGCAATTCCTCGTCGAACACCAAAGCCGTGCTCGAAAGCTCGCCCGGCGGCCAGTTCACGGCCCCCTGCCCGGCCGGCATGAAGGCAAAGGTGCGCTCGGTATCGGCCCGGAAGTGATCGAGATAGGGCACCGCATAGCCGAGCCCGACCAGACGCTCCTCCGGCAGGCGCGCCCAGAGCGACGACAACGCCACGACGATCGACTGCTCGGCAAACCGGCCAAGAGCAGAATGATAGAACTCACGCAGATCGACGATATCGACGGACAAGATAAATTGCTCGCTGAAGGTGGTTGGACTTCAAGGCACCAGTCTCTACATTGTCTGCCAAGTGGAATTGAGCAAGAGGTGAGGCAGAATGAAGCCGTTGGAACTCGAAGTTTTTCCCTGCCGGAGCGACAATTTCGGCGTTCTTGTGCACGATCCTGAAAGCGGACTGACCGCTTCGATCGATGCGCCGGAAGAACAGCCGATCATAGATGCTGCCGCTCGTCGTGGCTGGACGATCACCCACATCTTCACCACCCATCACCACACCGATCATGTGGAAGCAAACCTTGTGCTGAAGCAGAAGTTCGGCCTTGAAATCATCGGACCGGTCAACGAGGCGGTGGCGATCCCCGGCCTCGACCGGACAGTCGCAGATGGCGACGAGTTCCATTTCGGCGACCATCTCGTTCGCGTCATCGAGACGCCAGGCCACACGGCCGGCCATATCTGCTTCCATTTTCCGGACGACAAGATCCTGTTTGCCGCCGATACCCTTTTCGCGCTCGGCTGCGGTCGACTGTTCGAGCGCTCTGCTTCCGACATGTGGTCTTCGCTGCAGAAGCTCGCTGTTCTGCCCGATGAGACGGCGATCTATTTCGGCCATGAATACACGCTCTCCAACGCCCGCTTCGCGCTGACGATCGATCCGGACAACGAGCGGCTGAAGACCCGCGCCGCCGAGATCGAGGCCCTGCGCGCCGACGGAAAGTCCACGATCCCGACGATGATGGGTCTGGAAAAGGAAACCAACCCCTTCCTGCGCCCCGCCGATCCCGCGATCCGCCGCAACCTGATCATGGAGGGCAAGACCAACGAAGAAGTGTTTGCCGAAATCCGCAAGCGCAAGGACAATTTCTAAAACGATGACTGCGCAAGAGATCATCACTACTCTCGGCATGCAGCGCCACCCGGAAGGCGGCTGGTATGCGGAGACGTTTCGCGATGGAGACGGCACCGGGCGCGGTGCCTCGACGGCGATCTACTACTTGCTTCAAGCCGGCGAGAAATCGCACTGGCATCGGGTGCGCGATGCAGCTGAAGTCTGGCACTATTATGCCGGCGATCCGCTGCTTTTGAAGATCTCAGATGGAAACACCGTCGAGGAAATCCGGCTCGGAATGGATCTGGCCAGCGGCGAGCGGCCTCAAGCCGTGGTGCCGGCCGATGCCTGGCAGGCAGCAGAACCGCTCGGCGCCTACACGTTGGTGGGCTGCACCGTGGCGCCGGGATTCGAGTTTGCGAGCTTCGAGATGGCACCGCCTGGCTGGGAGCCGGGTTAAGGGCGTGCACAAACCCGAGCACAAACCGGTGTGGAGCGCCTAGTCTTCCTTGCGCTTGCCATACTTCCGTTCGTGCTGTCGCACTGTGAAATAGGCATAGGCCCATCCCAAAGCCGCGATCGAGAGCGGAAGAACGATGAACGCATATATCTGCAAACCTGTCATAGCAGTTTCCTCAATATACGCTTGCCGCCCCAGTGTAGAATAGCAGCGGCAAAAAGCCAACCGGGTCCCACAACCGAAAGTATAAAAGCGTTGCCAGTCGAGACCGAAGGTGCATAGATCGCCGCGGCAATCGGAGCGAAGACCGTGAGACAGGACGTCGACGCCCGGTCGAAGGAATTGGCGACGTACTTGGTTCGTTCGTTATGGATGATCGACATCGTCGGCAGATCACTCGCTGTTGCGATGGCAATCTAGCGGATAAGTTGCAGGCAACACACCCAAAGCCTGACGCTCAGGCTGCTAATCCGCTTCGACAGCTTTCGATTTCGGCCGCAGCATATCACGTGCAGCAAGCACCGCTCCACCGGTGATCAGCACGCAGGCCGCGAGAATGCGCCAGTCCGGTTCGGCAAAGCCGGAAAGCACCAGGATCAGGGTCGAAAGCAGCGGCGCGGCATAGCTTGCGGCGCCGATCACCTGGATATCACCGTTCTTGACGCCGTAATCCCAGGCGTAGAAGGCGGCGCCAACCGGCAGCAGGCCAAGGCCGACGACCGCCGCCCACTGGCTGGCGTCCGCCGGCCATATCGTGGTCTCCAGCGCCAGATGGCACACAAGCGACAACAGCGACGTGGCGAGGCAGAACCCGGTCACCACGTCGGTCGAGACACGATCGAAGCTGCGGGTCAGCAGCGAGTACCCCGCCCAGGTGAAGGCACAGATGAAGGCCGTGCCGTAGCCTAGCGTATAGGCACCGTCGAACGACAGGCCGTTGCGCGAGACAATGGCGATCGTGCCGCAAAGCCCGGCAACCGCACCGGCGACATGGTACCAGCGCAGCCGCTCGCCCGGCAGAAGCGCCGAGCCGACGACGATGAGCAGCGGCCAGAGATAGGCGATCAGTCCCGCCTCGACGGCCGGCGCATTGCGCAGCGCCGTGAAGTACAGAAAGTGGTAGCCGAATAATCCGCCGATCCCGATGATCCACACCTTGGCGGGCTGTTTGAGCAACCGGATGCGCTGCGGCCTGAAGGCGAACAGGATCAGCCCCGGCAGACTGCCGATCGCAAACGTCATAGCGTTCATCTGGAAAGGCGGAACCTTGCCGGACGCCGCCGTCATCAGCGCCAAAAGCGACCACATGAGAATGGCCGTAAAACCGATCAGCGTACCCCGGATCTTCACTATGCCTCCTTCGGCATGAGCCGATCTGCTAATCGCCAATCTTCACGGCCGTCACGTATAGCGGCCCCATCCTGGTCGGGATACGGGCATAGACGGGAGCATATACATTTGCTCCCTCGGCCTTGGCAAACCAGATTTCCATCGGCGTCTTGCGCAGATACTCGATATCTGTGCGTCCGCGACGGAACCCGGATTTGGGCGTATAGCGGATCGAGCAGACGATGGCCTCTCCCTTGAACCCTTCCGCCGCAAACGGCTTGGTGCCCATCGGCGACAGCACCAGATCCATGCGCGATTCACCGTCATAGATCGGCAACCGGTTCGGGCAGATCTTGGCATCCGCCGGAAAGATCAGGCCGCTCAACGGGTCGAGCACGGCGCGAAGATCCTTGTCCGTCACGGGCACCCAGTTTTCCCGGTTGCGACGCGGCGGCGGGGTGACCTTCGTATCGGTCACATTACCGTTGCTGTAGGAGATATCGTAGACGCGCTTCCTCTTTCCGACATTGTAGACAAGATTATAGCGGTCAGCCTGCAGCTTCTGGCCCTCGATGCGACCCGTCACGCTGGTTTCCGCCGAAACCTTGCTGATGATATCGGCGATACCTGACGATTTGAACGTTCCGTTGATCTTGTACTGGCCGCCGTCGAATTCGCTCGAAAAGCTCGCCGTCGCGATCGGCAATATCCCGAGCGTGATACTGTAATGGCTGACCTGCCGGGTTTCGGCCGCCATCGAAGGCGTTGCTGCACCGAGACTCACAAGAGAGGACAGGGCGACGGCGAAATATGTGCGAGAAAGCATGAACGGCCCTGACGGATGAGATGGAAGCGACTTGCCTGGCGATAGTGACTGACCATAATGGCAAGAAAACAGCGACGCGCCAGCCGCAAAAGCACCAAGCGACGCCTTGAGAGTCGGAAACACAAGGTTTTGGCTTGACGCGCCGGACCTCACTGACTATAGAACCGCAACTTTCCAATCAGGACCAATTGGATCGGCATGTCGGGCATTGCCCGGAAATTGCTTCCGATTGCAGAATAGAACAAAGGTGTATCCCATGTCTCGTGTATGCGAACTGACCGGCAAGGGCGTAATGACCGGCAATAACGTCAGCCATGCCAACAACAAGACCCGTCGTCGGTTCCTGCCGAACCTGTGCCAGGTCACTCTGATCTCCGATTCGCTCGGCCAGCGCTTCCGTCTGCGGGTTTCCGCTCACGCGCTTCGCTCCGTTGAGCATCGCGGCGGTCTCGACGCTTTCCTTCTGAAGTCCAGCGAGACTGAGCTGTCCATGCGCGCTCGTCTCCTGCGTCGCCAGATTGCCAAGAAGACTGCAGAAGCAGCGACTGCTGCTGCTTAATCAGCACCTTCGACATCACCGGCTTTGAAGAGGGCTTGACCGGATAACCGGACAAGCCCTTTCTCATGGTCATATCCGCAACTGGTGGCATACCCCAGGATAAAAAAATGCAAGCGAAACGCTATACCCTTATCTATGCCCTGCTGATGGCAGCGGTCGTCGTCGCCTCGAACTTCCTCGTACAGTTCCCTGTCACAGGAAGCCTTTTCGGAGTAGCCCTTGGCGATCTCCTGACCTGGGGCGCTTTCACCTATCCCTTCGCCTTCCTCGTCACAGACCTGACCAACCGCCAGTTCGGAACGACAATCGCACGCCGTGTGGTTCTCGTCGGCTTCATCTTCGGCGTGACGCTGTCGCTCTGGGCATCCGCTCCACGCATCGCCATCGCCTCGGGCACCGCCTATCTGATCGGCCAGCTTCTGGACATCTCGGTGTTCAACCGCCTGCGTCGCCAGTCCTGGTGGCAGGCGCCGCTGGCAGGCTCGCTGCTCGGATCGGCGCTTGATACGCTGCTGTTCTTCTCGCTGGCATTTGCCCCGATCTTCGCCTTCCTCGGCGCCAATGACGACTTCGCCGTCGGCTGGTCTCCGATTCTGGGCGCACTCTCGACCGAAGCCCCGCGCTGGGTCTCTTGGGCGCTCGGCGACCTCGTGGTCAAGATCCTAGTCGGCATCGTTCTGTTGCTGCCCTATGGCGCGCTGATGACCGTGTTGCGGCCGATGCCGCAGGTCACTGCAAAGACCGTGTGACATAATCAAGGGGAGCCTGCAGCTCCCCTTTCTTATTCCGCGAGCCGAAATTCCAGCATCAGGTTGCGCTGCAGGAAGTTGCCGTTGTCGTCGGAGACGAGGATGAGATGCGGGCGGCCGTCGGGTGCCTCGATCACGTCGAGACCTTCCATATTGTCGATCGCGTAGGTCATGTCCGCTTCGAGCAGGATTTCACCGTCGATTAGGGCATCCGGACGGATCTGTGCGGCGTCGAAGCGGCGGATGCGCATGCCGAGGCCGCCGAGGAAGCTGAAGCGGCGCTCCAGCAACAGAAAGTCGCCATCCGGCAGAAACGCGCCATCCGTCGCGTCATAGGGGTCGTGACGGACGATCTTGAAAACACCCTTCAGCGGTCCCTCGAGAATGGCTGCAAACATGTTGCCGTTCTGATCGAGGCTGTGTTCCGTGACCGTCACGAGCGAGCCCTTGAGCGGGCTGTCTTCAGGCGAGAGTGCCAGCGTTTCCATGCCGGCATTCATCCGCAATTCCCTACGGGGAAAGACGAAGTCTATGGTGCGCGTCGGGCCTGAAGCCTCGAAACCGGGATCCGGATAGGTTTCGATGCGGTGCAGCTGCTCGAAGCTTACCATTGCCTCGCCCTTACGCAGGGCAAGACCCTCCGCATCCGAATGGAACTTCGACCCCGGCCGCCCGCCCCTGTAGAGCAGTGGCGACACCTGCAGGCGGCTGAGACCCGAGAGACGGCCCTCCGCATCCCGTTCGATCTGCCCGGTCAGCCAGTGACCGGTATCGAGCACCGAAACAAAACTCTTACCGTCCGGACGGAATCGGATCGCGGATAGCGATTGCAGCATGCTGTCATTTGAGGAGAACTGCAGCCCGCCCAAAAATTCGAGCTTGCCGAAACGGGTGGCGTCAGAGCCCGTCTTGAAACGGGAAATGGTATGGACACTCGCCTCTACATCAGGACCTGCGGCACCGGCCGGCAGAGCGGCCAGTGCAGTCGACATCAGAGCCGCAGCTACGGCGACGCGGAAGGACTTCACCGAAGCCCTCAGCCTGCCCGTCGCATACGGCCACCGCGGGCGCCACGGGCGCCCTGTGCCGACGACTTATCGGCAAAGAGTTCGGCCAACTGCTCGGTCATCGCACCTGCCAACTCGTCTGCGTCGACGATGGTCACGGCATTGCGATAGTAGCGCGTCACATCATGGCCAATGCCGATCGCCAGAAGCTCGACAGGCGACTTGGTCTCGACCTGTTCGATGACGGCGCGCAGATGCCGTTCCAGATAATTGCCCGGATTGACCGAAAGCGTCGAATCGTCGACCGGCGCGCCGTCGGAGATCATCATCAGGATCTTGCGCTGTTCCGGCCGCGCGATGAGACGGTTATGCGCCCACATCAGCGCTTCGCCGTCGATGTTTTCCTTGAGCAGGCCTTCGCGCATCATCAGTCCGAGATTGCGGCGCGACCGGCGCCACGGAGCATCGGCGGACTTGTAGACGATGTGGCGCAGGTCGTTGAGACGGCCGGGCGTCGCAGGCTTGCCGTTCGCAAGCCAGTTCTCGCGGCTCTGGCCGCCCTTCCAGGCTTTGGTGGTGAAGCCGAGGATCTCCACCTTCACACCGCAGCGTTCCAGCGTGCGAGCAAGAATGTCGGCGCAGGTTGCCGCAACCGTGATCGGACGGCCGCGCATCGAACCGGAATTGTCGATAACAAGCGTCACGACCGTATCGCGGAACTGCGTATCGCGTTCTTTCTTGAAGGAAAGCGGCTGCATCGGGTCGATGATCAGGCGCACCAGGCGGGCCGGATCGAGATAACCCTCCTCCAGGTCGAAATCCCAGGAGCGGTTCTGCTGCGCCATCAGGCGGCGCTGCAGCCGGTTGGCCAGACGGCCGACGGCGCCCTGCAGATGCGCAAGCTGCTTGTCGAGGAATGCGCGCAGCCGGTCGAGTTCCGCTTCGTCACACAGCTCTTCGGCAGTGATTTCCTCGTCGAATTCCTGCGTGAAGATGTGATAATCCACCTTCTCGTTGAAATCGTCGAACGGGCTGTTGGGGCGGCGGGTTTCGCCTGGCGTCTCGGAGTGATCGTCGCTTTCGTCGGACATCTCCTCGTCCGACATTTCGGCGCCGTCCATCTCGCCTTCGTCCATGTCGTCGTCGGCAACGTCGCTCTGCTCGGCTGGCGCGGCATCAGATCCGGCTTCTTCCTCGACTTCCTCGTTCTCGGTCTCGCCGCTGCTCGGCTGTTCCTCGTCGTTCTGGTTGTCGATGTCTTCAGGCTCGCTGTCGTCGCCAGCGAGATCCTCTGCCATCTGCATGGATGACAGCATGCGGCGCACGACCTTGGAAAAGGCCTGCTGGTCCTCGATGACATTTCTCAGATTGTCGAGATCGCCCGACGCCTTGTCCTCGATAAACGGACGCCAGAGATCGAGCACCTTGCCGGCGCTTTCGGGCGGCTTCACGCCGGTCAGCTTTTCGCGAACCAGCATGGCGATCGCTTCGCCGATCGGTGCGTCTTCCTGACGCTCGACGCCGGTGAAATTCGCCTTGGCGTATTTTTCCTGATGCATCGAGTTGAGGTTGGAGGCAACGCCGGTCATCCGCAGCGCGCCGATCGATTCGATCCGGGCCTGTTCGACCGCATCGAACACGGTGCGCGCATCCGATCCCTGCGGCGCCAGATTGGCATGCACGGCCGTATCGTGGCAGGCAATCCGCAGCGCCATGGAATCGCCGAGGCCGCGGGTGACGGCAAGCTCATGGGCCGTCGGGCGCCTGGAGATTTCGGGCAGACGAATGCGATCACCGGCAAGGCCGGGGCGCTCGTTGGCGAACGACACCTCGACCTCGCCATTGGCGGCAATCGACCGGACGCAGCCGGTGATCGCCCGGCGCAACGGCTCGGTATCGACCATACCGCTCGACTTGGGTTTCGAATTGTCACCTCGACCTGACATGGCCTGCATTTCCTTCGCTTGGCGCGTTAGGTCACGCCCCTGCCGACGTTCATTAAGCGCCAAGAACCATGTTCGCGGCACTTTCCTTGAGCTCGACGCCGAAGGCGCGCTGATACTGTTCGGCCACCAGCGTGCGCTCAAGCTCGTCGCACTTGTTGAGGAAGGTGATGCGGAAGGCGAAGGCGACATCACCGAAGATCTCGGCATTCTCGGCCCAGGTGATGACCGTACGCGGGCTCATCACGGTCGACAGGTCGCCGTTGATGAAGGCCGAACGGGTCAGATCGGCGACGCGCACCATCTTTGACACGGTCTCGCGACCTTCCGCCGTCTTGCCGAACGACTTCACCTTGGCGGCAACGATATCGACTTCCTTCTGGTGCGGCAGGTAGTTCAACGTTGTCACGATCGACCAGCGGTCCATCTGTGCCTGGTTGATCTGCTGGGTGCCGTGATAAAGGCCGGTCGTATCGCCCAGACCGACCGTGTTGGCGGTCGAGAAGATGCGGAATGCCGGGTGCGGACGAATGACGCGGCTCTGGTCGAGGAGCGTCAGGCGGCCCGACGATTCCAGCACGCGCTGGATGACGAACATCACGTCGGGACGGCCTGCATCATATTCGTCGAACACGAGTGCGACATTATGCTGGTAGGCCCAGGGAAGGATGCCGTCCTTGAATTCGGTAACCTGCTTGCCGTCCTTCAGCACGATCGCGTCCTTGCCGACGAGATCGATACGGCTGACGTGGCTGTCGAGGTTGACGCGCACGCAGGGCCAGTTGAGGCGGGCCGCAACCTGCTCGATATGGGTCGATTTGCCGGTCCCGTGGAAGCCGGACACCATGACGCGGCGGTTATGGGCAAAGCCTGCAAGGATGGCGAGCGTCGTGTCGCGGTCGAAAAGGTAGTCCGGATCAAGGTCCGGAACGTAAGGGTCGCCGTGGCTGTAGGCCGGAACCCGCAAATCGGAATCAATACCGAAAACTTCCCGGACGGAGACTGTGGTGTCGGGAAGGTTGGAAATGTCTAAGTCGATCTTGCTCATCATAACTCCAGGGCACGGGCAAATGTCCGGCCTTCATCCTCGCTGCCATATATTTTTACGGCTTAGCAGAAACCCGCCTGCTTCAACAACTGGTATGCTTGAATGACAGCGCGAAAACGGTCCTCAGACCCGCGGTCTCCGCCATTGGCATCCGGATGGTGCTTCTTGACCAGTTCCTTGTAACGCCGCTTGATATCCGTTGAATTCGCGTTTGCCGTCAGTTCCAGCGTATCGAATGCCTTGGCTTCCAGCGTTTTCAGCTTTCGTCCCTGCGTTTCGAACCGTCCGCCGGTGCCCGCGCGGGCCTGGGAAACAAAGCCGAACGGATCTTTGAAACGCTGCTGCGCGTAAGCAGTTCCGCTGGCACCGCCCGCACTGGAACGCGCGCTCGAATGCAATGGCCCGTCTTTCGCCGCCTTGTTGACGCCAACCGTCCATGTGGGGCGATGGCCGGTGATCGCCTCCTTCTGGTAGCGCGCAATCTCACCATCCGACAGGCCGGAGAAATAGTTGTAACCCTTGTTGTATTCCTTCACATGCTCGAAGCAGAACAGGAAGAACTGTCCTTCCGCATTTCGACCCACGGGCGCGCGGTGGGCGCCGGGTTTGTCACACCCGTCCCACTGGCAGGTCGGAGCCTGCGCAGCCGTTTCCTGCTGCCTGTTCCGGCGCGTCCGGATACGGTCGAAATATTTGGAATCGAGTTTCATTAGGCTCCTATTATGGGGCCGCCGAGAAGTCGGGACAAGAATTGACAAACCGGTTTGTTGCTGGTTTCTGAGATGCCCTTCTGCGTCGCCCTGTCTGCCATCAAAGGAAGCCGAACATGACCGTAAGAGCCCGCATCGAAGCCACGCTTCGCGACAACCTTTCCCCCGATCGGCTCGAGGTGATCGACGAGAGCCAGCATCACGCCGGACATCAGCCGGATATTACAGGAACCGGCGAGACCCATATGCGGGTGCGGATCGTGTCTCCGGCATTTGCGGGAAAGAGCCGTCTCGACCGGCACCGGGCGGTGAATGCGCTGCTTAAGCCCGAACTTGACGCAGGTCTCCACGCGCTGGCGGTGGAAGCCGCAGCACCGGGCGAAGCGACGCGCTGGTAGCGGAGACCTATTCGCCGGGCAGCGCTGTCTCGACTGCCGGGCGGATTCTGAGCCGCGTGATGCGGTTCTTCTCGCGCTTCAGGACGATGAAGCGCTTGCCGTGGAAGGTGAAGGCCTGACGCTCTTCGGGGATTAGCTTCGATTCGTGGATGACGAGGCCGGCGATCGTCGTCGCTTCCTGGTCCGGAAGGCTCCAGCCGAGCGCCCGGTTGAGATCGCGGATCGGCACCGAGCCATCGACCAGGATCGAGCCGTCCGCTTCCTGGCGCACGCCGCGGACCTCGATATCGTGCTCGTCTGCGATATCGCCGACGATTTCCTCGAGAATATCCTCCAGCGTGACGATGCCCTGCACCTCGCCATATTCGTCGACCACGACGGCGAAATGCACCTTGCGCTTCAGGAATGCGGCAAGCTGGTCCTTGAGGCTGGTACTATCGGGCACAAACCACGGCCGCTGGGCGATCTTTACGACATCGACAGGGGCCCCGTCGGCCTCCACGTCGGCAAGTGTGCGCAACAGGTCCTTGGCATGCAGCACGCCGATGATGTTTTCGGTCGAATTGCGCCACACCGGCATGCGGGTATAGGGGCTTTCCAGCACGGTGCGCACGAGAACCTCAGGCGGATCGTCGGCGTTCAGCGCGCGCATGACGGTGCGATGCCGCATAACGTCGGAGACTTCGAGCTCCTGAAGCTCGAACAGACCGCTTAGCCGGTTGCGGTCCCGCTGCACGGGATCGCGCTCCCGGTGCCGGGCTTCGAGTGCCGAATGCAGATCGTCCCGGTCCGCAAAAATGAGCGTTTCCGGCGACAGCGACAGGCCTGACATGCGAAGCAGGCGGCGGATGACCGCGTTCAGCAAGCGCGATGGCAGGCTGCGTTTCGCGCTCATCGGCTCCGCTTTTCGTCAAGAAAGCTCAGCACTTCGGAAGACGGTACATCGTCGGCAACAAAGGACTGGCCGATCCCGTGGGTGAGGATGAAGGTGAGCTTGCCGCTCTTGACCTTCTTGTCCTGCGCAATCGCATCGAGAAGCCTCTGCGTCGGCGGCAATTCGCCTGGAATGTCGCTGATCCGGGTCGGCAGGCCGACGGCTTTCAGATGCGCCTCGACCCGGCTGGCATCATCAGGGCTTGCAAGGTTCATGCGGGCCGAAAACTGGTAGGCCAGCACCATGCCGATCGCGACGCCTTCGCCATGAACGAGGCGCTTCCCGTCATAGTCGACGGCGGCTTCCAGCGCATGGCCGAACGTGTGGCCGAGATTGAGGAGCGCGCGACGGCCGGTTTCCCGCTCGTCTTCCACGACCACATCGGATTTCGACTGGCAGCTTCTGGCAATCGCCTCGATCCGCTCGGGCGCACCTGAGAACACCGCCTTCCAGTTCTTTTCCAGCCAGTCGAAGAAATCCGGCTGGTCAATCAGTCCGTATTTGGCGACTTCGGCGTAACCTGCCCGAAACTCCCGCTCGGACAGCGTGTCGAGTGCTGCGGTATCGGCGAGAACCAGATCCGGCTGGTGGAAGACGCCGAGCAGGTTCTTGCCGTGACGGGTGTTGATGCCCGTCTTGCCGCCGACGGACGAATCCACCTGCGCCAGAAGCGAGGTCGGGATCTGCACGAAGCGCACGCCGCGCCGCACGATGCCCGCCGCAAACCCTGCGAGATCGCCGATCACGCCGCCGCCAAGCGCGATCACCGCATCGTTACGTTCAATCCGCGCCGACAGAACCATGTCGCAGACGGTTGACAGGTGTTCGAGGCTCTTGGTCTTTTCGCCAGCCGGCAGCGTCAACGACACGGCTTCGATGCCGTCGGTCTGCAGACTGTCCATCAGTGCTTCGAGATAGAGCGGCGCCACATTTTCGTCCGTGACGATGGCTGCACGGCGACCTTTCAGCCGCGAGGTGATCTCGCCGCCGGCGCGCTCGATGAGGCCGGGGCCGATCAGAATATCGTAGGCGCGCCCTTGGAGCGGCACATGCACCAGGCGTTCGGAAGCACGGGAGAATTGGTTCATGGCATGTCACCTGTCTTTGCAAGGCCGGCCTTGGGAAGCCCGGCCAGCGCTTTTAGCACCTCGTTGACCATCACGTCCTTGCGGACATTATGCGACAGCACGGTGAGATCGGCTTCGGCATAGATCGGGTAGCGCTGGATCATCAGGTTCTCCAGCGTCTGCTTCGGGTTTTCGGTTTTCAGAAGCGGGCGGTGATCGCGTCGGTTGACGCGCTCCCACAGAACATCCAGATCCGCCTTCAGCCACAGCGAAACGCCGCCGGCCTTGATCTGCGCGCGGGTCGCCTCGTTGATGAAGGCGCCGCCGCCGGTGGAGACCACCCGCGGTCCCTGCTTCAGCAACCGCTCGATAACCCGCGTTTCAAGCGCCCGGAACTCCGTTTCGCCGTATGATGCGAAAAGCTCCGAGATCGTCATGCGGGAGACTTTTTCGATTTCCGCGTCGGTATCGACGAAGGGCACGTTGAGCGCCTGGGCGACCAGCTTTCCGATCACCGACTTGCCCGCTCCCATCAGGCCGACAAGGGTCAGGTTGCGGCCACCGAGTGCCGCGCTCGCCCGCTGCTTGAGCGACTGTTCCGCAATGGATGCAACTTCGTTCATCGTCTCGTCCGTTTGCGAAACGGTATCGACAAATGCGGGATGGGCGTCAAGCCGCGCGGCGCCTGAAACACTGCCGTCACCGTTTCTTCTTGTCGATCTATAAACATTTACGGATATAGTGCAGCGCAACCATGCGGAGTTCTTGATGCCTACCCTGTTCCGGTTTCTATTCGTGCTCGCGGTGATCGCTGGCATCATCTACGGAAGCATGGTGGCACTGGTCTTTCTGGTGGAGCCGCGCGAACGCGATGTCACCGTGCGCGTGCCCTCCGAACGGCTGAACCCGCCCGCCCAGAAGCCCTGACCGCCTGACAAGGATAGGACGAACCAATGGCCGACCTGTCTCGCGCTCACATCGAAGCCTTTCTGGAAATGATGAGCGCCGAACGCGGTGCGGCGATGAACACGCTTTCGTCCTATGAGCGCGATCTGGAGGACATGCATTCCTTCCTCGCGACCCACAAATCGACGCCGTCGTCTGCGCAAAGCGCCGATCTGTCGGCCTATCTTAGCCATCTCGGCAAGCAGGGCTTTGCCGCGTCCTCGCAGGCAAGACGCCTTTCTGCCATGCGGCAATTCTACAAGTTCCTCTATGCCGAAGGCCTTCGGACCGACGATCCGACATCCATTCTGGACGCCCCGAAGAAGGGCCGTTCGCTGCCGAAGATCATGACCGAGGCAGACGTGACACGTCTCTTAAGTCTTGCCATCGAGGAAGCGGCACAGCCGGGACCCGATCAGATTTCCCGCGCCCGCATGCTGGCGCTGCTCGAGCTTCTGTATGCAACGGGGATGCGGGTGAGCGAACTCGTCTCACTGCCGGCAAAGGTGCTGGACCAGGAAGGCCGGTTCCTGATGGTGCGCGGCAAGGGCAACAAAGAACGGCTGGTGCCGCTCTCCCGCTCGGCGATCGCCGCGATGAAGGTTTATGGCGAAATGCGTGCCAGCCGCGAAAAAGATGCCGAGAGCATCTGGCTCTTCCCTTCCAGCAGCAAGGAAGGTTATCTTCCCCGCCAGGTTTTCGCCCGCGACCTTAAGGGACTGGCGGCGCGGGCGGGCTTAAAAACCGCTGCGATCTCGCCGCATGTGATGCGTCACGCCTTTGCAAGCCATCTTTTGGCAAACGGCGCCGACCTTCGAGTGGTACAGGAACTGCTTGGACATTCAGACATTTCCACCACTCAAATATACACTCATGTCCTGGAAGAACGGCTTCGCCAGACGGTGCAAACACATCACCCTCTTGCAAAACAGGCCAAAAACCGGGATTAGAAGCCCCGATCGAAAATTGGAACGCTACGTTCCTCAAGAGAAAAACAACCGGAAACCGGATCTCATGCAAACGTATCTCGACTTCGAAAAGCCAATCTCTGACCTCGAGGGCAAGATCCACGAGCTCAAGAAGCTCACGGACGAGAATGAAGGCATAGACACGACCGACGAGATTACCCGCCTTGAAGGCCGGGTGAAGGAAGCGGTCAAGGACATCTATTCCAAGCTCGGCGCCTGGGAGAAGACGCAGGTTGCCCGCCATCCGCAGCGCCCGCATTTCGTCGATTATGCCGCAAAGCTGTTTACCGATTTCACGCCGCTTGCCGGCGACCGCAATTTCGGTGAAGACGCGGCGATCCAGGCAGGCCTTGCCCGTTTCAACGGTATGCCTGTCGCGCTGATGGGCCAGGAAAAGGGTCACGACACCAAGAGCCGCCTGAAGCACAATTTCGGCAGCCCGCGTCCCGAAGGCTATCGCAAGGCGATCCGCATCATGGAAATGGCCGACCGCTTCGGTCTTCCGATCATCTCCCTGATTGATACGGCAGGCGCCTATCCGGGCGTCGGCGCGGAAGAGCGCGGCCAGGCGGAAGCCATCGCCCGCTCGACGGAAATGTGCCTCGGCGTGAAAGTCCCGTTGATCTCGATCGTCATCGGCGAAGGCGGCTCCGGCGGTGCCATCGCCATCGCCACCGGCAACCGCGTCTACATGCTGGAGCATTCGATCTATTCGGTGATTTCGCCAGAAGGTGCAGCCTCGATCCTGTGGCGCGATTCGACCCGCGCCCGTGAAGCTGCCACCAACATGAAGATCACCTCCGACGACCTGAAGGGTCTTGGCATCATCGACGAGATCATTCCGGAGCCGATCGGCGGCGCCCATCGCGACCCGGAAACCGTTATTGCTGCCACCGGCAAGGTGATTGCTTCGGCGCTCGAAGAACTCGGAAAGCTCTCCGGCATCGAGTTGCGCAACCAGCGCCGGCAGAAATTCCTCGATATCGGCCGCAACCTGTAGGATCAGGCGTAAAACCGATCGTCTGCCCCTGAAATTGCCAAAATCGCCGGTATAGGACTTTGGCAATTGCCGGTGTGCGGTGAAAACCGCGGCGGTTTCGCTAGACAGCCGCGTGCAAGCGTTTAAGAAGATGTAAAGCTTACCGTCTTATTGATCGTGTCTCGTACGGATTTGTTCGCCATTCCTGATATGTGGTTTGTCTCGATGCGCCTGAAACACATCGCCTTCGCCCTTCTTGTCGCAACGGCCCTTACCGGCTGTAACGATACGCTGGACTCTGCAAAGATCGATCTCTCGACCGTCAAGAACAAGAAGGAGCAGCCTCTTCCTTCCAGCATCGTTGCCGAGATGCAAAAGAGGAACATGCCGCGCCAGTCGCCGATCATGATCCGCATCCTCAAGGAAGAGGGTAAGCTCGAGATCTGGAAGGCGAAGGCCGACAACCGCTTCGACGTCATCAAGAGCTATGACATCTGCGCCTGGTCCGGAAAGCTCGGACCGAAGGTGAAGGAAGGCGACCGTCAGGCGCCGGAAGGCTTCTACAGCCTGACCCCTGCGCACCTGAACCCCAATTCGCAGTATTACCTCGCCATCAACACCGGCTTCCCGAACCGCTACGACGCCGCCAACGGCCGCAGCGGCACCAATCTGATGATCCACGGCGCCTGCTCGTCGTCGGGTTGCTACTCCATGACCGACGAACAGGTTCTGGAAATCTACGCCTTTGCACGCGACGCCTTTAAGGGCGGCCAGACCTCGATCCAGCTGCAGGCGCTTCCCTTCCGCATGAGCGCGGAAAACATGGTGCGCCACCGCGACAACCAGAACTATGACTTCTGGAAGATGATCAAGACCGGCTACGACAATTTCGAAGTGACGAAGCGCCCGCCGGAAGTGAACGTCTGCGAAAAGAAATACGTCTTCAACCAGCAGGCGGACAGCAACGGCAAGTTCGCACCGGCCGCCGCCTGCCCGACCATGTCGACGCCGCCGACGCTGGTATCCGCACTGTCGTCCTATTCCAAGACCTACGAACTCGCCTATCAGAAGGCGATGGACAAGTATGACGGCAAGGTCTGGTACGAACCGACGGAAGCCGAGCGCAAGGCCGTCGTTGCCGGCAAGCGCAAGGGCCGTGAACTCGCTTATGCGCCGACAGGCACCTCGCTGGAAGCCGGCAAGCTGCTGAGCCAGTCGGAATTCAAGCAGATGATGGAAAAGCGCATGGCCTCGGGCGGCGAGAAGCCGGCGACCACCGTGCTTGCCTCCGCTGGCCCGACGTCTGCCCGTACAGCCTCGATCAACGAGCGTATGATGGTAAAGCAGGACCGCCTGCCTGCAACGACGACCGGCTCGATTGCCAATACGCAGTTGCGTGGCGCCCAGACCGCCAGCGTTCCATCGGCGCCGGCACCACAGGCTGCAACGCCGACCGTTCAGACAGCGCAGGGCACGACCGTTGCCGTTCCTGTGCCGGAACAGAACCCGCTTGCCTATACGGCAACACAGCCGGTGACCGAGACCGCCAAGAAGCCCGCCTGGAAGTTCTGGTCCAAGGACTGACGCCAGTGCCTGGGGAAGCCCTCGGAGAGACCTATGATCTTCGCGGGCTGAAATGCCCCCTGCCCGTGCTGAAGACCCGCAAGCGTCTGAAGTCCATGGAGACGGGCGCGTCTCTTACCCTGGAAACCACCGATCCGCTTGCAGGCATCGATATCCCGCATTTCTGCAGCCAGGACGGCCACGTCCTGCTCTCGTCCGAGCGGACCGAGACGGGCCACAGGTTCGTGATCCGCAAGGGTTGATTCCGCAACAGCATCAAATCGAAAATTGGAACTGGCGATGCAGCCTTAGAACTGCATGCCCGGCACGGCCAGCGGATTGTCTTCGAGCGCCGCACGATCCGGACGATCGATCTGCGGCTTGCCCGTGAAGGCCGCGAAAAGATCCTGCACGAACGCCTCCGGCAGATCCTGGGTGATCAGCACCATGCGCGTCAGACGATCGGAGCCTTCAGGCCATTTCGCCAGCCGTTCCGGCGGATGGAAAATGCTCTGCACGCCGTGCAGCACCAGCGGACGCTCGAGATTATCGGACATCGCCACGATCGCCTTCATGCGCAGAAGCTTTTCGCCATGCGCCGAGCGCAGCAGATCCACGAACATGCTGAGCGCCATCGGCTCGATCGGCTTGTCGTGGACGATCGAGAAGGAGCGGATGTTGGCGCCGTGCCGGTTTACATCGTGATGATGGTCGCCGTGATCATGGGGATCGTGCTTATGGTCGTGATGGTCGTGCCCGTGCCCATCGTGCCCGTGCCCATGAGCCTCATGCGCGTGATCGTGCGCCACCTCTTCCCGCAACCAACGGCCGACATCGGCGATCTTTGTTTCCGGATCGTAGAGCCCGTTGACGAGGATCGCGGCGGCACCGGTGCTTTCGTCATCGCCATCGACGATGGGTGCCCGCGGGTTGAGCGCGCGCAGCCGGGCCCGGAGCGCGTCGATCTCCTTCGGGCTCGACATGGAAAGCTTGGAGAGAACCAGCCGGTCGGCGACCGCGGCCTGCTTGACCGCTTCCGGATGACGATCGAGCGTCGAGATGCCGTTGACCGCATCAACGACGGTGACGACGCCGTCGAGCTCGAAATTCTGCGCGATGACGGGATTGCCCATGACCGACTGCATGACCGGCGCCGGATCGGCAAGGCCTGTCGTTTCGATGACCACCCGGTGGATCGGCTTCAGCCGCCCGGTCTGCACGCCGTCCATCAGCGTGGCGAGCGTATCGATCAGCTCACCGCGCACGGTGCAGCACAGGCAGCCGTTGGAAAGCTCGAGCAATGCATCGCCCGAGCTTTCGACCAGGAAATTGTCGATGCTCACATCGCCGAATTCGTTGATGATGACGGCCGTGTTGCTGGCGGCCGGATCCTTCAGGATCCGGTTGAGAAGCGTGGACTTGCCCGCCCCTAAAAAGCCGGTGAGGATGGAAACCGGAATGCGACCGCTAAAGGACATGTTTTGGTACCTTAAAGTTCAGCCAGCTTTTTAGAGATTGGCTGGGCGCGGCTGCGGGATCGGCACGGACTTTGTGCCCGTATTGGCATCCGGCACGTCTTCGCCGCCGAGGATAAGGCTTGTCACCGCATATTGCGGCGGGCGCGTCATCTCGTGAATATAGGGCGAATGCAGAACGGTGCGCCCGGCATCGTCGCGATTTTCACTGCGGACTTTGGCAGCCTTCGGATTGCAGATCTCGGCGCTGACATCGTTCACCTCGGCCGTGTTTCCATATGGCGGCAGCGACGCGAGCGGCACGCCTTCGTTTGCCTGGGAGGTGAGCCCCTGCTGCAGAAGGTTCGCAGTATCATCCGCCCGGCCGGCGAGACTGTCGGACCCGAGCACGACCGAAATCACCGTGCGGCCGTTGCGGGTGGCCGAGCCGATCTGGTTGAAGCCGGCGGCGCAGATGAAACCGGTCTTCATGCCGTCGGCCCCATCAAAGCGGCCGATCAGCGTGTTGAAGTTCGGATACTGCTTCTTGCCGGTATCGATGCCTTCCAGCGAGAAATAGCTCTGGTACTGCGGAAATTCCCGCTTCAGCGCCAGCGTCAGCACGGCGAGATCGCGCGCCGTGGTAAACTGGCCCTTGCCCGGCAAGCCATGCGGATTGATGAAATGGCTCGATGCCATGCCGAGCCCCTGCGCTTCGGAATTCATCATTTCCACGAACTGGTCGAGCGAGCCACCCACCGTTTCGGCGACGGCCACGGCGATATCGTTGGCAGACTTGACGAGAAGGATCTTCATCGCATTGTCGAGCGTCAGCCGCGTGCCCGGTTTGAAATACATCTTGCTGGCCGGCTGGTCCGTCGCCTTCTTGCTCATCACCACCTGGGTTTCGAGCGAAAGACGGCCGCTTTTGATCGCCTTGAAGGTGACATAGGCCGTCATCAGCTTGGTCAGCGAAGCCGGATACCATTTCAGGAACGCATCCTGATGGGCGATGACCCGCCCGCTCTTCACATCGACGATCAGCCGCGGATTGGCCGCAGCGCTGCCGGCGGAAACGAGGAGGCCTAGTGCCGCAATGGCGGAGACCACCCGAACGGCGGTCGCGGATTTCAGATGCAAGAATGACAAGAGCGTTCCTCGTCGCTGGAGCCGGAATTGGAGGCCCGAAACGTTTGGCGCATATGTGGCCACTGTGGCCAAGCAATGGCAAAGATGATTGATTACGTCAATCAGGCGAGGCACACTCCCTTCGGGAGGATGGGTCACAACCTTATGAACAGCAGCAGCGACAGGAAATCCGAATGCCCATCTTGAACCGAGCCGCCGAACTTCAAGGCGAAGTCAGCGAATGGCGCCGACACCTCCATCAGACCCCCGAAATCCTCTATGACGTCGTTGAGACCGCAGCCTTCGTAGCCGCTAAGCTGAAGGAATTCGGCGTCGACGAGGTCGCGACCGGCATCGGCCGCACCGGCGTTGTCGGCATCATCAGGGGCAAGGGCGCCGCGGGCTCAGGCGCAGGGAGCAGTGGACGCACGATCGGTCTGCGCGCCGACATGGACGCGCTGCCGCTGACCGAACTCACGGGAAAGACCTGGGCCTCGAAAACCCCTGGCAAGATGCATGCCTGCGGCCATGACGGGCACACGTCCATGCTGCTGGGTGCTGCAAAATACCTTGCCGAAACCCGCAATTTCGAAGGCTCCGTGGCGCTGATCTTCCAGCCCGCCGAAGAAGGCGGCGCCGGCGCGCTGGCGATGATCGAAGACGGCATGATGGAGCGCTTCGGCATCGACGAAGTCTACGGCATGCACAATATGCCGGGCATTCCGGTCGGCCAGTTTGCCATCCGCAAGGGCGGCATCATGGCCGCACCCGACCGCTTCACCATCACCATCAAGGGTCGCGGCGGCCACGCGGCCCAGCCTCACAAGACGATCGACCCGATCTTCATCGGCTCGCAGCTGGTGGGCAGCCTGCAGGCAATCGCCGCCCGCAATGCGGACCCCGTCCAGTCGGTGGTGATATCAGTGACCCGCTTCGATGCCGGAACGACACACAATATCATCCCCGACAACGCGATCATCATGGGCACCGTGCGCACGCTGAACGAGGACACCCGCGATCTCGCCGAAAACCGCATCCGCCAGATCGTCGAAGGCTTGGCAAGCGCCCACGGCGCCGGCTGGTCGATCGACTATGAGCGCAAATGCCCTGTCACCTCCAACCACGACAGCGAGACCGACCACGCAATCGGCGTCGCCTCATCGATCGTCGGCGCCGCCAATGTGGATGCCAACGTCGAACCGACCATGGCCGGCGAAGACTTCGCCTTCATGCTAAAACGCCGCCCCGGCGCCTTCATCTTCATCGGCAACGGCGATACGGCAGCGCTGCACAACCCCAACTACGACTTCGACGACGAAGCCCTCGCCTACGGCATCTCCTACTGGGTCAAGCTCACGGAGCAGCGCCTGTCACCATAACCCGCAGAAAAACACTTGGCTAAACGCATCACCTTTTGTATGGGTTTTGCCGAGTGGTCCCATAGCTCAGCAGGATAGAGCGCAAGATTCCTAATCTTGAGGCCATTGGTTCGAATCCAATTGGGATCACCATTATTTGCAGGACTTATGGGACGTCCGCGTTCCCGCGTTCCCACAAACTGATCATTCGCTGGCTGATTACGTCCGAGTTCGCTCAGCCGTTACCCGCGACGTGATGCGTTGCTGCACAGTAAAAACAGCTCAGCACCACAACCATCCGCTACCGTCGAAATACGCAAACTCAGAACCGTGGCGAGAACTCGTAGTTGCAAAGGATTTGCTTCGACCCAAGCCATCGTAACTGCTTTGCTGCGGCCATGCTCAACGTCTCGATTTTGGCCAGGCTTGAATTTTCGCATGGCTCTTTCAACACACAATAGAGCGCCTGCAAAATTCATCAAACAGCGGATCAACTAAATCCCGACTTCGACGAAATTTATACTGTTTAGCTCGAATTTATTTAACGTTGCCTCGAGACAAGATTGAAGATCGGTGTCCAAGGCCATTCTGATTGCGCTGATCATCTCTGCCTCGAAAGCATCGATGCTGTCGTAAGCGATCAGGTTGGACGACGAAGCCGCCTTACACAGCACTTCGACAACGCGTCTTTCGTTCGTGAGGCCCCTCAATGCTCCAGCGCAGGCGACCACGGCATCATGGTAAGCTGCGTCCCGGGAACCCGGCCACGCTTCGATCAAATACTTCGCCGCCTCCTTCGTGCTTTTGATACGCACAAAGGTCTTGGTTTCCCCCCGCAACTCGATGGTGACGACGTTATCCCATTCAGCCATGGCTATGCTCGCCCAATCCGCAAGTAGAGCTAATTTAGCGAGCAATACTTGAGCGGGGCTGGTGACTGTCGTGTGGGAACGAAGACCTGGCGATGTAGTAGATCGGCGCCACCGTACGAGATCGACTTGAGGTCGATACCTATAGAAAGCGGGTACTTGGCCAACGTGTGGCGCTAGCAGGCCAAACTCTTATACCAGTGCACGATGTCTACATACTGCGCCACGCCTTTCATTTCCCGAAGGCCGCTCCCGTGGCTGAGAACGCGCGCTGTCGGAAGGATGTCGCGTTTCTCCCTACGAAAATTCCGTGTTCCCGGGATTACGTTCTCGGAGATTTCGCCGTCCATTCGGAATCACCAATTCCGCACCCTCCTCGTCTATACTTGCGGCGTGGCCTGCTTGCTGCCGCGGTTTGTGCGAAATGGGCGGGTCGCCCCCTTGAGCACAAAACCGAGAATGCCGGCGAGCAGCCAGCCGGCGAAGAAGCCGCCGCCGGCCCAGATGAGGCCTGCGGCGTCGATCGGCACCGCCGGCACGTAGTCGCGCCAGGTATTGGTGAAGGTCATTGGGTCGGCGTTGCGCATCACCACGAATGGCTTGATCGGCAGCGAGGCCTTGATCAGTTCATCCTGCTGCGTCAGCAAAGTCTCGTAACGCTGAAAGATGCCGCGCATCGTGTCGCCTTGGTCACGCAGGAAGGTTTCCGGCGAGCTCGAATAGACGTTGAGCGCTTCTTGCCGGCCAAGACCGTGGTGGTTGGCCTGGGTGTCGAACTGGGTGATCATCACCTTCAGCTCATCGAGCGCGCCGCCGATGCGCTGGCGGTATTGCTGGGCAAACTCGGGCGCCTGAGAGAAAAAGAGGCCGCCCAGTATCGCTGCAGCCATCGTCAGCATTCGTCCGAACATCAGCATCGCATCACCCCGTTCGTGGACCCCTTTCACAACGGGAGATACCTGGAAAGGTTGCGGGCAGGAATACTGGTGGCATTTTGAGGCGCCTCAAAGTTGCGCTTTACCCGCTGCGCCGACCTCGTCGATCTGAAAACCCACGGCGAACGGTTCAGGTCTTGCGGACATGCTCCATACGGAAGCCGAGGCCCATCAGTCGTCCCGAGAGATGGGCGAGAAGCGGAAAGCGGGCGATGCCGCGGATAAAAGCGGGCGGGCCTTTGCGTTTTTGCGCATCGCCCTCATCGCTGCGGCGGCTCGAGCGCATCATCAGCTGCAGTTTCTGCGTGGCGCGCGTCGGAAAGCTGCGGCGCTTTTCCACGGCCGCGAGATCCGCATCCGAGAGCCTGTTTTCCCGCAGCGGCTTTGCCAGAATGTTTGCCGTCGCCACCGCATCCTGGATGGCAAGGTTGACGCCAACGCCGCCGATCGGCGACATCGCATGGGCCGCATCGCCGATGCAGATCAGGCCGCTGCGCCACCATTGTGTCAGCCGGTCGATCCGCACGGTCAAAAGGCTGACGTCGTCGAACGAGGAGATCTCCTCCATCCGCGCGGCCGGAAGCGGCGAAACATCCACCACTCGCTGACGAAAAGCCTCGATGCCTTTTTCGCGGATGTCTGCATAGGTCGTGCGACGGACCACATAGCCGCATTGCCAGTAGTCACCCCGGTCGATCAGCACCAGACCCTGGCTTGGACCGGCATGCCCCATCACCTCGTTCGGATCATCCTTCTGCTTGGAAAGCTTCATCCACAGGACTTCGCTCGGCTCTCCGAAGCTTTCGACGGTGAGGCCGGCCTTGTCCCGGATGATGGAATTGCGGCCATCGGCCCCGACGACGAGTTGCGAGCGGATGGTCAGCGGACCATCCGGCGTTTCGACGCAGAGGCCGGCAATTGCGTCCTTCTCCTCAATGAGCCCGGTTACCTTGGCATCCATGATCAGCTTGAAATTGGGATAGCTTTGCGCCTGCCTTGCCATGAAATTCAAAAAATCCCATTGCGGCATGAAGGCGATGAAACGGTTCTTGACCGGGAGACGGGAGAAATCCGCCATGGTGATCGTCTCGCCGCCCATCTGCGCGGAAAGCTTTGGCGCCCTTGTGTGCGGCAGTGCCAGAAAGTCGTCGATCAGGCCGAGCTCTGTGATCACTTCCAGCGTCGAGGGATGGATGGTATCGCCACGGAAATCGCGCAGGAAATCCGCGTGCTTTTCGAGCACGACCACATCGACGCCGGCCCGCGCCAGAAGAAAGCCCAGCATCAGGCCCGCCGGCCCTGCCCCGGCGATGACACACTGGGTTTCGATCTTCTGGGTTTCGATCGTCTGGGTCTCGATCGTCTGCATATCCGTCATGACCTACCGGGCTCTTCGAAAGTTCGGAGTTGAGCGCTTACACTTGTGAGCCGCCGCTTTCTCTTTTAGACCAGCGGTCACCGTAAAGACAGGACATACCATGGCCGAAACCGGCAAGCGTCGCATCAGCATTCTTGGTTCCACCGGCTCGATCGGCGTCAACACGCTCGATGTCGTGAGCCAGCTTGGCGGGCGCGACGCATTCGATGTCGTGGCAATTACCGGCAACGCCAATGTCACATTGCTGGCCGAGCAGGCGATAGCCTGCGGTGCAGCGCTGGCCGTAACCGCCGATGATGCCCATTACGACGCGCTGAAATCGGCACTGTCAGGCACCGGGATCGAGGTCGCGGCAGGACGCGCGGCGCTGATCGAAGCGGGTGCACGACCATCCGACCTGGTGATGGCGGCAATCGTCGGGACTGCCGGCCTTGCGCCGACGCTTGCTGCTGCGGAGCGCGGAGCAGACATCGCCCTTGCCAACAAGGAGTGCCTGGTTTCCGCCGGCGAACTCTTCGTTCGGGCGGTGGCCGAGGGCGGCGGTCGACTGATCCCGGTCGACAGTGAGCACAGCGCGATCTTCCAGTCGCTGGAAGACGACCAGCACCATGCGGTGGAACGCATCGTTCTGACCGCGTCCGGCGGACCGTTCCGGACATGGAGCCGCGAGGAGATGGCCGGCGTCACGGCAGAGGTTGCCCGCGCCCATCCCAACTGGTCCATGGGACTGAAGATCTCGATCGGCAGCGCCTCGATGTTCAACAAGGCGCTTGAAATCATCGAGGCGAAGCACCTGTTTGATATCAGGCCCGACCAGATCGAGGTGATCGTGCATCCGCAATCCATCATTCATTCCATGGTGGGTTACCAGGATGGATCAGTCATTGCACAGCTCGGCAGTCCGGATATGCGCACCGCCATCGGCTATGCGCTGACCTATCCCGAACGGCCGAAGCTGAATGTAGAGAGGCTCGATTTCGCCAAGCTCGCACGGCTGGATTTCGAGGCGCCGGACGAGGTTCGGTTTCCGGCACTCAGGCTCGCCCGCACTGCGCTGGAGCGCGGCGGCGCGCAGGGCGCGATCATGAATGCCGCGGAAGAGATGGCATTTCATGCCTTCTGCGCCGGCAGGATCGGCTTCCTCACCATGGCGGATGTGGTCGAAGACGTGATGGACGCGATGATGGGTCACGCTGCCACAACGATGGATGCCGTGTTTGCAGCAGACGCTGAAGCACGCCGCCGTGCCGACGAAATCATCGACCAACGGGAAATGGCCGCCTAAGCGCCCAAAGCCATCGGCTACGGCGGGACGGCCGCGTGATCAGACAAGTTCATTGCGTGATGTGAAGACGGGGCGACTTGGAGCGCCCGGCATCCCCGTGACACGCACGGGGATGAGGCAAACGTCGTGTCAGGCGACTTGGCGTGCCAATGCGCAGCGCGACCACAGCTGATGCAGCGAGCTGACCAGATGTTCCAGATCCGCATCCGTATGCAGCGGCGTCGGTGTGATGCGCAGGCGCTCGGTCTTTTTCGCAACCGTCGGATAGTTGATCGGCTGGACATAGACGTCGCAGGTGTCGAGAAGGATGTCGGAGATCCACTTGCACTTGGCCGCATCGCCGACCATGACAGGCACGATATGGCTTGGGTTGTGCATATGCGGGATGCCCTGCTGATCAAGCATCATCCGCAGCTTCTTGACGCGATCCTGGTGACGCACGCGCTCGAACGGGCTTGCCTTGAGGTGGCGGATCGAAGCGATCGCGCCGGCCGCAAGTGTCGGTGGCAAAGCCGTGGTGAAGATGAAACCGGATGCGAACGAACGAATGAAGTCGCACAGCGCCGTTGATGCCGCGATATAGCCGCCCATGACGCCGAAAGCCTTGCCAAGCGTACCTTCGATGATCGTCAGACGGTCCATGAGGCCTTCGCGTTCGGCAATGCCGCCGCCGCGCGGGCCGTACATCCCGACCGCATGAACTTCGTCGAGATAGGTCATCGCACCGTATTTGTCGGCAAGATCGCAGATCTCCTTGATCGGCGAGATATCGCCGTCCATCGAGTAGACGCTCTCGAACGCGATCATCTTGGGCGCCTTCGGATCGGCTGCCGCAAGCTTTGCTTCCAGATCGTTCAGATCGTTATGCTTCCAGATCACCCGGTCGCATTTGGCATAGCGGATGCCCTCGATCATCGAGGCATGGTTCAACGCGTCGGAAAAAATGATCAGACCGGGGATCTTCTGGCCAAGCGTACCCAGCGTCGCCCAGTTGGAGATATATCCGGACGTGAACACGAGCGAGGATTCCTTGCCGTGAAGGTCAGCGAGCTCCTGCTCCAGAAGAACATGGTAGTGGGTGGTGCCAGAAATATTCCGGGTGCCTCCCGCACCCGCGCCACAGTGATCAATGGCCTCGTGCATGGCCTCGATCACGGCCGGGTTCTGGCCCATGCCGAGATAATCGTTGGAACACCAGACGGTAACCTCTCTCGGTCCCTCGGGCGTATGACGCGTCGCGCGCGGAAAACTTCCGCGATGCCGCTCGAGATCGGCGAACACGCGGTAGCGGCCTTCCGAATGAAGTCCGTCCAGTTCGCTTTTGAAAAATGCCTCGAAATCCATGTCACACTCCAGAACCTACCCCGGTTTTGGGTCCGGTTTCGCCATGCGTCAAGCCCGAATAGGTCAATTTGCCCCGACCTGCGGCGAAAAGTCCGATTTTTGGGAACAATTCCAATGAAGCGAAACTACCATTGAAATCTGCCAAAATCGTTACGAGTCAGGCGACCCCGAAAAGACGAAAGACTTTCCGAACAATCGGCTCGATCTGGCGTGATGCGACTTCCCCCACCTTCTCATCATTCCCCAAGTCGGCCAGCCGATCAATCCCCATTTCATACCGGCGAAACCCGACTGAAAGCGGATTTTTGCCACAGCCATCGAAGAATGAGATCAGAATGTGTCTTGCTTATATGGACTATTTGAAGAGCCGGCCTATTGTTCATCGGATGCACAAAAGCCCGGCGTGCGCACCTGCAAGGGTTTCGCCGGACACAATCAACCGGCAGGAACTACTCAGGAGGAATTCATGAAAAAGGCTTTGATGCTTCTCGTGCTCGGCGCATCTCTCGCGAGCTGCACCGCGACTGAAAAGGGTGCCGGTATCGGCGCTGCATCCGGCGCCATCATTGGCGGCGCAGTCACCGGTAACGTCCGCGGCGCAGCCGTTGGCGCAGCCATCGGCGGCGTTTCCGGTGCGGTCATCGGCAACGTGTCGGAACAGCCGGGCCAGTGCTATTATCGCGATCGCTACGGCCGTCGCTACATCGACGATTGCCCGCGCCGTTACTAATCGGAGCGGCGCTCGACGAGCTCCGCAAGACTGTGGCCCTGGAGCATGCTCCAGGGCCTTTTCATTTATGAAGACATACTTATCGACGAGACGGGGGTACCCCGTTAAACAATTTGCGGCTACACAAGACCAGGAGCTGGTCATGATGGCCGGGGCGGTGATAAGTCGGCAATAAGTTAGCGTATGCAGAACGTAAGCAGCGGGCGGAAGAAGATGAATTACCGGAGGACCGGTTCCGTCGCAGCGATTGCGGCCGCCCTTCTTTGTTCGCCTGCGCTCATCGAGAGCGCCTACGCTTTCAAGCTTTTCGGCATTACACTGTTTGGCGACGACGAGGACAAGGTCGAGGTGATCGACCCGGTCCGCTACGACGCGACTCTGGAAGCCGGTGATGCGGACAAGAAACTCAAGGATCGCCTGGAAACCGCGGCATCGCTGATCGCCGACAAGGACGAGCCTGTATCCGGTGACCTTGGCATCGTCATCAAGGCCCGCGAAGACCGGGACCGCCTGGTTGCTGTTCTCTACGAAGAAGCCCGGTATGGTGGGGTCGTCCGTATCTCTGTTGCCGGAACGGATATCGACGCGCTGCCACCCAACCCCACCTTCGACCACTCATCACCCGTTCCCGTGACGGTTCAGATCGAACCCGGTCCGGTTTTCAAACTTGGCTCGGTACGGTTCGACAAGGATGCGGCCGGTCGCAACCCCGCGGACTACGATCTGGAGCCTGGCGGCGAAGCTGGTTCGCGCGTGATTCTGAAGGCCGGCGAAAAGCTGCTGGTCGACGTCAAGGCAGAAGGTCGACCGCTTGCCAAGCTGACCGAACGGCAGGTGACCGCCGACCATCGCACCAACACGGTCGATGTCGTGCTTGGCGCCATCTCGGGCCCAATCGCACCGTTCGGCATGGTCACGGTCAAAGGCTCGCGCACAGTCGACCCAGCCTTCATCAAACGCTATTCCCGCCTCGACAAGGGTGGCCGCTATTCACCGGTGCAGCTGAAAAAGGCCAATGACCGGCTGCGCGAGCTCGGTGTGTTTTCGAGCGTCACGATTCAGGAATCCGATGCCCTTGCGCCGGATGGATCGCTGCCGCTGATGATCGAGGTTTCGGACGGCAAGCAGCGGTATTTCGGCTTTGGTGCCGAATACTCTTCGCTCGATGGAGCGGGTCTCTCGGGTTACTGGGGGCATCGCAATCTGTTTGGCCAGGCCGAATCGCTGCGCGTGGAAGGCAAGGTTTCCGGCATCGGCGCAACGACCGACGTCACCACATTCGACTATTCCGCCGGTATCGTCTTTACCAAGCCGGGCTTTCCCGTGCCTGAGGCAACGTTCGAATCGCGCCTGGAAGCCAAGAGCGAAAATCCAGACGATATCTACGACGCGCAGTCGATCGCCTATTCGGCCGGCTTTTCCTACGAACTCAACGACACCGACAAGCTCACCGCCGGCGGTGAAGTCGCGTATATTCTCGCCGACGATGCCTTCGGGAAGAATGAGTACCTGACGTTCAGCGTGCCTGTCGGCTTCGAACGCGACGCGCGTGACAACAAACTGGACCCAACCGAAGGTTACCGCGCAACGCTTTCCGCCAAGCCTAGTTATGAGTTCTTCAATCAAAGCATTTTCTCGTCTTTCGAGGGCTCGATTTCCGGGTATCTCGGTTTGGGTGCAGAGGATCGGGTCGTGTTTGCAGGCAAGCTGAGTGCGGGGACGCTGGTCGGCGCCGACGAGCTGCAGGACATCCCAGCCACCAGGCGCTTTTATGCCGGCGGCGGCGGATCGGTGCGCGGCTATTCCTATCGCGAAATTTCGCCTTATAACGGCGATGACGAAGCGCTGGGCGGACGATCCTACACTGTGGCCTCTTTTGAAATGCGCGTAAAAGTGTCAGATAGCATCGGCATCGTACCGTTTCTCGACGTCGGTACGGTTTCGACCGAAATCGTGCCCGATTTTTCTGATATAAGAGCTGGAGCGGGGATCGGGTTGCGTTACGCCACTCCTTTCGGGCCGATCAGGCTGGACGTCGCGCTTCCGTTGCGACGCTATGACGACGGTAGCCAGTATGGAATTTATGCCGGCATTGGCCAGGCATTCTGAAAGGTAAAGTTGCCAGCATGACGCTTTTCGTTCGCCTGCTGAGATGGGTCTTCAAGGCCGCGATTGCCGCGGTCGGGGTCCTTTTCGTCATGGCGCTCGGCGTCGTCCTGTTCGTTGCATTGACGCCGTTCGGCGGAAACATTGCGGCAGAGCGGATCTCGGCGCTGGTGTCCACCCCGGACCGCAAGGTCAGTTTCTCTCGACCGGAAGGTCTGCTGTCGGGTGATCTGCGCATCGACAGCCTGACGCTGTCGGACAAGGACGGTGCCTATGCCGAAATCGGCGGCATCGAGGTCGACTGGTCGCCATCGGCACTGGTCTCCGGCGTCTTCCGCGCAGACCGGGTTTCCGCAACGACCGTGAACTTCATTCGTCCGCCGCAGCCGGATGCGACCATAACGACGCAGAGCACGACAAAGTCGTCCGGCTCGCCGCTGCCGGTCGGCATTCGGGTCGCGCAGATAGATCTGCCGGATATCAACCTGTCGCAGGCCCTCTCCGGACGCGATTTTGCGCTGTCGGTGAAGGGCTCGATCGATGCGACCGGCCCCAACATCTCGCTCAAGCTAGAAGCAACCCGCAAGGACGAGATGGATGCGAAGGCATCCGCAGATATCGTCTACGCACCGTCGGAAAACCGCCTGCAGCTGAAGGCCTCGGTCTCCGAACCGCAGGGCGGACTGCTCGCCCGCCTGTTGCGCCTTCCCGGCGCTCCTGCCGTCGCATTGGGGCTGGATGGCGAAGGACCTCTCTCGAACTGGGCCGGCCGTCTCGTCGGCAATGTCGATGGCGCACCTGTCATCTCCGTGGACGGCAAACATGTCCTGGTCGACAACGGCGCCCACCGCGTGGAAATCATCGGTGGCGGCCAGCTTGCAACGCTGATGCCGCCAGCCTTCCGGTCGCTGGTCGAAGGTACAACGGACATCAATGTCGCCGCCATCTACGCGCCTTCGGGTCGCGTCGACATCCAGCGCGGCGACCTCACCTCCGGCGCCGTGAAGATTACCGCCAAGGGCGCATGGGACCCGAACGGCGACAACAGCCTGACGGCCGGCGTTTCCGGCACCAAGGGCCCGGTCTCGATCGCGTGGCCGATCAACGGCCAGGAGAGCCGCTTCTCCATTGATACGATCAATTTCACCCTAACCGGCGCCGCAGCCTCTGCTCGTTTCAATGCGACGGCAGCGCTGAATTCCGCAGAGCTTCCGCAAGGCCGGTTCGGCCAGGTGCGGCTACAGGCTGAAAGCGAGGATCTCGACCTCATCCAACGGGCCGGCAGCATCCGCAGCCGCCTCACGATTGGTCAGATGAGCTTCGTCAATCCCGACCTCAACCGTGTGATCCGCGGGCCGCTGACGCTCGACGCACCACTTCGGCTGGCACCACCGGCCATCGGCCTGGATGCAGCGACGCTCGAAAGCGCCGGCATCAGCGGTACGGTCAGCGGCGCATTCGATACGTCGAAGCAGACAGTCACAGGCAATTTCCGCATTTCGACCAATGCCTCGGTCCTGCCGCCGTCGCTGGCACCGAAGTTTGAGGGCGCAATTGCCGCCGAAGGCTATGTCGACGCCTCCTCGGCAAACCGCATCAGCCTGGAAAACGTCACGCTGAAATCGAACGCACTCGAAGCCCGCGGCAACGTGCTCTATGAGAACGGCACGCTGGTCAGCCACCTTGCCGGACGCCTTCCGGACATCAAGCGCTGGCTGCCGGACGCCGAAGGCGCCGCAGGCTTTGACATCACCACCAGCGGCCCCACCACGGCACTGGCCGTCAAGGCCGTCGTCAACTCCGCCGAGGCAAGGCTCGTAGGCCGCAAGCTCGAAGATCTGAGCTTCACGATCAATGGCACCGCCAATCCACAGGCGCCGCAGGGCACGATCGTCGCCAAGGGCACTCTGGACAGCCAGCCGATCCGCATCAATGCCGATGTGCAGTCGGCGAACGGCCAGACGTCTGCCCCCAATATCGTCGCCGAAATCGGCCCGAACCGCCTGAACGGCGCACTGACCTTCTCGCCGGAATTCCTTCCCACCGGCGAAGTCACCTTCAACTTCCCCGATGTGGCACTTCTTGCCGCACTCGCAGCCCAGCAGGCGCAAGGCGACCTTCGCGGTTCGGCGACCTTTGCCAATGTCGACGGCAAGGCGAGCGCTGTCGTGAAGGCCGAAGGTTCCTTGCTGAAGCGAGGTGCTATCGAGATCACCCAACCCAAGGTCGACCTGACGATCCCGGACCTGAAGGCGATTGCGGCTGCCGGTTCGATCAGTGCGGCGCGCATCGGCAGCGGCACCAACGTCATCGATAACATGCAGTTGGGTATCACCCACGGTGGCACGACGACAGACTTCAAGCTGTCCGCAACCTACGACAATGCGCCACTCGAGGGTGCCGGCGCGATCCAGACCGCGGACGGGCTTGCTGTCGAGATCAACAGCTTCAATGCGACGCCACGCAAGATCCCCGTGCGCCTCGCTGCCCCAACCCGGATCGTTGTCGAGAACGGCAACGCGCGGTTTACCGACTTTACCATTGCCACCGGCAACGGCCATCTGTCTCTGAACGGGATCGCCGGCACGGCGCTTGATCTTTCCGCCAAGATCACGTCCCTGCCGGCCAGCCTGATCAACACGTTCGTACCCTCGATCAATGCAGCCGGCGTCATTTCCGGCACGATCAATGCAACGGGCACGACCTCTGCCCCGGCGATCAAATATGATTTGGAATGGAGTGATGCACAGCTTCGCCAGATGCGCGACGCTGGCATCGCACCCTTTCGACTCCAGGCTGCCGGAAGCTTCGCCGACCGTACAGTCACACTAGACGGCACCCGTCTCACGGGATCCGATGGTCTCGAATTGACCGCCGACGGACGCGTGATCCTCAACGCCGACGGCGCGCCGGCGCTCGACATCAATGCAAGGGCCAGATCTGTCCCGGCCAGTCTCGCAAATGCCTTCGTACCGGGCCTCGGCGCAAAAGGCGCGATCTCCGGGACCGTGGTGGCAACCGGAAGTCCCCAGGCGCCGGCCGTTCGTTACGATCTGCGTTGGGCGAACGCCTCCGTCAGCCAGTCGACATCCGCAGGCGTTGCTTCGGTGGATGTGACTGCCAAGGGTACCTATGAGGGTACGCGCGTAACCGTCGACCTCGGTCTTACCGGCGGCGGCGGTATTTCGCTCACCGGTGGCGGCGCTGTCTCGCTCGAAGGCGACAAGGCGCTGAACCTCAAATTCGATGGGCGCTTTCCGTTTTCCATACTCGCGGGCCAACTTGCCGCTCAGGGGTTCGTGCTGACAGGCACCGGCAATGTCGATCTCGGCATTCGCGGAACGGCCAAGGCACCGCTTCTCTCAGGCAGCGTCACCTCCTCAGGGGCGAAGTTCGTCGATGCAAGGCGCAATCTCGCCATCAACAATCTCGCTCTCAACGTTCGGCTCGACGGCACCCGCGCCACGATCGAGCGGCTGGGCGGAACGCTTGCAAGCGGCGGCACCGTCGCCGTGACAGGCTCCGTAGAGACGACCGAGGGCTTTCCGGCCGATCTGCGCATCGTCCTCAACAAGGCGAGCTATGCGGACGGAAACCTGTTTGCGGTCACCGCTGACGGAGATCTCACGATCAACGGCCCGCTGCTGTCGGGCCCGGCGCTGAAGGGCAAGGTGTCGCTGACCAAGGCTGCAATCACCGTGCCGGCCCGGCTTCCGTCATCACTGTCATCGATCGATATCCACCACCGCAACGCCCCACGCGACGTTGTGCGCCAGATGGAGGAAATCCGGCCGAAAAGCGCAAAGGGCGCCAGCGAACCGATCGCGCTCGACCTGCAGATCCTGGCACCGAACGGTATCTTCGTGCGAGGCCGCGGTATCGACGCCGAGCTCGGCGGCGACCTGACGATCAGAGGCGACGCAGTCACCCCTGTCATTTCCGGTGGCTTCGACATGCGTAGAGGCCGCATTGTCATCCTGTCAAAGCGGCTGGACTTTACCGAAGGCAAGATCACCTTCGGCGGCGGTCTGGTACCGATCCTCGACATGGAAGCAAACACGAGCTCCGGCCAGACGACGATCACGGTGAACATTACCGGCGTTGCCAACGATCCGACGATTTCCTTCTCCTCCGCCCCTGCCCTGCCGCAGGACGAGGTTCTGGCACGACTGATCTTCAACCAATCGATGTCGCGTCTGTCGCCGCTGCAGATTGCACAGCTGGCCGATGCCGTGACCCAGCTTGCCGGCGGGGGCTCGACGTCGCTGCTCGAAAAGCTGCGCAGTAACCTCGGCGTCGATGACCTCGACATCAGCACAGACGATACGGGCCAGACGACGGTATCGGTGGGGCGCTACATCAACAAGCGCACCTACTTCCAGGTCGAGCAGGGCGGCCAGAACGGCGCTCAGGCCACCATCAATCTGGATGTCGGGCGTGGCGTCAAGCTGAAGGCCGGCGCCGGCAGCGAAGGCGGCACCGCAGGCGTATTCTACGAAAAAGAATACTGACCAGGTGACGTAGAGCCACCCACAGCCCACCAGACGGGAAACATCCGACTGCCCCGAACGTGGCCGGCAACCGGGCGCAGCAAGAGCTGCCCTGCCTGCGGAGACATGCCAGAACATTAGCGAACTGGTGAGCAAGTTTAGAATTGCGAAATACTCTTCGCATACAGTTAGCGAATTGAAACTTGCCATACGGTTTGCAGCACCGTTGCGGAAAGGTCAGCAGCGCCAGCTGAAAGCCTTGAACCGGACCTGCCGCTGTCGCCGTAAAGGCCTGCACGAACCGGGAAGAACTTTGATGTCCGCGACGATCAACTCGAAGACTTACAGTGGCGATACGCTTGAGATCATCGCCTTCCGCCTTCACGATCAGGAGTTCTGCGTGAAGACCACCACCATCCGCGAAATCCGCGGTTGGGCCCCGTCGACACCGCTCCCGCATGCACCGGCCGACGTCATCGGCGTCATGAACCTGCGCGGATCCGTCATCCCGATCATCGATCTGGCCTTCAAGCTGGGCATGAAGAGCACTGTCGCCAACGAGCGGAGCGCGATCGTCGTCGCCGAGGTGCATAACATGGTCATCGGCATGCTGGTCGATCGCGTGTCCGACATCCTGACCATTCCCGCAAACACGGTTCAGCCGGTTCCGGAAGTCTCCGCTTCGTTCGACAAGTCATTCTCGGAAGGCATCATCGCCAACGAAAACGGCATGATCTGCTTCCTCAACCTGTCAAAGATGTTCAAGGGCACCGAAGTAGAAGAACTCGCTGCCTAAACCATCCCCGCGATTTGAACAAAGGCCGCATGACTAAGTCATGCGGCCTTTGTCGTTTGCTTCGTAATACTTGCTCACAATCCGGTTTCATCCACCACTTTTTAATATTTATGCCTTCTAATATTACCCCGGGGCGACGACCATCCCGCTGTTGGGAAAAGGCGTCAAAGGTACGCAGCCAAGTGTCCGACGCGGCGCGGCAAGGGGATCATCATGCTGGGATTGGGTAAAGCCGGGGATATGGCGCGGATCTTCGACGCCATATCGCGTTCGCAGGCCGTTATTGAATTTGATCTGACCGGCACCATCCTGGATGCCAACGAGAATTTCTGCCAGGCGCTGGGGTACACGCTCGCAGAAATAAAAGGCAAGCATCACCGCATGTTCTGCGAGCCCGCTTTCGTTGCGTCCGACGAATACCGCTCTTTCTGGAAAGACCTCGCTGCCGGCAAGTTCGAGGCGCGGGAGTACAAGCGTATCACCAAATCAGGCGGGGAAATCTGGATCCAGGCCTCCTACAACCCGGTCATGCGCAACGGCAAACCATACAAGGTCATCAAGTTCGCGACCGATATCACGGCCACGAAGCTGAAGGCAGCCGATGACGCGAGCAAGCTTTCGGCGATCAGCCGGTCGCAGGCCGTCATCGAATTCACACCACAGGGCGAAATCCTCGACGCCAACGAAAATCTCTGCAACGCTGTCGGCTACGATCTGGCCGAGATCAAGGGACGCCACCACCGGATGTTCTGCGAGCCTGGCTATGCGGCGTCACCTGCCTATGCGGAATTCTGGAAGAAGCTGTCGGAAGGCGAGTTCATTGCCGACGAGTTTGTCCGCTACGGAAGGGGTGGCCGCGAGATCTGGATCCAGGCCGCCTATAACCCGATCCGCGATCTCAACGGCAAGGTCACGAAGGTCGTCAAGTTTGCAACCGACGTGACGCCGCGCATGAACGCAATCGGCATGCTGAGCAAAGGCCTGCGCAATCTCGCGGACGGCAAGCTTGACCAGGCACTCGATACGCCCTTCGTGCCGAGCATGGAAACCACCCGAAGCGACTTCAACGAGGTCGCCGCCAAGCTGACCGATGCCATGCGCACCGTGGCGCAGAATGCAGCCGGTATTGCCGCGGCTTCAACCGAAGTCCGTGACGCATCTGGAGAGCTCGCAAAGCGCACCGAGCAGGCGGCAGCCGCACTTGAGCAGGCCGCAGCAGCCCTTGAGGAGGTGACGCGCACCGTCACCGATTCCAGCAGCCGCGCCGACGAGGCCGGCAAGCAGGTCAGGGCCACCAAGGAAAATGCCGAGCAATCCGGCCTTGTCGTGCGCAGTGCCATTTCGGCGATGGACGAGATCGCCGCATCGTCGAACGAGATCAACAACATTATCGGTGTAATCGACGACATCGCCTTCCAGACCAACCTCCTGGCCCTGAACGCCGGTGTCGAGGCGGCGCGCGCGGGTGAAGCGGGCAAGGGATTTGCCGTGGTTGCTCAGGAAGTGCGCGAACTCGCTCAGCGTTCGGCCAAGGCCGCCAAGGAAATTAAGACTCTGATCAACACCTCGGCACATCAGGTCTCCAGCGGTGTCGAACTGGTCGGGCGTACTGGCCGATCACTGCAGGAAATCCTCGTGCAGGTGGCAAGCATCCATGAAAATGTCGGCGCGATCGTCGAGGCATCCCGCGAACAGGCAACCAGCCTGCGAGAGATCAGCAGCGCGGTCAATCACATGGACCAGGCGACCCAGAAGAACGCCGCGATGGTGGAAGAAACCACCGCTGCCAGCTATTCACTGGCCAACGAGGCCGATAGCCTGAAGGCTCTGCTCAGCCAATTCGATATCGGCTCCGTCACCTCCCAGGTCCGCAGGCCGGAGTCGAACTATATGCCGGCAGCAGGCAACGTGGCGCCGCTGCGCATGGTCCAAGGCAATCTGAAAACCGCCGGTGGCTGGGAAGATTTCTGAGACACCCTCAAGAGCAGCCGGGGCGGCGTTCAGGCAACCTCGGCTGGCTCGAAACGGATCCGGTGCGGATGCGTGAAGATCTCGAAATCCTCGCCGCGTGAGAGTGCGACAAGGGTCATGCCTGCGGCGTCTGCCGTGCGGATGGCCAGTGCGGTCGGCGCCGATATGGCGATCAAGACTGGGGCACCGAGAATGGCGGCCTTCTGCACCATTTCTACCGAGATGCGGCTGGTAACGACGACGACGCCTTCGGCGCCCGTGCGGCCTGCGCGCATCACGGCGCCCGCAAGCTTGTCGAGCGCATTGTGCCGGCCGACATCCTCGCGCACCGCAACCAGTCCCTCGCCGAGGACGTAGAAACCGGCTCCGTGAACCGCGCGAGTCTGGGCATGCAACGGCTGGGCGGAGTTGAGCGCGTTGCTGGCACGCGCAATGTCGGCGGCTGACAGAAGCATGTCGACACCGGAGACATCAGGCACCGGACGCATCGCCTGCTCGATCGATTCGATGCCGCAAAGGCCGCAGCCGACGGGTCCTGCCATATGGCGTCGTCTGGCGCGCAGAGCATCTTCCTTGTCTTCGGCAAGCGTGACCTGAACATCGAGACCGTCGCCCTCCTGGAGCACCTCGATCCCTTCAATCTCGGCGATGGAAGCAATGATGCCTTCCGTCAGCGTGAAACCGGCCGCGAAGTCCTCGAGATCGGCAGGCGTGCCCATCATCACCGCCTGGGTTGAGCCACCGTAGGAAAAGGCGATCGGCACCTCTTCGGGTACGAACCGGCTCGTTTCCTTGACGAGCCCATCGCGATAGGACGTTTCAGCCAGCGAAACGGTCGGCGCGATGCCGCCCTTGTGTTCATCATTCAACGTGGACATCAGGACTTTCCGAGCAGGCGCGCCTCGTGGAGCAGCGCTGAAACCAGTGGCGTATTGGGTTCGCGATGCGGAGCGACAAGACCAACCGTATGGCTGACATGCGGCTCCACGATCGGAATGGTGCGGATATTCTGCGAGAAACCGAAGGACTCGGCCACGTTCTGCGGCATGATGCTGGCCCAGCGACCGGTACCGACATGCGCCAGCAGCGTGACCATCGAATTGGATTCAAGCATCGGCCTCGCCGTCACGCCGGCTTCCGCGAGGTGCTGGCTTATAATCCGGCGGTTCTGCATATCTGGCGTCAAAAGGCAGAGCTGCAACCCGGCCATTTCGGTCCAGGTCACCTGTTTACGGTCGGAAAGCGGCGTGCCGTCGGCCGTGACAAGATTGTAGCTTTCCGAATAGAGCGGAATGCTGACGACACGACCGAGCGGCTCGTTGTCGAGATAGGTAATGCCCGCATCGATCTCGAAGTTGTCGAGCTGTGTCAGGATCTGCAGCGATGTGCGGGACACGACCGAAAACGTTACATCCGGATACCGGGTCTGGAAGGGTCCAGTCAGGCTGGGCACCATGGCAAGCGCCGTCGGGATGACGGCAAGACGGATGTGGCCCGCAAGACCCTTGCGGGCGGCGCGCATTTCCTCGCGCATCGTGCGGGCATCGCCCACAATGCGTTTTGCCCATTCCAGCACGCGCTGTCCCTCGGGCGTCAGGCCCTGATAGCGCGAACCGCGCACCACGAGCTGGACGCCGAGACTGTCTTCGAGGTGCCGGATCGCCGCCGACAGGGAAGGTTGGGCAATGCCGCATTCCTCGGCCGCGCGACCGAAATGGCCTTCCCGTGCCAGCGCAATGAAGAATTCCAGCTTGTCGATCAAAGCCCGCTCCCACACGATATGGCTCTGAACTGCCGGAACTTCCGGCGCCACATCCTATCAAATCACTCTGCCGGCAACTTATAGCGGCAAAAGAAATCGAATGCGCAGGAGATTTCGGCGTCGTCAATCACCTCTTCGTTGGTCGACACTGGTAGACCGCAGGCTCTGCGAACTCAGGGTGCAGACGGCCTGGGATCAGGCAATCCGGGTTGACGCGAGACGATCCTCGTCCAGCACGATGCCGAGACCCGGCGCATCGCCCAGTTCCAGCCAGCCGTGACTGTGCTTCAGCGGCGAAGCCATTGGATAATCCCGCCGCGCCCCGCTCCATTCCGGATTGTCGTAAGGGTATTCGAGGAAAGGCGCATCCCCCACGCCGGCAGTCAGATGCGCGTTGGCGAGCACGCCGATTCCGTTGGTCCAGCTGTGCGGCGTAAACGTCACCCCCGCCTCCCGCGCCTGATAGACGAGCCGCCGGCAACCGGTAATGCCGCCCACCAGCGCAACATCCGGCTGGATCACGTCAAACGCACGCTCCTCGATGATATCGCGGAATTCCGAGAGCTCGCGGGTCATCTCGCCGCCCGCGATCCTCACCGACGTCGCCTCCTTCAACGCTCGCATGCCCTTGCGGTCGGACCGGAACAGCGGTTCTTCCATCCAGTAGATGTCGAGCCTTTCCAGTTCCTTCGCAACCGCAAGTGCATCCTTGAACGTCCATGGCAGTGTCGTATCCCAGGGCATGCGCCAGCCCTGATTGCAGTCGACCATCAGTTCCAAGCGATCGCCGACGCGGGCACGGATCGCTCCCAGCGCCTTGATGTCATCCCGCCAGCTCGACCGTCCGCCGGCAGAGGACGAGAAGCGCACCTTCATGGCCGGGAAGCCTTCCTCGACATAACGCTCCGCCTGATCCGCCATCGCCTGGGGATCGCGCAGCACGCCCGAGGATGCGTAGAGACGCACCTTGTCCGAGCGGCCTCCGAGCATGCGCCAGACGGGCTCTCCATTGATCTTGCCCGACAGATCCCAAAGCGCCAGATCCAGCGGCCAGCATCGGCCATAGTGAAAGTTGATATGTGAGAGCACCTCGTAGTGCCGCTCCAGATGACGTGGGTCCTGGCCGATGAACAGGTCCTCGTGACCCTCGAAACCCTTCATCAGGTCGCCCGACCCGATCCCCTCCCGGCCCTCGTCGTCCTTGACGCGCACGATGGTGGCATCGAAATGCCGCCGCGGCCTGCCATCCCAGCTCGCCTTGAAAGCCGGATCGAGCGGCAGCCGGTGGTGGGTGATCTCGATCGATACGATACGGCTCATGGCTTTCCTCCGCTGATATTGCCGGACTGACGAAGACCCCTCCCCACCCTCCCCACATGAGGGAGGGCCTTAACCCCACGGCACCCCCGGAGATCAATTCCGGACGAGCGACCGCCCCGAGTCTTCTCCCCCCTTGTGGGGGAGATGGCCGGCAGGCCAGAGGGGGCCTTCCTACCCAAACTGCTGCCAGATGGTTTTGTAGTCGCAGTACTTGTCGATCGCATGCACCGACCGGTCGCGTCCGAAACCGGATTGCTTGAAGCCGCCGAAGGGTGTCGAGAAATTTGCCATGTCATAGGTGTTGATCCACACGGTGCCCGCATGGATCGCTTCCGAAACGCGGTGGGCGCGGTCCATGTCTTTGGTAAACACCGCGCCAGCCAGACCATAGATCGTATCATTGGCAAGCCGCAGCGCCTCCTCCTCCGTATCGAAGGGGATGACGGCAAGCACCGGGCCGAATATTTCCTGCCGCGCCAGGCTCATGTCGTTGGTCATGTCGATAAAGACGCCGGGTGAAATGTAGAAGCCCCCCGTTTCGGAAAGCACCCGCTCGGCTCCGAAGACACGTTTGGCACCCTCCGTCTCGCCGGCAGCGATCATGCCGAGTACTTTTTCCATATGCGCTTCGTCGATCAGGGCGCCGATCTGGGAGGAAGGCTCGAACGGATGCGCGAGCGCTATGTCGCTTGCGGTCACCGCCTCAATCTTGGCGATCAGCTTCTCCTGAACCGAGCGCTGCACCAGAAGGCGGGTCGAGGCATGGCAGGTCTCGCCGGCATTGTAGAAGCATCCCCAGGCGGCGGCAGATGCTGCGGCATCAAGGTCTGCATCCTCGAACACGACGATGGGCGACTTGCCACCGAGCTCAAGCGCCACGCGCTTGACGTTGGATTGGGCTGCATACCCCATGATCAGCTTGCCGACTTCGGTCGAACCGGTGAACGCGATCATGTCCACATCCATATGCAGCGCCAGCGGCTTACCCGCCTCTTCGCCGTAGCCGGTGACGACATTGAACACGCCGGGGGGAAGACCGGCCTCCACCGCCAGTGCCGCAAGCCGGAGCGCCGAGAGAGACGACTGTTCGGCCGGTTTGAGGACGACGCTATTGCCGGCCGCGATCGCCGGGCCGAGTTTCCAGGCATCGATGATCATCGGGTAGTTCCAGGGCGTGATGACCCCGATCACGCCGAGCGGCACTTTTCGCACCAGGGCCCGGGCGTTCGGGCCGGTCGGTGCTATCTCGTCATACTGCTTGTCGATCATTTCGCCGTAATACTGGATGCCATCGGCGCAGAGGCGGACATCGACATTGAGCGAAGCCAGAACCGGCTTGCCGACATCGAGCGTTTCGAGCACCGCAAGCTCTTCCGCATGGGCGCGGATGAGTTCGGCCCATCGGAGCATGACCTTCTTTTTCTCGAGCGGCTCCTGTTTTCGCCAGACGCCGCTTTCGAAGGCGGCGCGGGCCGAACCGACCGCCGTATCGATATCGGCGCCGACGCCGCGCGCGAGCGGCGTCCCCGGCTTGCCGTCCATCGGGCGCGGACGGGTAAACGTCTCGCCTGATAGTGCCCGGCGATAGTCGCCCCCGATGAAGAGGCGGCCTTCAAGCTTGAGCGTGGAAAGCGCGCTTTCCCAGTAGTCGCGGGTATAGGTCGTGGTCATCGGAGTGTCCCTGTTCCTAAAGCGTCTTCGGCAGCGTCATGATCGTGTTCGCGAAGGCATGCATATCGGCGTCGGAAATTTCGCGGACCGTCGAGCGCCGCATCGGCTGGTTTTCCGCCGCCCGCATTTCGGCGGCGAGGTCTGACGCTGAAAAGGCGTCGAATGCCCTCGGCAGCGCGCGCCGTACTCCGCAGCGATCCATGAGTTCTGAAACAAACCCAGGCAGCGCCTGCGCGTCGGCAAGCCCCAGCACATGGGCCGCATCGTTCAGGTCCGGCGGGTCGGCGTTGCAGAGCCACGAGAGCGTCGCCTCGAAGCCGAGCGCCGTTGCAAGCCCGTGATGAATCGGCGCAAGCCCGGCCAGCGCATGGCTGATATTGTGGGCGACAGCCGTGCCGCAGTTGTCGATCGCGATACCGGCATAGCAGGAGCCGAGCAGCACCTTTCCGCGGGCATCGAGATTGCCTGGAGCCTTGACGGCTGTCTCGAGCGAACCTGCCACCAGTCGCATGGCCTCATGGGCATAGAGTTTCGCGCCGGCATGGGTGTTGCGGTTGGTCGCCGCCTCGAAGGCGTGAATAAAGGCATCCAGGCCGCACCACGCCGTCAGGTGCGGCGGAAGCGAAATGGTGAGCTCCGGGTCGAGGATGACGAGATCGGCCTTGGTCTCCGCCCCCCAGATCCATAGCTTCTTGCCTTCCGGCCCAGCGAAGATATTGGTCGCAGACGTTTCCGATCCGGTGCCCGCCGTCGTCGGCACCATGATCTTCTTCAGGGGGTTACGCGGAAGCGGATTGGCCGCCAGTGCATAATGCATCGGATCCTCGTCGGACGCGGCGCAGCAGGCAGCGATCTTGGCGATATCCAGCGCCGACCCGCCGCCAATACCGATGACGAGATCGGAACCGCGGGCGAGTTCACTTGCGGCGCGAAGATGCGCGAGTTTGGGTTCGCCCGAAAAATCCGAATAGAACCGCGCATCGATGCCCGCGGCGGCAAGCTCGGCCGCAAGCGCTGCGGCGAGACCGCTCGATGCCAGAAACCCGTCCATGACCACGGTTGCGATCGCCACGTCTTCGAAGCCCTTGGCCGCGGAGGCGAGATCGCCAAACAGGCCGGAGCCGAAGCGGATATCTGGTACTGATGACGTCTGAAACTGCATGACGGAAACACCCTGACAGGATCGCTAGCCGTGAGTGTGCAACACAATTTCACATCTTCAAATCCATCGGTTTTTCAGGCTTAATGATGACTTCAGATCATGGAGACGTCGATGCTGGACAGAATTCCGCTGGAAGCCTTCCGCGTCTTCGATGCCGCCTGCCGGCTCATGAATTTCTCCCGCGCCGGTCGTGAGCTTCATATCACCCAGGCCGCCGTCAGCCGGCGTATCCAGGGGCTGGAAGACCAACTCGGCGCAAAACTCTTCACGCGGCGCGGCCGCAATCTCAGCCTGACATCGGAGGGAGACCGGCTTGCCCAAAGGGTGCGCGCAACGCTGGAATATCTGGAGGAAAGTCTGGAGCCGTTCCGGGGCGGCGGAAGGGAAACCATCTCGATCGCCGCCAGCAGCTCGGTCTCGCATCTGTGGCTCGGCAAGCGCTTGAAGGATTTCGACAATGAGAGCCCGTCTGTCTCCGTGCGTTTGCTGACAACCGACGTGCCGTCGGAACTGGCCTCGGAAGCCAACGACCTCGTCATCCTCTATGCCGCCGGCGAACACCCGCGGTGGAACCTCACTTTGTTGATCCGGGAAAGCCTCGTCCCCGTCGCCTCCCCCGCCTATGTGGAAAGACGGGGGCTCGATGCAGCCTCGCTGACAGCAGACGCCATGACCCAGTTGGACCTGATCGATTACGAGCGGGCCAACGCCCACTGGATTTCGCTCAGGCAATGGTTCGCGCGGTTGCCGAAGCCACCGAAGGCTGCGATCAAGCCGCGCCTGTCCTTCTCAACCTACTCACTGGCGATAGATGCCGCCCTGCGCGGCGAGGGCGTAACGCTTGGCAGCAGAGGATTGATTGCCGAGGAGCTCGCGTCCGGAACACTGGTGGAACTTGGCACGGCCCAGCTCGATACGGGCTACGGCTACTATCTCGGCATGCCGCGCTACCGCTCGCTCACCCCGGGCGCCGCACGTCTCCACCAGCACCTGCTCGGAAACCCATAGGCACCGGCAGCGCTAAAACGCGAAAGGCGGCCCGATGGACCGCCCTTCGTAAATTATATCGGACTCTGAAAAATCAGGCCGGAACGACGATGCCGTTCAGATGCGTCAGTTCGGAGAGGAACTGTTCGAGCTTCGTCTTGTGCTCGTCGCTGTTGGCGTTGTCGATGGCAGCCTGCGTGGCATCGATGCGCTTCTGCAGCGTGTCCTGGTTCAGTTCGGTCACCGGCACAGCGGATTCCGCGAGCAGCGTGCAGCTGTCCTGAACGATATCGGCAAAACCACCGAAAACGACGTATTTGGTGACCTGACCCGAGGCAAGCTTCACGGACACAACGCCCGGCTTGATCGTCGTCATCGTCGGCGCATGGTTGGCAAGCACCGTCATTTCGCCAAGCGTAGCCGGGATCACCACTTCGGAGACATTCTCCGACACGAGCAGGCGCTCGGGCGATACCAGTTCAAATTTGAAAGCGTCGGCCATCAAGGTCCACTTCCCTCGAGTGTTTCAAGCAGGAATGGCGCGCCGGATCATGTCCCGCGCGCCGTTTCATAGGATCAAGCAGCTTCGGAAAGCTTCTTGGCCTTTTCAATCGCCTCTTCGATCGAGCCGACCATGTAGAAGGCAGCTTCCGGCAGGTGATCGTATTCGCCGGCAACGAGGCCCTTGAAGCCCTTGATCGTGTCTTCGAGAGCGACCAGCTTGCCCGGCGCACCGGTGAAGACTTCGGCGACGAAGAATGGCTGCGACAGGAAGCGCTCGATCTTGCGGGCGCGCTGAACGGTCATCTTGTCCTCTTCGGACAGTTCGTCCATGCCGAGGATGGCGATGATGTCCTGCAGAGCCTTGTAGCGCTGAAGCGTCGTCTGAACCTTACGAGCGATCTCGTAGTGCTCTTCGCCGACAACCAGCGGGTCGAGCATGCGCGAGGTCGAGTCGAGCGGATCCACAGCCGGGTAGATACCCTTTTCAGCGATCGAGCGCGACAGAACCGTCGTTGCGTCCAAGTGGGCGAACGAGGTTGCAGGAGCCGGGTCGGTCAAGTCGTCGGCGGGAACGTAGATGGCCTGAACCGAGGTGATCGAACCCTTGGTCGTGGTGGTGATGCGTTCCTGCATCTGACCCATGTCGGTCGCAAGCGTCGGCTGATAACCAACGGCCGAAGGAATACGGCCGAGAAGAGCCGACACTTCGGAACCTGCCTGGGTAAAGCGGAAGATGTTGTCGACGAAGAACAGAACGTCCTGGCCCTTGTCGCGGAAGTCCTCAGCGATCGTCAGACCCGTCAGAGCGACGCGAGCGCGGGCGCCCGGCGGTTCGTTCATCTGGCCGTAAACGAGAGCTGCCTTCGAGCCTTCGCCGCCGCCGTGCTTGTTCACGCCGGATTCGATCATTTCGTGGTAAAGGTCGTTGCCTTCGCGGGTACGTTCACCCACGCCAGCAAATACCGAGTAACCACCGTGCGCCTTAGCGACGTTGTTGATCAGTTCCATGATGAGAACGGTCTTGCCAACGCCGGCGCCGCCGAACAGGCCAACCTTACCGCCCTTGGAATAGGGAGCCAGCAGATCGACGACCTTGATGCCGGTAACCAGGATCTGGCCTTCAGTCGACTGCTCGACGTAGGATGGTGCTTCCTGGTGGATCGAGCGCTTGCCCGATGTGATCAGCGGACCAGCTTCGTCGACCGGCTCGCCGATGACGTTCATGATGCGGCCGAGCGTCTCAGGACCAACCGGAACGGTGATCGGAGCGCCGGTATCCGTTACGCGCTGACCGCGAACAAGACCTTCGGTCGAGTCCATGGCGATGGTGCGAACCTGGTTTTCACCAAGATGCTGCGCGACTTCGAGAACGAGGCGGTTGCCGTTGTTCTCTGTTTCAAGCGCGTTGAGGATCGCCGGCAGTTCGCCGTCGAACGCCACGTCGACGACAGCGCCGATAACCTGGGTCACTTTGCCGAGGGACGTGCCCGTTGCGGTAGCCATGATTATTACCCTCTTTCTTTACCTCAGAGCGCTTCCGCGCCCGAAATGATTTCGATGAGTTCCTTGGTGATCTGTGCCTGACGCTGACGGTTGTAGGAGAGCGTCAGCTTGTTGATCATGTCACCGGCATTGCGCGTCGCGTTGTCCATTGCAGACATCTGCGCGCCATAGAAGGAAGCGTTGTTTTCAAGAAGTGCACGGAAGATCTGCACTGCGATGTTCTTCGGCAGCAGGTCTTCCAAGATTTCCTGTTCGCTCGGCTCGTATTCGTAGAGTGCGGCAGAACCGGCATCCGGCTGTGCTGCATCCCTGACGTCGAACTTTGCGGGGATGATCTGCTGGGCAGTTGCCACCTGCGCGATAACCGACTGGAAGCGCGCAAAGAAAAGCGTCGCAACGTCGAATTCACCGGCGTTGAACAGCTCAAGCACCTTGTGGGCCACTTCGTCGGCCTGGACGAAACCAAGCTGCTTAACTTCGCGGAAGGTCACGTAGTGGACGATGTTGTCCTTGAACGTACGGCGAAGCACGTCGTTGCCCTTGCGGCCGACGGTCAAGATCTTGACCGTCTTGCCCTGTGCAATCAGCTTCAGCGCATGCTCGCGTGCCAGACGGACGATCGAGGAGTTGAAGCCCCCCGCCAGACCACGCTCGCCAGTCGCAACGATCAGGAGATGAACCTGATCCTTGCCAGTCCCGGACAAGAGAAGCGGTGCTTCGGCATTGCCGGCATTGGCAGCCGTGAGGCTGGCCAACACCTTGGTCATACGCTCCGCATAAGGACGGGCAGCCTCGGCCGCCTCCTGTGCACGGCGCAGTTTCGCAGCGGCGACCATTTTCATCGCCCTGGTGATCTTCTGCGTCGCCTTGACGGAGGCGATCCGGTTTTTCAGATCCTTAAGTGAAGGCATCCGTTATCGGTCCTCGATCTAGATCCGTTTTAGGCGAAAGACTTGGCGTAGCTGTCGAGAGCTGCCTTGAGCTTTGCCTTCGTGTCGTCGGAAACCTGCTTCTCGCTGCGGATCGTTTCGAGAACCGCCTTGCCTTCGGAACGAAGGTAGGAGAGCAGACCCTGCTCGAACTTGCCGACATCGGAAACCGCGATCTTGTCGAGGTAGCCGTTGACGCCAGCAAAGATCACCGCAACCTGCTCTTCGGTCTTCAGCGGCGAGAACTGCGGCTGCTTCAGAAGTTCGGTCAGGCGTGCACCGCGGTTGAGCAGGCGCTGGGTCGAGGCGTCGAGGTCGGAGCCGAACTGCGCGAACGCAGCCATTTCACGATACTGGGCAAGCTCGCCCTTGATCGAGCCGGCAACCTGCTTCATCGCCTTGATCTGCGCGGCCGAGCCAACGCGGGACACCGACAGACCGACGTTCACGGCCGGACGGATACCCTGGTAGAACAGGTCGGTTTCAAGGAAGATCTGACCGTCGGTGATCGAGATCACGTTGGTCGGAATAAACGCCGAAACGTCGTTACCCTGGGTTTCGATGACAGGCAGAGCCGTCAGCGAACCGGCGCCACGCTCGTCGGAGAGCTTGGCAGCGCGCTCGAGAAGACGCGAGTGCAGATAGAAGACGTCGCCCGGGTAAGCTTCGCGGCCCGGAGGACGACGCAGCAGCAGGGACATCTGACGATAGGCAACGGCCTGCTTGGAAAGGTCGTCATAAGCGATCAGCGCGTGCTGACCGTTGTCGCGGAAGTACTCGCCCATCGCGCAACCGGCGAACGGAGCAAGATACTGCATCGGTGCAGCGTCGGATGCAGTCGCAGCGACGATGATCGAGTAAGGCAGTGCGCCGCGTTCTTCGAGAACCTTGACGAACTGGGCAACCGTCGAGCGCTTCTGGCCGATAGCCACGTACACGCAGAACAGCTTGTCGTTTTCCGGGCCGTTCTCGTGAATGGCCTTCTGGTTCAGGAACGCGTCGAGAATGATCGCGGTCTTGCCGGTCTGACGGTCGCCGATGACGAGCTCGCGCTGGCCGCGGCCAACCGGGATCAGAGCATCGATGGCCTTGAGGCCGGTCGACATCGGCTCATGAACCGACTTGCGCGGGATGATGCCAGGAGCCTTGACGTCGACGCGCGAACGGCGGGTCGCGTTGATCGGGCCCTTGCCGTCGATCGGGTTGCCAAGCGCGTCAACGACGCGGCCCAGCAGTTCCGGACCGACAGGAACGTCAACGATGGCGCCGGTCCGCTTGACGGTGTCGCCTTCCTTGATGTTACGGTCGGAGCCGAAGATAACCACGCCGACATTGTCGGATTCGAGGTTCAGCGCCATACCGCGGACACCGCCCGGGAACTCGACCATTTCACCAGCCTGGACATTGTCGAGGCCGTAAACGCGAGCGATACCGTCACCGACGGAAAGAACCTGGCCGACTTCAGAGACTTCGGCTTCCTGGCCGAAGTTCTTGATCTGGTCCTTGAGAATTGCGGAAATTTCCGCTGCACGGATATCCATCAGCCGACCTCTTTCAATGCAAGCTTAAGGGTGGAAAGTTTGGTGCGAAGGGACGTATCGATCTGACGCGAGCCGACCTTGACGATCAGGCCGCCGAGGATCGACGGATCGATCGTAACGGCGATTGTCACATCCTTGCCGGTGACGCCCTTCAGCGCCGACTTAAGTTCAGTTTCCTGCGCTGGGGTGAGCGCGTGGGCAGACGTTACCTCTGCGGTAACCTCGCCACGATGCTCGGCAGCGATTTGGCGGAAGCTGCGGATCATGCCCGGAAGCGCAAACAGACGGCGATTTCCGGCAACGACCTTAATGAAGTTCAGAACGGCACCGGAGATGCCAGCCTTTTCGGCAACGGCTGTCACCGCGTTCTGCTGATCGTGGGCGGAAAACACCGGGCTTGCAACCAGACGCCTAAGGTCTTCGCTCTCATCCAGCAACGCCTGAAACCGATCGAGATCGGCGCTGACTTTATCGATGGAACCGGTTTCGAGCGCGAGCTCGAAAAGCGAAGAAGCGTAACGCTCTGCGACACCGGAAATAAGCGGGGACGTGTCAGCCACGGGCACAGTTTCCCTGAATTGCCATCCAAGCGCTGTGCCCTTTTTTAGAGGATCAGCAAGACCTTGAAAATATTTGATTTTTAATCAGAACCAGCGAGGCCTCCACCCCACCATTTCCGACTTTCGCGGTCCGTCTAGCATAGGATGTAGGGACTCGCAACACGGGAGAGGCGGGAAAACGCCCCTGGGACTAGAGCTTGAGTCGTTTTTATGTCGGACACCGCTGGAATTGACCGCGTCTGAGATGAACACTCTTGATTGGGAAGCTCAGAGATAGCCGAAGACATAGGCGAGCGGGCCGGCAGAAAGAACAACCTGAAGTAGGAAAATCAGTGTATTTTTCACAGTTGCGCCACGATCCAAAGCAAACGAGACAAGCCGGCCGAATGCCCCCAGACCAAGCACGATGCCGAGCACCATATAGAACCAGTCCTGGGCAAAGATGATCGGCACGACACCGAGGCCGACATATTGGGCGCCGGCGGCCCGAACCGATCCGTATCCTTCCGGCCGCACATCGCCGACACGGAACGCCGAAAGCCGCAGGCAGGGGCCGGGAAACAGGAGGATGAGGAGCCCGATGAGAGCCGTCGCGGCAGCGCAGACAAACGCCAGCTGCTCGCCGGTCTCGGTGGGGAAATACAGTTCCATGGAATCCTCGAATCGTTCTTGTGCGGCGATTTTATCGAAAGCGGTAAACAACTCGCAAAGATAGGATCAGAGAAAACTCTGCGGATCGATATCGAGCTGGATCTGCACCGTACCACGGACCTTCGGGCCGGCAGACATCATCGCCTTCAGAAAAGCCTGCATGTCGGAATTGCGCCGTCCGTGCACCAGAAGCCGGAATCGATGGCGACCGCGTACCAGCGCGAGCGGCGCTTCCGCCGGGCCGAGCACGGAAATCCCCGTCACCCTTGGTGCGGCCGCGCGCAATCCCCGTGCATGGGTTTCCGCATCGGCCCGCGTATCGGCGGAAACGATCAGCGACGCAAGTCGCCCGAACGGCGGCAAGATCGCCTTTTCGCGCTCCGCAATCTCACGCTCGTAGAAAGCACCCGCATCGCCGGAGACGATCGCCTGCATGACGGGATGCTGCGGCTGGAAGGTCTGGATCAGGCCGTGGCTCTTCAACCCCGTTCGCCCGGCGCGGCCCGTTACCTGGCTGAGCAGCTGGAAAGTCCTCTCGGCGGCCCGCGGGTCGCCGTTCGACAGACCGAGATCCGCATCGACGATGCCGACCAGCGTCATCAGCGGAAAGTTGTGGCCCTTCGCCACCAGTTGCGTGCCGATCACGATATCCACATCGCCCTTGGCGATCGCGTCGAGCTCCATCCGCAACCGCTTCACGCCGCCGAGCAGGTCCGACGACATGACGATGGTGCGCGCTTCCGGAAAATGCTTCTCCACCTCTTCCGCGATCCGCTCCACACCGGGCCCGCAGGCGACCAGGTGGTCGAACGTGCCGCATTCCGGGCAGGCTTCCGGCGTATGCTCGTGATAGCCGCACTGATGGCACTGGATCTGGTTTCTGAAGCGATGCTCCACCAGCCAGCTCGAGCACTGCGGGCACTGAAAGCGATGGCCGCAGACCCGGCACAGCGTCAGCGGCGCATAGCCGCGACGGTTGAGGAACAGCAGCGACTGCTCGCCACGCTCGAGCGCCTTCTTCATGCCGCGCAGGAGAATGGGCGACAGGAACCCGCCGCGTTCCGGCGGATGGCGACGCATGTCCACCAGATGCAGGTCCGGCAGTGCCGCATCGCCAAAGCGGGTCGGCAGGTGGACCGTGGTATAGCGCCCGGAAAGCCCGTTGACCTGGCTTTCCACGGAAGGCGTCGCCGACACCAGCACGATCGGGAAATCGCCGATGCGTGCCCGGACCACCGCCATATCGCGGGCATTGTAGAAGACGCGGTCCTCTTGCTTGTAGGCAGGGTCGTGCTCTTCGTCGATGACGATCAGCCCCAGGTCCTCGAACGGCAGGAACAGAGCCGAACGGGCCCCGGCAACCACCCTCACCTCTCCCGTCACGACGCCGCGCCAGACCTTTTCGCGGATACGAGGAGAAAGATCCGAATGCCATTCGGCAGGCTTTGCCCCGAACCGCTGCTCGAACCGATCGAGAAAGCTCGAGGTGAGTGCGATTTCCGGCAACAGGATCAGAACCTGCTTGTCTTGTCTAAGCGCCTGCGCAATCGCCTCGAAATAGACTTCCGTCTTGCCGGACCCGGTGACGCCATCGATCAGCGAGGCGGCAAACCCGCCGGCGCTAACCGACGCGACGATCTCTTCGGCCGCTCCCTTTTGAGGTCCCTCGATGCGGGGCGCAGTATAATCCGGGTCAGGCCGTGCCACGACAGGCGGCGGCGGTAGGAAAATCGTGTCGAACACACCCTGCTTGATCAATCCGTCGACGACGCTCAGGGAAACGCCGGCCGCATGCGCAAGGCCGCTGCGGGTCCAGGGCGCTTCCTGCTCTTTCGCAAGGTCCAGCACCCGGGTTCTGGCCGGTGTCAATCGCGCCGGCTCGCCGCCCACAAAGCGCAGACCCTCCACCATTGGTTCCGGATCGAGCGCTGCCGGCGCCCGGATCGCCATGCGGGCCACGAAACCCGGCGGCGACAGCGTGTAGGCCGAGACCCAGTCGACGAAATCGCGCATCTCCTTGGAGAGCGGCGGGCAATCGAAAGCGAGCGTGATCGGTCGAAGCTTCTTCGGGTCGAGCGTGCTGTCGTCTGCGCCATCCCACACGACGCCGATCATCTGGCGTGGGCCGACCGGCACCTGCACGACCGAACCGGGCACAACAGTCAGTCCCTCGGGCACGGCATAGCTATACGGACCCGGCACCGGCAAAGGCACCAGGACCGGCACGACGGCCGCGACGGGCTTATCAAGGAGCGGACCGAACAGGTCGGACGAATCTGTGTCCATGGCGGGACCATGCCCAAAACCGGAACGAAAGGGAACCGCTGTTTGGCGCTCCCCGCCGTTGACGACACACATCGCGGCGTGAAATTTAGGTTGTATCGTAAACAAAAATTAACTATAGGTAGAGTCCTAACCGGAGTGGGGGCTACGGATGTTCTGCAAGTCGATGACGACGCTTGTCGTGCCTGCTATTCTGCTGGCCGGCTGCAATATTCATCCTCTGCCAGAGGATTTCTCCAAGCCGGATACGACCTACCAGATTGTCGCCAAGGTGCGCTGCGAGGCGCGCGATGCCATCCGCGAGATCGCCACGGGGCTACTGCGCGAATACGGATCCCCGGCGGAGAAGCAGCTCTCCGCAGAGCTTCTAGCCGGGACGGTAACCTATGCCGATGCTTTCACACGCCGCTACAGCCCGGACATCAGTCTCTATTTCGACCGCTATGCCAAGTCGTTCATCGCGTACGACTTTCAGCTCAACATGACGGAAATGGACAGCCACGGGTTTTCGTTGGGCCTGCTCAACCCGTTCTCGAACGGCACCCGCAGTCTCGGACTGGGCAGCAGCGTCGATCTGTCCCGCCAAAACAACCGCAGCTTCCGCGTCACCGATGAATTCGCGAAGCTGGCGACCGAGGTCAACGATTTATACTGTGCGCCGAAAGCGAGAAGCGGCAACCTCATCTACCCGATCGTCGGACGGATCGGCTTGAAGGAAACGCTCGAGACATTCGTGTGGCTTAACGAGAAAGGCAATCTCAAAGCCCCGAGCGGCACCGACGTGATCACCATGGCCGATACGCTGGAATTCACGACCACGCTGAAGGGAAATATCGATCCGAAGATCGAGCTCAACCCGGTGACCTCAGGCGTCACGATATCGAGCCTCGGCATGACGAATTCCGCGTCGCGCATCCACAAGCACCGGCTGCTGTTTGCACTCTCCATGCCGACGCTGACGGAAGAGAAAGAGAAATTGAGACAAAAACCGAAGCCGCAGAAGATGACGCCGACGGCGCCCGCGCGGCCGAGGCAACAGCCTGCGACATCGGCAGTGTCTGCGACCGAAGAGCGGGCAATCAAAGAGCTCGATCGCCAGCAGTATCTACGCCTGAACCGGGGCCTGGAGCGCTTCCTCGAGGACTACTGATTGTGGCGCAAACTGCGCATCGCCGTCGGCGGCAAGTCCGAACACCGTATGCCGCTCCAGCGCCTTGGTGACCTCGACGACGTCACCTTCCAGCTGGTCCGGTTGGATCATGTGTCCGATGGTGAAATCGAACTGGTTGCCCTTCTTGTTGAGGAGCTCATGGAACACCGTCATGTCGCGCAGTTCGGTCGACCATTTGGCAAGCCAGTAGAACAGCCCGGAATTGCGCGCCGTCATGTGGACAGGCAGGATCGGCAGATTGTATTTGCGAGCAAGTCCGACGGCCGAGGTCTTCCACGGACGCTCGTTCAGCCGACCATTTTCCCAATAGGCGATGCGGCCGGACGGGAACAGGATCATGACCTTGCCCTCCTCGACCGCCTTGTTGGTAAGAACCAGCGTCTCGCGGGTCTTGAGTTTGCTCTTGTGATCGTCGCGCCATTCGACGGGAATGATCATCTCGGCGAAACGCGGATTGACCCGCACCGCATCGCGGTTGGCAAACACCATCAGGTCCGGCCGGCGTGATTTCAACAGGTCGAACACGGCGACACCGTCAGCGATGCCGGTCGGATGGTTGCTGACGAGGATGAAACCGCCCTTTTCGGGAATCCGCTCCTCGTTATTGACCGAAAGCTTCAGCTTCAGATGCTCGCTCAAATATTCGAAACACTGGTAACCGGATTTCGGCGCGATATCGTCGGCGAACTCGATCGCCCTTCCGTAGCGCAGCAGCGTATAGAGAAACGGACGCATGACCGGCCAGAACGGACTGCCGACGATCCGCTTGCCCCGCTCGGCGATCAGGGTATCGACGATGTGGCCCGGACGCCCTTGAGATACGCGTGCGATGGCTTCGGCGACCTGGCCGAAGCTCGTCATGGAATCACGGCGGTCCATTAAAACTCCTTGAAGCGGGTCCCCAATGGAGCAGGCCCGCATGATATTACAATGGCAGAGTTACTGCGCCTTTAGGGATTCCGTAACGTTGCTGGGAGCAATCTGGGGCGGCATGCCACGGAAATCAACGTCGCCCTCATGAACGAACTGCTCATTATCGCTGCCCCCGATCTCCTCGAGAGGCGCCGCGAATGGCTGGAAAGCCTGAGTGGAGAGCGCCGGCTGTCGCCCAACACGCTTGACGCCTATGAGCGCGACACGCGGCAATTCCTGACTTTTCTGACCACGCACCTCGCCGGACCGCCGACGATTGCGGACATCCATACGCTGCGTCCGGCAGACTTGAGAAGTTTTCTGGCTGCACGGCGCCGCGAGGGCTCCGGTGCGCGTTCGCTCGGCCGTCATCTGGCAGGGCTGCGCTCGTTCCTGCGGTATCTGGAGCGCAAGGGGCTGGTGAATGCCGCCGCAGCCGGTGCTATCCGTGCCCCGCGTCAGCCGAAATCACTGCCGAAGCCGCTGACCGACACCCAGGCCCTCAACATCGTCACATCTGAGGCGCAACTGCACGAGGAGCCATGGATCGCGGCACGGGATGCGGCCATCCTGACGCTGCTTTACGGCTGCGGCTTGCGCATTTCAGAAGCGCTCGGCCTGACGCCCGCCAATGTCGATGCAGGCGCAACCTCGCTCCGCATTCTCGGCAAAGGCGGCAAGACGCGGATTGTGCCGCTTCTTCCGGTCATCCTCGAAGCGGTCGAAACCTACCGGAAACTCTGCCCCTACCATCTGGCCGGCGATGCCCCGATGTTCCGGGGTGCGCGCGGCAAGACTTTGCAGCCGGCGATCATCCAGCGCGAGATGCAGAAGCTTCGAAGCGCGTTCAACCTCCCCGACAGCGCCACCCCGCATGCGCTGCGCCATTCCTTCGCGACCCATCTTCTGGCCGGAGGCGGCGATCTGCGTACGATCCAGGAACTGCTGGGACATGCCAGCCTTTCCACCACGCAGGTCTATACGGGCGTCGATACGTCGAGACTGCTCGAAGTCTACGACCGCGCCCATCCAAGGGCATGAACCCATCCTTAACCACATCGGTTAAGCCGCTGTTCGAGCAGTCCCGCTAGGGTGAGCCCAACAATTGGGACTGATGACATGATCCGCAGCATTTTCGCCGGCACAATCCTTCAACGCGCCCAGACGGCTGCGCTTTGGGTGTTTGCCGCCCTGCACGTTCTGCTGCTGGCCTCGGTCTGCCTCGTGATCACATCGCTTGCCGCCCGGGCAGAGACGCCGGCCTGCACCGGACGGGACCTGATCGCGGAAATGAAGGCCAAGGACCCGGCCGCCTATCGGCAGGTTGTCGCAGAGGGCGAAAAAATCCCCAACGGCCGCGGCATCTTCTGGAAAATCGAGAAAGCCGGCCTCCCCCCGTCCTACCTTCTCGGCACCATGCATGTGACCGATCCACGCGTTCTGAAAATGCCTGAGGGCGCCGATGCCGCGCGCAAGGAAGCAAAGACCATCGTCGTTGAGTCGGACGAAGTGCTCGACGAGCAGAAGGCAATGGCCGGCATGCTGTCCAAGCCGGAGCTGACGATGTTTACCGATGGCACCTCGATCGAGAGCCTGCTGACGAAGGACGATCTCGCACTTCTCAGCGATGCCCTTAAACAGCGCGGCGTGCCGCTGGCCGCCGTCTCAAGAATGAAGCCCTGGCTGCTGATGGGCCTCGTCTCGATGCCCGCCTGCGAGATGGCCCGCAAGACCCAGAACACCCCTTTCCTCGACAAGCAGCTGGCGCTGGATGCGGCGAAAGCCGGCAAATCGGTGAAGGGGCTTGAGACTTTTGCTGAGCAGCTTTCGACCTTGGCTGCCATTCCAGTCGATATCCACATCAAGTCGCTGATCGAAGCGATCAAGCTCGGCCCCAAGCTGGACGACGTTTTCGAGACGATGACCGGTCTCTATCTCTCCGGCGACATGGGCATGACCATCCCCTTCCTGAAGACCGTCGTGCCTGAGGGCGAGGACGATGATAGCGGCTATGCCGAATTCGAGGAACTGGTGGTGCGCAAGCGCAACCTGCTGATGGCCGAACGCGCAGCACCCATCCTCAACGAAGGCAGCACCTTCATCGCCGTCGGCGCACTGCACCTGCCGGGCGATGACGGCCTGGTCGAGCTTTTGCGCAAACAGGGTTTCACAGTCACCGTTGTGAACTGAGCCCTCTGGCGAGGGACGTACACCCGTCAACCGGACACAAAAAAACCGGCCCTGTTACGGGGCCGGTTTTCCGATGCGATATTGTCGCCGATCACATATGGATCGGCTTGGCAAAGGTCGCGAGTGCGGCTTCCTTGACGGCTTCCGACAGGGTCGGATGCGCGTGGCAGGTACGGCCGAGATCTTCGGACGAACCGCTGAATTCCATCAGCACGGCAATCTCGTGGATCATGTCGCCGGCGCCGAAGCTGACAATATGGCCACCGAGAACGCGGTCGGTTTCCTTGTCGGCGAGAATCTTGACGAAGCCGTCGGTGGCGAGCATCGCGCGGGCGCGACCGTTCGCCGTGAACGGGAACTTGCCAACCTTGTAGGCGATGCCTGCAGCCTTCAGCTCTTCTTCCGTGCGGCCGACCGATGCCACTTCCGGCTGGGTGTAAACGACAGACGGAATGACGTCGTAGTTCACGTGTCCGTGCTGGCCGGACAGGATTTCTGCGAGAGCGACGCCCTCGTCTTCGGCCTTGTGCGCCAGCATCGGGCCCTTCACCACGTCGCCGATCGCGTAGATGCCGGCAACATTGGTCTTGTAGCCGCCGTCGATTTCGACGCGACCGCGATTGTCGAGCGCAACGCCTGCTTCTTCGAGGCCAAGGCCTGCTGTGTATGGCTTGCGGCCGGTGGAGATCAGCACGACATCGGCTTCGAGGCTGACGGCTTCGCCACCCTTGACCGGCTCATAGGTGACCTTGGCGCCGGTTTCTGTCTTCTCGACGCCGGTAACCTTGGCTTCGGTACGGATGTCCATGCCCTGCTTGGCCATCATGCGCTGGAACTGCTTGGAAACGTCTGCATCCATCGAGCCGAGCAGCTTGTCGAGATATTCGATCACGGTAACCTTCGCGCCAAGACGCGACCAGACCGAACCGAGTTCCATGCCGATCACACCGCCGCCGACGACGATCATGTTGGCCGGGACCTTGTCGAGTGTGAGACCGCCCGTCGAGGAGACAATGACCTTCTCGTCGATGTCGACATTGACGCCCGGGATGCCTGCAATATCGGAGCCGGTGGCGATGACGATGTTCTTCGTCTCGATTTCCTGGACCTTGCCGTCTTCACCGGTGACCGAAACCTTGCCGGCCGAAACGATCTTGCCGGTGCCGATGAAGCCGTCGATCTTGTTCTTCTTGAACAGGAAGGCGACGCCGTCAGTGTTCGACTTTACCGTCGCATCCTTGTGGGCCATCATCTTCGAAAGGTTCAGCGTCGGTGCCGGAACCTCGACGCCCAGTTCTTCCACGCCATGCGCCACATGCGCAAACATTTCCGAAGCATGCAGCAGCGCCTTGGAGGGAATGCAGCCGATGTTGAGGCAGGTACCGCCATAGGTGGAACGCTTTTCGACGACAGCGACCTTGAGGCCGAGCTGGGCCGCCTTGATTGCGCAGACATAGCCGCCCGGGCCGGATCCGATTACGACAACATCATAAGCCATCAGACTATCCTTTTGATTGAGCAGGAGGCGGTCACACGAACAGTGCGATCATCATCAGCGCGAGGCCGACGAGGCTGACCAGCCATACAAGCGAGCGGACATACGGAATGCCCTTGAGATAAAGTGGAATGTAGACGATCCGCGCCACCAGCCAGACCGCAGCTCCGAACAGGCCAAAGCCCGACGAATCCCCGGTAAGGATCATCGCCAGCAGAAGGCCGATAAAGGCGGGATAGGTTTCCTGGTAGTTTCGCGAAGCGCGGGCCGCACGACCGGCCATCACGCTCTTGGGTTCGTTGTCGCCGTCCCGCGGACCGGCATTCCATGCCGTGCCGCGTTCCTTGGTGGCGAAATTCCCCTGCAGCAGAACATGCACGAGAAGCAGGACGACGCTCAGGCACAGAAGTACCAGAAGGTAGGTCGCGTTGGCTGAAGCGGCGTCCATTATGCTCTCCGTAGCTTACAGATCGAGAACCAGACGTTCCGGATCTTCCAGGCTTTCCTTGACGCGCACGAGGAAGGTGACCGCTTCCTTGCCGTCGACGATGCGGTGATCGTAGGACAGCGCCAGATACATCATCGGACGGATCACGACCTGACCGCCGATCGCAACCGGACGCTCCTGGATCTTGTGCATGCCGAGAATACCCGACTGCGGCGCGTTGAGGATCGGCGACGACATCAGCGAACCGTAGACGCCACCATTGGTGATGGTGAAGGTGCCGCCCTGCATGTCTGCCATCGACAGCGTACCGTCACGGGCAGCCTTGGCGAGACGGCCGAGTTCCTTTTCGACGCCGGCAATCGAACGCTGGTCGGCATCGCGGATGACAGGAACGACGAGGCCCTTGTCGGTACCGACGGCCATGCCGACGTGGCAGTAGTTCTTGTAGATGAGGTCTGTGCCATCGATCTCGGCGTTGACGGCCGGGAGTTCCTTCAGCGCGTGGGTGACGGCCTTGGTGAAGAAGCCCATAAAGCCCAGCTTCACGCCGTGCTTCTTCTCGAACACGTCCTTGTAGCGGTTGCGAAGGTCCATCACGGCCTTCATGTCCACCTCGTTATAGGTGGTGAGCATGGCGGCGGTGTTCTGGGCGTCCTTGAGGCGCTTGGCAATCGTCTGGCGCAAACGCGTCATCTTCACGCGCTCTTCGCGCGATGCATCGTCAGCCGACGAGACCGGGCGGGGAGCGGCCGGAACCGAAGCCGGTGCGGCAGGAGCCGCCGGGCCCTTGGAAATGGCGGCGATCACATCGCCCTTCAGAACCTGACCGCGCTTGCCGGAACCGTCGACATCCGAGGTGGAGATGTTGTTGTCGGCAGCAACCTTTGCGGCAGCAGGTGCTGGCGGCATGGACGAGCCACCGGCAGGCGCTGCGGCGGCGGCAGGTGCCGGAGCAGCAGCTGCGGGTTCGGCAGCCTTTGCCGAAGCAGCTTCGGCCGGCTGTGCAGCAGGAGCGGCAGTGCCGGCACCAGCGCCAGCGGCCGAGATCTGGCCGAGCAGCGCGTCGAGGCCGACAGTCTCGCCGTTCTGAGCGACGATCTCTGTCAGAACGCCGGATGCTGGGGCTGGAACTTCGACGGTAACCTTGTCGGTTTCCAGTTCGACCAGCGGCTCATCGGCCTTGACCGTGTCGCCGACCTTCTTGAACCAGGTGCCGACGGTTGCCTCGCTGACGGACTCGCCGAGGGTAGGGACGCGGATTTCGGTGGCCATGATCTATTTTCCGTGTTTGTCAGATATCGTTTCGGAGCAATTGGTGGAGACGGCTGAAAAATCAGCCGCCGAGAGCGTCTTCGAGGAAGGCTTCCAGCTGTGCCAGATGCTTGGACATCAGGCCGGTTGCAGGCGATGCTGCTGCCGGACGGCCCGTGTAACGGACGCGCTGATACTTGGCATCGATATGCGCCAGAACCCATTCCAGATACGGATCGATGAACGACCACGAACCCATGTTCTTCGGCTCTTCCTGGCACCAGACCATTTCCGCATTGCGGAAGCGGCTGAGCTCGTTGATGAGCGCCTTGGCCGGGAACGGATAGAGCTGTTCGATGCGCAGCAGGTAGATGTCGTCGATGCCGCGCTTTTCGCGCTCTTCCAGCAGATCATAATAGACCTTGCCCGAGCACATCACGACGCGACGGATCTTCGCATCCTTCTGGAGCTTGATCGGACCGTCCTTGATCATCTCCGCGTCGTCCCACAGCAGGCGGTGGAACGAGCTTTCGCCCGCCATTTCCGCCAGCGTCGAGGTCGCGCGCTTGTGGCGCAGCAGCGACTTCGGCGTCATCAGGATCAGCGGCTTGCGGAAGTCGCGCTTCACCTGACGGCGCAGGATGTGGAAGTAGTTTGATGGCGTCGTGACGTTTGCGACCTGCATGTTGTCTTCGGCGCACATCTGCAGCCAGCGTTCCAGGCGGGCGGAGGAATGCTCCGGGCCCTGCCCTTCATAGCCATGCGGCAGAAGGCAGACGAGACCCGACATGCGCAGCCACTTGCGCTCACCCGACGAGATGAACTGGTCGAACACGACCTGCGCACCGTTGGCGAAGTCGCCGAACTGGGCTTCCCAGAGCGTCAGCGCGTTTGGACGCGCCAGCGAGTAGCCATATTCGAACCCGAGCACTGCCTCTTCCGACAGCATCGAGTTGATGACTTCGTACTTGCCCTGGCCAGCCTGCAGGTTGGAAAGCGGGATGTAGCGCTCTTCGGTTTCCTGATCGTAGAGAACCGAGTGACGCTGCGAGAACGTGCCGCGTTCGCAATCCTGACCAGAAAGACGGATCTTGGTGCCTTCGACGGTCAGCGAACCGAACGCCAGCGCTTCCGCCATTGCCCAGTCGATGCCTTCACCGGTCTCGATCATCTGCGCACGGTTATCCATGAAACGCTTGATCGTGCGGTGGGCGTTAAAACCTTCCGGAATGGTCGAAAGCTTGCGACCGATCTCTCTCAGATCCTTGATCGGCATCGCGGTCTTGCCACGACGCTGCTCGTCGGCATTGTCGGCGGAACGCAGGCCGGACCACTGGCCGTCAAGCCAGTCGGCCTTGTTCGGCTTGTAGCTCTGGCCGGCCTCGAACTCTGTTTCGAGATTGGCGCGCCAGTCGGCCTTCATCTTCTCGAATTCGCCTTCGGTGATGACACCTTCGCCGATCAGACGTTCGGCATAGATCTCCGCCACGGCCTTGTGCGCGCGGATGACCTTGTACATCTTCGGCTGCGTGAACGCAGGCTCGTCGCCTTCGTTATGGCCGAAGCGGCGGTAGCAGAACATGTCGACCACGACCGGCTTGTGGAACTTCATCCGGTATTCGATGGCGATCTTGGCCGCGTAAACGACCGCTTCCGGATCGTCACCGTTGACGTGGAAGATCGGCGCCTCGATCATCTTGGCAACGTCCGACGGATAAGGCGACGAACGCGAGAAGCCAGGATTGGTGGTGAAGCCGATCTGGTTGTTGATGATGACATGCATCGTGCCGGCCACGCGGTGGCCGCGCAGACCCGACAGGCCGAGAATTTCAGCCGTCACGCCCTGGCCGGCAAAGGCCGCATCGCCGTGCAGAAGCAGCGGCAGAACCTTGGCGCGCTCGGACAGCGGAATGATGTTGTCCTTGTCCCAGACCTTGGTCAGCATGTCCTGCTTGGCGCGAGCCTTGCCCATGACGACAGGGTTAACGATTTCCAGGTGAGACGGGTTGGCGGTCAGCGACAGGTGAACCTTGTTGCCGTCAAATTCACGGTCCGACGAGGCACCCAGATGGTACTTCACGTCGCCCGAACCCTCGACTTCGTCGGGCTTGAACGAACCGCCCTTGAACTCGTGGAACACGGCGCGATGTGGCTTACCGAGGACGTTGGTCAAGACGTTCAGACGACCGCGGTGGGCCATGCCGAGGATGACTTCCTCGAGGCCTTCCTGACCGCCGCGCTTGATGATCTGCTCCAACGCCGGGATAAGCGATTCACCGCCATCCAGGCCGAAACGCTTGGTGCCCTTGAAGCGCACGTCGAGGAACTGCTCGTAGCCTTCGGCTTCGACCAGCTTCGAAAGGATTGCCTTCTTGCCTTCAGGCGTGAACGTGACGCCCTTGGCGGGACCTTCGATACGCTCCTGGATCCAGCCCTTTTCCTCGGGGTTGGACATGTGCATGAATTCGACGCCGATGGTCGAGCAATAGGTGCGCTCGAGGATCTCGATCATTTCGCGAACGGACGCGTATTCAAGGCCGAGAACGTTGTCGATGAAGATCTTGCGATCGTAATCGCTCTCTTCGAAGCCGTAGGACTTCGGCGACAGCTCGTTGTAATCGTCGACCGGGCTCGCGATCCCGAGCGGATCGAGCTTGGCATGAAGGTGGCCGCGCATGCGGTAGGCGCGGATCATCATGATGGCGCGAACGCTGTCGCGGGTCGCCTGCAGAACGTCGGTCTGCTGCACCGGCTGGCCGGTCACTGCAGCGGATGCTTCCGCCTTTGCCTTGACCTTGGTCTCGATCGCCTTTTCGACGATCGGCCAGTTGCCGTCGAGTGCCGAGATCAGATCGCCATTGGCGGGGATCGGCCAGTTCGAACGTTTCCAGGAGGCGCCCTGCGCGGCCTTCCTGACATCTTCGGGGCTGTCCGCCAGCGCCTTGAAGAAGGCCTGCCATTCCTCGGAAAGCGACGTTGGATCACTTTCGTAGCGCCCATAGAGCTGCTCGATATAGGCAGCGTTCGCACCATCGAGGAAAGACGTGATGAGGAACTGTTCGTTGGCTTCTTGCCGTGCCATTGCTTCCCGCGGGCGCCGCGCCCGCCTCCTGACCTGATCGGCACCGGATGAATTGACCGGAAACCGCATTCTCTGACGTATGGCTCGATACCGCTGCGAGCGGCGCCGCTCTTTAGTAGACCTACCTCGGGTAGACCTACCCTTGAGCGACTTACCCGCAGGTCGCATGCAGCAACCCGCGGGTCATTTGATGTCTGGTCCATCGCCGTCTATCTATCGGCGATGGGTGACCTTTATGTGGCGTTAGCCCTTGAGGACTTCAACCAGCGTCGTGCCGAGACGTGCTGGCGAAGGCGAAACCTTGATGCCCGCTGCTTCCATGGCAGCGATCTTGGATTCCGCATCGCCCTTGCCGCCGGAAACGACAGCGCCGGCATGGCCCATGGTGCGGCCCTTCGGAGCGGTCCGGCCGGCGATGAAGCCTGCCATCGGCTTCTTGCGGCCCTTCTTGGCTTCGTCGATCAGGAACTGTGCCGCTTCTTCTTCAGCCGAGCCGCCGATTTCGCCGATCATGATGATCGACTGCGTGGCTTCGTCTGCGAGGAACATTTCCAAGATGTCGATGAACTCGGTGCCCTTGACCGGATCGCCGCCGATGCCGACAGCCGTCGTCTGGCCGAGGCCTTCGTTGGACGTCTGGAACACGGCTTCATAGGTCAGCGTGCCGGAGCGCGACACGATACCGACCGAACCCTTGCGGAAGATCGAGCCCGGCATGATGCCGATCTTGCATTCTTCCGGCGTCAGAACGCCCGGGCAGTTCGGGCCGAGCAGGCGCGAGTTGGAACGGTCGAGGCGAGCCTTGACGCGAACCATGTCCATGACCGGAATGCCTTCGGTGATGCAGGTGATGAACGGGATCTCGGCTTCGATCGCCTCGATGATCGCGTCAGCAGCCCCTGCCGGCGGAACGTAGATCACGGACGCATCGGCGCCGGTCTTTTCCTTGGCTTCGGCGACAGTCGCATAGATCGGCAGGCTTTCGCCCTTCGAACCGGTCCAGGTTTCGCCACCCTTCTTCGGATGGATACCGCCGACCATCTGCGTGCCGTAGTAGGCAAGCGCCTGTTCGGTGTGGAACGTGCCGGTCTTGCCGGTCAGGCCCTGAACCAGGACCTTGGTATTCTTGTTAACGAGAATAGACATTATCAGGTCCCCAAATTAGGCTTTGATCGCCGCGACGATCTTCTTGGCAGCATCGTCGAGATCGTCAGCAGCCGTGATCGCAAGACCCGATTCGTTGAGGATCTTCTTGCCCAGCTCGACATTGGTGCCTTCGAGGCGCACGACGAGCGGAACTTTGAGGCCGACTTCCTGAACCGCTGCGACAACGCCTTCGGCGATGACGTCGCACTTCATGATGCCGCCGAAGATGTTGACGAGGATGCCCTCGACCTTCGGGTCAGCCGTGATGATCTTGAAGGCAGCCGCGACCTTCTCCTTGCCGGCGCCACCGCCAACGTCGCAGAAGTTTGCAGGCTCTTTGCCGTACAGCTTGATGATGTCCATCGTCGCCATCGCGAGACCGGCACCGTTGACCATGCAGCCGATGTTGCCGTCGAGCGCCACGTAAGCGAGGTCCCACTTGGACGCTTCGATTTCCTTGGCGTCTTCTTCCGACTCGTCGCGCAGCGCCTTGACGTCGTCATGGCGGAAGATCGCGTTGCCGTCGAACGACATCTTGGCATCGAGAACGCGCAGATGATCGTCCTTCATGACGATCAGCGGGTTGATCTCGAGGAGCGCCATGTCCTTCTCGTTGAAGGCCTTGTAGAGCAGCGGGAACAGCGACTTCGCATCTTCCGCAGCAGCACCCGACAGCTCAAGCGCCGAAGAGATCGCAGCGATGTCTGCTTCAGTCACGCCGGCTTCCGGATCGATCGCGATCGTGTGGATCTTCTCGGGCGTGTCGTGAGCGACAGCTTCGATGTCCATGCCGCCTTCGGTCGAAACGACGAAGGCAACGCGACCAACCGAGCGGTCGACGAGCAGCGAGCAGTAGAGTTCGCGGGCAATGTCGGCGCCATCTTCGATATAGAGGCGGTTGACCTGCTTGCCGGCGTCGCCGGTCTGCGCGGTTACCAGCGTGTTGCCGAACATTTCCTTGGCGTGGCTCTTGGCTTCATCGATCGAGAAAGCCAGGCGAACGCCGCCCTTGGCGTCCGGTCCGAGTTCCTTGAACTTGCCCTTGCCGCGGCCACCAGCATGGATCTGGCTCTTCACCACGTAAAGCGGACCCGGCAGCTGCTTTGCAGCAGCTTCGGCTTCTTCTGCGGAGAAGATTGCAACACCTTCCGCAACCGGTGCGCCATAACCCTTCAGGAGGGCTTTGGCCTGATATTCATGAATGTTCATCGAGGTATCCTTAAATCCGTGCGCCCGAAGGCGATTACTTCAGCGCAGGCGCGATATTGATGCAGGCTTCGCAGAGAGCCGAAACAGCGCCGACCGACTTCTGGAAGGCAGCTTCTTCGTCCTTGTTGAATTCAACTTCGATGATCCGCTCGATACCACCGGCACCGATGATCGTGGGAACGCCGACATACATGTCCTTCACGCCGTACTGGCCGGACAGGTAAGCAGCGGCAGGCAGAACGCGCTTCTTGTCCTTGAGGAAGGATTCGGCCATCTCGATCGCCGATGCAGCGGGAGCGTAGTAGGCAGAACCGGTCTTCAGCAGGCCGACGATTTCTGCGCCACCGTCACGGGTGCGCTGGATGATTTCTTCGAGACGCTCGGCAGTGACCCAGCCCATCTTGACGAGATCGGTCAGCGGAACGCCGCCGACGGTCGAGTAGCGGGCGAGCGGCACCATCGTGTCGCCATGGCCACCGAGAACGAAGGCGGTGACGTCCTGGACGGAGACGTTGAACTCTTCCGACAGGAACAGGCGGAAACGAGCCGAGTCGAGCACGCCGGCCATGCCGACGACCATGTTCTTCGGCAGGCCGGAGAACTTCTGCAGCGCCCAGACCATCGCGTCGAGCGGGTTGGTGATGCAGATGACGAATGCGTTCGGGGCATATTTCTTGATACCGGCGCCGACCTGTTCCATCACCTTCAGGTTGATGCCGAGCAGATCGTCGCGGCTCATTCCGGGCTTGCGGGCAACGCCGGCAGTGACGATGCAGACATCAGCGCCTTCGATGGCGGAGTAGTCGCTGGCACCGGAAAGCTTGGCGTTAAAGCCTTCGACGGGACCGGACTGGGCGATATCGAGACCCTTGCCCTGCGGGATACCGTCGGCAATGTCGAAGAGGACGATGTCGCCCAGCTCCTTCAGGCTGGCAAGATGTGCCAGCGTGCCACCGATCATGCCCGAACCAATAAGTGCAATTTTCTTGCGCGCCATCGAAAAGCTTCCTCTCAAGACTTTACCTGCGTCAAGTCATAGCAGGTTCACGTGCGGCGCCACCGATAGCGCCATATCGGAAAAATCGCAATCGATTATTTCGGAGTGATATTTTTCAATCGGTTAGATATCAATTACCTTACGTAAACGTAAGAAATTCTGTCATGAAAGTGTCAGGCTTCTTGACGCTTTGCGTTGTGCAGGGCGAGGTAATCGGTGCTCCGCATCTCCCAGAGACGGGAGATTGTTCGATCGAACTCGAACCCCTCGGTGCCGCGCTTCTCCAACAAAAGCTGATCCGGTTCGCTCGCGGCGGAGACGTAGAGTCTGACCGAATGGTCGTAGAACGCATCGACAAGATTGATGAAGCGCTTGGTTGCGTTGCGCTTTTCGGGTCCGAGCTGCGGGACGTGCTCGATGAAGACAGCGTCAAAGCGATCGGCGATCGCCAGATAGTCCGACGCGCCTAGCGGTTTTTCACACAAGTCCGAGAAGCTGAACCGTGCAGCCCGGCCGGACGCCAGCGGCACCTTGATGGTGCGACCTTTCATCGGCAACTCGACAGGGCTCGCCTTCTCGCCGTCGATCACCTGATGCCAGGTGTTTTCGATCGCCAGATCCGCCTGGGGGCTGAGAGGCGTCACATAGACGGGCAGGCTCGCCAGCTTCTGCATCCGGTAGTCGGTTGGCGAGTCCAGCGTGACGACATCCACGTAGCGGCCGAGCAGCGCGATGAACGGCGTGAACAGACCGCGGTTGAGGCCATCCCTGTAGAGATCGTCGGGGGCCACGTTCGAGGTCGCGACGAGAACGCAGCCGAGGCTGAACAATTCGGTGAAGAGCCGCGCAAGGATCATCGCATCGGTGATATCGGTCACCGAGAATTCGTCGAAGCAGAGAAGTTCCGCTTCTGCGAACAGGGCCGCAGCGATCGGCGGCACCGGATCTGCCTGTTTCGTCTCGCCGCGTTTCAGCTTTTGACGGTGCTCGTGGATACGTCCATGCACGTCGGCCATGAATTCGTGAAAGTGCAGACGCCGCTTTTTTGCGATGGATGCCTTTTTGAAGAACATGTCCATCAGCATGGTCTTGCCGCGACCGACGCTACCATGAACATAAAGCCCGCGGATTTCCCGCGGCTTGCCGCCACCGCGGGCAAACAGCCAGCCGAGAGCACTCGTCTTCTTGGCTGGCTTCGTGTCTCTGAAGCATTTGAGAATGTGGTCGAGCTTGGCGGCCACCTGCATCTGCGCAGTGTCCGGAGTCAGCACCCCGGACGCCGCCAGTGCCTTCAGCTCTTCACCGACGCTCGATGTGTAGTCCGGGATCGGCTCCACCCTGCCGCCTCCGCAGACCGTTTACCGGCTGAGACCGAGAGGCTGGCCCGAATTGGTGGTGCCGTCGAAACGGGTATCGCCGCTCTTGTAGACGCGGCCGATGACGTCGCCGGCGCGGTTCTTGAACTGAACCATCTTGCCCGACACTTCCCACGAACCCATCGTCGTCAGTTCGCCGGAGCAGCCACGAGTGCCGCCGCGCGATCCGCTGCCGAGATTGGTGAGCGTCAGGAACATGTCGCAGGACGAGCCGCCATTGGCAACGCGCCAGTTGCCGACCATCTGCTGCTTGGTAATATCGAGAGCATTGGCAGGCGCCGCAGCATTCGGATCGACTGATGCCATCTGCTGGCCTCCCTGAGGCGCCGTCGGATATTGGGCTGCACCACCCGGAGGTGGAAGCTGGCCGCCCTGCACACCCTGAACAGGCTGTGCCTGAAGCGGCGCGGGCCGGGAGGGCTGTGCTGGCAGATCAGCATAAGGGGAGGTATTGGACGTCCTCTGGCAACCGGCAAGAGCCAGCGCAAGAACAACGCCTGTCGCCACATATCTGAACTGCATCACAAAACTCCTGCTTTCAGCCGCATCTCTGCATGGAACTGATCCATTCAATTGAGACGGAGTTACCGTAAAAGGACTTAGTTAATCAAGTCATACCGGCGCTATTTGGCGAAGGCACGACAACTGTCACGATTACGCGAGCTGTTTTAATCGAATAATCCCGACCGTGCGTCTGCAGGGTCGGGATACTGTAAGGTTTTACTAGACGCGGCGCTCGACCATCATCTTCTTGATTTCGGCAATCGCCTTGGCAGGGTTCAGACCCTTCGGGCAGGTCTGCGCGCAGTTCATGATCGTGTGGCAGCGATAGAGCCGGAACGGATCCTCGAGGTTGTCGAGGCGCTCGCCCTTGGCTTCGTCTCTGGAGTCGATCAGCCAGCGATAGGCCTGAAGCAGAACAGCCGGACCGAGATAGCGGTCGCCGTTCCACCAGTAGCTGGGACAGGATGCCGAGCAGCAGGCGCAGAGAATGCACTCGTAGAGACCGTCGAGTTTCTGGCGGTCGTCGTGGCTCTGCTTCCATTCCTTGGCAGGCGTCGGCGATACGGTCTTCAGCCAGGGCTCGATCGAGCGGTGCTGGGCGTAGAAGTTCGTGAGGTCCGGAACCAGGTCCTTGACCACAGGCATATGCGGCAGCGGATAGACTTTGACCGTCCCCTTCACGTCGTCCATGCCCTTGGTGCAGGCAAGCGTGTTGGTGCCGTCGATGTTCATGGCGCAGGAACCGCAAATGCCTTCTCGGCACGAACGGCGCAGCGTCAGCGTCGGGTCGATATTGTTCTTGATGTAGAGAAGACCATCGAGAACCATCGGGCCGCAATCGTCGATATCGATGTAGAACGTATCGATGCGCGGGTTCTGGCCGTCATCCGGGCTCCAGCGGTAGACGCGGTATTCCCGAACGTTCGTGGCACCATCCGGCTTTGGCCAGACTTTGCCTTCGGTCATCTGGGAATTCTTCGGCAGAGCAAGTTCAACCATGTTCCAGTTTCCTCAGATCAATACACGCGCGCTTTCGGCTCGATCTTGTAAGGATCGATGCCGTCGGCGATCAGGTCCGTGTGGACCGGGCGATAGTCGAGCTTTACGTCGCCCGCGTCGTTGACCCAGGCGAGCGTATGCTTGCGCCAGGTCACGTCGTCGCGGCCGGAAAACGCGCCGTCCGTATAGTCCTCGCGTGCATGAGAGCCGCGGCTCTCCTTGCGCGCTTCGGCACCGTAGACCGTGGTGATCGCGTTCGCCATCAGGTTATGCAGTTCGAGCGTCTCGACGAGATCCGAGTTCCAGATCATCGAATGGTCGGTGACCTTCACGTCGCGCATTTCGCCCCAGATTGCCGACATGCGCTTGCAACCGGATTCCAGCGACTCCTGTGTGCGGAACACGGCGGCATCATCCTGCATGGTGCGCTGCATCTTGTCGCGCAGGATCGCCGTCGGCGTCGAGCCGCTGGCGTGGCGAAGGCTGTCAAAGCGGTCCATGATCTTGTCGCAGGCGGCTGTGTTCAGTGCCGGGATCGGTCCTTCGCGGTCGATCACCTGGCCGGCGCGGATGGCGGCGGCACGGCCGAACACGACGAGATCGATCAGCGAGTTGGAGCCGAGACGGTTTGCACCGTGCACCGAAGCGCAACCGGCTTCACCCACGGCCATCAGGCCGGGCAGGATGCGTTCAGGGTTGTTGGCGTCTGCATTCAGCACTTCGCCCCAGTAATTGGTCGGGATGCCGCCCATGTTGTAATGCACGGTCGGCAGAACCGGAATCGGTTCGCGCGTCACGTCGACGCCCGCAAAGATCTTGGCGCTTTCGGAAATGCCGGGAAGGCGTTCGTGCAGCACGGCCGGATCGAGATGGTCGAGATGGAGGAAGATGTGGTCCTTGTTCTTGCCGACGCCGCGGCCTTCGCGGATTTCCAGCGTCATGCAACGCGAGACCACGTCACGGGAGGCCAGATCCTTCGCGGATGGCGCATAGCGCTCCATGAAGCGTTCGCCCTCGGAATTCACGAGGTAGCCGCCTTCGCCGCGTGCACCCTCGGTGATGAGACAGCCCGAACCATAGATGCCGGTCGGGTGGAACTGGACGAATTCCATGTCCTGAAGAGGCATGCCGGCACGCGCCACCATGCCGCCGCCGTCGCCGGTGCAGGTATGGGCGGAGGTTGCCGAGAAATAGGCGCGGCCGTAACCGCCGGTCGCCAGAACCACCATCTTGGCGGTAAAGCGATGGATCGTGCCGTCGTCGAGGTTCCAGGCAACGACGCCTGTGCAGCGACCATCATCCGACATGATCAGGTCGAGCGCGAAATACTCGATGAAGAATTCCGCGTTGTGCTTCAGCGACTGGCCGTAGAGCGTGTGCAGGATGGCGTGGCCGGTGCGGTCAGCGGCAGCGCAGGTGCGCTGCACCGGCGGGCCTGCACCGAAATTCTGCATGTGGCCGCCGAACGGGCGCTGGTAGATCTTGCCTTCTTCGTTGCGCGAGAAAGGCACGCCGTAATGTTCGAGTTCGTAAACGGCCTTGGGTGCTTCCATGACCATGTACTGCATGGCGTCAACGTCGCCAAGCCAGTCGGAACCCTTGACGGTGTCATAGAGATGCCACTGCCACGAATCGGGCGTCATGTTCTGCAGCGAGGCGGCAATGCCGCCCTGCGCTGCGACCGTGTGCGAACGGGTCGGGAAGACCTTGGTGATGCAGGCCGTCTTGAAGCCCTGTTCGGCCATGCCGAGCGTGGCGCGCAATCCTGCACCGCCGGCACCCACGACGATCACGTCGTAGGAATGGTCGACATAGGTATAGGCCTTGCCGGTCTGAGAGGCGCCTGGAGCGATGGGGGTGACGGATGCCATGACGGATTATCCTACGAAAGCGATCTTCAGAACGGCGAACAGACAAAGCCCGGCGATCAGGATCGAGAAGAATGTGTTGAGCATGACGAACAGGACCTTCGCGAACTCGCTGTGCACGTAGTCCTCGATGATGACCTGCATGCCGAGCTTCATGTGGATGATGCCCGAGATCACGACAAGGCCCATGACAACAGCGACGAACGGGTTCGACAGCGCCTCGACCACTTCGGCAAACGGCTTGCCGGCATAGATGATCATGAAGATCACGAAAAAGGTCATCAACGGCACGTTGGCGACGGCGGTCATCCGCTGACGCCAGAAATGTTCCGTGCCGTCTTTGGCGGAGCCCAGTCCGCGGACCTTACCGAGCGGGGTGCGCATATCCATGGAAGCTGTTCCTTAGCGAACGATGAAGCCGACCACCCAGACCAGCACGGTCAGACAGAGCGATGCGATGATGTTGGCGATGGCGAGCTTGGTCGAAAATTCCTTCTCGAAGCCACGGCCCAAGTCCCACATGAAGTGGCGGAAGCCGCCGAGCATGTGGTGGATCAGCGCCCATGTATAGCCGAGAAGAACCAGCTTGCCGGGAATGCTGCCGAGCGCCCAGTTGGCCCAGTCGTAGTAAGCCGGGCCGCTTGCTGCAGCGATCAGCCACCACGCGACAAGGATCGTGCCGAAATACAGAGCGCCACCGGTGATACGGTGAACGATCGACATGACCATTGTGGGGATTGGCTTGTAGATTGAGAGATGCGGCGACAGAGGCCGGTTGTTAGTCACATTCGCCATCAGAACCTCGCGGCGTCGTAATGCGTCAAAGAGCGGGAGCCCTTGGCAATGCACGCTGCCGAGAAAATGTGCATTGCATCATTCGCGTGGTTTAATCTTGGAATTCCCCAACGACAAGAACAATTCTAAACGATCGAGAATTTAATCGATTGTGTTTTTCTCAAGGTCTCGGGTTTGCCAGATCGCGGCACGATATCTGGCAAACCCGAACAATTGGTTTCTTGCCAGAAACCCGCTTTCGCTCCATGTTAATGTTTCGTTAACCTGTGTGTCGCGGAGTTCGTCATGATCAGTCACCGGATCAAGCCCCTTGTCATCGCCGCAGCAGTGCTTGCAGCCTTCGCATCAGTCGCTTCTGCGGCAGATCGCAGGCATCACCATCAGGGCTATGCCGACCGTGGATACGACAGAGGCCATCGCCACCAGTTCGTCGAAAACAATCGCTGGGATCGCCAGGGTGACGGACGACGCAACCGTCCTGCCGAGATCAACCGGATGACCCGTACTTATGCATCGGGTCGCTTTGATCGGGGCTCGTCATCCTTCACGCGCGGGATTGATACTTATGCAGGTTCGATCCAGGCATACTCGGTCCCGGGCAATGGGACCTATCTTGTGCGCGACGATATCTACTGGCCGCAGCAGGAACGCCGCAGTGTGGCACTCGCCCCGAAAGCCAAGGTGATCGATGTGGCGCAGGAGATGGGCGGCAACGCGGTGGCCTCGAACAAATCCTGCTCGTTTGAAGCCGGCGTCTGCGTCATTCGCGGCGGCCGATAGTCGTCTCAGGCGAACTGCCACACGGTCGTCTTTTTGACCTCGCTGTCTTCAAGTGCCCGGGTGACGGGTACCTGGTAGACGGCCATCTCGGTAAGCCGATCCTTGGGGCAGTAGCTCCTGCCGGGATCACCGACCAGAACGACCTTTCCCGCTTCCGATAACCGGGTAAACCACGGTATCAACAGATCGGCCATGCCGCGATCGTAGAACACGTCGCCGGCGAGCAGCACATCCGCCTCGATCTCTCGCCCGATCAGATCTTGCGACGTGAAGGATATAGAGACGTCGTTCTCTGCAGCGTTGAGCCTCACCGCCGCTTCCGTCCAGGGATCGATATCGGCGGCCAACACATGCGCTGCGTCAGCCTGTTTCGCCGCAATCGCCACCAGCCCGGATCCTGAGGCGAAATCCAGCACCCGCTTGCCCGCAACCGTATCGGGATGATCGAGAATATAGCGGGCGAGCCCCTGCCCGCCGGCCCAGGCAAAGGCCCAGAACGGCGGCGGCAGACCGATCGCCTGCAACTCTTCCTCCGTCTTCAGCCACAGATCATGCGCCTCGGTCGCCAGATGAAGCCGGATCTCAGGAACATGCGGCGGCGCCGTGATATCCGTGTTGGCGAGGATGAAGGTCGCAGGGTCGGTTTTCAAGGACGCGTCAGTCCGGCGAGCGGGGCGGGTTCTTGACACCACCCAACCGGCAGATCTCGAGATATTCCTCTTCCGTCACCGGCTGCACCGAAAGCCGCATCGAGGTGACCAGCGCCATCTTTTCGAACTGCGGATTGGCTTTGATATCCTTCAGCGTGATCGGCTTCGGCACGTCCTCGACGGCGCGAATATCGACGCAGTCCCACTTCGGATCGCCCTTGGCCGAGGAATCCGGATGCGACAGCGCGCAGACTTCGACGATGCCGACGATCTCCAGCCCCTCGTTCGAGTGATAGAAGAACCCCTTGTCGCCAATCTTCATGGCCCGCATGTTGTTGCGGGCCTGATAGTTGCGCACGCCGGTCCATTCCTCGCCGGCTTTTCCCTTGGCCTTCTGCTGCTCCCAGGACCAGACATCCGGTTCGGATTTATAGAGCCAATAGGCCATGGTTATCTCACTCCGCAGGCTTGTTGATCGTCCAGTTCCACGGCTTCACATCGACCTTTTCGAACAGGCCGGCGAGGTAATAGGGATCGGCCTCGGCAAGCGTGCGGGCAGCCGCCATATCGGCGGCTTCAACCACGACCAGGCTGCCGTTCGGCTTGCCTTCATCGTCAAGGAAAGGCCCGGCAAACTTCAGCGTGCCGTCGGCAGTGAGCTTGTTGAGATGTTCGAGATGGACCGGACGGGTTTCCATCCGGACGTTGAGATGGCCGGGCTTGTCGGTGCAGAGGAAGGCAAACAGCATCGTTCTCTCCTTGGGTTTTGATCTATTCCGTTGTGATCGGGCGGGTCATCAGGCGTTCCATCGCGTCGGCCACGCCAAGCCGTCCGTCGATGATTGCGGCAACGGCCTCCGTCACCGGCAGATCGACGGAGTGGGTCTGCGCGAGCTGGGCAGCGACCGACGCGGCAAAGGCGCCTTCGACCAGCGGCCCGCCGGAAGCCGATGCCGGTTCCCCTCGCCCGAGCGAAATACCGAAGCGCAGATTGCGGGACTGGTGGCTGGTTCCGGTCAGAACCAGATCGCCGAGACCGGACAGGCCCCGAACCGTATCCGCCTTGCCGCCCATCGCCTCGACCAGACGCGACATTTCCGCAAGTCCGCGCGAAATGAGCGCGGCACGGGCCGAATCACCAAGGCCTGCGCCCTCGACGATGCCGCAGGCAATCGCCAGCACGTTCTTCATCGCCCCGCCGAGCTGCACGCCGATCCGGTCGGACGAGGCGTAAAGCCGGAAGGTCCGGCTGGACAGCACGGTCGCCAGACGCTCCGCGAGCAGTTGGTCCTCCGCCGCAAGCGCCATCGCCGTCGGAAGCCCGCGCGCAATGTCGAATGCAAAACCGGGGCCGGAGAGAACCGCGATCGGGTGGCTCGGAAGCGATGCCTCCAGAACGTCCGTCAGCAAAAGCCCTGACACGCGGTCTATGCCTTTGGCACAGGTAACGACCGCCGCATCCTTTGCGAGATACGGACCGTAATACCGCGCCGCATCGCTCTGCGCCTGCGAAGGCATGGCAAACAGCACAATGCTCGCATCCGAGATGGCGTCGGGTTCAGCGGAGAATTCGAGCGCATCCGGCAACGTCACGCCGGGAAGTGCCGCGTCATGCACACGGTCGTTTCTGAGATCGGCCATCAGGCCGGTATTGCGGCCGATCAGCGTTACCGGGTGACGACCTTCGAGCGCGATGACGGCTGCGAGTGCCGTACCGAAGGCCCCGGCCCCGATCACGACGATCCGTTCTTGCGGCATCTCTGCCCCGTTCATGCCTTGGCACCCCGTTTGCCGGAGCCAAGCAGCGTCTGCGCATTGGCATCCAGCGGCCAGCGCGAGCGCGGCGCGACATCCATGCCGTCGAACGGCATGTCTTCGGCCAGCCGTTCAAGCCCTGCCCAGGCAATCATCGCTGCATTGTCGGTGCACAGCTTCATCGGCGGCGCGATAAAGCGAAATCCGTGTTCGATGCAGAGCGCCTGCAGCGTTCGACGTATCTCCTGGTTGGCGGCAACGCCGCCGGCAACCACCAGCGCAGGACCGACATCCAGATGGCCGAATTCCTTGGCAAACCGCGCAAGTCCACGCCCGATCCGGTCGCGCAGCGTTCGCGAGATCGCATTCTGGAACGAGGCGCAGATATCGGCGATATCCTGCTCGGACAGCGGCGCGATCTCGGTCGCAGCCTGACGCACGGCGGTCTTGAGACCGGAGAACGAGAAGTCCAGCCGGGCTTCGCCGACCAGCGGCCGCGGCAATTGAAAACGATCGGGATCGCCCGTCAGCGCCGCCTTCTCGACGGCGGGACCGCCCGGGTATGGCAGGCCGAGCAGCTTTGCCGTCTTGTCGAAGGCTTCGCCCAGAGCGTCGTCGATCGTGGTGCCCCAGCGCTCATAATCGCCGACGCCACGCACCAGAACCAGCTGCGTATGCCCGCCGGAGACCAGCAGCATCAGATAGGGGAACGACAATCCATCCGTCAGCCGCGCCGTCAGCGCATGTCCCTCGAGATGGTTGATCGCCATCAGCGGCTTGCCGGTGGCGCGCGCAATCGCCTTCGCCGTCATCAGCCCGACGATCAGTCCGCCGATCAGGCCGGGACCGGAGGTCGCCGCCACCGCATCGATCTCATCCAGCGAGACGCCAGCGCGCGACAGTGCCTCCTCGATCAGGCCGTCCAGCGCCTCCACATGGGCGCGCGCCGCAATCTCGGGCACCACGCCGCCATAGGCGCTGTGCTCGTCGAGCTGCGAGAAGACGACATCGGAGAGAATCTCGCCGCGACCGTCCTCGTGGCGCACGACGATTGCGGCCGCGGTTTCGTCGCAGCTTGTTTCAATGCCGAGGATGCGAAGAAATGCCGCCATGACCTATCGTTGATTGAAGAGGAAAACAGGTTTACGAGGGCTTCCGGTAACAATGGAATGACGCGGATGCAAACAAAACCTTTCCGGATAGGAACGCGGGGCAGCCCGCTGGCGCTCGCCCAGGCGGCCGAAACCCGTGCACGGTTGATGGCAGCCCATGACCTTCCGGAGGAAATGTTCGAAATTGTCGTCCTGTCCACGACCGGCGACCGCATCACCGACCGCGCCCTGAGCGAGATCGGCGGCAAGGGCATGTTCACGCTGGAGCTCGAAGAAAAGCTCTCCTCGGGAGATCTCGACTTCGCGGTGCATTCCTCCAAGGACATGCCGACCAAGCTTCCGGAAGACCTTTACATCTCCGCCTACTTGCCCCGCGAGGATATCCGCGACGCTGTCATCGGCCGCACGGCGCCGAGCCTCAAGGCTCTGCCTGACGGTGCGACCGTCGGAACCGCATCGCTTCGGCGTCAGGCGCTGGTGCGCCGTCTTCGTCCCGATATCCAGGTCGCGATTTTTCGCGGATCGGTCGGCACGCGCCTTCGCAAGCTCAATGAAGGCCATGTGGACGCGACGCTTTTGGCGTATGCCGGGCTGAAGCGGCTGGCCCGCGAGGAAGTTGCGACCGAACTGCTCGACCCCGTCGATTTTCCGCCAGCGCCTGCACAGGGCGCGATCTGCCTCGAGAGCCGCATCGGCGACACGGCCATCGATGACCTGCTGAAAGCCGTCAACGACTGTCCCACCTTTGACGCGGTCAGTTGCGAGCGCGCGTTTCTGGCAGCCCTCGATGGCTCATGCCGGACGCCGATTGGCGGCTACGCGATCTGCGACGGTGATCATCTGAAATTTTCAGGCCTGATCCTGACGCCGGACGGATCGACAGAACATGCGGTCGACATCAGCGGCCGACGGGCGGATGCGGAAACGCTTGGTCGCCAGGCCGGAGAAACCGTCCGCGCCGCTGCCGGACCGGGCTTCTTCGAAGGCTGGGTCTGACGCCATGCGGGTCATCGTTACCCGCCCTGACCATTCCGCCCGGCGAACCGCAGCACGGCTCGAAACCCTCGGCCATCAGCCGGTCTTCCTGCCGCTCACCCGCGCCGAGCATCACCTGGAGATCGCCCGAGAAGCGCTGTCCGAACTCCATTCCGCACTTGTCGTGACCAGCGCCGAAGCCGTTCGCGTGCTTGGCGAACTTGGACACGAACTCCGGCATCGCCTGTCCACGCAGATATACGCCGTCGGCGAAGCGACCGGCGAGGCAGCACGCACCCTCGGCTTTACCGATATCCGCTGCGGCGATGGCACCGGGCATGATCTGGTGGAGAGGATCGCCCAGGATGTCGGCGAAACATCCAGTCTCCTCTATCTTGCCGGCAATCCGCGTTCGCCGGATTTGGAGGACGGGTTACACGCCCGCGACATCGCCTGCAAAACGATCGAGATCTACCGGATGGTCAAGGTCGGCTACCGGACCGAGATCATCGAACCGCTTCTGACCCGCCCGGCGGCCGACGCAGTCCTTCTCTATTCGCGCCACAACGCCGCGCTGTTCTTCGAACTCGTGCAGCCGTTTGCAGCCTCGATCGAACATTTGCAGGTCATCTGCCTCAGCAAAAACGTCGCTACCGCGGTGCCTGAAAAATTTCATCCTGCTATCTTCGTCGCTGAAACACCCGACGAAGACGCACTTTTCGCGTTTCTTTCACCATAGTGCCAAGCCAAATTCTCTCGCTCCCCTTTCCTTACCCTGCCCCACCAACTACTTTCCCTGAGCAGATGCGAAAAGAGGTCGAGATGGTAACGGAAAAACCACCCCGCCGATCGATGGCGGAGAAAGAACCGGTCACGATCGACCTGACGGCCGATGGCGCTGGCGTGGTGGCCGAGCCTGTGCGCAGCAATGACAGCGACATCCCGGAAACCGCTTCGGAAAAAGTCGAAGCTTCTGAGACGACGGATGCCATCCCGCTGGCCGGCGAGCCGGTGACATCGACCGTGCCTGAAGAGACCGACACGTCCCACGTGATCGGCCAGCCGGATAGCTCCCATGGGCGAGACGAGCCAGGTGTGACGGGAACAGCCGATCCGGTTGTGACCGAGCCGGACGCGCCGATTGCGACAGACGCTGCTCGTGACGCTGCCCCCTCGCCGACCGAGGAATTCACCCCGTCGCCCACGCCCGGTTTTGACGAACCTGCCGCTAAGCATGAAACCTTTGACAAGGCATCGGACGCCCAGCCAGCCACCCGCTCCGGTGGGACCTCGGCGTCCACGCTGATTGCTGCCGGCATTTTCGGCGGCATCGTCGCGCTTCTGCTTGCGGGCAGCATGCAATATGCCGGGTATCTTCCCTCATCGACCCCCGCAGCATCCGGCTCGACCGAACTGTCGGACGAAGTCGAAGCTCTTCGCCAGGAAATTCAGACGCTGCGCAACCAGCCCGCATCTCCCGATGCGGAACTCGCAAGCCGCATTCAGGCGCTGGAAAGCTCTGTTGCGCAAAATACCGGCGGTCCGACCGAAGAAAGCCTGAATGCAATTCAGCAGCAGCTCGCCGATACCAAAGCTGCGGCAGCAACACAGGCCGCCGAGCTTTCCCGTCGGCTGGAAGCAGCCGAAGCCCAGATCAACGATCGCGGCCCGGAACAGCAGGTTGCCCGCGCCGTCGCTGCTGCCGGACTGAAGGCCGCCATCGATCGTGGCGGCTCGTTCGAGGCAGAGCTTCAGGCCTATACGAACATTGCCGGCGACGATCCCGCGATCGCCGAGCTCAAGACATTCGCCGCAGACGGCGCGCCGTCGCGTGAACAGCTGCAGAGCGAGTTTCCCGCTGTCGCCGATGCGATCATTCAGGCCTCTGTGCCAGCGGATCCGAACCAGGGCATTGCCAGCCGACTTCTGTCCTCCGCCATGTCGGTGGTCAAGGTTCGCCGCGTCGGCGATGTCGAGGGTGAAACGGTCGATGCGATCGTTTCCCGCATCGAGGACCGGTTGCGCAGCGGCGACCTTCAGGCAGCTGCCCAGCAGTGGGATACGCTGCCGGACGCCGCAAAATCGGCGTCTACCGATTTCAAGCGGAAGCTCGATGCGCGGGTACAGGTTGAAAATCTCGTGAGCGGAACTCTTTCGCGCGCGCTTGCTGGCACGAAATCAGGCTCTTAAGGCTGAAGAAGAAAGAAACGGATGATCATCAGGCTCTTCATTTTTCTTCTCGTGGTTCTGGGCCTCGGCTGGGGCTTTTCTTGGATTGCGGATCGCCCAGGGCTGATCTCGATCACCTGGCAGGATCATCTGATCGAAACCAGCATCATGGTAGCCGCTTCCATGGTCGTGGCGTTGATCGCGGCGGTCATGATCGTATGGTGGGTCATCGGCGTGATCTGGACATCGCCGCTGTCGGTGCGCCGCTATTTCCGCACCCGCAAGCGTGACCGCGGCTATCAGGCGCTGTCGACCGGCCTGATTGCGGCCGGTGCTGGCAATGCGGTTCTCGCCCGCAAGATGAGCATCCGCACGCGCGGCCTGCTCAGCGCCGATCAGGAACCGCTCATTCACCTTTTGGAAGCGCAGGCGGCCCTGATCGAAGGCCGCCATGCGGACGCACGGGCCAAGTTCGAACAGATGTCCGAAGACCCGGAAACCCGTGAACTCGGTCTTCGCGGCCTTTACATGGAAGCACGCCGTCTCGGCGCCAACGAAGCTGCTCGCCAGTATGCCGAAAAAGCCGTCGAACATGCGCCCTACCTGCCCTGGGCAGCCCAGGCGACGCTCGAATCGCGCAGCCAGTCCGGCCGTTGGGACGAGGCCATCCAGCTACTCGATCAACAGCGGGCGGCAAGTGTGCTCGAACGCGGCGAAGCCGAGCGCTTGAAAGCCGTTCTTCTGACCGCCAAGGCCAGTGAACGCCTGGAAGGCGACCCGAACGGTGCCCGCGAAGATGCAAAGGCCGCTCTGAAGCTCGCCAAGGGCCTCGTGCCGGCCGCGATCATTGCAGCCAAGGCCTATCTGCGCGAAGACAATATCCGCAAGGCAGCAAGCATCCTCGAAAGCGCCTGGAAGATCGAGCCGCATCCGGATCTCGGCCGCACCTATGTCCGCGCCCGCAGCGGCGATAGCACGCTTGACCGTCTGAAGCGTGCCGAAAAGCTCGAAGCACTGCGTCCCAACAACATCGAATCGCTGCTGGTCGTCGCGCAGGCAGCTCTCGATGCCCAGCAGTTCCCCAAAGCGCGCGCCAAGGCAGAAGCTGCAGCCCGCATGCAGTCGCGTGAGGCCGCCTATCTCCTGCTGGCCGATATCGAGGAAGCGGATACCGGCGATCAGGGCCGTGTCCGTCACTGGATGGCGCAAGCGCTGCGTGCTGGCCGTGATCCTGCCTGGGTTGCCGACGGTATCGTTTCGGACAAATGGTTGCCGCTCTCGCCGGTCACCGGACGTCTTGATGCCTTCGAATGGAAAGTCCCGTTCGGCCAGATCGAAGGACCCGTGGAAGACGGCACCCTGGCCGCAGACGAGGCGATCGCAACGCTTCCGGCAATCACGATTCGCGAAGACGTCACGCCGGCTGTCGAAACACCGGAAAACGAGAGCACCAATCAGGTTGCTGCCGACATGCAGCCCGTCGTGGTGCCGCAGGAGGACTTAGCTGTTGCAGCAAAAACACCTACGGCCACGAATGTGACAGCGGAGCAGCCCCCGGAGGCAGAAAAGCAGGACGAGCCCGTTCCCTTTTTCGGTCGTCCGCCCGATGATCCCGGTGTCAAGGACTCAAGTGCCGAGAAGTCTCCCACGAGGCTGAGGCTTTATTAGAAAAACCGGAGAAGGCCTAGATAACATATGCTCGATCGCATCCAGGCCTTCCTCCACACGCTGACAGCCCCGCACCATACGGATGAATTTGCGCCAGACGACCCTCGCGTTGCGTTCGTGGCGCTCTGTTTCCAGGTCATGGAAGCCGACGGCAACATGTCCGAGGAAGAGCAGCAGAAGTTCCGCGACCTCATGCGAGATCGTTACGATCTAAGCCCGGAAGGGTTGCAGTCGCTGATCGAGGCGGGCCGGCAGGCTGGAAGCGAAGCTGTCGACTATTACCGGTTCACCTCGGATCTCAGAAAGCATCTGGTTGACGAAGAGGACCGGATCGAGCTTCTCGGCATCCTCTGGGATATCGTCTACGCGGACGGTCAGCGCAGCGAGATCGAGGATCACGTGATATGGCGGATCGCCGATCTCCTGGGCGTTTCTGCCCGTGATCGGGTTCTGCAGCGGCAGGAGGCCGCCGCGCGGACCTCGGCTCACCCGGTCGCAGGGGAAGAGGAAGAAAAGGTCTAGCCAGGAACGCTCCAGGACGTGACGTCATGAGAACCCCTTCCCGCCCATCCTCTAAACTCCCCATACTCGCGATCCTGCATCAGGAAACCTCGTCCACTGGCCGCGTGGGCCAGATGCTGGTCGACAAGGGCTTTGCGCTGGATATCCGCAGGCCCGCTCTTGGCGATCCCCTCCCCGACACGATGTCCGGCCACGCAGGCGCCGTCGTCTTCGGCGGTCCGATGAGTGCCAACGACCCGGACCCCTTCATCAAGACGGAAATCGACTGGATCGACGTGCCGTTGAAGGAGAACAAGCCCTATCTCGGGATTTGCCTCGGCGCCCAGATGCTGGTGCGCAATCTCGGCGGCCGCGTTGGGCCGCAGAAGGGCGAAGTGACCGAGATCGGCTGGTATCCGCTGCGCGCCACCGAACACGGCCGGCTTCTCATGCACTGGCCGAAAATGGTCTACCACTTCCACCGCGAAGGCTTCGACGTGCCGCGGGGCGCAAAGCTGCTCGCGGAAGGCGACGCCTATCCGCATCAGGCGATCCGTTACGGCGAGAATGCCTGGGGCGTCCAGTTCCATGCGGAACTGACCCGCGCCATGATGCATCGCTGGGTGGTGCACGGTGCCGAACGCTTTGGCATGCCGAATGCCCAGCAGGGAAACCAGCATCTGGAAGGACGGATGATCTTCGACCACGCATTGAAGGACTGGCTGTGGACCTTCCTCGACATCGTCTTCGATCGACCCGCCGCCGAGGCAAGCCGCCCGGCCCTGCCCACCTATCCCGCCCAGGGCAACGGATAACTCAGCGCTGCGGCGCTTCCAGATTATCGATCTTGCGAAGTTTTGGAAAGCCGATCGACCAGATCACGGCGACCGCGAGTGTGCCGATGCCGCCGATGACGACGGCAGGGACCGCGCCGATCGCGTGCGCCATGGTTCCGGCCCGGAACTCGCCCAGCTCGTTCGATGCGCCGACAAACACCATGTTGACGGCATTCACCCGGCCGCGCACCTCATCAGGCGTCCAGAGCGCGATCAGCGTCTCACGCACATAGACGGAGATCATGTCGGCCGCACCCATCAGCATCAAGGCCGCAATCGAGATCCACGGAGTGGCCGACAGGCCGAAGATCAGCGTGCCCAACCCGAACAGCGCTACGCCGATGAACATCGCCGTGCCCGCATGGTGGCGGATCGGATGGATGGCAAGCCAGACCGCAACGCCGATCGCGCCGATACCGGGCGCAGCACGCAGCAGGCCGAGGCCCCAGGGGCCAAGCTCAAGGACGTCGCGGGCAAAGATCGGCATCAGCGCCACCGCGCCACCAAGCAGCACCGCAAACAGATCGAGCGAGATCGCACCGAGCACGATCTTCTCGCCGGCGATGAAGCGGAAACCGGCCAGCATCTCGTTCCAGCTGACTTTGGAGGACGGCGTGCGCTGCGCGGGCTTCGGAATGAGGAAGACGAGGATGGCGGCAACCGTCATGAGAAAACAGGCGACCGAATAGGCCGCGATCGAACTCGCGCCATAGAGAAGCCCGCCGAAAACCGGTCCGAGGATCGATGCCGTCTGCCAGGAGGACGAATTCCAGGCGATCGCATTGGGAAGGTCTTCTTCCGGCACGAGGTTCGGTCCGAGCGACTGCACCGCCGGCCCCATGAAAGCGCGCTCGATGCCGAAGACGACAAGGATCGAAAACACCAGCCACGGCGTGAATGAGTCGGTGATGGTAAGCGCCAAAAGCGCCGCCGAACACAGTCCGCCGACGACCATGCAGATCGCCATGATCATGCGTCGGTTGTAGCGATCGGCGACCGATCCCGTCACCAGGATCAAAAGCAGCGACGGCAGAAACTGGAAGAGCCCGATCAGACCGAGATAGAGCGGATTGCGCGTCTCGTCATACATCTGCCAGCCGACGGAGACGCTGACGATCTGGATCGCGAAGGCTGCGAAGAACCGGCTGAGAAAGAAACGCGTATAAGCTGCGTGACGAAAGGCGGCGAAGCGATCACCCGATGTGGGTATGGACATGGAACCTGTACTTTCAGCGAAGCCGGAAACCCACGATATGCACACGCCGCCGTTAAACATCCTGCGACGCGGGCCATAGACGGCACTTGCCCGTTAGTTCGCCAATGTCTACATGTCTGTCAACAAAGAAATGGAGACGTGAATGCTCGCCCTGTTTCAGACCATTGACTTGGCCTTGAACCTTTACACCTGGATCTTGATCGCCAGCGCCATCTTTTCCTGGCTGTTCGCCTTCAACGTGATCAATTCGAGCAACCAGTTTGTCGATGCAATCGGCCGGTTTCTCTTCAATGTCACCGAGCCTGTCCTTGCGCCGATCCGCCGGGTCATGCCGAACCTCGGTGGTATCGACATTTCGCCCATCATCGTGCTTCTGATCATCTTCTTCATTCGCTCGCTGATGTGGACCTCGATCTATCCTGCTCTCGCAGGCTGAAGCCAAAGACTTTCAGCACGGACACGGTCGGCCCGCGCTGGGAAATTTCCCGCGCGGGCCGTTTTTGTTTTGGGCTTACGAGCGAAACAAAAAATCCCCCGGCTCGAGACGAACCGGAGGATTTTGGAAGCGGTCAGCGGTAAAGATTACTTCTGAGCGTTGAAGCGTTCGATCGCCGCGACGATCATTTTCTTGGCGACGTCAACGTCCTTCCAGCCTTCGATCTTCACCCACTTGCCGGGCTCCAGATCCTTGTAGTGCGTGAAGAAGTGCTCGATCTGCTTCAGCGTGATCTCTGGCATATCGGTGTAGTTCTTGATCTTGTCGTAGCGCTGGGTCAGCTTCGGAACCGGCACGGCAATGATCTTCTCGTCCTTGCCGCCGTCGTCTTCCATCACCATCACGCCGATCGGGCGGACATTGATGACGCAACCGGGTACCAGCGGGCGGGTGTTGCAGATCAGAACGTCGATCGGATCACCATCCTCGGACAGCGTATGCGGCACGAAGCCGTAATTGCCCGGATAGGTCATCGGTGTGTACAGGAAACGGTCGACGATCAACGCGCCGGCTTCCTTGTCCATCTCGTACTTGATGGGCTGGCCGCCGACAGGTACTTCAACGATTACGTTGACGTCTTCAGGCGGATTCTTGCCAACAGAAATTGCATCGATGCGCATAGTCTTCCCCGATGAGGTTTACGAACTTGTGAACCGTCGATAGCGGGAATTGGCTGGCAAGGCAACACAGGTTTGCCGCCAAGGTTAAGTCGTGGCGCACCTTTCCGCCCCGAAGTCAGTGCCAGACGAAACCAATCTTCTTTAGGGACTTTCCGTCGAAGTCCTCCATGCCCTCTGCCAAATCCGCCCCGCCATGGGATCGCAGAAACCGGACGGCATGCTCGCTGTCTTCCAGGCACCAGACGACCAAGCCCTTGCAGCCAAGCGATTTCAAAAGCCTGCGGCTTTCGCCGAACAGGCGGCGGCCAAGGCCGACGCCCTGATATTCCGGGCGCAGGTAGATCTCGTAGATCTCGCCGTCATAGGGAAGCGCACGGGCGCGGTTGAGGCCGATCGTCGCATATCCGGCGATCACGCCGCCGATATCCAGAACCAGAAGCGTCGCCGGCCCGCGGACGGCCTTGCGCCACCACCCCTCGCCGCGGCGCTCCAGCATCTGGATCAGCGGCTTGTGCGGAATGAGGCCGGCATAGGCTTGCGACCATGCCTGGCGGTGCACCTCGGAGATAGCCGGGGCGTCTTGCGGCTCCGCACGCCTGACATCGATCGATAACGTTTTCATAACGCGATTCTAGGTCCTGCCATGGGCTCTCCGCCATTCCCGAGACCGGGGTAAAGTGGATTGCCCACAAGCTTCTCATGTGGACGATGGCAAGGAGGTTAACGCATTTTTTACCTTCGCCACAAGCGTGGCCCAGACCAAGCCACAAAAAAACCCCGGCATTTCTGCCGGGGTCTTGGATGGTCTTAGGAGGCGCGCTGTTAGAGAGCGGCCTTCGACTTGTCGAAGCGCTTGCGGTCGTTTGCGTCGAGATAGATCTTGCGCAGGCGGATCGACTTCGGCGTGACTTCCATCAGCTCGTCGTCCTGGATCCAGGACAGCGCGCGGTCGAGCGTCATGCGGATCGGCGGCGTCAGGCGAACGGCTTCGTCCTTGCCGGCCGAGCGGATGTTGGTCAGCTGCTTGCCCTTAAGAACGTTGACTTCGAGGTCGTTGTCGCGGGTATGGATGCCGATGATCATACCGGCATAAACCTTTTCGCCTGGCTCGATGATCATCGGGCCACGGTCTTCCAGGTTGAACATCGCGTAGGCGACGGCTTCACCGGACTGGTTCGACAGGAGAACACCGTTGACTCGACCGACGATCGCACCCTTGTAAGGCTGATAGTCGTGGAACAGGCGGTTCATGATCGCCGTGCCGCGCGTGTCGGTCAGAAGTTCCGACTGGTAACCGATCAGGCCGCGGGTCGGCGCGTAGAATACCAGGCGAACGCGGCTGCCGCCGGACGGACGAAGCTCGACCATCTCGGCCTTGCGCTCGGACATCTTCTGCACGACGATACCGGAATGCTCTTCGTCGACGTCGATCACGACTTCTTCGATCGGCTCCAGCGTCTGGCCGGTTGCTTCGTCCTTGTGCATGACGACGCGCGGACGCGAAACGGCAAGCTCGAAGCCTTCGCGACGCATGGTCTCGATCAGAACGGCAAGCTGCAATTCGCCGCGGCCGGACACGAAGAACGAATCCTTGCCGTCAGACTCTTCGATCTTCAGCGCAACGTTGCCTTCGGCTTCCTTGAACAGACGGTCACGAATGACGCGGCTGGTAACCTTGTCGCCTTCGGTGCCGGCAAGCGGGCTATCGTTGACGAGGAAGGACATGGTAACGGTCGGCGGATCGATCGGCTGAGCCGTCATCGCTTCGGTGACCGCAGGATCGCAGAACGTGTCGGCAACCGTACCCTTGGAAAGGCCGGCGATCGCGACGATGTCACCTGCATGGGCTTCTTCGATCGGCTGACGCTCGATGCCGCGGAATGCGAGGATCTTGGAGATACGGCCGGTTTCGACGGTCTTGCCGTCCTGCGACAGAACCTTGACGGCCTGGTTCGGCTTGATCGAGCCGGATGCGATGCGGCCCGTGATGAGACGACCGAGGAAGGGGTTGGCTTCGAGAAGCGTACCGATCATGCGGAACGGGCCTTCGCCGACATTCGGCTCCGGAACGTGCTTCAGGACCAGATCGAGCAGTGGTGCAAGACCTTCATCCTTCGGACCTTCTGGGTTGACGTTCATCCAGCCATCGCGACCCGAACCGTAGAGGATCGGGAAGTCGAGCTGCTCGTCGGTGGCGTCGAGGTTCGCGAACAGGTCGAAGACTTCGTTGATGACTTCTTCGTGGCGACCGTCCGGACGGTCGATCTTGTTGATCGCGACGATCGGGCGAAGACCGACCTTCAGCGCCTTACCGACCACGAACTTGGTCTGCGGCATCGGGCCTTCCGAGCTATCGACCAGAACGATGGCGCCATCCACCATCGACAGGATGCGCTCGACTTCGCCACCGAAGTCGGCGTGGCCGGGAGTGTCGACGATGTTGATGCGAACACCCTTCCACTCGACCGAAGTTGCCTTGGCGAGAATGGTGATGCCGCGTTCTTTTTCGAGGTCGTTCGAATCCATCATGCGCTCGACGGTGCGCTGATTGTCGCGGAACGAGCCGGACTGCTTCAGAAGTTCATCGACAAGGGTCGTTTTGCCGTGGTCGACGTGCGCGATAATCGCGATATTCCGCATAGCCATTTTTAGATCTCGGATGTTTCGGGGCGCAGATCGACGGACCGCACCTATTTCGTTGGCGCGCTCATACCCTGTTTTTCGCAAATGCGAAAGGGGGCGAGCGCGATCTGCGATCAACGCCCGCTCTTCATCTTTTAAAGATAATGGCTTTTGTCAGCCGTCTCCGCCCGAAAGCTCGGCCATGATGGAGAGGCCCCGCTTCTTCAACATTGCGGTCGGATCCGGCAGTTTGCCGCGGAAGGCTGCATAAGCTTCTTCCGGATCGATCGAGCCGCCGACCGAATAGATATTGTTCTTGAGCTTGCGCGCCGTCACCGGATCGAAAGCATTGCCGACCTCCTCGAACGCGGCAAATGCATCCGCATCAAGGACTTCCGACCACATGTAGGAATAGTAGCCGGCCGAGTATCCGTCACCGGCAAACACGTGCTGGAAGTGCGGCGTGGCGTGGCGCATGACGATCGAGGCCGGCATGTCGAGCTCGGCCAGCACCTTGGCCTGCACCGCCATCGGGTCTTCGACCGTGCTTTCCTGGGTGTGGAAAGCCATATCGACCAGTGCCGACGAGGTGAATTCCACCGTTGAGAAACCGGCATTGAATGTCTGCGCGGCAAGAACCTTGTCGAGCAGCGCCTTCGGCATCGGCTCGCCGGTCTTGTAGTGGACGGCATATTTCTCGAAGATTTCCGGCACCGTCAGCCAGTGTTCGTAAAGCTGCGACGGCAACTCCACGAAATCGCGCGAGACGCCAGTGCCCGAAACCGAGGGATAGGTCACGTTGGACAGCATGCCGTGCAGCGCATGGCCGAATTCATGAAACAACGTGCGCGCATCGTCGAGCGACAGAAGCGCCGGCTTGCCTTCGGCAGGCTTTGCGAAATTGCAGACATTGTAGATGATCGGCAGCTCACCTTGCATGCCGTTCTTCAGCGTCAGCTTGTGCTGCGACTGGAACGAACTCATCCAGGCGCCGGAGCGCTTCGAGGAGCGGGCGAAATAATCGCCGAGGAAAAGCGCTTTTAGATTGCCGTCCTCGTCATGGATCTCGAACACGCGGACATCAGGATGATAGACCGGCAAGCCCTTCACCTCGACAGCCTTGATGCCGAACAGCCGCTCGGCCACATCGAAGGACGCCTCGATGATCTTCTCGATCTGGAGATAGGGCTTCAGCTCACTCTCGGAGAAAGAGAACGTCCGCTCGCGCAGCTTTTCGGCGTAGTGGCGCCAGTCCCAGGGCATGACCGGATGATTGCCGCCCGCTTCCGAGATCAGACCTGAAAGACTTGCCTCTTCCTCCAGCGCTTTGGTTCGGGCCTTCTGCCAGACCTGGCCGAGCAGACCGTTCACCGCCTTCGGTGTCTTCGCCATCGTGTTGTCGAGCTTCAACGCGGCGTAATTCTCATAGCCGAGCAGCTTGGCCTTTTCGGCCCTCAGCGCCAGCGTTTCGCGAACGATCGCGACATTGTCCCGCTCGCCGCCATTTTCGCCGCGCGCCACCCAGGCCTTGAACGCCTGTTCGCGCAGATCCCGGCGGGTCGAGAAGGTCAAAAAAGGCTCGATGATCGAGCGCGACAGCGTGACGAGATAGCCTGAGCCCTCGCCGCGCTCCTTGGCAGCTTCCGCCATCGCTTCTTTCACAAAAACCGGCAGACCCTCGAGATCGGCTTCTTCGGTCAGTTTCAACGACCAGCCTTTCTCGTCGCCGAGAACATTCTGGCCGAAACTGGCGCCGAGACCGGCAAGCGTCTCGTTGATGCTCGACAGCCGCTTCTGCTGGTCCTCAGGCAGATTGGCGCCTGATTTGACGAACCCCTTCCAGTGACGTTCCAGCACCCGCTGCTGCTCGACGGTCAGATCAAGGTCGTCCCGCTTCTGCCAGAGGGCGTCTATACGCGCGAACAGTTCGGCATTGGTGCCGATCTTCGAATAGTGGCGCGACATTTTCGGCGCGATTTCGCGCTCCAGCGTCTGGATCGTATCGTTGGTATGCGCGCCCGCCTTGCCCCAGAAGATCGACGAAACGCGCGACAGCTCGTCACCGGCGATTTCCAGTGCAACGATCGTGTTTTCGAATGTGGGCTCAGCGGAATTTCCCGCGATCTCAGCGATTTCCGCCTCGTGCAAGGCGATGGCGGCATCGAAGGCCGGCGCGAAATCCTCGTCCTTGACCTGATCGAAGCGCGGCAGGCCATGATGCCCGTTCCAGTCGACAAGCGCGGAATTCGCTGAGAAAGTTGCCATTGGGTCGTCCTTCACTGTGCTGCTTCGATACCGTCTAATTGCGTAGAGCGACCATATATAGGCAGGCACGGCAAGAGCTTCATCCGCTGATGCAGATTTTTGGAACGCACATCGTTGCGAAATCGCCCGGCACACGGTTTCCAGGCATTTCGATTTGCGTCGTCGGGGAAAGATAGTAAGGCTGCCTTATGAAGCTCGCGAACGAACATCGCCCGGAAACGCCAGGCTTGGTCGCCCAGGGTGAAACCCTCGGCTTCCTGATCGCCGATGCCGCGAGGCTTCTGCGCACGGCTTTCGAGCGACGCATCGCCCAGGCGGGCCTCGGCCTTACCGCCGGCGAAGCACGAGCACTGATCCATATCGCCCAAGTCGATGGCAGCCGCCAGCTCGACATCGCGTCGCGCATGGGCGTCGAACCGATGACGCTCTGCGCCTATCTCGACAGGCTTCAGTCGCTTGGCCTCATCGAACGGCAGCAATGCTGCGCCGACCGACGGGCAAAGCGCATCATGCTGACGCCGACCTCTGCCGACATGCTGGCGTCAATCCAGCAGGAACTGCGCGCCATCATCACCTGCGCCACCGAAGGGTTCGATGCCCAAACCGCGACACGCATCGCAGCGGCCATGAAAATCTTCAACGGCAACCTGCAAAGCTTCAATTCGTCTCAGGCCGACATTGATGACGGCTGATACGCTGGCCGCCTCCGCAACGACACCGCCCAACAGGATGACCGCGCTGCGAACCACGCTGCTCGGCGCGCTGCTGACGGCGATCGGCCCGGTCTCGATGGCGATCTACACGCCGGCGATGCCGGAACTCGTGAAAGCCTTCGGCACGTCGGAAGCGGCGATCAAGCTCAGCCTGACGCTTTACTTCGGCGGCTTCGCCGTCGCACAGCTTCTGGCAGGACCGGCCTCAGACGCATTCGGTCGCCGGTCCGCGAGCATCGCATTCCTGCTGATCTATCTCGTCGGCTCGCTGATGGCGGTCTTTGCGCCCTCGGTCGACTGGATCCTGGCCGGACGGCTGGTGCAGGGGATCGGCGCTTCCGTCGGCATGACCGTTGCCCGTGCCGCGGTTCGCGACCAGTTCGTCGGTTTTGAAGCCACCCGAATCATGAACATGATCGGCATCATGCTGGCGGTGGGTCCAGCAATCGGCCCCACGATCGGCGGCCTGTCGCTGTCGGTATTCGGCTGGAAATCCGTCTTCGTGCTGATGGTCATCTTCGGGGTTATCTTGCTTGCAAGCTGCCTGCTGTTCCTCAAGGAAACAACGGTTCCCGACCGCAGCCGGCTCAGACCCTCGATCCTCGTTTCGACCTACTTCTCCCTTCTCACCGACCTGAGGTTCCTTTTTCCGTCTCTTGTCCTCGGCGGCGCTATCGGCGCGCTCTATGCGCAGGGCACGATGCTGCCCTTTGTGCTGATCGGTGAAGTGGGGCTGACCCCGACGCAGTTCGGCCTCGGCATGCTCGTCCAGACCGGCGCTTTTCTCAGCGGGTCGATTGCACTGCGGCTTGTGTCCGGGCGCATCAGCGGGCCGACGACGGTGGTGATCGGGCTCATGTTCAGCGGTATCGGGGGCACGATGATGGCGCTTTCCGTATATCTGCTGCCGCCATCCTTCCTGTCGATCATGCTACCGGTCGGCGTCTCCACCTTCGGCATCGCGTTCATCTCACCCTACACGGTGACGGTCGGCCTTGCGCCCTTCCCAAAGACGGCAGGCTCCGCTTCCGCACTGATGGGTTTCATCCAGATGGGCGGCGGCTTTGTCGGCGGCCTTCTCGCCGCTTTTTTCGGCGACCCGCTGACGGCGATCGGCACGATCATTCCCGCCATGGAATATATCGCCGTCGGCAGCTACATCGCGTACCGGATCATCAACCGCCGCCAATGACAAAAGCCCGCCTCCGTTTTCGGAAGCGGGCCTCTAAGACTAATCCGATGCGAGGGCGCTTAGCGGAGTTGGTTGCGCTTGGCGAGCGTACGCAGGCGCAGAGCATTCAGCTTGATGAAGCCGGCTGCATCCTTCTGATCGTAGGCGCCCTGATCGTCCTCGAACGTGACCAGCTGGTCGGAATAGAGCGACTTCGCGCTCTCGCGGCCGATGACCATGACGTTGCCCTTGTAGAGCTTCAGCGTCACTTCGCCTTCCACATGCTCCTGGCTCTTGTCGATCATGGCCTGCAGCATCTCGCGCTCCGGCGAGTACCAGAAGCCGTAATAGATGAGCTCGGCATATTTCGGCATCAGCTCGTCCTTGAGGTGCGCTGCACCCCGGTCGAGCGTGATGGATTCGATGGCACGGTGAGCGGTGAGCAGGATCGTGCCGCCGGGGGTTTCGTAGATGCCGCGCGACTTCATGCCGACGAACCGGTTCTCGACCAGATCGAGACGACCGATACCGTTGTCGCGTCCATAGGTGTTGAGGGCGGCAAGAAGCGTTGCCGGAGACATCTCGACGCCGTTGATCGAGCAGGCATCGCCCTTGCGGAAGCCGACCTTGATGGTAGTCGCCTGATCCGGTGCAGATTCCGGCGAAATCGTGCGCATATGCACGTATTCGGGAGCCTCGACCGCCGGGTCTTCCAGAACCTTGCCCTCGGAAGACGAGTGCAGCAGGTTGGCATCGACCGAGAACGGTGCCTCGCCCTTCTTGTCCTTGGCAACCGGGATCTGGTTCTGTTCGGCAAACGTCAGAAGGTCGGTGCGGCTCTTGAAAGCCCAGTCGCGCCAAGGCGCGATGACCTTGATATCGGGATTGAGCGCGTAGGCCGACAGCTCGAAGCGGACCTGGTCGTTGCCCTTGCCGGTCGCGCCGTGCGCGATCGCATCGGCACCGGTCTTGCGGGCAATCTCGATCAGGTGCTTGGAGATCAGCGGCCGTGCGATCGACGTGCCGAGCAGATAGACGCCTTCATAGACGGCATTGGCACGGAACATCGGGAAGACGAAGTCGCGGACGAATTCCTCGCGGACGTCCTCGATATAGATCTCCTTGATCCCGAGCATCTCAGCCTTTTTGCGCGCCGGTTCCAGCTCTTCGCCCTGACCGAGATCGGCGGTGAAGGTCACCACTTCAGCATTGAGTTCGGTCTGCAGCCATTTCAGGATGATCGAGGTGTCGAGACCGCCGGAATAGGCGAGGACGACCTTTTTTACGTCTTTCGGAAGTGCCATGTCGAATTGTCCGTCTGCGGGTGGTGGCGGTTGGATCAACCGTTGTGTCTGGGATGGCGCACTTTTAGCGAGTTTCAAAAGCCGCGCAAGAAAAACCCGGAAGGGATCCCATCAGAGATGACGCGACAGGTTCATGCGTTGATGGAGGATGCGGATGATCACGACCTGGGCGCCTCTCTGTCGGTAGACAATCCAGTGGGAGCCACACGAGCACGTCAGATACCCTTGGTGAATTTGGTCGATCGGCTTGCCCCGCTTGCGACCACTCGCAATGGCTTGCACAGTAGAGATGATGTCGCCGTAATAGGCGTCCGCTTGGGCAAGAGACCAAGTTTCGAACGTGTATCGCCAGATCTCAGCGAGGTCACGTCTCGCGCGCGGCCCAAGCTTGTAACCCTTGGCTTCACCGGACATGTTTGCGATGCATTTCTTCCAGAAACTCATCGGAATCGAACGGCTCTGGCTCACCAGAATCTTCGCCTTCTTGGATTGCCGCGCGGATGGCCTCCAGCGAGGCCGCGTCGCTTTCCTGCATCAGGCGCAGCGCGTCCTCGATCACTTCACTGGCGGAGCCATAACGTCCGTTCTCGACCTGCTTTTCAACAAAGGCGGCCAGTTTTTCGTCAACTTTGATAGATCTAAGTTCGCCCATCATGCCGGCTCCGGTTTGATCTCGCGTCATGTTGACGGATCCCGCGGAGGATACCATATCGCGCCGAGCCGTTGAACACCTTTGGTCTCAGAATAGCCCAAACCTTCGAACGCCAAAACCTTTCAACAGAAGCGTCAAAGAGGAGACTTCCCATGTCCATCACTCACCCTGCTCTGAAGAAAGACAATGTCGCCGTCGTCACCGGCGCCGCCTCCGGTATCGGCCTTGCCGCTGCCAAGGAATTTGCGAAACTCGGCATGTGCGTCGTCCTCGCGGATCTCGAGGGCGACCGGCTGTCAGAGGCCTGCCGCGAGGTGGCCGCCCTTGCCGACGATGGCGAGGCCGATATCGTTGCAATCGGCACCGACGTCTCGAAGCCGGCGGAGATCGAAGCTCTGGAACGTGCCGTTCTGCAGCGCTTCGGCCGGGTGCACGTGCTCATGAACAATGCCGGCATCCAGCCCGGCAGCAGCCTGTTCGGCCCGCAGGTCAACTGGGACAACGTTCTGGCCGTCAACCTGATGGGCGTCGTCAATGGCAGCAGGACCTTCGGCCCCGGCATGATCGCCCATGGCGAACCGGCCCTCATCATCAACACCGGGTCGAAGCAGGGCATCACCACGCCGCCCGGCGATCCCGCCTACAATGTCTCCAAGGCGGGCGTGAAAGCCTTCACCGAAGCCTTGCAGCACGAATTGCGCAACATGCCCGAGTGCAAGGTCAGCGCTCACCTTCTCATTCCGGGCTTCGTCTATACCGGCCTGACCAAGGGAGACCGCACCGAAAAGCCCGATGCCGCCTGGACCTCCGAACAGACGGTGCAGTTCATGCTGGAAAGCCTCGAACGCGGGGATTTCTACATCCTTTGCCCGGACAACGACGTCGACCGCAAGACGGACGAGCGGCGTATGGCCTGGGCGATTGGCGACATCATCGAAAACCGCCCACCTCTGTCGCGCTGGCATCCGGACTTCACGGATGCATCAAAAAAATTCATCAGCGGCAGTTGATCGGCAGGTTTGGCAGGACTTCGAAAGCCGGATAAAAAGCGACAACCGTTATCCGGCTGTCGAGGACATCAATGGAATTCCTGCCAAGCCTTGCATCGCTTCTGGCCTTCACCGCAGCCGGCTTGCTTCTGGCTCTGACGCCTGGGCCTGATATGACGCTGTCGATCAGCCGGGCGCTTGCGCAGGGGCGCAGATCGGCACTGTTCGTGGTGCTCGGCACCAGTCTCGGTGTCGTTTGCCACACGCTTCTGGTCGCCTTCGGAATCTCGGCGCTGATTACCGCCTCGCCCACCGCCTTCTTCATCCTGAAAACAGGCGGCGCCGCCTATCTGCTGTGGCTGGCGATCCAGGCGATCCGCTTCGGCTCCAGCTTCTCCGTCGAAACCGTGGAGCGCGCAACGGCAAGCCCGCTCGCAAATATCTCGATCGGCTTCTGGGTGAATATCCTCAATCCGAAGGTGATCATCTTCTTCATGACCTTCCTGCCGCAGTTCGTGACGGCGACAGATCCGCATGTGACGGGCAAGCTGGTCTTCTTCGGGATCTTCTTCATCGCCATCGGCATGCCGGTGAACCTGATCGTCGTGCTTGCTGCCGATCGGCTTGCGAACTGGCTGCAAAGAAATCCGAAAGTCCTGCGCGGCCTCGACTACACCTTCGCCGGCGTGTTCTCGGTCTTCGCCGTGAAGATCTTCATGACGCAGTCGAGATAAGGTCGCCCTTTCGTTTCAAACTACCTTCGCTTCGCGTCGCAGGACGACTCTTCTGTTACTCCCCCTGGCCGCGGGTGGGCGGGGCACCAATTCCGATGTCGGACTGCGGGCCATGCGGGTATTCGACGCTGTGGGAATGGGTGGTCTTTTCGGCCGCCACCGGCCCGGAAAAGCCTCCGGCACCATAGAAGGCGAGATGCAGGCCCCAATAGCCACTCATGAAAACTACGATGGCGACAGCCAGCCCGGCAGGGATGGCCGAAAGCTTCTGCTTCAGTCCGGGCAGCAGCCCGTCTGCCCGGTTCTGATCGCAGGCCACCGCCACCAGGATGGCGGTGATCAACCCGTGGCCGATCAGATCTATACGCCCGAACGGCAAGACGGCCGAGGTGAAGATGACGATCATTGCCATGGCCGAAAGGCGACGGATAAGCGCGGTCCAGAGAAGACCGAAGCCCATGGTGAATTCGGCGATACCGGCCATGGGAATAAAGACATCGCGGGGCATGCCCATCGTGAGAAAGGGCTTTTCCACCACCAGCGGATAGAACCATTCGGGATAGGCAAATTTTTCGAGGCTCGACCACATCAGCGCGATAGCTAGCCCCCAGCGCAGCACTTCAAAACGGTGGACACGCCAGTCGTCTTTCATCGGCTCGATGATCAGGTAGGCGGCAACGCCGAGCCCGAGCGCCAAATAGTCGAACAAGTGGAAGAGATCGTAGTCCCGCGCCGCGAGCAGCCATAGGGCAACAATTCCAAGGCCGGCGAAAGGCATGGTCCGCCGCGAGAAGATCAGGGCAGCGATCAGCAACTGCAGCCAGGACACCCATTCGGCAGGCGTCTTCAGGTCCGGCGTCAGGTAAACGCCACCCGTGGCAAAGATCGCGACGAAGAACGAGGCAATGACGACGCGGACATAATCGTCGATCCTCGCCCAGAGCGGCGAGGTAAAGCGATCAAGCGCTTCGAAGATCAACGGTCCAAAACGGCTAGTTTCGATCGCTCGGGCTGCGGCGAAACAAACGAGAACGAGTGCGATCGCTACCCAGAACCAGATATCACGCAGAACAGTTTCGACCGGCTGCAGTGGCGCACCCACGATGTAGGGTGCGAACCATTTCACATGCGCTTCGGCGGTTGTGGCAATTAAGGCCACCACTGTCGTTCCGACTGTTAGTGAGACATAAAATGCAGACTTCCTAATGGGATGCTGAAACATGGCGGCATCTTCCGGTTGCACCTGGATGAGCCACATCGATATCAGATTATTGCAGTCTGCATATGACCCCTACAACGGAATCAAGCGCATTTGCGCCGCGCCAGGCGGCATTTTTGCCGCCCCTCGAGCGCTCGGTGTCAGAAACGAAAGGACTGATGAGAGGTTTCCAGGCTTCGAGCCGGTTCAGCCAGCAATCGAAGCCCTCCCGGCGTCAGTCGTCTTCGCCATGGCCGGCGATCATCATCGCTTCGAAGGCGAGACGCTCCGTCTTGCGCATGCGCTCCGATTCCGACTTCAGCTGACCACAGGCGGCGAGAATGTCGCGGCCGCGTGGCGTGCGGATCGGCGAGGCATAGCCTGCCTGGTTGATGAAGTCGGCAAACTTGGTGATCGTCTCCCAGTCCGAGCACTGGTAATTGGTACCGGGCCACGGGTTGAACGGGATGAGATTGATCTTAGCCGGAATGCCCTTCAGCATCTGGGTCAGCAGCTTGGCATCCTCGAGGCTGTCGTTGACGTCCTTCAGCATCACATATTCGAATGTGATGCGACGGGCGTTGGACAGGCTCGGATACTGGCGGCAGGCTTCCAGCAGTTCCTTCAACGGATACTTCTTGTTGATCGGCACCAGCATGTCGCGCAGTTCGTCGCGGACCGCATGCAGCGAGATCGCCAGCATCACGCCGATTTCCGTGCCGGTCCGATAGATTTCCGGCACGACGCCCGACGTCGACAGCGTGACACGACGCTTTGACAGCGAAAGCCCGTCGCCGTCTGTCGCGATCAGCAGCGCCGTCTTGACGCTTTCGAAATTGTAGAGCGGCTCGCCCATGCCCATCATGACGACATTCGTGACCTTGCGGTCGCCAGTCGGCACGAAAGCGCCGGGCGGCGTGTCGGCACCGGGGAAATCCCCCAGCCGGTCGCGCGCCAGAAGCAGCTGGCCAAGGATTTCCTCGGCCGTCAGGTTGCGCACGAGGCGCTGGGTGCCGGTATGGCAGAAGGAACAGGTGAGCGAACAGCCGACCTGGCTGGATATGCACAGCGTGCCGCGGCCCTCTTCGGGAATATAGACCGTTTCGACCTCGACCGGACGGCCGGCACCGCGCGGCGGAAAGCGCAGCAGCCACTTGCGCGTGCCGTCATTGGAGATCTGCTCTTCCACCACTTCGGGACGCGCAATCGTGAAATGCGTCTTCAGCATTTCGCGCATGTCCTTGGCGACATTCGTCATCGCGTCGAAATCCGACACGCCGCGAATGTAGAGCCAGTGCCAGAGCTGGCTGACCCGCATCCGCGCCTGCTTTTCCGGTATGCCCTTTTCTCGCAGCGCCGCGCCCATATCCTCGCGCGACAGGCCGATCAGCGACGGTTTTTCGCTATAGAGGTCCGGATTGGCGACGAGCGGCTTCTTGATGGCGACAGGCGCAAAGGCCTCGGAGACCGACATTTCTTCATATCCCGTTCGAATAACATGCCTTCGCCCAGCGCAGGTTTCGCGCATCGCCGTGGCATGTCTTTCTGTGAAATCATGGCGTCCCGGGTAAGCGACTTTCCGAGGAACGGTCGCGCAGGACTAATCTTGACGGGCGCTTTATCATCAAAACGACGCCACGTCACTATTCTTCGTCAAACGCAAAAGGCCGGTCGATGACCGGCCTTCCAATGCGGTGGTGGCAATCTCTGCTTACTTGCAGGATTCGACCTGCTTCAGAGCCGCTGAAATGCCCTGCAGCGAATAGGCGTAGGACGTCTTGGTGCCGCGACCGGATACGGCGCTGACGCTCATCTTCTGACCGGTGCGCATCGCAGCAACGAGAGCCGGTTCTTCGGCGGCGTTCTCGACCCAGGCGGCCTTGTCCTTGGTGAACATCGTGAAGTTCTTGTTGTCGATCGTCACGGTGACCTTGGAATTGGTCTGCATCGTGTAGCCCATCATCGCCTGCGGTTCGTAGGAGATGTTCTGGCCCGGGCGCTGCGACACGATGAAGAAGATATCGCCGTGATCGACGCTTGCTGGCTCCTTGGTCGTCGGGACGGACAAGACGTAGCAGACCGTAGCCGCGCCCTGCTTGTAGGAATACGCACCCCACGCCTTGAACTGCTGGATGCGGTTCGGCGTCTGGGCGGAAGCGGTACCCGTGCCGGCGCCAAGTCCTGCGCCAATTCCGGCGAGAGTAAGCGCCAATGCGATTGCGACGGTTCTAGCGGCCATGATCTCCTGCCAATTTTCGTAATTTCAAGGGCCCGAGCCGGGCCAGTACGGACATGCCTTCTCGGCGTCATGTCTGGGCGTCATATGCGGCGTCCCAACGGTCGGGTCCCATTTTGACTTCATTCCGGTTACCAAAGAGTCAACACTATCGGTTGGATGCTGAATATGTAGTGAACCGGGATGTGGTCGAATGCGGCGCAGGGTTGCGTTTGATGATGCCCGTTCCAGACGTCGGGTTTTCTGGGCGCATCACTCAACAACGATTTGGGCAAGAGTTTGTCCGTCCGATGACGCAGGCCGCAGCACTTTGAAACTACGTATAAATCCTGCTTAAAACCGCTACCCGTTTTTCTACTGATACGGTAGGATAGTCGCAAAGCTGACGCCTACTCACAAAGAAAGCCTACTGCCGGTTAGATGCTAGGGGACGAGAGAGACCGCTTCGCCCGCCTGGTCAGGGCAGTGGCTGCAACGCGTGATCAAGACGCGTTCACTGCGCTTTTTGATCATTTCGCGCCACGCCTGAAATCCTGGCTGATGAAGCGCGGCATGAATTCGGACGAGGCAGAAGAACTCGTCCAGGATGTCATGACCATCCTTTGGCATCGTGCCAGCCTCTATGATCCCGCAAGATCAAGCCTGTCGACCTGGCTGTTCCGGGTCGCACGAAACCGCCACATCGATGCAAAGCGCCGCGCCCGAAACCGCAAGTTTGACGGCCAGGAGACATTTCTTGCCTTGGCGGAGGTACCGGGCGTCGACACCCTGTTTGAAAGCAAGGAGCGCGACGAGCGGGTCCGCGATGCCCTTTCACAGATTCCGGACGAGCAGATGAAGCTGGTGCGGGCCGCCTTTTTCCTGGGTCAGTCCCATTCCGAAATCGCCGCTTCGACCGGGCTTCCGCTGGGCACCGTAAAGTCGCGCATCAGGCTGGCGTTCGAGCGCCTGCGGCGAGCACTGGAAGAGACTTCACCGAACTGAAGCGGCGGGGCGGCCGGATCAGCCGCTCGTCTTCATTCCGGCTGCAATATCGGGGTGATCGGCAAGCGCGCTGTCTGCTGCGTCGTAATGTCCGTCGTTGATATGGCCCTGGATCATGCGCAGGGCCGCAGCAAGAACCGCGATATCATCGCTGAAGCCGACGACCGCAAAGAAATCCGGGACGATGTCGATGGGGAGAATGAAATAGGCGAGCGCTGCCAGCAAGGTCCCGCGAACGCGCAAGGGTGTTTTTCGGTCCACGGCGCAGTAATAGGCGGCGACCAGATCGCGGCTGAATGGAATTTGCCGCGCGGCTCGCCGCATCGTCGGCCAGAACCTGGCACGCACCTGCTTTTCCCGGCGATCCTGCGTTTTTTCGTCGCCGGGCAGAAGGATCTCGCCGATCTTGACCTCATCCACGCTCATTCCGTCACTCCAGATGCTCGCTTCAATGCATCAGCATATGGGAATGCCGGTGTGAAGTTCAATTCCGGGGCGTGACGATCCGTGCGCGAAATGCCTCGTCCATGGCTCGCGCCAGCTTAAAATCACGATCTGTCAGCCCCTTCTTCGCATGCGTGGTGAGTTGCACCTCGACACGCGAATAGCTGTTGGACCAGTCCGGATGATGGTCGAGTTTTTCAGCCGCCAACGCGCATTCCGCCATGAACCCGAAGGCTTGGCGAAACGACGCAAAGACAAAGCTCCTCGTGATCGCGTCGCCATCAGGGCCCATCGTCCAGCCATCGAGAGTGGCGATCTCGCGCTCGATCGCTTCTCTGTCCAGCACCTCATAAGCCATCAGCATACCTTCGCCAGAGACTAGAAACGGTGCTCGGCTGTTTCCATCTCGTCCTGGGCATAGCCGTAGCTGAGCTCGCGCAGCGGGAAGATTTCCTCCGTCAGGTAGGGCCCGCCACCGCAGGATTCCTTGGAAGACATCAGCACGAAACGCGGAACGACAAAGGGCGCGGTGTGAAAATTCCCGCGCCCTGAAAGGTAATGTACGACTTCATCGAGTCGGCAGTGTTTGAGACGTGCCAGAGTGACATGCGGCGTGAATTTCCGCGGATCCGGCGCCAGTCCGAGACGCTGGCAGATCCGCTCGGTTTCCCCCTGCAGCGCGTGAAGTTCGGGCGACGGGGAGACACCGGCAAAGATCGAATGCGGCTTCTTGGACCCGAACGAACCGATACCTGTCAGCTTTAGCTGGAATTCCGGACGGTCGATCCGGTCCAGCCGGTCGACGATCTCGTCTGCGGTCCGTCCGTCGATGTCGCCGATGAAGCGAAGGGTGATGTGATAGTTCTCCACATCGATCCACCGTGCGCCGGGGATGCCGCCACGGAGCAGCGACAGGCTCATCGCGACATTGCGTGGAACTTCGAGGGCGATGAAAAGTCTCGGCATAGGGACCTCCTCGAATCTTTTGCAGATGCTAACAGCGGAACATGCAACTCGCTTCCGCGCAAGATATTATTTTTGCTGACTACCGATGTCCCCAAGGAACGCTTCGACCGAAGGAAGGCTCTTTTCGACCATGGCTGCGACACCCTTTGCGTTCGGATGCATGCCGTCTTCGAGCTGCATTCCGGCAACCGTGGTCACGCCATCGAGGAAGAACGGATAAAGCGGCAGCGCGTGTTTCTTGGCGAGCCGTTCGTAGATCGGGTTGAACTTCTGCGCATAGTCGCTGCCCATGTTCGGCGGCGCCATGATGCCAACCAGATAGATCGCAATGTTGCGCGCCTTCAGCCGCGTGATCATCGCATCGAGGTTCTTTTCCGTCTGCTCGGGTGCGATGCCGCGCAGCGCATCATTGGCGCCAAGCTCAAGGATCACGCCATCAGTGCCATCTGGAACCGACCAGTCGATGCGTCCACGCCCGCCGGAACTGGTATCGCCGGACACGCCGGCATTGTTGATCGCCACATTGAGGCCCTTCGCCTTCAGCGCCGCCTCGAGCTGGGCGGTGTAGGATTCTGCCGGCGCCAGCTGATAGCCGGCCATCAGACTGTCTCCAAAGCCGACGATCTGGAGGGTCTTGTTCTGAGCGAAAACCGGGGCTGCGGTCAGTGCTGCCAGTATCATGACGAGGAATTGAAGCGGTCTTGCTTTAAAACGCACGATCGGTCTCCTAGATTTGGGCTTAACCGCAGCGCGGCATGAATTGCTCTTGAAGCCTATATAGGACGGTCTGCATTGACTAAAACCATCATCACGCTGCGAAAAGCCGATCTCACCCTCGGCAGCGCGGCGGCATCCGTTCACGTTTTGAAGAGCATGGATCTTGACGTCGACGCAGGAGAAGCGGTCGGCATCGTCGGCCCCTCGGGTTCGGGCAAATCGACACTGCTGATGGTGCTGGCCGGCCTCGAGCGTCTCGACAGCGGCGAGATCGTCATTAACGGCCAGGCGCTTCACAACCTTTCCGAAGATGCGCTGGCGGATTTCCGCGGCCGCAATATCGGTATCGTCTTCCAGTCGTTTCACCTCATCGCCAACATGACCGCGCTCGAAAACGTCGCGGTCCCGCTGGAGCTTGCAAATGCGAAGGATCCGTTCGAGATCGCCCGCCGCGAGCTGACAGCCGTTGGCCTGGGTGAACGCCTGCACCACTATCCCGGCCAGCTCTCTGGCGGTGAACAGCAGCGCGTAGCGATTGCCCGCGCACTCGCCCCCTCGCCCGCCGTGCTGATCGCGGACGAACCGACCGGCAATCTCGACACCGAGACCGGGCGCCAGATCGCCGACCTTCTGTTTTCCAAGCAGGCCGAGCGCGGCATGACGATGATCCTCGTCACCCATGACATTTCGCTCGCTGCCCGCTGCTCGCGCCAGATCCGCGTCCGCTCCGGCGAAATCATCGACGACGGAGCAGGCGCTCCGGCCGTTCAGGTCGCATCCGTATGATGGTCGCGGTCCCCCGGCTGAAAATTGCACTGCGCCTGGCATTGCGGGAAATGCGCGGCGGCCTTAGCGGCTTCTACATCTTCCTCGCCTGCATCGCCCTTGGCACCGGCTCCATCGCCGCCGTCAATTCCGTTTCGCGCGCCATTACCGAAGCGATTGCCGGCCAGGGCCAGCAACTGCTTGCAGGCGATATTCGTTTTGAGCTGAACAACCGCGAAGCGACCGAACAGGAACGCGCCTTCTTGAGCGGGCTCGGCCAAATGTCTGTCTCAACCGGCCTTCGCTCCATGGCCCGCAAGCCGGATGGATCCGAACAGGCGCTGGTCGAGGTCAAGGCCGTCGACGGCGCCTATCCGCTCTACGGCGAGTTTAAGGCCGAGCCGGCCGCGCCCCTGCAGGAACTCGTCGCCAAACAGGGCGAGACCTTCGGCGCACTGGCCGCTCCGCTTCTGCTCGAGCGCCTCGGCATCAAGACTGGCGACGAACTGTTGCTTGGCAATATCAGGCTCGTCCTGCGCGGCACGATCGCGTCGGAACCGGACGCGGTGTCCGATGGCTTCGGCTTTGCGCCCCGCCTGATGGTCAGCCGGGAAGCGCTGCAGGCGTCGGGCCTGATGGCAAACGGCAGCCTTGTCGAACACGCCTACAAGATCAAGCTGCGTGATCCTGCCAGCCGAACCGGGTTGGCCGATCGCGCCAACCGCGAGTTCCCGGCCGCCGGCTGGTCGATCCGAAGCAGCGACCGCGCAGCCCCCTCGCTTACCGAGAACGTCGAGCGCTTCTCGCAGTTTCTGACACTGGTCGGCCTCACCGCGCTGATCGTCGGCGGTGTCGGCGTGGCGAACGCCGTGCGGGCCTTCCTCGATGCCAAACGCACCACGATCGCCACGTTCAAGTGCCTCGGCGCACCCGCAACTGTTGTCACGCTGATCTACCTGTTCCAGATCATGGTTCTGGCAGTGATCGGCATTCTGGCCGGCCTCGTCATCGGCGCCGTGTCGCCCATCGTGGCACTGCGCTTTCTCGAAGGCGTGCTTCCGGTACCGGATGGCATCAACATCTATCCGTCGGCGCTTGGGCTTGCCGCCCTGTTCGGTCTGCTGATCACCTTTGCCTTCGCCATTCTGCCGCTTGGACATGCGCGCGAGGTCCCTGCCACAGCTTTGTTCAGAGAACAGAGTTTCGACACGGGCCGGCTTCCATCCTGGCCGTATCTGGCAGCCGCAGGCGCAGCACTCGCCGCTCTCGCAATCCTTGCGATCTTCTCGTCCGAAAATCACTTCGTCGCCTCGGTCTTCCTCGGCGCGGTCGCCTGCGCGTTCGTGCTGCTGCGGCTTGTGGCGGCGCTCATTGCGTGGCTTGCCCGTCGTGCCCCGCGCGTCAGTTCGCCGGCCTTGAGGCTGGCACTCGGCAATATCCACCGTCCCGGCGCCCTGACGCCCTCGGTCGTGCTCTCGCTCGGCCTCGGTCTGGCACTCCTGGTGACGCTGGCGCTGATCGACGGCAACATGCGCAACCAGCTGACCGGCAACATCGCCCGCAACGCGCCGAACTTCTTCTTCGTCGATGTCCAGAGCGCCGAAGTCGATGGTTTCCGCAAGCTGCTGCAGGAGCAGGCACCCGGCGCCAAGCTGTTCGAGGTGCCGATGCTGCGGGGTCGCATCCTCGCCTTCAACGGTCAGGATGTCAGTCAGATGAATGTTCCGGCAAAGGGCCGTTGGGTTCTGCGCGGCGATCGCGGCATCACTTACGCCAAGAACAAGCCGGAAAGCTCGACCCTGACGCAGGGTGAATGGTGGCCGGCCGACTATGACGGCGAGCCTCTCGTTTCATTTTCGGCGGAAGAAGCGGGCGAACTCGGCCTGAAACTCGGCGATACCGTCACCGTCAACGTGCTCGGCCGCAACATCACCGCCAAGATCTCCAGCTTCCGCAACGTCCAGTGGGAATCGCTTTCCATCAACTTCGTGATGGTGTTTTCGCCCAACACGTTCCGAGGTGCACCGCATGCCTGGCTTGCGACCCTCACCGATCCATCGGCAACGGCGCAGCAGGAAGCGACAATCCTGCGCTCCGTCAGCAATGCCTATCCGACCATTACGAGTGTTAGGGTCAAGGATGCGATTGATATCGTCGATCAGTTGATCGGCCAGCTCGCAACCGCGATCCGGGCGGCGGCCGCCGTCGCGCTGATCGCTTCGGTTCTGGTGCTTGCCGGCGCACTCGCCGCCGGAAACCGCGCACGCACCCATGATGCGGTGATCCTGAAGACTCTCGGCGGAACACGATCGATGCTCATTCGCGCCTTCAGCTACGAATACATGATCCTCGGCTTCGCCACCGCCGTATTTGCGCTTCTGGCCGGCGGGGTCTCTGCCTGGTTCATCGTGTCGCGCATCATGCGCCTTCCCTCCACCTTCCTGCCGGATGTGGCGATCACCACGGTTGTGGGGGCGCTTGTGTTGACGGTCGGCATCGGGCTTATCGGCACGTGGCGCGTGCTCGGCCAGAAGGCTGCCCCGGTCCTCCGGGAATTGTGATCGGGCCGATCGGGATCCATTGGCGCGCTTCCCCCTTGTATAGGCGCGGTTATCGCCTCATATTTGATGGTAGGCTTGCTGGGCTCCGCAGCGGCGCCTGGGTCTGACCGTTAGGGCCCGACACCGTGACTAATTCCGGAGCTTGAAGAGGATACTATGGCTGACTTCAACAACTATCAAAACCGAGCCGCCCAGACGGGTGCGCAATCGGGTGCGATGATCGATGAAGGCCTGCGCGCCTATATGCTCAAGGTCTACAACCTGATGGCACTCGGCCTGGCAATCACCGGCATCGCGGCATTCGCGACCTGGCAGATGGCCGTCGCCGATGGCCAGCTGACCCCCTTCGGCCAGCTGCTGTTTGCAAGCCCGCTGCGTTGGGTCGTGATGCTGTCGCCGCTCGCTGTCGTGTTCTTCCTGAGCTTCAGGATCAACAAGATGAGCGTAAGCGCCGCGCAGGCAACATTCTGGGGCTACGCCGCCCTGATGGGTCTTTCGCTGTCGTCGATATTCCTGGTCTTTACCGGCCAGAGCATCGTGCAGACGTTCTTCGTGACCGCAGCTTCGTTCGGCGCCCTGTCGCTCTACGGCTACACGACGAAGAGAAGCCTGTCGGCAATGGGCTCGTTCCTGATCATGGGCCTGTTCGGCCTGATCATCGCCTCGATCGTGAACATCTTCCTGGCGTCTTCGGCACTCGGCTTCGCGATCTCCGCGATTGGCGTGCTGATCTTCGCAGGCCTTACCGCCTACGACACGCAGAAGATCAAGGAAATGTACTACGACGCGGATGATGCGACGGTCATGGGCCGCAAGGCGATCATGGGCGCCCTGACGCTCTACCTCGACTTCATCAACCTGTTCACCTTCCTGCTTCAGTTCATGGGCAACCGTAACAACTGATCCACGGAATGGAAGACAGACCAGACGACACACAAGAAGGCGGCCGCAAGGTCGCCTTTTTTGTTGCCCGCCGGGAGGCTGCGTCATAGGCTTGCTGCCTCACTTCAAGCCCCAAGTCCTGCCATGCCCCAGCACCTTCGCGACGTCACAACCGACGACCTACCCGCCATCACGGCCATCTACCGGGACAGTGTGCTGAACGGCACCGCAAGCTACGAGATCACCCCGCCTGATCTGAAAGAGATGACCGCGCGCTTCCACGCCATCCGCGAGAAGGGCTATCCTTACATCGCCGCCATCGACGACGCCGGCGTCCTCATCGGCTATGCCTATGCATCCGCCTTCCGCACGCGGCCGGCCTATCGCTGGCTGGTAGAGGATTCGATCTATCTCTCTCCGGGGGCGCGTGGAAAGGGTGCCGGGAAGGCACTGCTGCAGGAACTGCTCAGCCGCTGCACAGCGCTCGGCTTTCGCCAGATGGTGGCCGTGATCGGTGGCGCAAGCCCCGCATCCGTCGCGGTCCACAAGAGCCTAGGCTTCGAAATGACCGGTACGCTGAAAGGCACCGGCTTCAAGCACGGTCAGTGGCTGGACACGGTCCTGATGCAGATTGCACTCGGCGAGGCTAGGGATACACCGCCTGACCCGACGGTCTATCCCGGTTCGCTGTTCACCGAGTGAACCAGTTCAGTCGATGAGCTTCAGCGCCTTGTCGAACACTTTCAACACCTGTGGCAGCTCGTGACCACGCTTCAGGATCACGCCGTTCGTGTTGATGACGGAATAGGCACCCTGCTTGTTGGCAAGCTTGGGGTTCTTCTCGATCCTGAACAGCGGCAGCTCGCCCGATCGCTTGAAGATCGAAAAGACGGCCTTGTCCTTCAGGTGATCGATCGCGTAATCCTTCCACTCGCCCTCGCCCACCATCCGACCATAGATCCACAGGATGGAGTCGAGCTCTCGACGGTGAAACGTCACGGGCGCAGGATCGAGGCTCTGTCGGTATTCGCTGAGATTGACGACGACGGCAGCATCGTGAGGCCGGTGGCCCCTCGGAAATTCAGGCTGATCGGTCATCAAGACTCCCAATCATAGATGTCAAAGCAGTGACAGTGTGCCCCGACATTTTAGAAATTGCAACGCTGCCATACCAGGTTACCGGCTGCCGCGATGTTTTCTGAGAAAGCCGTATTTCGGTCAAAACAGCGCCCGAATTGCAAGCGAGATTGTAGATGTTGGTTTGGCGCGTTCTTTAGCGCCATTTGGCCCGGTTCGGTTCGCTGACCCTTACCCCCAGCCCCCCAGTGGATTTGGACCGGGCCGCCAACAAACTTCCCGTCGAAAAGAATGAGCGCGCGGCGCTCCGCGACCAGCTTGCTGGTGAGCGGTGTTGGTATGCCCTGTCAGTCGTCCAGCTTCTTGCGCCCGGCCATCAGGATTGTTGCGCCGATGATTTCGGCCGGCTCGCCGTTCGGGCCCGATGCCTGAAGCAGGATTGCGCAACCGTCCTTCTTGGACTTGCCCATCAGCTTGCCTGGCAGTTTCAGCGAAATGGTCTGGCCGTTCCACATGCCAACGGACTGCACGTCGTAGACGCTATGCCAGTAATCCATGTTCTTGCCGCTGTTTTCGCCCTTCGTCACCTCGACCTGCTGCTTCTTCGTGAAGTAGGCGACGACGACTTCGGCCTCGGCCGGTATCTGTGCATTGCCGGCGCCGATCTCGATTTCGATCTCGTCTCCGTGCATGGCAGCCGAGACGGGAACAACCAGCCCCTCTCCCTTGCTGCGCATACCATCGACCTTGGAGTTGATGCCGACCAGATCCGTACCTTTGACATGATCGCGACCGTTGATGATGGCCTGCGGCGTGTAGACGCCGCTGCGGCCCATCGTCTTGGCATAGCCGTACTGACGCTCGGTATTCTCCTTGGAGGCAAGCGTATCGGTCCAGCCGAGATAGTTCCAGTAGTCGACGTGATAGGACAGCGCCACGACGTCGCCCTGGGCCACAAGCTGGCTGAACGTGGTGTCCGCAGGCGGACAGGAGGCACAGCCCTGCGAGGTGAACAGTTCCACGACGCCCTTCGGGGCCTTCGATTCCCCTGCCGAAGCCGAGCCTGCTATCAGCAGACCGGCAACGACGACCATGGAGCGAAAACGAAGCAGCATGAATGGCAAACCCTTTGATAGGTTGTTTGTTATCCACGATTGCGAGGGGCAATCAAGGCCATAACGGTGGGACGCCGGATAAGTAACCGCGGCACCGGTTCAAGAGGAAGTCACGAACGGGTGAGGATCCGACATGTGATCGCTCTCTGCGATCGCGTGTCCGGCCCGTTCCGCCTGTTAGAAAAAGCTCAGCAATCCCTGGGTCAGGTAGACCGCGCCGACGCCGGTCACCACCCATCGGGTCCAGTTCCGAAAATTGGCGTCCGTCATCTTTTGCAGGATACCGTTGCCAGCGCGTGCGCCGAGGATGGCGATTGGCGCTGCGAGCAGCACCGCCACCATGTCGACGGTCGGAAGGTTCGAAGCGGCATCCCAGTAGAAGGCGATCTTTGCCAGATGCGAGATCGTCTGGATCGACGCCTTGGTGGCGATGACCTTGCGCCGGTCCATCTCGGTGCGAATGAAGAAGATATCGACCGTCGGACCCGCCACGCCGACGCTGATCGTCATGCCGCCGGACAGCAACCCCGCAAGAAAAGCATGTGAAGGACGGGATGCATCGAGCTGCAGCCTGTTGACCGGCAGCCAGACGAGAACCGGCATCAGGCCGACACCGATCAGGACCACGATCAAGCTTGGCGTATAGCTCGTCAGAAACAGGATGACGGCGGAGACGGCCACGCCGGAACACAGGACCGAGAGGATCTTCCAGTCGATATAGGCGCGGGAGAACCAGGCGCGGGATCCGTTGGAGACCATCTGGATGACGCCCTGGATCGCGATGGCGGTGCCGACCGGATAGAGAAACAGCAGGACCCACAAGAGGATCAGCCCGCCCGCCATGCCGAAAATTCCAGACAGGAGCGACGTCAGGAAAACCGTGACGGCCATGCCGATGAAAATGATGAGGGACAAGGAATGAAGACCTTAACGTCGGTGGCCAAGGCGAAATGCTCACCACCGCATCCCCGTGCTGGTCAGGGGAATTGAGCGTACAGCCCAGGAATCCGGGCTGACGAAGTGTTGCGACAAGCGCAGCTACGAGGGTGAGCCGATCGCGCGTAAGAAATTCCACCCGCCGGTCTGACCGGCGGGTGGATGATGTTTGTTACGCGACCAGATCGCGAAGAACGGTCTGCAGAATGCCGCCGTTGTTCATGTAGATCACCTCGTCCAGCGTATCGATGCGGCAAAGGATGTTGATTTCCTTCACCGAACCGTCGCCATAGGTGATCTTTGCGATCTTCCATTCGCGCGGCTTGATATCGCCTTCGAGACCGACGATCTCGACCGTCTCGTCACCCTTGAGGTCGAGCGAGGCCCAGGTCACGCCCTCTTCGAAGACGAAGGGAACGACGCCCATGCCGACCAGGTTGGAGCGGTGGATACGCTCGAACGACTGCGCGATGACGGCCTTGACGCCGAGCAGGTTGGTACCCTTTGCAGCCCAGTCACGCGAGGAGCCGTTGCCGTATTCGACGCCGGCGAAGATGACCAGCGGCGTGCCTTCGTCCTTGTACTTCATGGCCGCATCGTAAATCGACATCTCTTCCTTGGACGGATAGTGGATGGTGTAGCCACCTTCCTTGCCGTTCGGGCCGAGCATGTGGTTGCGGATGCGGATGTTGGCGAACGTGCCGCGCATCATGACTTCATGATTGCCGCGACGCGTGCCGTACTGGTTGAAGTCGGCAACGGCGACGCCGTTCTCCGAGAGGTAAGCACCGGCTGGCGAAGCAGCCTTGATCGAACCGGCCGGCGAGATGTGGTCGGTGGTGATCTTGTCGCCGAACAGGCCAAGCACGCGTGCGCCGTGGATGTTCTTGAGACCGGTTCCCGTCTTGCCCATGCCGACGAAATACGGCGGGTTCTGCACATAGGTCGACTTGTCGTCCCATGCATAGGTGTCGCCGTCAGGGATCTGGACTGCCTGCCAGTTCTCGTCGCCCTTGAACACGTCCGCATACTTGCTCTCGAACAGTTCGCGGGTCACGTATTTCTGGATGAACTCCTGGACTTCCTTCGAGGTCGGCCAGACATCCTTGAGGAATACCGGCTGGCCATCGCTGCCGATGCCGAGCGGTTCCGTGGTCAGGTCCTTGCGCACCGAGCCGGCCAGCGCATAAGCGACGACGAGCGGCGGCGAAGCCAGGTAGTTGGCCTGGACGTCAGGCGAGATACGGCCTTCGAAATTGCGGTTGCCGGAAAGAACGCCGGCGGCAATCAGGCCCTTGTCGTTGATCGTCTTGGAGATCGGCGCCGGCAGCGGACCGGAATTGCCGATGCAGGTCGTGCAGCCGAAGCCGACGAGGTTGAAGCCGATCGCATCGAGCGAATCCTGCAGGCCGGACTTGGCGAGATATTCGCCAACAACCTGAGATCCCGGTGCAAGCGACGTCTTGACCCAAGGCTTGGACGTCAGACCCTTGGCGACTGCGTTGCGGGCGAGAAGGCCGGCAGCGATCAGGACCGATGGGTTGGACGTGTTGGTGCAGGACGTGATGGCGGCAATCGCCACATCGCCATGACCAAGATCGTAATCCGTGCCTTCGACCGGGTAGCGGTTTTCAAGCTGGCCCGGCTTCTTGTAGTCGGTGTCCATCGAGCCGGCAAAACCGGATGCGATGTTCTCGAGCGAGATGCGACCTTCCGGACGCTTCGGGCCGGCCATCGACGGCACGACGTCGTTGAGGTCGAGTTCCAGCGTGTCGGTGAAGACCAGCTCGGCACCGTCGGTGTCGCGCCACATGCCCTGAGCCTTCGAATAGGCTTCAACGAGCGCAATGCGCTCCTTGGTGCGACCGGACATGTGGAGGTAGCTGACGGTTTCGGCATCGACCGGGAAGAAGCCGCAAGTCGCGCCGTATTCCGGACCCATGTTGCCGATTGTCGCGCGGTCTGCGACCGGCATGTTGTCCATGCCTGGGCCGAAGAATTCGACGAACTTGGAAACCACGCCCTTCTTGCGCAGCATCTGCACGACTGTCAGCACGAGGTCGGTCGCGGTAACGCCTTCCTTGAGCTTGCCGGTCAGCTTGAAGCCGATGACTTCAGGTAGAAGCATCGAGACCGGCTGGCCGAGCATCGAGGCTTCCGCTTCGATACCACCGACGCCCCAGCCGAGAACGCCGAGACCATTGATCATGGTCGTGTGCGAATCGGTGCCGACGCAGGTGTCCGGATAAGCGACGGTTTCGCCGTCCTCTTCACTGGTCCAGACCGTCTGACCGAGATATTCGAAGTTCACCTGGTGGCAGATGCCGGTGCCGGGCGGAACGACGCGGAAATTCTTGAACGCCTGCTGGCCCCACTTGAGGAAGCGGTAACGCTCGCCGTTGCGCTCGTATTCGAGCTCGACGTTGCGGGCAAAAGCAGTCGGCGTGCCGAATTCGTCGACGATGACCGAGTGGTCGATGACGAGATCGACCGGAACCAGCGGGTTGATCTTTTCAGGATCGCCGCCGAGTGCCTTGATGCCGTCGCGCATGGCTGCGAGATCGACGACTGCCGGAACGCCGGTGAAGTCCTGCATCAGCACGCGGGCTGGACGATAAGCGATCTCAGCCTCGGCCAGACCCTTGTTGTTGAGCCATTCGGCAACCGACAGGATCTGGTCCTTGGTAACGGACTTTCCGTCTTCGAAGCGCAACAGGTTTTCAAGCAGAACCTTCATCGAGAAGGGCAGCTTGGAAACGTCCGGCAGACCATTCTGCTCGGCTTTCGGAAGGCTGTAATAGACATAGTCCTTACCGCCTACGGTAAGGACGGAGCGACAATTGAAACTGTCGACAGATTTAGCCACGGATAAACCCCGCTGATGTAAGAGCCAACACGCGCGTGCGGACGCCTATGCACTTCATGCACATCAGGATGCGGGTACGACCATTTCCGCTGTCCGCACGAAAGGACTTTTGATGATCCTCAAGTTCGGCGCTAGATGAAAATCACGCCGGCCGCTGGCGTGTTGCGATGCTTATAGATAATTTCTAAGAAGCGTTCCAGACACTTTGACGCAGGTCGCCAAACATTTTTTGGCAGCGATGTGATCGAAGGCTTAATCCGGCCCGAAAAGGCATAGACCATATGCGGCTGATTGCCGAAAATCTGAGTGCCCGGCGCGGCGAAGATCTGATCTTCCAGGGCGTGTCCTTCGCATTGTCTGGCGGCGAAAGCCTTGTTCTGACGGGGAAAAACGGATCGGGCAAATCCACGCTCCTGCGCGTCGTGGCAGGCCTCCTGCGCCCCGAAAGCGGCACCGTCATCTGGCAGGCGGACACGGCCGACAAGGGCACGCGGGCAGCCGAAGCCTGTCACTACCTCGGCCACCGCAATGCCATGAAAACCGAGCTTTCGGTGCATGAGAACCTGACATTCTGGCAGCAGTTTCTCGGCCAGTCCCCGCACGGCAACTGTCTCTCGGTCGACGATGCGGCCGATGCGGTCGGGCTTTCCGACATCACCCATCTGCCGTTCGGATATCTTTCCGCCGGCCAGCAGCGCCGCATGGCATTTGCCAAGCTTCTCGTCTCCTTCCGGCCGGTCTGGATCCTCGACGAACCGACCGCAGCCCTCGATGTCAGTGCCGAACGTGTGTTCACCGGGCTCATCGAATCACATCTGCGAAATGGCGGCATGCTGATCGCCGCAACGCACCAGTCGCTCGGACTGAAAAAAGCACAGGAACTGAAGATGGCAGGCTTTGCCGGTTTTGCGGAGGAGGTCTGGTGATGACCGCTCTCCTTCTGCGCGACCTGAAGCTTTCCGTCCGTGCCGGCGGTGGCGCGTTGATCGGCGTCCTGTTCTTCATCACGGTTGTCGCCGTCATTCCCTTCGGCGTCGGTCCCGATCTCAATCTCCTGGCGCGAATCGGTCCGGCGATCGTCTGGATCGGGGCGCTCCTCTCCGCCCTGCTCGGGCTCGACCGGATGTTCCAGACCGACCGCGAGGATGGATCGCTGGACGTGATGCTGATGCAGGAGCATCCGCTGGTCCTGACCGTGCTCGTCAAATGCCTGGCCCACTGGATCGGCAACGGCCTGCCGCTGGTCATCGCCTCGCCGCTGCTTGGCCTGTTCATGAACATGGACGAAGTGGCGATCGGCGCCACCATGCTGACGCTTCTGGTCGGCACGCCGGCGCTCACCTTTATCGGTGCCGTCGGCGCAGCTGTTGCGGTGACCCTGCCGCGCGGCGGGCTGCTTGTCTCGATCCTCGTCCTGCCGCTTGCCGTACCGGTGCTGATCTTCGGGGTCAGCGCCTCCTATGCGGCGGTGGAGGATCCCGCTCCATTCCTGCCACCTTTTCTGATACTGGTGGCAATCACGATGTTTTTTGCGGTGCTCGGGCCCCTTGGCGCGGCACTCGCTTTGAGAAACGCCGACGATTGATTAAGTGGAACCTCTTCTCGTCTTGAAGTAGAAAAGCCCTGATGTCCGAAAGCCTTGCCATCACCAAATTCAGCGATCTCGCCAACCCGACCCGGTTTCTCGGCCTGGCGTCGCGCGTCCTGCCCTGGCTGTCGGCGGTGACCGCGATTCTATTTGCAGCAGGCCTCTATCTGAGCTTTGGCGGCGAAGGCGACTATCAGCAGGGGCTGACGGTTCGCATCATGTATGTGCACGTGCCCGCGGCATGGCTGTCGATGATGTGCTACACGGTGATGGCGCTTTCGGCGATCGGCACGCTGGTCTGGCGCCATCCGCTGGCAGACGTTGCCCACAAGACCGCCGCCCCGCTCGGCGCCGCTTTTACGCTGATCGCTCTTGCCACCGGCTCGCTCTGGGGAAAGCCGATGTGGGGAACGTGGTGGGTCTGGGATGCGCGGCTCACCTCCGTCTTCGTGCTGTTCCTGATGTATCTCGGCCTGATCGCGCTCAACCGCGCCATGGACGATCCCGGCAAGGCCGCACGCCTTTGCGCCATCCTCATCCTGGTCGGCTTCGTCAACATTCCGATCATCAAGTTCTCGGTGGATTGGTGGAACACGCTGCATCAGCCGGCAAGCGTCATTCGCATGGGCGGATCGAGCATCGACGCGTCGTTCCTGCGGCCGCTGCTTGTCATGGCACTTGCCTTCACGATGCTGTTCTTCACCCTGCACATCGCTGCCATGCGCAACGAGATCTGGCGTCGCCGCGTGTCCGCGCAGCGCCGGATGGCAGCAAGAATGGCAGGCGACAAGCCAGGCCTGACGATCGAGAAGAGCACCTGACATGAGCCACACATTCTATATCGCCATGTCCTATGGAATTGCCGGCCTCATCTCGCTCTGTCTGATCGCCTGGGTCTGGCTCGATGGCCGCGCCCGCCGAAGGGAACTTGCGCAGCTCGAGGCCGCCGGCATCCGCCGCCGCTCGGCAACGGCGCCGGCCAAGGCGCCGGAAGGCGGCAAGGCATGAGCGCCGAACCCTCGTCCTCGCAGGACATCCAGCCGAAACGCCGCGGTCTAGCCCGTTACGCCTTCGCGCTCATCCCGCTCCTTGCCTTTGCAGGCTTTGCCGCAATCGCCGGCAAGATGCTATACGACCAGGATGTCAACGGACGCGACATCTCCACCATTCCGTCAGCCCTGATCGGCAAGAAGGCGCCATCTCTGGTGCTGCCGCCTCTCGAAGGCTCGCAGACCGCGGCGCTGACCTCATCAGCCATTGCCGGCAAGCTGACGCTGGTCAATGTTTTCGCCTCCTGGTGCGTCCCCTGCCGGCAGGAACATCCGATCCTGAAGCAACTGGCTGAAGACAACAGGCTCACCATTGTCGGCATCAACTACAAGGACCGCAACGACAACGCGCTGCGCTTCCTCGGCGAACTCGGAAACCCCTACAAGGCGATCGGCATCGATCCGAACGGCAAGTCCGCGATCGACTGGGGCGTCTACGGCATTCCGGAAAGCTATCTCGTCGGCCCCGACGGCACGATCCTCTACAAGAAGGTCGGCCCCTTCGACACCCGCAGCGTCACCCAGGATCTGCTACCGGCAATCGAAAAAGCGGCCGCAGGTAAAGGCTGAGCTGGCACTTGCTGATTCTGAACCTCGCTCAACGCCTAAACCGCGTTTTGCCAGACCTTGATGGCATCCACGGGCCAGACCAGCATCAGCACGTTGAGGACGAGGTTGTCGCGGATCAGCCAGCCGGTGAAGAGCTCGAAGAACACGGCGATGCACACCGTGAGCCAGACGGGCGCGCGTGCGGCAACTACGAAGCCGAGCGCCATGAACACCGTATCCATCGCCGAGTTGATGATGCTGTCGCCTGAATAGCCGAGCGCCATCGTCGCGGTCCGGTAGCGATCGATGATAACGGGAGAATTTTCGGCGATCTCCCACGCGGCCTCGAGGAGGACGGCAAGCGAGAGCCGGGCCGGCACCGACGCTCGGCGCAGGATCAGCCAGCCGAGCCCGTAGAACAGAAAACCGTGGATGATGTGGGACGGCACATACCAGTCCCCCAGATGCTGGGAATTGCCTGACGAATTCACATCAGGCTCAAACAGTTTGATGTAGCCGCATTCGCAGATCGGAATGCGGCCCATCGCGTAGAGAATGGCGATCTGCGCCACAAACAGGACCAGTGCTGCGAGAAGCCAGCGTCGTCCGGATGAACCGCTTGAGGGCAGCACCCCGGCAGTCACACCTCGGAACCTGATTTCGGCTCTTCGACGGAGTGGCGCATGATCAGCGGCATCTGCGAAAGGGTGAACAGGATGGTGATCGGCATCGTGCCCCAGACCTTGAAGTTGACCCAGGCCTCGTCGGAGAAATTGCGCCAGACCACTTCGTTGAGCACGGCGAGAAACAGGAAGAAGATCCCCCAGCGCAGGGTGAGCTTTCTCCAGCCCTCTTCATTCAGGCTGAAGGCGGCATTGAAGACATAGCCGAGCAGCGACTTGCCGAAGAAAAGCCCGCCGAGCAGCACCACGCCGAACAGCGTGTTGACGATGGTCGGCTTCATCTTGATGAAGGTCTCGTCCTGCAGCCAGATCGACAGCGATCCGAACACCATGACGACCACGCCCGAGACAAAGGGCATGACCGGAAGGTGCTTGAAGACGATCTTGGAGATCACCAGCGAGATCACCGTGGCAACCATGAACAGCGCGGTTGCCACCAGAAGCGGGCCCCCAACAGCCGAAAGCGCCGGGAATTTCTGCACCAGCCATTCGCCGCGCAGGTTGCCGAAGAAGAAAACCAGGAGCGGCCCCAGTTCCAGCGCCATTTTCAGGCCCGGATGCTTCTTCTCGTCCTTGGTCGGCGTGGTGTCGCTTTCAATCGTCTGCATGGGGTCCAACTTCAAAGCCAGTAATTGCCTGGATCAAATTCGTTTCTGTGTGCCATCAATGCGGCGCGGGCGCCAGCCCGGCAATCGCTTCGGCGAAATCCTTGGCCTCGAAAGGCTCGAGATCGTCGACCCCTTCGCCGACGCCGACGAAATAGACGGGCAGCTTGTGCTTGGCGGCGATCGCGACAAGGATACCGCCACGCGCAGTGCCGTCGAGCTTGGTCATGATCAGACCGCTGACGCCGGCGATATTGCGGAAGATCTCGACCTGGTTCATCGCATTCTGGCCCGTCGTCGCATCGAGCGTCTGCAGCACCGTATGCGGCGCGTCCGGATCGAGCTTGTTCAGCACGCGAACGATCTTTTCGAGTTCCGCCATCAGCTCGGTCTTGTTCTGCAACCGGCCGGCCGTGTCGATGATCAGCACATCCGACTTGTTGGCACGCGCCTGCTCGAAAGCGTCATAGGCAAGGCCTGCCGCATCGGCGCCAAGCTTGGTGCCGATGAACTGCGATCCCGTGCGGTCGGCCCAGATCTTCAGCTGTTCGATGGCAGCTGCACGGAACGTATCGCCGGCGGCCAGCATCACCTTCAGCCCCGAGCCCGAAAGTTTCGCCGCCAGCTTGCCGATCGTCGTCGTCTTGCCGGTGCCGTTGACGCCGACGACGAGAATGACATGCGGCTTGTGGCTGAGATCGAGCTGCAACGGCTTGGCGACCGGCGTCAGCACCTTGGTGATTTCGGCCGACATGATGCGCGACACATCCTCGCCGGTCACGTCCTTGCCGTAGCGTTCGGAAGACAGCGTGCCGGTGATGCGCATCGCGGTCTCGACGCCGAGATCGGCCTGGATCAACAGATCCTCGAGATCCTCGAGCGTCTGGTCGTCCAGCTTGCGCTTGGTAAACAGCGCCGCGATCTGGCCAGTCAGCTGCGACGAAGTCCGCGACAGACCTTCGCGCAGACGCTGGAACCAGGTGAGTTTGGCAGGCGGCACAATGGTGACCGTTTCCGGTTCCGCGCTGGCGGTGGAAAAGCCCTTGGGAAGAACGGGCGCCGGCAGCGGGGCGGAATCAACATCTGCCGCCGCTTCGGCTTCGAGCAGCGACAGCGGCACGATACCGAGTTCGGAGGTTTCCTCGACACCCGGGAGAATGGCAGCGTCGTCCTCAATGGCGGTCTCTGAAACCGGCGCGTCGACGTCAGCCATGTCGGCCGGCGCATCTGACACCGGTCCGCCGGCAGTCTCCATCTCGATCGCGGCCACCGGATCGACAGCGGCAACGGGCAGGTCTTCCGCGCGTGTCTTGGGTTCAAGCTCCGCCTGAACGGAATCCGCTTCGGTGATCGGTGCCGGAGCGCGATCTTCGACCTGCTGTTCGGGGGGGACGTCGCCGAAGGTGAAGACGCGTTTGATGAAACTCAGTGCCATAAGAAATCCGTTCCGGTCAGGCCGCCCGCTCTGTGGCGGGAGCGGCCATGACCCGCATGTCGAGATGTTTGCCGTTATGGCCAGTTATCATAATGCGCTGGACGTTCCGGGGAACCAGCCCCGGCACGGCGACCAGCGAAAAGTTTTCGGTATGCGCCAGGCCGTTGTTTTCGACGATGACGATCTGTTCGGTCCCCACCATGCGGTCGAGATGGGCTTTATGCAACGCCTCACCCGTTGCGCGAAGCCGTGCTGCGCGCTCCTTGACCAGTGCCCGGTCGAGCTGCGGCATCCGCGCAGCCGGCGTTCCGGGACGCGGGCTATAGGGGAAAACATGCAGAAAGGAAATGCCGGCGTCCTGCGCAAGCGTCGCCGAATTTTCAAACATCTCTTCCGTCTCGGTCGGAAACCCGGCGATCATGTCGGCACCGAACGCGATCTCGGGCCGCAGCCGCCGGGCCTGTTCCACGAAGGCGAAAGCTTCGGCGCGGCTGTGGCGGCGCTTCATCCGCTTGAGGATCATATCGTCGCCATGCTGCAGCGACAGATGCAGATGCGGCATGAAGCGCGGCTCGTCGGCGATCAGATCCCAGAGGTGATTATCCGCCTCGATACTGTCGATCGACGACAACCGCAGCCGCAGGATGTCAGGCACCTGCTTCAGAAGCGTCTTCGCAAGAAGCCCGAGCGTCGGCTGGCCGGGAAGGTCGCCGCCGTAGCTGGTGGCATCGACGCCGGTCAGAACGATCTCGCGATACCCGCTTTCGACAAGCCTGCGGGCCTGTTCGACGACCCCACCCATCGGCACCGAACGCGAATTGCCGCGACCGTAGGGAATGATGCAGAAGGTGCAGCGATGGTCGCAACCGTTCTGGACCTGGATGAAGGCGCGCACATGACCATCGATATGGCGGATCATCTGCGGCGCGGTCGCCTTGATGCTCATGATATCGTTGACGCGCAGCTTTTCTTCCGACGACACGCCGAAATCCGGAAGCGCGCGGTAGGATCGGCTGTTCAGCTTTTCCTCGTTGCCGAGCACCATGTCCACTTCGGGCATCTCGGCAAATGTCTGCTTCTCGGTCTGGGCGGCGCATCCCGTGACGACGATCCGGGCATGGGGATTGTCACGACGCACGCGGCGGATCGTCTGGCGGGCTTGGCGCACCGCTTCCGAGGTCACAGCACAGGTATTCACCAGCACGGCATTGTTGAGCCCGGCCTTTTCGGCCTCCGCCCGCATCACTTCCGATTCGTAGGTGTTCAGCCGACAGCCAAAGGTGATGACCTCGACGCCACTCAATGGACCTTCGCCCCTTGGTAAGCGCCCTGCCCGACTTCCTCGTCACGCGAAAATTCACCGGTGACCGGATCGACCTTGCCGGACCATTCCCATTCCGCAGGGCCGGTCATCACCACGTGATCGTCGGCCCGCCACTCGATGACGAGCGGCTGCCGGGTGGGCGCTGAGGCAACGTCGATGGTAACCGTGCGACCGGTGCGGCCGGTGCGGGCAGCCGAAACACCCGCGGCGCAGGCGGCGGAGCCGCAGGCAAGCGTCAGCCCCGCGCCGCGTTCCCATGTGCGGGTGCGCAGCGACGTTTCCGATGTCACCTGCGCCAGGGTGATATTCGCCTTTTCCGGAAAGATCGGATGGTTTTCGAGAAGCGGTCCGAACCGTTCCAGATCGAAGTCCATCGGGTCGCGATCAACCCAGAAGATCGCATGCGGATTGCCGATCGCCATCGCAGACGGCGAATGCAGGATCGGCGCATCGATCGGGCCGATCTGCAGCTCGATCCGGCTGGTATCGTAGAATTCTTCAGACAGCGGGATCTTGTTCCAGGCAAAGGCCGGCTTGCCCATATCGACCGAGATCGTGCCATCCTCGTGCTCACGCGCATTGAGAATGCCGGCGACCGTCTGGAAGGTGAAAACCTTGCGGCCAGTCTCGGAGCTCAAGGCCTGCACGACGCAGCGCGTGCCGTTGCCGCAGGCCTGGGCCTTGCTGCCGTCGCAGTTCAGGATGTCGATAAACGCATCGGTACCCGCTATCTTCGGATCGTGGATCGCCATGATCTGGTCGAACTGGGTCGCAGCATCAGCGTTGAGCGCAACGGCTGCTTCCGGCGTGACCTTGTCGGCGCGACCGCGCATGTCGATGACCAGGATCTTGTTGCCAAGCCCGTTCATGCGCGCAAATTCGACCTGTTCTGCCATGATTGCCAACCCGTGCGGTAAATTACCGGTCATCGGCCGTATATGGCGGAAATCGCCACGAATTGCCAGTAGCGCGCGCAACTTGTGCGGCGAGCGCCATTCTCCGATCGTGTCATCCGAAGATCTGGTCGACCAGCGCATGCACCCGGCGGAACGCCGCCCTGGCGCCTTCTGCTGCCTCGAGTTCCTCTGCCTCGGTCAGCAGAAGCTCGTTATAGGCCGAAACGAAGTTGCGCCAGTGCAGGCCGCGGCCGTCCGTGTGGCCGGCCAGATGCCGCGCACCGAAATCGTCGGACAACCCGAGCTTGGCCGCTTCCTTGCGCAGGAAGGCTGCCCCGAGATTGGAGCCCTCGGCGACGTAGAGCCAGCCGAGCGCGGTCGCAGGGTTCAGGGGGCCGGTCGTCGATCCCAGCTGTTCCGGCACGCCGCCGAGATCCGCGATGTCGTGGCGAAGCGCTTCCAGCCGGCAACGCTCGGCAAGGCCGGGCAGCAGCCGGTTGAGTTCGGCGGCCGCGTAAAGCGGCGCGACATCGGCGTGAAACCGATGCTGGACGTCGAGAAACAAGGCATAGCGCTCGCGATTGGCGAATGGCTCCGCCCGCATGATCCGCTTGTCGAGCGTATCATGCGTACCCGCTGTCTGCGCCTTGAGGCGCTGGATGCGAGTAGCGTCCGTCAGGCGGCCCAGTTCGATCTGCATATCTTGCCCCAAATACTCATGTTTCCGCATCAAGCAAACTGTGGAGCGGCTCGTCAAGCTCCGTCACGCCGGAACGTCGAAAACCTCACCTGCCCGCATCGGCCGGAATCGTTCACGCGCAATACCACGACTGTCGAGCGCCGCAAACAGCGCCTCCACCGGCTGGTCGATGCCCTCGTCGGTCAGCTTGACCGTGCCCCAGTGATGCCCGGCAACGAACGAGGCTCCACAAAGCTGCATCCCTTCGACGGCTTCCTGCGGATCCTGGTGCTGCGCCTTCATGAACCAGCGCGGCTCATAGGCGCCGAACGGCAGGTTCGCCAAGCGGAAAGGACCATGCTTACTGCCCGCGGCGCGATAGTTGACGCCCTCGTGAAATCCGGTATCGCCCACATGATAGACCTTGCCGGCCGGCGTTTCAAACACGAAGGCCGCCCACAATGCCTTGCGCCTGTCGCCGAGACCCCGCGCCGACCAGTGATGGCAGGGCTCGCAGTGAAACACGACGCCGGGCGCGACTGTCTCGCTGCCGCCCCAGTCCATGACCGTGATCTTCGCATCCGGAACCTTCGAGCGGATGATCGCATCATTGCCGAGCGGGGTGATGAAATGCGGCTTGTCGCGTCCCTCAAGCACCCAAAGCGTTTCGAGATCCATGTGGTCGTAGTGATTGTGGGTAACGAGCACGATATCAATCGGCGGCAGATCACCGATGCGGATGCCCGGTGGATTGACCCGCTTGGGCCCGGCGAAGGAGACCGGACTGGCGCGCTCCGACCAGACCGGATCGGTCAGAATATTGACGCCGGCAACCTGGATCAGCAGCGACGCATGGCCGACCATGGTGACGACAAGACGATTGCCGGTCACGCGCGTCTCCGGCACGGCCTGCGGAAACGGGCTGGCAAACGTGTCCGGCCAGGGAATATTGCCGTTGCCGAACTTCCAGCGCAGCAGATCGAGAGTTCCGCGCGGCTCCTCTCCGCCGGGATTGAAGAAATGCGTTCCGTCGAAGTGATCGGACACCGGCCCGGAATAATAGCTGTTGGCTGCCATGGCACCTCGTGCGGTCAACCCGCCGGCAAGGGCCACCACTGCGCCGATCCCGGACCATTTGAGAAAATTGCGACGTTTCATGAGGTCTGTTCGATCACCAGGGTTTGCAAGAGCTGCGCCATCAAGGCCACCTCTATCTAGGTTCGCATATATCCCCTATAGAATACGGCAATTCGTGCACGGGCGGAAGCTTGCGGCAACATCAGATCTCCGGCATCTCGTCAGCGGACGCCCTCGCCCGCGGCAAAACCCCGGCGCGCCTTGACTTCCAACCCCATTTCCTGTTTAAGCCCGGCAATCTGCTGACAAGTCCGAGAACTTGGAGCCGCCGACCGGGAGCCGAACTATTCGGAAACCCGGAGGTCAACACCCGACAGCGCGTGGCGCCCTCGGGTGCTCTTTGGCTTTGCGTACTCCTTGGTGCCTTGTATTTGCCGGCGAAAGAACCGACGTTTTTGGGCACCCGGAAACGAAGAAGGAATACACGATGTTCGAAAACCTCCAGGACCGTCTTGGCTCCATTCTGAATGGACTGACCGGCCGTGGCGCATTGAGCGAAGCGGATGTATCCGCCGCCCTGCGCGAGGTTCGCCGTGCGCTTCTGGAAGCCGACGTGGCGCTGGAAGTGGTGCGCGCCTTTACCGACAAGGTTCGCGAAAAGGCCGTCGGCGCCGAGGTTCTGAAATCGATCAAGCCCGGCCAGATGGTCGTCAAGATCGTCCATGACGAACTGGTCGAAATGCTCGGGACCGAAGGCGTCGGCATCAGCCTGCATGCCGCGGCCCCTGTTGTCATCATGATGGTCGGTCTGCAGGGTTCGGGTAAAACCACGACATCAGGCAAGATCGCCAAGCGGTTGACCGACCGCGAAAAGAAAAAGGTGCTGATGGCGTCGCTCGATACGCGACGTCCGGCAGCCCAGGAACAGTTGCGCCAGCTCGGCGTCCAGACCGGCGTCGATACGCTGCCGATCATTGCCGGCCAGTCGCCGACCGATATCGCCGCGCGCGCCGTCCAGGCGGCCAAGCTCGGTGGCCACGACGTCGTCATCCTCGACACCGCCGGCCGCACGCATATCGACGAACCGCTGATGGCCGAAATGGCGGAAATCAAGCGGAAGTCCAACCCGCATGAAATCCTGCTGGTCGCCGACTCACTGACCGGCCAGGACGCCGTCAATCTGGCCCGCAATTTCGACGAACGCGTCGGCATTACCGGCCTCGTTCTGACCCGCATGGATGGCGATGGCCGCGGCGGTGCAGCACTTTCGATGCGTGCCGTCACCGGCAAGCCGATCAAGCTGATCGGTGTCGGCGAACGGATGAACGAACTCGAAGAGTTCCATCCCCGCCGCATCGCCGACCGTATTCTCGGCATGGGCGACATCGTCAGCCTGGTCGAAAAGGCAGCCGAAAACATCGACGCTGAAAAAGCAGCGGCGATGGCCAAGAAGATGCAGTCGGGCAAGTTCGACCTGAACGATCTCGCCGACCAGCTGCGCCAGATGAAGTCGCTCGGCGGCATGGGCGGCATCATGGGAATGATGCCCGGCATGGCCGGCATGAAGGACAAGCTTGCCGCATCCGGCATGAGCGACAAGATGTTCGACCGCCAGATCGCCATCATCGGCTCGATGACGAAGGCCGAACGCTCGAACCCGGATATGCTGAAGCACTCCCGCAAGAAGCGCATCGCAGCCGGCTCCGGCACGGACGCGTCCGAAATCAACAAGCTGCTGAAAATGCACCGCCAGATGGCCGACATGATGAAAATGATGGGCGGCAAGGGCAAGGGCGGCATGATGAAGCAGATGATGGGCGGCCTTGCCGGCAAGATGGGTCTTGGTGGTATGGGCGGCGGAATGGGTGGAATGGGCGGCATGCCCGATCTTCCCAAGCTCGATCCCAAGCAGCTGGAAGCCCTGCAGAAGCAGGCCGAAGCTGCCGGCATGAAGCCTGGCTCCATGCCGGGTCTCGGTGGCGGAATGCCGGGTCTCGGTGGAGGAAAGCTCCCCGGCCTTGGCGGCTTCCCGGGTCTTCCCGGCCTGCCTGGCAAGAAGAAGTGAGGGGAGGACGCGATGGTTGACCCTGAGATCAAGGCAAAGCTTTCAAGCTACCGCCAGTCGATCGACAATATCGATGCGGCACTGGTGCATATGCTGGCGGAACGCTTTCGCTGCACCAAGGAAGTGGGCGTCCTCAAAGCCCAATACGATTTGCCGCCGGCAGACCCGGCGCGCGAGGAATACCAGATCGAACGCCTTCGCCGTCTGGCGGACGACGCTCATCTGGACCCGGATTTCGCCGAGAAGTTCCTGAACTTCGTCATCAAGGAAGTCATCCGGCATCATGAAGCCATCGCCGCCGAACACGGCGGTAAGGAAACAGCTTAAACCAATAACGACACGGCCCGCCGGGACGGCGGCCCAGACAAACCTAGGAGTGAATACAATGCCCTTGAAGATCCGTCTTGCCCGTGGTGGCTCGAAGAAGCGTCCTTACTACACGATCGTCGTCGCTGACGCCCGTTCGCCGCGTGACGGCCGCTTCCTGGAAAAGGTCGGTTCGTGGAACCCGATGCTTGCCAAGGACGACGCAAAGCGCGTTGAAGTCAACGTAGAGCGCGTTCAGCATTGGCTCGACAACGGCGCACAGCCGACCGACCGCGTTCTGCGCTTCCTGGCAGAAGCCGGCGTTGGCCAGCGCGATGCCAAGAGCAACCCGGAAAAGGCGAAGCCGGGCAAGAAGGCTCAGGAACGCACTGCCGAGCGCGCAAAGAAGATCGAAGACGCCAAGGCAGCTGCTGCCGCGGAATAAGATCTGCTTCTTTTGCTTCGACGGGTGGTGCGGCAACGCACCGCCCGTTTTGCTGTTTTCATTCCGCCGAGACTGTTTTCATTTCACTGTGTTGCGCTTAAATGGGCGCGAAGAAACCGGAGCCTTCCCGCATGACCAAGCTCGAAAACCCAGTTCTGATGGCAACGATCGGCGCTGCCCAGGGCCTGCGGGGCGAGGTGCGGGTGAAATCCTTTACCGAGGACCCGACGGCGCTCGGCGACTACGGCAATCTCTACACCGCGGACGGCCGGGTGTTCGAGATCCTCGATATCCGCGAGGCGAAAACCGTCGTCATCGTGCGCTTCCGCGGCATCAACAGCCGCGAGGATGCAGAAGCGCTGAACGGCATCGAGCTGTTCGTCGACCGTGACAACCTGCCGGACGAGGAACTGGACGACGACGAATTCTATTACGCCGACCTCGAGGGCCTGGAAGCGGTCGACAAGGACGGCAAGAGCTTTGGCACGGTCAGCGCCGTGTTCGATTTCGGCGCCGGCGACCTTCTGGAGCTGAAAGGCCCCGGCCGCCGTCCGTCGCTTATTCCGTTTACCGAGGCAGCCGTTCTGGAGATCGATCTCGAAGGCGGCAAGATCCTGATCGATCCGGACGCAGCAGGTCTCATCGAAAACCCCGACGAAGACGGCGCGAACTCGAATTTCCCTCGCAAGGACAAGTGACCGCGATGCCGTTTCGCGCCACGGTGCTGACCCTCTATCCGGAAATGTTTCCCGGCCATCTCGGCTTCTCGCTTTCCGGCAAGGCGATGGAACGCGGGCAGTGGTCGCTGGAAGCGATGCAGATCCGCGATTTCGCCGAGGACAAGCACCGTACCGTGGACGACACGCCGGCCGGCGGCGGCGCCGGCATGGTGCTGCGGGCGGATATTCTCTCAAAGGCGATCGATTCCCTCGCAGACGACAGCCGTCCCCGCCTGCTGATGAGCCCGCGCGGAAAGCCGCTCACCCAGAAGCGGGTCCGCGAGCTTGGCGATGGCGAGGGCGTGGTCATTGTCTGCGGTCGTTTCGAAGGCGTCGACCAGAGGGTGATCGATGCACGCCAGCTCGAGGAAGTGTCGATCGGCGACTATATCCTTTCGGGCGGCGAGCCGGCAGCCCTGACGCTGCTCGACAGCGTTGTGCGCATTCTGCCGGGCGTGATGGGCAATGCCCTTTCCGGCACCCACGAAAGCTTCGAGCACGGCCTGCTCGAACACCCGCACTATACCCGCCCGCAGGTTTTCGAAGACCGGGAAATACCCGCTATCCTGACCTCCGGCAACCATGCCGCGATCGAGAAATGGCGGCTGGAACAGTCGCTGCGGCTCACCCGCGAACGCCGCCCGGACCTGCTGAACGAGAACTAGCCAGTCACGAAACAGTAGACAGTCAGGCCGGCACCGACCGCCACCACGCACCAGCGCAGCACCGCCTGCGGGACCCGCCGCGCAAGCCACACGCCGCAATAGCCGCCGAGCGCGCCCGCCGGCATCATGATGATCGTTTCCGGCCAGGCGATCACACCGCCGCCGACGAACACGACGATCGCGACGCCGGCAATCAGCGCCGCCAGCATGTTCTTCAGCGCGTTGAGATGGTGATAGCTGCCGCCGGTCGTCATACCCAGCACCGCCAGCATCATGATCCCCATTCCGGCCCCGAAGAACCCACCATAGATCGATGTCAGGAACTGACCGATGACCGAAAGCGGCGAGTTGGCAGGGCGCTCGGACGAGGCTTTCGGCTTAAGCCATGGGCCTGCCGCAAACACGGCGGTCGCGGCGCCCAGGAGCCACGGCACGACCTGGCGAAACGCGTCATTGTCGAGCGCCAGCAGGATCAGCGCTCCCAAAATCGAGCCGATGACGGAGACGATTGCGAGCGCCAAAGCACTTCGCCAGTGGCTGGCAATCTCGCGGCGATAGGCAAGCGTCGAGGTGACATAGCCCGGAAACTGCACGATCGACGATGTTGCATTGGCCAAGATCGGCGGCACGCCGGCAAGCGTCAAGGCGCCGAAGACGAGAAACGTCCCGCCGCCGGCAATCGCGTTGGCGGCGCCCGAGAAAAAGCCGGCAGCGGCCAACAGCACCACCATGGTGATCGACATGAATCCTCCCGAATTCTTTTCGGTCAGCCTTTAGACCTGCTATAGAGAGGCAGCAAGCGGCGAAAACGCCACCGATCGCCACAAAATTGCGGCATGCCCGATGACAAGCGCATGCCTTTCGTGTAATGGCGCGAACGGAAATGGGAAAACTGTCCCGTCTGCCAGCAACAAAGAATGGCGAAACGCTCTGCCGCAAGGCAGATCCAGAGGCTTTGACCAACGGATCCTAAGAGCGCTCTGGCTGTTTCAGAAAAACCTGAGGTTTGACACATGAACATCATCCAGCAGCTTGAGGCCGAACAGGTCGCCAAGATCGAAGCCAAGCGCTCGCTTCCAGAATTTTCCCCGGGCGACACCGTCCGCGTCAACGTCCGCGTGACGGAAGGCACCCGTACCCGCGTACAGGCCTATGAAGGCGTTTGCATCGCCCGTTCCGGCGGTGGCATCAACGAAAGCTTCACCGTTCGCAAGATCTCCTACGGCGAAGGCGTCGAGCGCGTATTCCCGGTCTACTCGCCGCTCGTCGAAGGCGTCGAAATCGTTCGCCGCGGTCGCGTCCGTCGCGCCAAGCTGTACTACCTGCGCGATCGTCGCGGCAAGTCGGCTCGTATCGTCGAGAACACCGGCACGCGTGCACGCAAGCTGAACGAAGCCGAGCGCGCTGCAGTTGTCGAAGAAAAGGCACGCATCGAAGCTGAAAAGATCGCAGCAGCACAGGCTCTCGCCGCCGACAAGGCAGCAGCAGAAGCCGCTGAAGCGAAGGCTGCGGAAGAAGCAAAGGCTGCAGAAGCAGCATCTGCTGAATAAGATTTCCCTTCATGGGATGAGAAAAGGCGGCCGGTTGGCCGCCTTTTTTATTGCCTGCGATTGCCCTCGGGCATTGATATCGATCCCATGCAGTTGCGTCTGCAAAGCCAAACCCAGCGATCTTCGTCTGAAGGAATGGTTGTGCTTGTCTTCCCGCAGAAATTGGTGAGATTTGGCTGAGATATTTCTCTTGAGGATCGCCCCATGCTGAAAAGACGTTTTGTCATTGCCGCCCTCGCAGTTGCAAGCCTGGCCCCGGTCTGCGCCTTCGCGCAAAACCTGCCGGACCTGAAGGGCCGGTCTGTTGTCGTGGTTACCGAAAACGCCTACCCACCCCTGCAGTTCGTCGATCCGAAGACGGGCAAGGCGATCGGCTGGGAGTATGATGCGATGAACGAGATCGCCAAGCGGCTAAACTTCAAGGTCGAGTACCAGAATGTCAGCTGGGACGCGATGATCCAGGCCGTGTCCGATGGCCAGTACGACATCGGCATGACCGGGATCACCATCAAGGATGAACGCAAGGCGCAGGTCGATTTCTCCGATCCCTACCTGCGCTCCGAACAGTTCATGCTGGTGCGCGGCGACGAGACCCGCTTTGCGGACGAAAAGGCCTTTGCGGCCGTGGACGGCGCGCTGATCGGCGCCCAGCCGGGCACATCGCCGTTCTACACGTCGGTCTACAGCATCCTCGACGGCAACGAGCAGAACCCGCGCATCAAGCTGTTCGAGACCTTTGGCGCAACCGTGCAGGCGTTGAAAGGCGGCGACGTCGATCTCGTGCTGACCGACAGCGTCGCGGCCAAAGGCTATGTCGACGCGTCGAACGGCGGGTTGAAGGTGATCGGCGGCCCGCTCGGAGCCGAAGATTTCGGCTTCATCTTCAAGAAGGGATCGGATCTCGCAGCGCCCGTCAACGCCGCGATCGCCGCGCTGAAAGCCGACGGCACGCTGGATGCCCTGAACAAAAAGTGGTTCCTCGACTACAAGATGGGCCAGTGACCATCAGGATGGCAGGCTTCGCGGACAGGGTCGAAACCTGATGACCTTTCAGACCCTGCCGACATCGGGCGGCGATGGTGATCGTCCGTGGTGGCTCGCAGCCGTCGTCGTCATAGGCCTCGCGCTCGCAGCCGTGATCGTCGTCAACGATCTCTATGCCCAGGTTTTCGCCACCGTCTCGCGCGGCATCTGGGTGACGGTGTTCGTGACGGTCACGGCCTTCGTGCTTGCCACCGCTCTGGGGCTGGCCATCGCCCTTGCGGGCCTTTCCGATCGCCTGGCCCTCCGGCAAGCGGCGCGCTTCTATGTGGAAGTCGTGCGCGGCATCCCGATCCTGGTGCTTTTATTCTACATTGCCTTTGCTGGCGCACCGGCGATCGTCGGTTTTTACAATGTCCTGATCACGCCATTGGTCGACGGCGGCTGGCTGGAGCCGATGCAGGTCCGCGATCTGTCGCTGATGTGGCGAGCGATCATTGCGCTGACGATCGGCTATTCGGCCTTTATCGCCGAGATCTTTCGCGCCGGTTTCCAGTCCATCGATCGCGGCCAGGTCGAAGCGGCCATGGCGCTCGGGCTGACGCGGGGTCAGCGCTTTCGCCTTGTCGTATTCCCGCAGGCGATACGGGTGATCTTCCCACCCCTCTCGAACGACTTCGTTGCCATGGTGAAGGACAGTTCTCTCGTTTCGGTTCTCGGCGTGGCCGATATCAGCCAGGCCGGCAAGATCTATGCGTCCGGCTCGTTCCGGTTTTTCGAAACCTATTCGATCGTCGCCTATATCTACCTGATCCTGACGATCGGCTTGTCGATTGCCTTGCGGCAAGTCGAAAAGAGGATGCGGGAACAGGGGATCAGAAAGGCAAGCCGTCGATAGAAGGCATCGCCCGCATTCGCCGCCGTCAGGAGGACCTGAGGACGAACCTGTCGCGGCCGGAGGCCTTCGCCTCGTACAGCGCTTCGTCCACGGCCTGCAAAAGGCTGAGGCGATCCGACCCTGCATGCGGTGCGAGGGCAGCACCCACGCTCAGACGTGCATTGACGATATGCCTGCCCACGGCAAACGGGCTGCGGAACCGTTTCACGAGGCGTTCCGAAAGACCGGCCAGCGCATCGGCATTGGCAAGGTTCGGAACAAAGACGGCGAACTCGTCGCCACCCATCCGGACGGCAATTTCCTGGACACCGAGGCATTCGGTAATGCGTTGCGCCGCCTGCTTCAGCACTTCATCGCCCGCGGGATGGCCGAGCGTGTCGTTGATCGTCTTGAACCCGTCCATATCCATGTAGAGAATGCCGACCGTCTGCTGCGCCGAAAATGCATCGGCCAGCATGCCGTCGACGATCGAGACCAGCGCCGCGCGATTGTAGAACCCGGTCATCGGATCGGTGATTGCGGCCAGCCGCAGCTTTTCCTCGGCAAAACCCATCACATGATTTGCCTTCTGCAGCCGCAAAAGACCGCTCGCCACCTCGGCGAAATGCATGAGATTGGCAATCTCCCGGTCGCTGAATTCGCGCGGCTCCGTATCGAGAAGGCAGAAGGCACCAACAGGAAGACCCGGCTCCAGCGCGACCGGCGCACCGGCATAGGACCTGAAACCCGGCTCGCCCAGCACATAAGGAAGATCGCGCAGTTCCGGATGCCGGGCAAGATCGGGAACCACCACGACCTCGTTGTCGAACACGACACGGGAGCAGATCGAAATGTCGCGCGGGCATTCGCTCGTTCGAATGCCAACTTGGCAGGCCACCCGATGCCAATCGGCGTCGACGATGTTGACGGCCGCATAAGGCGTCGTGAACACATCCTTGGCAAGCTTCACCAGCGCCTCGAGCTCCGGCGTGGAGGGTCCGTCGGCGGAAATCAGGGCCCGCACAGAGAGCAGGCGTTCAGCCTCGTTGTCGGGAAGCTGGGCTGGCAAAGCCATTCTCGTCTCCTCTTTCAGGCCCGGGAGGCGCTGCAGACCGACCCCCGATAAGGGGGATCCTTTAGTAGCGTTCTCGCATGTACGTTTTCTGGAGGCAATTGCCGAGAATTCAAAAAACTGCTACACCCTTTGCCATGGGATCGAAATTCGGATGTCTCGCGAACCGCATGATCGTGCTGCAGGACCACAAGCGTCTGCCGTCACGCTTTTTTGCGCGCGTATCCGGCGCTCTATGCAGCCGACTTAGCTGACCGGGCAGACATGTCCGGCGCGGCCTAAGATGCCGCCTCTATTTCCCCACCCATTCTCAATCTTATTGGACCGCAGCCATGAGCGCACCTCGTACTTTGTATGACAAGATCTGGGACGACCACGTCGTCTCCCGCGATGAAAACGATACCTGTCTTCTCTATATCGACCGTCACCTGGTGCATGAGGTGACGAGCCCGCAGGCCTTCGAGGGCCTGCGCCTTGCCGGACGCAAGGTGCGCTCGCCACAGCGCACGCTCGCCGTCGTCGACCACAACGTGCCGACCTCGCCTGACCGTCACCTCGGGATCAAGAACGAGGAGAGCCGCATCCAGGTCGAGGCGCTGGCGGAAAACGCCAGGGATTTCGGCGTCGAATACTTTTCCGAAAGCGATGTCCGCCAGGGTATCGTCCATATCGTCGGGCCGGAACAGGGTTTTACCCTGCCGGGCATGACGATCGTCTGCGGTGACAGCCATACCTCGACGCACGGCGCCTTCGGTTCGCTGGCGCACGGGATCGGCACATCGGAAGTGGAGCACGTTCTGGCCACCCAGACGCTGCTGCAGACAAAAGCAAAGAACATGCTGGTCCGCGTCGACGGCAAACTGCCCGCCGGCGTCACGGCAAAGGACGTCATCCTGTCGATTATCGGCGAGATCGGCACGGCCGGCGGCACCGGACACGTCATCGAGTTCGCCGGCGAGGCGATCCGGTCGCTCTCCATGGAAGGCCGCATGACCGTCTGCAACATGACGATCGAAGGTGGCGCTCGTGCCGGCCTGATCGCTCCTGACGAGACGACGTTCGAGTATATCAAGGGCAAGCCGCGCGCGCCGAAGGGCACCGCCTGGGATATGGCCGTCGACTACTGGAAGACGCTGCACACGGACGAAGGCGCCCATTACGACAAGGTCGTGGTGCTGGACGCAGCCGCCCTGCCCCCGATCGTTTCCTGGGGCTCCTCGCCCGAGGACGTGACCACGATCGAAGGCACGGTGCCGGATCCGGACCAGATCAAGGACGAGAACAAGCGCACCTCCAAATGGCGCGCACTCGAGTATATGGGCCTGACGCCGGGCACGAAGATGACCGACATCACCATCGATCGCGTCTTCATCGGCTCCTGCACCAACGGACGCATCGAGGATCTGCGCGCTGCGGCAAAGATGGTCGAAGGCAAGACCGTGGCGCCCACTGTCTCGGCCATGGTCGTTCCGGGCTCCGGCCTCGTCAAGGAACAGGCGGAAGCCGAAGGTCTCGACCGGATCTTCAAGAATGCCGGTTTCGATTGGCGCGAGCCGGGCTGCTCCATGTGCCTTGCCATGAACGACGATCGCCTCAACCCCTATGAACGCTGCGCTTCGACCTCGAACCGCAATTTCGAGGGCCGTCAGGGCTCCAAGGGCCGCACCCACCTGGTCTCACCGGCCATGGCAGCAGCTGCCGCCGTCGCCGGTCGCTTCGTGGATATCCGCGACTGGAAATAGGCTGAAGGCTCTTCATGCCAGACAAGCGAAGCCGCTGGATGTGAAAGCATCCGGCGGCTTTTTGCTGCGATGAGCAGCGCTCACAGCCGGTTCAGGAAAACACGTTTGACCTTTCGGGACGCGCCAATACGGTAGATTTTTAAGGAGATCGGTACGGCAATGCCTGTCTGCCCGCTCCGTCTTTTGCCGCGGGCCGGAAGGATCGCCAAGCAATGAGCCCGACCGTCATCGCGCTGGCGCTTACAGCCGCCGTCATGCATGCCAGCTGGAATGCATTCCTGCGCTCGGGCGCCGACAGGCTATGGTCGATCACCGTGATGGGCATCACGGGCATTCTCGCCGCTCTCCCGGTCATGCTGTGGTTTCCATGGCCGACGGCCGCAGGCCTCGGGTTTATCCTCGCCTCATCGATGCTGCAGGTGGCCTACAGCATCTTCCTCGTCTTCGCCTACCGGCTGGGCGACCTCGGACAGGTCTACCCGATCGTGCGCGGCTCCGTGCCGCTTCTGGTGTCACTCGGCGGCTTCCTGATGATGGGACAAACGCTCACCTCTTCCCAGATTCTCGGCGTCATCCTGGTAGCGGCTGGCATCATGAGCCTCTCGACCGGCAGCCAGCGCGCGCCGACCACGTCCATTTTGTGGGCGCTGCTGACCGGCCTAATCATCGCCACCTACGCGACGGTTGATTCCATCGGCGTACGCTATCTGGCCGATCCGGGTGCCTATGCCGCCTGGGTGCTGTTCACCTATGGCGTGCTTCTGATTGTCGCGTATACGCTGATGCGGGGCCGCTTGCGCCTGGACATCCGCGAGCGGGAAACCCGCAAGGCCCTGCTGGCCGGCATCTTCGTGCTGATCGCCTATGGCGTCGTCATCATCGCCTACTCCATGGGACCTGCCGGTCCCATCACCGCAATCCGCGAAACGAGCGTGGTCTTCGCGATGATCATCGGCAGGCTGTTCCTCGGCGAGACACTCACACCGAAGCGCATCGTGGCCGGGCTCATCGTGGCGGCCGGTGCGATTGCCATCGGCCGGTAGCCTATCCCAGCACCCTCACCCCAGCACCCGCACAAGCGTCCCCTTGCGCAGAAACGGCAGCAGCCGCTTCATGTCGCGCGGGTGAACCGCGACGCAGCCGGCGGTGGGCTTGTAACCCGGGCGGATCAGGTGGAAGAAGATGGCCGAGCCGCCGTGGCGCTTGCGCGAGGTGATGTTCCAGTCGAGCACGAGGCAGATATCGTAGAGTTCGTCTGCCCGTTGCATCTCCTCGTGAGAGGGTTTGAACGGGGCCTTCACCAGGCGGTTGTAGGCCGGGTGCTTCGGCTCGTCGCACCAGAGCATGTCGCGGCCGATGCGGCGAAGCGGAAGCCGCGTGGCCGGCACCGAAAGACGGTCGCCGCGGATGAAGCCGCTGATGATCCGCATCGCGGCAATCGGCGTTCCCCCGTCGCCTTCCCGCTTGAACGCCGTCGTCCCGGATCGCCCCAGCGCTGCCTGGACGGTGATCCCGCTGCATGTCACGATGGCACGCCGGCGGTCACGCGGCGCGGTACGAACCACGACGACGGGTCCGGTTTTGTGATCTTTCTCGAGAAAACGATGCATTTCACTCACAAGGTTTTGCTTTGAATATGATTTCGTTTGAATTCATAGCGGGTTGGGTTTTACATCGAAGATCCCTAGATACGTCTTACAAACGCAATAGGCGCTACGGAAGGCAAGAACTGCATGGCGAGAACGATACTGCTGGTCGATGACGACGATGATCTGCGCGAGACCCTTGTGGAGCAGCTCGGCTTCTACGACGAATTCTCGATCCTGCAGGAAGCCAATGCAACCAAGGCGGTCAATACCGCCAAGGCGACCCAGGTCGATCTGCTGATCATGGATGTCGGCTTGCCGGATATGGACGGCCGCGAGGCGGTCAAGGTTCTGCGCAAGAACGGCTTCAAGGCCCCGATCATCATGCTGACCGGCCACGACACCGATTCCGACACGATCCTCGGCCTCGAAGCCGGCGCCAACGATTATGTGACGAAGCCGTTCCGCTTTGCGGTTCTGCTTGCGCGTATCCGCGCCCAGCTTCGCCAGTACGAACAGAGCGAGGACGCCACGTTCACCGTCGGCCCCTACCTGTTCAAGCCGAGCCAGAAGCTTCTGACCACGGACGATGGCAAGAAGATCCGTCTGACCGAAAAGGAAGCGGCGATCATCCGCTATCTCTATCGCGCAGGGCTGAAGGTCGTCACACGCGATATTCTTCTGGAAGAAGTATGGGGCTATAATTCCGGCGTTACAACGCATACACTGGAAACCCATGTCTATCGTCTGAGACAGAAGATCGAGCGCGACCCCTCGAATGCTGAGATTCTGGTGACGGAAAACGGTGGATACAAGATCGTTCCTTAACCCCGAAGACCGCAAACCCGTAAAATGGCACTGTCCGACGATATCCGGCTTCTGTCGCAGGTGCCGCTTTTCAGGGAACTGGATAGCGACCAGCTGCGGCTGATCGCGTTCGGTGCCGAACGGCGTTCGACATCGACAGGCCAGGAGCTTTTCCGCGAACGCTCGCCCGCCGAATCCGCCTTCATCATCTGCAGAGGTAGTTTCGACCTCTACTCGACCACCCGCGACGGCACCGTTCGTCTCGACAAGACGGTCGGGGCCGGCACGCTTCTATCCGAGCTCGCGCTGGTGACCATGGTCGAGCGCAAGTTCACGGCAATCGCCGCCGAGGATTCCGAAACGCTCAGGATCGGCCGCTCGCTGTTCGAACGCCTGCTGGAAGAATACCCTCAGGTCGGGCGGTTGATCGAAAACCGGATCCGCGACAACATCGTCAACCTCGCCAAGGCAGCACTCGCCATGCAGCACCGGTTCCGCTGAGACGACTGCTCCTTAGAACTTGAACACTGCCGTCACCGGAACGTGGTCCGATGGCTGGGTCCAGCCTCGGGCTTCCTTCAGCACCTCGATCCGGTCGAGAAACGGGCCAAGGTCCGGCGATGACCAGATATGATCGAGACGGCGGCCCTTGTTGGCGGCTTCCCAGTCCTTGGCGCGGTAGCTCCACCAGGTATAGATCTTTTCCGGCTCCGGCGTGTACTGGCGCATCAGATCGAGCCAGCCGCCCTTGGAGATGATCTCCTTCATGCCCTCAGTCTCGACCGGCGTGTGACTGACGATCTTTAAAAGCTGCTTGTGCGACCAGACATCGTGCTCCAGCGGTGCGATATTCAGATCGCCGACGAGAATCGACGAAATGCCGGGCGTCGCATCGGCCTGCAAAACCTTCATCTCTTCGACAAAATCCAGCTTGTGACCGAATTTCGGATTGATCGTCCGGTCCGGCTCGTCGCCTCCTGCAGGCACGTAGAAATTATGCACCCGGATACGCCGGGAACCCGTCCCGAAAAGCGCCGAGATGTGCCGGGCATCGCCGACATTGCAGTAGTTCTGGCGGTGATCTTCCGACAGCGGGATCCTCGAGGCGATGGCGACGCCGTGATAGCCCTTCTGGCCATGCACGATGATATGCTCGTAGCCGAGGTCTCTCAGCGGCTGGTAGGGAAACTCAGGCTCCTGGCACTTGATCTCCTGCAGGCAGAGAATGTCCGGCTGGTTGCGGGTAATGAACTGCTGCACGATCGGCATGCGAAGCCGGACCGAGTTGATGTTCCAGGTGGTGATGGAGAATGTCATGCCTGCCCTCGCTGATGGGCATCACCTCTAGGCAATTTCGGATAGCAGTAAAAGCAAAAAGGGCCGCGTTTCCGCAGCCCTCCAAAAGCGATCCGTCCTAGTCGATATGTCTTACTTCACCTGATCGTAGGGGATGGTGAACACTCTCTCGTCCATCGCCACGCCGTTGCGGACGTTATAGACCATCACGGACGTATCCTTGTTCTGGGCGTCGGTGATCGTCCACTGGCGAAGGTCGAATGTCTTGGTGTCGAACATCATGGTGATGGTCGAATCGCCGAAGATCGACTTGTTGCCGAGCACGATCGTCGTGAGGTCGGTTTCTTCCCGCACGCTGCGCACGGTCGCGGATGTCAAATCGATGCGCTCGGACAAGAGCAGGCTGAGCGGCGTCTTCGACAGCGGGTAGATATCCCAGGTCTTGAGCTTGACGTTGCCCACGACCACGTTGCGGCCATCGGCAATCACGCGCAGCGGCGACGGATCCTCGAAGTTGAAGCGCAGCTTGCCGGGGCGCTCGATAAAGAACTTGCCGCCGGTCTGTTCGCCGCGTGGCCCGAACTGAACGAACTCGCCCATCATCGTCTTCACCGACGAGAAATGGTCGGCGATCCGCTGAGCCGAGGCACCGGCTGCGGCCTGCGCCAGAACGGGCTTGGCCGCTCCCGCAACCAGCAGCCCGGCAACACCGCCGGCAAGGCCGAGCGAGAACTGGCGACGGCCGAGAAGTCCGGTCATGCTTTTGGAAAGAGTGGTCTTTTGTTCTGTCATTCTGGTCTCCTTCCGTGTTTCTGTTGTGGAAACACGGCGTCTTGATGGCCGCTTGCGCCGGATCACGAACCCCTGAAGACCGCTTTACCGGCCTTACCGATCCAGCACATCCGCTTCGGTCGGCACGAGGATCTCGCGCTTTCCGGCATGGTTGGCCGGGCCGATCAGGCCCTCCTGCTCCATCCGCTCGATCAGCGATGCCGCACGGTTGTAGCCGATGCCGAGACGGCGCTGGATGTAGGATGTGGAGGCCTTGCCGTCTTTGAGCACAACCGCCACCGCCTGGTCGTAAGGATCGTCCGAGTCGGAGAGGTTGGAAGTGCCGGCAGGTCCTGCGCCCTCGCCATCCTCGTCGTCATCAGCCGTGATAGCTTCGAGATATTGGGGCGACCCTTGAGTTTTCAAGTAGGCGACGATCTCTTCGACCTCGGTATCGGAGACGAAAGGCCCGTGGACACGCTGAATTCTACCGCCGCCCGCCATATAGAGCATATCGCCCTGGCCCAGCAGCTGTTCGGCACCCTGCTCGCCGAGAATGGTGCGGCTGTCGATCTTCGACGTCACCTGGAAGGAGATACGGGTCGGGAAGTTGGCCTTGATCGTGCCGGTGATGACATCGACCGAGGGGCGCTGCGTCGCCATGATCACATGGATGCCGGCCGCACGCGCCATCTGCGCCAGACGCTGGACAGCGCCTTCGATATCCTTGCCGGCCACCATCATCAGGTCGGCCATTTCGTCGATGATGACGACGATATAGGGGATCGGCTGCAGGTCGAACTCTTCCGTCTCGTAAACCGCCTCGCCGGTCTGGCGATCGAAACCGGTCTGGACGGTACGGGTCAGAACCTCGCCGCGCTCCATCGCCTGCTCGACGCGCGAGTTGAACCCGTCGATATTGCGCACGCCGATCTTCGACATTTTCTTGTAGCGCTCTTCCATCTCGCGGACGGTCCATTTGAGCGCGACAACGGCCTTCTTCGGATCGGTGACGACGGGAGACAGGAGATGTGGGATCCCGTCATAGACGGAAAGCTCAAGCATCTTGGGGTCGATCATGATCAGGCGGCACTTCTCCGGCGTGTAACGATAGAGAAGCGAGAGGATCATCGTGTTGATCGCAACCGACTTACCCGAACCGGTGGTACCGGCCACGAGAAGATGCGGCATCTTGGCAAGATCGGCGACAACAGGCTCGCCCCCGATCGTCTTGCCGAGTGCCATGGCAAGCTTTGCCTTGCTGGTTTCGAAATCCTTCGAGCCGATCATTTCGCGCAGATAGACGGTTTCGCGAATTCGGTTCGGCAGCTCGATCCCGATCGCGTTGCGGCCGGGAACGACCGCGACACGGGCAGCAATGGCGCTCATGGAGCGGGCGATATCGTCGGCAAGTCCGATCACGCGGGACGACTTGATGCCCGGCGCAGGTTCCAGTTCGTAGAGTGTCACGACAGGGCCCGGGCGGACGTGGATGATCTCGCCCTTGACGCCGAAATCCTCCAGCACGCCTTCCAGCATGCGGGCGTTCTGCTCCAGCGCGTCAGCCGACAGCGAAGCATCGCGGGCAATCGCCTTTGGTTCGGCAAGCAGGTGCACGGAGGGCAGTTGGAACCCGTCGGCAGAGATGAACGAGCCCTGCGCATCGCGACCGACGCGGGCGCTGGGCTTGGGAGGCGGTGCCGCCGGGACGACGCGCGGAGAGCCGTTGCCAGCAGATTTCGACCCGCGCGCGGCCGCGAAATCCTCATCGTGGTCGGCAAGGATCCCGGCCGGGCGACGTGGATTGTCTGCCGTATCGAGCGACGAATCATCGTCGTCATCCGCGTCATTGGAGGGCATCGGCGGCGCAGATACGATCCGGCGTGGCGACAGGACCCGCTCCGGTGCGCCATCGAGCGACGGCTCCATCCGGCTTCTGCCACCGGCAGAGGCCTGTTTGGCACGGACCGGCTCGTTCAGGGTGCCGAATTCGTCGTCGTTGAAATCATAGGGCTGGTCGAAACCGACACGGGCGCGGGGCTTTGCGCCAGTCAGCCGCCGCAGGCGCGCCTGAGCGATATACCAGTAATGGGCCAGTGCGCCGAACGCCAGGAAGCCCCCGAAGAGGCCATTGTCGTCGCCGTCATCGTCCTCATCCTGACGGTTGCGCGCGGAGACGGCAGCCACGGGCGCATCGTCGTCATCGCTTTCCGTCTCGACGGCCTCGCCGACAAAGCCTGAGGCAAACAGCATCAGCCAGATGCAGGGAATGGTAAAGATGCAGCCGAGCACGGTTGCGACCATGCCGGTCGGATAGGCGCCGACGAAGAGAGCCGGAAAGCGCAGGATCATGTCGCCAATGACGCCGCCGATGCCGTTCGGGATAGGCCAGGTCGCCGGCGCAGGAAAGCAGCCGAGCGTCGCCGAGGCGAGAAGCGTACCGCCGCCCCATGCTGCAAGCCGCGCCGGAATGCGGTCGTAACGACGCCCGGAAATCAGAGCGAGCGCCAGGGCAAGGATTGGAAGCAGCGCAAAGATGCTCGCAAGTCCGAGGAACTGCATCATCAGGTCGGCGAAGGCTGCGCCCGAAAAGCCGAGGATATTGGCAGGCGGGTTGTCGGTGGCGTAGGAGAAACTCGGATCTGCGACATTCCACGTGGCAAGGGCTGCCACCGCCAGCGCCAGCAGCGTGAAAATGCCAAAGCCTGTCAGCGCAAGCGCCTGTCGCCAGACAAAGGCTGTGAGTACCAGGCGGGTGGATCGATTTGCCATAGCCGCCGAACTGCTTCTGCCCATCTTGTCTGCCCGCCGTCCTGAAAAACCGCCTGTTTCATGAACCGGCAGGTTTCGGCCGGTCACGCAATTCCAGGCAGAATACCCCCGCGATGGTTAACGCGGCTTTAACCAAGATTGATCGGCTGGAATTCGCTTGGCAAAACGCAAAAGCCCGGACCAAAGGCCCGGGCTTGAGTGATGGCCATCAGAGATTGACGCTGCCTTCGAGAGGCAGTTGCAGCCTCCTACGAGTGGTAGGCAGCTTCCCCGTGCGAGGCGAGATCGAGACCTTCGCGTTCTGCTTCCACGGTGACGCGCAGGCCGACGACGAGATCGACGATCTTGTAGATGACCAGCGAGCCGATACCGCACCACGCGATGGTGACGAGAACGGCATAGACCTGGGTCATGAACTGACCGCCCATCGTGACGCCTTCGGCATAGCCGATACCGCCGAGCGAGGCGGATGCGAAGATGCCCGTGGCAAGAGCGCCGAACAGGCCGCCGATGCCGTGGACGCCGAACACGTCTGCCGTGTCGTCATAGCCGAACTTGTTCTTGATGACGGCAACGAAGAAGTAGCACAGAGGCGAGACGATCAGGCCCATGACGATGGCGCCCATCGGACCGGCAATGCCGGCAGCCGGCGTGATGGCGACGAGACCGGCGATCATGCCCGAGACAGCACCGAGCAGCGAAGCCTTGCCGCGGGTGAAGGTTTCGACAACGCACCACGAGAGAACGGCTGCAGCGGTTGCAACAAAGGTGTTGACCGTTGCGAGCATTGCGCCGCCCGAAGCTTCGAGGTTGGAGCCTGCGTTGAAGCCGAACCAGCCGACCCAGAGCATTGCAGCGCCGACCAGCGTCAGCGTCATCGAATGCGGGGCCATCATGTCCTTGCCGTAGCCGGTACGCTTGCCGACCATGATCGCACCGATCAGACCTGCAAGACCTGCATTGATGTGAACGACGGTGCCGCCGGCAAAGTCAAGCGCGCCCCAGCCGAAGATCAGGCCGTTTGCGTCCCAGACCATGTGGGCGATCGGGAAGTAGACGAAGGTAACCCACAGGATGCAGAACAGGATCGAAGCCGAGAACTTGATGCGCTCGGCGAAGGCGCCAATGATCAGTGCAGGCGTCAGAGCCGCAAAGGTCATCTGGAACATCACGAAGATGAATTCCGGAATGACCACGCCGTCGGAGAAGGTTGCAGCCGTCGAGTCCATGTTGACACCCGACAGGAACATTTTCGCCGTACCACCCCAGAAGGCGGAGGTGCTGCCGCCGAAGGCAAAGGAATAGCCGTAGGTCACCCAGATGATCATGATGGCGGCACCGGCAACGGTGCACTGCATCAGGACCGACAGCATGTTCTTGGTGCGGACGAGGCCGCCGTAAAACAGGGCGATGCCCGGCATCAGCATGAACAGCACGAGAAGCGTGCAGATGAACATGAACGCGGTGTCGCCCTTGTCGGCAACCGGGGCGGCAGCCGCGGCAGCGACTGCCGGTGCGGCAGCGTCCTGCGCAAAGGCGACGGCGGGCGCGGCGAAGGCCGCAGCCGCGGCACCGAGGCGCCCGAGAGTGGAAAATTTGGTAAATTGCATAGCTTGAAGACTCCCCTGTCAGCCGTTCTTACAGCGCTTCAGTATTGGTTTCGCCGGTGCGAATGCGCACGGCCTGCTCGATCGAATAGACAAAGATCTTGCCGTCGCCGATCTGGCCGGTCTTGGCGGAAGAGGCGATTGCTTCAACGGCTTTTTCGACGAGGTCGGTCGGAACCGCGATCTCGATTTTCAGCTTCGGCAGGAAGCTGACCGCATATTCCGTCCCACGGTAGATTTCCGTGTGTCCCTTCTGGCGTCCGTAGCCCTTTACTTCGGTCACGGTAAGGCCCTGGATACCGACAGCGGTGAGGGCTTCGCGCACCTCATCCAGCTTGAATGGCTTGATAATGGCCATTACAATTTTCATCTGGCTTCCCATCCTTTGTTGCTCGGCTCGGGGCCGATTCTCCTGGATCACTGCCTGATCAAGAGCAGCGACTGACATGACACATTCAAGGGTCATGCCAGTTTGAGAAGCCATATTAAGCTATTGATAAGAATGACCCTTTCAGAACGTCGCCAAATAACGGGCAACGCGTCGGCCAAATTGCGGCGAAAACTTGTGCAGTTTTCTCAAAATGCCCAAATATTATTCATTTGCTCTTTTACGAATCAAACCTTCTTGCGCGACGGATGCGACGAGCTCGCCGGATCGACTGTAGATTGCGCCGCGGGTCATGCCGCGCGCGCCGGATGCGCTGGGACTGTCCTGCGAATAGAGCAGCCAGTCGTCGAAACGGATCGGACGGTGGAACCACATCGCATGGTCGATACTCGCAGCCTGGATGGTAGGATCGAAGATCGAGGTGCCGTGCGGATAGAGAGATGCATCGAGAAGCGTCATGTCGGAGAGATAGGCAAGCAGCGCTGCCTGGATCGCCCGGTCGTCCGGCACCGGGCCGGTGGTCCTCACCCAGATATCCTGGCGCGGCTCCAGCTTCTCCTTGGACAGATAATGCGCAAGCGACGTCGGCCGCATCTCGATCGGACGCTCGCGAGACCAGTAGCGGCGCACGGCATCCGAGCCGTGCTTCAGGAACATCTGCTTGAATTCGCTTTCCGGCATCAGCTCTTCCGGCATGGCGACGGGCGGCATCGACATCTGATGGTCGTAACCGCCTTCTTCGATCTGGAACGAAGCGGACATCGAAAAGATGGCATGACCATGCTGGATGGCGACAATCCGTCGCGTGGTGAAGCTCGACCCGTCCCTGATACGCTCCACTTGGTATATGATCGGCACCAGCGGATCTCCAGGCCGCAGGAAATAGGCATGCAGCGAGTGCACGAAGCGATCGCTGGCGACCGTCCGCTGTGCCGCAACCAGCGCCTGGCCGATCACCTGTCCGCCGAACACTCTCTGCCATCCCGTGTCGGGGCCGGTCCTGCCGCGAAACAGGTTCTCCTCCAGCTTTTCGAGGTCGAGTACGGTCAGCAGTGCGCTGATGGGATCGATTGGGGTAGAAGAACTCGACATTAAGACGGACTCCGGCGGTAGGAAGCGGGCACTTGATGATCTATATCTAAGGCTAAGCGTTTCGAGCTCAAATGGAAACGCCACGAAGTGTTTGACGTGCTCGGGAGTTTTGCAATGCTGGACATGCTGGTTGTGGGTGGTGGTTATGTGGGCCTTGCGGCGGCGGTCGCGGTCAAGCAGGCGGCGCCGCATCTGGAGGTCCAGGTCGTCGAGGCCGCACCGGCCGGTGTCTGGGAAAAGGACGAGCGAGCCTCCGCGATCATCGCGGCCGCCAGCCAGATGCTCGACATCCTCGGCACCTGGGACGAAATATTGCCGCACGCCCAGCCGATCAACCGGATGATCGTCACCGACAGCCGGACATCCGATCCGGTCCGCCCGGTCTTTCTCACCTTCGACGGCACGATCCAGGCAGGCAGGCCGTTTGCCCATATGGTGCCGAACGTCGCGATGGTGCGCGCCCTGCGCGGTGCCGCCGAACGGCTCGGCGTATCGATCCGTCACAGCCTTTCCGCCACCGGCTTCGAGACGACCGCAACGCATACGACCGTGAAATTTTCCGATGGCTCGACCGAGGAAACCCGCCTTCTCGTTGCCTGCGACGGCGTGCGCTCGAAGCTGCGCGACATGGCCGGTATCCGCACTGTCAACTGGACATACGACCAGTCCGGCATCGTCGCGACGGTTGCCCATGAACGCGACCACGAAGGCGTGGCGGAAGAGCATTTCCTGCCGTCCGGCCCGTTCGCCATCCTGCCGCTCACCAACAATCGCTCGTCGCTGGTCTGGACGGAGCGCACCGATGCCGCCGAGCGCCTGATGGCATCGGACGACTTGATCTTCGAGGAAGAGCTGCAGCGGCGCTTCGGCCACAAGCTGGGCGAGATCCGGCTGGTCGGCGGTCGCAAGGCCTATCCGCTCAGCCTCACCCTGTCGCGTGCCTTTGTCGCACCGCGCTTCGCGCTTGCCGGCGATGCCGCCCACGGCATTCATCCGATCTCCGGCCAGGGTCTCAACCTCGGCTTCAAGGATGTCGCAGCGCTTGCCGAGACGATCGTCGAGGCGGATCGCCTCGGCCTCGACATCGGCTCGCTCAATGTGCTCGAGCGCTACCAGTCGTGGCGGCGTTTCGATACGTTCCGGATGGGCGTGACGACGGATGTGCTGAACCGGCTGTTTTCCAACGACGTCACGCCAATCCGTATCGCCCGCGATTTCGGCTTGGGCGTCGTGGAGCGGCTTCCGAAGATCAAGGATTTCTTCATCGGCCAGGCCGCCGGAACGACGGTCAAGGATAACCCGAAACTGCTGAGCGGCCGATCAATCTGAAGGCTGCTCACGGCTCGATCTGAAGGCTAGTCCTCGAGCTTGCGGGCTTCCGACATGAGCATGATCGGGATCCCGTCGCGGATCGGATAGGCAAGCCGCGCGCCTTGCGACACGAGCTCGTTGTTTTCGCGATCGAGCGACAGCCTGCCCTTGGTCATCGGGCAGACGAGAAGATCGAGCAGTTTCGGGTCCACCTTGCTGAGTTTTTCGTCCATGACCGGTCTTTGCCTTACTGCAGCACGTTCGCAGTCCCGGATCCCTGCGCAAGCAGGATCTCGGTGATTGCGATCAACGTATCAGCCCGGCTCTTCAGATCCGGTGCCTCCAGAAGCGCCTGCTTCTCGGCAGGGCCGAAGGGCGACATCATCGACAGCGAATTCACCAGCGTCCGGTTTCCGGCCCGCTCGATGCTTTCCCAGTCCGCCTCCAGCTTGTTGGCGTCGAGATAGGCCTTGAAGACCCGCAGCAGTTCCGGCCGGTTGACGGCTTTTTCGTCATCCTCGTCGGTCAGATCGGACAGGAACGGCGCGTGTCTGAATTTGCGGAACGGATGGCCGCCACCGATCTCATCGAGCAGCCTGAAGCGGCAGATCCCGCTGAGCGAAATGATGTAGCGGCCATCGCCGGTTTCGGCAAAGGACGTGATCCGGCCGGCGCAACCGATCGACGACAGCGCCGAGCGCCCGCCGCCGAGCGGCTCGTCCGGTTCCATCAATGATGGCTGCACGATACCGATCAACCTGTCGCCCGCAAGCGCTGCATCGAACAGGGACAGATAACGCGGCTCGAAGATATTGAGAGGAAGCTGGCCTCCCGGCAGGAGCAAAGCCCCAGTCAGCGGAAAGACCGGGATCGTTTCCGGAAGATCCTCCCGCTTCAGATAGCGCGCGTTTCCCACATGCATTGGTCCGATACCTCCCAGACCACATTCACCGGACAAAAATGTCTGTCCGAATCTGGCCGTTGTCCAAACCTGGCCGTTCAGCCAAACCTATAAAACTAATGTGGGGCATCGTCGCCGGAACGCAAGGCTGCGATCCGGCTTAGCGATCAATCGGCAACACAATCAGGAGAACAGGATCGACGAAAGGCGGCGGCGCCCGGAAATCGTAGCTGGATCTTTCGGCCCCCAGACCTCGAAGAATTGCAGCAGCTGGCGGCGCGCGCCATCGTCGTCGAAGGTGCGGTCCTTGCGCATGATGGTCAGCAGGTGATCGGCCGCCTTTTCGCGTTCGCCCTGGACGTTGAGGATCTTGGCGAGGCTCACGCGGGCCTCGTGATCGTCGGGGTTGGCGGCAAGCTGCTGCTCGAGTGCGATAGGGTCACCCAGCTTGCGGGCTTCCTCGATTTGCTCCAGCTTCTTGGCGACCGCCTGTATTGCGGGATCGGCAGCCATCTCTTCGGGCAGGGAGGCGAGCATCTCGCCGGCGCGGGCCGTTTCGCCCATGCCGATCAGGCACTGCATCATGCCGGCCGCAGCCTTGGGGTTTTCCGGGTCGGCCTGCAGCACGGCGCCGTAGAGCTGTGCGGCACCCTGGATATCGTCCTGTCCGAGCAGGGTTTCCGCATCGCCGAGCACCGCCTCGATCTCGGCCGCCTGGTCCATGCCCTCTGGACCTGCGACCTTTTCGATGAACTCGCGGATCTGGCTTTCCGGAATGGCACCCATGAACCCGTCGACCGGACGGCCATCGGCAAAGGCGATCACGGCCGGGATCGACTGGATCCCGAGCTGTCCCGCGATCGAGGGATGGTCGTCAATGTTCATCTTGACGAGCCTGACGCGACCCTGGGCTTCGTTGACGACCTTTTCGATGACGGGCGTCAGCTGCTTGCACGGACCGCACCAGGGCGCCCAGAAATCGACGAGAACCGGCTGGCTGCGCGATGCCTCGATCACGTCCTTGCCGAAGCCTGCGGTTGTCGTGTCCGAGATATAGCTACCGGCAGCAGCAGGGGCAGAGGAAGCCGCGGGCGCTGGGGCCGCTGCAGGCGTCGAACCGAAGTTCACCGTCGCGTTTTGGCCGCCGTAGTTACCGGCGCCATAGGAGCCACCATAAGGATTGTTCGTGCCGCTCATGAAAGTGTTCTCCCGGAAAAAGTCCAATCGGCACACGGCCGATGCGCATTATGTCTTACTCTGAATTGCAAAGATCGTATGTCAGCCCGTCACTTTCAAGACAAGCGGCGTATGGCCCGTCGCCTCCAGAAAGCGGATAAGATCGTCGCGACCGATCGACGTCGTCGCATCGTTTGAGAGTGGATGGCCATTGATCACCTCTTCGCGCATGAGGTCTTCGTCGAGCACGAACGTGACGTTGTTATCCGTGTCGTTCAGCGCGCCGAACACGGTGACGGAGCCCGGCACGACGCCGAGAAATTCCAGCATCTTTTCAGGATTGCCGAACGAGACGCGACTGGACGCACCGATCACCTTGTGGACGGTCTTTAGATCGACGCTGGCGTTTTCTTCGACCGTGATGACGAAGAACTGGTCCTTCTTGTCTTTGACGAACAGGTTCTTGGTATGCCCGCCCGGGACCTCGTCACGCAGACTGGCTGATTCCGATACCGTAAACACCGGTGCATGCGCTTTCGTCTTGTGGGCAATATCGAGGCTATCGAGAAAGGCGAACAGGTCTTCTGCAGTTTTTGGCATGATCGATCTTGGCTGCTCTTGAGGTGTTGGCCCCGGCCGGCGGGGTAAGGATGGCGGACTATAGACAGATTGTTCCGACCGGCCAAGATGCACGCCTGGGCGCAAACCCTTGTTTCGCAGGGACTTTCAAAGCGCCTGAAAAATTCTTCATCGAGATCGTCATTTCCCTGTTGCATTTAAAAAAAGTCTGGGCCATATACCGCCCGTCGCCGGCAACGAGCGGCACCGACGATCCAGACTACCACCGGGTCGACGGTTTATGAGCGGGTGTAGCTCAGTGGTAGAGCACAACCTTGCCAAGGTTGGGGTCGAGGGTTCGAATCCCTTCGCCCGCTCCAAATTCTCCCTTCAGACGAAAAAACGAATAACGGTATTGGTACCCAGTAGGGTACCTCGTCTATTATCGTCATTCGCTGGCTGCCTGCATCCTCGCAGCCAGACTGAGGCCGCCTTTCGGCAGCCTCAGCCCTCATCGCCTCAGCTCTTCGAAAACACGTAGTCGGTTTCCTGGCGCAGGGTTTCGCCCGGGCGAAGCACTGCATTGGGGAAAGTCTCGTGGTTGATTGCATCGGGCCAGACCTGGGTTTCCAGGCAGAAGCCGGCGTAAGGCGCGTAGGGACGGCCTTCCATGCCGGGCACCGGCAAGGCGAGCTTGAAGCCCGCGTAGAACTGGATCCCCGGCTCCGTGGTGCGCACTTCGAGCTGCACGCCGGAATACAGGCTGCGGGCAAGCGCGACCGAGCGCTTGGCAGTCCTCTCCTCCGAGAGGCAGTAGTTATGATCGAACTTCACCTGTTCGCCATCGGCGCCGGTGCGCTGGATCGGACCCATCTCGCTCAGGTCGAACGTGGTGCCAGCAAGCGGCATCAGGACGCCGGTCGGCACCATCCTTTCATCCACCGCCGTCAACTCAGCCGCGGCGATCATCATGTCGTGGCCGAAAATGTCGGGACGACCGTCGAGATTGAAATAGGAGTGCTGGCAGACGTTGGCGGGCGTCGGCTGGTCGGTCACCGTGTCGTAGATCACCGAAAGCACCCCGTCTTCCATCAGCTGGTAGGTCGCAGTGACGGTGCAGTTGCCGGGATATCCGGCGCGTCCGTCCGGGTCGGTGATCTGCAGCACGACTCGGTCTTCCGCGTGATCGACGATCGACCAAATGCGCCGGGCGATACCGTCGGATCCGCCGTGCAGATGGGTTACGCCGTCTTCGTTGAGTTCCAGCTGGTATTCTGTGCCGTCGATTGAGAAGCGGCCATCGCCGATGCGATTGGCACAGCGACCAGGCGTGGCGCCGAAATAGGGCGAGTAGGCCTCATAGTCTGCGAAATTGTCGAACCCCAGCACCAGAGGCGGCTCGTGGCCGGCAAGCCGCAGATCCTGGATAACCGAACCCCAGGTGAGAACCTGGGCTGTCAGCCCGCCGCCCGACAGCGTGATCCGGTGCACCGCCTCGCCGCTCTTCGTCGTGCCGAAAATCTCGAATTCATGACCCGTCATAACCCATCTCCCGAATGTTTGCGGCAAACTGCGTGATTTCGGTCAAAGCTGCAACGAGGCCAGCCGAAAAATCCGTCAGGCTCTCATCCAGCAAGGATGACGGGGCAGAAACCGGTCTCGATCACTCGGTGCCGATTTTTTCGAGGTCGTAAGGCGTCGTCTGGTAGATCTCGTTAATCCAGTTTCCAAACAGCAGATGCGCATGACCGCGCCAGCGGTTGAGCGGAGCCAGCGTATCGTCGTTGTGCGGAAAATAGTCGTGCGGCATCTTGATCGGTATGCCGGCATCGACATCGCGGAAATACTCGTCGGCGAGCGAGGTGGAATCGTATTCCACGTGATTGAACATGAACAACCGCCGGCCGGCCCGCTCATGCACGAGGCAGAGGCCCATTTCGTCCGATTCCATCAGGATCTCGAGATCGTTGCCGGCCTTTTCAACATCCTCCCGACGAACTTCCGTCCAGCGCGACACCGGAACCTGGAAATCGTCGGAGAAACCGTTGAGATAGACCGACGCCGGCGACAGGTTGCGGTGGCGATAGACCCCGAATGCCTTTTCCTTCAGCCCGTGCTTTGGAACGCCGTGGAAATGATAGATGGCGGCCATCGCCCCCCAGCAGACATTCATGGTGGAATGCACGTTGGTGGTGGTCCAGTCGAAGATTTCCTTCATCTCCTGCCAGTATGTGACGTCCTCGTAGGGCAGGGTTTCCACCGGCGCGCCGGTGATGATGAAACCATCGAACTTGCGGCGCTTCACCTCTTCCCACGTCTCGTAGAACGACAGGAGATGATCTTCCGATGTGTTCTTGGCCTTGTGGCCGCCGATGCGAACCAGCGAGAACTCGACCTGCAGCGGCGAAGCGCCGACAAGGCGCGCCATCTGCACTTCGGTCTTGATCTTGTTGGGCATGAGGTTGAGAAGCCCGATCTGCAGTGGCCGGATGTCCTGCCTGACCGCCATCGTTTCGGTCATCACGCGCACGCCCTCGGAAACGAGCGTATTGAAGGCAGGCAGCGTATCGGGGATCTTGATCGGCATCTCTTCAACCCAAAAACAAAAAGCCGGCACGAAGAATCGCAGCCGGCCCGTGGGAAGTTTTTGAAACTCTTCTCGCGGCCCTTTAGCGACTTTTTTTACGTGGCTGCAAGCCGGCCGGCCAAATCACCACGGAATTTCGACTTTTCAAATAATCCTTGCCACGCCCGCCGTCAATGGGAGCAAAAATGACCGCTTTCGCACGAACAGTGCGACACGCGCCTTTCCCTTGCCAGCCGCTTTAGGATATGGGCATGGGCAATGGCCAACTCGACCTTCACGATCCTGCTCGGCGGTGACCTCACCGTAACAGACCGACTGCAAAAGGCAGTTGCCGCAAGCCGCTTCATCGCGGCCGACAGCGGCATGCGGCATGCGCAGGCGCTGGGTGTGATGCCGGAGCTCTGGGTGGGCGATTTCGATTCCTCCGACGCAGACCTGATCGAGCGCTATCCCGATGTCGAGCGCCGGACCTATCCGCCGGAAAAGAACGAGACGGACGGCGAGATTGCGACGGCTGAAGCGATCGAACGCGGCGCGACGCGGCTGATCCTGATCGGCGCGCTGGGCGGAGAACGCTCCGACCACGCGCTCCAGCATTTTTTGCATGCGATGAGCCTTGCCGAACGCGGCCATGACGTTTTCCTGACATCCGGCGAGGAAGAGGCTGTGCCCTTTCTCACCGGCACGATGACGCTCGACCTGCCCAAGGGCGCGTTGTTTTCCGTTATCGGTTTCACAGCCCTCGCAGGCCTCGACATTCACGGCGCGCGCTATCCTCTCAAGGATTACGCGCTGCCCTTCGGTTCCTCCCGCACCGTGTCCAACGTTGCAGAAGGGCCGGTCCAATTCCATTTACGTGACGGCAAGGCGATGATCCTTGCCCGCCCAAACGATTTTTCCGGAGCATAGACGCCGCATGGCACCGCCTATTCTGAAACTCGACGATATCGTTCTAACCTTCGGCGGCACGCCGCTTCTCAACGGAGCTGCCCTGCAGGTGGAGCCGGGAGACCGGATTTCTCTCGTCGGCCGCAACGGGTCGGGCAAATCGACGCTGATGAAGATCGCCGCCGGCATGGTGGAAGCACAGTCCGGCGAGGTTTTCCGGCACCCCAATGCGACGATCCGCTATCTCGAACAGGCGCCGGATTTTGCTGGATTCAAAACCGTGCAGGCCTATGCGGAAGCGGGGCTTGGACCGGGCGACGACCCCTACCGCGTCACCTATCTGCTGGAGCATCTGGGCCTGACAGGCGAGGAAGACCCGGTCAGGCTTTCCGGTGGCGAGGCGCGACGTGCAGCACTTGTCCGCGTCATGGCACCGGAACCTGATATCCTGATGCTGGATGAGCCGACCAACCATCTCGATCTGCCGACCATCGAATGGCTGGAAGACGAGCTGCGCAAGACCCGTAGCGCACTGGTCGTCATCAGCCATGACCGTCGCTTTCTCGAAAAGGTGTCGAACGCTACAGTCTGGCTCGACCGCGGCACCTCCCGCCGCCTGTCGCGCGGTTTCGGCCATTTCGAAGCCTGGCGCGATCAGGTTCTCGAAGAGGAAGAGATCGAGCAGCACAAGCTCGGCAAGGCGATTGAGCGTGAAGAACACTGGATGCGCTACGGCGTGACCGCAAGGCGCAAGCGCAACATGCGCCGCGTCGGCGAGCTGCAGTCCATGCGTGCCGACTACCGCGGCCACAAGGGGCCGCAGGGTTCCGTTCAGGCCTCCGTCGCCGAAGGTCGCGAGTCCGGCAAGCTGGTGGTGGAAGCGGAAAACATCACCAAGACCTATGACAAGCCGATCGTCGCGCCATTCTCGATCCGCATCCATCGCGGCGACCGGATCGGCCTGGTCGGCCCGAATGGTGCTGGCAAGACGACGCTGCTGAAGATGCTGACGGGCCAGCTCGCCCCCGACGGCGGCTGGATCAAGCTCGGCACCAATCTCGAGATTGCCACGCTCGACCAGAAGCGCGAGGACCTCGATCCCGCCGACACGCTGTCCCATTACTTGACAGACGGCCGCGGCGAAACGCTGCTGGTCAACGGCGAACAGCGGCATGTGGCGGGCTACATGAAAGACTTCCTGTTCCAGCCGGAACAGATCCGCACGCCGATCAAGAACCTCTCCGGCGGAGAGCGCGCAAGGCTGATGCTGGCCCGCATGCTGGCAAAACCATCGAACCTTTTGATCCTCGACGAACCGACCAACGACCTCGACATCGAGACGCTGGACCTCTTGCAGGAAATCGTTGCGGGATATGCCGGCACCGTCATTCTCGTCAGCCATGACCGCGACTTTCTCGACCGCACCGTGACCTCGACGATCGCTCCGGTAGACCCGGATGCGCCGGATGGACGCTGGATCGAATATGCAGGCGGCTATACCGACATGCTGCAGCAGCGCAAAGGCATGGCCGACGAAAAGCGCCGCGCCGATAAGGCGGAAAAGGCAAAGACCGAAGGCAGTGCGCCCGGTGTCACTAAGGCAAAGGGCAAGCTTTCGTTCAAGCAGAAATTCGCGCTCGAAAACCTTCCCAAGGAAATGGCGAAGGCACAGGACGACATCGCCACGTCCGAACGCAAGATGGCCGATCCCAAACTCTTTGCCAAAGACCCGTCGGCATTTTCAAAGCTCGCCGCAGAAACGGCAAAACTGCGCGATCGCGTCGCCAAAATGGAAGAAGAATGGCTGGAACTCGAGATGCTCAGAGAACAGATTGAAGGATAGTTAAAGAATTCCTATACTTAACAAATAAACATCCACCGTTTTATTTGTCGGGAGCCGGAACAAACATTCCCCGGTGACGTTCGGCATCCATCAAGTGGTCGAAATGCGTAGTGCGGTATGAATGCCGACATGCCGACCAGATGGAAACAAAACGGTTAGGAATGTCCAATGCTGACTAATGTGATGCGTCGTCGGCTGGCGAGTGATGCAATGGAACAGCGCGTTCTGATCGTTGAGGACGAATTCCTGATCGCGCTTGATGTTGCCGAGACTGTCGAGAGCATGGGTCTCAAGGTTGCAGGCTTTGCCAGCGCCCGCAAGCACGCCCTGTCGCTCGGTGCATACGCCGATATCGCGCTGGTCGACGTCAATCTCGCCGATGGCCGCACAGGTCCGGAAATCGGGCGCGAACTCGCTGCCGAATACGGCCTGACGGTCATCTTCATGACGGCCAATCCGGAAGACGTGAAAGACGGCGTCGAGGGATCGCTCGGCGTTCTGACCAAGCCCGTGATGCCGCATGTGGTAGAGCAGACAATCGACTATGCCATCGCCAACCGTCTTGGCGGCATGGCGATCGTGCCGCGTGACCTCAAGATATTCCGCAACGACTCCCAGTCAGGCTACGCGCTCAACGCCTGAACCTTGTTGTCAAAGAACTACTAGCAAGAAAGCCGTCCGGCACGCCGGGCGGCTTTCTTGCTATCGAGACTGCTATCGCACGATGCCTTTCGGTCCTTTGGCCCTGAACGCAAGACGGCAGGGTTCGACACCACTTGCCAGACAATTCCTTCACCGTTACATCTACTCCCGCTCTAACGGGGTGCTGCGCGGTAACGTGCGGCTGAGAGGCTTTCAGCCAACCCGCGGAACCTGATCCGGCTAACACCGGCGGAGGGATTAGACGGCTCACGCTCAGCGCCTATTCCCCTTGTAGATTGATTTTGAAGGAGGCGTTGATGCGCAAACTCTTGCTATCGCTCACCGTGGCTGCGGCCACCATCATCCTGTCGCCGGCCGCCAAGGCCGAAGACAAGGTGCTGACCATCTACACCTATGAAAGCTTCACCGCCGACTGGGGCCCTGGCCCCAAGGTGAAGGCCGCTTTCGAAAAGACCTGCGCCTGCAAGGTCGAATTCGTGGCTGTCGCCGATGGCGTCGCACTTCTGACCCGGCTGAAGCTGGAGGGTGAGACGACCAAGGCCGATATCGCGCTTGGGCTCGACACCAACCTGATTTCGGAGGCCAAGGCCACCGGCCTGTTCGAACCGCATGGACTGCAGGCATCGTCAGAGAATGGCGGCATCAGCGTTCCCGGCAATTACGCCGACGATACGTTCCTGCCCTATGACTACGGCCATTTCGCCGTCGTCTACGACACGAAGACCATCAAGAACCCGCCGAGGAGCCTGAAGGAACTGGTGGAAGGCGATCCGTCGCAGAAGATCGCGATCGAAGATCCGCGCACCTCGACACCCGGCCTCGGCCTGCTTTTGTGGATGAAATCCGTCTATGGCGACAAGGCGCCGGAAGCCTGGGCAAAGCTGAAGGGCCGCATCCTGACCGTCACCCCCGGCTGGTCTGAAGCCTACGGCCTGTTTACCAAGGGCGAAGTGCCGATGGTGCTGTCCTATACGACCTCGCCTGCCTACCACATGGTGGAGGAGAACGAGAACCGTTACCAGGCGGCTGCTTTTTCCGAGGGACATTACGTTCAGATCGAAGTGGCCGGCATGCTGAAGGGCGCCCGTGACAAGGATCTCGCCCGTGACTTCCTGAAGTTCATGGTGTCGCAGGGCTTCCAGGATGTGATCCCTACCACCAACTGGATGATGCCGGTGACGAAGACGTCGCAACCGCTGCCAGACGCTTTCGGCAAGCTGGTTAAGCCGGAAAAGACATTCCTGATGGGATCTGACGAAGTCGCGAAGAACCGCCAGGCATGGATCGACGAATGGCTCAACGCCATGAGCATGAACTGATCGGCTGAATCGGGTATGCTGCTGACCGCTGCCGAGCGAAGACGAGGGATTTCCGGCGGGGTGCTGAGCCTCGGCGCGATCGCGCTTTTCGTCGGCATCGCGGTCTCGGCCCTGCTGCTCTGGGATGCCCCTGAAACGCAGGGGCAATTGTTCACGGCCTATACCGGCCGCATCCTGCAGTTCACGCTGTGGCAGGCGGCGCTATCGACCTTGTTCTCCGTATGCCTTGCCCTTCCCGTAGCGCTGTCACTGGCGAGACGGCCACATTTCATCGGCCGCGTCTGGATCGTGCGGCTGATGGCGCTGCCGATGGGCCTGCCGGTTCTGATCGGGGCGCTGGGTCTGATCGGCATCTGGGGCCGCCAGGGCGCGGTGAACGGCCTCCTATCGACATTGGGGCTGGAGCAACCGATCAGCATTTACGGCCTGACCGGCATTCTTCTGGCCCACGTGTTCTTCAACCTGCCGCTGGCCGCCCGGCTGTTTCTCGTGGCGCTTGAGCGGCAGCCGGCCGAATACTGGCTGCTGTCCACCAGCCTCGGCATGAAGCCCCTGTCGATCTTCCGTTTCATCGAAGGCCCGGCCCTGATCCGCGTCGTGCCAGGCATTGCCGGGCTGATCTTCATGCTCTGCGCCACCAGTTTCACGCTGGTCCTCATCCTCGGTGGCGGGCCGGCGGCAACGACACTGGAAGTAGCGATCTACCAGTCGCTGCGCTTCGATTTCGATCCGCCCCGCGCCATCGGATTGGCGGTGCTGCAGATTGCGGTAACCGGCCTGATCCTCGCCGCCCTCGCGTTTCTCCCCGCCCCCGACGGCACACATGTGACCGCCGGCCGCGCCACCCGCCGCTTCGATGGACGCACATGGGGCGCAAGGCTGTGGGACGGCTCGACCATCCTCGCTGCGACCCTGTTTCTCGTCCTGCCGCTTGCCTCGATCTTCCTAGCCGGCATCAAGGCCGATCTCTGGCGGCTGGCCTCAAGCCCCGCCTTCCTCAACGCGGCCTATACAAGCCTGTCGATCGCGCTCTTGTCCGGGCTGCTGGCCGTCAGCGTTGCATTGGCGATCATCCATGCGCGCATTGCCATAAGAGACCTCCGCCATCCCGGCATCCCGGCGCGTGGACTGGCGGCGATGCTCGGCGCGACGTCGTCGCTGGTGCTGCTGGTGCCGCCGGTGGTGATCGGGACAGGCTGGTTCCTGCTGCTTCGCCCGTTTGGCGATGTCTCGCGGTTTGCCCCGGCACTGGTCGCGGCGATCAACATGCTGATGGCGCTGCCCTTCGTGATGCGGGTCCTGGAGCCCTCGATCGAGGATCATCGGCGGCAGACGGCACGGCTGGCCGCGAGCCTCGGCGTATCAGGCCTTTCGCGATTGCGGCGGATCGACCTGCCCTTCCTGATCGGCCCTGTCCTGACGGCACTGTCGTTTGCCATGGCGCTCTCGCTCGGCGATCTCGGAGCCGTGGCCCTGTTCGGCTCCTCGGAACTGACGACCCTGCCCTGGCTCGTCTACAGCCGACTATCCAGCTACCGAACCAACGACGCCGACGGGCTTGCCCTGCTTTTAGGCGTGATATGTCTGGCGCTGACGATCCTCGGAAGTCTTCGCCGCCGAAGGGAATACGATGGCTGACAGCATCCGCCTGGAAAAGATCGCGCTGCAACTCGGCAGCAAACGGTTCAGCTTCGATATTGCCATGACCGGCGGCGCGATTACTGCCGTGACCGGCCCCTCGGGTTCGGGCAAGTCGACACTGCTGAACCTCATCGCGGGCTTCGAGATACCTGAGTCCGGCCGCGTCCTGATCGCGGGCGAGGACGTGACCCACGCGCACCCGTCTCAGCGGCCGATTTCGCTGGTGTTCCAGGACAACAATCTGTTCGCCCATCTCGACCTCCTCACCAATATCGGTCTCGGCGTCGATCCGTCCCTGAAGCTTTCGCGTGAGGACAGGATGAGAATATCGCACTCACTCGACCGCGTCGGGCTTGCCGGCTTCGAGACGCGCAAACCGGGAACGCTGTCCGGCGGCGAGCGGCAACGCGCGGCCTTCGCGCGGGTACTGGTGCGAAAGAGGCCCGTTTTGCTGATGGACGAGCCGTTTGCGGCGCTTGATCCCGAACTCAGGGCTTCGATGGCATCGCTGCTTCTGGACCTGCACCGCGAAACCGGCAATACGGTGGTGATCGTCAGCCACGACCGCGCCGAGGTTCAAAAGCTTGCCGATGTGGTGGTCGCCGTCGACGATGGCACGATCGTGAACTCCGCCGCAAACACGGCTATTCCTTACGCCCGCTAGAGGCCAGTCGACGGAGCGTCGTCACGAATAGAGACAGGCGAAAACCAACGTTATCGCAGTGCCACAATTTGGTCTTGCGGCGATGTCATCGCCTTGGTTTATCAGAAGTCAATTGCAAACGCGCCGGCTGAACCTATCTCTTTTATCTGTGCATGCGATGCGAAAATCGGTACGAAGCGAAGGTGAACGGGACTGACGGTGCAGAAGACACGGATCAAAACACGCGAGGACGCGACACCCGGCAGGACCGGGCAGACCAGCGCATCGCGCCGTTGGGGACGCTTTGCCGTCGTGTTGCTCGCAGGTGCAGCACTCGCAGGCTGTCAGTCCGTGTTCGACCAAGCCTATACGCCGAACGTTTCTCCATCAGACTCGCCTCAGATCGTCGACGAAGTGCAGAAGAACGATCCGCGGGCGCAGATGGGTGCACGCGAGCATCCCCGTATCGTTGCAAGCTACGGCGGCGAATATCGTGACGCAAAGACCGAACGGCTGGTTGCCCGGATTGCCGGTGCGCTGACCGCCGTTTCGGAAAATCCGACGCAATCCTTCCGCATCACTATCCTCAATTCCCCGGCGATCAATGCCTTCGCCCTGCCGGGTGGCTATCTCTACGTCACGCGTGGACTGCTGGCGCTCGCCAACGACGCTTCGGAAGTTGCGGCCGTGCTGTCGCACGAGATGGGCCACGTGACCGCCAATCACGGGATCGAACGGCAGCGGCGCGAGGAAGCTGAAGTAATCGCCAGCCGGGTGGTCGCCGAAGTTCTCTCGAGCGACATCGCTGGCAAGCAGGCGCTTGCCCGCGGCAAGCTGAGGCTGGCAGCCTTCTCCCGCCAGCAGGAACTGCAGGCGGACGTGATCGGTGTGCGGATGCTGGGCGAAGCTGGCTACGACCCTTACGCCGCTGCGCGCTTCCTCGATTCAATGGCGGCCTATGCGCGCTACTCGGCGGTCGATCCCGACAGCGACCAGAGCCTGGACTTCCTGTCCAGCCACCCGAATTCCGCCCAACGCGTCGATCTGGCCCGCAGGCACGCCCGCAATTTCGGCCAGGAAGGCGTCGGCGACAAGGGTCGCGACTATTTCCTCGCCGGCATCGATGGTCTTCTCTATGGCGACAGCCCACAGGAGGGCTATGTCCGCGGCCAGACCTTCCTGCACGGGGGCCTTGGAATACGCTTCGACGTTCCGCCGGACTTCCGCATCGACAACAAGGTGGAAGCGGTTCTCGCGACAGGACCTGGCGAAACCGCGATCCGTTTCGACGGCGTCGCCGCTGGCGACACCAGCAGCTTGCCCAACTATCTGACCAGCGGCTGGGTGGCCGGGCTTCAGCCGGAAACCGTGCGCGAGACGACTGTCAACGGCCTGCCGGCCGCGACCGCACGCGCATCCGCCGAACGCTGGGATTTCGACGTGACCGTGATCAAGGTCAACGACCAGATCTTCCGGTTCCTGACGGCGGTCCCGAAGGGCAGTCCCGCACTCGACACGACCGCACAAATCCTGCGCAACAGCTTCCGCCGCATGACACAGCCTGAAATCGCGTCGCTGAAGCCGCTCCGCGTCCGCGTCGTAAGCGTTGGGCCGCAGGATACGATGGCATCGCTGTCAAGCCGGATGATGGGCACAGACCGCAAGCTGGACCTGTTCAAGCTGATCAACGCCATTCCGGTCGGCGCGACATTGTCGCCGGGCCAAAAAGTCAAAATCATTTCCGAATGAGGCTTGTATAAAAGCTTCAAAGCGCGAAGGCCGTTTCAAGGGCCTGCGCGCTTTAAAGCATCGTATCGAGATGTCGCGACCGCCAGAGCGGCGCGGGCACAGTGTGTTTAGGACACAAGCGCCATCTGCGGATTTGCGGTGACGAGTGCCGACTTCAGCTTCTCGATCGCGCGGCTTTCGATCTGCCGCACACGCTCCTTGGAAATTCCGAGCTTGGCACCCAGCGCTTCCAGCGTCGCACCGTCATCCGTCAGCCTGCGGGCGCGGATGATCATCTTTTCGCGGTCGTTGAGCTTGGTGAGGGCACCCTGCAGCCATTTCAGGCGACGCTCGCCATCAATCATGCCCGAAACCTGTTCGTCCGGCAGTGGTTCGCCGCTGGCCAGCATGTCGAGGCGTTCGCCACTGTCGGCATCACCGGAAATCGTTGGAGCCTGGAGCGACGAGTCATTGCCGGAGAGACGGGCATCCATTGTCTGCACGTCGGAAACGCTGACGCCGAGTGCGACGGCAATTTCCTCATGGATGGCCTGGGCCGTGAGGTTGGAGTCGCCGCGGGCAAGTTTTGCGCGCAGGCGGCGCAGATTGAAGAACAGCGCCTTCTGGGCTGAACTCGTACCACCGCGAACGATCGACCAGTTGCGCAGGATATAGTCCTGCATGGAGGCACGGATCCACCAGCTGGCGTATGTGGAAAAGCGGACATCGCGGGCCGGTTCGAACCTTGCCGCAGCCTCGAGCAATCCCACATAACCTTCCTGAACGAGATCGCTCATGGGTAGACCGAACCCACGGAATTTCGACGCCATCGCGATGACGAGACGCATGTGGGCGAGTGCAATCTGGTTTCGAGCGCCCTGATCCTGGCGGTCTTTCCAACGGATTGCCAGATCACGCTCTTCCTCGCGGGCGAGATACGGAGCCGACATCGCTATCTTGATCATTGTGCGGTCTGCGGACATGGCTGTCATAGTGTTCTCCGTGGTGCCGTGATCGACAAAGGGCAGAACCAAAAAAAACGCTGAATTGCGGGATTACCGATATTCCAGCCTTGATTTTTGCGAATTTCTGCCGATGTCCCTCAAGTGTCTCGCGGAGGTCTTGGACCGGTTAGGCAATCGCCCCGCTATTGGTTAGGACGGAGAACACGCAGCACGATGCAGCATTAAATTCGCCGTTCCGGCGGGTTAACGCGCTTGTGTTGTAAAGGTTCCAACAAAAAACCCGGCACTAGGCCGGGTTTTTGGTGTTGTCTTTCAGAGACAAAATCAGGCTGCTTCTTCTTCCTGAGCTTCATCTTCCTCGACTGTCTTGCCGCGCTTGGGACCCTTGGCAAGGTTGACCTCGATCAGGCGAACAGCTTCCGTATCGGACATCTTGTTGACGGCGGCAATTTCGCGCGCCATGCGATCCAGCGCCGCTTCATACAGCTGACGCTCGGAATAAGACTGCTCGGGCTGGTTTTCGGCGCGGAAAAGATCGCGCACCACTTCTGCAATGGAAATCAGATCACCGGAATTGATCTTGGCATCATATTCCTGTGCGCGACGCGACCACATCGTGCGCTTCACGCGGGCCTTGCCCTGGACCACCTTCAGTGCACGTTCGACGAAATCCGTCTCGGAGAGCTTGCGCATGCCGATGCTCAAGGCCTTGGCGACCGGAACCTTCAGGCGCATTTTGTCCTTTTCAAAATCGATCACGAAAAGCTCGAGCTTCATGCCCGCGACTTCCTGTTCTTCGATAGAGGTGATCGTGCCGACGCCATGCGCAGGATAAACAATCGATTCACCAGTTCTAAAGCCCTGGCGTGCGGGAGAATTCTTTTTCAGTTGGGTCGTCATTCGATTCACAAACTCCCTTTGACTCACCCGTTTTATCGGGTCTGGGGAAACCGGGTCTGTCAGGCCCGGATGAGACGGGGGAAACCGTCGGGTCACTCCATACTGATCCGACAACGCGCGCAAAAACAGACCAACTCGCGAAACGGCGACGACAACATCAAAGTGTTGCAATGTCACGGGGAACGCGGGGAGCGATCTGTTTCTTTCGTGATGTTTTTCGGGCACGCGAGTGCCACCTTGTGGAACAGTGAGTAAGCTCTACCACAAAAAAGTGCGGAAATCAATAATTTGCTTTTATTCTTGCAAGCCGCGTGACAGTCGGACAGTGCCCAACCAAAAGACAGCTGATTCGAGCGGGTGACGGGCGCACCGTCACCATCCGGGTTTAATCGCCGGAACCTGGCTCTGCCGAGAAATACTTTTCATACTTGCCTTCTTCGCCGTCCATTTCCTTGGCCTCCGGAAGCGGATCCCGCTTCACGGTGATGTTCGGCCAGATCTGCGCGAAGTCGGAGTTCACCTTCAGCCACTTGTCGAGACCTGGTTCCGTGTCAGGCTTGATGGCCTCAGCCGGACATTCAGGCTCGCAGACGCCACAATCGATGCATTCGTCCGGGTGAATGACCAGAAAGTTCTCACCTTCGTAGAAGCAATCGACCGGGCATACTTCGACACAGTCTGTGTATTTGCAGCGGATGCAATTGTCTGTCACGACGAATGTCATGCGAAACTCCGAATATCGCAGATTGCGGCACGCTGCCGACGAAAGGTGCGGCAGGCGAAAAGCCGGCAGGCTTCAGCACTCAAGGAAGTCATGCTTTTCGAGTGTCACCTAATGCCTTTGCTGCAACTGCGCAAGAATAAACCGTGCGTAAAAACCGGGTCTTGAGGGCGGATTTTCTAAACCTAGTTTTCGCCCGCTTCGGGAAACAGGCGTTCGGTCTCCCGCCTTTCCTTCTTCGTCGGACGCCCGGAGCCCGGCAGGCGTTGCGCCTGCTCGAACGCCGTCAACTTCTGGCGTTCCTCCGGAGGCGGCGTCAGATCTTCGTAGAGAAGCCGCGCCTCTTCGAATGGACCCCGCCGATCACCACCGGACTTGACGACCAGAACGACATCGCGCCGTTCCAGCTTGATGTCGAGGCGGTCCCCGGTCTTGACCTGATAGCTCGGTTGAGAAACCAGCGCGCCGTTTATGCGGATGCAGTTGGACTGGATCAGCGACTGCGCGATGGAGCGTGACTTTGCCATGCGCGCGAAGAAGAGCCACTTGTCGATGCGCTGTCGCGAACCTGCATGCAGCTCTTTTTCAACCATGCGCCTACTTCTTCATCTGCTCCTTGAGAGCAGCAAGCTTGGCAAAGGGCGAATCCGGATCGATCGGCTTTTCCTTGCGCGGTGGCTTGGCCTCAAAGCGAGCGGGCTGTGGTCCCTTGTTACGGTCCGGACGATCGTTACGATCTCCGCGCTCGGAACGATCGCCCCGGTTTTCAGGACGACGGTTGTTGTTGTCGCGGTTCGGACGACCACCGTCACGGCGCTCGCCATCCCGACGACCATCGCGGCGGCCTTCCTTGGGAGCGGCTTCGCCCTGGGGGCGGGCTTCCTGGGTGCGGCCTGCTGAGGCAGCACCGGCATTGCGCTGACCCTGGCCGTTACCACGGCGATCACCCTGCTGTGGCCGACCACCCTGGCGCTGGCTATTCTCGCGACCGCCACCCGGGCGCCACAGGAGAACAGGCTTTGCTTCTTCGGGTTCGACGGCAGCGGCAGCTTCAGTCGAGGCGGCTGTCTCGGCCTGAGCGTCCGGCTCGGCCGTTGCAGTTGCCTCAACGGTTTCAGCTTCCATGGACGCGGCGACGTCAGGCGCCGCAGCTTCTTCACTTGCAGCGTCTTCTGCAGGAGCAGCGTCTTCTGCAGAAGCAGCAGCCTCGGCAGGCGCCGCAACCTCAGCGGAAGCTTCGGTTGCTTCGACCTGATCGCCTTCGGCAGTCGGTGCGGCCTCGTCTGCTGCAGCCGTTGGCGTGGCAGGGGCAGCCGCAGCTGGCTCCTGGCCAGCCAGGAATGCCTGCGCCTCTTCAGGCTTCACGGCATCGGCGCGATAGCCGAGGCCTTTCAGAATTTCTTCCATATCGTCAGGCGTTGCGCCGAGGATCGACAGCATGGCTGTCGTCGTCACGAAGCGGCGACCGTCATAGGCGCCTTCCGGACGCGGGCTGGAGCCCGGCTTCCACTGCAGCAGCGGACGGATGAGATCGGCCAGACGCTCGAGAATGTCGATACGAACGGCACGCTTGCCGAGGAAGCGGAAACCGGCGAGCTTGTAGAAGGTACGCTCGAAAGCAGGATCCGCGACGACCGATGTGCGGCCGGCAGCAAGCGCCGGAATGAGATCGCCGTAACCCGGCTTGTCGATGCCGTCGTTCTTCAGCGCCCAGAGAAGCGTGATAAGCTCCGCCGGAGCAGGCTTCAGCAGCGCCGGCATGAACACATGGTAGGCGCCGAAGCGGATGCCGTAGCGGCGCATCGAAGCGCGCGCATCCTGATCGAGCGTCTTCACGTCTTCGGCAACATCGCGCCGGAACATGACGCCGAGGTTTTCGACCAGCTGGAAGGCCAGGCCCTTGGCGAGACCCTGCAGGTCTTCAGCGCGCGACAGATCGTCCAGCGGCTTCAGCACGGTCGCGATATGATGGTTCACGAAACGCTCGATGCGCGCAACGACGTGTTCGCGGGCATTGCCGGTCAACTGCTCGTCGGCAAGCAGGATCAGGCGCGGGCGCATGATATGGTCGCTTGACGCAAGCCGGCCGACAGGTTCGCCGAGCCAGCGCACGGAACCGTCCGAGCCGACAGCAAGGTCGTTGTTGCCGGATGCATAAAGCCGCGCGGCGCGTGCCTCGAACTCCAGCGCAAGCGCCTTTTGCGCGGCACCCTGGACGGCCTTTGCATCTGGACCCTCCGTGCCGGCTATAGGCGTGAATCGGAATCCAGCCAATTGCCCCACATGATGGCCTTCGACGAAGACATCCCCATTCACACTGATTTCAGCTTCCAGCATCGCATTCTCTCTTAGGCGCTTCATGAGCACAGATGTCCTGCGATCAACAAAGCGTTTCGTCAACCGTTCATGTAACGCGTCCGACAACCTATCCTCGATTTCCCGTGTCTTTTCTTGCCAGTGTGTCGGATCGGCAAGCCAGCCAGGGCGGTTCGAAACATAGGTCCAGGTACGAATCTGCGCGATTCGGGCCGACAGGGTGTCGATTTCTCCGTCGGTCCGGTCGGCGCGGCGAACCTGTTCTGCCATGAATTGCTCGTTCACCGTGCCGAAGCGCACAAGATCCGAGAAAAGAGTCGAAATGAGGTCTGCGTGTTGCGCAGGGGCAATCCGCCGATAGTCCGGCAGAGCGCAGGCCTCCCACAGTTTTTCGACCCGCTCCGGCGTTGTCGCCGTATCGCGGATTTCTGCGTAGCGCGAAAGATAGTCGAGCGCCTGGATATCGATTGCCGGAAGCGCGCGGGCAAGGCCTGCCACGGTCGGCGGTCGGTCGAGACTGGCACGCAAAGCGGCAAGCGAGGAATAGTCGACGCTTTTCGTGCGCCACTGCAGCACTTTCACCGGCTCGAAATGATGACCCTCGATCCGCTCGACCAGTTCGTCGTCGAAAGGCTGGACCTGTCCGGTCACGCCGAAGGTTCCGTCGCGCACATGGCGGCCGGCACGCCCGGCAATCTGCGCCAGTTCGGACGGATTAAGGTTGCGGAACTGATAGCCGTCGAACTTGCGATCCTGAGCGAAGGCAACGTGATCCACATCGAGATTGAGGCCCATGCCGATCGCATCGGTTGCGACCAGATATTCCACATCGCCTTCCTGATAGAGAGCGACCTGTGCATTGCGTGTCCGCGGGCTCAAGGCGCCAAGCACCACGGCCGCACCACCGCGCTGGCGGCGGATCAGTTCGGCGATCGCATAGACCTCTTCAGCGGAGAAGGCGACAATGGCGGAACGCTGCGGCAGGCGGGTGATCTTTTTCTGGCCGGCATAAAACAACTGCGACAGACGCGGCCGTTCGACCACGGTGATCCCGGGAAGCAGCCGTTCGAGGATCGGCCGCATGGTGCCGGCGCCCAGCAGCAACGTCTCCTCGCGTCCGCGAAGATGCAGGATGCGGTCGGTGAAGATGTGCCCGCGCTCGAGATCGCCGGCCAGCTGTACCTCGTCGATGGCGACGAAGGCGGCCTTTGTCTCGCGCGGCATCGCTTCGACGGTGCAGACGGAAAAGCGCGCCATATGCGGCGTTATCTTTTCCTCACCCGTGATCAACGCCACATTGTGATAGCCGACTTTCTCCACGACACGCGTATAGACCTCGCGTGCAAGCAGGCGAAGGGGCAGACCGATGACGCCGGAACCGTGCGCAACCATGCGCTCGATGGCATAATGGGTCTTGCCGGTATTGGTGGGGCCTAGCACGGCCGTGACGCCGCGGCCGCTGAGAATCATGGGCTGAGAATGCAAAGCCAGTTCCTGCTTATCCGCCGATGCGATCCTCCACGGAAACGCAATCGCAGTATCAGATGGCCATGCTCGACGATAAACGCAAGCCGATATGTTGTCCTCGACAAGGCGAGACCACGATTTCCAGGATCAACATGTGTACGATACGCAAGCCAGTTTCGTTCGAACAAACGTGAACGAATCGGCGACGATTGCGGATTCCGGAGCGTTCCCGATCTGTTTCGAACATTACCCGGCTTTCCGACGCATGGCCAAAGTGTAACCCGTTAACCACACCCCACGGGCAAGCTAGTGGTGAGTGGAACAAAAGTTCCCATGCTACGTTTTCTCGGCAATCCCAACCGGACATGTCGAGCCGGTAGGTCAGCGGAGTACAATCCTATGCTCGGAACCATCCTACTTATCGTACTGATTTTGCTTTTGATTGGCGCGCTGCCGAATTGGGGGCACAGCCGGAACTGGGGTTATGGTCCGTCCGGCGGTCTCGGCCTTGTTGTGCTGATTATCATCATCCTCCTGCTGATGGGCAGGATCTAAAAGCGGCGAAGCCGCACGTTACCAAGGGAAGGAAAGTGACATGAAAAAAGTTTTGCTCGTCGGCGCTCTCGTCGGAATGCTGGCATCCTGCACATCCACTGAAAAGGGCACTGCAATCGGTGCTGCTTCGGGCGCCGTTATCGGTGGCGCTGTGACCAACAGCTGGGGTGGCGCTGCAGTCGGCGCTGTCGGCGGCGGTCTGGTTGGCGCTGCTATCGGCGAATCGCAGAAGCGCAACGGTTACTGCGTCTATCGCGACCGTTATGGCCGTACATACGAAGCGCGTTGCCGCTAAGTCCTGCGTTTAGTCGCAGAATAGAAACCGGCGTCCCATGGGCGCCGGTTTTTTTGTATCCGCTTACCCGGCGAAATACTGACCGCCATTTGCGCTGAGCGTCGAGCCGGTAATGAATCCGGCTTCTTCAGAGGCCAGAAACAGCACGCAGCGGGCGATTTCTTCCGGTTCGCCCAACCGTCCGACAGGTATCTGCGGGATGATCTTTTCGTCCATCACCTTTTGCGGGATGGCACGCACCATGTCGGTGCCGATATAGCCGGGGCAGATCGCATTGACGGTGATGTTCTTCGAGGCCCCCTCTTGAGCCAGCGCCTTGGTGAAGCCGAGATCGCCCGCCTTGGCGGCAGAATAGTTCACCTGCCCCATCTGGCCCCTCTGGCCATTGATCGAGGAGATGTTGATGATGCGGCCGAAGCCGCGCTCGCGCATGCCGGGCCAGACCGGATGGGTCATGTTGAACAGCCCGGACAGGTTGGTATCGATGACCTCCTTCCACTGCTGTGGCGTGATCTTGTGAAACATGCCGTCGCGGGTGATGCCGGCATTGTTGACGAGGACGTCGACAGGCCCGAGCTGCGTTTCGACTTCAGCGATGCCCTTCACGCAGGCATCGTAATCCGACACGTCCCACTGGAACACCGGAATGCCCGTCGCCGCGTGAAACTCAGCGGCCTTTTCGGTATTGCCCGCAAAATTTGCGGCGACCGAATAGCCTGCCGCTTTCATCGCAGTGCTGATCGCAGCCCCGATGCCGCGCGTGCCTCCTGAAATCAACGCGATACGCGCCATGTAAACTTCCTTTCATACCGTCGCCGCCGTCAGCGTAACGGAACTGCTTACGCCGATAACGTGGGCAGCTGCCACCGAGTGCTAGAGCGCTTCCAGACACATGGCGACGCCCATACCACCCCCGATGCAGAGCGTCGCAAGCCCCTTTTTCGCGCCACGGCGCTTCATTTCGAACAGCAGCGTATTGAGAATTCGCGCACCCGACGCACCGATCGGGTGACCGATGGCGATCGCTCCGCCGTTGACGTTGACGAGCGACGGATCGAGGCCCAGATCCCGCGTGACCGCGCAGGACTGTGCGGCAAACGCCTCATTCGCTTCGATCAGGTCGACATCGCCGATTTTCCAACCGGCTTTTTCCAGCGCGCGACGCGAAGCCGGGATGGGGCCAGTTCCCATGATCTGCGGATCGACGCCGGCGGTGGCCCAGGAGACGATGCGCGCGAGCGGCGCAATGCCACGACGACCGGCTTCGTCCTCCGTCATCAGCAACGCCGCGGCTGCGCCATCGTTGAGGCCAGATGCGTTGGCGGCAGTCACTGTGCCTTCCTTATCGAAGGCCGGCCGAAGCTTCGCCATCCCCTCCAAAGTCGCACCGGCACGGATGTATTCGTCGTTTTCGACGCGAACATCGCCCTTTCGGGTCTGGATCAGGAACGGAACGATCTCGTCCCTGAAGCGGCCAGCAACCTGCGCTGCCTCCGCTTTGTTTTGCGAGGACACCGCGAACTGATCCTGTTCCTCGCGCGACAACTGCCACTGTCGGGCGATGTTTTCAGCGGTGATGCCCATGTGATAGCCGTAGAACGCGTCGGTCAGGCCATCCTTGATCATCGTATCGATCATCTTGAAATCACCCATCTTCACGCCGCCGCGCAGATGTGCGCAATGCGGGGCCATCGACATGGATTCCTGGCCTCCCGCGACGATGATTTTGGCGTCGCCGAGCGCGATCTGCTGCATGCCCAGTGCGACCGCACGAAGACCGGAACCGCAGAGCTGGTTGACGCCCCAGGCCGTCGCCTCCTGCGGCACCCCGGCCTTCATCGCCGCCTGGCGGGCGGGGTTCTGTCCCTCGCCGGCAGGAAGGACCTGGCCCATGATGACCTCGTCCACTTCACCCGCCTCCACGCCACCGCGCGCCAGCACCTCCTTGATCACCGCGCCACCGAGTTCGTGTGCGGGGACGTTTGCAAATGCGCCATTGAACGAGCCGACGGCCGTTCGTGCTGCGGCTGCGATAACGATGGATGGATTGGACATGATGTCTCCTCTTTCCGTTTCTTGGCACCGAGACTGGCAAAGCCTGTGCGCCCTGTCAAACGCCCGGTTTTCGCCCGAAAAACCCGATTTTTCATCGATTTGCTGCGCAGCATGGTGATCCATCGCGGCGCACAAATCGATTGTCAGTTGCGCCAATTTAAGCTTACATTCGAGGCGGGAGAAGATGCCAAGCACTAATAATCGCGCGAATGGCGAAGTGGAGGGAAATCATGGCAAAGACCGAAGGTGACGTGACGATCAAGAAATACGCTAACCGGCGTCTCTACAACACCGGAACAAGCACTTACGTGACGCTCGAAGACTTGGCGAAAATGGTCAAGAAGGGCGAGGTATTTACGGTTCAGGATGCCAAGACGGGCGAGGACATCACGCACTCGGTTCTGACCCAGATCATTTTTGAGCAGGAGTCGAAGACCGGAAACACGCTTTTGCCGGTGTCCTTCCTGCGACAGCTGATCTCCTATTACGGCGATCAGATGCAGATGGTGGTGCCGACCTTCCTCGAACACTCGATGAAGACGTTTACGGACCAGCAGGTGCAGATGCGCGAGCAGATGACGAGTGCGTTTGGCGACACGCCGATCGCCAAGAACCTGCACCTTCCGATGCAGATGATGGAAGAACAGGTGCGGCGCAATACGGACATGTTCCGTCAGGCCATGCAGATGTTCGCGCCCTTTGCCGGTGCCGCGACGCCGCACCAGTCCGCCCCACCATCGGGCAAGAAGGCGGAAGCCAAGGACATCGACGAACTGAAGGAGCAGCTCCGCGCGCTTCAGGGTCGTCTCGACAGCATGAGCACCTGAACGGCACCTGCTGCGGGAAGAAACGCGCCTTACCGAGCGCGCAACAAAAAAGGCCGGCAAAGCCGGCCTTTCAAGCAATCATCAGAAAAGCTTATGCGCTTTCCTTCGGCGTCAGAACCTGACGGCCGCGGTACATACCGGTCTTGAGATCGATATGGTGCGGACGGCGCAGTTCGCCGGAGTTCTTGTCCTCGACAAATGTCGGGGTCTTGAGAGCGTCAGCAGAGCGGCGCATACCGCGCTTCGACGGGCTCGTTTTTCTTTTAGGTACAGCCATTTTCGTTACTCCACTTCGTGCAAAACAGGGATTTCCGGCCGGAACTGAGGCCGAACATTCCATGTCTCGATCTCGGAAATTTGGCGCGCTTATACATGCCAACCGGGTACTTGACCAGTCCCTGCAGGGATATTGGCGGGATTTTTTCGCAAACCACGCCGAAACACCTCAGGCCTCGTCTTCTTCGACGATTGCTGTCTCCTGAAGGGCCGCTTCCTGCCATGAAACCCAGGCCGGATGCGACGTCATTGCCTCCATATACGCAAGCGTGTCGGCGTCGTCTACCAGATCATAGACCGCAAAGCGATTGACGACCGGTGCGAACATCGCGTCCGCTGCGGTAAATTCGCCAAACAGGAACGGACCGCCGGATTTTGCCCGCAATTCCCGCCAGATCGTGGAGATGCGCGCGACGTCTTCCATCACCCCATCGGCAAGCTCGATACGCCGCTTCGGCCGGCGAAAATTCATCGGGCAGGCATTGCGCAGCGCGCGAAAGCCCGAGAGCATCTCCATCGAGATGGAACGGGCGACGGCACGATCCGCAGAGGATGTCGGCCAGAGCCCGCTCTCCGGAAACAGCTCGGCTGCGTATTCGATGATCGACAGCGACTGCCAGACGCGCACGTCGCCATGATGCAGAACCGGCACCTGGGCATTGGGCGAGATCGTCTTGTAGCGTGGATTGCCTGCCGGATAATCGAACGGGATCAGCACTTCCTCGAAAGGAACGCCGGCAGCTGTGAGCGCAATCCACGGCCGGAAGGACCAGGACGAATAGTTCTTATTGGCGATATAGAGGACGAATTTTTCCATCGGCGCAATTTCCATCAGGTCTCGGAATCGAAAATCATCAGTTCGTGGAAATGGTTCATGTCCTCGAACGAGCAGAATGCCGGCGGCCGCAATTCCAGAACAGGAACCGCGCGCTTGATCTCAGCAGTCACCTCGTCGAGCATCGCCTGCCAGGCCGGCAGCGCTGCATCCGACAGGCGCTCGATCACATAGGCAAAGGTAATGTGAAACGCATAGTCGTCGTGATCCGGATGGCGATAACCGAGGAGCCGCGCCAGCGCATCGCGCCAGGCCTTCATCGCCCTGCAATCATTCTCGGACCTCCCCTCGACCACGAGACCCGACGGCTTGGCGCTTTTCACGGTGACCTGGAACGGATCCAGCGTCGAGAAACCTTCGAGCCGAGCCGCCATGATTTCCGTCATGTCCTCGATCGGCGTTTCGAGCGGCATATCGTCCGGCCAGAAGCGAGGCTTGCGGCGATGCTCGATGACACCCTGGAACAGCGTCATGTGCAGGCTGGTGATCGGCGTGAAAAGAAAACGCTCAGCTTCCGGCATCTCGAGATAGCGCGCGCGTGCCGACACAAGCAGCGCCTGCGTTGCCGATCCTTTTTCCAGATGGCAGACGATCGTGTTGCCGGGCTCGGGCAGAAAGCCGCCTCGCCGTCCGTAACGCGTTCCGAGCCGCGGCGGCGGTTTTGGATTGTGCGTCGCCGAGTATTTGAGGAGATCGGGCGAAATCAGTCTGGCATCCATCGGCGGTCCACTTTCTGCGTAAACGCACTCACAAAGCGTGCTCGACGCGCTCTTACGCCAGCGTCGATACTGACAGATGACATGAGGGACGTTTAACGCTTAGTTTTGACGTCACCCATAAATGCATTTGATGTAATCGCTGGATGCGCGGGCGCGCCGTTCCACGACACCCGCCAGCCGCTGCATTCCGCGGCCGGGCTTGCTGGCGACCCGCGTATGCGGATTGGGAAGTGCGACGGCGAGCAACGCGGCCTGACGGGCACTCAGCTTGGCGGCTGGCACCTTGAAATGATACTGCGCCGCCGCTTCAGCCCCGTAGATACCAGGTCCCCATTCTGCGACGTTGAGATAGATTTCCATCAACCGCCATTTCGGCCAAATGAAATCCTCAGCCAGCGCCAGCGGCAGTTCCAGCCCTTTACGGATGAAGGAGCGGCCGTTCCATAAAAACAAGTTTTTGGCCGTCTGCATCGGAATGGTGCTCGCGCCACGCGTTGCCTCGCCGTCCAGTGCATCCTGCACGACGCCGCGCATCTGGCGCCAGTCGACGCCGCCGTGGAAACAGAACTGGCCGTCCTCCGACATCATCACGGCCCGCACGAGATTGGGCGAGATGTCCTCGATATTAACCCACTGGCGGTCATACCCGCGCAGAAGAAACAGTTCCGACAGCATGAGGGTGGACACCGGCCGCGTGAATGGCAGCGCATAGACCGGGATGAGAAGATAGGGCAGCACCACCAGCGCAATGACGAACAGGATGACGCGCCGGAGCCACGTGGTGTTAGGCAGGCGAAACCGTCGTGCGGGCCTCACGGGTTCGTCTTCTTCGGCATGCTGTTCAGGTGCGATATCCAAGGTGCTTCTACCCGCCCGTTTAAAGTTTCATAGCCGGTGGCGCTTTCGAAGGCCAGTCCACCGGCTGAAACTTCGGCAATGCTGGTAAATCGACATTGCCTGTATCGTCGCCTCATGCCAAACAGCCCGGCATGAACACGACCGATCCTGCATTCGAAAGCCGGTTGAAAGACAGCGCAGTCGCCACCGAGGCGCTGCTTGTGTCGCTTCTTTCGGATCAAACGTTGCCCGACGAAGTCACGCGCCCGGCCCATCTGATGGCGGCGATGCGCCATGGTTCGCTCAATGGCGGAAAGCGCCTGCGACCGTTCCTGCTGCGCGAAAGCGCGCTTCTTCTTGGTGGCAACGAACTGGCTGCCCTGCGCGTCGGCGCGGCTCTCGAATGTCTCCACTGTTATTCGCTGATCCACGACGACCTGCCGGCCATGGACGACGACGACCTTCGCCGTGGTCAGCCGACGGTCCACAGGGCATTCGACGAGGCGACCGCGATCCTTGCCGGCGACAGCCTGCTGACCTACGCCTTCGACATCATCGCAGCGCCTGAAACAGCCCTGCCGGACCGGGCAAAGACGGAACTTGTTCTGGCCCTTGCCCGCGCCGCCGGTTCCGGCGGCATGGTGGGTGGCCAGGCGCTCGATCTGGCTGCGGAAAAATCAGCACCGGACGAGGCAGGGATTACCACGCTTCAGGCGATGAAGACCGGCGCACTGATCCGTTTCGCCTGCGAGGCAGGTGCGATCATCGCGGGCGCAGATCAGGAACATCGTCAGCGCCTCAGAAAATTCGGCCAGGTCATCGGGCTTGCTTTCCAGCTCGCCGATGATCTTCTCGACATCACCTCCGATGCGGAGACCATGGGCAAGGCGACCGGCAAGGACGCCGCCCGCGGCAAGGGCACGCTGGTTGCCCTGCATGGCACAGAATGGGCGGAAGAGAAGCTCGATACGCTGACTGCCGAGGCCGTTGACCTGCTTGCGCCCTACGGCGAAAAGGCATTTATTCTGCAGCAGACGGCGCGCTTTATCGCCAGCCGCCAGAACTGACGAGACGGGACAAAGGCAAGCCTCCCGGATCAACCCCGAGGAGTAAAGCATGCCGGATGTATTCGCCTACCTGCCCTATATCTGGCCAGCCTATCTCGCCTATCTCATTGCCGTCCTCAGCCCCGGACCTGCCAATTTCGCCATTATCGGGATGGCGATTTCGCATGGCCGTCGAAACGGAGTGATTCTTGCGCTCGGCGTCTTCTGCGGCTCGCTGACCTGGGCCTGCGCTGCAGCACTCGGGCTTGCCGCCATCCTGCGCACCTACGCGATCGCGCTCGAGATCATGAAAATTCTCGGCGGGCTCTATCTGATCTATCTGGCCTGGAAGGCGTACCGCTCGGCGCGGACGCCGGATATCGAGACCGCATCGAGCGAGATCAGGACGTCCTATACGGCAAGACAACTCTGGCTGCGCGGCTATGCCATCCACGTCACCAATCCGAAGGCGATCTTCGGCTGGCTGGCGATCATCTCGCTCGGCCTGCCCGCGGATGCACCGCCTTCGGCGATCCTGCTGATCGTCGGCATCTGCTCGACCTCGAGCCTGGTCATCTTCACCGGATATGCGGTTCTGTTTTCGACCCGCCACGCGCTTCGCGGCTACAAGGCCGCACGGCGCTGGATCGAAGGCACCATGGCCGTCTTCTACAGCATTGCCGGCGTGAAACTGCTGACGAGCCGGATATGACCGGCTCGTCGATATCTGAGCGAACTCAGCCCTGCTCGATCGGCGCGATCGCGACTTCGACGCGGCGGTTCTGGGCGCGACCATCCGGCGAGGCGTTGGAGGCGACCGGCTGCGACGGGCCGTAGCCCATGGTCGAGACACGGCGCTGATCGACGCCGCGACCACCGAGATAGTTGGCGACCGAGACGGCACGGCGTTCCGAAAGCGCCTGGTTGTGCTGCAGGCTGCCGGTCGAATCCGTGTGACCGTTGACGTCGATATAGGTCTTGCCGAACTTGTTGAGTACGATCGCAACCGAATCGAGCGTGGCATAGAACGGCGGGATCACCTGGTCCTGATCGGTGGCAAAGGTGATGTTCGACGGCATGTTTAGAATGATGCGGTCGCCGTTGCGGGTCACCGATACGCCGGTTCCCTGCAGCTGCTGGCGCAGTTCGGCTTCCTGGCGGTCCATGTAATTGCCGATGGCGCCACCGGCGAGGCCACCGATCGCAGCGCCGATCAGCGCATTGCGGCCCTTGTTGCCGCCGCCGATCAACAGACCGCCGACCGCGCCGAGACCGGCACCGATGGCAGCGCCACCAGCCGTGTTCGACATTTTCTGCTGACCCGTATAGGGATCGGTCGTCGTGCAGGCAGAGAGATACGTCGCGCAAGCTGCGACGATAGCAATTTTTTTCAACATATGAATCAGTTTCCCCGTCGTCCGTAGTACCCCTCATTTACCATGAAATACGGCAATAGCGAGGAGAGGCCGCGGCAGCCGGGATAAGGAATTATCCCTATCCGGGAATGACGCTTACTCGGCGGCGGTTTTCTGGCCGAAGCGGTTCTCGATGTAATCGATCACCAGCTTTTCGAAATCCTGAGCGATATTGGGGCCGCGCAGCGTCATCGCCTTCTGACCGTCGATAAAGATCGGGGCGGCAGGCGTCTCGCCAGTGCCGGGCAGCGAGATGCCGATATCGGCATGCTTGCTTTCGCCGGGGCCGTTGACGATGCAGCCCATGACGGCGACGTTCAGAGCCTCGACGCCCGGATACTTTTCGCGCCAGATCGGCATGTTCTTGCGGATATCGTTCTGGATGTTCTGAGCCAGCTCCTGGAACACCGTCGACGTGGTGCGCCCGCAACCGGGACAAGCGGCGACCACCGGAATGAACTGGCGGAACCCCATGACCTGCAGGATTTCCTGCGCAACCTGCACTTCGCGGGTGCGGTCACCGTTCGGTTCCGGCGTCAGCGAGACACGGATCGTATCGCCGATCCCGTGCTGCAGGACATAACCCATGGCAGCCGACGAGGCGACGATGCCCTTGGTGCCCATGCCCGCCTCGGTGAGGCCAAGATGCAGCGCATGGTTGGAGCGCTCGGCCAGCATCGAATAGCAGGCGATGAGATCCTGCACCTGGCTGACCTTTGCGGAGAGAATGATCCGGTTGCGCGGCAGGCCGATGTTTTCAGCAAGCTCGGCCGAAATCAGGGCCGACTGGACGATCGCCTCGTGCATCACCTGGCGTGCAGACAGCGGCGAACCGGCTTCGGAATTGCGGTCCATCAGCGTCGTCAGCAGGTCCTGGTCAAGCGAACCCCAGTTGACGCCGATGCGGACAGGCTTGTCGTAACGGATCGCCATCTCGATGATGTCGCCGAACTGCTTGTCCTTCTTGTCCTTGAAGCCGACATTGCCCGGGTTGATGCGGTATTTTGCGAGCGCTTCGGCGCAGGCCGGATGATCGGCCAGAAGCTTGTGGCCGATATAATGGAAATCGCCGATCAGCGGCACGTCGAGGCCAAGGCGCAGTAGACGCTCGCGCACCTTCGGCACGGCGGCAGCGCTCTCGTCGCGATCGACGGTGATGCGGACGATCTCGGAGCCAGCCTTGTAGAGCGCGGCGACCTGGGCGACGGTCGCATCCACATCCGCCGTATCGGTATTGGTCATCGACTGGACGACGACGGGCGCACCACCACCGACGATCACACCGCCGACATCGACGGCAACCGTGGCGCGGCGGGGCTTCGGATTATAGTCAATCGGTGCGTTCATGGGATCGTCTCGTTGCCTTTGCCCTGGGGCTAACTGGGGGCATAAACCGTCTTTCAGGTGGCGTATGACCGCCGGCTTGTCAACCAGCGGCCATGAATAGTTGGGTCAGTGATGCGCTCCGTCCGCGTGCCGGGCAAGGCTTGAGAGAAGCAGCGTCACCAGGATCAGCACCGACAATCCCGCGAAAATGCTGCCAAGTCCCGTATGCTCAGCGATAAAGCCGATTGCCGAAGGTGCAACGAGAATTCCGGAATAGCCCATGGTGGTGACCACGGACAAACTGACGCCCGCCGCCATGCCCGGCAGATTGCCGGCCGCGGAAAACAGGATCGGCACGATGTTGGAAATGCCGATGCCGGCGAGAGCAAAGCCTGCAATGGCCATCGTCGAACTGGTCGCAAAACCGATCGTCAGCATGCCCAGCATGGCGATGACGCCGCAGACCCGAAGCGTATTGACGGCACCGAACCGGTCGCGGATGAGATCGCCTGCAAAACGCATTGCCGCCATCGTGAACGAGAAAGCCGCAAACGCAAAGCCGGACAGTGTCAGCGACGCCGAAAGCTCGTTGCGCATGTAGAGAGCGCCCCAATCAAGAATGGATCCCTCGGGGATCATGCAGAACAGCGCCATGATTCCGAGCAGCCAGGGAAGCGGTGACGACGGCAGGCGGCGTCCGGCACCGGCCGCCCTCTCCTCCGGATGCGGCGCATCCTGAAGCACCATTTTCCAGGCGACGGCGATCATGACAGCGGCGACGACGGTTACGAAAAGCGCATGCGGAAGAACGCCGATCCGTTCAAGAAGAAAGCCACCGGTCGAGGCGCCGAGCAGGCCGCCGAGGCTCCAGAACGCGTGGCAGGATGACATGATCGCGCGGCGCATGCCTTTCTCAGTCGCAACGGCATTGGCATTCATTGCCACATCCATCGCGCCGATCAGGCCGCCGAACAGAAACAACGCAACCGCTCCGCTCCAGATGCTGCCAATCAGCGACAGCAGAAGAAGCGTCGGCGTCAGCAGGACCGCGGTGACCTTGGAGACAATGCTCGATCCGAACCTTGCGATCTGGCTGCCGGCGATCGGCATCATCACGATGGAGCCTAACCCGAAAATCAGGATCATCACGCCGAGCGACTTTTCGCTCAGCTCCAGACGTGCCGCAAATTCCGGGATCTTTGGCGCCCAGGCACCGATCATGAAGCCGTTCATCAGAAACAGCAGCGATACGCCGATCCGCTCCGGTGTGATGAAAGCACGTCGGGTCTTGGCTTCCGCCGGCGAAGACAAATCGTTCATCAGGTTGCTTCCTCCAGGCGCTGAGATTTATTTAAATCGATTTAGATTGCAATCTTCCGCGCTCAGCATGAGTTTCACGATTTATGTCTCCGGTTCACGCTTGTCACCCCTTAGCAACGACGGATGGAGCGCGACGAAGCTGATTGCAATCGCTGCAGAACGCCTTAAGCATTCGGATATGCAATGATATGAGGCGTCGGTATCCGGCGTGTGACTTTCTTGAAATCCAGCATCGGCAGCGGCATTCTTCTCGTCAGTACCTCCTACTTCGTGTTCACGCTTCATGATGCGGTGATCAAGCTGCTGGTGGTCGATGTCGGCGTCTGGCAGATCATTTTCTTCCGAAGCCTGACGGTTCTGATCGCCTGCCTCGTCATCGGGGGACGCGGTTTCATCCCGCGCGTTGTCCGCTCGCCGATCGTGCGGCCGATGATGGTGCGCAGCGTGATCCTTCTCGCCGCATGGGTTTCTTTCTACACCGCAGCCAAGTCCCTGCAATTGGCCGAACTGACGACGATCTATTACGCCAATCCGATCGTCGCCACCCTGCTTGCTATTCCGGTTCTGCGCGAAAAGGTGCCCGCGGTCCGCTGGGTGGCGATCATCCTCGGCTTCGTCGGCGTGGTGATTGCCGCAAATCCGGCCGGGTTGACACTTTCGCTCCCGGTCGGTCTCGCGCTCCTCGCGGCAATCCTCTGGGCCATCGGCAGCGTTCTCTTGCGCAACACGGCGATGAACGAGAAGACCCTTGTCCAGATGACGCTCACCAACTTCTTCTTCGTGGTGATGACCTTCGTCATGGCCGTGCTGACATGGCAGCCGGTCGATCTGAAAAGCGGTGCGCTTCTGGCGCTCGTCGGCATTCTCGGCGGCACCGCCCAGGCGACGCTGTTCGAGGCGATGCGACGGGCGCCGGTCTCGGTGCTTGCCCCGTTCGAATATTCCTCGCTGATATGGGCGTTCGTGCTGGGCTACGCCATCTGGCAGGACATTCCCGCAAGCAATGTCGCCGCCGGTGCCGCACTGATCTTCTGCGCCGGACTGCTGATCGTCGCCAGCGAGCGGCTGGCGGCGAGGCGCTATCGCCTCGCTCAACCTGCGGACGGATCAGACGGACCGACGGACGCCTGAGTCGTCAAGAGTTTGACCCGTCAGGACCCGTAGACGACGAGCAGATCCTTGGCGTCGATCTGGTCGCCGGCCTTGACCAGCACTTCGGCAAGCGTGCCGTCCTTTTCGGCGTGCAGCGCGGTTTCCATCTTCATCGCTTCGATGGAGACAAGCACGTCACCGGCCTTGACCGCCTGACCCGACGCCACGAAGACGCGGGAAATGACGCCCGGCATCGGCGCGCCCAAATGCAGGGGATTGGCGATATCCGCTTTGGCCCGCACAGCCGAACCGCTTCCGCCATGGGCCCGGTCCGGCACCTTGATGCGGCGCGGCTGGCCGTTCAGTTCGAAAAAGGCGGTGACCATGCCCTGCGCATCCGGCGCACTCGTCGCCTGGTTGACGATAACAAGCGTCTTGCCGCGTTCGATATCGGCAAACAGCTCTTCGCCATCCGCGATCCCGTAGAAATAGGCATGCGTCGGCAACACGGAGACCGGACCGTAGGTCTCCGACGCCAGGGCGAAGTCGGTGAACACTTTCGGGTACATCAGATACGAGGCGAACTCGAAGTCGTCGACCTTGCGCTCCAGCTTGTCCTCGATCGTCTTGCGCTCGGCATCGAGATCAGCCGGCGCCAGCAGCGAACCGGGAACGTCCGTATAGGGCTGATCGCCCTTCAGCGCTTTTTTCTGGAGCGCCTGCGGCCATCCGCCCGGAGGCTGGCCGAGATCGCCCTTCAGCATCGACACGACCGAATCCGGGAAGGCGATGTCCTTGGCCGGGTTTTCAACGTCGGCCACGTTCAGATCCTGGCTGACCATCATCAGCGCCATGTCGCCCACCACCTTGGACGACGGCGTGACCTTGACGATATCGCCGAACATCCGGTTCACATCGGCATAGGTCTGCGCGACCTTGTGCCACTTGCTCTCGAGACCGAGCGAACGGGCCTGTTCCTTGAGGTTGGTAAACTGGCCACCCGGCATTTCATGCAGGTAGACTTCCGAGGCCGGACCCTTGAGATCGCTCTCGAACGCCGCATACTGGCCGCGCACCGCTTCCCAGTAGAACGAGATCTTGCGGATCCATTCCGGATCAAGCCCGGTATCGCGGTCTGTTCGCGACAGCGCTTCGACGATCGAACCGAGGCAGGGCTGCGACGTGTTGCCCGACAGCGCATCCATCGCCGCATCGACGACGTCGACGCCGGCATCGACAGCCGCAAGCACGGTCGCAGCCGAGATGCCCGACGTATCGTGCGTGTGGAAATGGATCGGCAGCGAAGTCGCTTCGCGCAATGCCTTGAACAGGACGCGGGCGGCAGCAGGCTTCAGCAGGCCCGCCATATCCTTCAGCGCGATGATATGGGCGCCGGCCTTTTCGAGCTCTTCCGCCAGTGCGACGTAATATTTGAGGTCGTATTTCGGGCGCGCCGAATTCAAGAGATCGCCGGTATAGCAGATCGCGGCTTCGCAGAGCCGGTTCTCCTCGTTCACCGCATCCATCGAGACGCGCATGTTGTCCACCCAGTTGAGGCAGTCAAACACACGGAAGACATCGATGCCGCCCTTGGCGGCCTGTTGGACGAAGTATTTGACGACATTGTCGGGATAGTTCTTGTAGCCGACGCCGTTTGCGCCGCGCAGCAGCATCTGCAGGAGAATGTTCGGCGCCGCCTCGCGGATCAACGCCAGCCGCTCCCACGGGTCCTCGGTCAGGAACCGCATCGACACGTCGAAGGTGGCACCGCCCCAGCATTCCAGCGAGAACAGGTTCGGCAGAGCCCGTGCGTAGACCCCGGCCACGCGGGCGATGTCATAGGTCCGCATGCGGGTGGCGAGCAGCGACTGGTGGCCGTCACGCATCGTCGTGTCGGTGATGAGGGCGCGGCTTTCGCCCCGCATCCACTCGGCGAATTTCTTCGGGCCGAGCTCATCCAGCTTCTGCTTGGTACCGGCGGGAATATCGCCGTTGATATAGGGCAGAACAGGCTTTGCGGCCTTTGCCGACGGTGCCGGACGACCCTTGGTTTCCGGATGACCGTTGACGGTGACGTCGGCAAGATAAGTCAGAAGCTTGGTGGCGCGGTCGGCGCGCTTCACCTGTTCGAACAGTTCGGGCGTCGTATCAATAAACCGCGTCGTATAGGAATTGTCGCGGAATTTCGGGTGGGTAATGATCGCTTCGAGGAAGGTGAGGTTCGTCGCGACGCCGCGGATGCGGAACTCGCGCAGCGCCCGGTCCATGCGGGCGATCGCTTCCAGCGGCTGCGGTGCCCAGGCCGTGACCTTGACGAGCAGCGGATCGTAGAAACGGGTGATGATCGCACCCGTATATGATGTTCCGCCATCGAGACGGATGCCGAAACCCGACGCCGAGCGGTAGGCGGTGATACGGCCGTAATCCGGAATGAAATTGTGCTCGGGATCCTCGGTGGTGATGCGGCACTGCAGCGCATGGCCGTTCAGCCGGATGTTCTCCTGCGCCGGAACGCCCGATTCCGGCGTGCCGATGGCAAAGCCGTCGAGGATGTGGATCTGCGCCTTGACGATATCGATGCCGGTGACGACTTCGGTCACCGTGTGCTCCACCTGGATGCGCGGATTGACCTCGATGAAGTAGAATTTGCCGGTATCGCTATCCATCAGATATTCGACCGTGCCGGCGCCGACATAATTGGTGGCGCCAGCGATCTTCAGCGAATAGGCAGCGAGTTCGGCCCGCTGCTCCTCGGAAAGATAAGGCGCCGGGGCGCGTTCCACGACCTTCTGGTTGCGCCGCTGGATCGAGCAGTCACGCTCGAACAGATGCACGACGTTGCCATGGGTATCGCCAAGGATCTGGCTTTCCACATGGCGGGCCCGCTCGACCAGCTTTTCGAGATAGACCTCGTCCTTGCCGAAGGCCGCTTTTGCTTCGCGCTTGGCCTCGACGACTTCCCTGGCGAGGTCCTTCGGATCGCGGATGGCACGCATGCCGCGACCGCCGCCGCCCCAGGACGCCTTGAGCATGACCGGATAACCGATCTCCTCGGCCATCTTCGCCACGACATCCATATCATCAGGCAGCGGTTCGGTGGCAGGAACTACGGGCACGCCGACCGAAATGGCAAGATTGCGCGCCGCCACCTTGTTGCCGAGCTGGCGCATCGTATCCGGACGCGGGCCGATGAAGATGATGCCCGCCGCGTCGCAGGCATCGACGAATTCGGGGCTTTCCGACAGGAGGCCGTAGCCTGGATGAATGGCATCGGCGCCCGAAAGCTTGGCAACCCGGATTACCTCTTCAATCGAAAGATAGCTCTCTATCGGGCCCATATCCTTGTCCAGATGGGGACCGCGACCGACCTGATAGCTTTCGTCCGCCTTGAACCGGTGCAGCGAGAGCTTGTCTTCCTCGGCCCAGATCGCCACCGTCTTGATGCCGAGCTCGTTGGCGGCGCGAAAGACGCGGATGGCGATTTCAGAGCGATTGGCGACGAGAATTTTCGATATCGGCAAGACAAGCCTCCCCAGGTGCCTCAAATGGTGCACCGCAAGAGATCAACATCTCCCGCATTAGGCAAGGGCTATTTGGTCGATAGCCGGCGTCAAGGACGCTTCAGGTCACCAGCCCATGGCGAAATGCCATGGCCACCACATGCTGTCGGTTCTTCGCTTTCAGCTTTTCCTGGAGGCCGTTGATATACCAGTCGACCGTGTGGTTGGAGATGTCGAGCGAACGTGCGATCTCGTGCGATGTCATGCCGTCGGCAAGGAGCGCCATGACTTCCATCTCGCGACGGGTGAGCTGGGTATCCAGTCTGGCCGAGGCCTCAAGCGCCGTCGCGTCGCCGGCGATCTCCAGCAGTCTCCAGAAAATGCGCTTGGCGGCCGTGTCGAACAGTGAGATCTCGGTCGGCGATAGATCGATCGGTTTGCCGCCGATGATCATGTTGCCGAGAAATCCGTTGCGTCCATGGATCGGAAACACGTAGCCGTCGTCGAGACCATGGCGGCCCGCTTCCTGCATCATCCGGTCCATCCGCGAACGATGCGGATCGGACTTCAGGGCAAGGATCGAATCGCGCCAGCGGAACGGGCGATGGGCCGCATTCAGCATCCGCATGACAGGGTCGATGACCGTATATTTGCGCGCGCGATAGACCTCGACCCAGCTGTCCGGCCAGCGGGAGATCAAGGTCATTCCCTCGGGATCCGTTTGCCCTTTTCTCAGGACGATTGCATAGAATTCGAAACCGTAGGTTTTGAGGAGTGACGCAAGATTGTTCGCCACATCCTTCGTCGTTCGTGCCTCTTCAACCAATACAAGCAACTGCACAACAAATTGGATGCTCAAATTCGCCCCCAGACCGTCTCCCCGACGATCGGCTTTATTCTTATAAAACACCGACGCCGGCATAGAACCCGACCGCCCGCTTAACATAGTTATCATTTATACCACGTACATGCCGAAATCTTGTGATTGACGCAGCGATCAGGATCGGCATCAGCATACCGCATCGGTAACCTAACTACGGGCGAACCCTTGCTCTCACTGGATTATTTTCGGAAAAGAAGTTCACCGGCTAGGTTCGTCTCGGATTCGCCCTGTCCTTGCCATAACTATGCTGCCAATCGTTTCATGCCTGCACTTCAATAGGAGTTGCGCCCGTTGACGCTCTTCCAAGTTTACGCCCGAGCTTTGCAATATCTGACGAAGAACCGATGGCGGGTCGCCGCGGTCGTCGTCGCCAACATTATTCTGGCCATCATCACGATTGCCGAACCGATTCTGTTCGGTCGAATCATCGACGCGATCTCCTCCAAGAGTGACGTCACCAACGTTCTGCTTCTGTGGGCGGGCTTCGGGGTCTTCAATACCGTCGCATTCGTGCTCGTTGCACGCGAGGCCGACCGTCTGGCCCACGGGCGCCGCGCGTCGCTGCTGACGGAAGCCTTCGGACGCATCATTTCGATGCCGCTGTCCTGGCACCACCAGCGCGGCACGTCGAACGCCCTGCATACGCTGCTGCGTGCCTCCGAAAGCCTGTTCGGTCTGTGGCTGGAATTTATGCGAACCCATCTCGCGACCGCCGTTGCAATCCTGCTGCTGATCCCGACCGCCATCTCGATGGACTGGCGCCTCAGCATCGTGCTTCTGATCCTCAGCATCTTCTACTGGATCATTGGCGTTGCCGTGATGAAGCGCACGAAGGAAGGCCAGGCCGCGGTCGAAACCCATTACCACCAGGTTTTCAGTCATGTCAGCGATTCGATAAGCAACGTCTCTGTGATTCACAGCTACAACCGCATCGAAGCCGAAACTTCAGCCCTCAAGAACTACACCAAGGATCTGCTGAAGGCGCAGTATCCGGTGCTGGACTGGTGGGCGCTGGCCGGCGGCCTCAACCGCACGGCGTCGACGGTCTCGATGGGCGTGATCCTTGTGATCGGCACTATGCTGGTGCAACAGGGCAAGATCCGCGTTGGTGACGTCGTCGCCTTTATCGGCTTCGCCAACCTTTTGATCGGCCGCCTCGATCTTCTGCGCCAGTTCGCAACCCAGATTTTCGAAGCCCGCGCCAAGCTCGAGGATTTCTTCGTTCTGGAAGATTCCGTCGAGGAGCGCGCCGAACCGACGGATGCACGCGATCTGGGAGATACGGTCCGGGGCGAAGTGGAGTTCCGCGACGTCTCCTTCGGCTTCTCCAACACGAGCCAGGGCGTTCACGACGTGTCGTTCATCGCGCAAGCGGGGGAAACGATTGCGATCGTCGGCCCGACCGGTGCCGGCAAGACGACGCTGATCAATCTCCTCCAGCGGGTCTATGATCCGCAGCAGGGCAAGATTCTGATCGACGGCGTCGATATCGGCACCATCACCCGCAAGTCACTGCGCCATTCCATCGCGACCGTGTTCCAGGACGCGGGCCTGCTTAACCGCTCGATCAGCGACAACATCCAGCTGGGACGAGAAGGTGCAACGCGGGAGGACATCGTCCGGGCGGCAGAAGCCGCAGCCGCGGCTGAATTCATCGAAACGCGTCTCAATGGCTACGACACGACGGTCGGCGAGCGTGGCAACCGCCTGTCGGGCGGCGAGCGCCAGCGTATTGCCATCGCCCGTGCGATCCTCAAAAACGCACCGATCCTCGTTCTCGACGAAGCAACCTCGGCGCTCGATGTGGAAACGGAACAGCGCGTGAAGGCGGCGATCGACAAGCTGCGTCAGAACCGCACCACGTTCATCATCGCGCACCGGCTCTCCACCATCCGCGACGCCAACAAGGTCATCTTCCTTGAGGGTGGGCGGATTGCCGAAATGGGCACCTACGACCAGCTGAGCCGCAGCGGCGGCCGCTTTACGTCGCTCCTCACCGCCAGCGGCATCGTCATCGACGAGGACGAGGAAGGCCACAAGGTCCCGGTACCCGCCGAGCACGCCTAAGCTCTCGACCACTTATACCGATCGAACATCAGACTCCTCGCCTCCAGAAATGGAGGCGGGCTTTTTTTTGTGAGGTAATGCGGGACCACCGCTTTTGCGCGTGATCTTCTGCGTACGCGGCTTTGCAGGTGCTTGCCATACCAAGTGCGTGCGGCGCGGGTTGGGTCCCGACCTGTTCCTGCCGGGATCCATGCCGCGCATTGTGAGCGGCATCCCGATCGGCTGGCACGATACGTGGACATCAGAGCAGGACATCGCCCCTCCCCCGGATCGGCCGACACTTCTCCTCACCGGGCACAAACCAACAAAAAACCCCGCTGCCATTGCTGGAAGCGGGGTTTCTGTTTGGGATACCATCAGGACGTTCGACGTCCGGTGGGATCAGCTTTCTGCGGGCGGAGCCGGCAATGCGCTGGTCGCTGGCGCCGAAAGGTTGAGGCCGTTGACCGGATCGACAGCGACGCCACCGATCGACGCCTTGCCGTCCTTGACCACAATCTCGTGGGTGACACCATCAAGGGTAAGTTCGGCGGTAAAGCCGTCCCAGCCGCTCGGCAGGACCGGATCGACAAACAGCGTATCGCCAGCACGGCGGATGCCGAGAATGCCTTCGACCGCGGCGCGGTAGAGCCAGCCGGCGGAACCCGTATACCAGGTCCAGCCACCGCGGCTCTGATAGTCGCCGGCACCATAGACGTCGGCTGCAACCACGTAAGGTTCGACGCGGTAGGTTTCGGCGGCATCCCGGTCAAGCGCATGGTTGATCGGGTTGAGCATCTGGAAGCACTTCCAGGCATCGTCGCCGCGCTTCAGCCGGGCGAGCGCGAGCACGACCCAGATTGCACCATGGGTATACTGGCCACCGTTTTCACGCACGCCGGGTGGATAGGCCTTGATGTAGCCCGGATCCCTGCGCGTGTCCTGGAACGGCGGGGTGAAGAGGCGGATGATACCCGCATCCTCGTCCACGAGCTTGTCCATGACCGCGTTCATAGCCTGCTCGGAACGATCCGGCCTGCCTTCGCCAGACAGCACACTCCAGGACTGGCCGAGCGAATCGATGCGGCATTCGTCGCTCTTGGCCGAGCCGAGCGGAGAACCGTCGTCGAAATAACCGCGGCGGTAATAGGCACCGTCCCAGCCATCCGATTCCAGCGCAGCCTTCAGCGTATCGATATGCTTGCTCCAACGATCGGCACGCGAACGATCCTTGCGGGCTTCCGCATAGGGCAGGAAGTTTCGAAGCGCAGCCGCCAGGAACCAACCGAGCCAGACGCTCTGACCACGACCGGCCATGCCGACACGGTTCATCCCGTCGTTCCAGTCGCCACCGAGAATGAGCGGAAGATCCAGGTCTCCGGTCCGCTCAACCGCGAGATCGAGCGCGCGTGCTGCGTGTTCGTAGAGATCGGCGACCTCGTTGGAGATCTCCGGCTGGATAAAGGCGTCGTGCTTGTTCTTTTCCAGCAACGGTCCGGTGAGGAACGGCAGCTTCTCATCGAGCATCGACAGATCGCCGGTCACCGAGACATACTGGTGGATCGCGTAGGCAAGCCACACCACGTCGTCGGAGATCGTCGTGCGAACGCCGGCGCCGGTGTTGGGAAGCCACCAGTGCATGACATCGCCTTCGCGGAACTGCCGCGACGCCGCATTGAGGATCTGCTTGCGGGCAAGCGACGGCTCATGCAGCAGGAACGCGAGCGTATCCTGCAACTGGTCGCGGAAGCCGAAGGCACCCGATGCCTGGTAGAAGGCGGTACGGGCCATGATGCGGCAACCGAGTGCCTGATAGGGCAGCCAGTGATTGACCATGTTGTCGAGCGACTTGTCCGGCGTCGAAATCTTCAGGCGGCCGGTGAAACCGCTCCAGAAGCTGCGGTTCTCCGCAAGGATATCCTCGAACCGGTCGCCGCGAAGCGCCAGTGCAAGGCTTTCCGCCTCCTGCTTCGTGGCAGCATCGCCAAGGAAGAAGGTGACTTCGGTTTCTTCACCCGGAGCCAGTTCGACGTCGTAGGCAAGTGCTCCGCACGGGTCGCCGTCGAGATCGAGCGAGCCGCTGAGGCTTGAACCGGAAACGACCGCTGCCGGCAACTGAACCGAACCGAACTTGCCGACAAACTCCCGACGGCTTGCCGTAAAGCCCGACGGTGTCTCGTGCATGCCGAGGAAGGCAAAGCGCGAGAAGTTGATGCTGAACGGGTTGGTCGCAAACAGCGTGCCCGTCGCCTCGTCACGGCTGGACAGGATGAATGGCGAGGTCTTGGCAGGATTGGTGCCCAGCAGCCATTCGACATAGCCGTAGATGCGCAGCTTCTTCGTTTCCGAACCGGTGTTGCGAAGCTTCATATGCGAAAGCTTTGCGGACCGGTTGCGGTCCACCGTCTGGGTCAGCGACAGCTTGACGCCATCTTCCTCGGTCGAGAACACCGAATAGCCGAGGCCGTGACGGGTTTCGAACACGGTTTCTGGACGACGCGACAGAGCCGCGAACGGCGTGACCACGGTGCCCTTGTCGATATCGGCCACGTAGAAGCCTTCGCCGGGACGGTTGATGACGAGATCGTTGGTCCACGGCGTCATCTGGTAGTCGCGCGAGTTCTGCGCCCAGGTAAAGCCTGCGCCTTCCGCGGAAACGTGGAAGCCGAAATTGTCGTTGGAGATGACGTTGATCCACGGATGCGGCGTCGACTGACCACCGTTGAGGCGCACGACATATTCGCTGCCATCAGCGGAGAAGCCGCCAAAACCGTTCCAGAATTCGACGCCGGCCGGACCTTCGCTGGTCTCGACGGGAGCGGAATAGATCTCGCCATTTAGCAGCGGACGGCGATCAACCTCGATCTCCTGATCCTTCGGCGGGGCGAAGATCGTGCTGGTCCGGTTCAACTGATCGCTGATGCGGCCGTTGCGCGCATGAAGCACGACGCGGGACGCGGCAATCAGACCATCGGCGCCGGCACCTTCGATCAGGTCGCGGCGCAGCGTGAAGACGTGCTGGCGTCCACCTTCCTGACCCATGCGGGCAGACATGTGTTCGATCGACGTCTGTACTTCCTGGGCACCCTCGGTTGCCCGCTCGTTGAAGATGACGAGATCAGACACAACGCCGCGCGAGCGCAGGTACTGCTGGGCAAGGATAGCTTCCTTGGCAACCGGCATGTCGTTTTCGTCATTAATGCGCAGCGTGAAGATCGGCAGGTCGCCGGACACCGCCGACGGCCACAGCCCCGACTGTGCCTGCATGCCGGCCTTCAGCGTCGGCTGATCGGCCCGAAGCTGCATGTCCGGATAGACCAGATAGCGGGCGAGATGCTGGAAGGCCGCGGCATCCTGCGAAGTGACGCCGAGATGGCGCATCTGCACCTGCGTGCGGGTCCAGGCCTGGGTCAGTTCGTTCTGGAAGGTTTCGGCATGACGATAATGTTCGATCGCCTTGTCGAGATCCTCGCGCCGGGGAGCAGCGATCGTCCAGAAGATAACGCTGACCTTCTTGCCCGCGGGCACACGAACCGTGCGGCGCAGCGATAGGATCGGATCGAGCGTGAAGCCGTCGGTGTTGGACAGCGACGCACCCGGATCGAAAGCCGCAGCTTCCGACAGCGTGCGACCCCGGCCGAGGAACTTGCGACGGTCGGTCTCGTATTCGGTCGGTCGCGAAGACCCGGCATTGTCGGCGGCAAGATGTGCCACGATCATGTCGGGATCGCTGAGGTCGCGCTTGTTGCGCCAGGCGCGGATGACGTCGCCACGCTTGCCGATCTCGGTGCGGATAAACATGCGTGAGAACACGGGATGGCCACTGTCGCCATCGTCGCCGGCAATCACAGGCTCCATGTAGGAGGTCACTTCGATGAAGCGGTCCTCGTCGCCCATGTTGAGCAACGTCACGCGACGGCCTTCGGCATCGTGTTCGGTGCCGACGATGACTTCGACCGTGCTGGTCAGTTCGCCGACCGTCTTGTGGAATTCGGCCTTTTCGTCACCGAACACCGTCTTGGTCTGCTCGCCTTCGGCGCGGCGCGGTTCGGCCGTGGTGGACCACCACTCGCCGGATGTCGTGTCGCGCAGGAAGATGAACTGCCCCCAGCGGTCTTCCGTCGGATCCGCCTTCCAGCGGGAAACCGAAAGGTTGTTCCAGCGCGAATAGCCGGAACCGGTCGCCGTCAGCATCAGCGAGTAATGGCCGTTGGAGAGCAGAACCAGTTCGCGGTCCTTGGTGGCCGGGTTGGTGACCGTGCGGATTTCCGGACGCAGCAGTTCGCCGCCGCCGGTACCTGGCTTTTCCTCGTGCTTGGCGCTCATCACTGGAATGTCGCGCGGTGCCTTTTCCTGAAGCAGCAGTTCCGCCGCCTCGATTACAGGATCGGCATGGAAGAGTTCGCGCAGCAGGCCGTTCATGACGACGTTGGCAACGGCTGCAATCGACATGCCATGGTGGTGGGCATAGTAGTTGTAGACGACCGCACAGCGCTTGCCTTCCGGCACACGGGTCGGCGTGAAGTCGACCGCATCGTGGAAGCCGTAGATGCCGAGTGCGCCAAGCTTGCGCAACTCGTTGAGGTTTTCGACGGCCGCGATCGGATCGTACTGGCTGGCGAGTATCGAGGCATAGGGTGCGATAACGGCATTCTGGCCGAGACCGCGCTTCAGACCCAGCGTCGGCACACCGAAGTTGGTGTACTGATAGTGCATCTGATGATCGAGCGCGTTGAACGCGGCTTCCGAAATGCCCCATGGCGTGCCGAGACGGCGGCCGTGGTTCATCTGTTCCTTGACGATCAGGTTGTTGGTCTGGTTGAGGATACCACCCTGACGCTCCTGCATGACGAGCGGCGGCATCAGGTATTCGAACATCGAACCCGACCAAGAGACGAGCGCACCGCGCGCGCCGATCGGCACGACGTGACGGCCAAGCTTGTACCAGTGTTCCGTGGGCAGATCACCCTTTGCGATCCCGAACAGGCTGGTGAGACGCGCTTCGGACGCGAGAAGGTCGTAGCACGCCTCGTCGACCTCGTTGCTTTCGACCCGGTAGCCGATCGACAGAAGGCGGCGGTCCTTGCGGAACAGGAACTTGAAGTCCATTCCGAAGGCGATCTTGCGGGCACGGTCACGCAACACGGCGAGACGGTCGCGCAGTTCCTCGATATTGCCGTTGTCGAACGTGCTGTCGCCGATATGCGCTTCGCAGACGGCAACCAGCGACGCTGCCCACTTGGTCACTTCCTCGCTCTGCGCGGAACGCACCTCATGATCGAGATTGTGCGACAGCTTCTGGATGTCGCGGGCAAGCACCGACAGGTTGATGATGCGGATCGAGGCAAACTCGTGCTCGCGCTTGACGGCGGCGAGCGCGTTTGAGAAGCCGATGATACGCTCCTCAAGACGGCGGCGCAGCGGACGGACGGTCTTGCGATCGTCCGGCAGCGACTTCAGCGTTTCTTCGAGAATGCCGACGACATCGCCGAGACCATCGAGATTGCCCTGGAGATGCGCAGAAGGCGCTTCCGCCCAGACACGGCAGGCCGACGAAATGGCGATCAGATGGCCCGCGAAATTGCCGCTGTCGACCGACGACACATAGCGCGGCATCAGAGGCTTCAGGGTATCGGTGTGATACCAGTTGTACATATGGCCGCGGAACTTGTCCGCACGCTCGACGGTCGCAAGCGTCTGCTCGATCCGTTCGATCGTTTCGGTAAACGAGATCCAGCCGAAATGCCGTGCTGAGACAATCGACAGAAGATAGACGCCGATATTGGTCGGTGACGTCCGCTTGGCGATCGAGGGATTTGGCTTTTCCTGGTAGTTGTCAGGCGGCAGGTAGTTCTGCTCGGCCGTGACGAAGGTTTCGAAATAGCGCCAGGTCCGCCGCGCGATCTTGCGCAGCTCGACCGAGACGTTCTCAGGCACGAACAGCTTGTCTTCGGTCTCAGCGGATTGGCTGACATACCAGGCAACCAGCGGCGAGAAGATCCACAGGATGGCGAACGGAATGCCGACCAGGAACGCGTTGTCGCCCGGCAGTGCCGCAAGGATTACCGAGAGAACGGCAATCGCCGGCGCATGCCACATGGCACGGTAGTAATCGGTGGGGCTGCCCTGGGCGCCCGACTGGATCGAGGCCGCGGTCTTCCATTCCAGCATCAGCTTGCGGCTGACGAGCAGGCGATAGAGCGAACGGGCGATCGCATCGGTCATGATGCAGGCGGAATCGGCGATGAACACAATGCGCAGTGCGACCTGTGCATTGGTGGAGCGCACATCCGACCAGACCGAATAGAAATGGGCGCTCGTGACATTGTCGCTGGAGCGCGGAAGAAGGTTGGTGAGAAGCGAGATGGTCGGCGCCACGAACAGCGAGAAGATCAGCAGGATCTGCCAGATCAGCGCACCGAGCGGATCCATGAAGTACCAGCCGAGGATGGAGGCGAAGAACCATGCGATCGGGGTCAGCGACCGGCGCAGGTTATCGAGCATCTTCCAGCGGCCAAGAGCGCTGACGCCCCGCTTGGCTTCAAGAATGTAAGGCAGGAGCTGCCAGTCGCCACGCGCCCAGCGATGCTGGCGCGAGACCTCGACCTCGTAGCGAACCGGGAAATCCTCGACCAGCTCGACATCGGTGATCAGCGCGCAGCGCGAGAACGAGCCTTCGAGAAGGTCGTGCGAGAGAACGGCGTTTTCTTCGATACGGCCCTTGAGGGACGTCTCGAACGCGTCGACGTGATAGAGGCCCTTGCCCGTGAACGAGCCTTCGGCCGTCAGGTCCTGATAGACATCAGAGACCGCAAAGACATAGGGATCGAGACCGCGGCCGACCGAAAACACGCGCTGGAAGACAGAGGCTTCCTTGCCGGTCGTCAATGACGGCGTCACGCGCGGCTGCATCAGACCGTAGCCGCGCACGACCTGGTGCGTATCAGGATCGATGACGGGACGGTTGATCGGGTGATGCATTTTGCCGACCAGCTTGGTCACCGCATCGCGGATCAGGCGGGTGTCGGCATCGAGCGTCATGACATACTGGACATTCTCCGGCACCATGTTGGCGCCCTGGAGATAGGTCGTGTCACGATCGCCGCGGAGCAGAAGATTGAGTTCGTGCAGCTTGCCACGCTTGCGCTCCCAACCCATCCAGGCGCCTTCGTTCGGGTTGAACAGGCGGCGGCGGTGCAGGAGGTAAAAGCGCGTCCCCGCCTCTTCCATGTAGCGGGTGTTCAGCGCTGCAATCTCGCGCTTGGCATATTCGAGGATTTCAAGATCAGCTTCCTGTTCCTCGAACTTGGCATCGCGCCAGTCGCTGAGGAGGGCAAAATAGATCTCGCCCTTGGGGTTGGCCAGATAATGGACTTCGAGATTGCGGACGAGTTCATCGACCGTATCCCGGTCGGCGATCAGGCAGGGCACCACGACCAGCGTGCGCGCCTCCTCGGGAATGCCTTCCTTGTATTCGTATCCGACAAGCCGGGCCGGTTTGACGAAATAGGTCACGACCGTATTGAACAGACCGGTCGCGCCTTCCGACGCGGGCAGCGCGAACATCAGAAGCAGGAAGAAGACGACCACCAGCGGAATGGCAGCCGCCACGAGGAAATAGCCGGTAACGGCGAGCGCCAGAAAGGTGAGAAGCATGACTGGGCCGCCGATGGCGAACCAGCCGAGCTTGCGGTAGGCGCGCACAGCCCGCTGCAGAAGCGGCGGCTGGTAGCCGACGGCCGTCTCCAGCTCCTTGCGGCGGCGCCCGACGATGAAGGCGCCGACATTGGTTTCGCGCTCGTCCGGATTTTGCGCCCTAGCCGCGATCGCAAGATCAACGGCAGCCTGGGTCACCTCGGCTTCGCTGCGCTTGGAAACGCGGGCGATCTTTTCGATGCGGCTGCGGAAGGCATTGCGCGAGCCGAAATCGAGCGCTTCGTAATCCGTGTGCTCGCGGAAGATCTTGTCGATCTGCGAGACCTCTTCGAACCAGACGCTCCACTCCGTATCGTCGATCAGGCGCAGGCTCTTGATGATGTTGCCCATCGTCACGTTGCCGGACGACAAGCGGCTCTGTTCCGCCTGCATCACGGTTTCGACAGCCTTGCCGGACGCGACCAGCCGCTTCTCCAGCCATTCGATGGCAAAGCCGGAATTCTGCGAGGCATTGCGCAGGCGATAGAGGAACTGGCTGGTAAACGTGTTGTCGTCGGTGAGGCCTTCGAGGCTCTTCAGGAGCTCGGCACCGGCAGTCTCGTCGTTCAGACGAATGATCTCGTCGGCGGCATCGTTGGCGCGGCGGCGCATGTTGCGCGAGCGATCAACGCGGCTGGCGATACGACGCAGGTTCTCAATGAGAACGAAGCGGATGAACGATGGCAGCGCCCAGAGTTCGCCGATCTCCAGCGGCTCGTCGGTCTGGTAACCCTCGACCATCTCGGCCAGCGTTTCGCGCGAGATGCTGCTGTGGGTGTGCGCCACATAAAGCCATGCCAGCGAGAGAACGCGCGGGATTTCCTGGCTGCCGATCTTGGTGGTCGGCAACTGCTTGAAGAATTTCTTCGGGAAGTCGCGGCGGACTTCCTGGATCGCTTCCTCGACGATGTAATAGTTGTCGAGCAGCCATTCCGCGGCAGGCGTGATCGAAGCACCCGCATCGACATCCTGCGCGGCGGCGCGATAGACCCTGAGAATTTCCTTCTCGTTTTCCGCGTGGCGCGTGAAAAACTCGAATTTCATGAAGCCCGGCAGATCGGCTGCACCTTGCCGACCCAGCGTTTCTCCACATTGCCGAAGATCATCAGCCGTAAAATACGTCGCGCGGATCGAATCGTTATGATCGATCTGCTTGCTTTCCGTTTCGCGGGTAGAAGCCGAAGGCTGAATATCAGGGGACATGGATGAACTTCTGAATGAATTTCGTTTCACGAACTAAGATGCGAAGCATGAGATAGAGAGCGATCCTTATATTGCAAATCGTGGATCAATCGCTATCGCATCTGCTCACGCAGTAAGACATTGTCGGCTCTAGGGCCAACAGCCTGAATAAATGCTGAATGCGAGGCTGTTCATTTGCCTGAACGATGATGGCACTGCTAAACGTGAACGATACGAGTGAGCAGCTTGGACGCGTTTGCAGGCAGATAGGGTGATGGAACGATGACGATCAAGTTTACCAACGACATGAGCGAAGTTGTGGCAACCCGCCGCTTTCTGCATCAGCATCCCGAACTTGGCCTCTCGGAATTCACCACTTCGGACTATATCGCGGCAAAGCTTGAGGAATTCGGTTACGCCGTCACCCGCGGCCTCGGCAAGACCGGCATCGTTGCGACCCTGAAGAACGGATCGAGCGATCGATCGGTCGGCATTCGCGCCGATATCGACGCGCTTCCGATCGAGGAAGAAACCGGCGCGGACTATGCAAGCCTCAACAAGGGCGTCATGCATGCCTGCGGTCACGATGGCCATACCGCCATGCTTCTGGGTGCCGCAAAGATACTCGCACAGCGCAAAAACTTCGACGGCACACTCAATCTGATCTTCCAGCCGGCAGAAGAAAATTTCGGCGGCGCCAGGCTGATGATGGAGGACGGACTGTTCGATCGCTTTCCCTGCGACGCCGTCTTCGGCCTGCACAATGACCCAGGCCTGCCCTTTGGCAAGATCTTCGTCAAAGAAGGGCCGATCATGGCGGCGGTCGACGAATGCCGTATCGTCGTCAACGGCCGCGGCGGCCATGGCGCCGAACCTCAGGATGCCGCAGACCCGATCGTCGCCGGCGCCAGTATCATCATGGCGCTGCAGACTGTCGTTTCTCGCAACATCCATCCACTCGATCCGGCCGTCGTCACGGTCGGCGCATTCAACGCCGGCATCGCCAGCAATGTCATTCCGGAGCGGGCAGAAATGGTTATCACCATCCGGTCCTTCGACCCTGCCGTGCGAGACAAGCTGGAGGAACGGATCCGCGGTGTAGCAGTTGGCCAGGCGGCAAGCTACGGCATGACAGCGACGATCGAATACACCCGCGGCTACGACGCGACCGTCAACCACAAAGCGGAGACGGACTTTGTCAGGGACCTGGCGAAGAAGGTTGTCGGCCCGGAAAACCTTGCAGAAATCGAACGGCCGATGATGGGCGCCGAGGACTTCGGTTATTTCCTTGCAGAGAAGCCAGGCACCTATTTCTTCTTAGGCACCGCAAGAACCAAGAACGATCCCCCGCTCCATCATCCGAAATTCGACTTTAACGACGACGCCTTGCCGATCGGGACGAATTTCTGGGTGGAACTGGCCGAAGCCTATCTGCCGACGACACAGGGCTGAAACAATAAGCCTTCCGATCCGGGCGCGGATCGGAAGGCTTCGTTGCTATTGAAACCTTGAATTTCGGAAACGTGTCAGGCGAGAATACCGAGCGTGACTGCCCCGATGAACACGAAGGCGGCAGTCACAAGGCCTGCATATGCTACCCACTGCCACCTGCTGACGACGCCCGCCGCGCGGTGAGGGAATGCCCGAGTATGATGCTGGATCGGCTGCATGCGAACCTCCCGGTTTTGTGTCTCTTCCCATGTAGTTTAGCTTAACTCTACCAAGCTTATAGAGATAACTTTCTCCTGAGCACCACGTTCCTTGGAAAATACTTTTTTCTTAACGCCCCAACGTGCCGGTTAACGGTTTATTATGCCTGCGGCCTAAAACGAGACCTCAGGCGGCAAACCTGTCGAGCGCCAGGCGGAACACGTCCGGGTCGATATTGCCGCCTGAGCAGACCGCAATCACCGTCTCACCAAGGCTCTCGCCATGGAAAAGCGCTGCCGCCAGCGCAACCGCGCCGCCCGGTTCAACGACGATCTTCAGACGGTTGAAGGCAAGCGCCACCGCATGCAGCGCTTCATCTTCCGTCACCACTATGCCCGGGCCGCAGAGACGCGACATGATCGGAAAGGTAATCGTGCCAGGCTGCGGCGTGACGATCGCGTCGCAGAGCGAACCTGATTGTGTGGCGTTCTTCTGGATCGTTCCGCTCGCAAGCGAACGGGTCACATCGTCGAAGCCTTTAGGTTCGCAGGGATGCACGGTAAAGCCCGGTGCACGTGCTTCGAGCGCCAGCGAAATCCCGGAGATGAAACCGCCCCCGCCGGTCGGCACCAGAACGCTGGCCTGCGTGATCCCCTCTTCCGAAGCCTGTTCGGCGATTTCCAGACCTGCCGTTCCCTGCCCGGCAATGACAAGCGGTTCGTCGAATGGCTTAATGAGGGTCAGGCCTCTTTCGCTCGAAAGCTGCCGGCCGATCTCGTCACGATCCTCCCTGGCGCGATCGTAGAGCACCACTTCGGCGCCGTAGGCCCGCGTGTTTTCAATTTTGATGCGCGGCGCATCGGCGGGCATGATGATGACGGCCGGAATGCCATGCATCCTGGCCGCCAGCGCCACGCCCTGCGCATGGTTCCCGGACGAAAAGGCGATAACGCCCTTCGCGCGAACGTCCGCCGGAAGATACGAAATTGCTGACCACGCGCCACGGAACTTGAACGAGCCGGTCTGCTGCAGGCATTCGGGTTTCACGAAGATGCGCCGCCCGGCGATGTCATCCAGAAATGACGAGGACAGAAGCGGCGTGCGGCGGGCATGGCCGGAAAGACGGCCGCGCGCGGCTTCGATCATGGCAATATCGGTCATCGGGAAATCCTTGGGGACGAACAGGCGAGACCCCGAACCTATTCGCCGATGCTGCAGGCGTAAAGATGCCGACGGCCGACAAGTGCCGCTATCCTTCAGCCGTTGAACCGAGTTTCACCACCGTCTTGATTGGAAGATGGTCGGAAGCGAGCCGCGCAAGCGGCGTGTCATGGGTCACGACCCTCTCGATCAGGCCCGGCCGGTTCGCCATGATCCGATCGAGTGCCAGCACCGGCAGGCGCGACGGAAAGCTTGGAACCGCCGGCGGCAGGCCGAATACGGTGGCGAGTGTGTTGAGCGCCGAGCGGTCACCCAGCCGCCACTCGTTGAGATCGCCCATCAGCACTGTCGGATGCTCGTCGCGGGAGCCGATGATCTCGAGCAGCATGCGCGCCTGCTGCTGACGCGACCGGTTGAGAAGACCAAGATGCGCCGCAATCACGCGAAGTGTGCTGCCATCCTTCATCTCGAGTTCGGTGATCAGTGCCCCGCGCGGCTCCAGCCCCGGCAGTTTGACCTGATGCACGTCGCGGACGAGACCTTCGCGGAAAAAGATCACATTGCCGTGCCAGCCATGCGCCTTGGCGACGCCGGAGATCGGCACCGGAAGAAGCCCCGTTTCACGCTCCATCCAGCCGAGATCAAGCAGGCCGCGACGTTCGCCAAACCGGCTGTCCGCCTCCTGAAGAGCAATCACATCCGCGCCGATTTCGCGGATCACGTGAGCGATACGGGCAGGATCGAACTTGCGGTCGATGCCGACGCATTTGTGCACGTTGTAGGAGGCGATCAGCATGCCGCTGTCTCTGTCATGCACGGAATGAACGCCTTCGCCCCGGTTCTTGCGGGCCTTGATCGATGCCAGGATGCTGGCCGGAAGGTTGGGACGTTTCTGATGCATGATATCGCGCTTCGGTCTTGCCGGTTTAAAGATAGGGCGATCCCAACCAAAGAACTTTCTCGATCAGGCGAACGGGAAACGGCCGTGATCTCAGGCTGTGAAGCGTCACCTCGGTCGAAGAGGAAATCATCAAGTCTATCCTTCGTTCCAAAGTTCGCGCAAAAGCCTCGTCCAGCACTTCCAGATCCACCTCGAAATTCAGCCGCAGCGAACGCGGATCGAGATTGGAAGACCCCACGTAGGACCAGCGGCTGTCGACGGTCAGAAGCTTGGAATGATTGAAGGCGCCGCTTGCCCGCCAGATACGGCAGTAGTTCTTCAGCATCTGGTCGAACTGCGCCGTCATCGCACGATCGACAAGCGTCAGGTTGTTCGCGCCGGGCACGACGATATCAACCCGCACACCGCGCCTTGCCGCCGTAACCAGCGCGGTAATCAGCTCCCGGTCCGGCAGAAAATAGGGCGACACGATGCGGATCGATGACCGGGCGACGGAAAATGCGCCCATCAGCATCTTGTGGTTGGTCTCGACGCTACGGTCCGGTCCGGTCGAAACGACCCGGGCAATGACCGCCTTGCCGGGTTCCGCCGCGGGCGCGACAAGCTCCCATGCCTCATCTTCCAATGTCTCGCCCGTGGTGAACTGCCAGTCGGCGGCGGCAACGGCAAAAAGGTCGGCCACCAATGGCCCGGTAACCTTGAAATGCGTATCAAGCGAAAACCCATCGCCATTGAATTCGCTCGAGAAACTTTCGCGAATGTTGATGCCGCCGGTAAACGCGACGCGGCCATCCACGACCAGGATCTTGCGGTGGGTTCGAAGGTTTGCGTAAGGCAGCCGCAAGCCGACAATGACGTTGCCGTTGAAGACGCTGACCCCGACGCCGCCATCGCGCAGCATGCCGAGTACGCTTGGAACCGAGTAGCGGGCGCCGACCGCATCGATCAGCACACGCACTTCCACACCACGCTTTACCGCCGCGGTCAGGGCCTCGACAAACTGGCGTCCGATCCTGTCCCGATCGAAGATGTAGGTTTCCAGAATGACGCTCTTCTTCGCCTTGCGGATCGCACCCAGCATGGCGGCATAGGCGGCGTCGCCGGTATCCAGCGAAAGAATGGAATTTCCGGATGTGAGGTGATGGGAAGTAACCCGGTCTCCCAGCGTCTTCATCGCGCGAAAGCGGTGACCAAAATCCTTGATGATCAGTGCATCTGTCGCGTCGTAGGAGGCAAAATGCGCCCACTCGCGGCCCTGCAGCAGGGCACGGCGATCACTGATGACCGTTCGGCGGATGCGATTGACGCCGGCAAGCATATAGAGCGACGCGCCGATGATGGGCGACAGTACGATGATGCCGACCCAGCCAATCGCCGAGCGCACCTCTTCCTTCGTCATGGCCGCATGGATTGCGGCTGCCGTGCCGGCAACGAGCGAAAAGACGAACAGGATGTGCGGCCAGTAGGTATGGAAGAGGTCAAGCATGAGGCGAATATATGCGCCCCATCGCTTTGGGCAATCGGAGCCGGACAAAGGTTAGCCCGGCTCCTGATGACATCAGGCGTCGAGCTGCTTTTTCAGCACGTCGAGCGACGCTTCGAATGTGTCGAACAGCACGTCCAGCTGTGACTCATTGATGATGAGAGGTGGGCAAAGCGCCAGCGAGTCGCCGATCGCACGGCTGATCAGCCCCTTCTCGACCATGATCGAAAACAGTTTCGGGCCGAGCTGACCGGTGGCAAACCCTTCGCGCGGAGCAAGTTCGAGTGCACCGATGAGACCGATGCCACGCGCTTCGATCGCCAGCGGATGACCTTCGAGTTCCTTCAGGCGCGACTGGAATTTTGGCGCAAGCGCCCGGACGTTTCCGACCAGATCGCGCTCTTCGATGATCGCGATATTCTCAAGCGCAACGGCCGCCGCGACCGGGTGGCCGGCGGCGGTGACGCCGTGTCCGAACGTGCCGATCTTCGCGGATTCGTCCGCGATCGGGCCGTAGACGTTCTCGTTGATGAGAAGCGCCGAGATCGGCTGGTAGGACGAGGAGATCTGCTTCGACAGCGTCATGAAATCCGGCTGCAGATCGAAGGTTTGCGTTCCGAACATGTTGCCGGTACGGCCAAAGCCGCAGATCACTTCGTCGGCGATGAACAGGATGTCGTATTTCTTGAGGATGGCCTGGATGGCCGGCCAGTAACCGGCAGGCGGCACGATCACGCCGCCAGCACCCATCACCGGCTCGCCGATAAAGGCTGCGACGGTTTCGGGGCCTTCGCGCAGGATCAGGTCCTCGAGTTCCTTGGCACACCGTTCGACGAAGGCAGCCTCGCTCTCGCCCTCAAGCTTGAAGGCGCGGTAATGCGGGCAGGATGTGTGGAAGATGCCGGGCAGCGGCAGATCGAACGACCGATGGTTGTTCGGCAGACCGGTCAGGCTCGCGGAAACGGCGGTCACGCCGTGATAGCCCTTGATCCGGGAGATGATCTTTTTCTTCTCCGGCTTGCCCATCGCGTTCGACCGGTACCAGATCATCTTGATGGCCGTATCGTTGGCTTCCGAACCCGAGTTCGTGAAAAACGCCTTCGACATCGGCACCGGCGCCATCTGCACCAGCTTTTCGGCAAGCTCGATCGACGGGCCGTTCGCCCGCGATGTGAACGTATGGTAATAGGGCAGCTTGCTCATCTGCCGCGTGGCGGCCTCGACCAGCCGGTTTTCACCAAAGCCGACAGCGACGCTCCAGAGGCCGGACATGCCTTCGATGTATTTCTTGCCGTTGTTGTCGTAGACGTAGATGCCTTCGCCGCGTTCCATCACCAGCGCACCGTCGCGCTCCAGAGCGCGGGCGTTCGTGTAGGAGTGCATGTGATAAGCCTTGTCGCGGGCTTCCATGGAATTGGGCTGTACCGTCACGAAGGGCCTCCTCTGCACCTGACTGATTTTGGCGTCATTCTTACGGCGAAACGCCGATCTTGGACAGCGCAAAACACTGTCCAAGAACTTCTCTGTTCGAAATAGTTGACACGACGGCTGACGTGTTCACTTCACCGTCATTGCGGCGACCGGCGGCTCGGTACCGGCAGGCATCGGGCTGATATAGGCCTGGCCCTTCAGCCGCTTTCTCAGATCCATCCAGGCAGCCTCGCGCAGCTGCTCGCTTTCGAGCGCCGCCAAACCGGTGGCGGCCATCGCTTTGGCAACCGACACCATGCCCTTGTGGGCAAGCTCGCTCTTGCCCTGCGCAACCACCTGCCAGGTATGAAGCTGGGTGCCGATGGCAAGCGTTGCGCCATAGGCCTGCACGGTCGGCACCACCCAGCTGACATCGCCGACATCGGTCGAGCCGCCCATCTGGCGAAGCTCGCCGTGGGCCGGAAGCACGAAGTCCGCCAGGGGAACATCGCGTTCATCAAGCCGCTCCTGGCGCCAGCTCGCCGCGATATCCTCCGGCGTCAGCGTCGCACGAATCTTGGCCGCAAATTCCTGGTCGGCGGCATCAAAAGGTGGCGGGCCGAGGCTTTCCCAGACATCCTGCATCGCGTCCATCAGCGGTGTGTTGACGACGAGGTTGGAAACGCCGGCAAGGATCGTGCTTTCCACCTTCGTTTCGGTCATCAGCGCCGCACCTTCCGCGACCTTCTTGACCCGCTCGATCAGAGGCAGCAGGCCCGGCAATTCGGGTGCGCGAATGACGTAGCGAACCTTGGCATGCGCTTGGACGACGTTCGGCGAAATGCCGCCGCTGTCGAGAACCGCGTAGTGGATCCGGCAATCGGATGGCATGTGCTCGCGCATATAGTTGACGCCGACACTCATCAACTCGACGGCATCGAGCGCACTGCGGCCAAGTTCCGGAACCGCCGCGGCATGCGCCGCACGCCCGGTAAAGGTAAAATCGACACGGCAGTTGGCAAGCGATGTCTCGCGCTGGACGCCTGCGAAATTGCTGGGGTGCCAGCTGATGGCGATATCGACATCTTCAAACGCACCGGACTGCACCATGAACGCTTTGGCAGCCCCGCCCTCTTCCGCCGGGCAGCCGTAATAGCGCACGCGTCCCGGCGTTCCGTTGGCTTCGAGCCAATCCTTGAGAGCCGTTGCGGCAAGAAGCGAGGCGGAACCCAGAAGATTATGGCCGCAGCCATGGCCGTTTGCGCCGGCAGTGATCGGATCGTAAGCGGTTTCGCCCGCCTTCTGGCTCAACCCTGCAAGAGCGTCGAACTCCCCGAGAAAGGCAATCACCGGTCCACCTTCCCCAGCCTCGCCGATCAGCGCGGTCGGAATGCCGGCCACGTTATCGGTGATCCGGAACCCTTGCGTTTCCAGCATTTCCCGATGCGCTGCCGCGGACAGAGTTTCCATGTAGCAGGTTTCCGGCGTCTCCCAGACGCGGTCGGACAGCTCCCGGAAAACCTCGGTCTTGCGGTCGATAAGAGTTAAGATGTGGGGAAGATTGGAATTTACGGTCGTCATAATATGCGCCTCGATCAAGCATTCGGTCCTGAAGGCGCCAAACCCTAACCGTTTCCCGCCCAATGACAATGGACCGGCAGCTTAAAAAATAAGCGCGGCTGAAAAAATCAACACGCTGTGCTCGGCAACGCAACGCGTGAAACTTGGTATCTCGACAAGTGCATCATAATCGCTATGCTCGCGCCCGACGTCACAGGAAGACCAAGGATACCGCAGAAGACGATAACAATTTTGCGTAAATAAGGCCGACGCCGTGAGTTCATGCTCATGAAAGCCGAATACTTGGAAATCCGTCGTCAATTCGAGAAAACATGGGTTGAGTGCCGAAAAGGTATCGGAGATCCGTCGAAGACTGAAGAATACGGTCAGCAAACAAAAGATTTGCGACCAGGAGGTGAGACACACAAGCAGGATTGACGCGCACGTAAGCGTATCATCAAATTCAAAACACGGCCTAGCCTGGCAGTTAGCCGGCTCAAGGTCATTGGGAGACCGATATGAAATACAAGCTCGCCCTTGCCACAGCCCTGCTGTCGGCAACAATTTTCGCAGGCGCTGCGAACGCCAAGACCTTCGTGTATTGCTCCGAAGGTTCGCCAGAAGGCTTCGACCCCGGCATGTACACCGCCGGCACGACGTTCGACGCTTCGGCCCACCCGATCTACAACCGCCTGCTCGAGTTCAAGCCTGGCACAACGCAGCCGGAAGCCGGTCTTGCCGAGAGCTGGGACATTTCGTCCGACGGCACCGTCTACACATTCAAGCTGCGCCCGAACGTGAAGTTCCAGACCACGGAATTCTTCACTCCGACGCGCGCGCTGAATGCCGATGACGTGATCTTCTCCATTGGTCGTCAGATCGACGAGAAGAACGCCTGGAACAAGTACATCAACGGCGCTTCCTGGGAATATGCCGACGGCATGGGCTTCCCGAAGCTTATCAAGTCGATCGAAAAGGTCGATGACCTGACCGTGAAGATGACGCTGAACCGTCCGGAAGCACCTTTCCTCGCCAACCTGGCCATGCCTTTCGCTTCGATCCTGTCGAAGGAATACGCAGACAGCCTCGACAAGGACGGCAAGAAGGAACAGCTGAACCAGAACCCGGTTGGCACTGGTCCGTTCACCTTCGTCGCCTACCAGCAGGATGCCATCATCCGCTTCAAGAAGAACGCCGACTACTGGGGCACCGCTCCGAAGATCGACGACCTCGTCTTCGCGATCACCAGCGACGCTGCCGTTCGTTACCAGAAGCTCAAGGCCGGCGAATGCCACCTGATGCCTTTCCCGAACGCCGCTGACGTCCAGTCGATGAAGTCGGACCCGAACCTCCAGGTTCTGGAGCAGGAAGGCCTCAACATCGCCTACCTCGCCTACAACACGACCCAGGCTCCGTTCGACAAGCCGGAAGTGCGCATCGCGCTCAACAAGGCGATCAACAAGAACGCGATCGTCGACGCCGTCTTCCAGGGCATGGCAACGCCTGCGACCAACCCGATCCCGCCGACAATGTGGTCCTACAACAACTCCGTCAAGGACGACACATACGATCTCGAAGCCGCCAAGAAGATGCTGGCCGATGCTGGCGTCAAGGACCTCTCCATGAAGGTCTGGGCGATGCCGGTTTCGCGTCCCTACATGCTGAACGCGCGCCGCGCCGCTGAAATCATCCAGGACGATTTCGCCAAGATCGGCGTCAAGGTCGAGATCGTTTCCTACGAATGGGCAGAATACCTGCAGCGTTCGAAGGCAAAGGACCGCGACGGTGCTGCCATGCTCGGCTGGACCGGCGACAACGGTGACCCGGACAACTTCCTCGACACCCTGCTGGGTTGTGACGCCGTCGGCGGCAACAACCGCGCTCAGTGGTGCAACAAGGAGTTCGACGAACTGGTGAAGAAGGCCAAGGTCACGTCCGACATGGCCGAGCGCACCAAGCTTTATGAGCAGGCGCAGGTCGTCTTCAAGAAGGAAGCACCTTGGGCAACCCTCGATCACTCGCTTGCTATCGTCCCGATGGCAAAGGGTGTGACCGGCTTTACCCAGAGCCCGCTTGGCGACTTTACGTTCGAGACCGTCGATATCGCTGAGTAATCCAGCCTAATCACAACTTTTTGCCGCGGGGAGCGTTGCGTTTCCCGCGGCATTTTCTTATGAGACGCCCAAAAATGCGGCGCGACGCCGAAATGGCTCGGTTCGTGGCTTGACACGGTTTGAAATCGACCGGAGCCCCTTCCACAAAGGCTTACAATGTTTGGTTTGCTACTGCGGCGCCTCGCCGTGCTGATCCCGACCTTCCTCGGGGTCTCGATCATCGCCTTTTCCTTCATCCGGCTCCTGCCGGGCGATCCGGTCATGCTCTTGTCCGGTGAGCGCGTCATGTCGCCCGAGCGGCATGCGCAGATCAGCGCCCAGCTTGGCATGGACCGCCCGATGGTCATCCAGTATTTCGATTATCTCGGCGGCGTGCTGACGGGTGACTTCGGCTCCTCGATCGTCTCCAAGAAGCCGATCCTCGACCAGTTCTGGGCGCTGTTTCCAGCGACCGTCGAGCTGTCCATCTGCGCAATGATCATCGCCGTTGCGCTCGGCATTCCCGCCGGCGTCATCGCCGCCATGAAGCGGGGTTCGATCTTTGACCAGGGCCTGATGGGCATCGCGCTGGTCGGCTATTCGATGCCGATCTTCTGGTGGGGCCTGCTGCTGATCATTCTGTTTTCCGGCACGTTGCAGTGGTTCCCGGTTTCGGGTCGCATCTCGCTTATGTTCTACTTCCCGCAGGTCACCGGCTTCATGCTGATCGACTCGCTGCTGTCCGGGCAAAAGGGTGCCTTCTCCTCGGCCATCAGCCATCTGGCGCTGCCGTCGATCGTGCTTGCCACCATCCCGCTTGCCGTCATCGCCCGCCAGACCCGCTCGGCCATGCTGGAAGTGCTGTCCGAAGACTACGTGCGTACCGCCCGCGCCAAGGGCCTGTCGCCGTTCCGCGTCGTCGGCGTGCATGCGCTGCGCAACGCGATGATCCCGGTCATCACCACCATCGGTTTGCAGATCGGCGTCATGCTTGCGGGCGCGATCCTGACCGAGACGATCTTTTCCTGGCCGGGCATCGGCAAGTGGATGGTCGATAGCGTCTTCCGTCGCGACTACCCGGTCATCCAGGGTGGCCTGCTTCTGATCGCGGCGATCATCATGACGGTCAACCTCATCGTCGACCTCATGTACGGCCTCATCAATCCCCGTATCCGCCACTGATCCGCCGAGATAAGAAGGAGAAAAATCCCATGGCAGATGCAATAACCGCCAAGACGCCAGAGATCGTCACGACCGGGCAGATGCGCCGCCAGATGCTCAAGGAGTTCTGGTTCTACTTTTCCGAAAACCGCGGTGCCGTCATCGGCCTGTTCGTTTTCATCGCTCTCGTGGTCGTAGCCGTCCTCGCTCCGGTGATTGCCCCGCATTCACCGTTCGAACAGTATCGTGACGCCGTGCTGCGGCCGCCGGTATGGGCCGAAGGCGGCAGCTGGAGCTTTCTTCTCGGAACAGACCCTGTCGGTCGCGACATTCTTTCGCGCCTGATCTACGGCGCACAGTATTCGCTGTTCATCGGCCTGTTCGTGACGACGCTGTCGCTGCTCGGCGGCATTCTCGTCGGCCTGATCGCGGGCTACTATCGCGGCTGGATCGATACGGTGATCATGCGCCTGATGGACATCATCCTGGCGTTTCCGTCGTTGCTTCTGGCGCTGGTTCTGGTCGCAATCCTGGGGCCCAGCCTCACCAACGGCATGATCGCGATCGCGCTCACCCTGCAGCCGCATTTCGTGCGACTGACCCGCGCCGCCGTCATGGAAGAGAAGACGAAGGATTACGTCACCGCTGCCCGCATCGCCGGCGCCGGTCCGATCCGTCTGATGTTCCGCACCATCCTGCCGAACTGCACCGGACCGCTCATCGTCCAGGCGACCTTGTCCTTCTCGAACGCGATCCTCGATGCAGCAGCGCTGGGCTTCCTCGGCATGGGCGCACAGCCGCCGGCGCCCGAATGGGGCACGATGCTGGCCGAAGCACGCGAGTTCATCCTGCGCGCCTGGTGGGTCGTCACCTTCCCCGGCCTTGCAATTCTCATCACCGTTCTTGCCATCAACCTGATGGGCGACGGCCTGCGCGATGCGCTTGACCCGAAACTGAAGAGGTCCTGATCATGGCGCTTCTGCAAATCGACAATCTCACCGTTGAGTTCGAAACCGCGACCGGCTGGTTCCGGGCCGTCGACGGCGTCTCGATCACGGTCGAAAAGGGCGAAGTGCTCGCCATCGTCGGCGAAAGCGGCTCCGGCAAGTCCGTTTCGATGCTGGCCGTCATGGGGCTTCTGCCGTGGACGGCGAAGATCACCGCCGACCGCATGCTGTTTGAAGGCAAGGACTTCCAGAAACTGAGCCCTGCCGATCGTCGCAAGCTGATCGGCAAGGATATCGCGATGATCTTCCAGGAGCCGGTGGCAAGCCTCAACCCTTGCTTCACGGTCGGCTTCCAGATCGAGGAAGTGCTGCGCATCCACCTCGGCCTCGACAGACAAGCCCGCCGCGCCCGCGCCATCGAACTGTTCAAGCTGGTCGGCCTGCCGGACCCCGCGGAACGGCTGAACAGCTTTCCGCACCAGATGTCGGGCGGCCAGTGCCAGCGCGTGATGATCGCCATCGCGATCGCCTGCGACCCGAAGCTGTTGATCGCTGACGAACCGACGACAGCACTCGACGTCACCATCCAGAAGCAGATCCTCGACCTGATCATGGACCTGCAGACCCGCACCGGCATGGGCCTGATCATGATCACCCATGACATGGGTGTGGTTGCCGAAACCGCCGACCGGGTCGTGGTGCAGTACAAGGGCCGCAAGATGGAGGAAGCCGATGTGCTTTCGCTGTTTGAAAACCCGCAGAGCAACTATACCAAGGCGCTTCTCGCAGCCCTGCCGGAAAACGCGACGGGTGACCGACTGACCACCGTCTCCGCCTTCTTCGACGGCAATCCGGACCAGGTTTCGGGAGTGAATGCATGACCGATATGACCAACACCGACATCATGCTGGAAGTGCGCGACATCAAGCGCGACTACGAACTGCCGGCTGGCTTCATGAAGCCGAAAAAGACCGTCCATGCGGTCAAGGGCGTCTCCTTCAAGCTGGAACGCGGCAAGACGCTGGCAATCGTCGGCGAAAGCGGCTGCGGCAAGTCCACGCTTGCCCGCATGATCACCTTCATCGACGAACCGACGGCCGGCGAACTGATCATCGACGGCCAGAAGATGGATACGCGTCCGGGCCACCTGACATCAGAAATGCGCCAGAAGGTGCAGATCGTGTTCCAGAACCCCTATGGTTCGCTCAACCCGCGCCAGAAGATCGGCGACGTTCTGGGCGAACCGCTGGCGATCAACACGTCGATGCCGGCATCCGAGCGGCGCGACCGCGCAACCGAGATGCTGATCAAGGTCGGCCTCGGGCCGGAACACTACAACCGCTATCCGCACATGTTCTCCGGCGGCCAGCGCCAGCGCATCGCGATCGCCCGTGCGCTGATGATGAACCCGAAGCTTCTCGTGCTCGACGAACCCGTCTCGGCGCTCGATCTTTCGGTTCAGGCACAGGTTCTGAACCTGCTGGCCGACCTGCAGGACGAGTTCAACCTCACCTACGTCTTCATCAGCCACGACCTTTCCGTTGTGCGCTACATCGCCGACGAGGTGATGGTAATGTATTTCGGCGAGGCGGTCGAATACGGCACCCGCGAAGAGGTGTTCTCCGCGCCGAAGCACGAATACACCCAGACCCTGTTCAAGGCGACGCCGCGCGCCGATGTCGAATCGATCCGCGCTCGTATTGCTAAGAAGAAGGCTGCCTCGGCCGCTTGAACGCCTAAGATGCACTGATAATGCCGGCAGCTGTCGGCATTATCACGGAATTGAGCTTGAAGTTGACGCAGAGAGAAATCTCTCGCATCAGAAGTCATGCAAGAAGAAACCTCTGCCAGCTCGCCGGAAAACGGCGAGCGTCATTGTGGCAGGGTGGGAGTAGCGGCATGGCATTGTTGAACTTGTTCAGAGGCAGGCAGCAGGACAAAGCGCCGGAGCCCGCCTTGCTCAAGTCCCTGGTCGAGGGATACTCGATCGAGGTGATGCCGCGAACCGCGGCCAAGATCGACGACTTCACGACGCTGCTTCCCGCAAACACCCGGGTCTATATCGCCCATATCGATGGCACACCGATCGACGATATGGTGAAGACGGCCAAACGGCTGCGTGAAGATGGCTTCGAGGTCATGCCGCACATTCCGGCCCGCAGCATCGAGAGCCGCGCCATGCTCGACGACTGGGTAAGACGATATCACAACGAGGCAGGTGTGGACCAGGCGCTCCTCCTCGGCGGCGGTCTGTCGCGTCCTGCTGGCGCTCTCAACAGTTCGCTGCAGCTGATCGAGACCGGCATCTTCGACCGTCACGACTTCAAGCGCCTGCATGTCGCCGGCCATCCCGAAGGCAACAGGGATATCGACCTCGACGGCACGACAAAGCTTGTCGACGAAGCCTTGAAGTTCAAGCAGATCTATTCCGAAAGCACCGATGCGAAGCTTGCCATCGTCACCCAGTTCGCCTTCGATTCGCGGCCGGTGATCCTGTGGGCGGAGCGCATCGCCGCAACCGGCGTCCGCATGCCGATCCATCTCGGTGTCGCGGGACCGACCAAGCTTCAGACGCTGATCAAATTCGCGCTCACCTGTGGGGTCGGCCCATCCATCGGCGTCATCCAGAAGCGGGCCATGGACATCTCCAAACTCCTGGTACCCTACGAGCCGACCGACTTCCTGACCGAGATCGCCGACTACAAGGCCCGCAACCCGCAAAGCTTGATCGAGCAGATCCACGTCTTCCCGCTGGGTGGTATCAGAGCCAGCGCGGAATGGATGAACGAGCGTCAACCTGCGCTGGCTGAAATCCGCGCGATATAGTCTTTTGCCGAGCGCGCGACGATCGCCTGGCCGTTGCCGCGGATATCCTGTTTGGCGAAGGCTCCGTAGATCCGCTCGAACGGCCAGGCCGCCAGCCGTTCGGCGACATCCGCCACCTCAGCTGCGCTGAGCGGCATCATGTTGGGGTAGCTCCACATGAACGAAACCCGGTCGGCCCCCGGCGTCACCTGGACAATATCGCCGGCGAGCAGCACACCTGTCCCATCCCGCGCTATCCAGTGCATCACAGTTCCGCCAGCGAAATGACCGCCGGCATGTACAAGCGTCGCGGAAGAAGACAGGACGAGCGCATCCTCGTCCCACAGGCGGACGTGATCGGACGGACGCTGGATCCACTGGCTGTCCAAAGCGTGGATGTAGATCGGGCAATCGAAGGCCTCGGCCCAATCCTGCATGGTTGAGTAATAGTGCGGATGGGAGATCGCGATGGCGCTCAACCCGCCCAGCGATTTGACCAGCGTCTTCGTCGCGTCGTCGAGGAGCGCGATACAATCCCAGAGAATATTTCCGGACGGTGTCTGCACCAGAAGCGCCCGCTGGCCGATAGCAAACGCGGGAACGGTACGGATGGAAAGGACGCCAGGCTCGAGTTCGAGCCAGCTATTGGCATGCCCCTGCTCAAGCTTTTCAGCGGAAACCCACGCCTGGCCGGAAGCCGGGACATATTGCCGGTCGTCGAGGCAGATGGGGCAAGAAGCGGGTGATTCGGCACGATCGGGATAGGATGTGCTACAGGCATTGCAAAGAAAAACCGTCATGAGCCCCCCGCTCCGGATAACCGCGATCAATCGGTTATAGACGAGAACGGACTTCCCGATAGAGGCTGGGACCCACATTCCGGTAAAGCGGCAAGAGCAGCCCGCCTCATTCACGCTTTCCCAACGCGACCGCGATACGCTGTAGCGATGTTGCGGTTGCCGGGAGGCTATGATGACGGAAGCAAAGCCTGTGCGGCTCTTGAACCTCGATCTGCTCCGGCTGGTCTCGGCCCTGCTCGTCCTGTTCTTCCACTACGGTTTTCGCATGCAGATCACTGGCGAAGGCGCCGGGATCGGCTTTCCGGAGCTCGCGCCGATAGCCAAGTGGTTCGATATCGGCCTGCTGATCTTCTTTGCCATCTCCGGCTACGTCATCATGATGTCGGCAGAAGGTCGATCGGCCTTTGATTTTGCCGCTGGACGGTTTGCAAGGCTTTGGCCGACATTCGTCGTCTGCGCCACCATCACCGCCGTCGTCCTGTCGATCTGGCCGGTCCCGGCGCTCAGTGCCCCGACGATGCAGCAATGGCTGGCCCATCTCGTGATCCTGTCGCGCGTATTCGGCCAACCCTTCCTCGACGGAGCATACTGGACGATCGCCTACGAAATCATCTTCTACGGCTGGATCGTCGTGGCTCTCGCGACAGGCCTCTTGAAGTCGCACTGGCGTCTCATCGTCACGGTCTGGCTTGCCATTTCGGTGCTGAACGAGGCAGCGCTGCAAAGCGTCGTGCTGCAGAAACTGCTGATCACCCAGTATTCAGGCTATTTTGCCTTCGGATTGGCGCTGTTTCGGACGCGACTGGAAAATTCCCGGGCAAGCTTTGCAGTGCTCAGCCTCGCAGCCGGCTGGGCCATTGCTGCACCGTTCATAACGGAGCCGGAATTCATTTCCCTGTACGGTTTCGGGAGAAATACCGCGGGCCTCGCCGCGATGGGGCCGCTGGCGCTTGCGGCCGTGACGATCGCGATCTACGCGCCGACACTGCCGATCAAGAGAGGGCTCGCGATCTCGCTTGGCGGGCTCACCTATCCGCTTTACCTGCTGCATCAGAATATCGGCTATGCCGCCTTTGCCAATTTCGGCACGTCGGACAATCGCTTCGCCATTCTGGCTTTGTTGATTGGGGGATTGTTGGCTGTCGCGATGATCATCGCAAGAACAGTTGAGCCTGCCGCGAGACAAGCGATCATTGGGCTTTCAAAGCCCGTTCAGGCCAGCCTGACGCGACTGCGCGCCCGCTTTGCCTGAGGGACCCCGCGGCGGAAAAACCGCCGCAGGGTCTTGTGCACTCAGCCGTTGATGTAAGGCATGACTTCCAGAACGCCGCGGTAGATCATCTCCAGCGAAACGTAGAGGATGACGACCAGACCGACATAAGCAATCCAGCGATGCTTGTTGAGCAGGCGGGCGATGAAGCTTGCCGCGATACCCATCAAGGCGATCGAAAGAATGAGGCCGAAGATCAGCACTTCGGGATGTTCGTGTGCGGCACCGGCAACGGCCAGAACGTTGTCGAGCGACATGGAAACGTCGGCGATGACGATCTGCCAGGCAGCCTGGGCGAAGGTCTTGCGTGGCACACCGCTGACGGACGCGTTCTCGCCTTCCTCGACGGCCTTCGAGACGACATTTTCGGCATCGTCCTCATGGCTGTGCGGAGTGCGCAGCTCGCGCCACATCTTCCAGCAGACCCAAAGAAGCAGGACACCACCGGCAAGAAGCAGGCCGACGATCTGCAGAAGCTGGGTCGTGGCAAGCGCAAAGCCGATACGCAGCACGGTGGCGGCAATGATACCGATCAGGATCGCCTTGGCGCGCTGATCCTTGGGCAGTCCGGCAGCGGCGAGGCCGATGACGATTGCGTTGTCACCCGCCAGAACAAGGTCGATCATGATTACTTGCGCGAGGGCGGACAGTGCCTCCGGCGTAAAGAATTCCATCATTTGGTACCCGATCTTTCAATACGGAGCACCCATGTCGTGGAGAGGGGCGACGAATTACGGGCGGAAATTCACCGCTATCCATTCGATTGCCGTCAAGGTCGAGTGACGACCCCCACAAACACCAGGCACCTGAAGTTGAACAATCCAGTCCGACATCACAGTTCCTGCGAACTGCCAGAGGGGCCCGGTCCTGGTGCGCTGAGATTTATCTTGAGAGCCGCAGAAATCAAGCCCCAACTCACGAACCAGCTCACGGGAAGGTGATTTCTTCGCGGGAAAACGGCTTCTACTTGGTCAGCCGCTTGTGGAGGCTATCAAGAATGAGCTTTCCAAGCCCCTCGTAATCTTCATCGAAATGGTGTCCGCCTTCGATGCCGACCGTCTCGATACCCTGCGGTTTCAGCGTCGGGCACGGATCGTCGTCTTCGTCGGTACCATAAAGGCACTGCACGACATGCGGATCGATCTTGGCGATATCGGAAATGCTGTCGCCGTTCTTGCCCTCACCGGCAACACCAAGCCAACCGGTAACGGAGATCTCGAAATCGACCTCTTTCGACAGCGCCAGCAGCGAAATCTGTTTCACCCTCGCTTTGGTCGCAGCCGGCAGAACGTTGAAGGTCGCCGGCAGGATGTCGGCTCCGAATGAATAGCCGATCAGCACCACGTTTTTCACGTTCCACTGGCGCCGGTACGTGTCGATGATCTTGACGAGATCATCCGCCGTTTCCTGCGGCGTGCGTTCCTTCCAGAAATACCGCAGCGAATCCACCCCGACCACAGGCACACCCTGGGCCTGCAGATAACCGCCGAGCTCGCTGTCGATATCACGCCATCCGCCATCGCCGGAATAGACAACCGCCATCGTGTCGAGTGTCGGTTTCGTGTCCAGGACCGTTACTGGCAGATCGAGTTGATCGCTATTGCCGTCACCTTCAATCGCCGTGTCGAGGAGATCTGCGAGCGCTTCAGTTGCAGGCCCGGATACGTCCTTGAGCTCAAGATCCGGCCAACCGGCCTTGAGGCTGGTGGCGTGGTCCTTGCCGGCGGCATCGGCCGCATCGGTCAAGCCGATCGTCACGTCGGCCGGCAGCTTTCCATCGGTAAAGCCGTAGATCGTCCGGTCTCCGGCCTTTTCCTTGGTCGCGGGGGTGCAGAGAACCTTTTCGAGCGGAATGCCGGCCGTCGGATCGACTGCGATGGCTTTCGAGACTGTCGCAAACGGGCTCTGCGCGATCATGCCGAGCGCAAGTGCTGCGCCATCCCCGATTCCGGCAATGATCGGATGCCGGTAACTGGCATTGCCGATCCGGCGCTGCACCTGCTGCGACAGGTCTTCGATATCGGAGACCATGTAGATACAATCGCCGTCATCCTTGGCGAGCGACGCAATGTAGGAGGGATAATCGATACCGACCACCGCCGCCCCCTGATCGACAAGCGCCTTGGCTTGGCTTTCTTCCTCGGCACCCCAGCCTGCGCCCTTCGAGATCAAGAAGACCATCGCCTTCAGATCCTTGTCGGCGGGCAGAGTGATATGCGGCGAGACGATCATGCCGGTCTTGTAGTCATCCGTCTGCGAACCGGTTTGCTCGGAAGCAGGCTGCTGAGCGGAGGCGAAACCGGCACCGGCCAGCAGAATGCCGACGGCGAGAATTCGGGACAGCATCATCATTTTCCGACCACTCCTCTCAAGCCCCCACCAATCAGCAGCGTCGCATCGACCATCGCAATGGCAGGACTGACGCTTGCCACCGCCAGATAGCGGGGTTCCCAGTGCGGGTGAAACTTGGTTTTGAATGCCTTCAGGCCTTTGAAATTGTAGAAGCGCTCGCCGTGTTCGAAGATCACGCTGCCGATCCGGTCCCAGACAGGGGCGGCTTCCCTCTGTGCCATGCCGGAAAGCGGCGCCATGCCGAGGTTGAAGGTCCGGTAGCCGGCGGCCTGCAGATATTCCATGCAGCGGACGAACAGGAAATCCATCGAGCCTCTCGGCGCATCCGGCGCAAACCGCATAAGGTCGACGGTTGCCTCCTGCTTCGTCTCCGTCAGCGACAGCGTTGCAAAGGCGACGATCTTTCCCTGCGTGCGCAGCACCGCCACCGGCTGGGATGCCACATAGGCATCCTGGAAGGCCCCGAGCGAAAACGTCTTTTCGCGTGTCTCATGGGCTGCGAGCCAGGTATCGGACACGCGGCGCAGATCCTCGATCGAGCCCATCACATCCGCCTGCTCGATCACGTCGAATTCGAGCCCTTCGCGAAGACCCTTGTTGACGGCCTGGCGCAGACCGGCGAGACGACTTCCCTTGAGATCGAAGCGCTCCAGATCGACGATCGCCAGTTCTCCGAGCTTGACGGCTCGCATGCCGGCATCGGCGCAGTAAGGCAGAAGCGCCGGCGAAATCTGGTAGAAGACGGCCCGTCCGCCCTGGGCCCTCGCCTCTTCCACGAAGCTCCAGACCAGTTCGGGGATTTCCTCTGCCGGGCCGACCGGATCGAACAAGGCGATCCAGGAACGACCCTGAATGCCGTACATGATGAAAGCCTTGCCGTTTGTGGAAAACATCAGCCGCTTATCGGCCATGCGCACAACATTCGCGTCGGCGACGTCCTGCTGCCGAACGATCGAGACCGCCCGCTCCAGCTCCTCCGGCGTGGAGTGTGCCGTGCGGGTCGCAGCCGGGCGCAACAGGCTGGCAATCGCGATCGTGCCCGCAACGATCGCCACACCCAGGATCGCGCGAAGCCCACGCGGCGCTTCTGCCGAAAACTCGAACTGCCACCAGAGCTCGCGGCTGTAGTCCACCTCGCGATAGACGAACAGAAGAACTGTTATCGCTGCCGCCACCAGCACCAGCATCGCCACGACCCAGGCAGGCGTCAGCACCTGCCGGAGGAGTGACGCCGGACGGGTGAACTGCCGGGCGCTGAGCAACAGGCCGGCGAGCAGAATGACGAGAAAGATCGCTTCAAACACCGCGACCGCACGCACGAAGGCGAGCAGCAAAGCCAGCGCGGAACAAGCCGTTGCCGTCCACCACGCACCGTCCAGCCTCTGGCTGACACCGCGGGCGGACGCGAAAAGCACGATGCCGAGAATGCTGGACAGAAAATGCGCGCCTTCAACGACCGGCAGCGGCAGATAGTTGTAGAGGAAATCCAGATCCGAATCCGGCGTCGGTGTAACGCCCGAAAACACCAGCATTGCACCAGCGATCATCGCGAATGCGGCAAGCAGCAGGGGCGCCAGACGGAATTCCAGCTTGCGCAGCGTCGAGGCGACCGGATGATTGGAAAGCTGCTGCACCTCCATGCCGATCACGAACAGCGTCGCGACCAGAAGCGGCAGGACGTGATAGATGACCCGGTAGAGAACAAGGCTGCCGAGAACCTGATCGATATCGACAGTGCTTCCGAGCGCCGCAACGATGATCGTCTCGAACACGCCCAGCCCCGCCGGAACGTGGCTGAGAACGCCGGCACCGACAGCCGTGGCATAGATCGCCAGGAACGACGGCCAGCCGATATCCGTCTGCGGCAGAAGCACGTAAAGAACCGACGCCGAGGCTGCGATATCGAGCGCCGTGATCAGGAACTGCTGCGACGAGGTTTTCGTATCGGGAAGCCGCAGCTTCAGCCTGCCCAATGCCACTTCGCGGCCATTCCAGCCGGCAACGACAAGCGCTGAGAGCACCACGATAATCGCAACCGCAATGCCGCGCACCCAGCCCTCGCCGATGCCGAGCAGGCTGCCGATCCGAGGCGCCGTGACAAGCGATGCGATCGCAGTCACCCCAAGCAGGCCGATCCCGAAGGCGAGCGTGACGAAGGCGATCACGCGGCCGATGTCGTCGGGGCTGAGGCCCAGCCGCGAGTAACCGCGGAATCGGATCGCGCCGCCGCTCAAGGCACCGAAACCGGCTGTGTTGCCAACCGCATAGGCGCTGAACGCGGTCATCGCGACCGGCACCGGTGGCAGCTTCTTGCCGATATAGGAGAGTGCGTTGAGGTCGTAACCGGTCAGGGCAACGAAACTCAGCGCGGTGAAGAAGATCGCGAGAAGGATGGACGATGCCTTCGTGGCCGCAAGCGCTGCAAGCACGTCGTCATAACTGACTTCGGTCGTCAGATCGTAGATCGCAAACGTCGTGAAGCCGAAGACCACGAGGATGATGAAGGGAACAAGATAGCCGCGATAGTTTTCAAACGTCTCGCGGAGGCCGGTCTTCTGCTGATCTGTGGACATCAATGGTCATGCCGGTTGTTGAAGCATTGCCGGGGATTTCTCCCCGAACGAGCCGGGCAGCTAAGGCGACCCGATCGCGGCAATAATATGTCTGTGTTGCCGCCCTCATTACGTAGGCGCTCGCCTACTTTCAATAAGGGTTTAGCGCATCGGCGTCGCAATAAAAAAGGCGGAAGCTGAAGCTCCCGCCTTTCGCTGTCTCTCTGTGATGAGGGTTCAACGGCGCTGGTTGTAGACGTCGACGCAGACGGCGCCGAGCAGAACCAGACCCTTGATGACCTGCTGATAGTCGATGCCGATGCCGAGGATTGACATGCCGTTGTTCATAACACCCATCAGGAAGGCGCCGATGACGGCACCCGTGACCTTGCCAACGCCGCCGTAAGCCGAGGCGCCGCCGATGAAGCAGGCCGCGATGACGTCGAGCTCGAAGCCCGTGCCGGCCTTCGGGGTCGCGCTGTTGAGGCGAGCGGCAACGACGAGGCCGCCAAGCGCTGCAAGCACACCCATGTTGACGAAGGTCCAGAACACCAGACGCACGGTCTTGATGCCGGACAGCTCGGCTGCGCGGGCATTGCCACCGACCGCATAGATCTGCCGTCCGATGATCGTGCGGTTGGTGAAGAAGCCGTAGGCGACGATCAGCACGGCCATGATGATCAGCACGTTGGGCAGGCCGCGGTGCGACGAGATCAGGTAGGCGACATAGCCGATGGCAGCCATGACAAGGATGTTCTTGCCGATGAAGAAAGCCATCGGTTCGGATTCGACGCCATGCTCGACACGCCGTGCGCGGCTTCTGAAGTTCTGCCAGACCATCAGGGCGGCCAGTACCAGGCCGATGATGAAGGACGTCAGATAAAGGCCGCCCGTCGAGGAGATCAGTTCCGGGATGAAGCCGGAAGACAACTTCTGGAAGGTCGGATCGAAGGGACCGATCGACCGGCCGCTAAGGACCGCGATCATGAACCCGCGGAAGACCAGCATGCCGGCAAGCGTCACGATGAAGGACGGAATCCTGAAATAGGCGACGAAATAGCCCTGCATTGCGCCGATCACGCCACCGAGCACGAGGCAGATGATGCTCGCCGTGACAAAGTCGAAGCTGTACTGCACCATCAGCATCGCCGCGACCGCGCCGACGAAACCGGCGACCGAACCGACCGAAAGGTCGATGTGGCCGGTCACGATCACCATCAGCATGCCGAGCGCCATGATGACGATATAGCTGTTCTGGAGAACGATGTTGGTGATGTTGAGCGGCTTCAGCAGAACGCCCCCCGTTGCGACCTGGAAAAAGATGACGATCACGACCAGCGAGATCAGCATCCCGTAGTCACGAAGATTTTCCTTCCAGAAACCTGTCGCCGCCTTGGGAGCGGTAATTGCTTCCTGCGGAGTGCTCATAATTATCTCCCCTTGCGGCGCATGATAGCGCGCATGATATTTTCCTGCGTTGCCTCTTCGCCGGCGACTTCGCCGACAAATTCGCCCTCGTGCATGACCATGATCCTGTCGCAGATGCCGATGAGCTCGGGCATTTCGGACGAGATCACGATGACTGCCTTACCGGCATCCGCAAGTTCGTTGATGATGGAATAGATTTCGTACTTGGCGCCGACATCGATGCCGCGTGTGGGTTCGTCCAGGATCAGGATGTCCGGGTTGGTGAACAGCCATTTCGACAGCACGACCTTTTGCTGGTTGCCGCCGGAAAGCTTGCCGGTTTCCTGGTAGACGTTATGGCTGCGGATCCGCATACGGTCGCGGAATTCCTGGGCAACCTTCATTTCGCGGATGTCGTCGATCACGCCGCGTGACGAAACGCCGCCCAGGTGCGCGAGCGAGACATTCTTGCGGATGTCCTCAGAGAGGATCAGCCCGAGATGTTTTCGGTCTTCGGTGACATAGGCAAGGCCCGCCTTGATCGCCCGGTGCACGTCCGATGTATCCGCTGGCTTGCCATGGATCTTCACGGTGCCGGAAATATCGCGGCCATAGGCGCGACCGAACACGCTCATCGCGAACTCGGTGCGGCCGGATCCCATCAGGCCGGAAATGCCGACGACTTCGCCGGCCCGAACCTTCATGGACACGTTCTTGACCACCTTGCGGTGCGAATGCTGCGGATGATGGACGGACCAGTCGTCGACCTCGAAGATCACCTCGCCGATCTTCGGCTCGCGCTTCGGGTAACGGCTTTCGAGATCGCGATCGACCATGCGACGGACGATCTCGTCCTCGTCGACCGGACCTTCGTGACAGTCAAGCGTGCCGACCGTACGACCGTCGCGCAGCACGGTGATGCGGTCCGCAACTTCCGAGATCTCGTTCAGCTTGTGGCTGATCATGATCGAGGTAATGCCGTTGCGGCGGAATTCCTTGAGGAGTTCGAGCAGGGCTGCGCTGTCGGTTTCGTTGAGCGAAGCGGTCGGCTCGTCGAGGATCAGCAGGCGCACGTCCTTGGACAGTGCCTTGGCGATCTCGACCAGCTGCTGCTTGCCGACACCGAGGTTGGTGATGAGGGTTTCGGGCACCTCGGCAACGAGACCGACCTTGGCGAGCAGGGCCTTGGTGCGGATGTAGCGAGCATCGCGGTCGATCACTCCGTACTTGGATGGCGCGTTCGCGAGAAAGATGTTCTCGGCAATCGACATCAGCGGGATGAGCGCGAGCTCCTGGTGAATGATGATGATACCGAGCTTTTCGGAATCGTTGATGTCGCGGAAGTGGCGTTCCTCGCCGTCGAACAGGATCGAGCCTTCGTAGGAACCATGCGGGTACACGCCCGAAAGCACCTTCATCAGCGTCGACTTGCCGGCACCGTTCTCGCCGACAAGGGCGTGAATCTCGCCTTCCTTGACGGTAAAGCTGACGTCCGAAAGCGCCTTAACGGCGCCAAAACTTTTTGAAATGCCGCGCATTTCCAAAATAGGCGGTTTGTCCGCCGACAATACAGGATCAAGCATGAGAACTCCTGGAATAGGAAGCCGCGCGACGCTTGCGCCGCGCGGCCAGAGACTTACTTGAGCTGCGATTCCTGGTAGTAGCCGGTATCGACGAGGACCTTCCAGTTCGTCTTGTCGACGACAACTGGCTTCAGCAGGTAGGACGGAACGACCTTCTTGCCGTTGTCATAGGTCTTGGTGTCGGTGACAACCGGTTCCTTGCCGTTCATGGCAGCGTCGACCATATCAACAGTAACCTTCGCGAGTTCGCGCGTGTCCTTGTAGATCGTCGAATACTGTTCGCCGGCGATGATCGACTTGACCGAAGGCACTTCCGCGTCCTGACCGGAGACGATCGGCATCGGCATGTCGCCGGAACCGTAGCCTACGCCCTTCAGCGACGAGATGATGCCGAGCGAGATACCGTCATAGGGAGACAGAACGCCGTTCAGCTTCTTGTCGGAATAGGTCGAGGACAGGATGGCGTCCATGCGAGACTGGGCAGTTGCCGGATCCCAACGAAGGGTCGCGACCTTGTCCATGCCGGTCTGGCCGGAGCCGACCTTGAGCGTGCCCTTGTCGATCAGCGGCTGAAGGACGCTCATCGCACCGTTATAGAAGAAGAAGGCGTTGTTGTCGTCCGGCGAACCGCCGAACAGTTCGATGTTGAACGGGCCCTTTTCGGTATCGGCCTTGAGACCCTTTACCAGCGAGGTTGCCTGCTGAACGCCGACCTGGAAGTTGTCGAAGGTCGCGTAATAGTCGACATTCGGTGTTTCGCGGATCAGGCGATCATAGGCAATGACCTTGATCTTCTGATCGGCAGCCTGCTGCAGAACGTCGGACAGCGTCGTGCCGTCGATCGATGCGATCACGAGAACCTTGGCACCCTTGGTGACCATGTTCTCAATCTGCGACAGCTGGTTCGGGATATCGTCTTCAGCGTACTGAAGGTCCACGTCATAGCCACGTTCTTTCAGAACCTTGACCATGTTGTCGCCATCGGCGATCCAGCGGGCAGAAGACTTGGTCGGCATTGCGACGCCGACGAGACCCTTGTCTGCAGCAAACACAGGCGACGCGAGAGCGACACCTGCGAAAATTGCAGCCGTAGTCATGAGTTTCAAAATTTTCATAAGTAACTCCTCCGTTTCAAGCAGCTCACAATTAAGCTGCCGTATTATCCGGGAGAGGCTCCCCGCCTCCCCTCACGACCTTTTTCAGGTCAGTGATTGTCGCGCGGCAGACCTTCGGTCTGCGCAATGCGCTGGTATTTGACAGCCGGTTCAAGAACCGCGCCGGTTTCCATCTGCCCGACGATGCCGCGCTGGATTTCCTGCCACGGCGTCTGGTGCTTCGGATAGCGATAGCCGCCCTCGGCGTCCAGAGTGCTTCGACGTTGTGCAAGCTCATCATCCGAAATCAGGATGTTGGCTTCGCCGCGACCGAGATCGATGCGCACACGGTCGCCGGTCTTCAAAAGTGCAAGACCACCACCTGCTGCCGCTTCCGGAGACGCGTTGAGGATCGACGGGCTGCCCGACGTGCCGGACTGGCGTCCATCACCGATGCAGGCGAGCGAGCTGATACCCCGCTTCAGAAGGTAATCGGGAGCGCGCATGTTGACGACTTCGGCAGCGCCCGGATAACCGATCGGACCGGCACCGCGCATGAAGAGAACCGAATGCTCGTCGATCTCGAGCGATGGATCGTCGATGCGGTGGTGATAATCTTCCGGACCGTCGAACACGATCGCACGGCCTTCGAAGGCTTCCGGATCGTTCGGATTGGAGAGGTAACGCTCGCGGAACTCAGGCGAGATAACGCTGGTCTTCATGATGGCCGAGGAGAACAGGTTGCCGCGCAGAACGCGGAAGCCGGCCCGTGCCTTCAGCGGTTCGTCGTAACGCTTGATGACCTTGTCGTCTTCGATGATTGCACCGCGACAGTTGTCGCCGATCGTCTTACCGTTCACCGTCATCGCATCTTCGTTGATGAGGCCCTGCGTCATCAGCTGGTTGACAACAGCCGGAACACCGCCGGCATGGTAATAGTCTTCGCCGAGATATTCGCCGGCTGGCTGCAGATTGACCAGAAGCGGAACTTCCTCGCCATAGGTCTGCCAGTCGTCGACCGTCAGTTCCACGCCGGTATGGCGGGCGAGCGCGTTCAAGTGGATCGGCGCATTGGTCGAGCCGCCTATCGCCGAGTTGACGCGGATAGCGTTGATGAAAGCGTCCTTGGTCAGGATGTCGGAAGGCTTCAGGTCTTCCTTGACCATTTCGACAATGCGAAGGCCGGTGAGATAGGAAACTTCCTGGCGGTCACGGTAAGGAGCCGGGATTGCGGCCGAACCCGGCAGCTGCATTCCGAGCGCTTCGGCAAGCGAGTTCATCGTCGTTGCCGTACCCATCGTGTTGCAATAGCCGGTGGATGGTGCCGAAGACGCGACAAGCTTCACGAAGCCCGCGTAATCGATCTCGCCCTTGGCCAGAAGTTCGCGTGCCTTCCAGACGATCGTGCCGGAACCGGTGCGCTCACCGCGGAACCAGCCGTTCAGCATCGGGCCGACCGACAGGGCGATGGCTGGAATGTTGACGGTGGCAGCGGCCATCAGACAGGCTGGCGTGGTCTTGTCGCAGCCGATCGTCAGCACGACGCCATCGAGCGGGTAACCGTAGAGAACTTCGACAAGGCCGAGATAGGCCAGGTTGCGGTCAAGGCCCGCGGTCGGGCGCTTGCCGGTTTCCTGGATCGGATGCACCGGAAATTCGATGGCGATGCCGCCCGCTTCGCGAATACCTTCGCGCAGACGGTTGGCAAGCTCCAGATGGTGGCGGTTGCACGGCGACAGGTCCGAACCGGTCTGGGCGATGCCGATGATCGGCCGGTCCGACTGAAGTTCGGCCTGGCTGAGACCGAAGTTCATGTAGCGCTCGAGATAAAGCGCGGTCATGTCGACATTGTCAGGATTGTCGAACCAGGCGCGCGACCGCAGTCTGCGTGCGTCCTGGCGGCGCTCTCCGGTTTCGGCGATTTCACTTGAGGGCGCGTTTTCCGAATTGCTCATCTTCAGTCCTCGAATGCTTCAGTTTCAATGCGCCGGCCAAGCATGAAGGCATCCGCCACATGCACCAGCGGTGAGAAATCCGTATCGCTGTCACCCTTGGTGACGAGCGCCACGAAATCCCGATACAGATTGCGATATTCGCGATCTTCCTCGACGATCTGCGCCTCGCCGTCGACGATCAGGCGGCTGCCGCCGTGAGTGAGGACGATCGTGCCCTCTTCGGTCTCGACCCGGATGTCCCAGGTCTGCGGCCCCGTCTGACGCCAGTCGAATTCGGCCGCCACAGGCAAGCCGCTTTTCGTTTCGAAGGCAAGGCTTGCAGCGATCGGCGCTGCACGATTGGCCGGGAAGGTCAGTTCGGAGCGCACGAGATGAAACGTTTCGGGCATGATCCGCGTGACGATCGACAGAGCATTGATGCCGGGATCGAAAACGCCGAGACCGCCCGGCTCCCAGATCCACGCCTGACCCGGATGCCAGTGGCGAACATCTTCCTTCCACTCGACCGAAACGCTTTTCAGCGTCCGCTCGGCCATCAGCGCCCGTGCAGGCTCGACAGCCGCGGCAGCGCGGGAATGCCATGTTGCAAACAGGCTGAGGCCTTTTTCCCTCGCCAGCGTTTCCAGCGCAAAGACTTCCGAAAGCGTTGCGCCCGGCGGCTTTTCGAGCATTACATGCTTGCCGGCTTCAAGCGCCGCCTTTGCCTGCTCGAACCGGCCCTGGGGCGGCGTACAGAGAGAGACGGCGTCGATTTCGACGCCGGAGGCCAGCAGCTCGTGAATATCGGCAAAACACGCGACATTTTCGAGCGAGGCGTTGCGGCTGGCGACTGCGACGAGATCGATCCCGTCGGTCGCTTCGATTGCGCCGAGATGCTGGTCCCTGGCAATCTTGCCAAGTCCGACGATAGCGAGACGAATGGGGGTCATGGCCACCTCAGAGCGCCTTGATCGCGACAGGCGTTTCCGCTGCCACACCCAGACGGTTCACGAGCGGCAGCTTGAACGGCGCCGCATCGATCTCGAACACATCGCCGACTTCGGTCTTGATGCCATGCGAGACCGACAGCGTCGCCGTGCCGAAGAAATGGACATGCAGATCGCCCGGCTGGCGGAACAGGTCGTATTTGAAATTGTGGTATTCGAGGTTGGCGATCGAGTGCGACATGTTCGCTTCGCCCGACAGGAACGGCTTTTCGAAGATCACCTCGTCACCACGACGGATGCGCGACGTGCCTTCGACATGATCAGGCAGCTCGCCGACCAGAAGTTCCGGTCCGAGCGCTGCCTGGCGCAGCTTGGAATGGGCAAGCCAGAGATAGTTGCCCTTCTCGGTCACGTGATCGGAAAATTCGTTGGAGAGACAGAAGCCGAGGCGGAACGGCGTGCCGTCGGGGCCGATCAGATAGATCGCCGCCAGTTCCGGCTCCTCGCCGCCATCAAGCGCGAACGAGGGAGAAACGAGATCTTCGCCGGTTGCGCGCAGCTGCGTTCCATTGCCCTTGTAGAACCATTCCGGCTGCGCACCGACTTCGCCGTCCTTCGGCTTGCCGCCCTCGACGCCCATCAGGAACATGCGCATGGAATCGGTCGGCTTTTCTTCCGACTGCGCTGCCTTGTGCATCTTGTCGCGACCATCGGCGGAACCGAGATGCGTGAGGCCGGTGCCGGCAACGATGAAATGGGCTGGATCGGGATGCGAGACCGGCAGACCAAGACGTCCGCTCTGCGCGGCAACGTCGAGGTCGACTTCATCACCAAGCCCGAGTGCTTCGATCTGCTGCGCCAGACTCAGGCCTGCTGCAATGGCCTTCTGGGCAAGCTCGTAGGTTGAGGAAACGCCATTGACGACGCGCGGAGTATCTCCGCTCCAGGCGACAACCTGAACATCGCCAGACAAGCTCGCAACCTGAAGAATTCGCAACATATGCCCTGCCATCCGATAAGTCTGATAATATTGAAGCGCAGTGTCTCCCGAAACCGCGCCAACCCCTCCCATCAGATCACGATCCGATGCGTCATTAATACGACTATTGGATAACGGGACGTACTGTCAAGAACGAGATGGCTTCAGAGTGCCATCATCGTAAACAAGGGAGAATTCTAAATAGCGAGTGGAATCATATAGATAAATGAGGATCTCGCAAAATCGCGTTTCGAAAGCGTGATTTTTCGCAATTTTGCGTCTTGCAAAAGTATGATTATATGCCAAACCTTCGACCGTCAGTTTTCTTATCATCTCTGGGAGGATTTAAGATGAAGAGAGCACTATGGGCGGCTACCGCCATTGTTACCGCATGCCTAGCGTCGAGCGTTTCCGCAAAATCCCTGACAATCGGCTTCTCGCAGATCGGATCTGAATCCGGCTGGCGCGCTGCCGAAACGACAGTGACGAAGCAGCAGGCCGAAAAGCGCGGCATCACCCTGAAGTTTGCCGATGCGCAGCAGAAGCAGGAAAACCAGATCAAGGCAATCCGCGGCTTTATCGCCCAGGGCGTCGATGCGATCCTGATCGCACCTGTCGTTGCCACCGGCTGGGACGCAGTCCTGAAGGAAGCCAAGGAAGAAAAGATCCCTGTCATCCTTCTCGACCGCGAAATCGATGCACCGAAAGATCTCTACCTGACGGCCGTCACCTCTGACCAGACCTTTGAAGGCAAGGTTGCCGGCGACTGGCTGGTGAAGGATGTCGGTTCCAAGGACTGCAAGGTCGTGGAACTGCAGGGAACCACCGGTTCCTCGCCTGCCATCAACCGCAAGAAGGGTTTCGAACAGGCTATTGCCTCGCATTCGAACATCAAGATCGCGCGTTCGCAGACAGGTGACTTTACCCGCACCAAGGGTAAGGAAGTCATGGAAAGCTTCATCAAGGCAGAAGGCGGCGGCAAGGGCATCTGCGCCGTTTACGCTCATAATGACGACATGGCCGTCGGCGCGATCCAGGCCATCAAGGAAGCCGGGCTGAAGCCGGGCACCGACATCAAGGTCGTCTCGATCGACGCCGTTCCGGATATTTTCCAGGCTATGTCGAAGGGTGAAGCAAACGCGACTGTGGAGCTCACGCCGAACATGGCAGGCCCCGCGCTCGACGCACTCGAAGCCTACCTGAAGGACAAGAAGGAACCACCAAAGTGGATCCAGACAGAATCGAAGCTGTACACGGCTTCTGATGACCCGATGAAGGTGTACGAAGCCAAGAAGGGCCTCGGCTACTGATCTCCCGCCGCCCGATCTAGCTCTCGACCGAGCCGGGCAGTTTTCAACCGGGGCAGCTTTTTCAAGAGCTGTCCCGGCCTCCACTTATGCGGGCTGGAGCATGACAGACATACAGACTTCCTCAGAAAATTCGTTCTCCGCCACAAACCGGGAACGTCTCGATGACCCGCTCATGGAAGCAAGGGGCGTCGGCAAATCCTTTCTCGGCGTCACCGCGCTTGAGGGCGTGGACTTCACGCTGCAGCGGGGCGAGATCCATGCGCTGCTTGGTGAAAATGGCGCCGGCAAATCCACGTTGATCAAGATCCTGACAGGTGTCTACACGCGTGACCGCGGCGAGATGCGGCTGGATGGCCATGACGTGACTCCGGCCAACGTCGCGGAAGCGCAGGCGCTCGGCATCGGCACCGTCTACCAGGAAGTCAATCTTCTCGAAAATCTCACGGTGGCCGAAAACCTGTTCCTCGGTCGCCAACCAAGCCGCTTCGGGTTCATCGACCGACGCGAGATGCGTCGGCGCGCGAAAGCGCTTCTCGCGAGATACGGCCTCGATATCGACGTCGATGCGCTTCTCTCCTCCTATTCCGTCGCGATCCGCCAGATCGTCGCGATTGCCCGTGCCGTCGATCTTTCCGGCAAGGTGCTTGTTCTCGACGAGCCGACCGCAAGTCTCGACAGCCAGGAAGTCGAAATGCTGTTCGTCGTGCTGCGCAGGCTGCGCGAACAAGGTCTCGGCATCATCATCATCACCCACTTCCTGAACCAGGTTTATGCAGTGGCCGACAGGGTCACCGTGTTGCGCAATGGTAGGCTGGTGGGCAGCCGGGCGCTGGCCGAACTGCCGCGTCTCGAACTCATCTCGATGATGCTCGGCCGTGAGCTGCAGGACATTACCCGAGAGCATCAGGCCCACGAAGAAACCGTCGCCCCAACCGGCGAGGCGCCCATTCGTTTCGCCGGCTACGGAAAACGCGGCAGCGTCGCCCCGTTCGATCTCGACATCCGCCCCGGTGAAGTCGTCGGCGTCGCTGGACTTCTCGGGTCTGGCCGCAGCGAAACGGCCTTCCTCCTTTTCGGCATCGACCGCGCAGACAGCGGTACAGCCAGCATCGACGGCAAGGAGATCGCCCTCTCCTCGCCGGTGGCGGCCATTTCGAACGGGTTCGGCTTCTGTCCGGAAGAACGAAAGACGGACGGCATCATCGGCGACCTTTCCGTGGCCGACAACATCGCCCTGGCACTGCAGGCCCGTCAGGGCTGGGCAAAACCGATCTCGTCGCGCGAGCGCCGGGCCCTAGCTGAAGGGTTCATCAAATCCCTGGACATTCGCCCCGCCGACGCGGAGCGGCCTATCAAGTTCCTCTCCGGCGGCAACCAGCAGAAGGCTATCCTCGCCCGCTGGCTGGCGACCGAACCACGGCTTCTGATCCTCGACGAACCGACCCGCGGCATCGATATCGGCGCTCACGCGGAAATCCTGAAAATGATCGAGCGGCTGTGTGCCGAAGGCATGTCGCTTGTTGTGATTTCCTCCGAACTGGAGGAACTGACGGCGATCGCCCACCGGGTCATTGTTCTTTCCGACCGCCGCCACGTGGCGGAACTCACCGGCAGCGACGTCAACGCCGACAATATCATGCAGGCGATTGCCGCACCGAACCGGACGGAGGCCGCCTGATGAACCCGATAACCCGTCGCCTCAAGCGACTTGCGCCGCAGCTGATCGCGCTTGCGATCATCCTCGGCATGATCACGGCGATCGCGCCCGGCTTCCTGACGATCTCGGTCCAGAACGGCCGCGTCTATGGCAGCCTCATCGACATTCTGGTGCGCGCCGCACCGGTCGCACTTTTGACCATCGGCATGACGCTGGTCATCGCGACGCGCGGTATCGATCTTTCGATCGGCGCCGTCATCGCCATCTGCGGTGCCGTTGCCGCAACGCTGATCGCCGATGGATATCCGATCCCGGTCGTCATCGTCGTATCGCTCGGCATCGGCCTCGTCTGCGGTCTCTGGAACGGCATTCTCGTTGCCCTCCTCGATATCCAACCGATCATCGCAACGCTGATCCTGATGGTGGCGGGACGCGGGATTGCCCAGCTGATCACAGAGGGCGTCATCCTCACCTTCAATGACGACACGTTTTCGGCGCTCGGATCCGGTTCCTTCGCCGGCATTCCGATCCCGATCTTTCTCTGGCTCGGCACCGGCCTTCTCGTCGGCCTGCTGGTCCGCCGCTCGGCACTCGGCTTCCTGATCGAGGCAACCGGCATCAACCGGCGTGCCGCAACGCTTGCCGGTGTCAAAGCCCGCTTCCTGCTGTTCTTCGTCTATGCGATCTCGGGCCTCTGTGCCGCAGTCGCCGGTCTGATCGTGACCGCCGATATCCGCGGCGCCGATGCCAACAATGCCGGTCTCTGGCTTGAACTCGATGCGATCCTCGCGGTCGTCATCGGCGGCACGTCGCTGAACGGCGGGCGCTTTTCGATCACAGCGTCGCTGATCGGCGCGCTGATCATCCAGTCGATCAACACCGGCATTCTCGTTTCCGGCTTCCCGCCGGAATTCAACCTCATCATCAAGGCCGGCATCATCATCATCGTGCTGACACTGCAATCACCCGCCGTGATCACCATGCTCGGCTTCTTGAGGTCGCAGCCGAAAGCCAGCAAGAACCCGGTTTCCAAGGTTGAAGGAGCGGCAAGATGATCCACACCCGCAACCTTCCCTTCGTCACGACGCTTGCCATCTTCGTTATAGCCTACGGGCTCTGCATCCTGCAGTTTCCAAACATGCTGTCGACGAGGGTGATCGGCAATCTGCTGACAGACAATGCGTTTCTCGGCATCGCCGCTGTCGGCATGACCTTCGTCATTCTGTCAGGCGGCATCGATCTCTCGATCGGCTCGGTGATCGCCTTCACGAGCGTGTTCGTGGCCGTGGCCGTCGGCTCGCTCGGCCTGCACCCGCTGACTGCCTTCTTAGCCGTTCTCGTCATCTCCACCCTGTTCGGCAGTCTGATGGGGGCGATGATCCGCTATCTCGGCATTCCGCCTTTCGTCGTGACGTTGGCCGGCATGTTTCTGGCACGCGGCGCCGCCTACCTGATTTCCACGGCGTCGGTACCGATCAGCCACGAGATGATCGACGCGATCCAGGGCTTCTACTTCCGCTTTCCAGGCGGCGGGCGACTGACGGCGCTTGCGATCTTGATGCTGCTCGTCTTCATCATTGGCGGGTTCATTGCCGGAAGGACGCGGTTCGGCGCGAATGTCTATGCGATCGGCGGCAATATCCAGTCGGCGGAACTGATGGGGGTTCCGGTTGGCTCCACGACGATCGGCATCTATGCTCTGTCCGGCTTCCTGTCGGGCTTGGCCGGCATCGCATACACGCTTTATACCTCGTCCGGTTATTCGCTGGCGACCGTCGGCGTCGAACTCGATGCGATTGCGGCTGTCGTGATTGGCGGAACGCTTTTGACCGGCGGCGTCGGACTTGTGGCCGGCACATTCGTCGGCATTCTTATCCAGGGACTGATCCAGACCTACATCGTATTCGACGGAACGCTGTCTTCCTGGTGGACGAAGATCGTTATCGGCATCCTTCTTTTCGTGTTCATTGTGTTGCAGCGCGGTATCATCTGGTATTCAAACCGGCGGCTGGCCGAAAGTCGCCTTAAGGAGATCTAGTTTGAGTTTGCTGGAAACGACGATTAACGGGCGAAAGCGCCGTAGCAACCACGCAACGGTGGTCGCTGGGCTTGGCCGCGGGATCGTTTCCGGCACGTTCCCCGAAGGCTCTCTCCTGCCCGGCGACACCGAGCTTTCCGCACGGTTCGGCGTATCGCGCACGGTGTTGCGCGAGGCGATGAAGACGCTGTCTGCCAAGCGGCTGGTCGAAGCCAAGGCGAAGGTCGGTACCCGCGTCCTCGACAGTTCGAGCTGGAATTTCTTCGACGCGGATGTCTTGAGTTGGCGTTTCGAGACGAGTCTCGACTACGAGTTCATCGAGCATCTGGCCGAAATGCGCACCGCGCTTGAGCCGGCAGCGGCGGCGGCGGCGGCTTTGAGGGCAACGAGCGACGACATCGTTTCGCTTTACGCGATCGCTGCCAAATTCGACAATCTCAACCACACGCCGGAATCGATCGCCAACGTGGATCTCGAATTCCACCTGGCCATTGCCCGCATGTCGGGCAATCCGTTCATGCGTTCGGCAAGCGCTTTGATCGAGGCGGCACTGGCGATTTCCTTCCAGCTGTCGTCACCGGCCGCGTCGCCGGAAATGATCGACGAAGTCGCCTCCAACCATCTGCGCATCGCCCATGCCATCGCGTCCCGCGATCCGCAAAAGGCGATGTCGGCGATGCGTCATGTGATCGACGTCGGCAAAATCCGCATCCGCACGTCGCTGGATGCTGCGGAGAACGTGCCAGGCAACAAGACCGCCGAGCTGCGCTTCCCGGATTCTACCCGAGTTCCAACGTCGTGACCCCGAAGATATCGGCTGTCCGCGCACTCGGTGGCAGGCCGCGATACATTCGGGCCGTGGTGAAACCTTTTTGGAATCCGGCTTCTGAAAGATAGTCCGAAAATCCCTGCTGCGGCGCCGGCACATCGATATGGACAGTCTCGCCTTCGGTTTCCGCGACGAGGCTTTGCAGCAGCGTGACGGCTTCGGTCGTACCCATGGCAAAAAGGGGACCGATCTTGAACCCGTCGCTACATTTGCGGCAGACGCCGTAGCCGCGAGCCCTGCCGTCCTTCATCAGGGCCTTTGCCAATCTCGGCGGCTTCAGCCACTCGGCAAGAAACGCCTCGCGTGTCTGCGAAAAGATCTCGCCATCGTAGCGGATGATAGCCGGCAAAATATCGGCGCTTACGTTGCTCACCTCGGAAATGACGGCCCCTTCGAGGCGGCCACTCCAGCGGATGGTCTCGTAGAACGGCTCGAACCCCATGCTGGCGTAATTCTGCTGTTGTTCCGAGACGCCATCGAGACCGATCGTTCGGCCTTCGAGATGCGCTATGCCGGCATCCCATACGCGCCGGCCCATGCCCTGCCCGCGAAAATCGGGATGTGCGATATAGAGGCCGATAAACCCGAAGTCGTTTCCGTATCGCACCGCGGAAATGCCTGATGCAAACACGCCATCGACGAAACAGCCGAAGAAACCATGGGGGTCCGCCGCATGGAAAGCCGCCGCATCGGCAAGCCCGGGGTTCCAGCCTTCCGCTCTCGCCCAGTCGAGAAGGCATTCAAGCTCCGAAAGTGCCAGCGTCCTGACGACGGCTGAGCCTGTCATCGTGCCGCAAGCCTATTAGGCGCAAAACCCTCGAGAAGCCCGACATACGTCTTGTTGACCGGCGTTGCATAACCGCCGTTTTTGGCCGTCGACAAACCGAGTGCCACCAGCATTTCCGCCTGCTTGACGGCAGCCGCGACACCATCCACGACAGGCACCCCGAATTCGGCCCGCAGTTCTGCGGTAAGGTCTGCCATGCCGGCGCAACCGAGCACGATCGCCTCGGCCTTATCCTCCTCCAAGGCCAGCGCGATTTCGGAACGAAGGCGTTCGCGCGCATTGGATGTCGGATCTTCCAGCGACAGGACCGGAATATCGGCGGCCCGCACCTTGCAGCGGCCGGCCATGCCGTAGCGATGGACGAGATGTTCGAGCGGCAGGCGTGAGCGCTCCATGGTCGTCACGATCGTGAAGCGTTGCGCGACAAAGGCAGTGGCAGAAAGCGCCGCTTCGCAGATTCCGATAACAGGGATATTCGCGAGAGCCCGCGCCGCATCGAGCCCCGTATCATCGAAACAGGCAATGATCGCCGCGTCGGCACCGGCCTTTTCGCCCTTGGCAAGCTCTACCAAAAGGCCGGGCACCGCAAACACTTCGTCGTAATAGCCTTCAATCGACACCGGCCCCATGGACGATGTGACGGCCTCGATCTGCGTGCCGGAATTGGCGACGCGGGCGGCGCTGTCGGCAACGGTTGCAGTCATGCTGGCGGTGGTATTGGGATTGACAATTAGAATGCGCATCGTGTGGGATCAGCTCCGCAGGCGGCGACGGTTGATATAGACGATCAAGCCGAGCGTTCCGGCAATGACCAGGAACGAGAACACCGTCGTGACTGTCCCAAGCGCATAGAGTACCGGCGTCGTGACATTGGTGGTCATGCCGTAGATCTCGAGCGGCAGCGTATTGTACGTGCCAGCCGTCATCAGCGTGCGGGCAAACTCGTCATAGGAAAGCGTGAAGCCGAACAGTCCGACGCCGATCAGGCTGGGTGCGATCATCGGCAGCACGACGTTAGAAAACGTCTGCCAGGACGAGGCGCCGAGATCGCGCGCAGCCTCCTCATAGGCGGGCGAAAAGCGGTTGAACACGGCAAACATGATCAGCACGCCGAACGGCAGGGTCCATGTCAGATGCGCGCCGAAGGCAGACGTGTACCAGGTAGGCTCCAGCCCGAACTGCTGGAAAACGACGCCAATGCCGAGCGAGACGATGATCGACGGCACGACAAGACTGGCCACCGCAAGATAGAAGAGAGCCGTCGCACCGGCAAACTTGCGGCGAAAGGCAAGGCCGGCCAGAAGTGCCACGACGACGGTGACAATCATCACCATCACCCCGAGTGCTGTGGAACGGCGGAACGAACCGCCGAAATCGCCGACCGCCTGGGTCTCGAACAGGTTGACGAACCAGCGGGTGGAGACGCCGTTCAACGGAAACGTCAGGCCGCCGTTCGGTCCCTGGAACGACAGGATCAGCACCGCAGACAGCGGCCCGTAGAGAAACAGCACGAAGATGGCGAAGAATAGGGCGAGAAAATAGAATTCTCGGCCGCGCTTGTCGCTGTGCATCTCAAAGCTCCCCCATCTTCACAGTTCTTTGCGGATATCGACGATGCGCAGGATGCCCGCCACCATCAAGAGAACGAGGACCAGGAGAACCACCGCGTTGGCGGCAGCAGCCGGATATTGCAGCAGCGACATCTGGTTCTTCATCATCAGCGCCACCGAAGCGCTCTGGCCGCCGGACATGACCTGCACGGTGGAAAAGTCGGCCATCACCAGCGTCACCACGAAGATCGTGCCGATCGCCATGCCGGGCTTGGCCAGCGGAATGATGACATTGGTCAGGATCTGAAACGATGTGGCACCGGCATCACGCGCCGCTTCGACGAGCGATTTGTCGATGCGCATCAGCGTGTTGAAGATCGGCGTCACCATGAACAGCGTGTAGAGATGCACCATGGCAAGCACCACGGCGAAATCCGAATAGAGCAGCCACTGGATCGGCTCCGGCACGATGCCGGCACTGACGAGCGCGCTGTTGATCAACCCGTTTCGCCCGAGAACCGGGATCCACGAAATCATCCTGATGATGTTGGATGTCAGGAAGGGAACGGTGCAGACCAGAAACAGCACCATCTGCATCGCCGAGGTGCGAATGTGGAAGGCGAGAAAATAGGCGACCCAGAATCCAACGAAAAGCGTGATCGCCCAGACGATGGCCGCAAATTTCAGCGTGTTGAGATAGGTCTTCCAGGTGACCCAGGATCCGAGCGTCTCCACATAGTTCATGGTCAGAAAGTCGGGATACATCTGGGCGAAATCGTAATCCCAGAAACTGACGATCACGATCATCAGGATCGGAAGCGCCAGAAAGAAACCAAGGATCAGAGTCAGCGGCGTCGCCTGCAGATAGGAGACGAGGCCGAGCGGGATGCGGATCTGCCGCTTCGGCTTCGGTTCGCCAACACCTAGGAATCGCACTTCCACCATCACCAAAAGGCTCCTGTCGTTTCGAAAAAGAGCGGTCCGGAAAGGTGCCCCTCATCCGGCTGCCGCCACCTTCTCCCCGCGGGCGGGAAGAAGGGATCTGTGGCAAGGTTGGTACCCCACCCTCATCCCTGTGCTCGTCACAGGGATCCAGCAACCGCGCGTCTGCGCGGTTAGAGACCCTTTTCAGCCCAAGGACTTGGGCTGGCTGGATTCCTGTGACGAGCACAGGAATGAGGGAAGGAAGATGTCGATCAAGCCGCGATGAATTCGTTCCAGCGGCGGACCATGTAGCGGTCCTCGTCCATCACCGAGTTCCAGCAGGCGACATGGCCCATGCGCTCCTCGAAGGAACCGCCATCGCGAACCGCACCGGCCTTTTCCATGACCTTGCCATCGGGCGCGACGATATCGCCCTGGGCCGCCTTGCCTTCGATCCAGTAGCCCCATTCGTCGGCCGACATGTGTTCCTTGGCCGTGTCCATGGCGGCGGAATAGTAACCCTGGCGGTTGAGGTAGGCACCGACCCAACCGGATGTGTACCAGTTGATATATTCATAGACCGCATCGAGCTTGGCGCCGGAGAGATGGGCCGCAAGACCGAGACCGCCGCCCCACGAGCGATAGCCTTCCTTGAGCGGCTGATACTTGCAGGCGATGCCCTTGGAGCGGACGGCGGCAACGGCCGGCGACCACATCGACTGGATGATGACTTCGCCCGACGACATCAGGTTGACGCTTTCGTCGAACGACTTCCAGAAGGCGCGGAACTGGCCTGCCTGCTTGGCCTTGATCAGGAAATCGATGGTCGCATCGATCTCGGCCTTGGTCATATTGCCCTTGTCGGCATACTTGATGTTGCCCATGGCTTCCATGATCATCGCAGCATCCATGATGCCGATCGACGGAATGTTCAGGATGGACGTCTTGCCCTTGAACTTCGGGTCCATGATATCGGCCCAGGTCGTGATTTCACGGCCGACCAGATCCGGACGAATGCCGAGCGTATCGGCATTGTAGATCGTAGGCATCATGGTGAACCACTGGGTCTCTTCCTTGGCGAACTTCTTGTCGCCCGCCTTTTCGACGAAGCCGACCGTATGCGGCGCCGTGCCCTGGGCGATCACGCTGTCCGGCTTCAGCTTGCCGTTCTTGAACAGCGGCACGACCTTGTCGTAATATTTCAGCTTCTTCACATCCATCGGCTGGATGACGCCTGCCGGATAGACCTTCTTGAGGATCCAGTATTCGATGTCGGCGATGTCGTAGGAGTTCGGCTGCGTGACGGCGCGCTGGGCAGCCGCATCGGAGTCGGTTGCGGTCATCTCAAGCGTGATGCCGAGATCGGCCTTGCACTTTTCGGCAATCGCATTGAGGTTCGAAACGCCGGTACCGAACTGGCGGATCGTGATCGGATTCTGCGCCCAGATGGTCGGGAAGCCGGTAATGGCGCCCGAACCGGCAGCAAGGCCGGCAGCAGCGGATGCGGTCTTCAGCAGCGAGCGGCGCGAAAGTCCCTTTGCGCCCTTTTGAATTTCAGTCATTCCCATGTTCTCCTCTAGTTGATTATTGTGAGTGGGATCAGTGCTTGAGGCGCCCGAGGACAATGGCGTCCTCCCGGCCCCAGCATAGGGGGATCGCCTCTCCGACCTTGACCGGATTGGCGAAGAAATCGGTGTCGGAGAGGATCGCGGTAAAATCCTCGATGCCGGCGCCGTTGACCGACAGCTTCACCGAGGAACCGCGATATTCGATATTGGTGATCGAGCCGGTAAAACCGAGGCCCGTCTCGGACGGCTGGCCGATCCGCACATGATCGGTGCGGATGGCGATGTCGGCCTGATCGGTCAGCTCGCCATTGTCGCCGACGGCCAGGAAATCGGCACCGGCTGGCACCGACAGCATCAGTTCCTGGCCATGGCTCTTGGTGACGCGACCGGAGATGACGTTGTGGTCGCCCATGAACTTCGCAACGAAGGCTGTCGCCGGCTTTTCGAACACGACGCGCGGATGGGCCGCCTGCTCGATGCGGCCGTCATTCATGATGACGATGATATCGGCAAGCGCCATCGCCTCTTCCTGGCTGTGCGTGACATGCACGAAGGTGATGCCGAGCGAGGTCTGCAACTTCTTCAGCTCCGCCCGCATGCGGATCTTCAAGAACGGATCGAGCGCGGAAAGCGGCTCATCAAGCAGCAAGGCTTCGGGATCGGTGATCAGCGCACGCGCCAGCGCCACGCGCTGCTGTTGACCGCCGGAAAGCTGGGCCGGACGGCGTGTCGCATAGCCTTCCATCTGCATCAGCCGCAGCAGGTCCATAGCCTTGGCGCGGCGGACATCCTTGTCGACGCCCTTCATCTTGAGCGAAAAAGCGACGTTGTCGACCAGATCGAGATGCGGAAACAGCGCGTAGGACTGGAACATCATTGCCGTGCCGCGTTTGGCCGGCGGAAGGTCTGTCACGACCGTGTTGCCAAGCCGCACGTCGCCCGACGTGATGCTCTCGTGGCCGGCGATCATTCTCAGCGTCGACGTCTTGCCGCAGCCGGACGGCCCGAGCAGGCAGCAATAGGTGCCGGCCGGGATCTTGAGACTGATCGCATGGACCGCCGTCGTCGTCCCATAGGTCTTGGTGACGGAGGCGATATCGATTTCGGCGGCCTTGCTCATGCGGTGCTCCCTGCTTCCACAATGAGATGCATCCGCCGTGCCAGTTTCCTTAAGCCATTGGCACTGCTGGAACTTCAATCCGGTGAGAAATGCGTTTTGCGTGCACTGCGCAAAAATCGTGCGATCGATACCGATCCCATGCGCAAATCGTATGCAATCCTTGCCGTGGATCGAAGACATCCGTTCTGGCAATCTCCATTTGTCTGGAGTAATGGAGATTAACGGGATGTGGTGATGAGTATCAGCGAGCAGATCATTCTCAGTGAGACGACGCCGGAAGACCGGTCTATGGCGATACGCGAAGCGCTGCGCAACGCGATCATCGACCGTCGCCTGGCGCCGGGAACCAAGCTTTCGGAAGCCGAAGTCGGCTCGCTGTTCGATGTCAGTCGCACCGTCGCCCGCGCCGCGCTGCAGATGCTGACCTTCGAAGGCCTGGTAAAGACCGAGCGAAACCGCGGCGCCTTCGTCTCCAATCCGTCGCCGGACGAAGCACGCCAGATCTTTGCCTCGCGCCGGCTGATCGAGCCCGGCATCGTCGCGGCCGCGCTCGAACGTATCACGCTTGACGACATCGAGCAGTTCCGGCGCCAGCTTGAGGAAGAAGAGCGCTACATGACCGAGCGCGGTCCGGCCGCACGCCGCGCCGAGATCAAGGCATCGGGAGATTTCCACCTGATGCTGGCTTCGGTCGCCGGAAATGCCATTCTCCAGCGCTTCATGGACGAATTGATAGCCCGCTCTTCACTGGTGATCGCGCTTTACGGCCGATCAGGTGTGTCGAGCTGCGGCCACAGCGAGCACTTCGCGATCCTCGACGCGCTCAAGGACGGCGATGGCGACCGGGCAGCCGCTCTGATGCTGCACCATATCGATCATATCGAGGCTGATCTCGACCTGCAGGAGAAGCAGGGTCTCGGCTTGAAAGACGCGCTCGCGATCGGCTGATCGATCGCTATCTTCGCACTTACCTAGCCTATATTGCAGTGCGAAACCGCGTTGACTCTGTTTCGGAAGCTCTGTCTATTTGTTCCATGCTTTGCCGGTTCACTCCGCCGAGCCAATAAACGGGAACAGCCATCGGCACGCGTATGCCGATAACGTGGAGACATCACCAATGCTGAAGAGACACCTGCTGAAGGCCGCCGTCGGCGCCGCACTTCTCGTAACCACGGCGTTTTCCGCCCATGCCGCAGATGACGCGCTTGCCCGCATCAAGGCGGCCGGCGTCATGAAGGTCGGCACGGAAACCGCCTTTGCTCCTTTCGACTTTATCGATGCCGGCACGCATTCAGGCCTCAACGTCGATTTCTTCGCAGAACTCGGCAAGGATCTCGGCGTCAAGATCGAATGGGTCGAGCTTCCCTGGGATGGCGTCTTCCCGGCGCTGGAAGCCGGCAAGTTCGATTTCGTCGCGGGCCCTGCCACCATCACCAAGGCACGCCTGGAACGCTTCAAGATGACCGCGCCGATCGCTGAAGCCACCGTCGCCATCCTGAAGAAAGCCGGCGATACATCGATCACCAAGCCTGAAGACATTGCCGGCAAGGCCGTCGGCGCCGGCAAGGCGACCGCGCAGCTTGCTCAGCTGCAGCAATATTCCGAGACTCTTCCGACCAAGGTGACCGCCCGCGAATACGTTTCCTTCAACGACGCCTACGCGGATCTGGCTGCCGGCCGTATCGTCGCCGTCGCAAATTCGCTGCCGAACATTGCCTTCGTCGCAAAGCAGCGCGCCGGCGTCTTTGAAGTTGTCACGCCCGCCTTCGGCAAGAAAGCCTATTTCGGCTTCATCGGCAAGAAGGACGCCGACAGCGCCAGCCTCGTCGAATACGTCAATTCCGAAGTCATCAAGATGAAGAAGGACGGGCGCCTGGCCAAGCTGCAGGAAAAGTGGTTCGGCACGACGTTCGATACGCCGGACGAAGTGAAAGAACCTGCGTTCTAACAAACCTTGCGAACGGGCAGGAGACGACAAGTCGTGTCCTGCCCGCTTCAATCCACTGCTCCATCCGCCCGCCGCATTCCCCGGGCGAGACGTGACGACAGATGACGTTCAAACTATTCACGCTTCTTCTGCAGGCGGCGCTGTCGACCATCGGCATCAGCCTGGTCTCGATTGCGATCGGCTTCGTGATCGCGATCCTGCTTTCGGCTGCGACCCTGACCGGCAAGACGATCTACTCGGCGCCTGCAAGGCTGTTCGTCAGCTTCTTTCGCGGCGTGCCGCTGCTTGTCCAGCTGCTGCTGATCTACACGCTGCTGCCGGCGATCGGTCTCAATGTGCCGAGCATCGTCGCCGCGATCATCGGATTGTCGCTCTGCACCGCGGCATATCAGGCGGAAAACCTGCGCGGCGGCTTCTCCAGCGTGCCGAAAGGGTTGATCGAGGCAGCTGAGGTGACGGGCTTCAATCCGCTGCAGATCTTTGCGCGTATCCAGGTGCCGATCGCCCTGCGGCTCACGCTCCCGACGCTGGTCAACGAATCGATCATGATCCTCAAGGCATCATCGCTTGTGTCTGTCGTCGGGATTATCGAGCTGACGAAGATGGCGCAGGATCTGGCCTCCAGCACCTACCAGCCGATCCCGATCTTCCTCAGTGCCGGATTGGTCTATTTCGTGATCTGCTCGACGATCGCGCTTCTAGGTCGGTACGCGGAAAGATCCATGGCGAGGACTTCCGCATGATGTTCAATCCTCAGGTCATCATCGAAAAGCTGCCGGAACTCGGGAGCGGGCTGTTCGTCACGCTACTGCTCTGGATCGCCGGCATTGCCGGTGGCGTCGTCATCGGCTTTCTCGTGGCAACCGCGCGCCGCTTCGGTGGGTTTGCGACCAACGTTGTTCTAGGCTCCGTTGTCGAAGTGCTGCGCGGCACGCCATTCCTGATCCAGATCTTTCTTCTCTATTACGGCGGTCCGTTCGTCGGCCTGATGCTGGATCCGATCCCCTGCGGCCTGATCGGTCTGACGGTCTACAGCGCCGCCTATTACAGCGAGATCTTCCGCGCCGGCTTTGCCGCCGTGCCTGTTGGCCATGTGGAAGCCGCCGGCTGCCTTGGCATGACGCGCCTGCAGACGATCCGCCGTATCCAGATCCCGGAAATGGCGCTGATCGTGCTGCCGCCGGCGGTCAATCTTTCGGTCATCCTGCTGAAGGAATCCGCCGTTCTGTCGATCATCACCGTGCCGGAACTGACGGCCACCGTCAGCGCCATCGGCTCGCAGCAATATGCCTATCTCGAAGCAATCTTCATTCTCGCTGTCGTCTACTGGGCACTTGTCGAGCTGACAGACCGGCTTGGCCGCGCCGCCGAACACCGGCTTTCCCGTTTGAGGTTTTCGAAAGCATGACCCTACCCGCCATCACCATCCGCAATCTGGTCAAGCGTTTCGGAGAAACGATCGTTCTGCAGGATATCAATCTCGAAATACCCGAGGGCAAGGTCTCCTGCCTGATCGGCCCTTCCGGCTCGGGCAAGAGCACGCTTTTGCGATGCCTGGCCTTCCTGGAGGAATCGACCAGCGGCATGATCACCATCAACGGCGAGGCGCTGGGCTTTTTCGAAATGCCGGATGGCAAGCGCGAACGACTGCCCCCGGCGCAGATCCGTGCCGTCCGCGCCCAAACCGGCATGGTCTTCCAGCAGTTCAATCTCTGGCCGCACATGACGGCGCTCGGCAATGTCAGCGAAGCCCTGAAGATCGTCCGGAAGCTCTCGAAAGCCGACGCCGAGGAAAAGGCCATGGCGCAGCTGCGCAAGGTCGGCCTGGAAAACCGTGCCGGCCATTACCCGTCGCAATTGTCCGGCGGCCAGCAGCAGCGCGTCGCCATCGCCCGCGCCCTGGCACTCGAGCCGAAGATCATGCTGTTTGACGAAGCGACATCAGCACTTGACCCGGAACTGACGGGCGAAGTGCTGAAAGTCATGCGGGATCTGGCCGAGGAGGGCATGACCATGGTCGTCGTGACCCACGAAATCGGCTTTGCCGCGACCGTCGGCCAGCAGATCTCGTTTCTCGACCACGGCAAGCTGCTGTTTTCAGGCCAGCCCTCGGAGGTCTTTGCCAAGCCGCGCCATCCGCGTCTCGACCAGTTCCTCGATACCTATCTCGACCGCGGCGCAAGCATGCTCATCTGACGAGCCGTCAGAACCGCCGGGTCGGGCGGTCAAGCACGGTGCGGCCCATCAGGCTGGCGGTTAGATCCACCAAGAGCGTCGCCGTGCGGCCCCGTTCGTCGAGGAACGGGTTGAGCTCGACCAGATCGAGGCTGGTGACAAGACCGCTGTCATGCAGCATTTCCATCACCAGATGCGCTTCGCGGAACGTAGCGCCGCCCGGCACCGTAGTGCCGACGGCGGGAGCGACCGACGGATCGAGGAAATCCACGTCGAGGCTGACATGCAGCAGACCGCCCGCGGCCTCGACCTTTTCGATAAACGAGCGCAGCACGGCGCCGACACCGTGTTCGTCGATCGCGCGCATGTCATGCACCGTGATGTCACTCTTGTTGATCGCCGAGCGCTCCTGCGGATCGACGCTGCGGATACCGATCATGCAGACATTGGCCGGATCGACGGGATGCGTCAGGGGCGGAAAATAGCCATCAAAACCCGGCTGCCCCGTGAAATAGGCAACGGGAACGCCGTGCAGGTTGCCGCTGCCGGTCGTTTCCAGCGTGTGGAAATCCGTGTGCGCATCGACCCAGAGAACGAACAGCGGTCGCTGCTTTTCGGACGCGGTGCGTGCCAGGCCCGCAACAATTCCGGCCGACATCGCATGATCGCCGCCGAGAAAGATCGGCATGCCCTCGGCACTTTCGCGGTGGGCGATCTTCGTCAGCAGTTCGACCCAGGCGACGATCTGAGGCAGGCGGCGAACCGCCGGGTTGGGATGGGTGATATCAGAGACCGGCGGCAGCGCCAGATTGCCGAGATCGCTCACCTGATGCCCGAGGTCGGCGAGCGCGCCGGCAAGGCCTGCGGTGCGCAACGCACTCGGCCCCATCTCGCAACCGAGCTGGGATGCTCCATCCTGAAGGGGAACGCCGATGAGTTTGCAATGCATGCTGTTTTTCCGTCGCTGACCGAATCTTGGGGCTCAAGACCTACCACGGAACGCGGCCGATAGGCAGCAGCCAGCCTCATCCATGGAAAATCGGGCGGAGGAAGGAGCGGGTACGGGATATCCCGCTCCGTCCGATGTCAGAGTGCTGCGCGCTTGTCGTGTTTGGCGAGGCGTGCGAGCAGATAATCGACTTCTGCCTTGGCGGCCGGCGTCAGCATCTGGGCGGGCTTGCGCTGCGCATCGGAGGCAATCACGCCACGGCGCTTGAGCACGTGCTTCCGAACCGCGAGACCGATGCCGAGCTGCTGCTCATAGCGGATCAGCGGCAGATGCGCGTCGAACAGGTCATGCGCCTCGTCGCGTTTGCCAGCGGCAAAAAGCCCGATCAGCTCGGTCAGCATGTCCGGGAAACCGTAGCCGGTCATTGCCCCATCGGCGCCGCGCTCCGGCTCGAAATCGAGGAACATGCCGCCATTGCCGCAGAGAATGGAGAACGGCCGCAACTCTCCGGCCTTCTGCATCGCGCGCAGCCTGGAAATCTTTTCAAGACCCGGCCAGTCCTCATGCTTCAGCATCAGGCAGGAGGGATGGTTGGTGATGATCTTGGCGACCACGCTGGTTGCGATCACCGTGTTGAGCGTCAGCGGATAGTCCTGCAGCACCCATGGCACGTCTTCACCAACCGCTTCCACGGCGCCTGCAAAATAATTTATGGTCTGGTCGTCGGTCTTGGCGCCCTGCCCCGGCGCGATCATCACGCCTGCGGCACCCATGTCCATGGAGGAGCGAGCGAGCGACCGCATGGCGGCGAAACCGGGCGCCGACACGCCGACGATGATCGGCACCTTGGCACGGGAGACCACCCGCTTGATGATCGCCCGGCTTTCATCCGCCTCCAGCTTCGGCGCCTCTCCCATGATGCCGAGAATGGTAATGCCGGTGCAGCCGCTCTCCTCATAGAAATCGGTCAGCCGATCGACGGAATCGAAATCGATCGAACCATCCTCGTGAAACGGTGTCGCGGCAATGGCGTAAACGCCCTTGGTTTCGGCATTGAATGTCATGAAATCTCCTCTCAGTATCAAACGAGCTGCAGGGTAATTCGCGTCAGGACCTCCGGTAATAGCAAAGGCCTGTCAGACTCCGGCTGTTCGACCGGTATCATGATGTGGACGAAGAACACCATGCCCGCCATCCCGATCGGCGGAGTTACGGTTTCAAGCCGCCCTCCGTCACCGATCTCGAAGCGAATCAGACCCGTTTGCCACCCTGGGCAACGAGACGTCCAGCCTTGAACACACGCCTGTTGCCGGGGAAAGCAACGACCGCTTCCGGAATATTGGCAGCCGAAAGCGTCACAAAATCCGCCTGCGCGCCAATCTTGATGCCATAGCCCTCTATCCTCAGCGCCTTGGCTGTTTCCGAAGTGACGATGTCGAAGGCGGCTGTCAGTTCGTCGTCGGTGTAGAAGCCCGAGCGATATCCGATGATTTCCGCGCGGTGCAGCATGTCGCCATCGCCATAGGGCCACCAGCTGTCGCGAATATTGTCGCTGCCGCTGAACACGGTGACGCCTTCTCGCCGCAACAGAGCGACCGGCGGGAAATTGTGGTTGCCCGGCGCATTGGTCATGATCGAAACGCCGCTTTTCGCAATCGTTGCGGCAATTTTGCGCGCCGCGTCAGCGTCGAGATCTCCAAGCCCATAGGCATGGCTGATCGCGACATGGCCCTGCATGCCGAGCGCCACCGTGCGGGCGCAAATCTCCTCGATGGTAAACGCGCCCATGCTGCCGGAATCGTGGAGATGAATGTCGATATCGACACCGTGCTTTTCGGCAACGCCGAAGACCACATCGAGATGGCCGGTGACGTCACGATCGAAACTGGCTGGATCGAGACCGCCGACCAGATCGGCACCCAGCCCGATGGCCTCGTCCAGCAGCGCCGGTGTGCCGGGGCTCCTGAGGATGCCGCTCTGCGGAAAAGCCACCAGCTGGAGATCGATCACATCCCTATAGTCCTCGCGAACCGCCAGGATCGTCTCCAGCGATTTTAACCCGACCGAACCATCGACCATCACGTGGCTGCGCATGGAAAGCGTGCCATTGGCGATGCAGAGATCGAGCTGATCGTGGGCCCGCTTGTCCATCGGCGCCGCGGCGGCCATGTTCTCCGCCTGGAAGGTGACCCGCTCCTGCACGTCGAAACCGTTGGTGCAGGGCCGATGCGGCATCCATTTATCGCCGTAGAAGCTCGTATCCAGATGGATGTGCCCTTCGACAAAACCCGGAACCAGCAACTCGCCGCCGATGTCGATGACCTCGGCAGAAGGAGTAACCGAGCCTGCGGCTTCAATCGCAGATATCCGCCCCGACTCGACGTGAATATCGCGCAGAACGCCCTCCGCCAGCCTGGCATTGGTGAAAACCGTCGTGCTTTTGATCATGGGCTTCCTCAAATTCTAGCATCGTTTACAGCGTCAGGTCGGCGGCAACCCCCTGGTTTATACGGCTTATTGCCCGCTATGCGACCAATATCCGATCAAGATAACGGAGTTAGGTGTCGCGGCAGGCTTGCTCGCCAGAGATATCAATGCTTAAGATACTTTGCGTAGTCGGTGGCAAGAAAATTTGGCGTTGATACGGGCCGGGCATCACGGTGTTCATGGTGCTGGGGTTGATAGTGAAGCGGTGGCGCTATAGTTTGCCCATCGCAATTTCGCGGATTACATAGGAAACAGGTTTCTCATGGCGACAGGTACGGTTAAATTCTTCAACGACGACAAGGGCTTCGGCTTCATCACGCCTGAGAATGGCGGCCAGGACGTGTTCGTTCACGTTTCTGCTCTGCAGCGCGGCGGCTCGCTTCGCGAAGGTGACAAGGTCAGCTTCGAAGTCGGACAGGATCGCAAGACCGGTAAATCGAAGGCTGAAAACGTCTCGGTTCTCTAAGCGACGATAAAAAGCGCCTAGCCTGCTTTAGGGTGGGCTAGGCACATTCTGCGGGTTAATCCATCGGTTGTGCCGCCAAATATGGCTGGAAACCGAACCAGGTCTCACCGGTTCATTCGGCTGAGATCCAGTGCACGGTTGCGAATGATCGCCTCCATCGCGAAAAAGCCCGTCACCGTCGCGAGATCGAAATTCGTGATGAGCTTCTGATAAAATGCGTCATACCCTGATATTCCGCGGGTCACGACCTTGATCAGATAATCCCAATCTCCCCCGATCCTGTAAAAGTCGATCACCTCCGGCAGGCGATCGACATGCCGGCGAAAATCGTCAGCCCATTCCTTGGAATGGTGGCGTGTGCGAATCATCACAATGACCGTCAGATCGAAGCCCAGCAGGTCGAGATCGATCTCGGATCGGGCATTGCCGATGATCCCGCTTGCCTGCAGACGCTGCAGCCTGCGCCAGCATGCATTTTGCGAAAGTCCGACATGCTCTGCCAAATCACGCTGCGACAAGGCCGAGTTGCGTTGCAGGCTCGTGAGGATCCGTAGATCGATTTCATCGAAATTCAGGTCATTCTCGATCATTTGACACAGTTCCTGGCAAAATCAGCGCAAATACGGTGAAGAATTCAGACCCTGCTTCAGTTTATAATCGCAGTCAACTCGTCAAGGAGATCGACAATGCGCCAGCTGGCTGACTGCATGCCACGAACCGAACCCGAAACTGCTCTTCAGGGATTTCGTCGCAGTCTGGCTGTCGCCGATCCGATTGCAGCACTGACCTCGGGAATGATTGGCGCATCCGCCAAGGTGGACGGGCCATACGGCCTGAAGGATCTCATCTATGCCGATTATGTGGCGTCAGGACGGGCGCTCCGGCAGGTGGAAACCTTCGTTCTTGAAGAGGTCCTGCCTTATTATGCCAACAGCCATACGGAAGCGTCCTTTTGCGGAGCGATGATGACCCGCATGCGCCGTGAAGCGCGTGCCACTATCGCCGAATGCTGTGGCGCCGACAGCCGCCATGCGGTGATCTTTGCCGGATCCGGTGCAACGGCCGGCATCAACCGCCTGGTCAAGTTGCTCGGCGTCGAGGATGCAGTCACTACCGGCAAACCCGCACGGGTCATCATCGGCCCCTACGAGCATCATTCGAACATCCTCCCCTGGCGGGAAAGCGGCGCTGAGATCATCGAAATTCAGGAAGGTTGCGATGGTGGCCCTGACCTCATCCTCCTGGAAAAGGCTCTTGAAGACAGCAGGGACGTTCTGACGATCTGCTCGTTTTCGGCCGCATCGAACATCACCGGTATCCTGACGGATATCGAAGCGGTCACCCGGCTCGCAAAATCGGCAGGCGCAAAGATCCTCTGGGATTTCGCCGGCGCAGGTCCCTATATCCCAATCACGATGACACCGGCCGAAGGCGCCGAGATCGACGCCATCGTCGTATCACCCCATAAATTCCTCGGTGGCCCCGGTGCCTCCGGTATCCTCGTGGTCAGACGCGATGCAGTCGTCACTACAAAACCCTCTTGGCCAGGCGGCGGCACCGTCAAATTCGTCTCCCCGACGGGCCACGATTACAGCGACAATATCGAAGCGCGCGAAGAAGCCGGAACCCCCAACGTCATCGGCGATATCCGCGCTGCACTCGCCTTCTTGGTCAAGCACGCAATCGGCCTTGAGAGAATTGCGAGCCTGAACGAGGATTTCACCGCGCGCGCACTCGAGGCTTGGCAGGGCATTCCCCAGATCGAGCTGTTGGGCTCGATGAGCATGTCGAGACTGCCGATCTTTTCGTTTCGCATCAGGGATGGAAAGGGTGGCTATGTGCATCAGCAGCTGATCACCCGCATGCTTTCCGATCGCTTCGGTATACAGGCACGCGGCGGCTGCGCCTGCGCCGGCCCCTATGTCCACCGCCTCCTGTCGATCGATGACGAGCATTCGGAGCAGATCAGGCAATCGATCCGGAACGGCAACGAAATCGAGAAACCGGGTTTCACCCGGCTCAATCTGAGCGTTCTCCATTCCGAGGAAAAAGTCAGGTTCATCCTGGAAGCGGTGATCCAACTCGCCCGGGATGCCCCTTCGCATACGGCGTCATACATGGTCGATCGCAGCCGGGCGATATTCTCGCCCCTCGCTCAACCGTTGAAGGCGACGGCATAGCTTTTGCCAAACGCCTCCCGTTTGGCGTGCCCACCCGGCCGCCTTGCGGGTACGACCCCCGTGACATAGCGCGACCTACCGGCGGAGGATGACGCTTTCGTGCTCATGTTGATCAGGCGCTGGTCATGATTCCTGGCTCCGAGGGTGAGGCGAACTCTTTCGCGGAAAGCGCGCGAACCGTCAGGTCAGCCTTTGCAACGTCAGCGCGATCGGGCCCTTCGCGCGCACATTTTTCTTTTTTGAAAACCATTTGACTAAATACGTGACCGCTGACACACTTTCGTCATTCGGAGACATTCGAAATGGCGCTGCGCGGTACCAACCAGGAATCCGGAAGGCCCTACAACAGACGGATCGTCTTGGAAGCGATCCGCCTGACTGGTCCGACGACGCGTGGCGAAATTGCCGAACGGGTTCACCTCACCGTACAGACTGTCTCTACCATCGTGCGGGAACTCGAAGAACAAGAGCTCATCGTCTCGGTGCGCGAAAAGCCTCGGGGCCGCGGTATTCCGCCCTCGAAGCTGACCGTCAATCCGGAGGGTGGGCATGCGGTCGGCATTCACCTGACGCCGCTTGGCATCGACGTTGCCTTGGTCAATCTGCGCGGTGATGTCGTCGAGAGCCGCCACCGCAGCGCGTCCAACCCGAAACCGGACGAAGCCTTCGCTCTGATTGGCGAGATGGTGGACGAACTCAAGGCAAGCCCATGCCGCGGCCGCCTGCTGGGCGTCGGACTGGCTTTGCCCGGGCCATTCGACGTGGAATCCATCAGCTTCGTTGGCCCGACAACGATGACCGGCTGGAAAGACGTCGACATCAATGCCCGCCTCACAGAGGCGACAGGTCTGCCGGCCTTTATGGAAAACGACATGGCGGCAGCGGCGCTCGGCGAGCAGCTCTACGGTCTCGGCCAGCAGATTTCGGATTACTATTACCTGTTCTTCGGCGTCGGCCTTGGCGGCGCGATGATGCATGACGGGACAGTGATGCGCGGCGCCTGGGGCAATGCCGGCGAAATCGGCCATATCCCCGCCGTTCCGGATGGCGAGCCCTGCCCCTGCGGCAACAATGGCTGCCTTGAGCGCTATCTTTCGCTCGAGGCCTTCACGCGGCGCGGCCTGCCCGAGGCCGAATGGGTCCGCGAGATCGCGCCGATCTTTCGCAATGCCATCCGCACGATCGAGAACCTTTTCGATCCAGAGACTGTCGTGCTCGGTGGCCTGGCGCCGCAGTCTTTGATCGAGCAGCTTGCCGCACTTGCCGACGGCCTGAGCAATTCGGTTTCCGCCCGCACCAACCGCCCGCATCCACGTGTCGTCGTCGCCAGTGACTGCCAGCATTCGGCACTCCGAGGCGCAGCCGCGCTAGCCGTTTTCGGCGTCCTGTCGCCGCGCTTCGGCCAGATGTTCGAGACTTCAGAGAAGGGGACTGTCGAATGACCGAAAAACTGCTTGTCCTGAATGATATCCGCAAGAATTTCGGCGCGATCGAAGCGCTGAAGGGCATCAGTTTCTCGATCGGAAAGGGCGAAGTGGTCGCTCTTCTCGGCGACAACGGCGCAGGCAAGTCCACGCTTGTGAAGATCATCTCGGGTGGTCTGCAACCGACGTCAGGTCAGATGCTCTTCGAAGGCGAAGAGTTCGAGGCAAAGACGCCTGCCGAGGCCAAGGCAGCCGGCATCGAGACGGTCTACCAGGACCTGTCTCTCTGCACCAATGTGGACGTCGTCGCCAATTTCTTCATGGGCCGCGAGATCACCCGCAAGATCGCGGGCATCCCCTTCCTCGATGAGCGTGCGATGGAGGAAATCACGACCAAGGCACTGACCAGTGCCGGCACCCGCATTCCCTCCATGCGCACCAAGGTCGAGCATCTGTCCGGCGGCCAGCGGCAGGCGATCGAGCTCAACCGTTTTGCCCATTGGGGTGGCAAGCTCCTCTTGCTGGACGAGCCGTTCGCCGCACTTGGGGTCGAACAGACGCGGCGGGGATTGGACATGATCCGCCATGTCGCCAGCCAGGGCATCGGTGTCGTCATCATCACCCACATCATGCAGCAGGCCTTTCAGGTCGCAGACCGCATCGTCGTCATCCGCCACGGCGTCGTCGCCGGCGATGTCGACAGAACCAAGACAAGCCCGGATGCAGTGATCGAAATGATCACAGGGCAAACCCTCACCGGCGCCGGACCGGTGGGCAAACAATGACAAGGGGTCCGGCGTAAAACTGGAGAGAACGATCATGAGACGAATAATGCTAAGCTTGCTGAGCGTTTTGGTGCTCGGCCTTTCAATGCTCACAACGGCGGCCGCACAGTCCAAGGGTACGGTCTATTATCTTGTGCCGACACTGCTCGACGAATTCCAGACAGGCTCGGTCAGCGCCTTGGAAATGTTTCTGAAGCAGACCGGCTACGAGATGAAAACCCTTAACGCCGACAACAAGACAGACGCACAGCAGTCGCAGATGAACGACGTCATCGCCTTGAAGCCGGCGGCGATCATCCTCGCCGCTGTCGACTTCAACGCATTGAAACCATCCATCGAGGCAGCCCGTGCGGCCGGTATTCCGGTCGTCGAGTTCGACCGTCAGGTCACCTCGACCGTGTCAGACTTCACCTCGGTCGCCGGGACGATCGAGATCGGCCATGTTGCCGCGCAACAGGCTGAAGCGATGCTCAAGGCCAAGAATGGCGACGTGAAGGGCAAGATCCTGCAGGTTCTGGGCGACCCTGGCGATCCCTACACGCTCGATATCCAGAAGGGCTTCGAAGAGAAGATGAAGGCCTTCCCGAAGGTGACCATCATCTCTGTGCCCGCCATGCAGTGGGAAGCCAGCAATGCAGGGACGATCGTCTCCGATCAGATGCTGGCCAATCCCGATATCAACCTGATCTTCCTGCATGCAGCCCATCTTTCGGTTGCAGCCGTCGCCTCGCTTGAGTCCGCTGGCAAGAAACCAGGTGACGTCATGATGATGAGCTCGAACGGCGCTCCCGTCGGCCTCGATCTGATCCGCAAGGGCTGGCTCAATACCGAAGTCGAGCAACCGCTTTATGCCCAGGCGGCAGCCATTGCCATGTTCATGGACAAGATCGTCGGCAAGCAGGAAATCAAGGCCGGCGACTATGATGTGCTTGGCCTGAAAGGGGTCGTGACGAAGGAAGCCTGGGGGCCGAACATCAAGATCCCGGGTGCCGCGATCACCAAGGAGAATGTCGACAACCCGGCCTTCTGGGGCAACATGAAAGCGCCGACAGCCTCGATCAAATCCGTCGAATAACAACCCTTCATCCGGGGTTGAAAGACCCCGGACTCCTTCCCTCAAGTCCGGATTTGCCGCATGACGCCCCGTACGCGCAAAAGTCTAGAATCTGTACTCGATAACCTCGTCTGGTTCATGCTCATCGTTGTGCTTGTCCTGTTTTCGGCCCTGATCCCGAACTATTTCCAGATCGGCATTTTCACAAACATCATCGAAGCGTCGAGCGTGCTGGGCGTGATGTCGATCGGCCTGGCTTTGGTGATCATCGCCGGCCATATGGACCTTTCGGTAGAATCCGTTGCCGCTTTGGCCGCCATGGCGGTCGGCATCCTTTTCTGCTCGGCAGGGATCGGCATGGGGATGAAGCTCTCACCGCAATGGCTGATGATCCCAGCGTCACTGCTCGTTGCCTGCGGGATCGGCGCATTGATCGGTCTCTTCAACGGCTTCCTTGTCGTGAAACTGAAGATGAGCGCCTTCATCATCACGCTTGCCTCCTTCATTTGGGTGCGCGGCATCGTGCTGGCGGTTTCCGGCGGACGCTCCGCCCAGGATCTGGATCCGGCCATCCGCTGGTTCGCTATTGAGCGTGTGGCTGGCATTCCGCTGTCAGCCTGGATTGCGATTGCCTGTTTCGTGGTCTTTTCGGTGCTGATGGCCAGGACGCCATTCGGCCGGCACCTGGTAATGATCGGCGGGAACGAGACCGCCGCTTACCGCGCCGGCATTCGCGTCACCCGCAACCTGATCATCGCCTTTGTACTGGCAGGCGCCATCGCCGGCCTGGCTGGATGGCTGCTTGCCATACGCACATCAGGCGCCACAGCAAACCTCGGCGTTGGGCTGCTGTTCAACGCCTTTGCGGCAGTCGTCATCGGTGGTGTCAGCCTCAAGGGCGGTGTCGGTGCGCTGCCCGGCGTCTACGCCGGAGTGCTGCTCCTCTCGTCCATCAACACCGCCATCAACCTGATGGGCCTGCCGGCAAACTATACCCAGGTCATCCACGGCTTCCTGGTGCTTGCAGCGGTTCTACTCGATACGTTCAAACAAAGGCTCCGCCAGAGGCTCGCATGACAGACAGATTGAAAGACAAGGTGGCGCTGATCATCGGCGCATCGCGCGGCATCGGCAAGGCAATCGCCGTCCGCTTCCAGGAGGAAGGCGCAAAGCTGGTGCTGGCTGATTCCGAGGCCGACGACGGCAAGGCGGCAGCCGATGATCTCGGCATCGACTTCGTCCGCACCGACATCTCGAAGATGGAAGACGCCGTTGCTGCGGTCGAGTTCACACTCGAACGTCACGGGCGGCTCGACATCATCGTCCAGAACGCCGGCATCTATCCGTGGCAGCTCATCGAGAATACGTCTCCGGAAGACTGGGACAGCGTGATGGGGGTCAATCTGCGTGGATGCTTCAACGCCGCACGCGCCGCGCTGACGCCGATGAAAAAGCAGGGCTCGGGGCGTATCCTGTTTACGTCATCCATCACCGGCCCGCATGTTACAAGCCCGGGCCACGGCCACTACGCGGCGAGCAAGGCTGGCATCAACGGCTTCATTCGCTCAGCGGCGCTGGAGTTCTCGTCCTACGGCATCAATGTCAATGGCGTCGAGCCCGGCAACATATTGACGGAAGCGATCCAGCTGCATCGTAGCGCCGCCTTCATCAAGAACATGGAGGACGCAATTCCGCTCGCCCGCCTCGGCTCGCCGCGCGACGTTGCCAATGCCTTCCTGTTTCTCGCCTCCGACGATGCGAGCTATGTGACCGGCACCACCATCGTCGTCGATGGCGGGCAACTCCTGCCGGAAGGCGCGGACTTCAGGCTCCTGCCATCCTGATCATTTCCAACATCCGGGACCAGCTCTGTGTCGATCGTCGACGACCTATCCGTCATCCGTTTGCCGACGGGATGCGGGAAACCTCGGCCAAGGCAGAGCGGGTCGCCTGATGATGTCGCCTTTGCCGATAGGCATGGAACTGCGTATCGGCAATGACGCCCACCAGGATGACCGCACCCATGACCGCGAAATTGAGCGACGAGGGAATGCCGAGCAGGTTGACGAGGTTCTGGAGGACCTGAAGCAACACAACCCCGAGCACCACCCCAACGATCGAGCCTTCCCCACCCCGCAGGGAAAATCCGCCGAGGACCGCAGCCGCGATGGCATAGAGCTCGTAGAAATTCCCATGCGACGAGGGCTGGACGGACTTGGTGTACATGGCGAAGAAAATGGCCGAGACGCCTGTCAGAAAGGCACAGAGAACATAGGCCGTGACGATCACGCGCTTTGTATTGATCCCGCAATAACGAGCCGCCTCCTCGTTCTTTCCGACGGCCAGAAGATGCCGTCCGAAAACGGTTCGGTGCAGGAGAAACCATGCAAGCACCGCAAACACAGCAAAAGCCATGACGGAATGGGGAACGCCCGCTGTTCGCCCGACGAACAGATATTCGAGCATGGGAAGATCCGTCCCGAAGGTAAAGCCGGCCGTCCCGTCTCTGGTATAGAAACGCGCTATGCCTCGGTAGATCAGCAGACCGCACAGTGTGACGACGAAGGGCTGCAGCTTGAGCCGTGTAATGAGCCAGCCATGCAGCAATCCGATCACCACCGACAGGACCAGCACGATCGCAAAGGCGACAGGCCAGGGAACACCATGGGAGGCAATCAGGTCGATAAAGATGACGCCGAGAAGGGCGATGACGGAGCCGATCGAAAGCTCGATCCCTGCGGTGACGATGACGAAGGCCTCGGCAATCGAAAACAGCCCGAACAGTCCAATCAGATTGGCTGTGTTGGCAAGATTGACCGGTGAAATGAAACGCGGATTGACCAGTGTCACGATGGCGCCCACGGTCAGAACGAGGACGCCAAGGCCGATGTCTTTCTTGTGCATGCCAATCTCCTATCCGACCGCCAGACTGAGGATCGCTTCTTCGGACAGATCCGCCCGCGACAGGATGCCGGCAATGGCCCCGCGCCGCATCACCGCCACGCGGGTCGAGACGCCGATGACTTCTTCCATATCGGACGAGATCATCAGCACCGCGGCTCCGCCTTCCGCGAGATCGCGCATGAGGCGGTAAACCTCAGCCTTTGCTCCGACATCGATGCCTCTCGTCGGCTCGTCGAGAATGATGAGCCTGGGATCGAGCCCGAGCCACTTTGCCAGAACGACCTTCTGCTGGTTGCCGCCCGACAATTCGCTGACCGCACGGTCGAGCCGCGGCGCACGGATCGATAGCCGGCTGCGGGATCGATCAGCGATCTTCATTTCGGCCCTGCGATCGACGAAGCCAGCGGTCGCGATCGCCGAAAGGTTCGGCATCACCACGTTTTCGGAAAGCGAGAAGTCGAGGAACAGTCCCTCACCCTTGCGGTCTTCCGGCACCAAACAGATGCCGGCGGCGATTGCTGCAGGCACCGATCCGGATGCGACCGGCTTGTCGTTCATCTCGACACGGCCACCCTGGACGGGATCGATGCCAAAGATCGCACGCGCAAGTTCCGTCCGGCCTGCGCCGACCAAACCGGCAAGCCCGAGAATTTCACCGCCTCGAACCTCGATATCGACCGGGGCCTGCGGATAGGCTTCGGTTCTGAGATTTCGTGTCCGAAGCACGACCGGCCCCTGCCTTACATGCGGGGGCGTGTAGAATTGCGTCACATCGCGGCCGATCATCAATCGCACCATGGCATCTCGATTGATGTTGCCGCTTTGGAGCTCCCCGGCATTTCGACCGTCCCTGAGCCCAACCACCCGGTCTGCGACGGCTTCGACTTCGGCAAGGCGATGGGTAATAAACAGGATGGCCACTCCATCTGCCCGCAACCGGCGCACCACATCGAGCAACCGTTGGGTTTCCGCAAGCGTGAGGCTCGATGTCGGTTCGTCGAGGATCAGAAGGCGGACATTGGTCGAGAGCGCCTTGGCGATTTCCATCAGCTGCTGGTCCGCCAGCGAAAGCTCCGAAGCCTGGGTGGATGGCTGAAAGCGAGCGCCCAGCATGTCGAGAAGTGGTTTCACCCGCTCGGCCATGGCCGCATGGTCGATAAAACCGAAGCGGCGGCTGCGCGGCTCACGGCCCATGAGAACGTTGCCCGCCACATCGAGATTGAAAAACGGGTTCAGCTCCTGGTGCACGAATGCGATGCCACGGGCCAGGGCCTCGGCGGGTGTCAGATGGGACGCCGTCTTCCCATCGATGACGATCTCACCTTCATCGGGCACGATCGTGCCCCCAAGCACCTTCATGAGCGTGGATTTTCCGGCACCGTTTTCGCCGATCAACCCGACAACTTCACCGCCCCGGATGCCGAGCGACACCTGATTGAGCGCCACAGCGCTTGGATAGAACTTGGTGATGCCGATGAGATCAAGAGATATGCGGGCGGCAGCTGTCATCTGGCGTGAACCTCGAATGCGTTGAGGGCCAGCGCGCAGCCCGAAAGATCCGCGCTGGCCGCGTCAAAGCGCGTATTACCCGCCCATCCGCGCCTTGAGCTGCTTCTCGAACGCATCGACATTCGCCTTGTCGATGACTTTGGTCGGCACGATGATCAATCCATCTGCCGGCACTTTCGACTTGTCGCCCTTCAGGTACGCCGCCATCAGCTTCATCCCCTGGTAGCCCCATTGATAGGGGTCCTGAACGACCGTGCCTGCAAACTCGCCTTGCCGCACGGCTCCGAGCGTGATCGGATCTTCATCGAAAGCGATCACCGTGATGTTCCCGAGCTTTCCGGCCGCTTTCAACGCTTCATAGATCTTTGGTGGATTGTAGGAATAAAAGCCCACCATGCAGGTAATGTCCGGATTTGCCGCGAGGACATCGTCGACATTGGACCGTGCGCGGGCAAAATCGACGTCATCGCCTCGCACATCGACGAGTTCGATTGACTTGCCCTTCACGGCCTGGCGAAAACCGTCGATCCGCTCCCTGGCGTTATCAGCGCCAAGAAAGCCGACAAAACCCATACATTTACCACCTTTGGGGAGCGCCTTGACCGCAATCTCCCCCGCCTGGATACCGGCCTGGGTGTTGGACGAACCCAGATAGGCGATGCGCTTCGACTGCGGCGCATCGCTGTCCGTCGTGAAGAGCGGAACCTGAGCTGCGATGCGGTTGAAGGCATCGACGGAATTCTTCGGGTCAGCCGACGAGATCATGATTGCGTCGGTCCCCGCAGCCACAAGGTCATCCATCAGGGCGTTCTGAAGTGCGGCCGTGCCCTGCGTGGGATAACGGAACTGCAACTCGAAATCCGGAAGCTCGGTCTGCGCCGCCTTGACCCCGGCCTCGGCCAGCTTCCAGAAATCGGAAGCGGCATTGACGACGAAGGCGAGTGCCTTTTTCTCTGCGGCGACCGCTGGCATAGCCACCATGGTCGCCATGGCCACTAGGGCCGTGATCGTAATCCTTTTCATCTTGTCCTCCCGCAACCCACTCCTCCAGGGCTGCTCCAGGTTGAAGGGCGACAACCGAGCCATGCAAAGCCTACGCCCGGTTATCGGGTCCGTTTCAGCGTCTGCGCCATGGGCGCCACGGCGCCGTCAGTTGGTCTTGCAGAAACCGGGATCTTCGGCGTTGCAGATGTCGAGGCCAGTAAACAGCGGATCATCCACCTTCTCGCCTTTGATCAGCTTAATCATCACGTCGGGTGCCTTGTAGCCCATCTCGAAGGGCCGCTGACCGACCTGCGCATGGCTGCGGCCCTCACGAAAGGCCTGGGTCTGCGGTGGCAGCGTATCCCCCGCCACGATCACCAGTTCCTTCGACTTCAGCTTGCTCATGACCTGGTCGGTGACCTGGGTATAGGCCTGTGGCGCGAACTGTGCCCACCCGCCGATCAGGATAAAGGCATCGAGCTTGGGATGGGCTGTAAAGACATCCGACATCTGCTGATTGGCTAGGTCCGCCTGGTCGTTGGTATAGACGGGGCATCCCTCGATTTCAGTCCAGCCGTTCTGTCCGCTCAGCCGCTTCACGTCCTTGGCTCCCGCAATCGTGTCACGGAAACCCTGGGCACGCGCATTGATGTTGGCGGCACCAACATTGCCGAGTTGCAGACACACCGTGCCACCCTTCGCCTTCAGCTTCTTCGTCTGCTCGGCCATCTTCACACCCATCAGATAATTGTCGGTGCCGAGATAGGTCTTGCGCAGATCATGGTCTTTCTCGAGGAAGTCCGCATCGACGGTCATGACGGGAATTTGCGGCGCGATCTGGCGCACGCGGTTCGCCATGGCCGGCGCGTTCGACGGCGAGATTGCAATCGCTGCAACACCGCGCGTCAGCAGATCGTCGACAATCTGGACCTCACCCGCTTCGTCGGCCGAAGAGGCCGGTCCCGTATAGAGGCACTCGTATTGGCTCTTCGGATTTTCCGACAGCCACTTCTTGCAGCCCAGATTGATCTGTTCGAAGAACGGATTGTCGAGCCCTTTGACGACGATGGCGAGTGTCTTTTTGCTCTCCGCAGCGCTCTCGCCGGCCAGCAACATGAGAATAGGTATTGCAGTGAATGCCAAATATCTTGTTTTCATTGCCTTTCTCCTCCTCTAAATCGCCGGCGAAACCCTCCTGCTCAGCCGGGATACCAAATGATGCGCGGATCATTTCCTGCACGCCTGTAGCTCCAGGCACGCTCGACAAGTCCTTCGACATCGATTTCCGGTTGCCAGCCGAGAACCATCCGGGCCTTTGAATTGTCGAGCCAGTTGCTGTGAAACGGTGTCGGGATGTCGCGGCGCTGCCGATCGCCGGAAGCCTCCAGGATATCGGCCAGCGCGCCGTAGTCGACCGGCTGGTCCATGGCGACGTTGAACAGCTCTCCATACGCGGCCGGATTGTCCAGCGCGGCGATCATCGCGTTGACGAGATCATCGACATGAAGAAAGCTGCGCTTGAGATAGGCGCCGCGACCATCCCGCATGGCAGGTACGGCCCGGTTCTTCCTGAGCGCGTCGAGATCATCCGCTCCCATCATCGCCGACCACGGCGGCCCGCCGAACTGATCAGGACCGACCTCCATTGCGTAGCGGAAGTCGTCCTTTTCCATGATCCACGGCGCGCGAAGCGTGGTCCAGTTGAGACCCTCCTGGATCCCGAACTGTTCCACCATGGTTTCTTCCAGCACCTTGGTCAGGGCATAGACACCGCGATAGGCTCGCCTCGGCGACTGCTCCGTGATCGGTGCGCTGTAACCATGAAAAATGTGCCCAACGACACAATCGCCGCTCAGCAGCATGAACTGCTGTTTCGCAGCCGAACGGCTGAAACCCTCCAGCAGGAGGTAGAGCCCCTTGAGAGCAACATCGATGGCCTGATCGGGCGTCTCTTTCACGGCAGCCAGGTGCAGCACATGCGTCACACCTTCGAGCGCCTTCCCGACAATCTGCGGATCTGCCATGGACCCCTTCACGACGGAGACACGGGGACCGGGTTCCAGAGCCCGGTTGTTGCAGAGCGCGACGACATTCCATTTCGCAAAGCGCGGATTGGAAAGGAAGGCGGGAAGGAAGGCTTGGCCCACCTTTCCGGTGGCGCCCGTCACGAGCAACCGCATCACCGCCCCCTTTTCGCTTTCAGGTTGAATAATTAATATTTGGTTATAATATTAAGTCAAGCATTATTGATACCGGTTTACGAGCCGGCAACCTGCAGGCTATGGTGCCAACAGAATGCCATCGTGGGATCAGCCGAGGGAGGGCGGAGCGTGTCACGGCTTTCATTACATTCAATTTCAAAGAGTTACGGCGCAATACAGGCGCTGTCGCGTGTCAGTGTCACCGTCGAACCAGGGGAGGTTCTGGGACTGATGGGGGACAACGGCGCCGGCAAGACGACGCTTGTCAAAATTATCGCCGGCAACTTCCCACCATCGACAGGAGAGATCCGCGTTGATGACCAACCGGTGACCTTTCACAACCCACGCGACGCACAGCGACACGGCATCGAGGTCGTCTATCAGGACCTTGCGCTGTGCGACAATCTCTCGGCTGCCTCCAATGTCTTCCTGGGGCGAGAGACCATGCGCAGCCTCGGGCCGCTGCGCTACATCGACTATGCCAAGATGAACCGCGTCGCAGCGGAGCTGTTCCGGCAACTGAAATCGGAAACGAGACCACGCGATTTGGTGCGCCGCATGTCCGGTGGCCAGCGCCAGGCGGTTGCGATCGCCCGTACGCTGCTATCCGAGCCCAAGATCGTCATCATGGACGAGCCGACCGCTGCAATCTCCGTCCGCCAGGTGGCCGAGGTTCTCGATGTCATTCGCAGGCTGCGTGATCACGGCATCAGCGTCATTCTCATCAGCCACCGCATGCCCGACGTCTTCGGTGTTTCGGACAAGATTGCGGTGCTGCGGCGCGGCGAACTCGTCGCCAGCAAACGCGCCGATCAGTCGTCGCCCGAAGAAGTGACAGGATTGATCACCGGCGCCATCGAAGCCGCTTGAAAGGAGATCGCCATGACCACATTGGATGACGTGATTGCCCGTAGCGAGCATCGAAGCTGGATCTCACGCGTATCGAGCCGGCAGCTGTTCTGGGTCTTTATCGCTGCGGTCCTTGCCTGCCTCGCGCTCAGCATTCTAACGGACAGCTTTGCAACGGAGCGCAATCTCTTCAATGTTGCGCGCAACTTCGCCTTCGTCGGAATCATCGCGATCGGAATGACGACCGTAATCGCCTCGGGCGGCATCGATCTGTCGGTCGGCTCAACCGTCGTGTTGAGTGCCATGGTGATCAGCGTCACCATGGAGGGTGGCATGCCCTTCCTCCTCGCATTTCCTCTTGCGCTGCTTGCAGCCCTCCTTGTGGGCGTACTGAACGGCGTGCTTGTCGCCTATGCCGGAATGCCACCCTTCGTCGTCACCTTGGGCACTCTTTCGGCCGCTCGGTCCCTGGCCATGGTCCTGTCGGACAACAAGATGATCTGGAATTTCGGCCCCGACCACGACCTGCTGATCTGGGTCGGCGGCGGCTCGACGCTGGGCATACCCCACCCCCTGTACGTCCTCGCTGCACTAGCCCTTGTAATGTCGCTGGTCTTCAGGTGGACCCGATGGGGGCAGCATCTGCTTGCGATCGGCAGCAATGAGAACGCCGCCATCCTGACAGGCATCCCCGTGCGGCGCATGAAGGTGAGTATCTATGGCGTGTCGGCTCTCACCGCCGGGCTCGCCGGCGTTCTGATGGCTGGATGGCTCGGCAGCGTGACCACCAATCTCGGCCAAGGCATGGAGCTGACGGTGATTGCCGCGGCCGTCATCGGTGGTGCCAATCTGGCCGGTGGCGAAGGCAATGCGCTCGGTGCGGTCGTTGGAGCACTGTTGATAGAAGTTATTCGCAACTCTCTGATCCTGCTCGGCATCTCGACATTCTGGCAAGGAATGTTCATAGGTACCTTCATTGTGGTTGCCGTAGCCTTCGACCGTGTCCGGCACTTTCGATCCTGACACGGCACCATCCCCCGGAAACCACGGTGTCCGACATGGAGAATGCCTTGAAACCGACGATGATGGACGTGGCCGCGCTGGCAGGCGTATCTCAGGCGACCGTTTCCCTCATTCTCAATGGCAGTTCCGGCGCCCGGTTCACCGAAGCCACCCGCAAGCGGGTCTTCGACGCGGCGGATCAGTTGGGCTATCGTCTCGCGAACAAGTCATCAGCCAGTTCCGGACCCGGCAGTGCGCCCGCCAACAAGATAATCGTTTTTGCCGTCGACGAACTGACCACCGATCCATGGATGGCCCTTGCCTATGAAGGTGCCCGCGAAAAGGCACTCGAACTCGGGATTATCGTCACACTTGGCGTCTTCCGCAAAGGCGAGGACCCGGATGGCGGCATCTTTTCGATCTGTGACGGACAGGCACTTATCGGCTACATTTTCGGCACTATTTTGACCCGCAAGATCGATCCGCCGGAACCGCTTCTGAAGGTCCCCTCTGTGCTGGTCAACTGCTACGATCAAGAGCGTCGGCTTCCGTCCATCCTGCCGGGAGACGTCGCCGGCGGCCGGGCGGCGACGGAACGGCTGATCAGCGCCGGGCGCAAGCGGATAGCCCTGATCAACGGCCAGGAAGGTCTCGACAATCCGCGCGACCGCTTGCGCGGATACAAGCAGGCTCTTGCCAGCAACGATCTCTCCTACGACCCCGACCTCGTGCACTATGGCAACTGGGAACCGCCGTCCGGATACGAAAAGACGCATGCGCTGATGAAGCTGAAGGATCCCCCGGACGGGATATTCTGCGCGAACGACCTCATGGCGCTCGGCTGTATCGAAGCGCTGAACGAACTCGGCAAGTCTGTCCCGGAGGATGTCTCCGTCGTCGGCTTCGACAACAGAGACATTGCCCAGTTCACGATGCCGCCGCTGACAACCTTCCATCTCCCGATGTTCGAGATGGGCGTAATGGCCGTCGAGCTGCTTTCCGATATGGCTGGCGGGCTGACCAGCAATCACGACCAGCTGAAGGTGGAGTGCCGACTGGTCGCGCGCAGTTCTGCCTGAGCTTAAACTGGCTGCTGCAAGGTTCGCGGCCAATGGAATGACTTGCTGAGCAGAAAGGACCGCCGGCGCGTCAGCCGATCCCGAGCTCCAATGCAGCGTCTGTCGCCCTTCTGGCAAGTTCCTGAAAATGCGCCACCCGGCCGCTGGTTGACCTGAAATAGACGCCGACCTGACGGGTCTCACTCCAGCCCTCGATTTCCAGGAGATGAACGTCTTCTGCGTTGCGGAACTCCGCCTGCGCGTAGAGTTCGGGAAACAGCGAGCAGCCCATGCCGATCGACACCATTTGTCTGATCGCGTCCAGGCTGGTACCGGCATAGTCGTCAATGACAGTCGCGCCGCACGCATTCGCCAGTCGCTGAACGCTCTCGAGCAACTGGTGTCCGCTTCCAAGCGCCAGCAGACGCTCGCCACTCAGATCTCGAACAGAGACCAACTGTCTTTTCGCGAGCCGATGATCAGCGGGAACACCCAGAAACAGCCTCTCCTTCCCGATCGGCACGAACGTCAGGGACCGCTCACCGAACAAGGGGCCGAGGCCGCAGTCGAGCAATCCTTCCGCAACAGCGGTTTCGATCGCCGAAGGACGATCTTCGACGATGTAGATCTTCAGATCGGGGTATTTTTCATGCAGGGACGGTAGGAACCTGGGCAGGAAATACGGCCCGAAAGTCGGCGGCGTGCCGAGCCTGATGACGCCGCCAAGCGCTGCGCTGTGCTTTGCGACGGTCTCGAGCAGATCGCCCACTGCGGCAAGCGCCACGCGGGCACCATGCACAAAACGTTCCCCGACCGGCGTGAGGAGAACCGTTGCCGACATCCGCTCGAACAGCTGGACTCCCAGATTTTCTTCCACGATCCCCACTTGGACGGAGAGTGTTGGTTGCGAGACATGGCATTGCTTCGCGGCCTTTCCGAAATGACCGCATTCAGCAAGCGCGACGACGTATTCGAGTTGGCGAAGACTGGGGCGAAACGGCATGCTCAATAGTCGATCACTATCGAGACGATTTCAACAATCAATTGGCGCAATGACGATGGGATCGCCAGTTCAGTCTTTGATCAAAGAGAAGGTCGAAGATGGAACTGGCTTTGACCTCGAAAGGCCATCGCGGCGCCCCGACTGAAACGCGGAAGCCCTCTTGATCACGATCCAGTTCCATCTGCTACCGCGGGTCCTGCGCCCGCGGTTTACTCCTTGTGCCCCTGTCCGGGCCCCTCTGGCGAGAGCTGCCGGTCCTCTCGCGATGTCGGACGCCGCATCCACCGTGAACGACCGGCTGGAGTGTTCACATGGACTTTGCATTCTTCTTCGCAGACTGGCTCGGCAAGCCCGTCTGGATGTGGCTCGGTTTCCTTTCGATCGTGGTTTCCCTTTTGGCCTTGGACCTCGGCGTTCTTCACCGCGACAACCGCGAGATTGGTGTCCGCGAGAGCCTGATCCTGTCTTCGATGTATATCGCGCTCGGTCTTGCGTTCGGCGGCTGGATCTGGTGGCAGCTCGGCGACGAGCAGGGGATGAACTACCTGACGGGCTTCGTGGTCGAGAAAACGCTGGCGCTGGACAACGTCTTCGTCATCGCGCTCATCTTCTCTTTCTTCGCAGTGCCGCGCAAATACCAGCACCGCGTCCTCTTTTGGGGCGTGCTGGGTGTGATCGTTCTGCGCGCCATCATGATCGGACTTGGCGCGACGCTGGTTTCGAACTTTTCATGGGTCCTCTATCTCTTTGCCGCCTTCCTCGTCATCACCGGCATCAAAATGCTGTTGATCGGCGACAAGGAACCCGAGATCGGCAACAATCCCATTGTCGGCTTCATGCGGCGCAGGTTTAACGTCACGGAAGAGCATCACGGTCAGGATTTCTTCGTCAAGAAGCCCCATCCCACGACCGGCAAACTGGTCTGGTTCATGACGCCGCTGTTCATGGCGCTCGTCATGGTCGAAATCGCCGACGTGATCTTCGCGGTCGACTCCGTCCCTGCGATCTTTGCGATCACGACCGATCCGTTCATCGTCTACACGTCGAATGTGTTCGCGATCCTTGGTCTGCGCGCACTGTATTTCGCACTCGCCGCGATGATCCATCGCTTTCGATATCTGAAGCCGGCGCTCGCAATCGTGCTGATCTTCATCGGCTCGAAAATCTTCGTCGCTGACCTCCTGGGTCTCGAAAAGTTTCCCGCTTCACTCTCGCTCAGTATCACCTTCGCCATCATCGCCTCGGGCGTTATCTGGAGCTTGGTGAAGACACGCGATACACGTGCCGGCAATACGGTCTAAGGGGCGGGACTGTTAGCCACAACACGCCCCAGCCTTGCAAGGCATCAATCGAGACAGCCGGAACGCTGGTAACAGCCCGATCGCATCCGGCGTCACCCGTCTTTGGCGGACACGGCGTATCGGCCGTCGATGCGGTTCGGTCAGGCTACAAACGCAAAACACCCGCAGCTTATGGCTACGGGTGTTTTTCGATAATGATGATTTGGTTGCGGGGGCAGGATTTGAACCTGCGGCCTTCAGGTTATGAGCCTGACGAGCTACCGGGCTGCTCCACCCCGCGCCAAGCGAATTTGGCGTTGCC
>NZ_JAALXU010000006.1:0-213352 GCF_013317225.1 Neorhizobium sp. AL 9.2.2
GGCAACGCCAAATTCGCTTGGCGCGGGGTGGAGCAGCCCGGTAGCTCGTCAGGCTCATAACCTGAAGGCCGCAGGTTCAAATCCTGCCCCCGCAACCAACAAAACGTGTAACAGCATCCATTCCTGCTTGCGCTCGGCCAGCAAGGCTTCGCAGCGCAGGAATTTTGTTTTGTCCGCCAATGACTTGAATTCGCCAGCGGAACTCTTACGGCCAAACTCCGCCGATTGTTCACTGCGTAGTTCCCGTGAGACATCTCGCCACGCTTCTTGCGCCGCCAGAATGGCCGCGAGGCGGCCATGGATCGTCAACTCAGCCGACTTGCCATCGGCGGATGGTGCGATCACCACCTTTTGCACGAGTTGTCGAGCAATCGATATTCAGCCTTCCTCGACCCCATTCTCCCGCGTTGACACCATAGCCTTGACGGCGGATAGCGCGCTCTTGAGCATGCCGACATTAAGGGGATGGGTCACGTCAGGCGCGGACGAGGAAGGCACTGCAGCCAACTGCGCGGCCACGGTCAGCCTAATATTCCAGTTCATCGAGCATGTGATCCAAGGCCGGGATGGCGGCGTGTCCGGCCATGAGACGTTCGGGGATCTTTTCACCGATCGCCTTTTGCTTGGCTTCGATCGACTTGATCTCGCCACGGAGCCGTTCTGGTCCCGCCGCTGCTTCCGATTGGCCACGTACGATTGCCGATTTGATGTCGCGGTTGTTTCGATCGAGATTGCCTGCACACCTGCGCTTTCGCTTTTGGGTTCAACTGGCCATCGGCAATCTCACCTACCAAGGCATGGCCCTTCGGCCCCCACGCCCAGCCGTTGCTGGTCGTCATCAGCAGAACCGTAACGCATGTCAGAATTCGCAAGATCATCGCACATCGCCCAACCCCTTAGCGTTGAGGTTGCAACATCTCGCGCTCTTCTAATTTTTGTCAAAGAAATTCGGTGGTGGCCGTCGGTTGATGGCCGCGGGCCTCGTCCTCGTCCATCAGATGCCCGGTTCGGCCAAGTGTGGGATGTTCCTGACGATCGAGGACGAGACCAGTCCGGCAAACATCTTCGTGTGGCCAAAGCTCTTCGAGCGGCGCCGGCGCGTCGTGCTCGGATCGAGCATGATGGCGATCAACGTCCGCGTTCAACGGGAAGGGATGCCGTGCATCTCATCGCCCAGCAACTGTTCGATCTCTTTATCCGCGTTGGCGGATCGTGACGGGGACTTCAAACTGCCGACGGCCGCGGCGACGAGTTTGCTCACGCGCCGGGCAGCCAAGACGCGCGGGATCGAGCGTCGGCGGTGAAGCCGAGGGATATTGTAATCCTGACTTTTCATATCGTACTCGCTTTCAGAACCATTGTTGCCCGATCCTTCAGCGCGGCATTGAAGGACTTCGCCTCGGGATGGGCGTAGACGATAAAGGCTTTCACTGCAAATCCACGATACTTGGCAGGCGGATCAGCCGCCGTTCTTGATCTGCGTGCCGGCCGCGGTCTTGAAGCGCGAGGAGCCTTGCTTGTCGCGCTCCATTGTCATCCGATACTGGTAGCGGTCGGTGCGGTAGAGGATGCGGATGTATTCCACCCCGCGCTCCTCTATGTCCAGGACGGTGCGGGTGATGGCGAGCAGCGGTGTACCGACCGGAACGGCGAGCGCCTGGCCAATCTTGGGATCCGCGAGCGCTGCGCTGAAGCTTTGCCGCGCGCTGCCAATCTTGATGCCGTGTCTCTCGAACAGGCTCATCAGCGAGCCAGCATTCATGTCTTCCTCGGACAAATGTTGACCGATGTAACCGGGCACGAAACTAGTGAGATATGAAAATGGCTCGCCATTGTGGCTGCGCACGCGCACTGCCCGCTGGACAAGCTCGTTCGGCCCGACTTGGAGTTCCTGCCGGGCTTCGAGCGGCGGCAGCACGAAACCGAATTCCAGCACCTTGGCCTTGGTGCGGTTACCCATGTCCGCGAGGTTCTCTAGCAGTCCGTCGATGTTGGCAGGCACTGGCGGTGGCAGGTCACGGGTGACGATGCGGGTGCCGGCACCGCGCCGGCGCTCGACGAAACCCTGCTGCGCCAACTCATTGATGGCGCGCGCAACGGTTATGCGAGAGACGTCGAATTCCCGCGCCAGTTCCATCTCCGCCGGCAACATGCCGTTCGGCCCGTAATAACCCTGCTCGATGCGTTCGCGCAGCACTAAGTGAACCTGATGATAGAGCGGGGTCGGAATTTCGCCGGCCGATCGCACCAGCGGACTGTCTGCCATTTAAAATCCTTCCTGCCAAGGTTCCGCAGCCACGAACGCTTGTCCGGGCCTGCGGGCCGTCCTTGTTACTTTTCCGCCGTCACGTCGAGCTTCAGGATCCTGATGGCGTTTTCGCCGAGCAGGCCTTCCAGAGCTTCCTGCGGGATGCCCAGCGCACGGACTTCTTCAAGCGATTTCGTCAGGTTCTGGACAGGCCAGTCCGTGCCCCACATGACCTTGCGTATTCCATCACGATTAACAAATCCGGTCTTGGAAACATAGTCGATGAAATGCTGGGACCAAGTGCTCGGCGGATGCGCGTCGGCGATGATGTAGACGTTCTCGTGCGAAATTGCCGCGCTGGTCATTTCCCAGTCGAACGGCACGCCAATATGAAGACCGATCAGCGTAAGTTCTGGGAAGTCGAAGGCCGCATCCTCCAGCCATTCCGGCTTGGCGCAGAGCTTGGCGCCCGAGCGCGGCGACTGGCGGCCGACCTGTAGGGTGATCGGAACTTCAAGCTCGCAGCATTTGGCATAGATCGGCCAATAGGTACGGTCGTTGATCGGCACGCCGAACCAGTGCGGATAGACATGCACGCCCTTGAATCCGAGTTCCTTCACCGCGTATTCGATGTAGCGCAGTGTTTCCATGCCGCCGAGCGGATTGATGCCGCACCAGCCGAAGAAGCGGTCCGGATGTTTCTGCAGCACCGGATACACTTCATCGACATGGGTGGCGAGCAGTTCGCCCCTCACGCCGTTCTGCACGACGTTGGCGATGACGCCGGTCATGGTGACGGCATTGCGGTCCATCTCGGCGATATAGGTTTCCGCGTCGAGCTTCTGGGCCTTGGAGCGGTCGATGCCGAGCACGTCGTAAAGTTTCAGCTGGGTATGCGGCTTGAAATTTGTCGAGACGTCAATGATGCAGGCCACTTGCCTTCCTCCGTTTTTCAATCGCGTGTGGCCGCAGCGTGCCACGGGGTCAGGTACCGCCGCAGCATGACGACAAGGAAATACAGAATCAGTCCGAGCACCGTCAGGATCAGGATGACGCCGAACATCGACTGCACGTCAAAGGCATTCAGCGTTGCGACCGCCATGTAGCCAAGCCCTTGGCTGCCGCCTAGATATTCGCCGACGATGGCGCCGATGGTGGCAAGGACGATGCCCACTTCCATTCCGGTCAGGATGAAGGGCAGTGCGCTTGGCAACTCGACGTCGCGGAAGGTCTGCCAGCGGCTGGCATTGAGGGCCAGCATCACATCGCGGTGGCCCGTTTCCACCGACTTAATGCCGAGGATGGTGTTGGTCATGATTGGGAAGAAGGAAATGACGGCGGCAAGCACGATCTTCGACGTCACGCCAAAACCGAACCAGACGATGAAAAGCGGGATTAGTGCCACCTTGGGCATCACCTGCAGGCCGACGATCAGCGGGTTGAGTGTTTGTTCGAGCCAGCGGATCTTCCCGAGGAAGCCGCCGAACACGATACCGATGATGACAGCCAGGATGAAGCCAAAAACGATCTCGTAGAGCGTGATGAGCGTGTGGCTCCAGGTCCGTGGATCGGCGACCAGCACCAACACGGCCTGCCAGACAGCAAGCGGTGACGGCAGGATGAAAGGTGAGACCGAAAAGATTGTCACGTAGCCGTGCCAGATGGCGACGAGGACGATCAGGACGAGAGGGGTCGCGATCCAGGAAGTGTTGAATTTGGGCATGGGATGAAATCCTATTCCTGCGGTCAGGCGAACGTATCGAGGCGCTTGCGCAGTTCCAGCTCATAAGCTTGGAATTCCGGCGTCGACTGGTCGTAGCTGCTGCGTGGTCGCGGGATGTCGATGTTGCGCAAGGTGTCCATCTTGCCCGGCCGCGGCGACAGTAGCAGCACCCGGTCGGCCAAGAAAACAGCCTCGCGGATCGAATGGGTGACAAGTACCACGGTGCAGCCGCTCTCCATCCAGATGCGTTGCAGTTCGAGGTTCATCTGCTCACGGGTCATCGCGTCGAGCGCTCCGAAGGGCTCGTCCATCAGCAGGATCTGCGGCCGGCAGCTGAGGGCGCGGGCAATGGCCGCCCTTTGCCGCATGCCGCCGGAAAGCTCGCGGGGCCAGCGTTTCTCGAAGCCCTTGATTCCGACGAGCTCGCAAAGTTCGCCTGCCCGCTTGCGCCTCTCGGTCTTGGAGACGCCGCGTAGTTTGAGGGGCAGGGCGATATTGTCCTCGATCGTTAGCCAGGGGAACATGTTGGCATCCTGGAAGACGACGCCGAGTTCCTGCATGACCTTGTCGTTCCGCCGGTCCTTGAGCCACAGCGGCTGGCCGTCGATCTCCACCGTTCCGCCAGTCGATTTCAGAAGGCCGGCGACGATGCGCAACAAGGTGGTCTTGCCACAGCCGGACGGACCAAGCAGCACCAGGAACTCGCCCCTGCCGATCTCCAGGTCAACGCCCGTCAGCGCGAGCACGGAGGACGACGGCGCGCCGTAGCGTTGCTCGACACCCTTGAGCTTGATGCCTGCTCCCTTGGTTCCAATGCCTGTGGCGCTGGCGCGATCGAGGCCTGATTGTTCAGTCACGCTCATTCGATGTCCTATTCAGCAAATGCTCGGCCTCGGTAAGGCTTAGCGGTTTAGCAAAGCCGAATTCCATCGATGCAAGCGACGCCTCGTGCCTTGCTTGATCGAAATCGGCGCAACAATCGGCGACGAAAAAGGTCTTGAAATCGCGCTGCCCAAGATCCCGCACCGTGCTCTCGACACACATCGAGGTCGTCACGCCGCCGACCAGCACGCGCTCGATGCAACGCTTGCGCAGCACCGCCTCCAGTTCTGTCCCGATCAGGGCGGAATACCGTGTCTTGTCGAGAACGATGTCCTCGGCTTGCGGATGCACCACTTCCGAGAGGCACTCGTCGCCGCTGCCGCGTTTTAACGCCCCGATCGTTACGAGCCCTGGCCGGATGGAACCGGTGAGCTCGCCACCATCGGAATAGTCCGGCGCAAACACCATGCGCGTCCAGATCACCGTGGCGCCGCTCGTACGCGCCTTGTCGGCCAACAGGTCGCATCTTTCAGCGGCGGCCCGCATCGTCTCTATCGACCGGCCCTGGCGCGCCATCGATCCCTCGGCGTCGCAGAACGACACCTGGAGATCGATGACGATAAGGGCTGTGGCAGTGGCGCCCAAACTCGCCTGAGGCATCAGAGGAATGCCATCTCGCGGGCAGAGTCGTCGTAGAAGTTCTGATCGGCCAGTTCGGGAATGAGCTTGGCTTTGACCATCAGCGCATAGGCCGACTTCCACGCTTCGGCGTTCGACTTGAGCTTTTCCGTATGGGCACGCTTATAGTTGTCGGACGCGTATTGGAGAACTGCCAAGCCCTTGTCGGGACGGGTGCCTTCAGCAAGCTGGTACTTCTCGCTGACCGAGGCGAGGACAGGCGACAGATCCTTCGCGTTTATCATCTCGCCAAGCGATTCGTAGACCGCCGCCATAAACTTGGCGATGGTTTCCTTCTTCTCCTTCAACTGCGCCTTCGAGGTCATGTAAACCTGGCCCGGGCAGAGGGCGACATCGTCGGTCGACCATGCAGTAACTGGTTCGCCAGCGGTCTGCAACTGGTAGGCCGTATCGTTGGTGGCGATGAAGCCGGCGATGCGCCCTTGCTTTATCAGCTGAAAGGCGGCTGGTGCATTGCCGACGACTTCGCGCTTGACGCTGTCTTTTGAAACATCCTTGGCGGCCAGCATCATGTCGAGGATGTTTTCGGTGGCACCGGCGGCGGAAACGATGCCAATCGTCTTTCCGGCCATGTCTTCCGGCTTCTGGATGGGCGCATCCTTGGAGCTGATCATGTAGAAGATGTCGCGCTGGTAGATTTCGCCGACCGCAACAATCGACGGATCCTTGGCATAGGCCTTGATCAGATCGGTACCGCCGGTACGCGAGACGAGCGCATTTCCGGCAGTGACCTGCTGGACCGCCATCGAAGAACCGCGCCCGCCTTCGACAGTAACGTCGAGGCCGTGCTTCTTGAAGATACCGGCGGTATCCGCATACATCGTCTCGGCGAAACCTACGATATAACCGAACGGTGTAAGGTAGGTCATCTTGGTAAGGTCGGCGGCGTGGGCAATCCCGGGCACGCTTAGGCCCGGCAACGCAGCACCGATAGTCAGCGCCTGCGCCCCGACCAGGAAATTACGACGGTTTATCTCGAATTTCTGCATTGTTCCCTCTCTTGTTGGTCAGCACTTCCCAGGCAGTTCAACCTCTTTCCTTGCCCGCATAGTCGTGAAGCAGCGTGGCAGTCCGGTCGGTCGTCCAACCGCGCTGGTAGGAAAATCCGCCGGTGATCTCGACTTTGCCGAGAGAACTCAGTTCTTCGTTCGGCGCATCGAAGAATTCGAGCGTACCTTGTCCGGCGCGGATGTTGCGCATAGAGACGTTTGTGAAGGACAGTTCCATCAGTTGCTCGACCTCCGGAATTTCCGGGCCGGGGCTGGCGATATAACGGTAGAGGAAAGTCGAACCGCCGTGGCCGGGCAGCGCCGCCAGCGTTTCCCCTTCGCCGTCGAAAGTCACCGACATGCGCAGGATTGCGCTACCATAACGGGTCACAGTCCCGCCGAGGCGTTGGGTTTCGCCGGCCAGCGCCGGATTGGCGAGCTGCGCTCGTGTCCGGTCGACCGCGGCAAGCCGCTTGCCCCATCCGAAGATTGCACCCATGCCGAGCGACCAGTCCCGATCCACCCAGACAAGCGCGCTGTAGCGGCCGATCTTCTCGCCAAACCGGCAATAGAAGCCGAGCACGCATTCGTTATAAGAGGATCGCGCCGGATCCTGCCACATTTGGTCTAGATTGCTGGTGCTGACCTTGGCCATTTCGGCGATCATCACCCAAGCGTCTCCACTTTCGAGCGGCTCAACGCCAGGCGGCAGGAAATTTGCGACCAGCGCCGGGTCAGTGCGGAAATTCACATGCAGCGCGTCGCAGCTGATATGGTGCGGCAGCCGCTCAACCAGTGATGAAAAACCCGTCGATGTGCGCGGTAGGGATTGCCCCGCCCACGGCCTTGAAGCTGGCATGTCACCCTCGTTTTTTCTTATATGTTATATTGGCATAACATTATGTTGAAGCCGTTTCTCTTGCAATAGAAAAGATCGAATTCGTCGTTGTTTGGCCCCTGAAAGCCTCCCTAGGAAAGGGCCTCTCGGGTCTCAGTTAAGTGCGGCATAGGTCATACGCCGGATGACACTGCGGTAGTGATCGTGCCGGTTCGGCGACTGCATGAGCAGTAGCCCGGCAAGCTCGTGGGCGGGATCGACCCAGCAATAGGTTCCCGAAAGCCCGGACCAGAAGAAATCGCCCGCTGAACCCGGCAAAGGGTTGCGGCCGTCATCAAGGCGAATGGCAAAACCGAGGCCGAAACCCTGGCCGTTGGCGGGCGTCGGCGCCAGCGGTCCGAAGGATTCGATGTCAGGACCATAAGCGCAATCGGGCGACAGATGGTTGCTGACCATCCAGGTGAATGTCTGCGGCGAAACGAGGCGGGCGCCGTCCAGCGTGCCGCGACCCCGCAGCATCCCAGCAAAACGAGTGAAATCGCTGGCGGTCGAGAACAGTCCGTGACCGCCCGAAAGCCAGCCGGCCTCGTAAAAATCGCGAGACCCGAGAACCGGAACCTCGCCGGTCAAGGGATCGATCTGCGACTGGGCTATGTTAGCTAGCCGGAGCTGCGGTGGCCGGAACCACGACGACGTCATGCCGAGCGGACCGGTGATGGTGTGGGCAACTACGTCCTCAAGGTCACGGTCGGCGAGCTTTTCCAGCACCCACCCTAGTACGTCGGTAGACATGCCGTATTCGAAAGTCGTACCGGGCCGGAAGGCAAGCGGCAAGCCGGCAAGCTTGTCGATGATGTCGTCGCGGCTCTGTTCGTGGGCCGAAATGCCTGCCTCGCGATAGGCTTTCTGCACTAAAGAATCGGAGAACTGTCCGTAGGTGAGGCCCGATGTATGCCGCAGCAGATCATGGACAGTCATCTGCCGACCGGCGGGTTCGAGCACGAGGCTCGCCGTGCCGTCTGCGTCCCGCCTGGTGACGCCAACCTTTAGATCGGCAAGCGTTGGAAAGAAGCGGGATATGGGGTCGCTGAGGTCGAGCTTGCCGGCCTCCACAAACGTCATCGCCGCGACCGATGTCACCATCTTGGTCATCGACGCGACCCGGAACAGCGTATCGCCCCTCAGCGGCAGGCCGGCCGCGCGGTCGCGATACCCGCCCATCCATTCGAAGCGTTCGCCGCGGTAAAGCACGCTCAGATGAGCGCCGGGAATGTCTCCCGCCTCGACCGCTTCGGAAAAGAACTGCGCCAATTTATGGAAGCGGTCGGTCATCGTCTTATCTCACATTTCTAGCTCACAGCGGCTGAAGCTTTGAGGCGAGCGAAACCTTGAGCACCTTGCCCGCGCTGTTTCGGGGAAGGTCGCCGATCTGCAGGAAAGTTTTCGGCAGCTTGTAGGGCGCCAGCCGCTCGGCGCACCAGGCCCTCAGGTCGGCTTCATCAATCGGCGCCGGCGCTACCACGAAGGCGGCGATCTCCTCGCCGAGCCGGGAAGACGGCCAGCCGACCACGGCCGCCTCGCTGATGGCCGGATGTTCGCGCAAGATCATCTCGATTTCACCCGGATAGATGTTGATCCCACCGCGGATAATCAGGTCCTTGGAGCGACCGCGCAGCAGGACATGCCCCGCCACGTCGATCTCGGCGAGGTCGCCCGGATAGAACCAGCCGTCTCGGAACGTATCCTGGCCGACATCCGCTTCGTTGAAATAACCGCTCGCGACGCCGGGCCCGCGATAACGCAGGCGGCCGATCATGTCGGGGGGGAGCGGCAGGTGATCCTCGTCGACCACTTCGACATCGACGCCGAAAACCGGGCGGCCGACGGAATTCGGCTGCAACAACCGCGTGTCGCGGGTGCCGATCGATACGCCGCCGCCTTCTGTCGAAGCATAGTATTCGATGAAATTGACACACAGCGCGTCAATCGCCACCCGCTCGTCGGCATCGAGCGGAGCGCCGCTGGAAATCAGCAGACGCAGCGCGCGAACCGGATCCAGGCCGTCGCTGTCATGGATGAGCAGCTTGCGGATCTGCGTCGGCACAAGAAAGGTGCTGGTAGCCGAGACACGTAAAAGTTCGGCGCAAAGTTCGGACGCATCGAAGGGCGGCGGAAACAAGATGACCGTACCGCCGGCAAAGAGCACCGACATTGCGAAGGTCCGACCGCCGCCAAAATAGAGCGGGGTCGCCGACACGTATCGATCTGTGCTGTTGAGGCCGAGATTGATCCAGTGCGTCCAGAAACGCCGCAGCATTTGGTAGTGACTGATCCTTGGCCCCTTGGGCCGGCCGGTTGTACCGGATGAAAGCGACAGCAGGAGCGGGATTTCCACCGCCTGAAATACTTCCTTGTCCTGCATTTCGGAGGCCGGCGGCAGATCCGCGATGGCTAGCGTTTCAATTGCGCCGAGCGGTGCAGCGCCCTCTTCGGCAATCACCAGGCGAGCACCGAAATGCTCGACCAGCCGGGTCTTTTCGGCATCCGTCCAGCGCACGTCCATCGGCAGGATCACCGCGCCGATCCGGGCGATCGCATAGATGAAGACCATGTGGTCGATAGTGTCGCCGAGGCAGAGACCAACGACATCGCCGGCGCTAACGCCCTTTGCCGTAAGGCGGCCGGCCGAAAGCCGGACCTCATCCGCCAGTTCGCGATAGGTGAGCTGACGGCCCTTCTCGATCAGGGCGACATGGTCCGGGCGCCCCTTGGCGTTGACCTCGATGGCCTCGGCAAGGTTCATCACTTGTCGAGACCGTAGATGCGCAGCGTATTTTCGCGTAGGAGCTTTTGCTTCGGGCCCGGCCTGAGATCGAGCTCGTCGATCTGTTTTATGGTTTCCTGGAAGTCGAGGACTGGGAAATCGGTGCCGAAGATTACCTTATCCTGGCCGTATGTGTTGATGTAGTGGATCAGCGACTGCGGCCAGTAGCGCGGCGAATGTGCATCCGTGCCGATGAAGACATTCTCGTGTTTCCAGGCCATGGCGATCATCTCGTCTGTCCAAGGGATACCGATATGGATTCCGATCAGCTTCAGCTCCGGGAAATCGCAGGCGACCGAATCGAGCGTGATTGGCCGACCGACGCTGCGGCGTGGAAAGCTCTTGTCGTAAATCAGCGACTGGCCTACCTGCAGCTGGATCGGCACGTCGAGTTCGACGCATTTCGCATAGAAGGGATAATAGCGTGCATGGTCGGGCGCCAGTTCGAACCAATGCGGATAAAGATGCGCGCCGATAAAGCCGTATTCGCGCACCGCCTTTTCCAACTCGCGTACGCCCCGCATGCCTTCGGTTGGATCGACGCCCGCAAGACCAAGAAACCTGTCAGGATATTTCTGGACGGCTTCCGCTACCAGCGAATAGGGGACGTGGTAGCAGGCGCGGTGATCTGCCGAGCCGACCTTGGCGGCGACCAGCATCGAGCGCTCGATGCCGGCCTCGTCCATGCGATAAAGCATTTGTTCCAGCGATACGCCATCGAACGTGCCGCTCTCGACCTTCACCTTGCCGGTGTAAAACTCTTTGCGGTCCGGGCGGCCTTTTAGCGCTTCCTCGGTCCAGATGTTCACTACCGCGTCAATAACGCCCCTACTGGTCATGCCAAGTCCCGTCCCGTTATGAATGCTATAACAATATGCACAGGATTTAGCCCTCGGCAAGCTGCACTTGGTCATGCCGTCCGAGTGTTTTCTTAACATCGGCTAGTGAATCTGATATTGATATGTTCTAGATGTAGAACATATGAGAGAGACCTGGATGAAGGTAAAGCTTGCCGCGGCGCATGCCGCTTCGGTTCTGCTCGACAAGCAGGCCTCGATTGCCAAGGCTGCCGATCTTATTGCCAAGGCGGGCCAGCAAGACGTGTCGCTGCTTTGTTTTCCCGAAACCTTCGTTCCCGGCTTTCCTTACTGGATCAACCTCTACCCGCCGGGCGATCAGCACGGCATCCATCTCCGTTACCTTTCCCAGTCGGTGGACCTCGTCGGCGACGACCTGGCGCCCGTCTGCGAGGCTGCGGCGAAGGCTGGCGTCTTCGTCGTGCTCGGAATAAGCGAGCGGGACGGGGCGACGATGTACAATGCTCAGGTCTTCATTGGCAAGGACGGGCGGATCGTCGGCAAGCACCGTAAGTTGCAGCCGACCTTTGCCGAACGTATGCTCTGGGGTCAGGGTGATGGCTCAACGCTTCAGGTGTTCGACACGCCTGTCGGCCGCGTCGGCGGCCTGATCTGCTATGAGCATATGCTGAACCTGGCACGCCAGGCGCTGATCGACCAACGCATGCAAATCCACTGCGCCAGCTGGCCCACCTTCGCGCCCTTGGTCGGGCGAGGCGCTGCCTATGACATGACAGTAGATGCGATCATGCGCGCCCACGCGATCACCGGCCAGTGTTTCGTGGTCGTGGCGCAGAACCCGGTCACCCAGGACTATCTGGAGACGATCGAGAAGGCCCTCGGGCCGCAGGCGGTATTGAAGGTCGGCGGCGGGTCTTCGACCATCTACGGACCGAACGGAATGACACTCGCTGGTCCGCATGTCGGTCTCGAAGAAAAGCTGATCACCGCCGAAGTGGATCTCGACCAGATCCTCGGTGCGAAGGTGCTTGCCGATACGGCCGGCCACTACGCCAGACCGGAAATCCTCCACCTGACGGTCGACCGGCGGGTGCAGCGGAACCTGCATGAGATCCGCGAAGAGGTGATGAAACCGTGATGCGAGGATGCAGCCCATAAGGGCCTGTTGCGGGCAGTCCAGATCGGCGCGGAGGTCGCAGATGGTCGCCATTGACGCGATCTGGCAGGCCTCCTATATCAAATTTGTATTAAAAATAAGATAGGTTAAGAGCGGGTCTTGGCGCTGGCGGCACTGCCCCCCGCCTGCTTGTTTCAAGCGCGATGCCAAGCTCCCTCGACACCCATGACACGGCCCGCAGAGGCCGGAAGAGAAACGACAAGGAATGAACCATGACCCTGCGCGGTTTACTTGAAGGCGGCGGCGCGATCGTAGCGCCGGGCGTGTTCGACGCATTGACGGCCTCGATTGCCACGGATGCCGGTTTCAAGGCACTTTATCTAAGCGGCGCGGCGATAGCCTATACCCATCTTGGCCGGCCGGATATTGGCCTAGTGTCGATGACGGAAGTCGCCGACCGAATCGCGACGATCTGCGATCGTGTGGCCACCCCGGTGATCGTCGATGCAGACACCGGGTATGGCAATGCGCTCAATGTGCAGCGCACCGTCCGGCTGTTCGAGAAGATGGGCGCGCAGGGCATCCAGCTGGAAGACCAGACGACGCCAAAGCGCTGTGGCCACCTGAACGACAAGTCGGTGATTCCGGCCGCCGAGATGGTCGGCAAGATCAGGGCAGCCGTCGATGCGCGGGCAAGCGAAGACACGCTGATCATAGCCCGGACCGACGCGTTGCAGATGGAAGGTATCGAGCGGGCGCTCGAAAGGGCGCACCTTTATGCCAAGGCCGGCGCCGACGTGCTGTTCATCGAGGCACCGAAATCGGGCGACCAATTGGGTTCGATCGCCTCGGGTATGAAGGGAGTCAGGCCGCTCGTCGCCAACATGGTGGAGGGCGGCACGACTCCGATCCATAGCGCCACCGAACTCAACCAGCTCGGTTTCCAGATCGTCATATTCCCGGGCGGCATCGTGCGTGCCATGGCGCGGACGGCGACCGAATATTACGCCTCGCTCGCCAGCTTCGGCTCCAACGCGCCGTTCGGCAATCGCATGTTCGATTTCAACGGCCTGAATGAGCTGATTGGAACACCGGAAATGCTGGCGCTCGGCAAGGCCTACGAAGGCGAGATGGTATCGTCAACTTAACGGAATGTGGTATTTGATGTGCGATTGTTGATTTCCACTGAAAGTTGACCCGGCGCAGCCTTCTATTTCCATTGAGAATTGACCCATGTTTCAACCGTCCCCTGCGTGTTTTCAGCGGGGGCTTGGAGTGATCGACATGGCGTTACTGAGCGTGATCCGGCGCTGGCATTTTCGAGAGCATTTATCGATCCGGGAGATTTGTCGCAGGACCGGCTTATCCCGGAATACCATCCGCAAATATCTGCGTTCTGATGGCGTAGAGCCGAAGTTCGCTGTCCCGGAGCGGCCGAGCAAACTCGATCCTTTTGCGGATCGACTATCGGCCTGGCTGAAGACGGAATCCAAGAAGGGCCGCAAGCAGAAGCGGACGATGAGGCAGTTGCATGCTGACTTGGTCAGCCTGGGCTACGAGGGGTCCTATAATCGCGTGGCGGCATTTGCTCGCGAATGGCGCGATGATCGACAACGGGAATTGCAGACGACTGGCCGTGGCACCTTCGTTCCACTGGCGTTCGAACCCGGCGAAGCGTTCCAGTTCGACTGGTCGGAGGACTGGGCGATCATTGGCAATGAGCGCACGAAGCTGCAGGTCGCTCACACCAAGCTGAGCTACTCCAGGGCCTTCATTGTACGGGCCTATCTGCTGCAGACGCACGAGATGCTGTTCGATGCCCACAATCATGCATTCCGCATCTTTCCTGGTCGCGGCATCTACGACAACATGCGCACGGCGATCGATAAGGTCGGTTGTGGCAAAGAGCGCGACGTCAACGTCCGCTTCATGGCGATGGCCAGCCATTATGTGTTCGAGCCCGAGTTCTGCAATCCGGCTTCCGGCTGGGAGAAGGGACAGGTCGAGAAGAACGTTCAGGACGCACGGCATCGCTTCTTTCAACCGATTCCACGCTTTCCATCGCTGGAGGCATTGAACGATTGGCTTGAGGTTCGATGCAAGGAATTCTGGGCGAAGACACTCCACGGTCAGTTGCGTGGCACTATTGCCGACATCTGGTCTGAGGAAGTCCCAGCTCTCATGCCGCTCTCCAGGATGTTCGACGGGTTCGTCGAATTACGAAGCGGGTCACGCCCACCTGCCTCGTGCATCTGGAGCGCAATCGCTACAGCGTTCCAGCATCCTTCGCCAATCGACCGGTGAGCCTCCGGGTCTATCCGGATCGTGTCGTGGTCGCCACAGAAGGCCAGATCGTCTGCGAGCACCGTCGCGTCATCGATCGTTCCCATGATCGGCCAGGACAGACCATCTATGACTGGCGTCACTATCTGGCGGTGGTGCAGCGTAAACCCGGTGCTCTTCGCAACGGTGCTCCATTCGTTGAACTTCCCGAAGCCTTCCGGACGTTGCAACAATATCTCCTCAAGAAGCCCGGCGGCGACCGCGAGATGGTCGATATCCTGGCCCTTGTGCTCCAGCACGACGAACAAGCAGTGCTGTCGGCCGTCGACATGGCGCTGAAGTCCGGTGTTCCGACCAAGACGCATGTCCTGAACCTGCTACATCGCCTCGTGGACGGCAAAACCTTCACGCCGCCGACCCTCGACGCACCTCAGGCACTGACGCTTACCAACGAGCCCAAAGCCAATGTCGAACGATACGATACCCTGAGAAAGACGGAGGTTCGCCATGCGTCATAACCCGGCAAGCGGCGCGATCGTCATCATGCTGCGACAGTTGAAGATGCATGGCATGGCCCATGCCGTGGGTGATTTGACCGAGCAGGGATCGCCGGCGTTCGAGGCTGCCATTCCGATCCTCTCCCAGCTTTTGAATGCGGAGACCGCGGAACGAGAGGTCCGATCGACAGCCTATCCGCTCAAGTCGGCACGCTTCCCGGCCTACCGTGATTTGAATGGCTTCGACATCGCCAGCAGCGAGATCAACGAGGCCCTCGTGCAGCAGCTACATCGCTGCGACTTCCTCGACAACGCCAACAACATCGTCCTGGTCGGCGGTCCCGGCACGGGCAAGACGCATATCGCGACTGCGATCGGTGTCCAGGCCATCGAACATCACCATAAGCGAGTTCGGTTCTTCTCGACCGTGGAACTCGTCAACGCTCTGGAACAAGAGAAAGCTCAGGGACGTCCAGGCCAGATCGCCAACCGTCTGACACATTCCGATCTCGTCATTCTCGACGAGCTTGGCTACCTGCCCTTCAGCGCTTCAGGCGGCGCACTGCTCTTCCACTTGCTGAGCAAGCTCTATGAGCACATCAGCGTCATTATCACGACCAACCCTGAGCTTCAGCGAATGGGCGAGCGTCTTCGGCGACGCCAAGATGATGACCGCGCTGCTCGACCGGCTTACCCATCACTGCCACATCCTGGAAACAGGAAACGACAGCTTTCGCTTCAAGAACAGCTCAGCTCATGAGCCCAAAACGGCAAAGGAAAAACGCAGGAACTTGACCACCACAACCAATACGAACGATACCTAAGGCGGGTCACTTCTCGGTGGAAATGCCGGGTCAGCTCTCAGTGGAAAATAACACGCTCCACTTTCTCAGAAGTTGGAGCCTCCGGCGAACCCGGCCCGGTTTAGGGGTCAGGCAAGGGTCGTAGCGTTCTCTGCACGCCACATCTTGAACGTACAATCCGGTCGGAGAGGATGATGGAGGAAAGCGTGCGCTCCACGCCAGGCAGTTCCCCAATAAGGTCAATCAGCCGGTCCAGATGGGCGATGGACGGCGAGGCGATAACGGCAATCAGATCGTAGAGCCCATTTACCGAATGCAGTGATCGGACTTCCTGTATCGCTTCAAGTTCTACAGTAACGGCAGCAAGTGCTTTCGGGGCAATGGTGATCAGCACATGGGCGCGGATCAGCCCTGAAAGATACTCGTCCGAGAGCCGCACGGAATAGCCTGCGATGACGCCTTCTCTTTCCAGCCTGTCCAAACGGGCTTGCACGGTGGTGCGCGATAGCCCCAGCCGCCTTGCCAGTGTTGCCACAGGCATTCGGGCATTTTCAGCGAGCAGGCCAAGAAGCTCGCGATCTTTCGCAGTCACTTGCATTTCGTACAGAGCCTCAAATCGATTTGCACAAATTGATAGCGTATTTAGTCGATTTCGCCGCTATGAATCGGAGGTGCCACATAAGAGTGTCTGTCTGACAGCGAATTCGGAGGCATGGGTTCAAATGAAGCAGATCGTTATTGTCGGCGCAGGAAAAATTGGCGGCGCGGTTGCTCGCATGTTGGCAGCCACGAAGGATTATCAAGTCACATTGTCCGATGCGAATGATGCTCAACTCGCAGGCTTCAATTCACTTGGCGGGATCACAACGTCCCTCATCGATATCAAAGATCACACCAGTCTCGTATCTCTTCTCACGGGCAAATTTGCAGTCTTGTCTGCTGCACCTTTCCATTTAACCGGTCTCGTGGCGAAAGCTGCAGTTGACGCAGGTACTCACTATCTCGATCTGACGGAAGACGTGACAACCACTCGGAGGGTAGAAAGCCTCGCTGAGCAAGCAAAGTCTGCACTGATTCCTCAATGTGGTCTTGCACCCGGCTTCATCTCTATTGTCGCGGCCGATCTTGCAGGCCGGTTTGATACGCTCGACAGCGTGCGAATGCGTGTAGGCGCATTGCCGCAGTATCCATCAAACGCTCTCAACTACAATCTTACCTGGAGCACGGACGGCCTGATCAATGAGTACATCGAGCCCTGCGAGGCTGTAGTTGAGGGGCGCTTAATCTCGGTTCCTGCAATGGAGGAGCGGGAGGAGTTTTCGCTCGACGGAGTGACCTACGAAGCGTTTAATACCTCTGGTGGTCTCGGGACCTTGGCAAAGACCCTCGAGGGCAAAGTGCGGACAATGAACTATCGCACCATCCGCTATCCGGGTCATCAGGCGATCGTGAAGGCTCTTCTCAACGATTTCAATTTGCGCAACCGCCGTGACGTGCTGAAGGACCTTTTCGAGAACGCTCTACCAGCGACCAATCAGGATGTCGTCGTGATCTTCGTTACCGTTTGCGGCTGGAGGGACGGGCGATATCTTCAGGAGACCTATGCCAACAAGATCTATGCTGGGACGGTGGCAGGCCACAGGATGAGCGCCATCCAGATCACCACCGCTGCAGGTATTTCCGCGGTGCTCGATTTGCTGGCTGAAGGTCAACTGCCGGCGTCCGGGTTTGTCCGGCAGGAAGAGATCAGACTTGGCGCCTTCCTGTCAAATCGTTTTGGGCAAATGTACGCGCATAGATCTTCGAGCATTGAAAGTAGCAAAGGCTTTGAAACGCTTCCTGAGCTGAAGGACGCTGACGTTTTGGGACTTGCGCGGCACGCCAGTCCGGCAGAGATCGGGCGGGTCCTTCCGTAACCCCACAACCCAAGGCTATCCGCTTCTGCGCCCCCACAGCTTAGTGATTTCCGAGGTATTCAAGTCCGCAGGGCCGCTTGATGAGCACCGCAAGACCGCGCACTACTTGGAATGCGTCCGCCTCCTTGATCCCACCATCACGGGCCCGCGTACAAAAACCTACTACAATGTGGAGATGGCGGATTCTGGCGCCTGATCCATCGATCTGGCGAGGCCTTGCATGTCCGATGGCACGTCGTGCTCAGGGCGAGGGAGTTTCGGACGGACCTATTGGATGTGCGTCCGTTTTGCTTAATCCGGCTTCAGACGGATCTGATGGCCCCGCCATCCACGCGGATCTTGCTTCCCGTCACATAGGAGGCTGGCTCGGAGGCTAGGAAGACGGCAACGGCGGCAAATTCCTCCGGTCGCCCATAGCGTCCTGCCGGAATGCCGGCTGCGGATTCGGCGGCGACCTCCTCGACAGTCTTGGCTAAGCGGCTGGCTGCGGCTGCATCGAGTTCGTCCACCCTTTGTGTGTGAATGCGCCCCGGAAGAAGGACGTTCACGGTAACGCCGTCTGTGGCCACTTCCGCAGCAAGCGTCTTCGACCAGCCGATCAGGGCCGAGCGAATACCGTTGGACAGCGCCAGCCTGGCGATCGGCTGCTCCACCCCTGAGGAGGCGACCGATATGATCCGCCCCCAGCGTCTTTGTCGCATACCGGGCAAAAGACCGGTGGTCAGATGGAAGATGTTGGCGGCCATCGTCTCGAAATGATTGAGCCAGTCCGTCCGTTTTGCATCCACGGCTGCAGCCGGAGGCGGGCCGCCAGAATTGTTGACGAGGATGTCGACACCCCCTGCCGCAACAAGAGAGGCAATTGTCTCATTCACGCTGTCGATGTCGGAGAGATCGAGCTGGAGTGGGATTACGGTACCTGACGTCGGTGCGAGCTTGGAAGCCCACTCCGAGATGGCCGAGGTGTTGCGGGCAGCGGCATGGACTGTCACCCCCTCTTCGGCGAGCCCGCGGGCGATCGCGGCACCCAGTCCGCGGCTTGCACCTATCACGAGAGCCGTTTTGTTTTTCAAGCCGAGTTCCATCAGCCGAGCTCCTTCAGTCTTCTGTCCTGCCGCGCGACGAGGCGCTCGATCTCGCTGACATCGGCGGGAGAAAGGGCTCCTCCCGGCTTGCGCAGTGTCGGCGTCGCGATCGCGCCACGTTTCGCCATGATGTATTTCCGGATGGAGAGGCCAAGGCCCGGTTGCTGTTCGTAACGGGCGAGGGGGAGATAGGCGTCGAAGATGTCCTGGGCGCGCTCGGCATCGCCGCTCTCATGGTGGAGGACGACGTCGCGCATCATCTCCGGATAAGCAAAGCCGGTCATGGCGCCGTCTGCCCCGCGCGCCATCTCCTCGGGTAGGAAAACGCCGCCATTGCCGCACAGGATCGAAATGCGGCGGGTACCGTTGGTCTGCGCCTGCGTGCGCAGAGCCGTGATCTTTGCAAGTCCCGGCCAATCCTCGTGTTTCAGGCAAACGCAGGTCGGGATCTGGTCGATGATCGTCTGGATGACGGAAACGGGTATGGTGACGCTCGTAACAAGCGGAAAATCCTGCAGCACGAACGGCGTATCACCGATGAACTCCGCCGCCTGCTTGTAGTAGCTGACGATCTGCTGATCGTTGCGCAGCGACGATGGCGGAGCAATCATCACGCCTGCCGCACCGTCGTCCATCACCATTGAGGTCAAGACCTGCATCTGGGCAAAGCCTGCAGCAGAGACGCCCGCAACAACCGGCACGCGGCTGTCGACCCTGTGAAGGATACGTCGCACATAGGTATGCGCTTCCTCGATGGTGAGCTTTTGCGCTTCCCCCATCATCCCAAGCACGGTCAGTCCCGTCGCACCGCGCTCAAGGTAGAAATCGACCATGCGGTCCGTGCTTTCCAGATCTAGATCACCCGTATCCGTGAAAGGGGTCAGGGCAATAACATAGACGCCTTTTGCCTCTTCATTCAGCCTCATCATTGGCTGTCTCCTTGATGTTTTGGATATCTTGCATGGCCAAAAAAGCCTTCCGGCTGGCCGATCATTTTTTCGAGGCCCATGCGCTCGATGAGCAACCGGGCTTGCCTGTCGGCCTCTGCAATGACCTCGTCGAGGTCGGTCAGCAGAGGGCGGCCACCTTCAAGCAGGATCTGCCCGTCGGTCACGACGGTGTCGACGTCATTGCCATTGGCGAAGTAAGCAAGGCGGAAGATGGGCATCTGGAAGGGCGCTAAGTGGGGGCGCTTCATGTCGACCACCACGATATCGGCCTTCTTGCCGACTTCGAGGGATCCGAGGTCCCGATCGAGCCCGAGGGCAGTCGCTGCATCGATCGTCACCATTTCGAGGGCCTTGCCCGGAGGCAGGACCGAGGGATCGCGGAAATGCGTGCGGTGATAGTGCATGCATTGCTGCATGTGCCGGAACATGTCCGCCGATCGGTCCGGCGCGGTTGCATCGGAGCCGATCGCGACCACTGCACCTGCCTCGATCAATTCGATCGCCGGGCACCGGCCAAGGATGGAGGCGATGGCGCTTGGGTTATGGGCGATGCGGGCGCCGGTATCGGCAATAATGCGGATCTCTTCTGGCGTGATGTCGATGGCATGAGACAACAGCGCGTCCGGTCCGAGAATTCCGAGCTTTTCGGCGCGGGAAACGGAGCCCTTCCAATGACCATCTTGGGTGAACACCACGCCCGCGTCGCGCGAGAGCGCCCGCACGGCCTTAGTCTGGGCGATCGCGGCTTCGTAGTCTGCGGTCGACATGCCGCGCTGATGTTCGTCACGCAGGACAGGGGTGAGCAAAGCGATCTTCAGGCGTCCGCGCCCATGCCACAGGTCCAGCAGTTTCCGGCTGACGGCAAACTGCTCCTCGAAGGTTACAGGTCGTTCTGACGCCTTGCCGTCTTGCCAGGATGCATAGGTTCGCGGATGCGGGGGGCGTGTCGGTCCGACGGCGACCACTGAGCGCGTGCCGACTGCGCTTACTCCCTCGCAGTGGGCATTTCCGTAGGCGACATCATCCGTGCGCATGATCGTATCGCCGCCACCAAGAAGCGAAACGCCGGTGGTGACGCCGAAGCGCAGCCGCTCAAGGGCTGCAAGCCGTGCTTCTGCGAACCAGAATTCCGGTGTCGAGCCGACGGTATAGGCCGCGTTGCAGATCTCTTCCCAATGATTGCCTTGCTCCATGCCCATGGTTTTGATCAGACCATGGCCTGCATGGGCATGGACGTCGATCATCCCGGGCATGACCACCTTGCCGTTGGCGTTGATATGGCGCTCGGCCTGGTATTCTTTCGCGATCTCGTCCGCGTGCCCGATCGCGACAATGCGATCGTCGAGAACCGCGACCGCACCCTGGTCGAGAACGCGGCGACTCCCGTCCATGGTGAGGATGGTTCCGCCGCTGATGATCAGATCGACGCGCCTCATGGTGCTGGTTTCCCGGATTGGAAATTAGGGAGCCGAGTCACGTCGAGCACGCAATCCTGACGCATGCGCCAGTCCGGCCAGGACCCGGACAGGCCTGTCACCCTCAATGGATTGTAGAGATATAGCCATGGAGGATCCACTTGCAGCGCGTGAAAGGCCTTTACGAAGATCTTCTCACGTTCACTCGGATCAACAGTTGCCCGCCCCGCGTCGAGCAAGTCTTCGGCTTCGGCATTGTGAAAGCCCAGCCACCAGGAGCCCTTAGCCCTTTGATCGATTTTTTCGGCGAGGATGCGGAAGGTGCTCAAGGGGCTTGAATCGAAAACGCACATGTCGCGCACCTGCTTCAAGCGGACACCATGCGCATAGGCTTCGCGGTCTGTGTGGCGGTGAACGTTCAGCGTCACACCGATTGGGGCGAGCTGCTCCGCAAGAGCCGCCGTCAGGGCCTCGGCTTCATCGGGCAGGCGTGTCGGGCTGTCAACCTCAATGGTCAGACCCTCGGCAAATCCAGCTTCTTCGAGCAGCCTTTTTGCCTGATCCAGATCAGGGCGCAGATCCTTCGATGGCATGCTGCCGAAATGCACGGGGCTGACGAAGCCGGTCAGTGGCTTTGCTGCACCTGCGACCACCCGATCAATCAAGGCCTGGCGGTCGATCGCCAGGTTAAGGGCGCGGCGAACGCGGCTGTCCTTGAGCGGTCCCTTGAAGGCATTGAAGAGGTAGATGATGGCGACCGGGACGAGTGATGTCACCCGCGTATGGTGGCCTGTGTCTTTTAGCGCTTCAGATGCTTCGTAGTCGAGGCTGTTTGCCACCTGCGCCTGGCCGGAGATCAACATTTGCAGTCGTGCTTCCCGGTTCGGCTCCAAGCGGAAGGTCAGTTCAGCATTGGCTGGTCGCTCGCCATGCCAGCCTTCGAAACGCTGGAGGTGCAGGGCGCGACCGGGTTTGTAGGAAACCAGGCAATACGGGCCTGTACCGACTGGCTGCGATGTATCTCCCGCCTCGTAGCGGTCCAGTGCTGAGGGAGCAACCACGTAGCCGTAAACCAAGATGTCGAGGAGATCGGCGATCGGCTTCGAGAGGCGGATCGCGACGGTCAGGGGATTGATCGCCTCGATCTCCGCGTCACCAAGATACTGATGCCAGACCCCGGGCGCACCGAGTGTGTAGCCTTTGTCGGGATGGGCCATGCGCGTCAGGGATTGGCAGACGGCTGCCGCATCGCAGGGGCTGCCATCGTGAAATCTCAAGCCTTCCCTCAGCCGAAAAGTCCATTGTCGCGCATCCGGGGTGGCATCCCAAGAGCTTGCGAGTGCTGGCACGTAGCCGCCATCCTTGCCATAGCGCACAAGCCCGTCGAACAGTGCATCGAAGACAGCCAGCATGTCGTTCGCATCGGTGCAGTCGTGCGGATCTTCGAGGGCGAGGCGGGGTTGAACAATGACGGCGGGCGAATTCACTGGCTTTTCCTTTCGGCATCATTCCGATCATGGAGGTGGCATGCAACAGCGCTCCCATCCGGTTGGGGCTTTAGTACGGGACGCTCGATCGCGCAGCGATCAAAGGCCATGGGGCACCGGGTTCTGAAACAGCAGCCGGAGGGCAGCCGCAGTGCGCTTGGCACTTCGCCGACGATCTCAATCTTCGGTTTTGCAAGGGACTTGTCGATGGTCGGCGCGGCCGAAAGCAGAACCTGCGTGTAGGGATGTTTCGGCTGACTGAACAACTGATCACGGCTGGCCGTCTCAACCATGAAGCCGAGATACATGACCCCGATACGGTCGGCGATGTGATGAACCACCGAAAGGTCATGCGAGACGAACAGATAGGATAGGCCGAACTCGTCGCGCAGGTCCATCATCAGATTGAGGATCTGCGCCTGGATCGAGACGTCGAGCGCCGAGACGGGCTCGTCGGCAATGATGATCTTTGGCCGGACCGACAATGCGCGTGCGATGCCGATCCGCTGCCGTTGACCTCCTGAAAACTGATGCGGGTAGCGGCCGGCCTGTTCGGAATTGAGGCCGACCTTTGCCAGAAGTGCAATGGCCTCGTCATGGAGTTCGCGTCGGCTGAGTTTGCCCTCGGCCTGAGCGCGTCTTGGCTCCATCACGATGTCCCTGACCCGCTGCCGCGGGTCGAGAGAGGCATAAGGATCCTGGAAGATCATCTGCAGCTTGCGGCGGATCGGACGCATTTCGCGAAATTGCATGCGGGAAATGTCTTCTCCGTCGATCCGGATCTCGCCTGCGGTCGGCTCGTAAATCCTGGCAATCGTCTTTGCCACGGTCGACTTGCCGCAACCGGATTCGCCCACCAAGGCCATGACCTCGCCAGGCGCAATCGACAGGTCGACACCATTCACCGCTCGCAATTGTTTCTGGGGAGCGAGGAGCTTTCCCTTTCCGAACTGTAGCCGATCGAAAAGACCTCCCACAGGAAAGGCTTTGACCAGGCCTCGAACATCGAGCACGGGGGTCGTCATTAGGCCGTCTCCTCCAGCGGAAAGTGGCAGGCTGCTTCGAGCGAGCCGCGCACGGGGGTGAGCGCCGGCGTTTCTGCCGAACAGATGGCCTGGGCCCGGAAGCACCGGTCCCTGAAGCTGCATCCTTGGCCGAGCGTGCGAATGTCCGGTACGGTGCCTGGGATCTGACTGAGGCGTGCCCGGCGATCGGTGATCTTCGGAATGCTGTCCAGGAGCCCGCGGGTATAGGGATGGGCAGGCGACTGGATGATCTTGCTCGTAAGCCCCCTTTCCACGACCTTGCCGCAATAAAGCACGACGACCCGGTCCGCCATTTCGGAGACAACGGCGAGATCGTGCGTCACAAGGATCATGGCCGCTCCGCGCTCGACGATCTGGCGACGCATGAGCTTCAAGATCTGGGCCTGGACCGTGACATCAAGGGCCGTGGTGGGTTCGTCCGCTATGATCAGCCGGGAACCAGCCAGCAGCGCAATGGCGATGACAACGCGCTGGCGCATACCGCCAGAAAACTGGTGCGGGTAGGCGTCGAGGCGGCTGGCGGCCTCCGAGATGCCGACATCCTCGAGCATCTCGATGCAGCGCGCACGTCGCGCTTTCTGATCGAGATCCGTATGCAAGCGCAGCATTTCGTCCATCTGGCGTCCGACCGTGTAGACTGGGTTGAGCGACGTCATGGGGTCCTGGAACACCATCGCGATCTCGCCGCCGCGCACCGCGCGCATCTGGTCCTCGCTCATGCGCGTCAGATCTTTGCCGGCAAAGAGGATATTGCCGGCTTCGATCCGTCCGGGCAGGTCGATCAGGCCGAGAATGGAAAAGCCAATCACGGATTTGCCGCCGCCGGACTCACCGACGAGCCCGACCACCTCGCCCGGGCGGACGTCGAAGCTGACGCCGTCCACGGCTTTCACCACGCCGCCGAATGTATGGAAATGCGTTTTCAGATCCCGGACTTCGAGAAGTGCTTCACCCATGGTCACCGTCTCCTTCGTCATCTCAGGCGTGGATTGAGTTCGTCCCGCAGGAAGTCGCCGAACAGGTTGATGCCGAAGACGAGGAACATGATGAACAGCCCGGGAAAGGCAGAGGTCCACCAGATGCCCGAGAAAAGGACATCGAACCCCTCCTTGACGAGCAGGCCTAGCGAAGGCTCGGTGATCGGAACGCCGACACCGAGGAAACTCAGCGAAGCTTCGATCAGAATGAAGGTGCCGACCTGGATCGTGGCAACCACGATGAGCGGCGTCATGACGTTCGGCAGCACGTGGCGCAGGATGATCTCGCCGTTTCCAAGGCCCGCCACCTTGGCCGCCTGGATGTATTCCTTCTGGATCTCGCTCAATGTCGATCCGCGAACGGTGCGGGCGTAAACCACCCAGCCGACAGCGGTGAGCGCGATCAGAACCATGCCGATGCCGGTCCCGAAGGCCGACATCAGGAAGAGCGCAATCAGCATGGAGGGAAACGACAGCTGGATGTCAGCGATGCGCATGATGATGCTGTCGACGATGCCGCCATAGTAGCCCGAGATCAGGCCGAGTGCCGTCCCGATCACGCAGGAGAAGATCATGGCGGCCAGGCCGATGAAGGCGGAGATCCGCGCGCCGTATACGATGGATGCGAGCACGTCGCGGCCCTGCCCATCCGTCCCGAGCAGATATCTGCTCTCGCCACCCTCCAGCCATACCGGCGGCTTGAAGCTGTCCATCAGTTCCAGCTGTGAAACGTCGTAGGGGTCCTGGGACACGAGAAGTGGTCCGAGGGTCGCAAGCAGGGCGAAGAAGGCGAGCAGTGCGCTGCCGAAGACCGCCGGCAGATTTCGGCGGTAGTGAAAGAAGAATTCCGAAGAGAAGAACCCGGTCATGCGATCCTCACTTCACGGTAATGCGCGGGTCGATCAGCGTGTAGACGATGTCGACGACAAAATTGATGGCAACGAAGATGAAGGCTGTCAGCATCAGGTAGACGACGATGACGGGGCGATCGCCGCGGTAGATCGAGTCGATCAGCAGCTTGCCTGTGCCTGGCCATGCGAAAATTGTTTCGGTGATTGTTGCAAAGGCGATGAGGTCACCCAGCTGGAGGCCGAAGATCGTGACGACCGGAATGAGGGCGTTCTTGAGCCCGTGCCTGAACAGGATGTTCTGGCGAGAGGCGCCTTTCGCGCGGGCGAACCGCATATAATCCTGCCGCATCACCTCCATCATGCCCGCACGGGTCATGCGCAGCATGATCGCGAGGGTGGCAAGCGCCAGTGTGGCGGACGGCAGGATGATGTGCGACCAGCCGTCCGCCGTGAAGATGGATATGCGCATGCCGAGGATTTCGACCGTATCGCCGCGTCCAGACGAGGGCAGAAACTGGTAGCGGACGGAGAAGAAGAAGATCAGCATCATGCCCACCCAGAAGCCAGGTAGGGAAATGCCAAGCAGCGAGCCTGCCATGATGCCGCGAGACACCGGATTGTTCGGATTGGCGCCTGCATAAACACCGAGCGGCACGGCGATCACGGTTGCCAGCATGATCGCCACCAGCACCATTTCGATCGTTGCCGGCAGGCGCTCCAGGATGAGGTCCATGGCCGGCTGGCGGAACACATAGGAGCGCCCGAAGTCGCCCTGCAGCATGTTGCCGAGGAAGATGAAGTATTGGCTCAGCAGGGACTGGTCGAGACCCAGAAGGCGGCGGGCCTGTTCAATCTCGGCGGTGGTGGAATCGATCGGGATCACCATGAAGACGGGATCGCCGGTAAAGCTCATCATCAGGAAGACGATGATTGATACGCAAAAGAGTACCAGCACCATCTGCAGGAGCCGCTTGATCGTGTAACCCAGCAAGGCAGTGTCCCGTCATGAAGAAGTGAGAAATTCGGGACTGTCTTCCTCAAGGTCGACAGTCCCGCGTTCGTTCGGGTTGAGGCTTATTCCTTGACGTCGATCTCGTAGGCCCAGAGGAACTTGTCCGCACGCGGTGTCATCTCGACATTGGTCTTTGCGGCGTAGAGATCCTGCTCGTAGTGGATCGGGATCATCGGGATATCTTCCATCAAAATCTTGGTGACTTCCTGCAGGTACCCGTCGCGCTCTTCGAGCTTGGAGGTCGAATCGGCCTTGTCGATCAACTCGTCCACCTTCGGATTGGAATAGGACCCGCGGTTGACTTGGCCATAGCCTTCCTTCTTGTCGCGCGAGTAGAACATCACGCTGTACATCGAGCCGCCGTCACCGGAGGGAACGTCCCAGCCGCTCATGATCATGCTCGACTTGTCGCTCGGGACCCGGATGTAGCCGAAGAAGTTGGACTTCGGCATGAGGTTGAGCTTGAGATCGACTTTGATCTTGCCGAGCATCGAGGCAAGCGCCTGGGCGATCTGCTGATCGTTGACATAGCGGTTGTTGGTGGTGTCAAGGGTCACCGTGAAGCCATCGGCATAGCCGGCCTCAGCCATGAGCGCGCCCGCTTTCTGAAGATCGAAGGGATACATGTCGCGGAAGCTTGCGCCATCAACATAGCCCGTATGGGAAGCGGGGACATATTGCTGTGAGGGTGTCGACAGGCCGTTCATGATGATCTTGTTGATCGCATTGACGTCGATTGCGCGGACCATGGCTTCACGGATACGACGATCCATCATCGGGTTCTTGTCGAGCGCGATGGTGGGGCTCTTCTCACGTTGGTCGATCGACACAACGACATTGAGCAGGCTCGGCCTGGTCATGACTTTGTAGCGGTCGTCAGCCTTGACGCGCGCAACGTCGCGGACGTTGAGATCCTGGATGACATCGACTTCACCGGTCAGTAGGGCTGCGGTGCGGGTGGCGCCATTGGTGATTGGGCGGAACGTGACCTCTTCGATCTTCGGTGCGCCGGCGAAATACTCAGTGTTGGCGGCGAGCGTAATGTGATCTTCCTTGATCCATTCGACCAGCTTGTAGGGGCCGGTGCCGATAGGCTTCAGGTCCAGCTGCTCGTCGCCCACTTCCTTCGCATACTTCTCGCTGAGGATCAGGACGGCTGCCAGATCGTTCGGCAGGACTGCGTAGGGCTTGGGTGTCTTGATCTCGACCGCGTAGTCGTCGACCGCTGTGAAGGAAGCGATGTTGGCGCCAAGATTGGCCATCAGCGACTTCTTCAGACGGTCGAGGGTGAAGACAACGTCCGACGCCTTGAAGTCCTCGCCATTGTGGAACTTGACGCCTCGGCGCAGCTTGAAGACCCAGGTCGTGTCGTCCTTGAGCTCCCAGCTCTCCGCAAGGCCGGGTCCGAATGAAAGGTCGGCATTGCGGCGGACCAGGGGATCGTAGATGTGGTAGAACAGGATGTTGCTGGACAGTTCCTCGCCCGCCTGGGGGTCGAGGTTTACCGCGTCCGACGTCAGCCCGACGGTCAGTTCCTTGGCCTGGGCCAAGCCGGTAAGTGCCGTCGAGCTCACGAGGACGAATGCGGCAAGCGCCGCGATACGTCCGGATTTCATGCGAAGATTCAGCATTTTCGTTCCCCTTTTTTGGTATGCCGACACGTTTGCATGCGCGTTTTCACCGAAGTGCGGATTGCACCTCGATCTGGTAGCCTTCCGGGTCTTCCAGCACGAAGGCTCGAATTCCCAAGGAGGCGCTGTCCTTTGGTTCTGTCAGCCCGATCGCGTCCTGGCTCGAGAGATAGCGGTGCCAGGCATCGACATCCGGCACGCGGATGCAAAGCTGCACGGGCTTGATTGGATTGGCGCGATGCATGCCGCGGGTCTCGTCGACAAGACCGACATAGGCATGCTCTGCAATTCTCAGGATCTTTGACCAGCCCTGATCGATCTCGAGCGGAAAGCCCATGACCTCTGTGTAGAAGTCGAACGCTCTGGGCAGATCGACATAGTAGAAGAATGTGATCGCCTTCTCGACGATGCCGTGATCGGGCCGGGTGGCTGCCTCAGTCATGTTGCGAGTTCCTTCGAAAACCATTTGCTTTCGCCGCGGCACAGATAGCGTCCGCTGCCGGGTGTGTTGAGGACCGAATGGCCGTCATAGGCGAGCTTGCCCGCGTGAAAGGTCGCGGCAACCCGAGCGGCGAAACGCCGTCCGTCGTAAGGGCTCCAGTTGAGGCCATCCTGGGCACGGCTCGCGTCCCAGACATCGTCACCCTCGGCGAGGATCGTGATGTCGGCATCGGCACCCGGGACGAGAGCCCCCTTGCGAGGATAAAGGCCGAAGAAGCGGGCAGGGCGTTCTGCGAGATATTCGGCGCAGAAATGCGCCGCGTCGACGCCGCGCTGTTTTGCGACGGTGTAGAAGGCAGGCAGCAGGGTCTCCATCCCGGGAACTCCCGCTCCGGCATCGAAAATGCTGGCGGTAAACTTGTTGTCGATCGGCCAGCTGGAATGATCGGAGCTGACAAATGCAATCCGGCCGTCGACCAGTTCCTGCCAGAGCCGGTCGATCTGGCCGGGACGAATGGGTGGGTTTACCTTCATCCGCGCACCGAGCTCTTCGCCGTCGCGTTCGGGATCGAACCAGAGATAGTGGACGCAAAGCTCGCCGGTCGCCCTGAAGCCCTCTCGCGCATAGTCATCCACCAGCTTGAAGCCGCGCGGCGTGCTGATATGGACGATATGCGCATGGCCGCCAGCACTGGCGGCGAGTTCGAGGAAATGCACGGACGATGCCAGTTCTGCGACTTCAGGCCGACTCGGCGAATGCGCGGTGATGCCGTTTCGGCCCTCATCCCTTGCGCGCGAAACCCGTGACCGCACGATTTCCTGGTCTTCGTTGTGCAGGCCAAGCGGCAGGTCGGTCGCCGAAAGCGCTTCCAGCAGATCGAGGGCGAGAGCCGCATCGATCCTCGGAAAGCGGGTGGGGCTGCTTTCGAAGGCGGAGATCTTGAAGGCGACGACGCCACCATCGGCGAGCGATCGCACCTCGTCGAGGGATTGCCCCGGCATGACTGTGCCGTAGAGCGCCACATCGCAATGGGCGAAGTGTTCGACCGCTGCGACCTTGGCGTCGAGGTGCTCCCTGGCGCTCAGAGGTGTCGGGTTGTCGTAGGGCATGTCGACGATGGTCGTGACCCCGCCGGCAATGGCAGACCGTGTCGTCGGCTCGATCCCCGGGAGGCCGAGATAGCTGCCCGCATGGGTCTGGCCGTCGACGATGCCCGGCAGGACAAAGGCATCTCCTGCGTCGTGAACGGTGGCTGCGGCAGGGGCTTCGCCCTCACCGATCGCGTGGATGAGCGAGCCAGAGATCGCGACCCAACCATTGGGGATGGTCATCTGAGGTGTAACGATACGCCCGCGAATGACGAGATCAATGCTCACAGCGTTCTCCTGCGGTAGCCGAGTTCAGCCTGCATGCAGGCAAGCGCGACGCCGGCTTGAACCGGGTCGATGACGGGCAAGCCCAGTTCCGCCTGCAAAGCCTCCCGGTAGGTCCCAAGACCGGCACAGCCGAGGATGACCGCTTCGGCACCGTCTTCATCGCGAAGCACGGAGGCGATCCGCGTGACGGGAATGACCGCGTCTTGGGCGACGAGTTCTGCAACCGTCATGTCGATCGAACGATCGCCTGCAAGCCGACCGTCAAGTCGCAGGGCTTCAAGGTAGCGTCGGTGGCGGTCGATCGAGGAGGGTCCCATCGAAACGATTCCGAAACCCCGACTTAGTCCGAGTGCTGTCAGATAGGCTGCTTCGGCGATGCCGATGACCGGGACATTCGTGGTGGCGCGTACGGCCGAAATTCCGGGATCCGAGAAGCAAGCGATCACAATGGCGTCTGCCTTTGCCGCACGCACAGCTTCGATCAGCATCGGCACGACTTCGGCGACATGGGCATCCGTCTCGATACCAACAGGCGCGCCCTCGAGCTCAGTGCAGCGGATTTCGTGGCCATTGCCTTCAAACGGCTTCAGGCACGCCTCCATCGAGCGTGTGACGGCCTTCGAACTGTTCGGATTGATCACAAGGATCTGTGCCACGGTTCCTCCCAAGGGCGGCTCTCTCAAGCCGTCAATCCCTGATATGCATCGTGATATACTACGAAATATTTCATGTCAAAGGCTGGCCGTCTTGCGAAGTCATAAAAAGTGGAGGAAGAGAGAAAGGGGCGTGAAGCCTCATGATCCGCGAGCGGGTCCAACATATCCCACGAGCTTGGAGAGAAGCCGTCTTGCAGAGCCTTAGCGTCGAAAGTGATACCTCGCCGGCCCGGCAGAAGAAAATTTCTCTGACGGAAACCGCTTATGTTTCTCTGCGTGCGCGCGTGCTCTCCGGCGCCTTGAGGCCCGGAGCCGAGTTTTCCGAGCTCGAGCTGGCAGAACAGCTTGCCATGAGCAAGACGCCGGTACGGGAAGCGCTCGGTCGCTTGGTGGCGGAAGGTCTGATCGAAGCGTTTCCGCGACGGGGCTACCGGGTAACGCCCGTGACGGTAAAGGACATCAACGATCTCTTCGCCATCCGCGCGATGACGGAGGGCACCGCCGCTGCCATGGCCGCTCTCAATCTATCAGCTGAAGATCTCGATCGGCTCGAAGCTCTGGCGGAGGCTCGCTACGACCCGCAACAGGGCGAGAGCGTCCAGTCCTTCGTCAAGGCCAACCGTGATTTCCATCTGGCGATCGCCGAGGGAGCGAACAATTCCCGGCTGTTGACGCTGGTTGCCGCACATCTCGACGAGTGCACGCGGCTATTTTACCTCGGCGCCGTCAGCCGAGACGTCAATCCGGAAACCAGCGCGGATCATCGACGTATTGTCGATGTCCTGCGTCTGCGCGACCCGCATCTTGCCCGAGCGGCGATGGTCGAGCACAGCGACCACACGCAGAAGGGTATCCTCAAGGCGTTGATTTCAAGCGACACCACGGCGTTGACGCTATAGTCGTTCAGAGTGACGGCGTCTTTAACCTGTAAATGGCGCCTGAGGAGATTGCATATGTCGCCAATGAACCAATAGCTCACAGCTATGACTATAGTTCTTGCGCTAAAGGCCCGGCCTACTGCACGATGTTTTTAAGGTTTTACAACTCTCCGCGCGATCAGGCCCGTCGTTGGCACATGCGAAAGAAGCGGCTCGCTGGTGCGGAAGGTCTATGGATGCTAAACCAGTCCGCTTTCAGTGCCTGTTCAAAACGGAAATAATTACCGCTCCCGATGTGGTTCTTGCTAAGCGCGACATCGGGCCTGAATTTGCCGACACCGCTTTTTGAACGCAGTGCGTGATCCTTCCAGAACTCTGGCCGGATCGTCAGCGATCTGCTGCGCGTCGGAGGGAGCCGAGTCGCTGCCTTCCCCGATAGTCAGGTGGACCCAGCCCACGACTGCTACCAGGAATACGGCGAGCGCAACCATTGCCCACCCGGAATGTCCCCGTCCGGTTCGGTGGGTGTTGCTGTGTGTTGTCTCATACTCGGTGGAGGTGCCGTCGGATCCGTCCCGCTCCTTCGATGTGCCGAACATTGCCGACGTATGATAGTTCCGATCAACGGGAGCACGTCAATGGTAGGTGTCCAAAGCTTTAGAGTGGCGTGCCTCCATAGTCTCTGGTGCTCAAACGTCACAGAACGCCTGCAGTTCATCGGCTTTCATCGTTGCTGGTTCGCTCCTTCTCTTCAGTGGATAGCTGTTTCAGTCGGTAGCAGACGTTAACGTTGAGACCGCGGTACGACTAATTACTGATCAATAACCGTCCTTGCGCGAACGACAGCGATCCCTTCATTGGCGCAGAACCGGACAGTCGCCTCTCGGCCCCATATCCGCCGTTCACCGTGAAACAAACCGACGTTCGTCGCTGTCGAATTTCAGCCCGTCAGCCCTATCCAATAACCGGGTAAATGGTTCAGATCCCTTCAAGGCGTCTTGTTGCGACGGCCAGGTACGAGAACGAGCCATATAGCCATTCTGCGAAGCAGGTCCAGCCTTGCAATTCACCGCTGCTGCTGCAAGTTGGCTCGGACTGGAGGACATTATGGTAACGCTTACTCATCCCGTTCCAGACCCATGCCTGCCCGGGCAAGAGAGCGTTTGGTCCTTCCCAAGGCCGAGCATCGCCCAGCCGGTGCGCAATCATTTGAAGATCATCTACAACGGCCACGTTCTCGCGGAGACCACGGCCGCAGTGCGCACGATCGAAACAAGCCACCCGCCGACCTATTATTTTCCGCCCGCCGACGTAGATCTCTCTATGCTCCGTGAGGGCAGCAGCAGGTCGATCTGCGAGTGGAAAGGACAGGCGCGCTATTTCGATATCCAATCGGATGACAAAACGAGCCGGAACGCGGCCTGGGCCTATCCGCATCCCACGACATCTTTTGCCCTGATTAAGGATTTCATTGCCTTCTATCCGCAGGCCATGGACTTGTGCCTCTTAGACGGCGAGGCCGTAGTCCCCCAGGCCGGGACGTTCTACGGCGGATGGATCACCTCAGCCATTGCTGGGCCGTTCAAAGGTCCGCCTGGGACAGAGCGTTGGTGAATGGGCGATACCACGTCCAGTAGGCTCGGGTTGAACGATCGATACTTCGGACCGATAGATGGCTGAGTTTGCTCAGAAGACTTTTAGCCAGCTCGAAGCGCTTCGGCTCATGCCGCTTGCTCGAAAGTCAAGCGGCATCCTTCGCCGCCATCACCTGCAGCTTTAGATATTGGGTTAGTAGTTCGAATTTCTTCAAGAGCGGGGACCGAACAGCCAAGGTTGCGATTATTGCTCCGTCTCTTGCTATGCCGTGTTGTCCTTGGCATGCATCAGCAACCCTTTTCCGCCAAACTCGATGTCGTCACGAATTGCGTAGCGAGCAGTCTGAGCATCTTTTGCCCGCAACGCTGCTATGATGCGTAAATGCGGGTGTGGTTCCCAGTCCGGTAGCCCGGCGTCGTAAAGATGGGATAAAATCGGTCCGCACCGTATCCACAGTGTTTCAATAATATCGTAGACGATCGGAAGTCTCCCCATTCGACACAGGTTGAGGTGAAATTCGGTATTGAGGTCCACTGCCTTTTCGAAGTTCTTTGCTCTATGACATTCTGCGATCAGCAGATGGATCGCGTCCAGGTTGGCAATCTCCTCTCCATTCGCAACGACCGCGGCCGCCGCGGCTGCACGGCCCTCGAGATCGATGCGAATACTGCGGATTTCCAGCAACTGGTCGAGCGTCAGCGTCGGCACGGTCACCGTCCCGCGTGCATCGAGAGTGAGGGCCTTTTCGCTGACGAGCCTGAGTAGCGCCTCGCGCATGGGCGTAGCGCTGATGCCGAAACGCACTGACATCGGCCGCAGGCGCAGCATTTCACCTGGCTTCAACTGGCCCCGCATCAACGCCTGTCGAAGACCGAGATAGGCACGGTCGCTTAGATTTTCCTTGACGATGGGCTGGGCCCAATCTGCTTCCATCATCGGCATACTGTTATTTTCCAATGGACTTCTTGACACCCGTCACCTTCACGCGGATAGTGTTATAACAAATAACATACAGCAACCTTCGGCGTGTGCGAAGCATAATCGTACACCAAAGACCGGCGAGGAGGCCAGTCGAAGCCAGGGCGAGCTGTTGGATTGAACTGGAGGAGTTCATGATAGCGCTGCGCAAGACCGCGCCCGCATTCGGGCTCGAGCTGGTATCGCTCGACCCAATGCAGGCGCCGCTGCCAGGTCAGGTTCTGATCGATGTCGCGGCGGCCGGTATCTGCGGCAGCGATCTCCATGCTTATGAATGGACGCCGGGTTACGAATTCATGACCGCCAGTCTGCCGGTCACGGTCGGACACGAGTTTTCTGGCGTGGTGCGCTCGGTGGGAGATGACGTCAAGGATTTTGCCGCCGGTGATCGTGTCGTTTGCTGGCCTACCAAGAACTGCGGCAGCTGCCCGGCATGCCTTGCCGGCGAGCCGCAGAACTGCAGCCGTCGCCGCATTATCGGTTTGCACTGCGATGGCGGATTTGCCGACACTGTCATTGTTCCCGCCCGTAATTGCCGCCATGTTCCGGATGATCTGGATCTTGCCATCGCCGCACTGACGGAACCCTTGGCGGTCGCCGTCAATGCGGTCGATGTGGCCGACGTGCAGGCCGGTTCGCGGGTCGTGGTGCTTGGGCCGGGGCCGATCGGTCTCGGCATCGCGTGGGCCGCAGCCCATCGCGGCGCGCACGTGCTGATCGCTGGTTTCGGTGACGAGCGGCGCCTGTCGCTGGCGCGTGACATGGGTATCCATCACGCATCCGACTTGATGGACGAGACCCTCGAACAGGCGGTTTCGCATGCATTTGGTCAGCCGGCCGATCGGGTGATTGAGGCGACCGGCATTGCCCGGTCCGTCTCGGACGGGCTGGCAGTACTAAGACCGGGCGGCATCTTCGTCGTTGCTGGCATCCATTCTCAACCGCTCAGTCTCGATCTTACCCGGTTCGTTCGCGAAAAGAAGCAATTGCGCGGCGCCCATGACACTACAGAGCGGGCACTCGGCGAGGCGATCCGGCTTCTCGCCCAAAACTCGCAGGCGCTGTCGGCTCTGATTACTCATCGCCTGCCACTGTCGGAGGGTATCGAGGCATTTGAACTCGCCCGTAGCCGGCAGGCGGTCAAGGTCCTGCTGTTGCCGGAAGGTAATGGCGTCAATATCCAAGGAGAGACCGCATGAGTGGCTTAACACGGGCGGTGATTGCCACAGGTGCGGGCGGGCCGGAGGTTCTGGCGATCGTCGATCGGCAGCTGCCAGCACCTGGCATCGGCGAGTTGGTTGTGCGCGTAAAAGCTGCCGGCATCAACCGGCCGGACGTAATGCAGCGCCAGGGTAATTATCCGCCACCGCCGGGCGCCACCGACGTGCTCGGCCTTGAACTTGCCGGTGTTGTCGAAACGATTGGGCCGGGTGTTGCGCGTTTCAAGGCCGGAGACCGGGTCATGGCGCTGGTCCATAGCGGCGCCTATGCTGAGCGGGCCCTCATCCAGGAAGCGTCCGCACTGCCGATCCCGGACGCAATGTCCTTCGTGGAGGCCGGCGCTTTTCCGGAGACTTATTTCACCGTCTGGAGCAATGTATTCGAACGGGCAGGCCTGAAGCGGGGCGAAACACTGCTGATCCATGGCGGCACCTCCGGCATCGGTACGACGGCTCTGAAACTTGCAAAAGCTTTCGGCGCACGGGTGATTGTCACTGCAGGCTCGGCGGAAAAATGCCAGGCTTGCCTCGATCTCGGCGCCGATGGCGCAATCGACTACCGCCGCGAGGATTTTGTCGCCCGGTCGAAGGAACTGACCGAAGGACTCGGCCCAGACGTCATTCTCGACATGGTCGGTGGCAGCTATATCCAGCGCAATCTAGAAGCAATCGCTGCCGATGGTCGCATCGCCCAGATCGCCTTCCAGCAGGGGTCCAAGGCCGAGCTCGACTTGCTGCCGCTTCTGATGAAGCGCGTCACCATGGCTGGTTCGACGCTGCGAGCCCGCCCGCTGGAGATGAAGGCAAGGCTTGCGGCCACATTGGAGGCGAATGTCCTGCCGTTGCTGACACAATCTGCTGTCCGGCCGCTGATTGATTCCACATTCGCATTCGACAAGGTGGCCGACGCTCATGCGCGCATGGATGGCGGTAGCCACACGGGCAAGATCGTACTCGTCATGGAGGATCGGGCCTAACTTTTCGGCCCGCATAGGAGGAAATGAGCATGAACGTCATGAGCAAGCCCGCGACGCCGACCACTACGGACAACATGACCGGCGCCCATGTTCTGGCTGCGGCACTCAGCCGCCACGGCGTCAAGGAGATCTTTGGGCAGAGCATTCCCTCGGCCCTGTTTCTCGCCGCGCCTGACTATGGGATCCGCCAGATCGGTTACCGTACGGAAAATGCAGGCGCCGCCATGGCCGATGCCTTTGCGCGGGTCTCCGGCAAGGTGTCGGTCGTCACCGCCCAGAATGGTCCGGCCGCGACACTTCTGGTTCCAGGCCTTGCCGAGGCGCTGAAGGCGTCGATCCCGATCGTTGCCATCGTTCAGGATGTGTCTCGCCGTTTCACTGACAAGAACGCCTTCCAAGAACTAGATCACTTCGCGCTATTCGGCGGCGTCGCCAAATGGGTGCGCCGCGTCGCCGACCCGGCGCGCATCGACGACTATGTCGACATGGCCTTTGCCGTTGCGGCCACCGGCCGGCCTGGTCCGGTCGTGCTGCTGGTGCCGCTCGACGTCCTAGACGAACGGCCGGACATCGATCCGGAGGCGCCGCGCCGCGATGCGCGGCTTGGGACGTTCCCGCTCGATCGCACCGTTGCCGACCCGACCCGGATTGCTGAGGCAGCCAGACTGATTGCCAAAGCCAAGCGTCCACTGGTGATCGCCGGCGGCGGCGTGCATTCCTCGCAGGCTGCGGCCGAGGTCGAGGCGCTACAGTCGCTCGGCCTGCCGGTCGCGACGACCGTCATGGGAAAGGGCGCCGTCGACGAGACCAACCCGCTTTCGCTCGGTGTTGTGGGTTATTTCATGGCTCCTCGCGGACGCTCGTCGCACCTGCGCGAGCTGGTGACAGAAGCCGATGTTGTCCTCCTGATCGGCAATCGCACCAATCAGAACGGCACGGACAGCTGGTCGCTCTATCCAAAGGACGCGACCTTCATCCATCTCGATATCGACGGCGGGGAGATCGGCCGCAACTATGAAGCGATGAGACTTGCCGGTGATGCCAAGCTCACGGTCGCAGCGCTCACGCAGGCACTGAGAGGCGAGGATCTGTCCGCCATCACCGACCGTCGCAAGGCGTTGGAAGACAAGATCGCTGCCGGGCGGGCCGCGCATCAGAACGACATGAAGAAGCTGGTCGACCTCGATGCGTCTCCGGTTCGTCCGGAACGCCTGATGGCCGACCTCGATAGCGTACTAACTCCTGATAGCATCGTCGTCGCCGATGCGAGCTACTCGTCGATCTGGGTTGCAAACTTCCTCACCGCCCGCAGGGCCGGCCAGCGGTTCATCACGCCGCGCGGGATTGCTGGCTTAGGCTGGGGACTGCCTTATGCTCTGGGCGCCAAAACAGCCCGCCCCGATGCGCCGGTTGTCTGCCTCACCGGCGATGGTGGTTTTGGCCATGTCTGGTCTGAAATGGAAACCGCACGACGAATGAAGCTACCGGTCGTGGTGATCGTCCTCAATAACCAGATCCTCGGTTACCAGAAACATGCCGAACTCAGTCTGTTCGGCAACTTCACCGATGTCTGCGATTTCGAGGCCGTCGACCATGCGGCAATCGCCCGCGCCGTCGGCTGCCGCGGTGTGCGCGTCGAAAAGCCGGAGGAGTTTCTGGGTGTGCTGGTGGAGGCGCTGGCCGCCGACACGCTGACCGTCATCGATGTCGTCACCGACGAGCGCGCGCATCCGCCGATCACCAGTTTCCAGGGCAAGGAGGCCCTCGATTACTAGGACTTGATACCAAACGCATTCACAGCTTTTCTCGGGAGGAAAACATGAAATTGCCGGTACTGTTGAAGATCACCGCTGCAGCCATCGCGCTGTCAGCATCCGCAGCCCATGCTGACGTCAAGTTCGGTGCGCTGTATCCGTTCAGCGGCCAGCTCGCGCTTCTTGGGGAGGAGAGCGCGCGCGGTCTGGAGATCGCCGTCGATGAGATCAACGCCGCAGGCGGGATCCAGGGTGAGAAAGTGGTGCTCGTGAAGGGCGACGCCGTCGACAATAACCAGGCAATCGGCGAGGCCCGCAGGCTAATCTCATTGGAAAAGGTCTCGGCCATCTTCGGCACCTATTCGTCGGCGCGTTCGATCGCTGCAAGCCAAGTGGCAGAGCTTACCGGCATTCCCTATTTCGAACTTGGGGCCGTGGCCGACGAAGTCACCGGCCGTGGCCTGAAATACCTGTTCCGCACCAATCCTTATGCCAAGGACATGGGCAAGCTAGTGATCGACATGGTGGTCGACAAGATCGCACCGGGCCTTGGGAAGAAGCCCGAGGAGTTGAAGATCGGCATCATCTACGAGGACTCAAGCTACGGTACCTCGGTCTCCCAGCACGAGACGACCTATGCCAAGGAAAAAGGTCTCAACGTTGTCCTGTCCTCCGGTTATCCAGCAGCGACTGTCGATATGTCGTCGCTGGTTCTGCAGCTGAAGCAGGCCGGCGCCGATGTCGTCCTGCAGACTTCTTACCAGAACGACTCGGTTCTGTTCCTGCAACAGGCCAACGAAGCGGGCTATAAGCCTTCGGCAGTCATCGGCGGCGGTGGCGGCTACTCGATGCAGCCGACCGCTGATGCCGTCGGCCATGACGTGATCGAGAACGTGCTTGATGTCGACTTCACCCAGTTCCTGGTCAACACCAAGGCGACCCCGGGGCTTGAAGCCTTTGTTGAAGCCTACAAGAAGAAATACGGCACTAGCCCGCGCTCCGGCCATTCGCTGAACAATTATGTGGGCGCCAAGGCGCTGCTGGAATCGATCGGCAAGGCGAAGGACTTCGAGCCAGACACGATCGTCGAGGCTGTCAAGGCGATCGACATTCCGGATGGCTCGACTGCTGCCGGCTACGGCATCAAGTTCGGCGAGAACGGCCAGAACGAACGGGCGGCGATGATGGGCATGCAGTGGCAGGGCGGCAAGCTGATTGCCGTTTATCCGGATGCCGCCGCCGTCAGCAAGCTCAACGTGGTGAAATAGGCTTCAGAGTCGAGGAGGGCGGCATGCGTTGCCGCCCTCCGACGCCTGGCGGTCGTTTTGCCCGCCACCTGCCGGAGGAGGAGGCATATGGAAACGTTTTTGCAAGTGCTCGTAAATGGCCTGATGCTGGGCGCGTTGTTCGCGATCGTCAGCGTCGGGCTGACCATGATCTTCGGCATCGTCAAGGTCGTAAACTTCGCCCATGGCGAGTTTCTGATGCTTGGCATGTATCTGGTCTATCTGTTCACCACGAAGCTCGGCATCCACCCGCTCTTGACCTCCGTCATCGTCGCGCCGCTTCTTTTCGTCGCCGGCGTTGCCACCCAGCGCTTTATCATTCAGCCGCTGATGTCGGCTCGGGATGACCATATCCAAATTTTTGCAACCGTCGGCCTGTCGACCGCGCTGATTAATCTTGCATTGCTTATCTTTGGCGCGGACATCGCTAACACACCGCCATCCGGGCTCCGTCTGCCGATCGTCATTGGTCCGGTGCGCGTACTACTTGGGCAGTTGGTCATCCTGGCGGCTTCGATCCTGCTCGTCATCGGCCTGCAGGCCTTCCTGAAGCGGACCCAGACCGGCCGTGCCATCCGTGCCGTCGCGCAGAACCGAGCTGCGGCCCAGCTGATGGGTATCAATGTCAACCGCATGTATATGCTGACCTTCGGCATCGGTGCGGCATGCGTCGGGCTCGCCGCCTCGATGGTCGCGCCGCTCTATCCGACATCTCCGAATATCGGAACCTATTTTGTGCTGACGGCCTTCGTCGTCGTTGTGCTCGGGGGCCTCGGCTCGCTCGGCGGCGCCTTTGCCGGCGCCATGATCATCGGCCTAATCGACAGCTTCGCCGGTTTCTACATCGGCTCGGATGTCCGGGAAGTCGTCGTCTTCGGCATGTTCCTGCTGATCCTGATCCTGAAGCCGGCCGGCCTGTTCAGCGATCGCCTTAATCTTTCGCACGTATCTCCATGAGGAAGACCGTGACAGACACAACACTTGATACCACCATGACATCCGCGCGCCAGACGACGCTGCCCTGGAAGCGGCTGTTATTATTCTCGGTCGTCCTGCTCGCACTGCTCGTGGTCCCCATCGTTATAGGCGATCAGTTCATCGCGCATATCTTTGTCACCATTTTCATCTTTGCGGGACTTTCAACCGCATGGAATATCGTCGGCGGTTTCGCCGGCCAGCTGTCGCTTGGACATGCGATCTTTTACGGGATTGGCGCATATGCCGGCATCATCCTAATGAACGTCGGCATCACGCCGTGGCTAGGCATGTTCGTCGGCGCTGGGGTGGCGGCGGTCGTTGCGGTCGCGATTAGTTATCCCTGCTTCCGCCTACGCGGTCCGTTTTTCTCTTTGGCCACTATCGCTTTTCTCGAAGTTTTCCGGGTCCTTGCGCTGCATTTCCGCGAACTTACCGGCGGTGCCACCGGCCTGATGATCCCGCTGAAGATCGGTTGGGAATGGATGGTGTTCCGGGATCGCACACCAGGCTTGCTGATCGCCTTCGGAATGTTGCTGGTTACGCTCGCCGTCGCCTGGTGGATCCGCTCGCGCCGGCTGGGCTTTTATCTAGTCGCGACGCGCGAGCGCGAAAGTGCCGCCCAGGCGGCCGGCGTAAATACGGTCAAGGTACGCTTGATAGCCGTCGCCGCTTCCGCGGCACTGACGGCCATGATCGGTACGTTCCACGCGATGTATCTCACCTTCATCGATCCAAGCTCCGTGTTTTCTCTGACAACCTCGATCCAGATTGCCATGTTCGCGCTGATTGGTGGACTCGGCACCATCATCGGACCGCTGATCGGCGCCATTTTCCTTGTGCCATTATCGGAGCTAGCGCGCGGCTGGCTCGGTGCGCAGGCTCTTGGCCTTCATGGTTTCGTGTATGGCGCGGTTTTGGTTCTTGTAGTGCTGTTTATGCCGAACGGCATCGTCGGGCTTACCAGCCGCTACCTTGGCAAATCGACTAACAAAAGGGGCGTGCAAGCGGAGTCTGTCGCCGCTACCCCACGGCTGCCTACCAAGCCGGTGATCGGCAACGATCTTCTGGTCGCAGAACATCTCGATAAGCATTTTGGCGGCCTACATGTCACCCGCGACGTCAGCCTTACGCTGAAGGAAGGCGAGATCCTTGGCCTTATCGGGCCGAACGGGGCCGGGAAGACCACCGTCTTCAACATGCTGTCCGGCTTTCTCAAACCTTCAAGCGGCACGGTGCAGATCCGATCCGTCGACGGCACGATGATGACGCCGGTGACGCCCGGCGACTTCGCAGCCGTCGGTGTGGGCCGCACCTTCCAGATCGTTCAGCCGTTCGCGGCGATGACGGTCGAAGAAAACATCATGGTCGGTGCCTTCCACCGGCATGCCGATGTGCGCGAGGCGCGCGAAGTTGCGCGCGAGACGGCTTTTCGCATGGGTCTCGGTCCCTGGCTGGATGCCGAAGCGCAGGGACTGACGATCGGTGGCTTGAAAAGGCTGGAAGTCGCGCGCGTGATGGCCATGAAACCGCGCATTTTGTTGCTGGACGAGGTGATGGCCGGCATAAACCAGACGGACGTCCGCCGCGCCATCGACTTGATGCTGTCAATTCGCGATACCGGCGTGTCGATCATCGCAATCGAACACGTGATGCAGGCGGTCATGTCGCTTTCCGACCGGGTCGTGGTGCTGAGCTCAGGCCAGATAATCGCTGAGGGTAAACCGCAGGACGTGGTGCGCGACCGGCAGGTCATCGAAGCTTATCTTGGAAAGGATTTTGTTCATGCTGAGGCTTGAGGGCATCCATGCCGGCTACGGGCCGACCACCATTCTGCAGGACATTTCACTCTCCGTCGATCAGGGCGAAGTGGTGACGATCGTCGGAGCCAACGGTGCCGGCAAAACTACAACCCTGCGCACCATTGCTGGTCTGATCCAGCCGACAAAAGGTAAAATCTTCTTCGAGGATCGAGACATCACCAGCATGCCTGCCCATGAGGTCGTCGATCTCGGCATTACTCTCATTCCGGAAGGCCGGCAGCTTTTCCCCGACATGACTGTCGAGGAGAACTTGTTGATGGGCGCCTACCGCAAGGACGCGCGCGGTCGCCAGGGTGAGACGCTGGAACACGTACTGTCCCTTTTTCCGAGGGTCAGGGAGAGGCTTGGTCAGAGCGCCGGGTCGCTGTCCGGCGGCGAGCAGCAGATGGTGGCGATTGCCCGTGGCATGATGGCTCGGCCAAACCTTCTAATGTTCGACGAGCCGTCGCTGGGGCTTGCCCCGATCATCGTGCAGCAGGTCTTCGAGGTGATCGAAGCGATCACCTCGACCGGCACCACCGTTCTCATCGTCGAGCAGAACGTATTCAACACGTTGAAAGCTTCTGATCGTGGTTATGTGCTTGAAAACGGCGAGATCGTGCTCTCGGATACATCCGAAGCGCTGCTGACCAACGATCATGTACGTCAAGCCTATCTGGGAATCTGAATATGCCGCACAGAGAGAATAATCCACAAGCCATCGCTACTCGCCCGAGCCATGCAGGCCGCCGTGTGCTTGTAACAGGGGCAGGCCGCGGAATCGGCAGGGCTATCGCTATGGGTTTTGCCGCGAGGGGAGCGACCGTGGGCGTCGCTGACCTGACTGAAGCCGATATCGCCGAGACTGTAGGGTTGATCGAGGCGGCAGGCTACGGGCAGGGTTTGCCGCTGGTGCTTGACGTTTCGGACTACGAGGCCGTGTCTTCGACGCTTGGAACAGCAGCTGGCATGATGGGCGGTGCCTTCGATACGGTCATCAACAATGCCGGTATATCGCCCAAGCATGACGGCGTAGCCCATAAAGTGTGGGAAATGGACCCGGCCGAATGGAACCGTGTCGTCGCGGTCAATCTCGGTGGCGTCTTCAACACCATCCGGGCGCTGTCGCCGTCGATGCGCGAGGCCGGGCGCGGCTGGATCGTCAACATGTCGTCGGTCGCGGGGAAGACCTATTCGCCGATCGTGGCCTGCCATTATGCGGCAACCAAGTCGGCGTTGATTGGCTTCACCAAGCACCTTGCGGCAGAACTTGGCCCGTTCGGCATCCGCGTCAATGCGCTCGCGCCGGGGCGGATCGAAACGCCGATGGTGCGCGGCGTCGCGGCCGAGATCAACGACGAGCAGGTCAAGATGACGCCGCTGGCGCGGCTCGGCCAACCGGAGGAGGTCGCTGACGCTGCAGTCTACCTGACGTCGCCGGAATCCAGCTTCGTGACCGGCCAGACGATCGACGTCGCCGGTGGTCTCTACATGACCTGAAGCACGACCGCATCGTTGAAAGCAGGCAGATCGAGCATTTGGCCATGAATGAGAAGAACCACAGCACGATAACCGGGCGCACCCTGATCTACGGTATCCTGGCCGACCCGATCTATCATGTGAAGACGCCACAGGTGATGGCCGAGGTGTTCCGTCGGCATGGTCTGGACGCGGTTCTGATCCCCTTCCACGTCAAGCCCGAGGGACTGGAAGCTCTGCTCAACGGCTTGTCGGCCATGGAGAACTTCGGGGGGTTCATCGCTACCGTTCCCCACAAGTCGGCAATGCTAGACCTCTGCGATGATGTCACCGACGAGGCGAGGCATATCGGTGCCGTCAATTGTGTCCGGCGGGAAGCTGACGGCCGGATGATAGGGACGATGCTGGATGGGCTCGGCTTCGTTATCGCGCTGACGACCCTTACCGGCTTCGATCCGCACGGCAAAGCGGCGTATATCGCGGGTGCGGGCGGTGCCGCCTGCGCCATGGCCTTCGCGCTTGCCGATGCCGGCGTCCGCCGCCTGACGATCGCCAACCGGACGCCGGACAAGGCGCAAGCACTGGCGGCAAGGCTGCGTCAGGTCCATCCCGAACTTGAACTCTCGACTGACGCCGGTTCGGTGGCCGACCATGACCTGGTCGTCAATGGTACGTCGCTTGGAATGAAACCCGAAGATCGGCCGCCGCTCGATTTTTCGCTTTTGTCGCCGGATCAGGTAGTGGCCGATGCGATCATGGATCCGGTGATGACGCCGTTGCTGAAAGCCGCCGAAGCAAAGGGCTGCCGTATCCAGCGCGGCCTGCCCATGCTCCAGTGCCAGATCGAGTTGATGGCACGGCATATGGGAGCGATCGCATGACGATCTTGCTGATCGAGAAGTTGCGTGACATCTGCGGCGCCGCTCACGTTCTGACCGCAGCCGCAGATATTGAACCTTATGCTACTGACTGGAAGCGCAGCTCGCGGGGAACGCCGCTCTGCGTCGTGCGCCCTGCCGACAGCCAGGCGGTTGCCGCGGTGGTTAAGACATGTCGCAGCCATGGCTCGTCGATCGTGCCGCAGGGTGGAAATACAGGCCTTGCCGCGGGGGCGACACCTGGTGAGGACGCAGACGAGGTTGTGCTGTCTCTCACCCGCATGAAAGCGATCCGCGCGCTCGATCCAGTTGCCATGACTGTTGAAGTCGAGGCAGGGGCTATTCTGCAGGTTGTAAAGGAAGAAGCGGAAAAACACGGCCGGTTGTTGCCTGTAAGCCTTGCGGCCGAAGGGTCGGCAACCATCGGCGGCATCGTCTCCACCAATGCCGGCGGCATCAACGTTCTGCGTTACGGTATGACCCGTGCCCTGGTGCTGGGGCTTGAAGTGGTGCTTTCGGATGGCACAATTGTCGATTGCCTTCGTCATCTGCGCAAGGACAACGCCGGCTACGACTGGAAACAGGTTTTCGTCGGCGCCGAGGGAACACTCGGCATCGTCACAGCCGCTGTCCTGCGCCTTGTGCCGCTGCCACGCGAAACCGTTACCGCACTTCTGTCGGTCGCCGATGTCGGCACGGCACTCACGCTCTTTGCGCTTGCCCAGGATACGGTTGGTGAGGCGCTTTCAGCCTTCGAGCTGATTTCGGCAACCTCCATCGACCTTGTCGAACGGCATGCCGGGTTGAAGAGCCCGATCGCTGCCGGCGAGTGGTATCTGCTGGTGGAGGCTGCTTCGAGCCTGTCCGGACTGGAACCGGCGATGGAGAAGCTGCTGTCCGATGCTTTCGAACAGGGGCTTGCGCTTGATGGCGTCGTTGCGTCGAGCCGACAGCAGGCGCATGCCCTCTGGGAATTGCGCGAGCATGTTACGGAGGCGGAGGCCCGCGAGGGCGGGGGGTTGAAGCATGATATTTCGGTGCCGCTCGGGGCGATGGCGGATTTCCTTGGGGATGCCGGAAACGCGGTGTTCGAAGTATGTCCCGGCGCTGGCTTCAACATCTTCGGCCACCTGGGCGATGGCAATCTGCACTACAACGTGCTTCTGAACGGCGCGACGAATGCGGACGCCGTCAACCGCGCCGTCCATGATGCCGTTGTTAACCATCGCGGGTCGATCTCGGCAGAACACGGCATCGGCCGGTATCGTCTTTCCGAATGGCTGCGAACCAAGCCCGAAAGCGAGCAGCGACTTTCGCGGGCGATCAAGCAGGCAATCGATCCGGAAGGTCTGTTCAATCCCGGCAAGCTCCTGCCAAAACAGGCGAAGGGAGACGCCGTATGACATCGGACACTGAAATTTTCGACTACATCATTGTCGGCGGCGGCAATGCCGGCTGCGTGCTCGCAAACCGGTTGACCGAAAGCGGTCGCCATACGGTACTGCTTCTGGAAGCAGGCGGTGCTGCGCGCAGCGTTTGGATCGGCATCCCTGCCGGTTTTTCCAAGCTGCTCGTAGACCCGGTCTATAACTGGCGTTTCAAGTCCGAGCCCGAACAAGCCACCAACAACCGGGTCATCTCGGTGCCGCGCGGAAGGGGGCTAGGCGGTTCGACGCTGATCAACGGCATGATCTACGTGCGCGGCCAACCGGCGGATTACGACGGTTGGGCGCAGGCTGGTTGCCGCGGCTGGAGTTTCGACGATGTGCTGCCATTTTTCCGCAAGCTGGAGGATTACGATGGACCTGACCGCGGACCTGTAAGCCCATTGAGGGCAAAGGGCGGGCCGCTACCTCTTACAACAGTTGCTATCCGGCCGGCAATCGGTGAGGCCTTTATCGATGCGGCAGGCGAGGCCGGTTACGGCCGCAATCCGGATTACAATGCCGAAAGCCAGGATGGCTTCGGATATTATCAGGTTAATCAGAAAAACGGCCGGCGGATCAGCGCCGCAGACGCCTACCTAAAACCGGCCATGAGACGTCCCAATCTCAAGGTCCTCACCAATTCGCATGTGCTCACCGTTGACCTTGATGGCAAACGCGCCATTGGAGTGACGGCCAAAATTGGGGGTGAACGGCGCAGCTTCAGGGTGCGAGGCGAGGTAGTCCTCACGGCAGGCGCTGCCCAGACACCGCAATTGCTGGAACTTTCCGGCCTCGGCAGTCCGAAAGTCTTGCATGCGCTTGGCCTCGAGGTGAAGCATGCGCTGCCCGGCGTCGGTGAGAATTATATCGACCATTTCTGCACTCGCATGAACTGGAGGGTCAAACAGAAGGTCACGTTGAACGAGCAGACTCGCGGCTTGCAGCTAGTGAAAGCTGTCGCACAGTACGCAGCGACGCGTCAGGGGATATTGACGCTCGGGACGGGGCTGGTGCATGGTTTCGTGCGCAGCCGCGAAGGCCTTGACGGACCGGACGTGCAATATTTCTTCATGCATGCGAGCTACGCAAATGCAGCGGAACGGGTTCTCGATAATCATCCAGGCATGACGCTCGGCGTCACTCAGTTGCGGCCACAGTCACGGGGTTCGATTCACGCCGCTTCCCCAGACCCTTCTATCGGTCCCGTGATACGACCAAATTTTCTGGCTGCCGAGGAAGACCGCCGTGCGATAGTAGAAGGCATGAAGATTGCCCGGCATATCGTCGAGCAACCGGCCATGGATACCTATCGCGAGCGCGAAACGAGCCCGGGCGCCGAATGCCGCAGCGATGAGGATTGGCTCGCCTTCGCGCGCGCCAACGGCCAGACCATCTACCATATTGCAGGTACCTGCCGAATGGGCGGCGATCCGGCAGCAGTCACCGATCCGACCCTGAAGGTCAACGGGATCGCCGGCCTGCGGATCGCCGATGCCTCCATCATGCCGACGATGGTTTCCGGCAACACCCAGGCTGCCGTTTTCATGATCGCTGAAAAGGCTGCAACCCTGTTGCTTCGTGCTGCGACTTCAGCGGTATGATCGGCAGCATTGTATCTCACCATAAGCGGGTAGCCTGGCTGAGAATACCGGCGATCCTGCGTGACTGGGCAGTTGCCGAGGGGCCTTGGGATCGTTCGTATTTGCAGCCGTGTCCGCAACGATAAAAACAAGGCTTTGATCTCTCGATTAAGATGTCGCCGGTTCGGATCCCTTCAAGACCTGAGGTGTTGTTGACCTAGCAACGGCTTAGGACTTCTCATCCCACTTTGGATAGTGCCGTGCGGCTCCTCTCGCCTCACTGAGATGGTTCAACATCAACGCCGACGCTCTCTCCCTGGCACCCTCTGAAATAGCCGAGATGATGTCGAGGTGCTCGCGGCACCAGTTGCGTACACGAAGTCTGTTGGAGTACCCACCGAATTCGAGAAGCCGCCGCAGCCGGTTCTGCTGCTGAATGGCTTGCAGGAAGAAAATGTTGCCGCTGAACGCGGCGATCATTTCATGAAACTGCGCATCCGTTTCGAACAGCTGGCGCGGATCGACGCTGGCTATGTCGGGATGTCCTTCAAGGTAGAGGTGTTCCAGACGCGATCGCTCAAGCAGGCCTGCGTCGAATTTAAAACTGCTCAACAGCAGCCCGGCCGGCTCCAGAGTGCTGCGGTAGTCATAGCTGTCCCGCAGGGCGACCTTGGAATCGAGCGTCGGCCGAAATGTCCAGCCGCGGCCGCTATTGCGGGAAAGCAGCCCGTCATTGACCAGATGCGTCAGGGTTCGCTGCAAAAGTGTCCGGTCGATATTATAGTGCCGTGTGAGTTCAGCCTGAGTGATGCTGTCGCCGAGAATGCCGGACAGCCTGTCTTCCACAATACGCGCATAGAGATCCTGATCGGCCGTGGCCGGCACTTCTAACTCGGTCCGATGAAGCGCGACCTGTTGCGCCTTCAGGAAAAACCCCTGGTTCTTTCTCGCCTCGACAATGCCGCGGTCTGCCAGCAGGTTGAGGGCCGCTCTGACTGGCGTCCGGGAGACGCCAAGCATGTCGCCAAGCTGTTGTTCGCGTAGATGATGCCCGATCTCGAATTTCGCGTCGCGAATGAGGTCGAGAATCTGGTTGGCAAGGCGATGCCGACCCTGCTGTGCATTTGTCGTAACCACCGGTGCGATTTTTGTATTTTTGACGGACATATTGTACAATCGTGTGGCTGATAACCGTGTGCCTGACTAAAAGGCATGCATAAGGAAAAGTCTATCCCTGGATAAATTGCCTGCGCTGAATTGCGCGTAGAACGTCGGTTTAGGATTAGACGCTCATAGTATGCAACGATAAAGATCAGCAAGATCAAAAAATAGGCATAATTTAAGAGTGCATAATATTTCACTTTCTTGCTTGACTCTCGAATTTTTTGGATTGTATTGTTGTAGTTAGAAAATGCAATGTTGACTTAACAGTAAGGGAACTCGCATGCTCAAGAACGTCCTCGCCGCATTGATCCTGCCGCTCGGTATTGCCGCCTCGGCATCCGCTGCCGAGCTTCCGGCCAGCGGGCTGGCAGAGAAGGGGGCGCTGACATACGGTGTCGCCGCGACCTTCGCTCCGTTCGAATTTCAGAAGGACGGTCAGCTTGCCGGTTTCGACATCGATCTCATCGCTGCTCTGTCTAAAAAGCTGAAGGCTGAGACGAAGCCGATGAACATGGAGTTCAAGGGCCTCATTCCGGCGCTGATCGGCGGTCGCCTCGATCTCATTAACTCGGCCATGTACATCAACCCGGCCCGTTCCGAGCAGGTCGATTTCATCCCCTATCTGAAGATCGGCAATATGGTGATCGTCCAGGCGGGCAATCCGAAGAAGATCACCGGCCGCGATGACAGCCTGTGCGGCAAGACGGTCTCCGTCACGCTCGGCGGCATTCAGGAAAGCCAGGCGCGTGCCGACGATGCACGCTGCAAGGCCAAGAACCTCGAAGGCGTCAAGGTTCTGACCTTTCCGACCGCCCAGGATTCCGCGCTGACCCTGCGTCAGGGCCGCGCCGACGCGACCTTCGATTCCACACCGGGCGCCGTCGTGCTGCAGAGCTCCGTTCCCGGCGTCTACCAGACGGTCGGCGAAGAATTCGAATCCAACACCAGCATCGGCATGGCATTCCGCAAGGGCGATGCAGCAGTGCAGAAGTCGATCAAGGATGCCCTGAGCGAGATCGTCACTGACGGCACCTACAAGACCCTGATCGAAAAGTGGAAGCTGCCGGCATCGGTCGCGATCTTCAACTGATCTGTCCGATAACAAAGAGAAAAGGAGAGCGGGATGTCGCTTGATCTAGTCTTCGACTATGTCTTTTCACCCGCTTTCTTCCATGGCGCGCTGCTGACGCTTGTCATCACGATAGTCTCGCTGTTCTTCGGAATGATTGCCGGGCTGGTGATCGCTCTGCTGCAGGAATCGCGCATCAAGCCGCTGCAGATCTTCACGCTGATCTATCTATGGCTGTTCCGCGGCACGCCCGTCCTGTTCCAGATCATCTTCATCTACAACGTGCTGCCGACCTTCGGCATCATGCTGTCGGCTTTCGTCAGTGCGGTCATTGCGCTCTCCCTGAACGAGGGCGCCTATATGGCGGAAATCATCCGTTCCGGCCTGCAGGCGGTCAAGAAGGGGCAGCGGACGGCGGGTCTGGCGCTCGGCATGAGCCGGTTTGCCGTGATGCGTTACATCGTCGTCCCGCAGGCCGCCCGCATCGTCCTGCCGCCGACGGGCAACCAGATGATCGGCATGCTGAAGACGAGTGCCCTCGTTTCGGTCGTGGCCGTGGAAGAGCTGCTTCTCGTCGCCAACCAGACGGCAAGTTCCAACTTCAAATATTTCGAGGCGCTAACCGCGGCAGGCATCTATTACCTACTGCTGACGACGATTTTCATGGGCCTCCAATATCTTCTCGAACGTGCTCTCGACCGTAAACGGCCGCGTGAAAAGCGTCGCTCCGTTCCCTTAATGGCGCGCCTGACGGCGCTCACCGAAAAGACAGAAGCCCGATGAAGGACAAATCCTCGATAAAGGATAAGGCGATGACAGCTTGCGACCGCCAGCCGCTACTCGAAATCATGGGGATCAACAAGAGCTTCGGCGATCTCCAGATCTTGAAGGCCTGCAGCCTGAATGTCCGCAGTCGCGAGACCATGGTCATTATCGGCCCGTCCGGCTCCGGCAAGTCGACCCTGTTGCGCTGCATCAACCTGCTGGAGCCGGCCGATGACGGCAATATCTTCTTCGAAGGCAATGACATTGCCCACGAATTGCGTCGCGCGCCGGAAATCCGCCGCCAGATCGGCATGGTGTTCCAAAATTTCGAACTCTTCCAGCACCTGACGGCGATCGAGAACATCATGCTGGCTCCGATGAAGGTGCTTGGCATGAGCCGCAGCGATGCCCATGACGTCGCTATGGATCTTCTGAGGAAGGTGCGCATTCCCGAGCGAGCCGATTTCTTCCCCGACGAACTTTCTGGCGGCCAGCAGCAGCGCATCGCGATTGCCCGCGCGCTCGCCATGAGGCCGAAGCTGATGCTTTATGACGAGCCGACATCGGCACTGGATCCCGAAATGATCCGCGAAGTGCTGGACGTGATGGCCGAGCTCAGCAGCGAAGGCATGACCAGCATCGTGGTGACCCACGAAATGGGCTTCGCCAAGCGCGCGGCAGACCAGATCGTTTTCATGGAAAACGGAGAAGTGATCGAAAACGCCTCGCGGGATTCCTTCTTCGGCGGAACCGTCAATGAACGGGCCACACGCTTCCTCGACCAGATCCTGCACTAGGTGCCATGCAATCATGACCAATACGCCAGACATCAAACGCATGAAGCGCGAGCTTGCGGAAATCATCGCCATCCGCAGCGAAAACCCGCCGGGTGGCGAGGCCGATGTCGCCGTTTATGTCGAGCGGCGTATGAAGGACGAGGGTTTCTCGGTTTCTCTTACCGAATACAAGCCGGGACGGTTCAATGTCGAAGCCAGGCTGGAAAACGGTCCGGGTCCGGTCTTTGCCTTCAATACCCATATGGATACGGTGCCTGCCGGCGAGGGCTGGACCTCCGACGCCTTCACGCTGCGGGAGGAGGACGGCAAGCTTTTCGGGCGTGGTGCCTGCGACTGCAAGGGACCGTTGATCGCCATGATCGAAGCGATGCGGATGCTGGCGGCGGACCGCACGACTTGGTCGGGCACGCTTCTCGGCGTTTTCGTCGGTGACGAGGAGATCGCCAGCGAAGGCGCTAAATATTATGCCGCGACCAAGCCGAAGATCGACTTTGCGGTGGTCGGCGAGCCGACATCCAACACGACCTATTCGGCCCATAAGGGCAGCCTGCGACCGGTCGTGCGCGTTCATGGGGTCACAGCCCATTCCGGCACGCCGCATCTCGGCGACAGCGCCATCTATCGCGCCGGCCGGCTTCTGACCCTGATCGAGGCCCATCACAACGAGGTCGTGCGCAAGCGGACGCATCCTCTGGTCGGTGAAGCGAGCCTGACCGTCACGCGTATTGCCGGTGGCCATGCGGACAACGTGCTACCCGGCTCCTGCGACATGCTGCTAGACCGGCGCATGGTGCCGGGAGAAGACGAGGATGCGGTAAAGCAGGAATTCGCCGCTTTGCTCAAAGATGCCCGTGATCGTTTCGGCGTGAAGGCTGAGATCGTCGATTACAAGGCGACCACGGGCAGCGCAACGGAAACGGCCGGTGACCATCCGGTCGTGCTCGCAAGCCTGGAGGCATGCAAGGAGAATGGCACGGCCGATCCGGGCCCGTTCGGGTTCCAAGGCGGCTGCGATCTGGTGCATTTCCGCTCCCTCGGCGCGCAGGGAACGGTAATCGGGCCCGGCAGTCTTTCCGTGGCCCATAAGGCGGACGAATTCGTGGCGCTGGACGAATTCGTCACCTGCAGCGTCATCTATCGCGACGTTGCCAAAAAGATGCTGCGGCCGAACCCATGAGAGCCTCCCTCCACAGAGCCATGCTCCGATATGGCGGCGGGCTTCTCCTTCGTACGGCCTCGTCTGGTCCGATCGGCGGTCTCGACACGCTTTACCTGAGGCTGGAGCATGGCGGGCATACCGGGATCGGCGAAGTCCGCATCAATGTCGCCTATCTAAACGGCATGAGCCCGGAGACCTGCCTCGAACAGGCTTTGAACGTGCTGGATGGTTTGGACTGGTCGCTGGACCCCGTCGCGATGCAGGCCGAACTGGCCGTGCAGGCGGATGTAATCGCGCCGGTGCGGATGCTGATCGATATCGCCCTTCACGATCTGATTGCCCGTGAGAAGGGTGTCACGGTTTTTGCAATGCTCGGCGGCAGTGCTGCGCCGATCGTGCGTTACGCCACCAACCAGACCCTGTTCATTTCCTCGACGGAACTGTTCTTGGCGCAGGCGGAAACCTATGTGGCACGCGGTTTCCGCGATCTGAAAGTGCGCGTCGGCGGGGGTGACTTTGCCGAGGACGTTGCACGGCTTACAGCCCTGCGCGACCGTTTCGGCGATTCGGTCAAGCTTGCGGTCGATGCCAACGGTTCGTGGAGCGAAGAGGAGGCCGCTGCAAATCTTCAGACGCTCGCCCACTTCGGGCTCGCCTATGTCGAACAGCCGGTCGCGCCGGGCGACTGGGACATGCTGAACCGTCTGGCGACGGCGAGCCCGCTGCCGCTGATGCTTGACGAAAGCGTTGCCACATCCGCGGATATCGATGCGATCGTCGCCGCCAAGGGTCATCTCTGGGCGCATTTGAAGCTCGTCAAACTCGGCGGCATCGCTGCCAGTCTGGCTGCTGCAAAGCGGCTCTCGGAGGCAAACATCCCGTTCATGGTCGGGCAAATGAACGAAGGCGCGGTCGCGACGGCGGCGGCACTTCATCTGAGCTGCGCGGTCGGTCCCCGGTTTGCCGAACTTTATGGAGCCGATGGTCTGGAGAACGATGCGGCGGCCGGGCTGGTCTACCGGGATGGCGGTGTCGAAGAACCTGCCACCATGGGTTTGGGTTTGGAATTCGATGCGTCGAAGGCGCATCTGGTCAAGGAGTTTGAAGCATGAGCATTCAAGGCGATATCGTTCAGGGACAGGAATCCGCATTCCCGAGAGAAGAATACGCACGCCGTCAGGCACTCGCCCGTGAAGGGCTTGCGGCGGCAGGTCTCGACGCGCTGGTCGTCACCGGCCCGGAAAACATCTTCTACCTGACCGGCCAGCAGACGCCGGGTTATTATACGTTCCAAGCGCTGATCCTGCCGGCCGACGGCGATCCAGTGTTCCTGATCCGTCAGCTCGAATATTTCAACTTCATCGCCAACACGTTCATTTCCGACGCTGTCGTCTACCAGGACGGCGAGGATCCGCTCGGCCTGCTGGTGAAGCTGATCGAGAGCCGCGGTCTGGCCGCCAAGCGGATCGCCATCGACAAGCGTGGCTGGTTCCTGCCGATTGCCGTTTATGAGGCGCTGCAGGCCCGGCTTGGCACGATCGGCGATGGCGCCGGCGTCATCGAGAAATTCCGCGCCATCAAGTCGCCGCTCGAAGTGGAAAAGCTCGAAAAGGCTGCAGCCTACGTCGACGAAGGCATGCGCGCCGGCCTCGCCGCCGTTCGCGTCGGTGCCACCGAAAACGATCTCGTCGCCGCGATGATGGGATCTGCGATCGCGGCCGGTTCCGAATATCTCGGCATGGAGCCGCTCGTCTCCGTTGGTCCGCGCACCGGCGTGCCGCACGGCACCTGGCGCCGCCGCGCGATTGCGGCCGGCGATCCGGCATTCCTTGAAATGGCAGCCTGCCATGATCGTTACCACGCAGCCCTGATGCGCTCGGCGTGGATCGGCGAACCGCCGGCGGAAGCGGCCGACATGATGAAGGTCTGCCAGGAGGCCTTGCAGGTTTCCCTAGATGCCATCCGTCCGGGCGAGGCATGCGAGGTGCCGCATATCGCCTGCCAGAAGGTGATCGATCGTGCCGGTTATACTGAAAACTTCAAGAAGCGCCTCGGATACAGCGTCGGCATCTCCTTTGCGCCGGATTGGGGCGAGGGCGCCATCCTCAGCCTGAATGCGGGCGTAAAAACCGAGCTGCAGCCGGGTATGACTTTCCACCTGCCGCCGGCCCTGCGCATCTACGGCCGCTTCACGGTCGGTGTCAGCGAAACGATCGTCATCACCGATACCGGTTATCGCGCGCTTGGCACGATCGACCGCGATCTGCTGATCGTCTGAAACATGCGGATCGAACGGAGCTGACGATGGGCTTGATCCTCGTTCACCATGATACCGACAGTCCGGCTCTTTATGGGGCTGTTGCAGCAGCAATTGCTGCAACACGGAACTGCGTGTTCCTGCACATTGCTGCTCGTTTCGATACGTCCCGTCATGCCGATGCCGAACAGCACGTGGTGGCGACCGGTGGACTTGCTGCGAGCGGACTTTGCTGGTTCGAGCGGCTGTCGGGAAAGCCGGTATCGCCGCCCGCAACGATAGAGGCTGTGCTCGATGCAGCCCGCCTCACCGATCTCGTCGTGCCCGTTCATCCGGCTTTCATGGCTGATGACGATGCGGCGAAGACTCTTTCGGCAAACGCGGACGAAATGATTACCGTGGTGGGCCGCGGCGATCATTTCGTCGATCGGGAGACGCAGACAGTTCTTGCCTGGCGGGATCGCTTCGGTCGCATCATGCTGGAACAGCCCGAGACCGCACCCGCTGCCGCGCTGAGGATCGCGCTGGTCGGCGCAAGCCGCGATCATCTCGGTGTATACCCGGCAGCCCTGGCAAGCCTGGGCGACGCTGCGGACAGTCTGTCTGTCGCGGTGGATATAGATTTCATCGATCCGGTCGCGTTCCGCGAAGCCGATGCGGACAGGCTGCTTCGACCTTATGCCGGCGTTCTTCTGCCGGGCGGGTCAGACATGAAGAATGTGGCCGGGCAGACGGCCGTGGCCGCCTTTGCGCTCGACAACGGACTTCCGGCCGTCGGCCTCTGCCTCGGCATGCAGACCATGGCAACCGCCGTCGCCTGGAAAACCTTCGGCCGCCGCAATGCCAATCTGGCCGAGGCCGATCCCGATGCCGGCATCAAGACTTTCCTTTCCATGGCCGGTGAAGAAAAGGCCGATGGCGGCTTGCTGTCCGGACACCGGAGCGGCGATCAGACAACGCGCGCAATGCCAGGCACCCGGCTGGCGGACCTGATTTCCGAGGATACGGTCATTCGGTGCAATCACCGCTTCAGGCTCAATCCGAACCTTGTCGGAGATCTGGAAGCACACGGTCTGCAGGTTTCCGCCCGCGGCGTCGATGGAGCGGTCGTCGATGCGATCGAGGTGGTCGACCATCCGTTCTACATGGGCATGCAGGGACATCCTGAACTGTCGTCACGTCCCCGCGCCCCCCATCCGCTGATCGTCGCCTTTCTACAGGCGGCGCTTCTCAAGCAATCGCGGGCGGCCGACTAGCAGCCGTTTCTTCCTCAAAAAACACAGGAAACATCCATGCGCTCTCTTTTCCATCTCGCCTATCACGTCACCGATCTTGATGAGACCCGCCGTTTCTACGGGGGCGTTCTGGGTTGCCAGGAAGGGCGTAGCACCGACACCTGGGTCGATTTCGATTTCTTCGGCCACCAGATCTCCATGCATCTCGGCAAGCCTTTCGAGACGGCTCGTACCGGCAAGGTCGGCAATCACATGGTGATGATGCCGCATCTGGGCGTGGTCCTGGAGCTCGACGCCTGGCTGGCGCTCGCCAAGCGCCTTGAGGATGCCGGCATCGCCTTCGACATCCCGCCGGTCGTCCGTTTCGAAGGTGAACCGGGCGAGCAGCGCACGATGTTCTTCTTCGATCCAAGCGGCAACCCAATCGAGGTCAAGGGTTTCAAGGATTTCGACAGCGTTTTTGCGCACTGAGCTCATAAGGCAAGCAAAGGGGAGACTGTGCGATGATTGCGCTTGTGACGCGTATGACCGCTGACGTGGAACAGCTCTGGCTGACTGCGCTTTCGCAGAAACTGCCGGTTGAAACGATCATCCCGTTCCGAGAACTCGACGAGGCGTCGCGGGAAAAGGTCGATATCGCGATCGTCGCCAATCCCGATCCGGCGGATATTGCGCAGCTGCCGGGCCTGAAATGGATCCACAGCGTCTGGGCCGGTGTCGAACGTCTGGTCGGCGAGCTTGGCGACAGCCGGCTGCCGCTCGTCCGCCTCGTCGATCCGCAACTGAGCCGGACCATGGCCGAAGCGGTGCTGGCCTGGACATATTATCTGTTCCGCGACATGCCCGCCTATGCGCAGTTCCAGCGGCAGCGTGTCTGGCAGCAGCTCGCCTATAGGCGACCTGAGCAGGTCACGGTCGGTCTCCTGGGTCTCGGTGCGCTCGGCGCCGCGTCCGCGGCCCGGCTGAAGGAAGCCGGCTTCAACGTCATCGGCTGGAGCCGGGCTGCCAAATCGCTGGAGGGTGTCGAAACCTTCCACGGCGAACAGGGCCTCGACCAGCTTCTGAGCCGCCCGGAAATTCTGGTCTGCCTGCTGCCGCTGACCGGCGAAACGAAGGGGCTGCTCGATGGCGACCGGCTTTCCATGATGCCGAAGGGCGCCTCCCTGATGAATTTCGCGCGCGGTCCGATCGTCGTCACCGACGCGCTGATCGCGGCGCTTGGTTCGGGTGCCATGAAACACGCGGTTCTCGACGTCTTCGACGTCGAGCCGCTGCCTGCCGACCATGCCTTGTGGGATCATCCCGCGATCACCGTCCTGCCGCATATCTCAGCTCCGACGGACCGGGAGACGGCGGCCGCGATCGTCGCCGGCAATATCTTGACCTATCGCGAAACCGGCGCTCTTCCATCCACCGTCGATCTGGCGCGCGGCTATTGAAGCATGCCGCGCCACGGCCCGACCATCACAGCATCATCTCTTGGGAACGGAACGAACATGACCTCTTCTGAACGCATCGTCTATGTCGATGGACATTATGGCCCGGAATCGCAGGGCAAGGTTTCGATCTTCGACCGTGGTTATCTCTTCGCGGATGCCATCTACGAAGTGACCTGCATCATCGGCGGCAAGCTCGTCGATTTCGACGGCCACATGGTCCGTCTCGTGCGCTCCCTCAAGGAACTCGACATGCCCATGCCGATGAGCCCGCGGGAACTGCTGGCCATCCATCGCAAGCTGGTCGCCGACAACAATGTCGCCGAAGGCCTGATCTACATGCAGATATCGCGCGGCAATGCCGATCGCGATTTCAACTTTCCATCCAAGGATACGCGGCCGGTCGTGGTCATGTTCACCCAGGCCCGTCCAGTTTTGGAAAGCCCGCTTGCCAAGCGCGGCCTCAAGATCATCACGCTCCCCGATATTCGCTGGGGCCGCCGTGACATCAAGACCGTACAGCTTCTCTATCCTTCGATGGCGAAGAATGTCGCCTATGAAGCCGGTGCCGACGATGCCTGGCTTGTGCAGGACGGTTTCGTTACCGAAGCCTCCTCCGCGAATGCCTATATCGTCACCGCTGACGGCAAGATCGTCACCCGTGGACTATCCGCCGACATTCTTCACGGCATCACCCGTGCAGCCGTTCTCGGCTTTGCGCAGGAAGCGGGCTACGTTCTGGAAGAGCGCCCGTTCTCCGTCGCAGAAGCACTTGAGGCGAAGGAAGCCTTCATCACCTCGGCAACATCCTTCGTGATGTCGGTCCTGACGGTCGACGATCATATAATCGGCGATGGCAAGATCGGTCCTGTCAGCAGCCGCCTTCGGGAAATCTATATCGATAAGGCCGTCGGCGCGCGGATATAAGTCGAGCCGCAATTCGATCGAATTGGCCGCGCATTCCGGAAAGCGCGCGGCCTTTACAATTCCCATTCGGAGCCATTTTCACAACGAAAGCAACACGGCGGATTTCAGGGTGTTAAGAGGGTGAAGGTTCGATTCCCTTCAAGGCGGAGACGAGGACGCTCGGCACAGATGCAACATGTTCTGAGTGTCCGAGCCGAGCATCTCATTCGATCTTACGCAGCTTCCCAAACCTGATTGAGGATCTCGGCGGCCAGTGCGGCCTTGTCTTGCGGAAGGAAGCGGCCGTAGTGCTGCTGCACGACATCGGGCGTATCTTGAATGGCATAGCTCGCCTGCTCGTAGGATCCGGTCTGCTTCAGAATATGCGTCGCAAGAATGTCCCGCAGGTTATGCGGTCCATGCGGCAGGAGGCCCTTGATCGCACCCCGTCCGGTATAGGGATTATAGATGCCGTAACGTTGGATGACAGTCCGCCAAGCCTCGTAGAATGTGGTCGAATTGTAAGCAGCATCAATACTGGTCGTCTTCACCGTCTTGACGAATAGCGTTTGGGGATTTTTCGCACCGCCAAGCAGAGCTCCACGATGCCTGTCGATGTAAGCGTCAAGGTATTTGTAGAGATCGAGAAGGTCGGGCAAAATCAACCGGAACGGCTTCTGTCCGAAGAAAGAAGAGCCAGAGTTTTTGAACGCGACCGATGGGATAAGGACCTCCCACCCATGATCGCGGTCGTTCCAGCGCAGCTCACCGCACTTCATATCCTCCAGCCGGCGTTCTGACGTCGGATAGTGTTCACGGGGGCAGACACGAAGTTGGCGAAGGTTCTTCTGTCTGAGCCCAAGGTGCAGGCCCAGCCGAAGCAATAGGAATGATCTAACGGCTTCGGCGGCCGGTCGTGGATATCTCTTCTCATCCGGCATGTGTCTCACGATCTCGTCCGTGATCTTACGATATTCCGCCAGCGGGCTGTCCGCTTCAAGTACACACATGATCGGTTCAAATGGATCGCGATGCACGCGCATCACTCGCTGGATCTCCTTGGAACGGTTAGCGGCATGTCGGTGAAACGCATCACAGCCGCCATGCCAATCGCGAGCCGCGAAATCGATTTCTTCCTGCTCAATCAAGCCCGCAATGGGCCTGACATTCCAGAGCAGCTCCGGATGCTGCCGGATCCAACCGACTTCCGCGCGAGATAGGGCTTCGGCGACCATCAGCATGTCTTCTTCCCACTTGGTGTAGAAGCCACGTCGCTGTTCCCGCCACTGCAGATACCAGTCCCAAACGCCAGGGAAGACGAGAAGGCCGAAGCTTAACTGGCTGACTGGCACACCGAAACCCTTCACGACACCGTTTGGCGAGGCAGCAAGCGCACCAAACATCAAGCCGAGGTGCTAAATCTTCTGGGAGGCCGTTTCTTCACCCCAGACGCCGTTCCGTTGGAACCCAATCGCCGTCAGCGTCGAAGTCTTGAAGCGGATGAGATCAGCCATTTCCATGGCAAGTCTCGGCGGTGCGTCGGCAATGCCGGAGAGCAGATCAGGGTCATCAAGTTCTGCGGCAACGTTTTGATTGGTGCCGGCCGCCGATGCCAATGACCGAGAGGAAAGAAAACTGCTGCCATAGGTGACGCCGGGAAATCGGATGGCATATCGCTGCTTGCTGGCCGCCGCCTGATAGCGGCGATATCCCGTAGAGCCGGAAATGATCACCCGGCGCACCCAATCGAGGATCTCCTCGCGCTTGGTAAAGGGCAGGCTGTTGAAGTCTTCGGGCAGGTGCAGTGAAATCCGTCGACGCTCAGCTGGGCTGATGTCACCGAGATCGTGACCATACAGCGAGCGTGCCTGATGCGGCAGTTTCTCTTTGAAATATCCCTCTGAAAGTCGATAGCGTCGCTCGATGCGGCGGAGGATGTTGAAACTGGCAACAGATCGGGGCACGCGCCCTTCGTGGATCCAGGATAGCAGCGTCTTGTTGTCGAAGGTCTCATTCAGATGAACAACGGCGCGGTAAAGCTGCCAATAGGTGTCGCCGAACCGACGCATATGGTAAGACCAATGCGTCCTGAAAGCTCGCCGGATCTTCTGTCGCTTCAAATAGTGCTTCTGGGAAAGGGCTTATCGGTTTTGGTGCTGGGCCGGGCGATGTTGACGCAGACCGGACAAAGGTGCCAGCGATCGCCGCGCGTTGTGGCTGTCGGGCGGAGCATGCGGAAGCTGCCTTCTTGGCGGGCGTCATTTTACCCGTGCTAACTGTCGGCTTTGGTGGTCGTCGTTCTTCGGTAGCTGGTGGTGCGCCGAGCCAGCGGATGATTGCATCCAAGCCTGGCCGGACCTGCTTTTTGAGTTCTGCCGTTAACTCGGCTTCGATCCCACAGGCCTGACCGATCATCTTCCAGTCGATATGGCCATTCAGAAGCGGGGGCGATTTGCTGTAGATGATCAAACTGGCCAGATAGGGCCGTATATCTTCGAACACCCGCCTGGATGCGACTGGAGCGATACGAAGCTCGCAGAATTCCGAAATTTTTCGCTGAAAATGTCGTGATGAAAGGTCGTGTTTGGTCATGCTTATTCCTTTTCGCTCGGCACCAGTGCCGAGGGCGAGCGGAAATAGGGGGCGCCCATTAACAAAATATGTTTAGGGCAAGAGGTTAGCTGTCGATCGCTGCTTCTTGAATGGAGAGATGCAGATTGTGGTGCTGAGCGATAGACGGGCTTGCAATAGCTCATTTCAAGCAATAATTATGAGCTATAGAGAGGGATTCTATAACTCATGAAATGGAACTGGCAAAACACTGACTGGCCAAACTTCAGATACGACACCGCAAGCCTGATATCGTTGGAGCAGAAATTCTTGCAGTCCGCCGGCGAGGTTATCGGTGCTGTTCGACATTTCAACGATGACGACAGCAACCAACTTCGCATTGAGTTGCTAAGCGACGAAGCGGTCAAGACCTCAGAGATTGAGGGGGAATTTCTGGACCGCGTGAGTGTCCAGTCATCACTCCGCCGGCAGTTCGGGCTAAACACTGATGATAGCCAGATCCGCCCCCAAGAGCGGGGGATCGCCGAGATGATGGCGGATGTCTATCGAAGTTGGCATAGGCCGCTGTGTCATGAGGGACTGTTCCACTGGCATTCAATGCTGATGGCCGGAAACCGATATATTGAAACGGTTGGTGCTTACCGCACGCATGAAGACGCCATGCAGATTGTATCGGGTCGATTGGCCAAACCCACTATCCACTTCGAGGCTCCCCCATCTCGCCAGGTTGCCGCTGAGATGGAGACCTTCAGCACATGGTTCAATCAATCCGGGCCAGATGGTCAAACGTCGCTTCAAGCTTTGACGCGCGCCGCAGTAGGACACCTTTACTTTGAAAGCATACATCCATTTGAGGATGGCAACGGCCGAATTGGACGCGCGCTCGCCGAGAAATCCCTAGCGCAAAACATAGGGCAGCCAAGCCTCATTTCACTCGCCTTCACAATCGAGAAGCGCCGGAAGGCCTATTACTCAGAGCTTGAGCGGCACCAGCGCACGCTTGATATCACCGACTGGGTCATTTTCTTTTCAGAAACTATCCTGGATGCTCAACAGGCGACGCTTGAGCGCGTAGATTTCTTCATCCAGAAAGCAAAATTCTATGATCGTTTTCGGGACAAGCTGAACGAGCGGCAAGAAAAGGTAGTCGCGCGCATCTTCAAGGAAGGCACGGCTGGCTTCAAGGGAGGTCTAAGTGCCGAAAACTATATCTCGATCACAGATACATCCCGCGCTACAGCAACACGCGACCTTCAGCAACTCGTGGAGATCGGTGCACTGACGCGTACGGGTGAACGTCGGCATACTCGGTATTCACTGTCATTGCAGAAATAATTCGCTACCACTCCAATGAACACCACCAAAGTCATTATCTAGGCGAACGGCTGTTCGAGTCCTTCAAGGCGACACCGATGGTCTTGACGCTCTCGTTCGCAACTCGCGTTTTCAGTAGCGTTACCGAAATGTCGGTTCGCGCTCATGAGGTGAAATACCATCTGACGAACCGATCCTTTACGCCGTCGACATGCCGTTCCATCGCTTGGCGCGCCCTGACTGAATCGCCCGAGGCTATGGCCTCCAAGACAGCAATATGCTCAAGGGCCTGTTGCTCGAAATTCTTTTCCATGCGAACGACGTGGCACATGCGCGCGCGTTGGCGAATATTCTGCACATGCTGCTTGAGAATGGGCCGTCCGCTGGCATTGGCAACAAACTCGTGGAATTCGTCGTCATATTTCCAGAACGGCTCGAAATCCATTTCAGGATGTCTCGCGAGTTCACGGCTCTTTTCCAGGATACTGTCAACGCTGTTGACTGTATGTCTTTGAGCCGCCTGAGCCGCGGCCTCGCCCTCGAGAAGTCTGCGAATGATCAGGATATCCATCAACTCCTCGATCGCGACCTGCTTAATGACGATCGTACCATTTGAAAGTCTCTCTACTAGCCCCTCGCCAACAAGGCGGTTGATGGCGGCGCGCATCGGGGTTCTCGACGCATTCAACTGATCCGCCAATGCGCGTTCCGTAAAGACTTCGCCGGGCTGTAGTTCCTGCGCCAGGATGAGACTCCGCACATACTGATACGCCTGCTCCGTCAGGCTTGCCGGTTTGCGCGCGGTGTCTTTCATTTTTGTCGCAACGTCATCCATCTGAAGCAAGCTCCTCCGCTTTGATGTACGGTTTCCGATCATTTCCAACCGCCGTTTCCTTAAACCACTGTCACCATAAGCGCCAGTTGCGCAAATTTTAGCCTCTGAATAAAAAATGTGCTTGATCTGACTTCAATCGCTTTACAGAAGCGCCAATGGCGCATAGAAATCCCAAGCGTATCCTTTTGGGATACCACGTGTACTCACGTGTCGCAAAGCGCCCATACTCGGAGTCCAGCCTTGAATTTGCATGCTCAGTCATTGTCGGTGGACGAGTTCTCAGAATTCGGAGAAGTGATAGAGCATCACGGAAACGAACGCCGACATCAATTTGCGATGGTTGCCGACGACGGCGTTCAACAGGCCTACTGGGTGACCAAGGTTACGAGCGCCATCACGTTTCCGTTCGAAATTGACCAGCTCGAATACCACCCCCATACGGACCAAGCGTTTTTCCCGCTTTCGGGCCAGCGTATGCTGGTGGTGGTTTGCCCCTCGCTCGAAGATGGTGCCCCAGATCTCAAGAAGGCGAAGGCGTTCGTGAGTGCGCCGGGACAAGGCGTTCTCTATCGTCAAAACGTCTGGCATGCGGGCATGTCGGTCCTTGAGCTTCCGTCGCAGTTCGTCGTGACAATGGCGGTCGGAGCCGACCTGCAAAACGATGTGTTCCGGAAGCTTGCCGAACCTCTGACGGTCGATTTTGCGGGGTGTGTCTGATGCCTGCAGATCACCTCAAGCGCAATTTTAAGGGTTACGGTAGCCGCCCGCCGAACCCGATGTGGCCTGGTGGCGCAAAACTGGCGCTCAATTTCGTCGTCAATGTCGAGGAAGGATCGGAGCCGTCGATCGACGACGGCGATCCTGAAACCGAATCCGGCCTGACAGAAGGCGCGTCGGGCAATTTCAAGGTCCGGGACCTGGCTGCGGAATCGATGTTCGAGTTCGGCAGTCGCGTCGGCTACTGGCGGATCGTCCGGCTGTTCGAGGAGCGCGCCATGCCGGCGACCATCATGGCGTGTGCCCTGGCCCTCGAACGGAATCCGGATATCGCAAGCCACGTGCGCCAAACCGCGCTATTCGACGTCTGTGCACACGGATGGCGATGGGAACATCACCGCGGCCTTGACGTCGCGGAAGAACGCTTGCGCATTGCACGCGCGGCTGCATCCATCTTTAACACCACTGGCAAGACTGCGGACGGCTGGTACTGCCGTTACGGGCCAAGCATCAACACGCGCAGGCTGCTCAGCGAGGCCGGTTGTTTCCTCTACGACAGCGACGCCTACAATGACGAGTTGCCATATTGGATTGACGTCGACGGCAAACAGCACCTTGTCGTGCCCTACAGCCTGACGAACAACGACGCCAAGTTCATGCGCGGCTCGATCGACAGCGGCGAGGCGTTCTTCCGCATGCTGCGGGAAAGCTTCGACATGCTGATGTCCGAAGGCCAGATCGCGCCGAAGATGATGTCCGTCGGGCTCCATCTGCGGATTGCCGGGCATCCCGGCCGTGCCGCCGGCCTCCGGCGTTTCCTGGACTACGTCGCAACCCACGAAGATCAGGTCTGGGTCTGCAATCGCTCCGATATCGCCAGACACTGGCACACCCATCACCAGCCAGAACCAACAAGTAAAAAAGGGAACTGAACATGCGGAAATTGCTTCTTTCGACGCTTGCTTTCGGCATCGCGCTTGCGACGTCCGCGACCTTGCCGGTCACCGCGTCCGCCCAGGACGGCGCTTCCCTTGTTGTCGGCTCCGACTTCGGTGTTGCTCCGTGGATGGTGCGTGGCACCAATGGTCCGGAAGGTTTTGGTGTCGATTTGATCAATGCCATCGGCGCCAAAATCGGGCGTCCGAAAGTCGAGATTACCGACGTAAATTTCTCGGGCCTCTTCGCAGCTCTGTTCGCGAGCCGCATCGACATCACCGTCAATCCACTCAACATCACCAAGGATCGCAGCGAAAAAATGCTTTTCGCCGAGCCCATCTTTGCGACAGGCAACGGCTTCATCGTTGCCAAGGGTGACAAGATCGGCGGTTTCGAGGACCTCAAGGGCAAGGCGATCGCCGTCAACCGCGGGACGCTTTCCGACACATGGGCAACCGCCAATGCCGAAAAATACGGCTTTGACGTGCAGCGCTACGAAACCTTCCCGGACTCCGTCCAGGCTGTTTTGACCAAGCGTGCGTTCAGTGCCCTTAACGAAATTCCGACCACGGTTTATGCCGCCAGCAAGAACCCACGTATCGAAGTTGCCTTCAAGGATTTCGACGGCCGCAAATTTGGTTACGCATTCCGCAATGACAGTGTCGAGCTTCGTAACAAGGTCGAAGATGCGATCGAGTGCCTGAAGCGGGAAGGTGTACTCGTGGCACTCTACAAGAAGTGGTACAACGAAGAGCCGGCTGCCGACAGCCCGCTCAGCACCGTCTATCCCGGTTACGGCGCGCCCGGCTTCACCGGCTACGAAGAAAAGCCGCATGAGCTTTCCTGCAAATAACAGTTGAGACCCGAAGCCGTATGACGAGATGTCACACGGCTTCGGTGCGGAGCCTCCGACATGCAGCAGATCCTAGACAACTACCTCAATCTCGAAATCATGCGGGAAGCCTTTCCGGAGGTGCTTCGCGGATTTTGGGTGACGGTTCAGGCGTCGATCGCCGTGATCATCATCGGGCTTGCCAGCGGGCTCGCGCTTGCGATCTGCCGGTGCATGCGCAATGCGATCATCGATTGCGTGATCACATCATATGTAGAGATTTTTCGCACCCTTCCACAATTGGTCGTACTGATCTTCCTGTATTTCGGCCTGCCCTACATGGGCCTGACCCTGTCGCCGTTCTTCGCCACTGTGTTCGGCCTCTCCGCTGTGCTTTCGGCGTTTTCGGCGGAAATCTTCTGGGCATCGATCGTCGCCGTGCCGAGAGGCCAGTGGGAAGCGGCCTCGGCGCTCGGCTTCAAGGCGTGGCGTACGCTGACATACATCATTCTACCACAGGCCGTCAGGCTTGCCCTGCCGCTGGTGACCAACCGCTCGATCGCCATCACCAAGGGCACGGCGCTTGGGGTCGCGCTGTCGTTGCAGGAAACCCTGGGAAGCGCTCAAAGCATCATGTCGATCAAGGCCAACCCGTCGCCGCTCACGCTCGCAGCCTTCTTCTATCTTCTGTTCTTCATTCCGCTGGTGGCCTTCAGCCGCTACGTCGAACGTCGGTTCTCGCACTAGGATTGGGCTTTGATATGGAACTCTTTCTGCTCAATTTTGCGGATGTCGATTCGTTCATGTTGATCTATCCTCTGTTGCTTCAGGGGCTGCAGCTCACACTTCTGCTGTCGATCGTATCGCTGCCACTGGCGCTCCTGTCCGGTCTGTCGGTGGCGGTCCTCTACAGTTTCGCAGGCGCTCGGACGCGCCGGCTGATGGTCATGATCATCGACCTGCTGCGCGCATTTCCCGTCTTGGTCCTGCTGGTCCTGATCTATTACAGCTTGCCATTTTTCGGACTGACGCTTGAAAGTTTCGCGGCCGTCGTCGTTGCGCTGGTGATCAACAACACCGGATATTTCAGCGAAATTTTTCGTGCTGGCCTCGAATCCATTCCCAAGGGTCAGCATGAGGCGATTGCCGCGCTCGGCTTTCATCGGTTTCGCGGTATGATCTACATCATCCTGCCGCAGGCGGTACGCAAGGTGGTGGCGCCGCTCGCCAGCAATTCGCTGGAACTCGTCAAGACAACCTCGATCGCTTCGCTGGTCGCTCTGCCAGAATTGCTGCGCTCGGCCCGCGTGGCGCAGGAGCAGACCTACAACCCGACCCCCCTGACTGCGGCGGCCGTCATCTTCTTCATTATGCTCTGGCCGTTCTCCCACTGGGTTTCCCGTCTGGAACGCAAGGCGATTATCGGGAGGGGCTGACACATGCGGGTACTGATCACGGGCGGCACCGGTTTTATCGGGCTGGCAACCACCGAAGCGCTCCTGGCGCTCGGACACGAGGTGTTTCTGTTTGCGCCGGCACCGCTGTCAGCGGCTTTCGCCAACGCGCCTACCCTCACGGGTGCGCGACTTCTGCTGGGCGACATTCGCGCGGAGGCCGATATCGTCTCGGCTCTGACCGCGGCCCGCCCGGACGCTGTTCTGCATCTCGCCGCCATCACGCCCGACGCGGATGCCGAGAGCCGCATGCCGGCGATGGTCATCGAGGTCAATATTGGTGGCACCGCAAACCTGCTGAAGGCCCTGAGCGACACGGGTGGCACCAACCGCCTGGTGACGACCAGCAGCGTTGCCGTATACGGACAGATAGACGCAGGGATCATCCCCATCGTCGAGGATATCTCGCTGCCCGATCCGAACGGGCTTTACGGCATTACCAAACTCGCGGCCGAAAAAACCGCGATCCGTCTTGCCGGGCTCTATGACATCGATGTCAGGATCGCCCGTCTCGGACCTGTATTTGGACCCTGGGAACACGGGACCGGCGTCAGGCCGCTGCTTAGTCCGCATGCCCAGGTTCTCCAGCAGTGGCGACAGGGTGAGGTTGCGAGGCTCCCCCGACCGATGAGCGGTGATTGGCTTTATAGTCGTGACGCCGCAGCCGGGCTTGTCGCCCTGCTGACCGGTCAGCGCCTCCAGCAAGTTGTCTACAATATAGGGCCTGGCTGGACTGAAACGGTCGAAGCGTGGGCATTGCACCTCTCGCAGATGGTCGCGGCGCCCGGCGTTCGCTTGACGATGGATAATGAGCAGCCGACCGTCCGTATCTCAATGCCACGTGACAGGGCAGCCTTGTCCATCGACAGGCTTGTGGCCGATACCGGTTTTACGCCGCACTATCGCCTCGAAGAGGCTGCGACAGATTACGCGGACTGGCTGAACAACTTTGATCCAATCACAAAAGGGACGCCCGAATGAACAGCATCAATGTCGGACGCGCCGTCATCGAAATGCGCGCGGTCGAGAAATCCTTCGCAAGCTTCAAGGCGCTCGATGGCATCGACCTCAGCGTTGCGCGCGGACAAAGAATTGTCATCTGTGGTCCGTCGGGATCGGGGAAATCGACGCTGATCCGTTGCATCAACGGCCTGGAAACTTTTGATATGGGAGAGGTCCGGGTTGACGGCGTCGCGATCGACGGCAAGGCACGCAACATCGACAGGGTGCGGCAGGAAGTCGGGATGGTTTTCCAGCACTTCAACCTCTTTCCACATCTGACAGTCCTTCAGAACCTGATGATTGCCCCGATGAAAAACCGCGGCAAGCCTCGCTCGGAGGCGGAAGCGCTGGCTCGGCATTATCTTGAGCGGGTCCGCATCGCCGAACATGCCGACAAGATGCCTTCGCAGATATCCGGTGGTCAGCAGCAGCGCGTTGCCATTGCCCGCGCGCTGTGTATGCAGCCGCAGATCATGCTGTTTGATGAACCGACCTCTGCACTCGATCCCGAAATGATCAAGGAGGTTCTCGATGTCATGGTCGAACTCGCAAAAGAGGGAATGACAATGGTCTGCGTCACCCATGAGATGGGCTTTGCCCGCAGTGTTGCCAGCGAGGTGGTGTTCATGGATCGTGGCAGGATTGTCGAACAGAACACACCGGACGAACTTTTCAAGAACCCGCAGCATGAGCGAACCAAGGCGTTCCTCGAGCAGGTCATCAGGCATTAGGAGGCAGAGATGAGACTTGCCGAAAAGACCGCCATCGTGACAGGTGCATCATCCGGCATCGGGCGTGCCATCGCATTGCTGTTCGCGCAGCAAGGGGCAACGGTCGTAGCTGTCGATGTCACCCCGGATGTGGTCGAGGGTGGAACTCCCGTCATTGACGAACTCGCAAAGGTCTCCGACAGGGCAGTCTTCCTGCAGGGCGACATTTCAAATGCGAATGACGTGCAGCGCATCGTCGATGATGTGGCAGGCCGTTTCGGAAGGGTCGATATCCTGGTCAACAACGCGGTAGTGCGCGGCGGCGCCTCGCTCGTTGACACCGACGAGGCGGAATGGGATCGCGTCACCGACGTCAATCTTAAGGGCGCTTATCTTTGCCTTCGCGCCGCCGTTCGGCAGATGCTGACGCAAGAGATCATCAACGAGGCACGCGGACGCATCGTCAACATAACGTCCCAGCATGGGATGATCGCCGCACCCAACGATTTCGCGTACGGGGTGAGCAAGGCCGGCATGGTCTACATGACGAAACAGGTGGCCTCCGACTACGGCAAGGACCACATCATTTGCAATGCCGTCGCGCCGGGCAAGATCCTGACGGGTAAAGGTGGCAAGGCCATCGATCCGGAAATGTTAAACTATTCACGCGAGCGCACGCCGATGCCTCGCCTTGGTACCCCGATCGACGTCGCCCACGCCGTTCTGTTTCTTGCGAGCGACGAAGCCACCTACATCACCGGACATAACATGATGGTCGATGGCGGCTGGATGGCACGATGACAATTGAATGTGCTGCGTGGCAGCGTCGTCGAGCATGGAAAAAAGCTGCGGCTATGCGCCTCGCAATGCCGTAGCGAGCATAAGTGTTGGCCCCAAATATTACTTTATCAAACCATCAGGAGGTACATAATGCGTTCACTTTTCCATTTGGCTTATCACGTCAAAGACCTCAACGACTGCCGCCATTTCTACGGGGATATCCTCGGCTGCACCGAGGGTCGCAGCACGGAGACATGGGTGGATTTCGACTTCTTCGGGCATCAGATCTCTCTGCATCTCGGCAAACCGTTCGAGTCGACGCGAACCGGCAAGGTCGGCGACCATATGGTCATGATGCCACATCTGGGTGTGGTCTTGCCTCTGGAAGACTGGTTGAGCCTTGCGTCGCGTCTGGAGAGTTTCGACGTCAAGTTCGACATTCCGCCGGTTGTTCGTTTTGAAGGTGAGCCCGGCGAGCAGCGGACGATGTTCTTCTTCGATCCCAGCGGCAACCCGATCGAGGTGAAGGGCTTTAAGGATTTCGACGGCGTTTTTGCGCATTGAGGTACCGTGTGAGGTAACGGGCATGGAATGTATTGCCCTTGTACCTACCTCATATCCTCGACCGCCAAGGCATTGGCGTCACTGCTATAAGAGGCCAACGGCAACTACGTCCAGCGGGTCGGTGGTTCAGCTCCCATCAAGGCGTTCACGATGGAACTAGCTAAACATCGCTTGCTACTCACCTTTCTTCAGGTCTTTCACGCTCGGCCACGTCCGGCGGCAGTCGAGCGCATGTTGTCCAGCAGCACTGCGATCAGCAAGATCAGACCGCGTACGACATACTGGTAGAAGGCCTGGATGTTGAGCAGGTTCATGACGTTCTCCGCGATACCCATGATGAGAACGCCTACGATGACGCCGGTCATCGCGGCGCGGCCGCCGGCAAGCGAGACGCCGCCGAGCACACAGGCGGAAATGACCGAGAGCTCCAGCCCTGTTGCCGCGTTCGGCTGGCCGGAGGTGATGCGCGAGGCGAGCAGGATGCCCGCAATGGCACAGACCAGACCCTGAAGCGCGAAAATCCAGATACGCATCCGTACGACGTTGACGCCGGCAAGCCTCGATGCTTCCGGGTTGCCACCGATCGCCAGCGTATTTTTCCCGAACACCGTGCGGTTCAGCACAAAGCCGAAGATGATGAACAGAGCGATCATGATCCAGATCGGCGTCGGGATGGTGAAGAAACGGGAGAGGGCCAGCTGGTAGAACGACGGGTCGTTAATGCCAACGGCCCGGCCATCCGACGCGATCAGGGCGAGCCCACGGACAATCTGCATTGTGGCGAGCGTCGTGATGAGGGCGTTGACGCGAAACTTGGCGATGACTACCCCGTTGACGAAGCCGACGGCGCTGCCAGCCAGAAGAGCCGCCAGAAGCCCGAGCAGGATCGAGCCGGAGGCATTCGACACCATCACGGCGATCATGCCGGAGAACGCGACCGTGGACCCGACCGAAAGGTCGAAATCCCGCGAGGCCAGGCAGAACATCATGGTGCAGGCGACGATGCCGATCGTCACTACCGACTGCAGCAGACCGAGCATGTTGCGCTCGGACAGGAAGTTCGGGACGAAGATCGACACGATCACGAAAGCGACGGCGAAGATCACCACAAGCCCCTGTTCGCCGAGTAGTATCTTTTTCAACGCGTTCATCGATATCGTTCCTGGATTAAATGGTGCCGGCGGCATTCTTGTCGGGGAGGGCCGCGGTGAGGATGGCACGTTCATCGAAATTGTCGCGGGTGACATCCGCGGCAACGCGACCCTGGCACATGACCATGATGCGATCGGATATGCCCATGACTTCCGGCAGTTCGCTGGAGATGACGATGATGGCCATGCCATTGGCGGCAAGATCGTAGAGGATCTCGTAGATTTCGGATTTTGCGCCGACGTCGATGCCGCGCGTCGGCTCATCGATGACGAGCACCTTCACCCCCTGTTCCGACAGCCAGCGGCCCAGAATGACCTTCTGCTGGTTGCCGCCCGACAGGTTGATGATGTCCTGCTTGCGCGAGGGCGTGCGCACGCGAAGCTTGGCGATGAACTGATCAGCCAGCGCCGCTTCTTTCTTCGGCCTCAGAACGCCAAAGGGCGAGAAATGGCGGCGCGATGAAATAACGATGTTTTCTTCGATCGAACGACCCTGCACGATGCCGTCGAACTTCCTGTCTTCGGGGCAAAGGACCATGCCGGCATTGATGGCGGCCTTCGGGTTGTTCGCAGCCACAGCGACGCCATCGATGCCGACGCTTCCCTGCTGGCGTTCGTCGGCCCCATAGAGCAGCCGCGCCATCTCGCTGCGGCCAGCGCCGATCAGCCCGAAGAACCCGAGGATTTCCCCTTTGCGCACCGAAAAGCTCACCGGGTTGCGCAGCCGCGGACCCGAGAGGTTCTCCACCTTGAGCCTGACATCGCCGAGCGGACGCTCGCGCCAGCCCCAGATGTTGCTGATTTCGCGTCCGACCATTTCTGCAATGATCTGCTCGCGGGTGGTATCGGCGACGTCCGGATGATGGGCGGCGAGTTTGCCGTCGCGCAACACCGTCAGGCTGTCGCAGAGGCGGAAGATTTCGTCCAGGCGGTGGGAGACATAAAGGATGACTGTGCCCCTGGCCTTCAGCTTCTCGATCAGCGAAAACAGGATCTCGCTTTCGCGCGAAGAGAGGGACGAGGTCGGCTCATCGAGGGCGATGACGCGCGCTTCCAGCATGACGGCCTTGGCGATTTCCACCATCTGGCGGGCGCCGATCGAAAGCGTGGAGACCTTCGCATTGGGATCGACGTCGATGCCAATCTCGTCGAGCCTCGACCGGACCGTTTCGATCAGGGTGCGGCTGTCGATCACTCCGGCTTTGCCCGGGAACCGACCGAGCCAGAGGTTTTCTGCGACCGTGAGCTCGGGGACGAGCTGGAGTTCCTGATGGATAACGATCACGCCGGCATGGAAAGCGTCGCGGGCGGACCGGTATTGCTGCTCTTCGCCATCTATCGAAATGCTGCCGGCGTCTGCCGACTGGTCGCCCGAGAGAACGCGGATAAGCGTGGACTTGCCAGCACCATTTTCACCCATCAGCCCGTGCACCGCGCCTTTTTGGACAGCAAACGAAATGTCGGACAAAGCCTGGACGCCGGGATAACCCTTGGAAATATTCCGGAATTCGAGGAAAGCCATCATTGCCCCATGGATGAAAGAACTGCCCCGGCAACGCGGACGCCGCCGGGGCAAGGATTTCTTGCGAGACCTTATTCGACGCCGAGATCCTTGCGGACCTTCTCGTAGTCGCCGCGCAACGCAAGCGAACCGGCTGTCAATGTCAGCATCGGCGGTGCCTTGTCGTTGGCGATCCACTCGTACATGTTCATAGCGGTCTCGTATCCGTGACGTTTCGGCGAGATGATGACGGTGCCGAAGAAGCCGGTGGCAGAGGGTTTCTTGAACTCGTTGATCGCCGATTCCGCGCCGCCGATACCCACGCCGATGATATTGCCGGTCGCAATACCGACCGATTCCGATGCGCGAACCGCACCGAGGACGGCCTCGTCGTTCAGCCCGAACGCTACCCAGTATTTAACGTTGGCATGCTTGTTGAGCACGGTCGTCGCGGCATTGAGTGCGGCTTCCGTATCCGTCTTGGCCTGCGGTGCATCGTAGATTTTCTCAGCTGGGAAGCCGGCCGCTTTCAACACCGAGATCGCGCCCTCGACACGGTCGACTGCCGTTGGAAGCTGGTCGTAGGAGACCCGTATCGCGCCGACCTCCTTCATGTCCCAGCCGCGCTTTTTGATCTCGTCGACTAGCGCCTGGCCGACGGTCTCGCCGATCTTGGTGGCGGAGATACCCATATGGGCGACGTCTTCCAGCGGCTTGCCATCTGCGCCGACCAACCGGTCGTCGACGGTCATCAGCTTCAGATCGTTGGCGGTCGCTTTCGCGACGATACCCGGGCCGAGCTTCACGTCGGGAACGCAGATGATGAAGCCTTGGGCGCCCTGGGCACCCAAGTTGTCGATCGCGGACTGGACTTTTTCACCGTCTTCGGCGCCGATCTTGACCAGAGTGAAGCCCTTTTCCGTGGCGGCCTGTTCGGCGAACTTCCATTCGTCCTGGAACCATGGTTCTTCGGCCTGCTTGACGACGAAGCCGATCTTCACATCCGCCGCCCAGGACGCGCTTGCCACGAGTGCGACCGCGCTGGCCAGCAACAATGTCTTCAATGAACGCATTGAATTTTCCTCCTTCTTGCCCGCGTGCCTCCGCGCGGTAGAAGCTCAACTATCCATCAAATATCATACGCGTCAACATATATGTATGATTTTTCTTTTCGTTATTTTCCCTCGGTGACTTCGGCAGCCTTGCGGGCTCGGCGCAGGGCATCTGTCATTTCGCTTCGCGCAACGCCAATGAGCTGTTCCATCGCATGGCGGGCTGCGTCTGGCCTGCGCATCCGGATTGCTTCCAGCACGTCCTGGTGGGTGAGGATCGCCTGTTCGTGGCTCTGGCTGGCGCGGTTGGTCAGCCGGAAGCTTGCGAGCAGGGCAGCGCGGATGGCGCTGGCGAACTGGCGGTAGACCCAATTGCCGCTGGCATTGATGATCGCGGTGTGAAACTCGAGGTCGGCGCGGCTCCAGTCTTCCGTATCTCTGGAGTTGGCCTCGACCATGTCCTCGAAAGCCTTGGAGATCTGATAGAGCTGCCGGGCATTGGCATTGGCTGCGGCCTGTGCCGCAGCGGCGGGCTCGAGCAGCTGCCGGGCATCGATAAGTGAGGAATAGAAGGCGTCGTCGCCGCCGACGGTCAGCATGACGTCGAGCACGATCGGATCGAGATAGTTCCAGTTTTCGCGTGGAAGCACGATGGTGCCGGCCCGTGTGCGCGAGCGCACCATGCCGAGCGCCGAGAGATATTGCATCGCCTCGCGCAGGCTGGTGCGGCTGACGCTGAACTTCTCCGTCAGCTCCGCCTCATTCGGCAGCGTGGCATTCTCCGGAAAGGCGCCCGAGACGACCATCTCGACAAGACAGTGCAGCAGCGCCTCCCTCACGCTTCGCTTGCCGCGCTGGGCAATCGGTGCCCCATGTTCTGTCAAAATCCGTGTCATGGACGCGCTCTTCACTTGGTCCGCTCTCCGTTAATCCGTGTATCTGGCGCCCGATCCGGCTCCGCTTCTAATCCGGGACTGGCCTCGAGCGCTCGGCCACTATCAGTAGTATGGATGATCTCAGTTTTCCGATCAAATCCAAAAATAAATCATATTTATATTGACATATATCTGACCGATCTTATTTTGCCATTCGCCAGCGATGGAGAGCATTGCCGGCATCGACGTCAATTCGAGGGAGGAGAAGATGAAGATCATCAGGCAGGCAGCGCTTCTGGCCGCTGCAGTGCTCGCAGGGGCAACGACTGTGATGGCGCAGGAAGATCTCAAGGTCGGTGCCATATACATGGACGCCCAGGGCTTTTACGCCGGCGTTCGCAAGGGCATCCAGACCGGCACCACGGACGCAGGCCGCAAGCTCGACATCGTCGAGACCAACGCCCAGGGCGACGTCAGCAAGGAATCCTCCTTCATCGATTCGCTTATTTCGGCCGGCGTGCAGGCGATCATCGTCTCTCCGGTCTCAGCAGATGGTTCCTACCGGGCCATCCGCCGCGCCCATGACGCCGGCATTCCGGTCGTCTGCTACAACACCTGCCTCAACGATGCGGACATGAAGGAATATATCTCGGCCTACGCGGTCGGGGATCCCTTCGAGTTCGGCCACAAGCTCGGCGATGCGGCGGCAGAGTATTTCATCGGGGCAAAAAACGAGGCGCCCAAGATCGCCGTGCTCAACTGCGAATTCGTCGAGGTCTGCGTCACACGGCGTAAAGGCTTCGAGGAGGCGCTGAAGGCAAAGGTGCCGGGCGCACAGATCGTTGCCAATCAGGAAGGTGCAGTTCTGGACAAGGCGATTTCCGTGGCCAGCACAATGCTGTCTTCCAATCCGGATATCGACGCCTTCTTTGGCGAGGCCGGCGGCGCCACTCTAGGTGCTGCTCGAGCCGTCAAGAGCCAGGGCAAGACCGGCAAGGTCGTTGTCTTCGGTGGCGACATGACGACCGAGATCGCCCAGGAGCTTTCCGATTTTTCAGTGATCAAGGCGGTCGTCGATATTTCCGGCCAGGGCCTTGGCAAGCTTGCGCTGGCGCAGGCGGTGAAGTCGATCGACGGCCAGCCTCCGGAAGGGATCAGGGTCCCGTATGATATCGACGTCTACAAGTCCGCCGATGACGGCAAGGCCTGGCTGAAGGCGCATGCCGACGGCATTCCTTGATCCCGGGCGATAATCCTATGACCTCCAGGTTTCCCCTGGACGCAAGCCGTCAGATGTCGCCGGCAATTCGGCGCCGTCTTTTTCAACGGAAAGATCGATGACCTCTGTTTCCCAGACAAGGCCGGCAGACATCTCCGCGGTCGCGTCCGTCAATGGATGTACGCGGCGTTACCCTGGTGTGCTGGCGCTCGACAATGCCACGTTCAACGTGGCGCCGGGCGAAGTGAGAGCGCTGCTCGGCAAGAACGGCGCGGGCAAGTCGACGCTGATCCGCATGCTGACGGGCGCCGAAATCCCAGACAGCGGTACAGTGCTGGTCGACGGTTCCGAGCTCACTCAGACCGGCTCCGGCCGTGCGCAGGAATCCTTTAAGAAGGGGGTGCGCGTCGTCTACCAGGAGCTCAGCCTCGTTCCCGGCATGACGCTTGCCGAAAATCTCTTTCTCGGACGATGGCCGCGCAAGGGCGGCGTCATCCAGTATGCGGCGATGGAAGCGGAAGCGGCAGACGCGATGGGCCGTCTCGGGCTCGATCTCCCGCCGGACCGTCTGGTCGCGGGCCTCAGTCCCGCCGAACGGCAGCTTCTTGAAATCGCCCGGGCCATGCTGGGAAAACCGAAGCTCGTCATCCTGGATGAGCCGACGAGTTCGCTGGCGGCGGCCGAGGCCGAGAAGGTGATGGCGGCCGTGACCAGGGTCGCGGCGCAGGGAATCGCCGTGATCTACGTCAGCCACCGGATGAATGAAATCCGCCAGATCGCTCATTCGGCAACAATCATGCGCGACGGCCGGATCATCGATACGGTTGACGTCAAGGGAGCCGATACGCGCGAGATTGTTCGCCTTATGCTCGGTTCGGAAAGCGTTCAGGCCGCCGCTTTGGAAGACAGAAGCCAAGCCGAGGTCGTGCTCGAGGTCCGGGATCTGGCACTCGCGCCGAAGCTCTCGTCGATTTCCTTCTCGCTCAGGAAAGGCGAGGTTCTGGGCATTGCCGGACTTCTCGGCGCGGGACGGACAGAGCTGCTGCAGGCGATCATGGGCGTACGCCGCTTCGATGCCGGCGATGTTCTGGCAGGGGGGAAGTCTGTGCGCTCGGCCGGTTACAGGCAAATGGTCAGGCGCGGATTCGGTTATACGCCTGAGAGCCGCAAGGAAGAGGGCGTTGTGCCGCTTCTCGGCGTCGACGAGAACACGCTGTCCACCAACTTCGCCGGCGTCAGCAGCAACGGTATCCTGTCGTCGCGCCGGATGGCTGAAGCGACCCGCAAAATCATCGACCGCCTCCATATCAAGACGGCACGCACGGATACGCCGATCGGCACGCTGTCCGGCGGCAACCAGCAGAAAGTTGTGATCGGTCGCTGGGTCTATGCCGGCAGCAGCGTCCTCCTTCTCGACGAGCCGACCCGCGGCGTTGATATCGAGGCCAAGGCACAGATCTATTCGATCATCCGCCAGCTCGCCGCTGAAGGCCGAAGCATCATCTTCGTCTCCAGCGAAATCGAGGAGCTGCCGCTTGTCTGCGACCGCGTCGTCGTTTTGAGAGATGGCGCGCTGCAGGAAGAATTCAAATCACCCAACATCGATCAGGACAGCTTGATGGCGGCCTGCATTACCGGACATTGAGGGAGACATAAGATGTCACTCGACCATGCTGCCAAGCCGGCGGCTCCTGAAAAGGCGAAGGCGCCGCGGTTCACGTTCTCGCAGCATATGAACGAGATCAGCCTGTTCTTCGCGATCGTCGTTCTCTACGTGATTTTCGCGTTAACAGCGCCGGGCTTCATCTCGTTCAACAACCAAGTCAATATCCTGCGGGATGCGGCAACGATTGGAATCGCGGCCTGGGCCGTGACGCTGATCATCATCGCCGGCGAAATCGACGTGAGTGTTGGTCCGATGGTGGCCTTCATCTCGGTCGAGCTTGCGTTCCTGCTCCAGATGGGCGTGCCGACTCCCTTGGCCTTTGTGCTGGCGATTGCCTTTGGCGCACTGCTCGGCGCGATACCTGGCATATTGCGCGCCTATTTCGACGTGCCCTCCTTCGTCGCCACACTTGGCATGTGGAGCGCGTTGCGCGGAACGGCCCTGTTCGTGACGGACGCGCTGCCGGTCTCGATCGGCCGCAACGACATGCTGGATGCGCTCGACCGTTCGCTCTTCGGCATTCCTCCGGCAGCGATCATCATGCTCATCCTGTTTGGGGTCTTTGCCTTCGTCAGCCGCAAGACGGCATTCGGACGCTCCGTCTTTGCCGTCGGCGGCAATGCCCATGCGGCATTTCTGAGCGGTATCAACGTGTCGCGGATCCGGGTGGCGCTTTTTGCCATTGGAGGCGCGATGGCTGCAATCTCCGGCATTCTCCTCGTCTCGCGGCTCGGCTCCGGCAACGCCACGGCTGCCAGCGGGCTGGAATTCGACGTGATCGCGGCGGTCGTCGTCGGCGGCACGGCGCTGTCGGGCGGCCGCGGTTCCATGCTCGGAACGCTTCTCGGAGTTCTGGTCATTACCTTGATCGGCAATGGTCTCGTTCTTCTGGGCATCAATCCGTTCTTCCAGCAGGTGGTGCGGGGATTGATCATCGTCATTGCGGTGCTCGCCAATATCCAGGCGATCAAGCGCAGCCTTTCGCGCAACAAGGGATAAAGCCGGCATGGCAGTCTTGGGTCTAAAGGTTGGCTCTCTTTCGCTGCGTGTATCGACCGCTGGCGGACTGATCGTCGGCTTCTGGAAAGATGACAAGAATGGCCGCGTGCCGCTGCTGCGGGATGCTCCCGCCGAAGCAGATGCGCTCTCATCGTCTTGCTATCCCCTTGTCCCCTTCGGAAACCGGGTGAAAGGCAATCGTTTCGCGTTCGACGGGCAGGAGTATCATTTCAGCCCCAACACGGACTGGGATCCCCATTACCTGCATGGCGAAGGCTGGCAGTCAGAATGGTCGCTCGACGAACAGGCGGACGACAGGGTCGTGATGAGCTTTGCCCAACAGCCGGGTGGGCATACGCCCTATACCTACCGCGCCAAGCAGACCTTTATGCTAACAGACGACGGGCTGGAGCTCACCCTGTCCGTCGAGAACGCGGGCGAGAAAGCCTTGCCGTTCGGGCTCGGCTGGCATCCCTATTTTCCGTTGACGCCCGAAACGACGCTGCTAGCACCGGCGCGGAAATTTTGGACCGAGGTCGAAGGCTGGCTTCCGGGCGAGGCGACGGACATCCCGGCCGATCTCGATTTCAGCGAGGCCCTGGCTCTGCCGCAGCGATGGGTCAACAACGGTTTGGAGCAATGGTCCGGCGAAGCGACGATATTCTGGCCCGAACATGGCACGAAACTTCACCTGACGGCCGATCCGATCTTCCGGCATGCCTTTATCTTCGTCTCTGACACCGACTTCGACCCGCAGTTCAAACGCGACTATTTCTGCTTTGAGCCGATGTCGCACCTCGCAAACAGCCATAACCTGCCGGATCTCGGCGATCTCCAGGTCCTGAAGCCCGGCCAGCGATTGTCGGGCAGCATCCGGCTTCGGCCGCAGGAGATTTGACCGTGCGCATATCCCCGAGGAGAAGAAATGTCTGAGGAACGCCCGTTCGACTTTATCATCGTCGGTGGAGGCAGTTCCGCCTGCGTGGTGGCCGCGCGTCTTGTCGCCGATGGCGGGGCACGGGTGCTGCTGCTGGAACGCGGTCCGGCCAAACCCAACCCGATCATGAACTTTCCCGCCGGCTACATGAAGTTCCTGGCGAAGGACACCTATCTTTCCATGCACAAGACGGCGCCACAGCCGCAGCTCGACGGGCGCGGCCCAATCGTGCCGCAGGGCAGGGTGTTGGGCGGCGGCAGCACGGTCAACGCGATGGTCTATATGCGCGGGCAGGCGGCCGACTTCGATCTGTGGAATGAACTTGTGACGGCGCCCGGATCCGACAACGACGATTCCTGGTCCTATCGGGACCTGCTTCCCTACTTCAAGGCGCAGGAGGACAACGACCATCTTGCCGGTGACTATCACGGCGTCGGCGGTCCGCTGAAGATCTCGCATCTCGGCCATACCAGCCCGATGACCCGCACCTATATAAAGACGCTGCAGGGCATGGGTATCCCCTACAACCCGGATTTCAACGGTGCCGCGCAATTCGGCGTCGGTTTCATGCAGCATACGATCGACTGGCAGACCCGCAAGCGGTCGAGCGCCGTCGATGCCTTTCTGGCGCCTGTCATAAACGATCCGAACCTAACTATTGAGACGGGCGCGACCGTGACCGGCGTTCGCATGGACGGCGATCGTGCCGTCGGCGTCGATTACGTGCAGAACGGCACCCCCAAATCTGCCCGGGCGGGAACGGAAGTCATCCTTGCGACCGGCGCCTACCAGACGCCGAAGCTGCTGATGATTTCCGGCATTGGCCCGCAGCGCGAACTTGCAAAGCACGGTATTACGACAAAAGTGGCGCTGCCCGGCGTCGGCCGGAACCTTCAGGATCACTACGAATGCCCGGTGGTCGCGACGACCAAGGGAGCTTTTGGTTACTACAAGCAGGACCGCGGCTGGCCGATGATCAAGGCCGGCCTGCAGTACCTGCTGTTCAAGTCCGGTCCCGTCTCGACGACAGGTGTCGAGACATGCGCCTTCTACGATCCGGAAGGCAACAACGATCGGCCGACCATCCAGATGTTTTGTGTTCCGACTGTCTATCTTGACCGCGATGTGATGGGAACCGAACCCGGCGACGGCGTGACGATAAACTCTCTGCTGCTACGACCCAAGGCGCGGGGCTCGGTAACGCTTGCCTCGAGCGATCCGTTTGACGATCCAATCGTTGATACCCAGATCTTTGCTCACCCCGACGACCTGAAGCTGACGATCGAAGGCTTCCGCTTTGCCCGCAGGGTGCTCTCGGCATCGCCGATGCGGGAACTCATCGACAAGGAGATTTTCCCAGGTGCAGACGTGGTGAGCGATGAGGCAATCGCCGCCCACTGCAAACGAACGGTGAAGACCGGCTACCATCCCGTTGGAAGCTGCAAAATGGGCCGCGACGACGATCCGGACGCGGTCCTCGACATGGATCTCAAGGTCCGGGGAACGCGCGGTCTGCGCGTCATAGACGCCTCGCTTATGCCCACTATCGTCAGCGGCAACACCAATGCCGCCGTTCTTGCCGCCGCCGGCAAGGCGGCCGACCTCATTCTCGCCTGATCGGAACAATCTCATGAAGATCACCAAGCTTACCACCTATATTGTTCCTCCGCGTTGGTTGTTCCTGAAGATCGAGACCGACGAAGGCATCGTCGGCTGGGGCGAACCGGTCGTCGAAGGTCGCGCTCTAACGGTTCAGGCCGCCGTTGAGGAGATGGCGGATTACCTGATCGGCAGGGATCCCTTCCTGATCGAGGATCACTGGACGGTGCTCTATCGTGGCGGGTTCTACCGGGGCGGCGCCATCCATATGTCAGCACTTGCCGGAATCGACCAGGCGTTGTGGGACATCAAAGGTAAGGCTCTCGGCCAGCCAATCCACTCGCTTCTCGGCGGCCAGCTGCGCGACCGCATCAAGGTGTATTCTTGGATCGGCGGCGATCGTCCTTCCGACGTTGCGAAGAATGCCAAGGACGTGGTGGCGCAGGGCTTTCAGGCAATCAAGCTCAACGGCTGCGAGGAAATGCAGATCGTCGATACGAACGAGAAGGTGGAGAAAGCGGTCGAGACGATCGCCATGATCCGCGAGGCGGTCGGGCCGAATATCGGTATTGGTGTCGATTTTCACGGGCGCGTTCACAGGCCGATGGCAAAGGTGCTTGCAAAGGAACTTGAGCCTTACAAGCTGATGTTTATCGAGGAACCGGTTCTCTCGGAGAACAGGGAAGCGCTTAAGGAAATCGCCAACCATTGCTCGACGCCGATAGCACTCGGGGAGCGTCTCTATTCGCGCTGGGATTTCAAGCAAGTGCTATCGGACGGTTTCGTTGATATCATCCAGCCGGATCTGTCCCATGCGGGGGGCATAACTGAATGCCGAAAGATAGCGGCCATGGCCGAGGCCTATGACGTGGCGCTTGCACCGCACTGCCCGCTTGGACCGATTGCGCTTGCGGCCTGCCTGCAGATTGACGCCATCAGCTACAACGCATTTATCCAGGAGCAGAGCCTCGGCATCCATTACAACCAATCGAACGACATCCTCGATTATCTGGTCAACAAGAATGTCTTCGCTTATGCCGACGGTTTCGTCGCCATTCCTCAAGGCCCGGGCCTCGGTATTGAGGTTGACGAAGCCTATGTGATTGAACGAGCCAAGGAAGGTCACCGTTGGCGCAATCCGATCTGGCGCCATCCCGACGGCAGCTTTGCAGAGTGGTAAGGAGCAGACGATGACGGGACGGCTTGCGGACAAGCGAATATTCGTGACCGGCGCAGCGCAGGGCATCGGCCTTGCGACAGCAAAGGCTTTTCTACGCGAGGGAGCGGCGCTCTACCTCATTGATCGCGATGGCGACCTTTTGGAATGCGAGGCGTCGGCGATGAAGCAGGGGGGCGGCAAAGTCGCCTGGCTGTCGGCGGATATCACCGATGCCGGGGCTATTGCCAGCGCGGTTCAGCAGGCAGCAAATGAACTTGGGGTGATCAACGCGCTCGTCAACAATGCCGGTGTCAACGTCTTTGCTGAACCCCTCGAAACGTCCGATGAGGAATGGAACCGCTGCTTCGACATCAATCTCAAGGGCGCGTGGAACTGCTGCAAGGCGGTGCTGCCGGGGATGATCGAGACGGGCGGTGGCGTGATCCTCAATATCGCATCAACCCACGCCTTCACCATCATACCGCATACATTTCCCTATCCGCTGGCCAAGCACGCGCTGCTTGGCATGACAAAGTCTCTGGGTCTGGAGTATGCGCCGAAAAATGTGCGGGTGAACGCGCTTGCGCCGGGTTACGTCGCAACCCAAAAGGTCATCGACTACTGGAACGGCTTCGCCGATCCGGAAGCTGCCAGGGCCGAGACGATGAAACTCCATCCGGGCGGGCGGATCGCCTCGCCGGAGGAAATTGCCATGGCAGCCGTGTTCATGATTTCCGACGAATGCCCGTTCATGAATGCGACATGCCTGACCGTCGATGGTGGGCTGAGCGTCCAGCAGCATGCCGTTTAATCGGCGCTAAAGGCGCAACCGTAGGGCAGAGGTTCAGATCCGTTCAAGAGCTCCATACAGAGATTACCGTCGAGTCATCCTCGGCATGCGAGGCGGCTCGTCTCAGAGTATGCCTACCCACTGCCAGTGCGGCCTTTCAGTAACTCTCGAATCGCGACTGCGCGTTGGCACGCTTCATCCCAATGCGAGGGAATTGCTCACTCACAGCAGAACACCGTCGATTGCGTCGATCGTCTGATTCTCACATTAAGTAATCAGATCCGAGCAAAATTCTTAAGTTGAGTGACCATTTTCATATTAAGTGCCCCGCTGTCGACAATCGCGCACGTCCGATCAGCCACTCGCCGGTTTTTTGCTGTCATCAGCCCGGCATCGATATCATCACTCTCCCGATATGCTTTCCTTCGGCGTAATAGGCAACAGCCTCCTTCGCCTTGTCGAACGGGAAGGTGCAGTCGATGAATGTTTCGATTCCAAGACGATCTATCGCGGCAAGAAGATCGGAGAACATGCTTCGATTGCCGTTGGCGATGCCGCGAATGGTGACGTTGCGCAGAATGAGCGCGGTATAGTCCGGAATTGGCGACGTGGTGCCAGGCGTCACGCCGATAATGACAATACGCGCGTTGGCAGCGGCAGCCGCAATTGATTGCCCCAATGTATCTTGACCGCCGGTCTCTATGATGATGTCCGCGCCTACGCCGCCGGTTTGCGCCATCAGTTCCGCGGCCCATTCGGGATGGGTAAGGTAGTTGATGAGAATGTCGGCGCCCATATCTCTTGCGACGGCCAGTTTGGCGTCGCTGGAAGATGTGATCGCGACACGCGCACCGAGCGCCGTCGCGAGTTTCAAGGCGAAGAGTGACACGCTGCCAGTACCCAGGCACACGACAAGCTCGCCTGCCTTCACCTTCGCAACCTCAAGAAGCGCATTCCATGCCGTAAGGCCGACAGAAGCAAGCCCGGCAACGCGTGTATCGTCGAAATTGTCTGGGACGCGGATTAGCGCCTCTGCTGGAAGGACAACCCGCTCTGCCAGCCAGCCATTGTGTGTCACGCCGACGTCGTGAGAGAAGACGTCTGCCCGGAAGGGGCCGTCGAGCCATCCGGCGAAGTGTCCGCACACGACACGGTCACCCTGTGCGACGTTATCGACGCCCTCGCTAACAGAGACAACGACACCAACGCCTTCCGACATTGGGATCCGGTCGGGTGACTGGCGCGGTCCGTAAACTCCGCGCAGGATCTGCACATCGCGGCTGATCAGACTGATCAATCGCGGTGCGACGACAACCTGCCCTGGCGCGGCAACTGGATCCGGACGATTGACTGCGGTCAGGCACTCGAGACCATTCTGGTTGCCGATCTGGTAAGCTTTCATGGACTTTATTCCTCAGGAAAATTTGTGGGTCCGAGGACCCGGTACGAATGCGTGCGTGCGAGCTGTCGTGGCAATTATCAAGGCTGCTGCTGCCAGCAGAAGAGCCGCCCAGGCGAGGCTATCCACACCGCTATGGCCGAGCAAAATGCCACCGATCAGCCCGCCTGCGGCAATCGCGCTGTTCCACATGGTGGTCAGCATGGCATTGGCCAGATCCACTCCGTCACCAGCCGCATCGGCAAGCGCTGTCTGTAGCTGCGTGGCGACACCACCGAAAGAGAGACCCCAGACAACCATGGCCGCGATCACGAGCGGTGTAGAGGTAGCAAACAATGCCAGGGAGAGGGCCGTCGCACAGAAGGCGATGAGACTACCGAGAACAAGTGCGCGCAACATCCGATCAATCAACACCCCTGTGAACCAAATACTAGCGATTGCCGCCAGTCCGAACGCGAGAAGCAGCACATCGATGTCATCGTTCATGCCAGAAAGTGCCGCGAAAGGCGTAACATAGGTATATAGGATATTGTGGCCGGTGACCCACAGAAACAACACAGTGAGAACGGTTCGTACCCCCGATGTCCGCATGACCCCGGTAAGAGAGAGCCGCCGCTCAGCGGGTTGCCCCGGAAAATCTGGCATCTTCCAGATAACCCAAATGAACAGAAGCAAGGTCGTCGCGGACATGAAGAGAAACGCCGATTGCCATCCGACCGTGGCGCCGAAGAAAGCGCCAGCGGGAACCCCAAGCGCCAGCGCCAGAGGCGTACCTACCATTGCAATCGCCAGCGCCTTTCCCTGTAGGGGCTCGATCACCATTCGTCGCGCATAGCCCGAGACAATACCCCATCCAAGCCCCGCGGCCATGCCTGCCAAGAAACGAGCTACAAGTGTAATGGCATAGGATGTCGATAGAGCCGTGATGGTGTTGAAAATCAGGAAACCGGCAATTGCAAGGAGCAGAGCCGGCTTGCGTCGCCAGCCCTGCGTCCACAATGTCAGCGGGATAGCAGCGAGGAGTGAACCAACGGCATAAACAGTGACGGTCTGACCCGCCAGCGACTGCGAAACGTTCAGACCCTCAGCCATCTGCGGCAGAAGGCCTGCGGGTAAGGTTTCCGTCAGGATCGCGGTAAAACCCGTCATGGCCAATACGAGCAATGCTCCCACGGGCAGATGCTCCTGCGGCGCCGCAAACGGTTTCCTGCGCTGGATTGCAAAAGTATCTGCCATGATTTTCCTTATTTTTTGGATATATCGTTCCGGAAGTCGCATCATAGGCTTTGCTTTGTCAAGCAGATATGGAATGATCGCTCTACAAGTAGAGGGCGGACAAGGATGGCGAGAACTGGTAGGCCAAGGCGTTTCGATCGCGACGAAGCAGTGACGCATGCGATGCTTCTGTTCTGGCAGCATGGCTATGAGGGAGCCTCGACGGATCGACTGCGGATCGCCATGGGGGGAATTTCTTCAGCGAGTTTCTACGCGGCCTTCGGTTCGAAGGAGCGGCTTTTTCGTGAGAGCTTGCAACGGTATATGGATATGCATGGTGGCGTGGTGGTAGCTCTTCGCGACACGAGCCTTCCGCCGCGTGAACGTCTTGAACAGGCGCTTCTTGCTTCGGTAACGGTCCAGACAGAGACATCTCATCCGTCCGGCTGCATGCTCACCCTTTCTGCGACGATCCTCTCAGAGGCGGGAGCGACGTTGCAAGCCTTGACTGGGGGTCACCGCGACGAAACTCGAAGAGCGATCGCCGACTGCATTGCTGATGGCGTTTCGAGCGGTGCGCTGAGCGTGGTAACCGACGTTTCCTCTTTGGTCTCACTCTACGATGCAATCTTGCTCGGCGTCTCGATCCAAGCCCGCGATGGCGTATCGGTCGCATCGATCCGTGGGGCCGTCAGGTCGGCGATGGCAAGCTGGGATGCTGCGGCCAATGGCTAGGGAAGCCGCGATCATAGTGGGTACCTGATTATATTGCTACTCAAACGAAATGGGTCGTGAAAGTATGTGCCGATAGTCCGTTCAAGGCGAGTAGTTGTGGTTCAGTCCTCGCCGGTACGAAGCGGGTTGATTATTTGTATACCGTGAAAGTTCTTCTCATTGTGATCACGACGATGCATCCGTTCGCCTGAGCGGTGGCCGCGATGATGGTATCAAGGCCACTACGCGATCGCCCGCTTGCTTTCCCCTCAGCCATCAATCGCGCCCATATGAAAGCCGCCGTTTCGTCAAAGGGTAGGATACGATTGGCAAAATGACGCTGCGGCCCATCGTCGCCGACAAACCGGTCTTAAGAGAAGTTCGCTTCTTGCCTGTTGGCTTCTCCAAGACGCCTTTGTGGATTTCAGCCACAGTCTGCGAAGCGATATAAAGATCTTCGTCGGTCTGTTCCTCCAGCCATGTCATTAGTGCCACCGATGGCTCGGGCTTCGTGATGTTACTCAGGATATTGGTATCGAGGCGGTAACGCATTAAATGTCGATCTCACGACCTTCTTCGCGTCGACGAGGGAATTTAATATCAGCGCCAACGAGTGGCGAGCGGCGAAGCGCTGCAAGAATTCCGCCTTTTTTGGCGGCTCAACATTGATCGCATCATCAGCAGAACGGAGGATGTCATGGGAATGCACTTTATCGGCGTTGACGTCGGCACGGGATCAGCGCGCGCGGGGATTTTTGATGCCGCCGGCACGATGCTGGCTTCTGCCAAGAAGGACATCCTCATTTTTCGTGACGACCATGGCCATGTCGAGCAGTCGAGCGCGCAGATCTGGGTCGCCGTCTGTACCGCTATCCGGGACGCCGTTGCGGCTGCGGGTATCGATCCGGCAAGCGCTGTCGGTCTCGGTTTCGACGCGACCTGTTCGCTCGTGGTCGAAGGCGCAGTTGGCGGTGTCGGCGATCCCGCCCATCCCGAGCGTGACGTCATCGTCTGGATGGACCACCGGGCGATTGGGCAGGCGCAGCGCATCAACGCCACCAATCATGCGGTCCTGTCTTATGTCGGCGGGGTAATTTCGCCGGAGATGGAAACGCCAAAACTGCTCTGGCTCCGGGAAAACCGACCTGAGGTCTATTCGAGTGCCCGCAACTTTTTCGACCTGACCGACTTCCTGACCTGGAAAGCGAGCGGCGCGCTGGAGCGATCCTCCTGCACGGTTACCTGCAAATGGACATATCTCGCCCACGAGGATCGCTGGGACGAGAGCTATTTCAGGGAAATCGGCCTGGAAGACCTCGCCGCCGAAGGCTTCAGACGTATCGGCGCGCGCATTGTTCACCCCGGGACGCCTCTCGCAGCTGGATTGACCCCCGAGGCTGCGGATGCGATGGGTCTGCTACCTGGTACCTCCGTTGCGGCAGGGCTGATCGATGCACATGCGGGCGGCATCGGTACGGTCGCTGCGCAGGGGGGCGCGCAGGATGCCGCCACCTGCCTTGGCTATGTGTTCGGGACCTCGTCCTGCACGATGACCACCACAACCGAAGCAAAATTCGTACCTGGCGTCTGGGGACCCTATTATTCCGCAATGGTGCCCGGCATGTGGCTCAACGAAGGTGGCCAATCGGCAGCCGGCGCGGCCATCGACCAGTTGCTTGCCCTGCATCCCCGTGCCGCCAAAGCCAAGGAGGAAGCGGCGCGCGATGGTCTCGGCCTGCCGCAGTGGTTGGCTTCACATGCCTTGGCATCAGTGGATGATCCGTCACAGTCCGTGCGTCTGGCTGGACAGTTGAACATCGTGCCGGAATTTCTCGGCAATCGTGCCCCGTTTGCCGATCCCTCGGCGCGCGCAGTTCTCATGGGGCTCGGCATGGAAAACAGCGACGAAAGCCTCGTCGCAATCTATGTCGCCGGCCTTTGCGGCCTTGGATACGGGCTGCGCCAGATCGTTGAGACCCAGGCCGAAAACGGTGTGCCGATCTCGACGATCTCAGTCTCCGGCGGTGCCGGCACGCACAGGCTGACCCGCCAGATCTTGGCCGATGCCACCGGGATCCCGGTCGAGGTCACGGCCTGCTCCGAACCGGTGCTGTTGGGATCAGCAATGCTCGCCGCCGTTGCGGCAGGCACCTATCCCGACCTGCAGGCGGCCATGCCTGGCATGTCGACCGTTGCCGGTCGCAGCGAACCGGCATCCGGACCAGTCCGCGCCCTGCACGACGCCCGCTACCGGGCATTTCTGCAGATCCAGTCACTCGCACGCGAGGTGCGCAACGACATCGAGCCATTGTTGCAAACTAGCACGCACTAGTTCGCTGCCGCACTATTATATCGAAAGGACCATCTCATGCAGTTCCCAGGTAAATCCTTGATCGTGACCGGTGCCGGCAAGGGCATCGGCTGGGCCTGCGCAGAATCATGGCGGAGCGCGGTGCCAAGGTGATCGCTCTCAGCCGTACTGCCTCCGATCTCGACAGCTTGCGGGCCGAAATAGGCGGGCGCTCTGTCACAGTCGATCTCTCTGATCCGGCAGCAACACGACGGGCGATGGCAGAGGCGGGCACCCCCGACTTCCTCATCAACAGTGCCGGTATCAATGTGCTGGGGTCTAGTTTCGATATGACGGAGGCCGGTTATGATGCCATCATTGGCATTAACCTGCGAGCGGCTCTCATTACCTGCCAGGAGTTCGGCCGCGGCCGGAGGTGGCGGCGCAATCGTCAATATCACCTCAATTGCCGGACACCGAGGTTTTGCCGAGCACCTCTGCTACGCGGCTCCGAAGGCATATCTTGAGGGAGCAACGCGTGCGCATACCAAGGAATTCGGCCCGTACGGTATTCGCGTCAACGCGGTAGCACCGACGATTACGCTGACCGAACTCGCACTCGCTGCCTGAAGCGATCCGGTCAAGTCGCAGCCGATGATGGTGGTTTTCTCGCCGTCTGAAACACCACGCACCTGTCCGGTGGAGCAGGTGCGTGGTGTCTCGCCTCATTCGGGGAGATCAGTTTTCCGGAGTTTATGCGGATGCGAAGTCGCTCAGCTTTCTGAGAATAAGCGCACCGACCGTTGCACCCGCGTCCTGCAACCCGACGGTCTTTTCCTGGAAGGCTGCAGCCTTGCCATGCTGTGCAACCATCGTCTTGGTGTTTTCCAAGGCTTGCTCCGCCGTGTCGGCCGCGGCAGAAAGAGCTGCCGACAACGTGGCGTTGTTGAACGCCTGTTGTTCGAGTGCCCGTACCGCTGGGTCGAGAACGTCGATGATCGTCTTGTCGCCAACTTTGGCCTTGCCGCGTTCGGCGATGCCGTCACGGTAAGCTGCCCAGAATGCCGCCATTTCGGCCGCTCCAAGAGAAGTTGCAGTATCGACAGCCTTGCTGGCGCGCAGGAAACCGGTCGCGGTGAGGGTGCCCATCGTCGAGGGTGCCGTTCGCGCCATGACCGCACCCGCAGTGCGCAGAAGCTTGGCGATCCCTGCAGCCTCGCCTTCGACAGCAACAGCCTCGGCCGCTGCAGCGAAAGACTTGGCCATGGTGATGCCCAGATCGCTGTCGCCGACCTTGCCGTCGAGAGCGATCAGAAACTCCCGCTGCTCTGCGAAAAGCTGCTTCCAGGCCTCGAACAGGCGTATCAGGTCGGATGCTGTAATGGCGTCCATGTGCTTGTCCTCAGGCAGAGATATGTTTGAAGAAGGGCGTGTTGGCAGGGGCCGCGACGAGCCGGTCCAGTTCCGCATCCAGATGCAGGATGGAGACAGACGAGCCAGCCATTTCCATCGACGTCGCGAACTCGCCGACCCAGACATGCTTGGCAGTGACGCCGCGCTCCTCGAGCAGTTGAGCAACGCGGCGGAAGAGGATGTAGAGTTCCTCCAGCGGCGTGCCGCCGAGCCCGTTAATCAATACCGCGACCTCGTCGCCGGACTTGTAGTCCGTCTCCGAGAATATGCGTTCCATCATTTCGTCGATGACGGCATCCGCTGCCGCAAGCTTCTTGCGCGAGATGCCCGGTTCGCCATGGATGCCCATGCCGATTTCCATCTCGTCCTCACCGATCGAGAACGTGGCGTGGCCGATTTCCGGCACGACGCAACTGGAAAGCGCGACACCCATGGTGCGGGTGCGAAGCCTCGCCTTTTCCGCGATCCGGTGTACTTCATCAAGCGAAAGGCCTTCGGCTGCAGCCGCGCCCGCCGTCTTGTAGACGAAGTAGATGCCGGCAACGCCACGGCGCTTGTGCTCCTCGCCGACTTTCGACGATGCAACGTCGTCATTGCCGATGCACTGCTTGACCTTGATGTCGTCGAGATCGGCCAGTTCGGCGGCCATGTCGAAATTGATGATGTCGCCGCTGTAATTGCCGTAGATATAGAGAACGCCGGCACCCTGATCGATCGCCTTGGTGACCTGATACATCTGCTCGGAACTTGGCGACTGGAAAACGCCGCCGACGGCCGCACCGTCCAGCATGCCGTCACCGACGTAACCAAGGAACAGTGGCAGGTGGCCCGAGCCGCCGCCGGTCGCGATGCCAACCTTTCCGGTCTTCGGCCGCGAGGTCACCATACAGCGCCGGTCGTCGGCCACGTAGGTGACACCGGGATGGGCGCGGTAGATGCCATCCAGCATCTCGTCGACGAAGTTTGCGGGATCGTTGAGAAATTTTTTCATCAGTGGGTCCTCCGGGAAAGCTATTTCTTGCGCTGGCGCGTCACGAAGAACGCCGCGGCCAGCAGGATGAAGACGCCGACCACAAGCCGCTGCCAGGTGCTGGGAATTCCGACCAGCACGAGCACGCTGTTGATGACGACGATGAGAAGCACACCGAGTATCGTACCGAGCACGGTGCCCGTGCCGCCGGTGATCTTGGCGCCGCCGAGCACCACTGCGGCGATGACGTTGATTTCGGTGCCGACGAGGTCAAAGGGATTGGCCTGCCGGTTGGCGCAGACGTGAATAATGCCGGCAAGGCCTGCCAATGCGCCGGCATAGCCGAACAGAAATACATGCACCTTGCGCAGATCGTATCCCAGCCGGCTGGCGATATTCGCATTGCCACCCATCGCAAAGATCGCGCGGCCCATCAGTGTCCGGTTGAGAATGAACCATGTGACGACTGCGGCGATCGGCAGAACCAGGAAATAGAAGGGCAGGGTGATCGTAGCGCCATTGGCGGATTCGAACTGCAACAGCGGAAGGCGGCCGAATGCTCCCATCTGCGGCGGCAGCGACATGATCCAGACCGTGCCGATGAAGGACAGGAGGAAACCCCGGAACAGGTATTGCGTGCCGATAGTGACAATCAGCGACGGCACCTTGAGATGGTGGACCAGAAGTCCGTTGATCATGCCGAGCAGAGCCCCGCCAACCGTCGCGATCAGGATGATGACGGCAATCGGCATGCTTGGGAAATGGTTCTGAACCAGAACCGTCAGGGAATACATGGTGAAGGCCGCGATCGCCGTGAAGGACACGTCGATGCCGCCGGCGGCGAGAATGACGAAGACGCCGAGCGCGAACAGCCCCATCACGACACTGGCCCGGCCGATATCCACAAGCGTCGATGGCTGCAGGAAGGCCGGATTGGCGATCGCGACCATCACGCAGATCGCCACCAGAATCATGAAGGTGATGATTTCGGGTCGCCTGCGTACAAGTTCTAAGAAGCCGGATCCCTGACGCTTCGTGGCTCCCTGCTGCAACTCTTCCAGTCCTGGAGTGTTCATCGGTTTGTCTCCAGCCTGGATGCCAGCATTGCCTGGTAGAGTTGATCCTCGGTTGCCTGTTCGGCATTGAACTCGGCAACCACCCGGCCGCCGTTCATGACAAGAATCCTGTCCGCGTTCTGCAGCAGTTCCGGCAGGTCGTCGCTGACGATGACAAGGCCAATGCCCTTTTCCGCAAGTGCCTGAATGGCACGGTAGATCGTATCCTTTGATCCGACATCGACGCCGACGGTCGGTCCGTGCAGCACCAGAAGTTTTGGTTCGATGCTCAGCCAGCGACCGATCAGGACACGCTGCTGGTTGCCGCCAGACAGCGCGCCAACCGGCAGGTCGAGATTTTTCGTGTTGAGGCGCATTTCCTCCGAAAGCCTGGCGGCAGTCGCGCGGCCGGCATTCTTGTCGATGATGCCAAAGCTGTTGCTGAGACGGGTCAGGATCAGCGCGATCTCGTTTTCGAGTATCGACTTGTCGAGGAAAAGCCCTTCCGCGAGGCGATCTTCGGGAACGTAGCCGATCCCCTTGTCGATCGCATCGGCGGGGCGACGGATCGAAACTGTTTTCCCAGCGAGCGTGATCGTTCCAGATCGGGCCGGAGCCACACCGGTAATCGCCATCGCCAGTTCGTTGCGACCAGAATCGGCGAGCCCTGTCACGCCGAGAATTTCTCCCTTGCGCAGGCTGAAACTCATCGGCTCGAAGCCGCCGGCGCTCAGGCCTGCCACCGAGAGCAGTTCGCCCTCTTGAAGCTGACCGGTGCGATAGCGCTCGGAGTCGATCGTCCGGCCTGTCATCAGCTCGGAGATCTGTTTTTTTGAATACTGTTCTATCGGTCCCTGCGCGACGCATTGACCATCCCGAAACACAACGGCATTGCCGCCGATCCGGTAGCATTCATCCAGCTTGTGGGTAACAAATAGCACCGCGACGTTTTCCCGGCGGAGCTTTTCGACAACGCCGATCAGGTTGTCGACTTCGCGGCGGGTGAGCGATGTCGTGGGTTCGTCCATGATCACCAGCTTGGCACGGGTGGCAATGGCGCGCGCGATCGCCACTAGTTGCCGTGCTGCAAGGGGCAGATCGGAGACGACAGTGTTCATGAAGGCCAAGTCGGTCGGAAGTCCCGCTGCGGCCAGCGCCGTTTCCGCGGTCGCCTTCAATCGCTTCCGATCGAAGATCCGCCCGAGCCGTCCCTTGCCAGACACCAGTTGTTCATTAAGCGCGACGTTTTCGGCGACGGTCAGGTTCGGCAGCAGGGAGAGATCCTGATAGACCGTCTCGATGCCGGCGCTCAGCGACTGGATCGGCGTCATCGCCGCATGCGTTTCACCTTCCAGAATGATTTCGCCGGAACTCGGAGCAATTGCGCCGGACATAATCTTGATCACGGTGCTCTTGCCGCAGCCGTTCTCGCCGAGCAGATGATAGGCCTGACCGAGCTCGAGCTTCAGATCGATGCCGCGCAGGGCATGCACGCCGCCGAACCATTTCTGGATGTTTCGAAGTTCCAGAAAGCGGCCGGGCGTGTTTGGGGTAGTGAAATTCGCCGACAATGGAAGGTCCTCTATCATTGCGCATCGCGACAGGTGGCAATGCTGTCCGACCGGCGCGGGGTGCGCCGATCGGTTTTCAGAGAGCAAGGATCTAGAACAAGTGTTCCTTAAAGGTGGCCTTGTCGGCCAGAACCATGCCGTTGCCGATGACCAGCAAACCATCGCCGGCACCCTTCTTGACGGTCACCTTCTCGTAGCCCGGTACGCCGAGATCCATGCCGTCAACGACCTGCTTCTTTTCGAGCAGAAGCCTAGCGACTGCGTTCATGGCCATGCCGGCCTTCTGCGGATCCCAGAAGCCGATCGCGGTGATAGCGCCGGACTCCAGCAAGTCGGCCGAAGGGTTCGGAAGACCGGTTCCAACAAGGCAGATCTTGCCGGAAAGGCCGGCTTCGTCGATGGCACGTCCAACGCCCAGCACGTCGTTGCCTGCCGATGTCTGGAAGCCCTTAATATCCGGGTGCTTGCGCAGGATTTCCTTGGCCTTTTCATAGGTGCCGTTGGCATCGTCGAAGGATTCGTTGTTCGGATCGACAAGCTGCATGTCAGGGTGCTTTTTGGCGTTTTCTTCGCCGGCGGTAACCCACTGGATGTGCGTGCGGCTGCCGAGAGAACCGACGAACGTCGTCCATTTGCCCTTGTTGCCCATGCATTCGGCAAGGCGCACGTTGAGGGCCGAACCGTAGTCGCTGTTGTCGAATGCCTCGACGTCGGCCTGCGTGTTCTTTTGGTTGTCGGCTTCATGGGTGACGACGACGATGCCGCGATCCATGGCCCGCTTGAGCGTGCCTTCGATGACGGCCGGATCCATTGGCACGACAGCGAGTGCATTGACGCCCTTGGCGATCAGGTCTTGGATGATCTGCAACTGCTGGGCAGCGTCGGCTGTTGCCGGCCCGCTCTGCGTTGCAACGACGTCCGGATTGGCCTTCTGGTAGGCCTCGACACCGGTGTTCATACGGTCGAACCACGGAATGCCGCTGATCTTGACCACTGTTGCGATGACCGGCTTCTGCTGGGCCATCAGGGTCCCGGCAGTGCCGGTGAGAAGGGCAGCGATTGCAACGCCGCCGATCAGGATACGCTTCGATACTGTCTTCATTTTCTCCTCCACGAGAACCCTCAGTTATTTGGCTTCGGCGCTTGAGGGCGCGGCACCGAAGAGTTGTCTTGACGGTTGAAAGGGCTCAGGAAGCCGACGACGTCGTAGCGGCCAACCGCCAAAAAGGTGAGGAGCAACAGGCCCCAGGCAAAATCGCGAACGAAGTTGGACAAGCCGCCGAAATTGAGCAGGCTCGACATCAATTGCAATGCGACCGCACTTAGAACCACGCAGACAACACGGCCATATCCGCCTTCCGGCTTCACCCCGGCCATCACCACGACAAGGATGGCGATCAGCAGATACGAGCTGCCGTAATCAAACTTCACGTTGACGTTGCGGGCAGCAATGATCATGCCTGCAAGGCCGGACAACATGCCGCTGATTGCGTAGGTCGAGACGATGATGCCCGTCCTGGGGAAACCCGCATAAAGGGCGGCCTTCGGATTGGAGCCCATCATCATCAGCCAGAGTCCATAGGGTGTGAACTTGAGGGCGGCGGCAATCAGTCCGGCGACCGCGAGAAAGATCAGGAAGCTGATCGGCACTTCCATGAACATGTCGTTGCCAATGCGCGACAGCAGGTCCGGGCTACCGACGGTCACAGCTCTGCCGCCGGAAACGACGACTGCAAGACCCATGAAAGCCATCTGCGTGCCAAGGGTGCAAAGTATGGGTGTGATGTTGAGTTTCGAGATCAGCAGCCCGTTTATCACACCGCCGACGAGGCCTACTCCAACCGTCATCGCCATGAAGGAAAGGCTGAAGGCCAGCTCGTTATCAACGCTCGACATAAAGGACGAAAGCACGACGGCCGAGAGCACGCCCGAGAGATTGGCAAGCGCGATGCCCGACAGGTCGATGCCGCCGTTGCCGGCGCACATGGCAAGCATCACACCGACCGCAAGCAGACCGATTTCAGGGACCTGACTGGCCATAGACTGAAGATTAAACAGGGAAAGAAAATTGCCGCCGGAAATCCCGGCGCCAACAGCCAGCAATGCGCAGTTGATCACGACAAGCATGACCAGCTGTTCGCCGGTTTTGTGCATGGTCTCCTCCCCATGTTTAGTAAACAAGCGCAAACTTTACTAAATGGCTATCAAAGCATTTTTGGCTTAGCAAGCGGTTTTTTGCGTATGTTTGCGGTTGCGCACCTTGGGGATTTGGCCTAACCCTCGAAATGGAGACTGGGCTGTTTACTAAACACTTTTTTGTGTTTTAACCGATTTGAAGGTCCAGATTGCGCATGAAGCCAGCGAAGAAATTGACGATACGCGATATCGCCGGGGCTGCCAGCGTCTCGCCGGCCACCGTTTCTCTTGTCCTCAACGGCAAGGGCGAGATCTCCGGTGTAACCCGTGCACGGGTGCTGGAAACGGTTGCGCGGCTCAAATATGTCCCACGCAACCTCAAGGGCGGCAACGAGGGCGGCGGAGAGACGCTGCGATTCCTCAAAATTTCCAAGCACGGCCATACGGTTAACCGCGACCACAGCGTGTTTATTTCCGATTACATAGACGGCATGTCGGCCGAGGCCACCCGACGAAACTACACGCTGGAAGTCGTCAGCTTCGAGGGACAGTCGATCAGCTCGGTGGCGGAATCGCTTGCCGGTGCGCCGATCAGCGGAGTGATCGCGCTCGGCACCGAGTTGTCCGAGGACGACATCATGCTCATCCAGAGCGTTGGCTTTCCAACGGTGTTCATCGACACTTTCTACGACGTCGTCGATGCCAATTTCGTCGACATGAACAACGAGGATGCGGTCTACAAGGTACTGTCGCGGTTCCTAAGCCATGGCTTCGAGCGGATCGGCTTTGTCGCAAGTCATGTCGGCACGACCAACTTCCGGCTGAGGCAGGAAGCGTTTTTCAAGAACATGGCGCGGCTTGGCCTGAAGGTTCGCGAGAGCGATGTGCTGTCCATAGAATCCACCCACGAGGGGGCCTATGAAGACACCCGTGCGCTGATGGAAGGCGGGCTCGATCTTGCTGACTGTTATTTCTGCACCAACGACATCATCGCCTACGGCTTCATCAAGGCACTCAAGGAGTTCGGCATCCGGGTTCCCGATGATGTCTCGATTATCGGCTTCGACAACCTGCCGCAAAGCGCCACGAGCGATCCGTCGCTGACCACGATCGACGTGTCGAAGCGCAAGATCGGCTATCTCTCGGTGACGATCCTCGACGATCTCATCAATGCCGCCGAAAGCCAGCCTTCGGTGAAAATGCTGGTCGGCGCCGATCTTGTATTGCGCGCCAGCGATGCTCGGGATGCACCGCGACCGGCTCCGATGCAGCAGCGAAACCGTGTCGGCAAAAAGCAGTTGGCCGAATGACGGTAGCCTGCCCGCGAGTGGAGGTTCGCCAGTAGGGCAAGGAAAAGATTTCGACAGGAGGAGGCAAGGATGGAATATCGCGTTCTAGGAAAGTCGGGCCTTAAGGTCTCGGCAATCTCGATGGGGACTTTCTCGTTCGGCGGGGTAGGGGCGTTTTCAAAAGTCGCCAGCCAGGACGTCAGCGATGCCCGGCGTCTCGTCGACGTCTGCATCGATGGCGGCGTGAACCTGTTCGACACGGCCAACATGTATTCGCTCGGCCGTTCCGAGGAAATTCTCGGCGAGGCGCTTAAGGGCAGGCGTGACAGCGTGCTGATTTCGTCGAAGGCGCGGATGCGGATCGGCGACGGCCCGAATGACGAGGGCACCTCGCGTTTCCACCTTATCCGTGAATGCGAACGCAGCCTGAAACGACTGCAAACCGATCACATCGACATCTATCACATGCACGAGTGGGATGGCGTGACGCCGCTGGATGAGATGCTGTCGGCGCTGGATAGTCTCATTCGTTCCGGCAAGGTGCGTTATATCGGGTGCTCGAACTATTCCGGATGGCATTTGATGAAGGCGCTTGGCGTGGCAGACCAGCGGCGTCTGCCCCGCTTCGTCACGCAGCAGATCCACTATACGCTGGAAGCGCGCGAGGCCGAATACGAGTTGCTGCCGATCTCGGTCGATCAGGGGCTGGGCGTTACAGTCTGGAGCCCGCTGGCCGCCGGCCTGCTTTCAGGGGCCTTCGGCCGCAACAAGACGCCGAAGGATTCAAGGCAAGCCGAAGGCTGGTCGGAACCTCCCATCCGAGACAAGGATCGCCTCTGGGCAATTGTCGACATCCTTGAGGAGATCGCCGCAGAAAGAGGTATGACGGCAGCACAGGTGTCGCTCGCCTGGACGTTGACCCGGCCTGCCGTGTGCTCGCTCGTTGTCGGCGGACTGACCGAGCAACATTTCCGCGAGAATATCGCAGCGGTCGATCTCAATCTCGATGCGGAGGAGCACGAAAAGCTCAATCAGATCAGTCGGCCGCCATATATCTACCCGTACTGGCATCAGCACAATTTCGCCAGAGAGCGCTTTAGCGACGCAGACCAGGCACTGCACAGCAATTACAAAGACCTCGGCTTGGTTTAGCCGGAACTGCCGATTCCGAGATGGTAACAGAAGTGGATGCCTCTCACGGCGGCACCCTCGGAGCATTCGAGATGAGTCAGTAAGAAGCGCTAACGCCTAAGCAATGGTCATTGTCAAACTAAGCGCGTTCGTCGTTGGTGAAGCCGATGAAGAGCCGAAATCACCCATAGGAAGTAGCGGGAAATCAAGGTCTTCGACGTCGTAGCCACTTGGCGGCAAGAGCCGGGTATTCAAGTGGCCGTCGTCCACGAATCGATCTTGGCAGGCGGCGTGGTCGACTTCCAGCCGGCGGCTGAAGCCATAGCCGCCTCGCCGGGCTCCTCTGGACGCCTCCGCGGAAGGAGGAGCCGGCGCATGCTCCTGCAAACTGGCTCGCTGGTTGGCGGACGCCGCCAACGCTTCCAGCACTGCGACGAAACGTGGTCTCGGACAATCGGAGCCAACCTCCTGCAGGACGTCGTCGCCATCGAACAGGGCGATGCTGCAAAGTTGGTCCGTCGGCTCACCGAGTACTGGCGGATCGGAGCCCGGCATGATCCAGACCTCATTTCCGGATGCAATCACCTTGCGCCGCTCGTCATCCGAAATGGCATCGGTGCGTTCGCTTTGGATCTCCACCGGCCCTTCCGCATCGGACAGACGGGTTGTTGCCTGCCGGATCGTCATGAGGTCGAGATCAATGACGATCCAGCGAGCCAGCGGCGACAGGACGTTGCCGGTCGTGACCAGCATCCCGCGACGGGGCAGTTCACCGACAGGAAAGGCGAGACGGACGCCCGCGCGGCTAGTGCGTGCGTGCGAGGCGATCTTTGCGTCGGCGTAACCGGGCTCGTGCGCCTCCGCTGCGACCGGCAAGACGAGAAGGAGGACGAGAAGCTCCAAGGTGCCCAGCCGTCGTAAACGGTCAAGCACTCCTTCGCGCCACTTGGTTCCGGTCTCGGTCCGGTATGCGCCCGGCCTGCTGCCTTCCATTAGCCAGCCCGCTTCTGTTCGTTTCGCTCTGGCGCTCTTATCGACACTGGTCCCAGCCGTCATCCATACATGGTCAGCAATCAGGGTAGTATAGGCTGACCTCGATCAAACAACCGAGCCGCTTGCCGAGTTCTTGCCCAAGCGCCGTCATGCCGTCGGGATCGCTGTGCTGCGCCAGGAACACAGACTGGTTGTCCGCGCCGGGTGCATGCGTGTAACAATGGGCATGAAGCGACGAGCCGCCCCCGCCCTTGGCCGGCGTCATACTAATGACCTCAAGATGCAGAATGTCGGTGCGGTGCATGACGAAGAGCTGATCCGAAACCACAATCAGCGCTTCGCCGTCTGCTGACAGCCCAAGCATTCGCTGCCGGTCCTCGACCAGGTCTTCTGGGTCGCGCACATATTCGAGCTCCGTCTCGCCCGGCGCAAGGCGGCCAGCCTGTGCCATGCGCGCTGTCCCGACATCCCCCTCGAATGCGAGAGGCACGGAGCTTGTCACCCATTCTCGTTCTCTTGCGCTTAGAGGCAGGCGGAAGCCCGTCGTCAGCGTCACGTGGCAGGCGGTCCTAAGGCGAGGGTCGCGATCCTCGGACGGGTTCTGCAGACCTTGCGATTGCCACTCCGGCGGCCAGGCTGTCAGCGAGACCTCAGCCAGCCCCGAGCGCCACGCGGCGACGACGGTGTTCCACCGCTGGCCGACCAGCGTGGGCCCGAGTGATGCCGTTAGATTGTCAGCGACGCGCCGAAGGTTCGCGTGCGCGTCGTCCTCGAACCACGCAAGGGCGGTGAAACGGCTAATCGGGAACTGGGGTGGGATGCGCTCAAAGGCGCTTGCCGTCCAGGGCGCAAGTGCGCCTGGTGGGGGTTCGGCGTCATTCAAGACGAGCGCTGGCCATTTGTAAAACGGATCGGGCAGAACGCCACAGCGCGCCAAGACCTCCGTGCGCGTTTCGTGACGGGGTAAGCGCCAATGGTCTGCAACGCGTAGGATCGGGTTCATGCCATCGGCAAGCAATGGAACCTCCGCCGGCTCGGGGCCGTCGGGCCAGGACGTCAGCGGCACCAGTGCGATCTGCATGCGGCGCAAGAGGCCGTTCAAGAATTGTATCGCGGCCTCCGTTTATGCTCGCCGCTCGGCAACGTGTCCAGGCAGGATAAAAGATATGCGCTGCCGATGTCCACCATCCAAACGTCTTGCCCGCGAGTGGATCAAAAACCTCTCGGTGACAACGGATGATTCCTCGGAACAGATTAGACTACTCACGGCCCATAACGGCCATGTCGAGTGCAATTGATTGCTGGGTTAGATGATCTAATGCGAGGATAGCGACCGGGTCCAATTCCCATCAAAGCGTAGGAGGGAGAGATAGCGCGTAGGCGGAGATAATTCCCCCGTACGCCGGATGGGTTCACATCCATTCAAGACCTTGTACTCTGATTTGTGCTGGTGGCATTTCTGCCACCAGCGTTCGCCTGCGAGGAAATTGCAGCGTCTCCGAGGCCAGGCGAAAGAAATCCTACGCTCACGATAATCGATAGCAGTTATCTATGAATGACGCCGAGGCGCGCGAAGTGATCGTAGATGCGCTTGGAGAAGGCCGACAGTTCGGGCTCTTCGCCTAAGGAAACCGGACGTGGGCGGGGAAGGTCGATCTGGATTTCGTCTACGAACTGACCTGGCGACGGAGCCATGACGAGGACGCGGTCGCCCAGCCCGACCGCTTCTTCGACGCTGTGGGTAATGAATAGGACTGTTGGGCGTTCGGCCATCCAGAGCTGTTCAAGATCGTGACGAACCTGCACACGTGTCAGCGCGTCCAGCGCCCCGAACGGCTCGTCCATGAGAAGGACGGAGGGCTTCAACACCAGTGCTCGCGCCAGAGATACTCGCTGGCGCATGCCGCCCGATAGTTGGCTGGGATACCTGTATGCAGCCTTCGTCAGGCCCAGGCGCTCGAAGAGTTCCTCTGCACGCCTCCTGACCGGCGCCAGAGGAAGGCCTCGGATAACGCCCTGGAGAAGGACGTTATCCATAGCCGTTCTAAACTCGAGCAGAAGATGATCCTGGAAAGCGATGCCGACGTCAGTCAATGCTCCTGACAGGGGTTTTTCGTTAATACGGATCTTCCCGCTCGAAGTATCCATGAGGCCGGCCACCATCAGCATCAGCGTGCTCTTCCCGCAACCGCTAGGCCCCACGACGGAAACGAATTCACCCGGCTTGATATCGATCGTCGTCGGTCGGAGCGCTTCGAAAGCACCAAACTTTTTTCCGACTTCCTTGATCTCAATTCGGACGCCGCTGAGTTCGCTGCTTGGGTTTGTTTTCTGTAATGCTTGCATGGCGGACAGCTTCATCTCTTAGGTCAGGGGGCAGGGGCGAAGGTCGGACTCCGGCGGAAGGTAATCATAGGTGTAGTAAGTCGTTGCTTCCTTGTCCGCGGGTAGCATTCCGATCTTTCCAAGGATGCTAACAGTGTCTGCCCATTGTTCAGGTGTTGCCTTCCCAACAAACTTGGCACGGTTGACGCACATCAGGTACTTGGTCGCCTCAAGCTGTGCGGGAGCCTGAGCTTCAGAAGCGTCGGGGAACATTTCCTTCATCGCGGCAACCGCTGCCTTAGGGTCGTCGATGGCCGCGTACCAACCTTTGAGGCTGGCGGCTACGAAAGCCTTTGCCTGTTCCGGGTTCTTCGCGAGGTAGCTTTCCGAAGCAATAATTGACGTCGAAACGGTTGGCGCGCCATTGTCGATGAACGGGAAGTCTGCGGTTTCGGCGCCGAGGTCCTTCAATTGAATCGCGAAGAAATCGATGGAGCCGAGGATGGCATCGACCTGGCCTTGCAGGAGGGCCGCCACCATCGACTCCTTTGGCATGTTGACCTGCTTGATGTCGCTCGCAGTCAGACCATTTGCCGCCAATACCAGCGGGAACATAGCAGCCTGGGAACCGCCATTGGGGATCGCGACTGACTTGCCCTTGAGGTCCTTGACCGCAGCGATACCCTTGCCCTTCAGCGCAGTGATCTGGTTTGGATTGCCCTGCAGAATGGTCGCCAGAATTTTGATCTTTGCGCCTTCGGAAATGAGCTTCATCACCGGCGCGGAATCAGCAAATCCGATTTCTGCCTTGCCGCTAGCAATAAGCTGGGCGGTGATCTGCGAACCGTTGCCGGGTTCGATCTTCACATCCAGACCTGCTGCCTTGTAGTAGCCGTTCTTCGAGGCAAGCTCGTAACCCGCGTTGAAGCCGGCAGCCGGATAGTTGAGCCAGAACGTCAGGGGTGTCTCCTGAGACACTGCGGCCATAGACGAACCTAGCAGGGCCGTGCCGGTCATTGCCGCCAAGGCAATTGATCTAAGCGTCTTTAATAGTCTGTTCGGATTCATCTTCTTCTCCTCCTTGAGTTGATGAAACTAATCAGTCGCGGTTTTGATTTCTCCGCCATGGGGTCATGAAGTATTCGGTGACCTCGACAATGCTGTTCAGAGCCAGTCCGATGATGGTCATGACGAACAGGATTGCGAAGACGAGGGTTGTATTCATCACCCCTGTCGCCTGCAGCAGCAGGTAGCCGAGCCCCTGGTTCGCCCCGACAAATTCAGCGACGATAGCGGCTGTCGCGGCAATGGTAGCCGACGTCTTCAGGCCACCGAAGATCACTGGCAGGGCTGACGGGAAACGCAGATAGCGAAAGGTCTGCCAGGTCGTCGCCCCCATTGACTTGGTGAGGTAAAGATAGCGCTGATCAAGGATCTGAAATCCCGCGATGCTGGCAAGCAAAAGCGGAAAGAAGGTCAGGAGCAGCGTCAGCATCACCTTCGACGTCGGCCCAAAGCCGATCCAGACGACAAACAGCGGCGCGATGGCGATCTTGGGAACGAGTTGGATGAATACCAGAAGCGGATAGAGCATGCGCTTCGCCGTTGGCGACAAGGCGATCAGCAGACCAAGCGGAATTGCTGTCACGACAGACAGGCCAAAGCCGAGCACGATTTCCTGGATCGTTACCAAGGAATGGTTCCACAGGCTCTGCCGTGATGCGATAAGCTCCGGAATGACGGCCTGCGGCGGAGGCAGCAGATATTTGGGAATATCGAATGTCACCACGGCGAGCCACCATAAGATGATCAGGCCGATGAAGACCGAGGACGACATCAGTGCCGAACCCACCCAGCCAGACAGCCTGGAACCTGAACCGTTCTCATTCATGCGTAAACTCTCCCTGAGAAGCCTGGCGCAAATCTGCGTTTCCGTCAGCTAGCGCTTCAAAAGCCTCGATTTTGTTCAAGAAGCGGAGGACGATACCCGTCTGTCCTTCCACCATTGCGGATCCGCTGAGCGTTAAGCATCCAAGAGCGGCGGCCCTGCGGAGAAGCTCTGTGTCGCGGCCTGGCACGATATCGATGACAGCTGTGCGAGCCGTCATCCCGTCGATCGGCATTGGAAGACCATCCGTGTCCTGCAGGCCGACCTGGGTAGCATTGATCAGAAGCGAGATGTCCTTGAGCGGGGAATGGCCCGGCTCGACACTGCAATCCGGATACCGGGTCTTCACGCCGTTGACTAGCGCATCGCGGCGGCCGGCATCCGTGTCGGCAATTGAGATGCTGATAGCCCCTTCGGATGCCAGTGCGTAGGCAATCGCACTCCCGGCGCCACCGGCGCCGATCAGCTGCGCCCGACCACTCTTCGTGACAATTCCGCGTTTCCGAGCACCTTCGATAAGGCCATGGCCATCGAACAATGCGCCAGTCCAATGACCGTCTGCTTCCCGACGCAGCACGTTCACCGCTCCTAAAAGTTCTGCCATAGGCTCGAGAGTTTTTGCGAAAGCCACTGCCCGCTGTTTGTACGGAAAAGTTACGACCACGCCATCGACATTGCGGGTCTCCAGGAGACCTCGCATCACCACGTCGAATGTCTCCGAGGACGCGTGCCACGGAACGAGGACTGCGTTCGCTCCTGCTGCAGCGAGCATGCGGTTGTAATAGATCGGCGACTTCACCTGCGCGATCGGGTCGCCGATAATCGCGATCAGGCGGGTCTCGCCATTAATCTCGGCCCGGCTTGATCTTTCAATAGTCATAGGGCTCTGCCTCCTCCCGGCCTCGCACCTGCCAAGACGCCTCGGCTGAACATTATGTATCCGTTTACATTGTTGGGAAACTATGTCAAGTATGCACGAATGGTGCTGTGTGAAAACATCAGCCCGGAGCGCACGAAAGCACTGATAAATCGGTATTAATCGCTATTTATCACGATAACGCTACGTCTCGCGTCATGATGGAAAGGGAGCTGCATCGAATTCTGATGAAACAGATATGAGGTTTGTAATGTCACAGGGTTACAGTGTTGAAGAGAGGCGACGTGGCGGCATTTTGGTGACCGGAGGGGCGGCGGGGATCGGCTTTGCGACTGCCATCCGGCTGGCGTCCGAAGGTTTCGACGTCACGGTCGCAAGTCTCGAGACGGAAGCAGGTCTTCCACCGGAGATCCGTTATGTTCAGACGGATGTGACCCGCCTCGAGCATCACCAGGCACTCGTCGCATCTATCCAACGACCTGTCGCCCTGGTGAACTGCGCCGGGGTCACATCACTTTCGCGCGCTGACATGCTGGACCTCCCGGCCGAGAGCTTCGACAGGGTTATGGATGTCAATGTCCGCGCGACCTTCTTCCTCACGCAGGCCTTTGCACGCCACACGATGGCCTGTGGGCGTGCTGAGGATTATCGCGCAATCATCTTCGTGGGATCGATCAACAGCGAGGTCGTTGGCGAAAACCGCGCCGACTACTGCATGTCGAAGGCCGCGGTGTCGATGATGTCCAAGCTCTTTGCGGCGCGCCTCGCCGCCGACGGCATCGTGACGCATGAAGTCAGGCCCGGCATCATTCGCACCGGAATGACGGCTCCTGCTCTCGAAAAATACGACAGGCTTATCGAGGAGGGGGGTGTCCCCATGGCGCGCTGGGGCATGCCCGAGGATGTTGCGGCGGCAATCTCCGCTCTGGTCCGCGGAGACTTCCCTTATGCAACCGGAACCGTCACCGAGATCGCCGGCGGATTGCAGCTGCACCGCGTGTGAGGTCAAGCCTGGGGCGAGCGCGGCGGCGCGGTTGAGGCGCGCAGAACCAGTTCCGGCTTGCATTCGAATTGGGTGTCCTCCTCGCGTCCAAGGATCCTTGCGAGGATGTGGCTGGCGGCGCGGGTGCCGATCTGGTCGCTGGGAACACGAACCGTTGAGATCGGGACCGGCAGTTCCGACATGATTTCGATGTCGTCGTAGCCGATGATGGACACATCTCCCGGGATCGACAGGCCCATGGCAAGAGCCTCTAGTTCCGCGCCGACGGCATGGTAGGAATTGCCGCAGATGATGGCTGTGGGCGGGGAGTCCGTGCTCATCATACGCCTAAGAAGTGACTTGGCTTCGCCGATGCTGGAGAGCTCCTTGGCGATCTGGTAAGGCCAGGCGGACAGGCCATGCGCCGACAGTGCGTCGCTGACGCCTGCCAATCGCTCTGCCGCGCGATCATTGTTTGCGACGGACTGCCAGATCACGCCGATCCGCCGATGTCCGAGCTCGATCAGGTAGTTGGTTACGTCGAACAACGCCTTCCTGTTATCCGGACCGATCGACCGTCCATGCGTTGCCTGGTTGTAGACGAAGGTGTTGATGGACGGGACCTTCTGGCGGCTCAATAGCTTTTCCAGTTCCGGCAGATGCTCGTTGCCGACCAGCACGATGCCGTCCACGCCGCGCTCCACGAACTTCCTGACCTGTCGCAACTCCTGCTCCGGGTCGTATTCCGAGCAGGCGAGCAACAGCGTGAAACCTTCTGCCAGAAGTTCGTGTTGAAGGATCGTTGCGGTTCGGGCGAAATCGCCATGGGTGAGTGTTGGAAAGACCGCGCCTACGGCGCCTGATCTGCGGGTCGACAGAGCGCGGGCGGCCGCATCTGGCACCCACCCGAGGTGTTCGATGACCGCTTCGATGCGCAGTCTGAGTTCCTCGGAAACGATATCAGGCTTGTTGATGGCGCGTGAGACGGTGGCAGTCGACACGCCCGCCGCCTTGGCGACATCCCGCAGCCCGACGGACGTCCTGGCAACGATCTCGGTCCCTGTCGGCGTTCCGGTCTTGGAAGTTCGCTTACGCTTCGGGGCTGAGGTCATAGGTTTTTCCGTTTGTGACGACGGGTCGCCGGGAAGAGGTGCTCTTCGCCCTAATCCCGGCAACCGGCCGATGCAAGCGTTTACATGGCTGCTATCATCATATCACGCGCTGCTCCTGAACGCCCAGCTTCTCGACGCCAAGCTTCATCGTGTCGCCGCGCTTGAGGAAGCGAAGCGGAACCATGCCCAGGCCGACGCCCGGAGGCGTGCCTGTCGTGACGATGTCGCCCGGCTCGAGGATCATATACTTGCTGATGTAGGATACCAGCGTCTTGATCGGGAAGATCATGTTGCGGGTCGTGGAGTTCTGCAGCCGTTCGCCGTTGACGTCTAGCCAGAGCGACAGATCCTGCGGATCTCCGACTTCATCCGGGGTGACGACCCAGGGGCCGATCGGGCCGAATGTCGGGCAGCACTTGCCTTTCACCCACTGGCCTTCGCGTTCCAGCTGGTATTCCCGCTCGGAGACGTCGTTGCAGATGAAGTATCCGCCCACATGATCAAGCGCCTCGCTTTCGGAAACATAGGATGCCCGCTTCGAAATCACGAAGGCGATCTCGACCTCCCAGTCGGACTTCGTCGAATCCGGCGGCAGGATGACATCATCGTAGGGACCAACGATGCAGGAACGAGCTTTGTTGAAGAGAATGGGTTCCTTGGGAATTTCCGCATTCGTTTCGGTTGCGTGGTCGGCATAGTTCAGGCCGACGGCAATGAAGTTGCCGACCTGCGCGATGCAGGGTCCGAGCCGAGCACCTTCGGGCGCCAGGGGAAGGGCGGAGATGTCCACCCCTTTCAGACTTTCGGAGAGCCGACCATCGAGGGCGTCGCCGGTGATGTCGGTTACCAGGCTCGACAGGTCACGGATCTTGCCCTGCTCGTCCACCAGTCCCGGCTTTTCCTGACCGCTGTCGCCAAATCTCACAAACTTCATGGTTCTCTCCCGTTTACGTTGAGGTGGTCGTGACCTGGCTGTGTGCCAGGCTGTATTGAAGCGAGTAGATGCCTTGGCGCAGGTCCGCATTGGCGCCCGCAATCGAGAGTTCATCGGAAAGCGGGCCGTCGCTTTCGAGAGCTGCGAGCCTCCCGGCATCAGTGCCTTCGATCAGAAGGATCCAGGCCGCGGTCTCATCTGGGCGGTCGCGCAGGTCTTTCTCGGCGGTCGGCGTGCCACCTGCACTCGTGTCTCCTTCGAGCAGATGAACGCCGACAATGCCGGGTGCCTGCATCAGTCTCGACGCGAGCTCTCCGAGACTGCGTGCGAAGTCTGCTTTCTCGAGGCTTGTCGAAATCTGCAGCGTCATGATGGCCGCGCCATCCCCAAGGCCTTGGGTAAATGCGACCGTGCAGACCGTGCGCGACGTATCGGTGAAATTGCTTACCACGGATCGCGTCCATGCGGTGGGAGCGTTCAGCCTCGCGACATAGGCAGCCGACGACAGCACGGTCGCGTCCTCGGTCTCATAGAAGTTGAAATACTTCGGTTGCCCCGACACTGCCACATAGCGGCGCCCGCGAAGAAAGCCGGGAAGGCCGACCCGTTCGGGGATATGCTCCTGGATATGCCAGGAAACGAATGCGTCCTCCGCTTCCGACTTGATGCCGTTCCAGATGGCAAGGACCGCAGATCCTGAGAGGGCCATCAGGCAGCCTCCGAGGCCGACGCAAGCTTCTTTGTCCAGCGCATGATGTGCTCGCTGACGGCCACCAACTCGTCGTGCTGGTTGAAGACCTCGACCTTGGCGACACTTCTGCCGCGTTCCTTGTCGACGGTAGCGATCGTATAATGCGCAGTGATTGTGTCGCCCAGGACAACCGGCTTGAGGAAGCGGACACGGTCGTATCCGGCCGACACCGGAAAGTCGGTCAGTCCCTCCCGGTGGATGATATGAGCGATGCTGATGGTCGAGACCGTGCTCATGTATCCGACAGTCAAAGCACCATGTGCGATGCGTTTTCCGATCGAGGATTTCTCCTTCATGTACTGATCGTTGACATGGGTATCGCTGAAGTCACCAGTGATCCCGGCAAACAGCACGATATCGGTTTCTCCAACCGTCTTTGCAAACTTAAATACCTGGCCGATATCGACAAAATCCAATCCAGAATTCGCCATCCTGTCATCCTCCTATTACGGTGTTCCGCCTCACTGTCCATCCGATCAACTGCTTGACATAGCCTGATGTCGAAGAATATGTATCCGGTTACATAAGAAATGCTTGGTGGTCAATGGTCGGACTGCTTTCTGGAACGGCCAGGGAGGAAACATGAAACTGATTTCTGCTGAGGAAGCGGCGAAACTCGTGCGGGATGGCGACAGCGTTCTCGTCAGTGGTTCCGGAGGAGGGCATGCCATTCCGGAGCGCGTGCTGGAGGCGATCGAGGCCCGATACCTGGAGACAGGGAGCCCCAAGGCGCTGACCCTCGTGCATATCGTCGGCCTGGGTGACCGGGCGACCAAGGGTGCCGCACGCTTCTGCCACGAGGGAATGCTGCGTCGGTCAATCACCAGCGCGTTGATCGATTCTCCCGTGCTGATAGACCTTGCAGCCGCTGACCGGATCGAATCCTACACGTTGCCGCAGGGCGTGCTGTCCCAATTGATGCGGGAAATGGCGTCGGGCCGTCCGGGGCTCATCACCAAGACGGGTCTCCATACATTCATCGATCCGCGGCAACTCGGCGGCCGTCAGAGCCCCAGTGCAAAGGAAGATCTCGTCGAGCTCATGACGATCGACGGCGAGGAGTATTTGCGCTTCAAGCCCTTTCCGCTCGACATCGTCTTCCTGCGCGGCACCACCGCGGACGAGGATGGCAACATCAGCATGGAGCAGGAGGCGATCTTCGGTGAGATGCTCTCGACGGCACAGGCCGCTCGCCGCAACGGCGGGATTGTCGTGGTTCAGGTCAAGCGCATGGCAACGCGCGGCGCGCTGCCTGCCAAAACCGTCAAGATCCCTGGCATCCTTGTCGACTACGTCGTTGTCGATCCTGATCAGCGCCAGACCTATGCAACTGATTACAATCCGGCCTATTCCGGCGAGCTCAAGGTTCCCCTCCATGCCTTGCGCCGGCTTCCGTTCGATCATCGCAAGATCGTTGCGCGCCGCGCCGCGATGGAAATCGTGCCCGGCGCAATCTGCAATCTTGGGGCAGGTATCTCGACCGGAATTTCGGCCGTTGCGTCCGAAGAGGCAGTCCTTGACCATATCGTGCTGACCAACGAGCAGGGCTTCATCGGAGGTGCTCCGCTGACGGGCCCGGATTCCGGCGCGTCGCAAAACTACGATGCCATCGTCGATCAGCCCTACCAGTTCGACTTCTATGACGGAGGCGGGCTGGATATCGCTTTCCTGTCCTTTGCAGAGGTCGATCCCGGCGGCAACGTCAATATCAGCCGTTTCGGTTCCAAGATCGTCGGTGTCGGCGGCTTCATCAATATAAGTCAAAATGCCAAGCACATGGTGTTCAGCGGAACGTTTACCTCCGGCGGGCTGGAGCTGAAGACCGGGCAAGGAGAACTTGCCATAGCCCAGGAGGGGCGGCACAAGAAATTCGTCAACCGCATAGAGCAGATCTGCTACAATGCCGACTTCGCGAGAAGAGAGGGGCGCACGGCCCTGTTCGTCACGGAGCGCGCGGTGTTTGACGTGCTGGACGGCGGCCTTCAGCTTGTCGAGATAGCACCAGGTATCGATCTCGAGCGTGATATCCTTGCACACATGGCATTCAAGCCGGCCATCTCGCCAGAGCTCCGGCTGATGGACGCACGACTGTTCCGTCCAGAACCGATGAACCTCATAAAAAACATCGAGGCCAATCGGAACAGGCGCGCATCGCACCCGGCGAGGAGGGCCGCGGAATGAGCAAGGACTGTATCGATCTCAGATCAAAGCTGACCGCGAACATCGCGTTCATGTTCGCCGAGATGCCGTTCATCGAACGCATTCCGGCGGCCGCGGCCGCGGGCTTCAGGTTCGTTGAGTGCCACTTTCCCTATGACATCCCCGTGGAACGGCTTGCAGCCGTGCTCGATGCCTCAGGCGTCCTGATGACGGGCATCAATACCGCTCCCGGAAATCTGGAGCGCGGGGAATGGGGGCTTGCTGGGATCAGGGGTCAGGAGGCGCAGTTCCAAGTGGATTTCGACCAGGCTTTGGAATACGCCGTTGCGCTTGGGGCGAGAGCGATCCATGTCATGGCAGGTGTGGTTGGCGATCCGGCTGATCGAGCCGAAGCACTGCGCCTGTACGTGGAGAACCTCCGGCGCGTTGCGAAACTCTCAGACCGGCACGGCATCACGCTTCTCCTGGAACCTTTGAACACGCGCGACAAGCCTGACTACCTTGTCAGCCGCTCGGATGATATCGTCGACATCATCACCGAGATCGCTGAACCCAATGTGAAGCTGCTGATCGATGTCTATCACGTGCAGATCATGGAGGGCGATCTGACCCGGCGCATCAAGCGGCATGCGCCGTTCATCGGCCACGTCCAGCTTGCTTCCGTCCCGGACCGATGGGAGCCGGATCTCGGCGAGGTCAACCTGAGGCACGTCCTCGCGGTGCTCGAAGAGATCGAATACCCGGGCCTGATCGGTCTGGAATACAGACCAAAGAGCGACACAGTCGGCGGGCTGTCGTGGATTGACCGCACGAGTTCCGCGAACTGATCGCCAGACAGAATTAGAGACATGGGAGAAGACCAATGCGCATTGCCATCCTGGGTGCAGCCGGAATGTTGGGCAGACGGCTGACCGAACGCCTTGCGTCGGAGGGAAAGCTTGCCGGACAGGCCATCACCGCATTTACCCTTCACGACATCTATCCGGCGCCACTCGTTTCCGGGAATTTTGAAGTCGAAGTGTTGACTTCTGATTTCTCGGAGGACGGAGAGGCGGAGCGGATTGTGTCGCATCGCCCTGACGTCATCTTCCATCTTGCCGCCGTGGTGTCAGGCGAAGCGGAAGCCGACCTTGACAAGGGCTACCGGGTCAATCTTGAGGGCACCCGCGCGCTGCTCGATGCCGTTCGCACAGTGGGCGGCGGCTACCGTCCGCGCTTCGTGTTCACATCCTCGCTTGCGGTCTTTGGTGCGCCTCTTCCAGACGTCATCTCTGATGACTTTCTCCTGCGTCCACTATCGAGCTATGGCGCGCAGAAGGCGATGGGGGAGCTGCTGGTGGCCGATTATGCCCGGCGCGGGATCATCGATGGCTTGAGCATTCGCCTTCCGACAATATGCGTGCGGCCTGGCAAACCCAACAGGGCTGCATCGAGCTTCTATTCGGGCATCATTCGCGAGCCACTAAATGGGGAAGGAGCCGTCCTTCCGGTGCCGCGCGACATGCGCCACTGGTTCGCGTCGCCGCGAACGGCGATCGGTTTTCTCATCAGAGCTGCCGAAGTTGCAGGCCCGGACCTTGCCGTGCGGACGCTGACGATGCCTGGCGTTTCGGCGACAGTGGAAGACCAGATCGAAGCTCTGCGGAAGGTTGCCGGGGACGAGGCGGTCGCGCTCATCCGCGAGGAACCGGATCCGGCCATTCATGCGATTGTCAGCACCTGGCCTAAGGCCTTCGATGCTCGCACCGCGCTGGATTTTGGCTTTGTCCCGGATACCAGTTTCGAGGAGATCGTGCAGATCTATTGCCGCGATGAACTCAAGCGTGCCTGACATCCAAATCGCAAGAAGGGGAACACCATGCTGCTAGGCGTCATCGCCGACGATTTCACGGGTGCAAGCGATATCGCAAACTTCATTAGCCGGCTCGCTTGCGAAAAAACGGCAGGTCGAAGGTTCAAGTCCGTTCAAGGCGGCCGATTTTACAAGTCTCCGTGCGTTCAGGCCCCCGCAACCAAATCATCATTATCGAAAAACACCCGTAGCGAAAGCTGCGGGTGTTTTGCGTCGGGGATTACTTTACTTGCGAGGCTGGAGCGAAGTCTCCAGCCGTAACCCGCACTTGTGATCCTGTGCACCGAGCCGTCAGACAATGCCGAGTGCCTTCACCTACGAGGCAGGCGTTGTTGGCTTCATGTCCAGGAGTTCGGGGCCCCCCTTTCCCAAAAACCTTGCGGCCGCAACGCTGCAGGGCATTGCCGATGTTGTCCTAGTCTTGCCGGCGCATCTCGGCTTCCGTGAGGACCGCTCCAGCCGCCCGGACGGTCGAGGCTGCGCTCCGGGTGCGGGAGCGTCCGCGAAGGCAAAATCAATGCGGCTCTGCTGTGACAAAATGGAGGCCCGTTCGATCACGTTCAAAAACTCGCGGACATTGCCCGGCCAGGCATATCGCTGCAGGGTCTGAAGGTTGGCGTTCGACAGCGTCAACTCGCGCCGGTGGGCGACGCTCTGCCGTCCCATAAAACGCTGGGCGATGAGGGGAATGTCTTGCCTCAGGTCCCGCAGAGGCACCGACTCGATTAAGAGCACCGCCAGACGGAAGAAGAGGTTTCCCGAAACTCCGGGTTCTGCACGGCCTGCTTCAGATCGAGATCGGCGGCTACGCTAATCCGGAGAATGCCCAGATCGATCTCGACGCTACTGTTCGCAATGATGCCAGACATCAGGTGGGCGGCCAGTTCCGCGAGGACGGCCGCGACTGAATTCGTGCTGCCATCATGCGTCGACTGTCGATGTCGCGACTTGGGATAACGCGTCCGTGATGCCTTGTTGGCAGCAAAGAACACGGTTTGGATAAAACCCATCAGTCGGGAAGTCAGCCGTCAAGGTGCCGCTAGTACGTTATCTGGGAGATATACACTTCGACTGGACGCCGCCTTCGCCGATGTGGACGTCATTGACTGCATCGTAGCTCAGCCGATACCGGGCGGCGCACCATGTAATATGTCGGACTTCGCTCGGCGACAGCTTGGAGGAATTCGCGGTCGCCGAACCTTGTCCATTCTCGGCATATGCCGAGACCGAGTTCCCACCGAAAGCTTCTGCGTTCGCCTGGGGCTCAGGGAACTGAAACGCATTGGCAGGGGCCACGAAAGCGGCAAACATGAGACTGCTGAAGGAGACGATGGAGGCGAGCTTGGCGACGTTGCGCATCTGAGAACCGATCTTCTATTCACTTGGAGAACGGATGTTGCGCGATTTTAGTTCCTTTCGTCGGTGCTGCGGGCTTCTTAAGAGAATTTCGGGAACCAGAAAGCGGGATCAGACGGTGGAAATTGAGAAGACAAGCCTCGCTCAGGAAGAGCATCCATCAGATCCTTAGGAAGGTCGAGCCACACTGCCGCGTCCTCAACGACCTCCGATCGTGGTTGCGCCTGCTTGAAGTCGATCACCCGCTTACTGCCCAACGGCGTGATCATCGCGAAATGGTCGTTCACATCCGACTTCCAGCAAACGGGTATTCATCAGACCACTCCCACCTATCCCAAGTGGCAGCCTTGCCCGCACCAGAAGATAAGAAGACAGGTTTAGCGCGCAGGCAGCATGGCTCGGCCGGCATTTCTAATTGTGAGCGCTGAGTCCGCCATGGGTGCGATAAGGCCGCTTGCTATCGCTGAAGCGAGGGCCTCTGTGAATTCGGCACCTTCGAGGCCATGCTTCTTCGAAAAGTTTTGCACAGCACCGCGTGTCGAAGTCGGTGATACGCCAAACTTGTTATTCTTAAAAGCGTTGACGATAATTTGGTTTGTTTCGTCCAGGGTCATGATCATTCCTATGTGATGCAACGTGCTACCAGCAACCGGATCACCTTCATAGCACCTAAACTGTCGAGCGTGTCCTTTCGTGCTCAGAGCGAGAGATTGATCGCAGGAGGCGTGTGTATGACATTGGTTTATCGCAAACTCATTTTCGCCATCCTGCTTTTCCCTCTCGCGGACAACACCATCTTCCTCAATGTCGCGCGATGCGGTCGGGTCAAAACGGTGAATTACTGGTCGCTCCTTCTGAAAGGCTGGGAAGCAATCTTTCGCATCGGCCGATCGTCTAAGAGCTCCTGGCTTTCATGAAATCGATGAATGCCCGAACAGATGCGGCCATGTGAGAGCGTTCCGAGTAGTAGAGATAGAAGCCGGGGAAGAGCTTGCAAACCGGTTCGAGCACTCGCATGAGTTCGTTGGTTTTCAAATAGGGTTCCACCAGGTCCTCGATGAGGTAAGCCAGTCCAAGTCCCTCGCGAGCTGCTGAAAGGAGTAGCTCCGTATCGTTGACGGTAACGACGTTCTCGACATCAACATCGAGGACGCCATCTGCACCTTCGAACCGCCATGGGTACAGGGCTCCCGTGCTTTTCCACTTGTAAGTGAGGCAGAGGTGGTCCTTGAGGTCGGCTGGCGCCTGGGGCGGCGGCCGATTAGCAAAATAAGAGGGTGCGCCCACAACCGCCATACGCAGATCGGGCGTGATCCGGACAGCGATCATATCCCGGCTGATTTGCCCTCCAATCCGAACGCCCGCGTCAAAACCTTCCGCAACGACATCCGTGATATCGTTGTCTATCACCAGATCAAGGCGGACCTCAGGATAGGCAAGACGGAACTGGCGCAGTCTTGGCAGAACCGCAATCTGCGCGGCAATGCTCGGCAGATTGACACGAACCACGCCCTTCGGCTCACTCTGGTAGGCTCCGACGGCCGAGACGGCGTCATCCATCCCCATCATCATCGGCTTGATGCGATCGTAGAGCACGCTTCCCGCTTCCGTCAGCCCGACACTGCGGGTGGTTCGATTAAGGAGGCGTATCCCGAGACGGCTCTCTAACGCGCGGACGATGCGGCTCAAAGCAGAAGGCGATATCGCCAGCCGTTTTGCAGCACGGCCGAACGCCCGCTCATCGCAGACTGCGACAAAGGCCTTGAGTTGGGAAAATTCCGCACCGTCCATTATGATCCTCAAAGGCAATACGTCATGCCGAATTGATACCATATTCAACCACAATCGCCATGCTGCATAACTGTGACAGAAGACAGGGTGAACGGACCGATGAACTATCGGGTCGCAGTCGTCTTCCGAAACGAGCGGAGATGCGACGATGAAGCGCTGGGAAATTGACGCGGTTGGCAGGCAGAACCTGAAACTGAACGATGTCGAAGTGCCAAAACCTGGTCCGAAAGAGGTCTTGATAAAAGTGAACGCGGTCGCGCTGAATTACCGCGACAAGATGGTTGTCGAGACAGGACGAGGACTTCCTCTCACCTTCCCTTTCACGCCGGGCTCGGACCTCGCCGGAGAAGTCGTCGGTCTCGGACAGGGCGCTTCCCGATTGAGGTTGGGCTCGAACGTCATCTCGACGGCAACGCCGGACTGGATCGACGGTCTGCGCGACGGCACTGCCCGAACGCCCGCCTATCAAACATTAGGTGGCTTTTATCCGGGTGTGCTGGCTGAATACGTCGCGATGCCGGAAGACTGGTTTGTCGTGGCACCTGAGACACTCACCGCCCGGCAGGCTTGCACACTCCCAGTCGCTGGTCTTACGGCCTGGTTTGCGCTCGTCGAGCGGGCGGGCGTTCGAGCTGGCGATACGGTGCTCATCCCGAGCACCGGGGGTGTTGCTCTGTTCGGACTGCAGATCGCAAAAGCTCACGGTGCAAGGGTGATCGTTTGTGGTCGACCTGAAAACGAAGACTACGCGAAGGCCCAGGGCGCGGACCATTTCATCGACGCAAGCACCGACTGGATGGAAACGGTTTACCAGTTGACGTCGGACCGAGGCGTGAACGTCGCCCTGGAGGTTATTGGCGGCAAGCATTTCGGCAAATCCATCCAGGTCACGACGGTGGGTGGTCATGTCTGTCAGATCGGCGCGCTCGACGGTTGGGACATCAGTTCCGCAGCTATGCCGCTGATGCTAAAGGACATAACAGTTCATGGTATTGGAACTGGGAGCAGGACGGCGCTGGAAAGGTTCGTTAGAGCGATCGATCAGACGCGTATCGTCCCTGTTGTGAACTCCTGCTATTCTCTGGCCGATCTTCCAGCGGCCTTCGACCATTTGGATCGAGGAGCATTTGGGAAAATCGTCATCGACGTAGCCGAATAGAAGATGCCGCAGTCAGCAGTCGGATCACCTGTATCAATGCCTCAAAAACTGATCGTAGCGGCACGCCGCTACGATCGCCGGTAGACGCTTCGGGCCGCATGCGGGAATAATTTCCGCACCGCGCCCCGCCAATCGGGCATTCGCGACCTTGGACCTAAATCCCGTAACCAGTCGTTCGCTGCGCCTTCGATGACAAGCCAATAGCTCTGTGAAACACTTGTCTCCGCTTCTGAAACGGGGAGACTACGCTGTCGGATCCAGTGAAGGGTTCAAATCTTGATCCCTCGAGCTGACTGGATTTGTAATGCTGTTTGATTTGCATTTGATTGCTGCTGACTTTCGATGAGTTGGCTGGCATCCCTATCGCTCATGGGCAGTCCGAACAGGTATCACTTGATCAGATGCGGCTTGAGGGCAGCAAGAACAGCCATCTCCTATTGGGTGTCGACGCCTTCGAGCACGCACCGCAAAATCAGCTTTGAGCATAGGGCAATGATGCCGGCGACGATTTCCCGCGATGGGATGCTATGGGTAGCGAAACTCCGGTTAGGAGCGGTTTGATGTACCAAATGGTCCGACGTTTTCTTGGTTCTTTGTCCCACACAGGCACGTTCATCGCGCTTGTTTTCTTTGCTGCCTCTCTCACTCCAAGTCTCTTGCCTCGGTCTTACCTGGTACAAGGAGCGCTTTCGGGCGTCTGCGCCGCCGTGGGCTATATGGCGGGCGTGGCAGTGGCTTGGCTTTGGCGATACCTGGAACTTCCTCGCGCGTCGAGCAGGGAACGACCCCTGAAGGTCGCATTCCTCATCGCTGCCATTGCCATCCTGGGTGTTTTTCTCTGGCACGCGGTCGAATGGCAAAATTCCATTCGCTCACTTTGGGGCATGGATGCGCTCGATAGCGCTGAACCTTTGAAACTGGCGGCCGTTGCCATCCTCGCCTTCGCCGTGCTGCTCTTTACAGGACGTGTCTTTCAGCTTGCGGCTCGCGGTCTTTCGGGGTGGATCAACAGGTACGTTCCTCGACGGGTGGCGAACGCCCTAGGCGTAACACTGGCCGCCCTGTTGTTCTGGACTGCCGGGCAGGGGCTGCTGCTGCGATGGGCGCTGGACGCAACGGATGCCTCGTTCCAGCAAGTTGATGCCCTGATTGACGACGACACTCCTGCACCGACCGACCAGGCGAAAACCGGGAGTGCATCTTCACTGGTTTCGTGGGAGGGCCTTGGACTGCAAGGGCGCCGTTTTGTCAGCTCTGGCCCCACTGCGCCCGACGTCGGCGCGTTCTGGCAGCAGACAGCCGAAAAGCCGATCCGCGCCTATGTCGGGCTCAACAACGGCGAGACGGTGGAAGCAAGAGCCGCGCTCGCCCTGAGAGAGCTTCAGCGACAGGGCGGTTTCGATCGGTCGATCCTCGTCATTATCGTCCCGACAGGAACCGGATGGGTTGATCCAGCCGCCATGGACACGCTCGAGTTTCTTCACCGCGGCGATGTGGCCAGCGTCGCGCTCCAATATTCCTATCTTGCGAGCTGGTTGTCTTTGATGGTGGAGCCGGACAATGGTCAGGCTGCGGCGAGGGCATTGTTCACCGAAGTCTACAGCCACTGGAAAACGCTTCCGCGTGAACGGCGGCCGAAGCTTTATCTGTATGGCTTGAGCCTCGGTGCGCTCAATTCGCAGCTATCGACGGACATCTATGATGTTGTGGCCGATCCGTTCCAGGGAGCACTTTGGACCGGTCCCCCATTCCGTAGTCAAAGATGGCGCACAATCACAGATCAGCGGCAAGACCTTTCGCCTGCGTGGCTTCCCAGGTTTCGCGATGGTTCCTTGGTGCGCTTTGCGAACCAAGCATCCCCTCCTGTCCAGTTTGATGCGTCCTGGGGACCGATACGGTTTGTCTACTTGCAATATGCCAGTGACCCGATCGTCTTTTTTGAAACTGCTTCGTTGTTCAAGGAGCCGGATTGGATGAAGGGGGAAAGAGGCCCGGATGTCTCGCCGCGGCTCAGGTGGTTTCCCGTGGTGACCATGCTGCAACTGACATTTGACATGGCGATCGGCACAACATCGCCAATGGGGTTTGGCCACGTCTATGCACCGGAGGACTACATCGACAGTTGGATCGCATTGACCGATCCGCCCAATATGGATCACTCGGTGGTCGAGCAACTCAAGGCGCGGTTTGCCAAGTGACCGATTTCGGCGTGATCCAATAATCTCCGTGGGAGGGGACGGCCAGAGGACGAACTGATCTACGCAGCAATGTTCTTGTTCAACTGCCCATCCTTCATGATCACAAGGAAGTTTTTCGCCGGGTCCTCGATCAAGGCGATGTCCGCAATCGGGTCGCCGTCGACCAGCAACAAGTCGGCGAGTGCGCCTTCCTGAACCACGCCCAGCTTGCCTTCGTAAGGGCTCCGAAGGCCGGAGAGCGCGAGTAGCTGGCCATTGTCCCCCGTCGCCATCTTCAGGATTTCGGCAGGCTTGTACCAGCGGGCGAGTTTTGTGAGTTGTGCACCCTGCCGCGCGGCTGCCTTATCATCGAACAGCGTGTCGGTACCCCAGGCCGTCTTGACCTTGTGCTTCTTGGCAAGCGCGTAGGCGGCGTCGGTGCCGGAAAACATCTGCAGTTGCTTGCGTCTGTTGGGCGACCCCTCGGCAAAGGGCGTTGCGTCCTGATCGTCCAGAAAGGGCTGTAGGCACCACCAGATACCTTTTTCCGCTAGCAGGGCCACCGTCTCGTCGTCGAGCAGGTTGCCATGCTCTATGCACCGAACGCCAGCGGCGACCGCCTGGGCGACTGCTTTTGGCGTATAGGCATGAACCGTCGCATAGGTCCCCCAGTTCTCCGAAGCGCCGACGCCCGCTTCCATTTCCTCAAGCGTGAACTGCGTCACATCGAGCGGGTCGAACGCGGATGACACGCCTCCACCGGCCATGATCTTGATCTGCGACGCGCCGAGTGCCAGTTGTTCGCGGGCGCGCTTTCGGACCGTGCCGGGATCGTCGGCAATGGCCGAGCCGCCCACACGCTCACTGTAGGTGAAATCGTCCGGCCGCGCGGGGAGGTCGATCGGAAGCCTGAAGTCGCCGTGGCCACCCGTTTGCGAAATGAACGCACCCGATGGCCAGATCCTGGGCCCGGGAACGAGCCCGGCATCGATGCCGCGCTTCAACCCGAAGCAGGGGCCGCCCATATCGCGAATTGTGGTGAACCCCCTCATCAAGGTGTCGTTGGCCGCCTTCACTGCCGCGACATTGATGAAGCCGATATCAGACGTCAGGACGGCCAATTGGGGAACCGTCGCAAACATGATGTGGGTATGCGCGTCGATCATGCCCGGCATCAGCGTTCGCCCGCCGCCCGCTATTCGCGTGACGGAAAGGTCGGCTGGAATCTGGATCGGTGACGGTGAAATCGACGTTATCCGGTTTCCGATCACCAGCACATTGGATGGATTGGACAATGTTTCCGACATACCGTCGAATATGCGCACATTTTCGAACAACACGGCTTTTGTCGGCGTTGCTTGAGCCTGCACGGCGCTCGGCAGACCCGCCAGCCCGAACCCCGCCAGCACCGCAGCGGCGCCGACGAAAAATCCGCGGCGCCGGAGATCGGCATTCATTCGGTGCGTGAGCGTCTGCAATACGGGATCGCAACATTTGCACGGCAGGTCGCTGGTGAGATGATCGTACTTCGTGCCAAACCGAAATCTCATGCTTCCCCCCTCCGCGAGCATCACGACACAAGCATACGCCCGCATTCAGTTTTCCACGAAAAGTCGAAATAGGTTACGCGTGAATAACCACTGCTTGCAAGCAAAAACTATAGTGATATCGTGGAAGTACGCACAGGTTCCGATGGGAGAAACCTATGTTTTACAACATCATTCTCGCGGCTGGACTTACGCTCGCATCGTCGCTTCCCGCATCCGCCGAAGATCAGGCGACTGATCTACTTGCTGACCGTGAATGGAGCATCATCGTCAGTCCCTATGTCTGGGCTGCGTCCCTGGATGGCGATGCGTCGCTGGCAGGTTTGGATAGCAATGTCGATATTCCGTTTTCGGATATTTTCAAACATCTCGATCTTGCGGCCATGGGCAATGTCGAAGTGACTAACGGACTTTTCGGATTCTACTTTGATGGACAGTACGTTCAGACGAGCCAGGACGAGGATCTCGGCGACTTCGAGGTCGGCTTGAAGATCAAGACGACTATTCTGGCAGCCGGCGCTTACTACCGCGTCTACGACCTCGCACTTGGGGGCGACACGGTGTTTGGTGAACCGCGGCATTTCACCGTCGAGCCTACGGTCGGCATCCGTTGGACAAAACTCGAAGCGCATGCTGATGCAGGCTTCACCTCGGCAAACAAGTCTGCGGACTGGCTTGACCCGTTCGTGGGCATGCGTCTGAGCACAGACCTTTCCGACCGGTGGAACCTGGCCGGCGAAGCCGACATTGGCGGGTTAGATATTGGTTCGAAGCTCGCAGTAAATGCCCAGGCCTATCTCGGATACCGGACCTACATGTTCAATCATCCAACGATTTTGCGCGTTGGGTATCGTGTGCTTTCGCAAGACTACGAAACGGACGATTTCACCGGAAACAAATTTCGCTGGGACGTTACCCAGCATGGCCCGGTGTTGGGCTTTTCCATGCGTTTCTGACAGTGTCTCGATCCCAGTGATCTGCATCTGCAATCAAGTCAGCGAGGACGTCAGGATGTCCAGCAGACAGCGTGCGATCCCGAAATGAACGTGGATAGCGCCAGCGCGGGCATCCGCTTCTGGAGCTGACGGTCCAGCGATGTTCTCGTGGAGCGCTGTTCCGACTTCAACCTCGGCCGTGGTCCTCGGAAGTTAGGCTTCGCTGGTGGCTGCTTTCTGCGAGAGAAGTCCCTATAGCTGATAGTCTTCTCACGGTCCATTCCGTCCGTTCCGGAGCTCAGTCGTTGCCCAACCAAAAGAACAACAATGCCTCAAAGTTAGTGAACTCCGCGGTAGCCGGTCCGATTCCGTTCAAGGTGGTCGATTTTACAAGTCACGCTGCACTCGGGCCCCGCAACCAAATCATCTCAAAACACCCGTAGCGATAAGCTGCGGGTGTTTTGCGTTCGTGGCCGACCCAAACCGCATCGACAGCCGATACGTCGCATCTGCCAGAGACGGAAGGCGACGGGTGGGCTCCGAGTTGCTGGCCTTCCCCTCAGTCAATCCTGACAACTCTTCGAGCGACGCTTGTGTTGGTAGCCCTCTGCCACGGCCGCAGACGTCGCTGGACGGGTGCAGGTTTCAGCGTTCAAATGATATTCCAAGGCCGCGTTACTTCTTCAGGTTTGACCTGAGACCCAACGCCCTCCATTTCTTAAGAGTCTTGAGTTCTTAATCTGGCCTCATGCGGCCTGTTTTCCCCATAGCCATTATCATCGCGAACTGTTGTGGATCTCGGCTTCTTCAATGATCCAGCGTCAGCTTTCCATCGCGCAGATGACGGCAGTCGGCGAGCAGCGTCTACACCGCTGCGATGGCATCACCTCCATAGTCCTGCAGGATCTCGGCCAACGAAAAAAGCGGCGTCACGAGGCGTCTCGCCGGAGATGGGATCTGCGGACATAGGCTACCCTTCGCGCCGTAGTCTTGTCCCGCTAGGAGGCGGTTGAACCAGCGAGGATCACATCGACGCAAGCCGCAGCCAATGCCGTAGCCATTTCCAGGGTGGGAGGGCTGTCAGTGACCAGCCGCGTCACCTCTGTCAGGCCCGCCACCTCGAAGACGGCCGGACGACCCAGTTTGTCATGATCGGCCAGAACGGTTACGCTCTGCGCCTGCGCAATCATGGCGCGTGCCATCTCGGTTTCCCGCAGGTCGTAGTCCATAATGGCGGTGGTGGTGATTGCACCGACGGTCAGAACGACGTGTTCGGCTTTGAAAAAGGCGGTCTGCGCGATTGCCATCGCCCCCAATGTCTCACGGCCTTCCGCGGCCACTTCGCCGCCGAGTAAATAGACTCGGTGGCGCATCTCCGCCTTTGCCAGAATCCGGGCGATCTGCGGAGAATTGGTGATCACCGTCATGTTGCGCCGCCTTGCCAGAGCCTCGGCAAAGGCGATCGTGGTCGAACCGGTGTCGATAAACAGCACCGAGCCCTCGGCGAATAGGGATGCAGCCTGACGGGCGATGGCGGCTTTTTCCGCCTTCCGTTCGTTCAAGCGCGCGTCGAACTCGTTCTCGTAGAGGGAAGCCTCCTTGAGTTTCAGGGCACGCGCGCCGCCATGAAATTTGCGGATGTGACCGCCGATGTCGAGATCGGAGAGATCCCGCCTGACCGTCTCGCGCGAGGCGCCAAAGCGTTCGGCCAGGTCCTCGACGGTGACTTCGCCGATTTCCTCGAGAACCCGAAGAATGGCCTCACGTCTGGCTGCCGGTCTCATCGTCTATCCTTTCACGGTCGCTGGCGCTTGCAGCAACTGCCGTAGCAAGGAGACCGGGTGCTGCAGCTCGATGCCGGTGACATGCCTGGTCTGACACCGGCAGGAAAAACCCGTAGCCAGGATGGCATCTACGCCCGGCACCGTCGCGGCTTTCCAGCTATGATGAAAAATCTCGTCCGACTTGGCACGATTGACAGTTTCATGCCCCCACATTCCCGCCATGCCGCAGCACCCGGTAGGAGGCATGTGAAGCGAGATGCCGAAACGATCGAAGATAGTTCGCCACTCGGCGGTGACGCCGGTACCGAGAACCCGTTCGCTGCAATGGGGCAGAAGCCGCACTGCCATTTGCGACGTCCGGGCCGGTAACGCGGCGATCAGCGGCGCAAGCAACTGCTGCGGCAGCGCGACGGACGGCGTGTCATCGGGATAGTCGGTGCGATAGGAGAGTGTCACCGGCGGCTCGAGCCCCATCAGCGGCACGCCGCTTGCGGCGATCGCCTTGAGGCCATCCTTCTGCCTTTCCGCTTGGCGTGAAAATCCGGCCAGCCGGCCGAGGACCTTCCGGGCCTTGCCGGATGGCCGATAAGGGGCCAGCCACAGTCTTTTCTGAAGGTGGGTCATGACGAAGTCGAGATCCGCGACGACCTGCGGCTCGAAAAATTGGGTAAAAGCGTCGGGCACCAAAACCACATCGATCTTCGGGTCGAGCCCAGCGATATCGGCTTGTTTCAGCCAGCGAAGCCCTCGAACCTGCTTCGGCATGCTTGGCAGCGCCGTCAGGCCGATGGCGGACATCAACGCCGCGCCAGGGCCCTCGGTCATCAGATTGAAACCCCAGCGGAATTTTGCGGCAAGCGGCAGCAGGCCTTCCAGATGGGCGAGCGCGGTGTCACGCAGGGACCGGCGATGGCGCCGATAAAAACTGTTGAGAAACAGCGAGCGGATGGAGGGTACGTCGACACGCACCGGACATTGGCTGGTACAGGCCCCGCAGCTGAGACAGCCGTCGATCGCCTGCTTGACCTCGATTTCGAACTGCGGATCGGCACGACCCTCCGGGCCGCCTTGCCGCAACCATTCGCGCACCAGCCCGACCCGTCCCTTCGGCGAGTGTCGTCGGTCGCCGGTGACCTTGTAGGAGGGGCACATGACGTCATCGAGGGTGCGGTTGAAACAGGCACCATTGCCGTTGCAGCCAAAAGCGGAGGAATATTCGATGCGCAGATCGGCCGGCACGGTGCGGTCGTTCTGGCCGCGCAGTGCGACCTCGTCGATCCTCCACAAAGGCCCGTTGTCGGGCGTCGCGATCTTGCCGGGGTTCATCTGGTTGCGCGGATCAAAGGCCGCCTTGATCCGCTGCAGCGACGGGTAGAGCGGGCCAAAAACCTCGGGCACGAATTCGGAACGGACGCCTTTACCATGCTCGCCCCAGAGAAGGCCGCCGTGGCTGCGCGCCAGCGCCACGACGGCCTCGGTCACGCGCCGGATCAGCGGTTCCTGGGCGGGATCGGTGAGGTCGATCGCCGGGCGCACATGCAGGACGCCGGCATCGACATGGCCGAACATGCCGTAGGCCAGTCCCTCGCGATCGAGGATTGCCCGGAAACCGCCAATGAAGGGCTCGAGGTTTTCGGGCGGAACGGCGCAGTCTTCGACAAAGGGGATTGGTCGCTTGTCGCCGATGGCGCGTCCGAGCAGGCCAACGGCGGCCTTGCGCAGTCCCCATACCAGCTCGACCTCGCGGCCGTTGGCAACCGTCATTGCCAGCCGCGCGGGCAGGCCTGCAAGTTGTGTCACCAGCGCTGCAATCCGCTCGGCAAGCGTTGCCGGATCGTCGTCGGTGAATTCGACGATGTTGACCCCTTGCGCACCGGCCTGCGGAAAAAGATGTGCGACGGCGGAAAAGGTCGGCTCCTCGCGCGCCAGGCCGAGCACGCGGCTGTCGATGGTTTCGACCGACGTCGCGCCGAGCACGGCCATTTCACGCGCATCCCGAAGAGCCGACTGGAAATCGGGGTAGAAGATCAGGATCAGCGAGGCTGCCGTCGGAATGGGCAGGACATTCAGCCTCGCCTCGGCAATCAGTGCCAGCGTGCCTTCCGAACCGCAGAGGACCGCTGCCGGATCGATCGTGTCGCCCTCACGGATGTGGGCAAGGTCGTATCCCGTCAGCGACCGGTTGAGTTTCGGAAACCGCGCCTCGATCAGCTCCGCCTGGCTGGCCGAGATATCGTCAAGACAAGCGAGTATCTCGCCTGCACGGCCGCTGATCGTCGGGTCGAGCGGCGCCCGGCGGGTTTCCAGGATCTCGCCGCCAACCAGCACAGCACGCAGGTTGATGACATGGTTGGAGGTCTTGCCGTAGACGCAGGACCCCTGTCCGCAGGCATCGGTGGAGATCATGCCGCCAAGTGTCGCGCGTGACGAGGTCGACAGTTCCGGAGCAAAGAACAGGCCGAGCGGTTTCAGCGCTGCGTTCAGCTGGTCCTTGATGACCCCGGGCTCAACCCGTACCCAGCCTTGTTCGGCGTTGATTTCGAGGATCCCGGTCATGTGGCGTGAACAATCGACCACCAGGCCATTGCCAAGCGACTGGCCGTTGGTGCCCGTGCCTCCGCCGCGTGGGCGCAAAACGATGCCGTGGAAACGCGGCTCGTCGAGCAGACGTGCGATCAGCACGAGATCGTTCTCCTCCATCGGCCAGGCCACGGCATCCGGCAGAAGCTGGTAGATCGAATTGTCCGTCGCCAAAACCACACGATCCGATGCAGCGACGGTCGCGTCGCCACGGAAACCCTTCGATTTCAGGGTGTCTACGAAGGCGTTGTAATCCGCGGATTGCAGGAGGGCGGGAGACGTCACTTACGTTACCTCGGCACAAGAAATGCGATCACAGCGCCGCATGCGATCTTTCATGAGCATCTGCAAGTTGGTGCATTGGACCACCGTTCTCCGTCACTAGCACGATTAATCGACACACAAAACAACACATTCAGTCAATAAAATGACCGAACGTACAATTTATTCTCGTCAAACAGCGATGACAACGGTAAGCATGGGCGACGTTCTCGGGTGACCGCCACCCGACGGTGTGCGCTGACAAGGAGACCGCTTTTGGTTGCTTTCGGCAATCCTGTGGACACAGCCATCATCGGTGCCGGTGTCGTCGGCTGTGCCATGGCGCGCCGTTTTTGCCTGGAAGGTGCCAGTGTCGTCGTTCTCGAGCGGGCGCCCGATATCCTATCTGGCGCATCGAAAGCCAACAGCGCCATCCTGCACACCGGTTTCGATGCGCCGCCCGGCAGCGTCGAGCTGCAATGCATGCAGGCGGGTTACGCTGAATACATGCAGATCCGCGAGGATTTCAACCTTCCGATCCTCGACACCGGTGCGATGGTTGCTGCCTGGAGTGACAGCGAGGAGGCCCGGCTTCCCGAACTGCTGGAGCAGGCGCTCCTCAACGGAGTTGCCGACGCCCGGCTTCTCAGCCGCGCCGAGGTAGTCGCCCGCGAACCGGCTTTGGGGGCACATGTGCGGGCGGCACTTCTCGTCCCGCGCGAGGTCATCATCGATCCATGGTCGGCGCCACTCGCCTATGCGATGCAGGCCAAGGCATTGGGCGCGGGGTTTCACTTCAATGCCGGGCTGTTGTCGGCCCGTTTCGATGGCGATCTGTGGCATCTTCAAACGCCCATTGGCACGCTGACTGCCCGCAGCGTCATCAACGCTGCAGGTATTCACGGCGATAGCGTCGAACGCATGCTAATCGGCGGCTCGCAGTTTGAGATTCGTCCGCGAAAAGGTCAGTTCGTCGTCTTCGACAAGGCTGCCGCCAAACATCTCCGAACGATCCTGCTGCCGGTGCCGACGGCCCGCACCAAGGGGGTGGTGCTCACACGAACGATCTTCGGCAACCTGCTGGTCGGACCGACGGCGGAGGAACAGGAAGAGCGCGATCGCCCCGATGTCACCTGTCCGGAACTCGATATGCTGATCGCCAAGGCCGTCGAACTGGTACCGGCATTGGCGCAGGCCCAGGTGACGGCCGTTTATGCCGGCTTGCGACCGGCCTCCGAGGAGAAACACTATCGTCTGCACAGCCTTCCGGAAAAGGGCTATTTCTGCGCCGGCGGCATACGCTCCACCGGGCTGACTGCGGCGCTCGGGATTGCCCGCCATGTCCATGGATTATGGGCGCAGGACCGAACTGCCGGCGGCAAACCGATCACGGCGCCGCCGATCTTCCCGTTGCCTAATCTGGCCGAGCACCTGCCGCGTGACTGGCAGGTGCCCGGGCATGGCGGCATCGTCTGTCATTGCGAAATGGTGACCGGGCGGGAGATCGAGGCCGCGCTGAGCAGCCCCCTGCCGCCCGGCGATTTTGGCGGGCTGCGGCGACGCACGCGCTGTGCCATGGGGCGTTGTCAGGGGTTCAACTGTCTAGCCCGTCTGAACAGCCTCACCGAAGGCCGGCTGTCGGTGCCGATCGCACCGGAGGCCGACCGATGAGCGCGGCTTCTTACGACGTTGCGATCGTCGGCGGTGGTCCGGCCGGGCTTTCCGCTGCCATCGAGTTGAGAGCCCGTGGCGTGGCGAAGGTCGCGCTCTTCGAGCGTGGAGACGAGGCCGGCGGCATCCCCCGACACTGCGGCCATCCACTTTTCGGCATGCGCGAGTTCGGACGCATCCTGACAGGACCTGCCTATGCGCGCCGCCTCGTGGCCGCAGCACTGGCTGCTGGAGTCACCGTCCTGCCGAAACATACGGTCGTCCATACCGGCCCCGGCGGCCGGCTGACAGTCGCGAGCCCCAACGGCATCGAGACGATCCAGGCAGCCCGCATCCTGATCGCCACCGGTGCCCGCGAGGCCACCCGGGCGCAGTTGCTGGTGCCCGGCCTGCGGCCGCTGGGTGTGATGAATACGGCAGCGCTTCAGGCCTTCGTCTACCAGGGAGGGCGTGTGCCGTTTCGACGTCCGCTCATCGTCGGCAGCGAACTGGTGTCATTGTCGGCCATCCTCACCTGTCGAAGCCATGGCATCCGCCCCATCGCCATGGTGGAGAGTGAACTTGACGTCCAGGCCCGGCGGGCATTCTTTGCCTTGCCCCGTCTGCTTCGCGTGCCCGTCATGACAGGCGCGCAAATCCTTGCCATCGAAGGTCGTCCGCGGGTGACCTCTGTGCGGTTGCGGCTGGCCGACGGCACGGAGACGCTATTGGCGTGCGATGGCGTGATCTTTTCCGGCCGCTTCGTTCCCGAGGCGGCCCTGGCGGAAGCGAGCGCCCTCGTGCTCGATCCGGCAACCGGTGGCCCGGAAATCGACCAGCACGGTCGAGGCTCCGATCGCGCCATATTTTTCGCCGGCAACATGGTTCACCCAATCGAGACGGCAGGTCATTGCTGGGCCGAGGGTCGCCGCGTTGCCGGGCTGATTGCCGCCGAACTTGCGGATCGGGCAAAATCTGAACCGAAAGAGACGCCTGGCCGCCGCGTCATTGCCGGCGCCGGGCTGAAGTACGTGGTCCCGCAGCGTCTGACGACCGAAGGCACGGGCACCGCACCGGTTTTGAATGTGCGCGCGCTCGGGGCTGCCAACGGGCAATTGATCCTGTCGAATGGCAGCGGCACCATCCTGCGATCACAAAGCATCAACGCCGCACCGCAGAAACCAATCCGCTTTTCCCTGGCTGGGCTGGACCTTGCTGGCGAGAGCAGCGATCTTAGGTTGCGACTGGAGCCGAAGGCATGAGCATTTTCCTGGCCCTCGATCAGGGTACCACCTCAACGCGCGCCCTCAAGGTCGCAGCAGACGGCACGGCCAGCATCGTCTTTTCCGCGGCGCATGCGCAGCATTTCTCCGGTACGGATCGGGTCGAACACGAGCCTGAGGAACTGCTCGCCAATCTGCGCGCGGCGCTCTCCGCCGCGGGCGAAGTCACTGCGATCGGTTTGTCCAATCAGGGTGAAAGCTGCCTTGCCTGGGATGCGATCGATGGAAGACCGCTCTCGCCCGTCATCGTCTGGCAGGACCGCCGGACGGCGGCGCAGGTCGCCGCCCTTTCCCCTGTGCAAGCCGAGATCATGGCGCTCTCCGGCCTTCCGCTCAGCCCCTATTTTTCCGCCGCAAAACTGGCCTGGCTCTTGGAGAACAATGACGACGTCAAGGAGGCGCGGCGTGCCGGCAGACTGATGCTCGGCACCACCGATGCGTTTTTCCTGCAGCGGCTTACCGGACGCGCGGCAACCGACATCACCACCGCCTCGCGCACGTCCCTGATGAATATCGCAACCGGCGAGTGGGACAGCAGGCTCTGCCAAATTTTCGGCGTTCCGATCGAATGCCTGCCCCCCATTCTGCCGACCGTCGGCGATTTTGGAGACATTGACGGCACACCGCTGACGGCATCGGTGGTGGATCAGCAGGCGGCCCTTTACGGTCATGGCTGCCGGGTCGCGGGTGACACCAAGATTACCTTCGGCACCGGCGCCTTCGCACTGTCGCTCACCGGCCCGAACCGGCGACCGGCTGGCCAGAACGGCCTGCTTCCGACCGTTGCCTGGTCGATTCGTGGCGAAACCAGTTATGCGACAGACGGTGGCGTCCATGCCGCCGGCGCGGCGATCAATTGGGCCCAGAGAATAGGGCTTCTGAATGAGCCGGCCGAACTCAATGCCTTTGCAGCAGGTCCGGCCATCGACCGCGGCCTGGCCTTCGTGCCGGCGCTGGCAGGCCTCGGGAGCCCGCATTGGGATGACAGCGCCGCCGGGCTTTTCATCGGCATGACAGGGGCAACGACCCGCCAGGACATGCAGCAGGCGCTGATCGAAGGCATTGCGTTGCGAGCCAGCGAAATCGTCGTGGCCATGGCGTCAGATGCGCCGGTCACGCGGATATCGGTGGATGGCGGCGTCAGCCGTTCCCGTTATCTGTGCCAGTTTCTTGCCGACACGACGGGGTGCACAGTGGTCATCCCCAGTGTCGACGAACTGACCGCCTACGGCACCGCCCAGCTTGCCGCCTGTGCGCTGGGCGAAACGTTGGAGACCCCGCAGCCTTCGCAAATCATTACCCCCGACCCGTGTGACGGGGCAGTGCGGCTCGCCCGGTTCGCGCAAGCGGTGGATCGGTCCAGAGACTGGCACACGCTAGCCGTTAAATAGCTCTGTGGAGATGGCACCCGGTTGATGGAATTGCATCGTCCGGGCTGAAAACCTGTCATCCCCTGCCGCTGCAAGCTCCGCACGCCGTGGCCGCGTCAGACATGTTGGCCGCCATTGATGTGGATTTCCGCGCCATTGATATAGGCGGATGTTTCGCTGCAGAGAAAGTGGATTGTCTCTGCCACTTCCCGCGGCGTGCCGAGCCTTTTCATCGGCACATTTGCTTCCACCAGAAGGTCCGTGCCCTCCGACAGGATCGCGGTGTCAATTTCACCCGGTGCGATGGCATTGGCACGAACGCCATGCGGGCCGAACTCATGGGCGATTTCCCGCGTCAGGGCCGCAAGGCCCGCCTTCGAGGCCGCATAGGCAACGCCAGCAAACGGGTGCACGCGCGAGCCGGCAATCGACGTGACGTTGACGATCGATCCTTTCGCAGCCTCCAGTTCGGGCAGAAGCGCCCGCGCGAGCAAAGCGATGGAAACGAGATTGACATTCAGCACCGTCGTCCAGGTGGCGGCGTCGGAACCGATGACGCCGAGGCGGGCGCCACCTTCACCTTTGGGCGAAATGCCCGCATTGTTGACCAGCGCATACAGCCCCGCGCCATTCAGTCGCTCGCGAACGTCGGCCGCCAGCTTGTCGATCTGCGTCAGGTCGGCGAGATCTGCCTGGATATGGCTTTCACGGGCCGAGGGCCACAGGCACTCCTCCGAAAAAGGTTGGCGTGACACGGTAAGGACACGCCAGCCTTTTTCCAGGAACAGCTTGACCGTTGCATGTCCGATGCCACGGCTTGCACCCGTCAGAAGGATAGAGGGTTGTGTCATGGGTCATCTCCTTGGGATGGGGCAGTCGACCCTGTCCTGGCAATGGTACGATCGCTCAGGGTCAATGGATTTTCTGTCGTGCGGTTTAACCCGCATCAATTCTGGGCAGGCTTTGCCGGCGCCTTGTCCGGCCAGAACCGCACGCCTGGACGGGCCAGTCCGCCGCCGAGGGCTGCCACGGTTCCATCGGCGCGCCAGCAGGCCGCACCGGTCATCGTATCGCCAAAGGCAATGGCGTTCATGCCACCGCCGATATGCGGCATGACACGAACCTCGTGACCGAGTTCCTCAAGCTTTTCCTTCTGCGGTGCATAGGCCTGCTCGATTTCCACTTCCTGGCCTTGCGTCCAGATCCGTGGCGCTTCGACCGCTTCCTGCAGGCTCATCCCGTGGTCAATCAGGTTGACGATCGCCTGCATGGCGGAGGGGAATATCCTGAGGCCACCGGGCAGGCCGAGTGCGAACACCGGTGCGCCATCCTGCATCAGGATCATTGGCGCCATCGAGGTCGGTACGCGCTTGCCGGGCACGACGGAGAGGGCGTTGCCCGGATGCGGATCGAAATTGCTCATGTAGTTGTTGGGGATGATGCCGGTACCCGGCACCGCCAGGCGTGCGCCGAACAGTCCGTTGATTGTGTGGGTAGCGCTGACGACATTGCCGTCGCGATCGGCAATGGTGATATGCGTGGTGTCTTGGCTCTCATAGCCCGGTGCATACGCGGCCGGCAGGCTGGCCGCCTGGCGGATCTGGGACCGGCACTCGGCGGCATAGGCCTTCGAGGTCAGCCGCTCGACCGGCACGTCGACAAATGCCGGGTCGCCGGAATGCGCGCGTCGATCCGCAAAGGCAATGCGGATCACCTCGACGAGAAGATGGAGGGAGGCAACGCTGCCGAAACCCATGCCGGCAACGTCATAGGCTTCCAGCATGTTCAGCATCTGGGTAATATGTACGCCGGACGAGGCCGGCGGTGGCGGTCCGGCAATCTCGAAGCCACGATAGCTGCCGATGATCGGCTGGCGCTCGATCGATCGATAGGCGCGCAGGTCGGCTTCGGTAACCCAGCCGGCATCATCGCCGCCCGTCTGCATTCTTGCGGCCAGTGCTGCGCCGAGCGCGCCACCATGCAGGGCGGCGGCGCCTTCTCGCTGGATCAGCCGCAGGCTTTCGGCGTAATCGCCCATCAGGAGGCGGTCACCCGGAGCGGGTGCCGCGCCGCCGGGCATGAGGATCCTGGCGATCTCCGCGTCCTGCGAAAGCTCGCTGGCGGCCTCGCCAATCGCACCGGAAAGGTAGTGGGTAACGGCAAAACCGCGTGAAGCCAGCCTGATCGCCGGTTCTACGACGTCGGCAAACGGCAGCTTGCCGTAGCGCGCCTGCATGTCGCACCAGCCCGCCAGGTTGCCGGGAACGGCAACGGAGGAGGCGCCGATGATGTTGCGGCGCCCCTTGGCATCCATGTAGCGGGCCGGCTCATCCGAGACCGGCTCGTAGATTTCGGGATGCATGGTCGCGGCCGCCGAAGACAGCGCATCGATCACCACATGCGGGCCGCCGGCCATGCGGATATGCGAAAGGCCGCCGCCGGCAATGCCGACCATCATCGGTTCCACCACGGTCAGCGCCAGAAGCGACGCGACCGTGGCATCGACCGCATTGCCACCTGCCGCCAACATCTCGAAACCCGCCGCCGAGCCGAGGGGATGGTTTGTCACCACCATTCCGCCAGCACCACTGGCCGGGGATTTCTCGCAGGTGAATGGCAGACGGGGAGCGGTCATGTCGGTTCTCAATTCGGTAGGTATGGCCGGCGCAGGAGACTAGCCGGTGAAGGTACTCCGGCTAGAAAGCATGGTTCAGATCAGATTGGCCAGAACTTTGGCCGAGGCACCCGACAGATCGCCGAGCTTGACGCCGGTTTCGCGAACACTGGCCTCGCGCGCCTTGCCGCGAATCTGGATGTCGATGGCTTTCTGTGCCTCCGAGGCCACTTCCTCCGGTGGCAGCACGATGACGCCGCTCTCATCGGCCAAAACGGCATCGCCCGGCATGACGACGGTGTTGCCCACCGATACCGGAACATTGATCGCTCCGCCGAGATCGTAGATTCGCGTGGTAATCGGCGAAATGCCGCGGCACCACATCGGAAAATCCGACTGGATGATTTCTTCAAGGTCCGTGCAGGGTCCGTCGACCACCGCGCCGACGGCGCCCGCGGCCTTGGCGCCGACCGTCACGCCGCCGCCCCAGCAGGCGTAACGATCATCATGCAGCCGGTCGACGATGACGAAATCGCCCGGCCGGATGAGGCTGAGGATATGGTGCAGCAGCGTGGAGTCCGGCCCGGGGATGGCGATGGTGACAGCGGTGCCGACAACGCGGCGGCCCGGGATCAGCGGCTGGATCTGCCGGTGCAGGAAGCCGAAATGCCGCCAGTGGCCGAGCGTCGCAGTTTCGACCTGCGCCAGCAGGTCCAGGTCCTGCTTGGCGATCTGTGCCGGCATCGGGTTGATTTTGTAAGCCATTTCAAATCCAATCTGGGGTGTGGAAGTTAGCGGCCAAAGGCCTTGGCGAAACCGACGCTGCGTTCGACGACGAGGACGATGGCAAGCGAAAGGGCGATCATCAAAACCGCCAGCACGGCCACCATCGGATCGGTGCGCTCGTCCACATAACGGTAGAGCGCGACCGGCAGCGTCTGCAGCCGCGGCCCGACGATGAACAGCGACAGCACGATCTCGTCGAAAGACAGGATGAGCGCGATGGCGCTGGAGGCGATCACACCGGGCGTCAGCCGCGGCAGGGTGATCTGCATGAAGACCTGCAATGGCCGGGCGCCGAGCGTCATCGCCGCCTCGTCGACATCGGTGCCGAGATTGCTCAGCGACGTCTGCAGGATGCGGATGCTGAAGGGCAGCGTCATCACCAGATGCGCCAGCACCAGGCCGGGATAGGTTGCCACCAGTCCGGCCGGTGTGAACACCATCAGGATGCCGAGGCCGAGCATCATCGCCGGCAAAACCAGCGGCGCAATAACCAGGCTGCGGATCAGGGCGCGGCCGGGAAAGTCCAGTCGCACCAGCGCATAGGCGGCCGGTAGCCCAAGAGCTAGGCTGAGCGCCGCAACGATCACTGCGATGATGGCGCTGTTGCGGAAGCCCTGCATGAAGCTGGTATTGCCGAGCACCGTTCCATACCATTTCAGGCTCCAGCCCGAGGGCGGGAAGGACAGGTAGCTGTCGGCGCTGAAGGAGATGACGAGGATGATCGCCATCGGCATGAAGACGATGCAGAAGACCAGCGTGACATAGGCGCGAGAGATGAAGGAGAGGAATTTCGTCATGCCTATGTCCTCCGGGTCAGCAGTCGCAGCACGAGGCCGGTCAACCCCATGGCGAGGACGAAAAATGCCAGCATGAGGAAGGACAGCGCCGCCGCCGTCGGCCAGTCGAGCGAAACGAGAGCAAGGTCATAAACCTCGGTTGCCAGCAGAAACACACGGCCTCCGCCCAGCAGGGACGGTGTGATGAAAGACGAGACGCACAGCACGAAGCCGATCGTCAGCCCGGCAAGGATGGCCGGCAAGCTGAGTGGCAGCGTGACGTGCCAGAAGACCTTCTGGGGTGGTGCGCCGAGCGACATGGCGGCATCGTCGAGCCGTCTGTCGAGTTTGCCGAGCCCGGCCGCGATGGTGAGAAACATGTAGGGCATGATGCTTTCCGACAGGCCGATGATCACACCTGAATAATTGTTGACCATCCGCAGCGGCTCGCTGATCAGTCCCATCACCCGCAGCAGGTGATTGACGGGGCCGGCATCTCCCAAGGTCACCAGCCAGCCGAACGATCGCACCACAGCCGAGATCAGCAGCGGCGAGGCAGCCAGCACGGTCAGCGGCGTGCGCCAACGCGACGTCATCCGCGACAGCGACAAGGCCATCGGATAGGCCAGGAGCAATGCGACCACGGAGCAGGTGATCGACAGCTGCAGTGTCCGGCCGAGCAGATCCAGATAGTAGCTGTCCTGGAGGATGCCGATATAGGTCTGCAGGCTGATGGCTTTGGTAATGGCGCCGTAGTCGGAAATGTTCAGCGACATGCGGAACAGCCAAAGGATCGGGCCGATAAAGGAGATCGTCAGCACGAGTAGCACCGGTGCAAGAAGCAGCCAGGGTGTCATTCTCGTGCTGGTCCCGGGAACGGTGAAGCGGTTCATGCGGCAAAGATCCGCATGTCGGTGGTGCGCCAGGTGAGTGCGACGTCTGCACCCGGTTGCGCAAGTTGCGCTTCCTCGCTGCCAGGCCGAAGTTCGGCCACCAGCTTCTGGCCGCCTGCGAGCTCAAGCTCGACCTCGATCACGCTGCCGACGAACACGCTGCGGTTGACGCGTGCCGTCAGGCCATCGCCATCGGGCCTGGAAAGCTGAATGGCGTGTGGCCGGACCATGGCGGCCATTTTGGCGCCATCACCAGCATCTGCAGGCAATTCCTGAAGGTCCGGCGCGGGCAGCGCCTGTCCTTCGTGTTCGAGGCGCGGCCCACCCGTGCCGAGACGCAAGGTTGCCGGCACGCTGTTGGCGCGGCCGATGAACCCGGCGACGAAGGGCGTTGCAGGCTTGTCGTAGATCTCGACCGGCGTTCCGATCTGTTCCAGCTTGCCGCCGTTCATCACCGCGATCCGGTCGCACATGGTCAGTGCTTCCTGCTGGTCGTGGGTGACGAACAATGTGGTGATGCCGGTGCGGGACTGGATGTCTCGGATCTCGAAGCGCATCTCGTCGCGCAGGCGGGCGTCGAGGTTCGACAGCGGTTCGTCGAGCAGCAGGATTTCCGGCTCGATGACGATGGCGCGGGCAATGGCGACGCGCTGTTGCTGGCCGCCCGACAACTCGGCCGGGCGGCGATTGCCAAACCCTTCAAGCCGTACCGCACGCAGCGCCTCGGCAACTCGGGCTGCACTTTCCTCCTTGCCGACCTTGCGCAGCCGCAGCCCAAAGGCAACGTTCTGCGCCACCGTCATGTGCGGAAACAGCGCATAGGACTGGAAGACCAGGCCGAGATTGCGCTCCCACGGGGGGCGAGACACGATGTCCTCGCCGCCCATGATGATCTGTCCGGACGTCGGTGCCAGAAGCCCGGCAAACATCCGCAGCGTGGTGGACTTGCCGCAGCCGGACGGACCCAAAAGCCCGATGAATTCGCCCTTGGCGATATCGAAGGACAAGGTGTCGACGGCCGGGCGTTCGCCGCCATAGTCGAAGGTCAGCTTGTCGATGCGGATATGGGCGGGCGTTGAGGCGAGGGACATGGATCCGTCCTGCTGTTTCACTTGCCGGCCGAGATGATCTGGCGCTTCCAGAGCTGGTTCCATTCATCCGATTTCGTGGCGGCCCAGGCCCAGTCGAGCGGCAGTGTCTTGTCGAGCTGGCCGGCAACCGTACGGGCTCTGGCCTCGGGGCTGATCTTTGCCTTGGTATTCACCGGCGCGTAGAACATCGCTTCCGTAAAGGCTGCCTGTGCTTCCGGCGATAGCGCATAATCGATGAAGGCCTTTGCCGCGACCGGGTTCTTGGCGCCCTTTACAAGATTGATGGTGTTGATCTGCAGGATAGTGCCTTCCTTCGGCAGCATCACGCCCAGCTTGCCCTTGGATTCGTCGGCATAATACTGGCTGCGGGCATTCCAGCCGGTCCCCAGCACATCGGTTCCGTTGATGACCAGGGTGTAGGCGTCGGGCTTGGGATCGAAGGTCTGCACGCCGGGCGCCATCTCGGCAAGCTTGGCGACGGACTGTTTGACTGACTTGGTATAGTCTTCACCCAGCATGGCAGACGTCATCACCATCAGGCCGGAGCCGAGGATGGAGGGCATCGAGGTGACGGCCATCTTTCCGGCATAGGCCTTGTCCCAGAGAACCTCGAGCGAGGTCGGCGCCGTTGGGAAGGCTTCCTTGTTGTAGATGACCACCAGATTGTCGAAGGTGACGGCCGGGCCATAACCTTCCTTGACGATGGCCTGCGGCAGCAGGTCGGCAAGGTTGGGGACGTCGGTCTTGGTCAAGGGTGCCAGCAGGCCTTCCTTGTCGCCGATCAGCGACGTGGAAACGTCGAAGATCACCACGTCGGTCTGCGGGTCACCGGCCTGCGAACGCAGGTTTCCCAGCATTGCTGAGGAGGCGCCGGCAGGAAAATAGTTGACCTTCACATCGGGGTATTTCGCCAAAAAGGGCTTGATTACCGCTTCGTTGTATTTGTCCTGAAAGATCCCCGAATAGGCGGTGAGGGTGATCTCCCCCGAGACATCGGCTGAGTGGGCCGGAGCTGTGGTGCTGATCAGCGCGGCGAAGACGACGGAGGCAAGAAGGCGGGTGATCATCGGCACATTCTCCTGTCGGGTGAAGCGGCCCGGTTTGTCGAGGCGGCTGCCAGCATGGCAGGCAGCACGGTGAAATGTGAATCTGCTGGAGCCTTCTCCGCGACGGTTGGTCCTATCCCGGCAAAGCTGGAGTGCTTATCGAACGATCCACTGCCCCTGATGCAACGATCTGCGGCCACCGTTGTCCAATCGAAATTTCTTGTGTCTTGCATCAGAAAAATTTTGGATGAAAAACAGGCAGTTATTTAATCCGATTGCCGCACTAAGAGACTGGATTGTGATGATTATTTGAACAAAAAAGCCCTCCGGTCACGCAGTGGAAACCGAAGGGCTGAGAGTTGTCCCCAAGAAAAATCTATGGGCTAGTAGCCGCGTTTTGCGTCCGCGAGATCGGCGACTGTCCCGGTTTCCTGGAAGGTCCGGATGTTCTTTGCGACAATTTTGCTACCTGTCGGAGCGTCGATCAGCGAGGCGACATGCGGCGTGACGGTGATCTTCGGATTGGTCCAGAACGGATGCGTTTTGGGAAGCGGCTCGACATGGAAGACATCGAGTGTCGCACTGCTGATCTGGCCCGAATTCAGGGCGTCGACAAGGTCGCTGTCGACCAGGTGCGGACCCCGTGCCGCGTTGACGATGCTCGCGCCACGCTTCAAGCGATTGAACGTGTCGACATTGAGAATGCCGCGTGTACTTTCGGTCAGGGGCAGCAGGCAGACAAGGATTTCCGTGCCTTCCAGAAACGCCCCAAATCCTTCGCTGCCGGAAAAGCACTGGATGCCGGGCAGATCCTTCGGGGATCGTGACCAGCCGCGCACTTCGAAGCCGATCTGTTTTAAAAGGTCTGCCGCGGCAGCACCAAGATTGCCCAGTCCCATCACGCCGACGCGGCGCTGGGGGGCGGGCGGCACGACGATCTGCTCCCAGAGCTGGCGGGCCTGGTTGGCCTGGATGGCCGGCAGTTCGCGGTGATGGCGCAGGACGTGAAGGGCGACATACTCCTTCATCCGCTGCGTCAGATCGGTGCCGACCGTGCGGATGATCGGCACGTGTATCGGCAATTGCTCGTCTGCCAGGACGTGGTCGATGCCGGCCCCCAGCGAAACGATCGCCTTCAGGTTTCGGAACGGTTTCATGGCGCCGGTCGCCGGTCGCCAGAGCACCGAATAGGTGACGGCATCGGGATCAGGCACTTGGTCTATCGGGTAGACATTCCAGTCCGGCATCAGATCGCGCAGCATCTGGCACCACCATTCCGTCTTGTCTGCGGCTGGTAGCGAAACGACAATGTTCATGGAGCATCCTCATTGGCTCATGCGTCATGGTATGCCTCCCATTCACTGCAGGAGGGACGTGCGGGTCAAAGCAAAAATTCCTGTCGCTCTCATAGAATTTTTTTATGGAGTTTTCCCGTCGGTTTCCGCTAGGTTCTAGTCATGAATTTCAAACAGCTGGAAGCCTTCTACTGGCTCACGCGTCTCAAGAGCTATCAACGCGTTGCCGATCATATCGGTTTGACGCAACCGGCTGTTTCAGCTCGCATCTCAGGGCTGGAAGATAGTCTGGGCATTCCTCTTATTGATCGTGCCCAATCCGATTTCACTCTGACTGAGCAAGGGCATGAGGTCGCCGAATATGCCGAGACCTTTCTCAATCTCAGTGAGACGTTGACAAGCCGTCTGAAGTCAAAGCAAAAACGACGTTATACGATCGGCGTTGTTTCCATGGTCACCCAGACGTGGGCAGTTACCCTGCGCCACAAGATTGCTGCCCTTCCGGATCCCCCTCTGGTCGATTTCTATTCGGGCGCCAATCTCGATCTCCGACCGATGGTCAAGTCCGGCGCGCTCGACATGGCGTTCGTTACCGGAGAGGCCGGGTTGCCGCAAATCGAGGATAGCTTCTCGGTCCAGTATCATGTCGGTTGGGTGGCTCGGCCGGACGTGGTCGGCGAGATCAAGCGCCCGCTGACACCGGATGAATTGCGTGAGTTGCCTCTGGTCCTCTACCCGCATACATCGCCGCTGTTCGGCCCTGTCGCCGACCTGATAGAAGAGACGAAACGACGCCCCAATTCTCGCCACACCGGCAATTCGCTCGCCACCATCTGTGAGATGGTCAGGGCCGGCTACGGCGCCTCGGCAATGCCGTTGGTGTCGCTAGAGCCGGAAATTGCCACCGGAATGCTGGTCGAAATCCCGACCACCGTTCAGCTTGCCCCTCTCGATATCCGCTGCGTCCATCAGAACAGAGCGCGCAAGGCGCAGACGGAGCAGATATTCCAGCTGGCCCGACAGGCTGCCGAGGAATGGGTCGCGGCCCATCCGCGTTATGTCAGCTTTCGCAAGACCTGAGTTTCCATAAGGTCGCACTACAAACCTGATCATGTCACGGATTTTTTCTGGAATGCGGCACCACCGGTGCCGCATTCCAGACTGCAAGTCATCAGGCGGCATAGCGCTTGGAAACGTGATCGCGTATGAAGCCGGACCCGATTTTGACCAAGCGCTCGGTCAGCGCCGCGCCGGTTTCGGCTGAACAAAATACCGGATCGCCGCCCCATACGCCATGCGGCGCTGTTTCCATGGCCTCGATAGGTGCCTGCAGGCGGGCGCCAGCGTATTTCAGCGCGGCAAAGCCCGCCACATCCACACCCATTGCCTTCTGGTCCTTCGGTGGCGACTTTGCCAGGTCCATGCGCAGGATATCGGGGTAATAATGTAAGCCGATCGATGTCAGGGGATCGCCGCCATGGCCTGAAGACTTTGCAGCTGCTTCCGGGCCGAGGATCTCTTTCAGTATTTCATAGCTAATCTGCCACAGATACATCGAAGCCACGAACATGCCGTTGGTCTGGCGCCATTTCAGGGAGACGTCGTTGATCGCTCCGACATTGCCGCCATGACCGTTGATGACCAACAGCTTGGTCAATCCGTGACGGGCCAGACTGGCAAACATGTCGTCCAGCAAGGCAACAAGCGTTGATTGGCTGACCGCTATGCCCCCATGTGAGGAGCCGAAATAATCGGCGCCGCCGAACGGGATGACAGGGGCGATGAAGGTTGGGATGCCTTCGGCACGTGCGGCGCGGGCTATGTCGAGTGCGACGGCTTCGGCGGCGAGATAGTCGCCCATCGGCGCATGGGTTCCCTGGTCTTCCAGCGATCCCATTGGCAGGAGGATGACGGCATCGTCGTTGAGAAACTGGCGGGCTTCTTCGCTGGTCAGTTCAGCGATCTTGATCTTTTCAGTCAGCATGGTGATTTCCTTACAGTATGTCGGTTCTGAGACAGGCCGACTGGTGTTGATCGCCAACCGTTTGCAACGGCGGGACGGTCTCGGCACAGGCGGGCTGGGCATAGGGACAGCGGCTGCGGAAGATGCAGCCGGAGGGCAGGGCGAGCGGCGAGGGAATCTCGCCGGTCAGTCGGATGCGGCGGTTCTCGCGGTGCAGGCTTGGTTCGGCCGAAACAAGGGCCGCCGTGTACGGATGTTTGGGTGAAAAATGGACCTGATCGGCAGGACCGACCTCCATGACGCGGCCGAGATAAAGCACCATTACCCGGTCGGAAATGTAGCGCACCACGGAAAGATCGTGGCTGATGAACAGCAGCGATACACCGGTCTTGGCACGCAGGTCGGCCAGAAGGTTCAGCACTTGCGCCTGGATGGACACGTCCAGCGCCGACACGGCTTCGTCGCAGACAATGAAACTCGGCTCGACGGCAAGCGCGCGGGCAATGCCGATGCGCTGACGCTGCCCGCCAGAAAATTCGTGCGGGCGGCGATCGAGGAAGCTCGGATCCAGGCCGACCAACGTGACGAGTTCGATCAGGCGGGGCACGCGGGCAGCACCCTTGTGCAAGCCGTGTGCGTCGAGCGCCTCCGACAGCACCGCCCGGATGGTCTTGCGAGGGTCGAGGCTGGCATAAGGGTCCTGGAAGATGATCTGCATCTTCTTGCGCAAGCTGCGCATCCGGACAGGCGAAATGCTGTTCAGGTCCTGGCCGTCGAAACGCATCACGTCGCTTTGCGACTCGATCAGCCGCAGGATCGCGCGGCCGATCGTGCTTTTCCCGGAGCCGCTTTCGCCGACGAGGCCGAGCACTTCGCCCGGTGCGACGCTGAAGCTGACGTCATGCAGCACTTTCAGCGATCGCTTGGAAAAAAGACCACTGCGTCCGATCGAATAGCTCTTCTTGAGATTGCGGACGTCGAGAAGGGGTGCGGCTGTCATGCGGCCTCCGTCTGGTGGTTCATCACGCCCGCCGGTGCTTCCGGCGCCCGCAGGCAGCGCACGGCGCGTTCGCCGTCTGCGCTCGGATAGAGGGCCGGCCGGATGTCGGCGCAGGCCGGCAACGCGATTGGACAGCGGTCACGGAACGTGCAGCCCGAGGGGCGGGCAGACGGTAGCGGTGGCGTGCCTGAGATTGCTGGAAGCCGGTCACCGCGGGCCGAGTTCAGCTCTTCATGCGAAGACGGCATGCTTTCTATCAGGGCACGCGTATAGGGGTGGTGCGGATCGCGCAGGATCTGGGCGGCGGGACCTTCCTCCACGATCAGGCCCGAATACATCACCGCCACGCGGTCGGCGATATCTGCAACGACACCGAGATTGTGGCTGATGAACAGCAGGCTGAGCCCGTTCCCCTGATCCTGCCGCAGGGTTTGCAGCAGTTCGATGATCTCCGCCTGGATCGTCACGTCGAGCGCGGTGGTCGGCTCGTCTGCGATCAGCAGGCGCGGTTCGCAGCTCAGCGCCATTCCGATCATGACTCGCTGGCGCATGCCACCCGACATCTGGTCGGGGTAGCTGTCGATCCGCCGCTCGGCGTCATTCATGCCCACGCGCTTCAGGAGCGCGATTGCATGGGCCCGCGCGTCGGACTTCGACATCGGCCGATGCGCGGTGATGGCCTCGATCATCTGGTCGCTGATCTTGTGGATCGGATTGAGCGAGGTCATCGGCTCTTGGAATATCATGGCGATGTCGTTGCCGCGGATGTCCTCGAGCGTGCGGGCATCGAGAAAGCCGAGGTCAACAACCTCATCAGACTTGCGTCGCAGCTGCAGCGTGCCGCCTACCTGCCGGATAACGCCAGGCAGGAGGCCCATCAGCGCCAGGGACGAGAGCGATTTTCCCGATCCACTTTCGCCGACAAGTGCCGTGCACTGGTTGGCGCGGAGAGTAAGTGAAACGTCCTCGATAACGGCAGGCGTTCCGAAATGCGCAGTCTCGAGCCGTAGGTTGTTGATGACGGCAACCACGTTCGGGTCTTTGATGGTCGGCGCATTTGCCCGCGACTTGGGCTTGGAAACCTCATCCATGCTGCTGCCGGAAGCGCCTTTCGGGTCCAGTGTGTCGCGCAGGCGATCGCAGAAGAAGTTGATGGCATAGATTGTCAGCACCAGGGCGGCGCAGGGGATCATGATGCCGAGCGGATCCTGGTTCATGAATTGACGCGCACCGCGGATCATCTGACCCCAGGACGGGGCCGGCGGCACCACGCCGAGGCCGAGGAAGGACAGGCCGCTTTCGATCGTAATCGCGGCGGCTGCCGTCAGCGAATACTGAACCGACAGGGGGCCGGCGATGTTCGGCAGAACGGTTCCAAGCACGATGCGGTACGAAGGCGTGCCAAGCGCGCGGGACGCTTCGACAAAATCAAGGGAGGTAACCCGCAGTGCCTCGGAAAAGGTAATGCGCGCAAAGGTCGGAAAATACAGGACCGAGAGCACGGCAACCAGCGTGACGCTGCCCGGTCCGAACAGGGTGACGACGAGCAGCGCCAGAAGGATGGGCGGGAAACAGAGCACGATGTCGGATAGCCGGCTCGTCACAAATTCCGAGGGTCCACGGAAATAGGCGCCGACCAGACCGAAAAACGTACCGATGATGCAGGCAATGGTGGTCGCCACAAAAGCGACGGTCAGCGATACCTGGCCGCCGTACAGCACGCGGGCCAGCCGATCGCGGCCGAATTCGTCCCGACCCAGCCAATGCTCCAGGTCAGGGGCGGCGAGCCGATAGCGAACAGCGATCTTGACGGGATCGTCGGCAGTGATCAGCGGAGCGGCAAAGGGAATCATGATCAAGGCTGCCAGAAACAGGCTGGGCAGGATCATGCGCTTGGGAAAGGTTCGGACTGACATCATTGCAGGCGGATCCTCGGATCAAGCAGCGAGGACAGGATATCGATCACGAGATTGATACCGATGAAGATGGCGGCGACGGTCAGGATGACGGCGCGGACCGTCGGGTAATCGCGTTGTTCGACTGCCGAAACCAGCAGGCCGCTGAGGCCGGGCCAGTTGTAGATGAACTCGACGAGGACGGTAGAGCCGAGAAGGATGCCGAGCTGCAGGCCGACGACGGTGATGATCGGTCCAAGCGCATTGTAGAGGATGTGTCGGCGAACCACCCGTTTGCGGCGAAGTCCCTTGGCCACGGCGGTGCGCACCCAGTCGTGACTGCGCATTTCCAGCACGCTCGCCCGGGTCATGCGAAACACGATCGTCGCCAGGTGCAGGCCGACGGTCAATGCGGGCAGAACCAGCATCTGAAGATGCTGCATCGGATTGGTCGCGAAGGCGACATAACCGCCAGCCGGCAGCCAGCCCAGAACCTGTGCGAAGAAAAAGATGAACAGCGTGCCAAGCACGAAGCCCGGAATCGAGGTCAGAAGCGCATTGATGGCGGAGGCGGCAATGTCGAATTTTCCGCCTGCCCGCAATCCGGCCGCCGTGCCCGCGGGAATGGCCAGCAACAGCGCGAAAATCGTGCCGGCGATGATGATTTCGAGCGTGCGCGGAAGGCGCAGGGCGATGACCGAGGAAATCGATCCGTTGTCGACAATCGACGTCCCGAAATCCAGCCGCGCAGTATTGTAAAGGAAGGTCACGTATTGCGTGAGGACCGGCTTGTCGAGGCCCATATTGACCCGCAGATTGGCGATGGCTTCTGCGGAAGCGGAACCGCCGCCGGTCGACAGCAGCAGTTCGGCCGGGTCACCCGGTACGATGATGAGAAGCGAAAAGATGATCGTGCCGATGACCAGCAGCATGGCAGCAGCTGCTGCCATGCGACGAGAAATGAAGGCCAGCATGCAGCGCTCCTTATGCGAATTTCGTCTCGTCGAGCGCGTAACCCGATGAACCGCTGAGGAAGCCCGGCAACTGCTCGAACCCTTCGACCGACTGCTTCATGGCATAGGCCTGGATGCGCCAGTTCAGTGGAACCTGCGGCACCTCCTCGTAATAGGCGACGACCAGTTGCTGGTAGATCGCCTTGCGCTTGTCCGGATCGACCTCGTTGCGGCCCTGTTCCAGCAGCCCGTCTATGCGCGCACTCTTGAAACCGAAGGATTGCAGGTAAGACGGATTGCCGGAATAGAGCAGCGACCAGAGTGCATCGGGATCGTTGTAATTGCCCGACGTCCCGTGCACTGCGATGTCATACTTGCCCTCCTTACCGGCCGTGACGCGGGTGCCCCAGTCGGGCAGATCGAGCGTCGCATTGATGCCGATGGCGCCGAGATAGGCCTGGACGACGGAGGCGGTGTCCTGGTGCATGCCGTAGGTGGCCGTTGCCAGTAGCCGGCATTCGAAGCCGTTTGCATATCCCGCCTCGGCAAGCAGCGCCTTGGCTTTCTCGACATCGTATTTCCATTCATGGGCCGGATCGGCGAGATCAAATTTGGAGCCGCGTGGGTTCGGGAAACCAAACAGCGGTTCGCCTCGTCCGGCAAAGGCAGCATCGACCACATCCTGGCGTTCGATTGCGTAGCCGACCGCCTGACGCACCTTGGGATTGGCGAACGGGCCGCTGGTAACGTTGAACAGCAGGAACATGAAGGGTCCCAGCGTGGCCTTCATCTTCAGCGTCTTGGATGCCTCGACCGTGTCGAACTGCGTCCAGGGAAGATATTCGATCAGGTCGACGTCACCGGCTTCGAGTGCTGCATAACGCAGGTTTTCGTCGGCATAGGCGACGAAGCGGATGCCCTCGACCCGCGGCTGGTCGGCCATGTAGAAGTCTTTGAAGCGCGTAACCTCGATATAGACGTTCTTTTCGCTGCCCTTCAACGTGAAGGGGCCGGCGCCGATCGTCTCGCTGTCGGTGCTCTTCTTCGAAATCACCGGGCAGCAATAGCTGGCCAGCAGGTCAAGAAAGATGGCGCTTGGCGCTTTCAGGGTGATCTTGACCGTTTTGTCGTCGACCGCCTCGACAGCAGAAATGATCTTGAGATCGCTTTTCAGAAAGGCTGTGGAGCCATTCTTGGTGATCTCGTTCAGCGAGAACGCAACGTCCGCCGAAGTTACCGGGCTGCCGTCGTGGAAGACAGCGTTCGGGCGCAGCTTGAAAACGACGGTGGTCGGGTCCGTCCATGTAAAGCTGTCGGCCAGTTCTGTCACCAGCTTGCCGCTGGCGTCGTAACCCATCAATCCGCGGTACAGCATCAGCTTGACGGTGTTGGCAGCGCCCCCGGTATTATCGAAGGGCTTGATGGTCGGCGGGAAGGTCGAGAGGCCGAACTTCAACACGGAGGGCGGTGTCTGGGCAAGCGTGCCGTGGGGCAAGGTCATCGCGACAATGCCAGCGCCGAGGCTGATCAGTACACCGCGTCTGGTGGGGGACAGGCAATCGGAAGGTGTCACAGATACCTCGGGTTTGTTGGAGGGAAAATGCGGCTTCGGTTGTTCCATCAGTCCAGCGTCGAAGCCGTCTGGTGTCCAATCGAAAAAATTTTGGTGGAATATAGATTTCTTTGCCGGCCACCATCAGACGGGTTTGCCTGATAATTTACCAATTGATTTTAATGCACAAATCGTAATCAGATCGCGCGCCCTAGCAAACAAGAATGCGAACATTATTTTCCCCGATCCCTATTCTAATGGGCCAATCGGTGCAGTTACTTCTCCGGTGCGGCTACCGATACGGAAGGTCTCAAGGCGGCGCGTTGGTCAAAACACCCGCGCTTAGGCCGTTCCCATTCTCCGGTTTGGCGGAGGAGGGGGATATTGCAATCAGCCGTAACCGACAGGGTGAGAACTGGCCCGTTCTTTGCTTCGCACATGCCATGAAGACTTTGAAAAACCAGCGCCAGCAATCGGTCACGGATGTCACATGGCGGCGCCTGTTCAGTGCGTTGAACAAGGACGGGCAGGCTCTCAACCTGCAAATCCGCCGCATGATCGTTAATGCCATCGAGACCGGTGTGCTCAGTCGCAATACGAGATTACCATCGACCCGACAGCTTGCGGCCCTTCTGGGCATTGCCCGCAACACGGTGACGACGGCCTATCAGTTGCTGGCCGACGAAGGTTTCCTGATCTCGAAGGAGCGCAGCGGCATTTTCGTGGCGGCCGTCGGAGCGGCACCGGTGGTCAACCAGCCGCCGTCGGCTTCGTTCGACCAGTGGCAGGCAAGGTTTGCCATCCAGCCCTCCGCACAGCGGCAGATCTGCAAGCCGAGGGACTGGTTGGACTATCCCTATCCCTTCCTGTTCGGGCAATACGACCCGGCACTCTTTCCGACCAACAACTGGCGCGAAGCCGTGCGCGCTGCGTCCAGTGTCAGGGAGATCCAGGGCTGGGCGGGAGACATGATCGATGATGACGACCCGGATCTGGTCGAACAATTGCGCAGCCAGGTCCTTCCGCGTCGCGGCATCTTTGCCGGTGCTGGCGAAATCATCGTGACGATCGGCTCGCAGCAGGCCCTGTCGATGCTCGTGCAGCTGCTGGTCAGCCGCCGCACTGCGGCCGGCATCGAGGATCCGGGTTACCCGGATGTGCGCAACATGGTGAGCCTCGCGACATCGAACATCGTCTGCCTTAACCTCGACCGCCAGGGCGTCATTCCGGATGCGAATTTTGCGCGCAGCAACGTCGCCTTCCTGACCGTCAGCCACCAATGCCCGACCACGTCGGTGATGCCGCTCGAGCGCCGCAAAATGTTGCTTCAGGCGGCGCGTGTCGATGATGTCCTGATTGTGGAAGACGATTACGAGGCCGATCTTTCGATTGAAAGCGATGGTGACATCCCCTCGCTCAAGAGCCTGGATAGCGATGGTCGGGTCATCTATGTCGGCAGCTTTTCCAAAGTGCTCGCGCCGGGATTGCGGGTGGGCTACATCGTTGCGCCGCGCCCGGTTATTGACGAGCTGCGCGTGCTGCGCCGCCTGATGCTCCGCCACCCGCCCACCAACAACCAGCGTGCGCTCGCAAACTTCATCGCGCTCGGCCACTACCGCCAGCACCTCAAACGCACCGGAACCGTGATGCTGGAAAGGGCGCGGATCATCTCCGAATGCCTTCCGCATCTGTTGCCATCCTGCACAGTGACGCGAGGCGAGGGAGCAACGAGCTTCTGGATCGAGGGACCGAAGGATTTTGACGCCCGCCGCATGATGGAGGCAGCCCGTCAGGCGGGCATCCTGGTCGAAGCGGGCGACATTTTCTTCAGCGATCCGGCGCACGGCCGCCGCCTCTTCCGGCTCGGCTTCGGTTCGATTGCGGCAAACCGCATCGAGGCGGGTCTGTCGCGCCTGGCGCCATTCGTCGAGCCGTCCCGATCAACCGTCGCGCCATCCGTGCCACGTCGAGCGGTCGCCTCCCTCCATTCGACATTGAGCGCTCCCTGACGCCGTGGGTCCAGAACGGACATTCGATGGTACCAGAGCGGGTTGGGCCATCACTAGGCTGCGGGGCCGTGCTATGCGGACATTCCACGTTCAAGGAGATGCCCCATGAATTCGGCGATATTGCCCAACGATATCCAGGCCGTGATCGAAGCCGACCGCGCCCATGTCTGGCACCATTTGACCCAGCACAAAACCTTCGAGACGGCCGATCCGCGCATTTTCGTCGAAGGACGCGGTTTGCGGGTCTGGGATGCGACCGGACGTGAATATCTGGATGCGCTTTCCGGCGGCGTGTGGACAGTCAATGTTGGCTTTGGCCGGGAAAGCATTGCCGACGCGGTCCGCGATCAGCTGGTCAAGCTCAACTATTTCGCGAATTCTGCAGGCTCCGTCGCTGGCGCGCTCTTTGCGCAAAAGCTAATCGAAAAGATGCCGGGCATGAGCCGCGTCTATTATTCGAATTCAGGATCGGAGGCCAATGAGAAGGTCTTCAAGATGGTGCGGCAGATTTCGCATCGTCATCATGGCGGCCAGAAATACAAGATCCTCTACCGCGAACGCGATTACCACGGCACCACGCTCGGCACGCTGGCGGCTGGCGGCCAGCCGGAACGGCGCGAACAGTACGGACCGCTGCCTGAGGGTTTCGTCGAGGTGCCGCATTGCCTCGAATACCGCAGCCAGTATGGCGACATCGACAACTACGGCGAGCGTGCCGCCGACGCCATCGAAGAGGTCATCCTGCGGGAGGGGCCGCAGACGATCGGCGCACTCTGCCTCGAACCCGTCACCGCCGGCGGCGGCGTCATCGTTCCACCCGACGGCTATTGGCCCCGGGTCCAGGAAATCTGCCGGAAATACGACATTCTCCTCCATATCGACGAGGTTGTCTGCGGGATCGGCCGCACCGGGAAATGGTTCGGTTACCAGCATTTCGGCATCGAACCGGATTTCGTAACCATGGCAAAAGGCGTCGCCTCCGGTTATGCGGCGATCTCCTGTACCGTCACCCATGAAAAGGTTTTCAACCTCTTCAAGGACAACCCATCGGACCCGATGTCCTATTTCCGCGACATCTCGACGTTTGGCGGCTGTGTTGCCGGCCCGGTTGCTGCGCTGGAAAACATGCGCATCATCGAAGAGGAAGAGCTGTTGGAAAACACCACCCGCATGGGTGAACGCATGCGCGCCAACCTGCGGGAGCTGCAAGAACGCCACGCGGTAATCGGCGATGTCCGGGGTCTGGGTCTTTTTTGCGGTGCGGAACTGGTCAGCGACCGGCAGTCGAAGACACCCGTCGAGGAAAAACAGGTTCAGGCAGTCATCGGTGCCTGCTTGAGCGATGGCGTCATTATCGGCGCGACCAATAGGTCGCTGCCAGGCTTGAACAACACGCTGTGCTTCAGCCCGGCCTTGATCGCGACGGCCGCTGATATCGACGCGATCACATCCACTGTCGATCGGGCGCTGACAAAGGTGTTCGGCTGACAGCTGCGCACGGCTTCCGTTCCAGACAAGGGCTCGCCATGATTGGCCGGGCCCTTGTTCATTGGCTGATCAGGTCGTCTGTTCGCGATGAACCTGGAACGGCGCCCAGGACTGGCTGACCGGCATGATCTCGAGGCTGTTGATGTTGACATGCGCCGGCAGGCTGGAGACCCAGTAGATGGTTTCGGCGATGTCCTCCGGCTGAAGCGGATTGGCGCCCTGATACAGTCGGTCGTAGGACGCCTGATCGCCGCCGGTGCGCACCAGGGTAAACTCACTTTCCGACAGCCCCGGCTCGATCGACGTCACGCGTACGCCCTTGCTCGAAAGGTCGCTACGCAGGCCCAGCGAGAACTGGCGCACGAAAGCCTTGCTGGCACCATAGACGTTGCCGCCGGGATAGGGCCAGTTGGCCGCGATCGACGCCAGGTTGACCACAAGCCCGCGGCGCGTAACCAGCGTTTCCAGCAGAAGCCGGGTGATGGTGACGAGACCGGTGATATTGGTGTCGATCATCGTTTTCCATTCGGCAAGATCGCATGTGTCGGCCATTCCGGTGCCAAGCGCCAGACCGGCATTGTTGATCAGGGCATCGATCGCCTGGAAGTCCAAGGGCAGCGACGCGAGTGCAGCTCGCGTGGCTGCCTCATCCCGGATGTCAAAACAGATACCGATGGCGCGTGTCTCTCCTCCCAGTTCAAGGACCAGCTGATCGAGACGATCCTTTCGCCGGCCGGTGACGATGACGTTCCAGCCTTCGGCCACGAAACGCCGGGCGATGGCCTCGCCGAAGCCCGCGGTGGCGCCGGTAATGAGGGCGGTTTTCGACATGATAGGTTCCTTTCGGGGGATCAGAAATCAGACGGCGAGGAATGCGCCGATGGCTTGGACAAGGCCGATGGTGGCGATCAGAACCAGGCCGCCGGACGATAGTCTATGCCAAAGCTCCGGTGACATTCGCCGTGACAGGAAAAAGCCGACACCAAAACCGGCGAGCGTCAGCGGGAAATAGAAGGCAAGCAGTTGCATGAGCTGCAGATCGATCGTGCCGAGGAAAAAACGGCTGACGGGGCTGGCGAGATCGACGACACCGAAAAAGACCGCCAATGTGCTGCGAACATATGGCCGCTGCGTTCCGCCGGCCAGTAGCCATGCGGCCGCCAGCGGCCCGCCGACGGCAAAGGCTGATAATAGCAGCCCGACGGTAAAGCCCAACAGCATGCCAAAGGATCGGCCGGCCAGCCAACTGGGTGGATTGCGGATCATGGCCACGCAGGCCGTAAGCGCGACGATGATCGCGACCATCATCCGGGCCATGTCTCCGTCGAGCCGTGCTGCCAGCAATCCGCCGCAGATGGCGCCGCAGAGACCTGAGAGAAGAAGAATACGGCCCGCAACCCAGTCAATCGCGCCATGCTTGCGATTGAGCAATGTGAAGCCTGTCAGAAGCAAATCGTTGAACAGAATGAACGGCACGCTGACGGCCGGCAGCATCATCGCCCCCGAGATCCCAAGTGAGGCGACCATCGCGTAACCGAAGCCGGTCACGCCGCGAAATCCGCCCGCGCCGATCGTCACGATTGCAATTGCCAGCGCCTCCATTCCCCCTCCCAAGCCAGAGCGGCTGCCGAGCCACTTCTGCGGACCGGTCTAGGCAAACGGGGCAATGCCAGTGAGGGCCAGACGGCATAAACGATGGGGCCAGTGGACATGCACAGGGCCAGATGACTGGCGAATTGCCGCAACTGGCTCTTTCGGCATGGCAATTGCTTCACGCTTAATGCGGGTAGTTTCCGGTCCTCTTTTAGGAGTGAAGTTCATGAAGCGCCTGAGCAAAGCATTCGCATCCGTGGCCATGGCCTGCAGCATGGTGTTCGGCGCATCCGTCACCGCCGCGGCGGCGGACAAAAGCCTGACATTCGCCTATCAGGACATGATGACACCCATCCGCGTGCTGATGGAATCCGGCAAGCTCGAGGCCGAAACCGGCTACAAGATCAAATGGGTGAAGTTCGGTGGGGGTGGCGACGTCATCCGCGCCATGTCGTCCGGCGACGTCGATATGGGCGAAGCTGGTTCCTCGCCGGTTGCGGCGGCAGCTTCCCAGGGCCTTCCGATCAAGCTGTTCTGGATCCTCGACGACATCGCAAATGCCGAGCAGCTGGTGGCCCGCAACGGCAGCAACATTAAGACGATCGCCGACCTCAAGGGCAAGACGGTTGCCGTGCCGTTCGTCTCGACCTCGCATTACCAACTGATGTATGCGCTCTCAGAAGCCGGCCTTTCGTCCAAGGACGTCAAGCTGCTCAACATGCGGCCGCCGGAAATCGCCGCCGCGTGGGAACGCGGTGATATCGATGCGACATTTATCTGGGCACCGGTTCTCGATGTCGCCAGAAAAAGCGGCACCGTCATCGCCAGTGCGGGCGATTTCGCCGCCAAGGGCAAGGCGACCTTTGACGGGATCGTCGTCACCGACGAGTTCGCCGACGCCAATGCCGAGTTCATGACGACATTCGTCAAGCTCCTAGCCGCCTCCGACGCGGACTACGCCAAGAACAAGGCCGCCTGGACGCCGGACTCCACTGAGGTTCGCGCTGTCGTCAAATGGACCGGCGCGAACGCCGCCGACGTTCCGGCCGGCATGGCCGCCTACAAATTCCCGCCACTCGAGGAACAGGCGTCGGCGGCCTGGCTGGGCGGCGGTGCCGCCAAGGCTCTGCAATCGACCTCCGAGTTCCTCAAGGAACAGGGCCGTGTCACCGATCTCGCTCCCGACTATGCGGCCTTCGTGACCGACAAATATGTGAAGTCAGCCGCCAAGTAAGCGACGTTTCTTAAAGGCCGGGCCGAGGATTTCGGTCCGGTACAGCTTCTGACGGAGTGATCCCGATGCTTCAGATCCGCAATGTAAGCGTCCACTACGGAGAAGGCGAAAGCGGCACGGTCGCGCTCTCGCGTATCGATCTCGATATCGGACCAGGAGAATTCGTCGTGGCGCTCGGTGCCTCCGGCTGCGGCAAGACCACGCTTCTTTCCTGCATCGCCGGTTTCCAGCCGGTGACCGACGGCACGATCTTGATCGATGGGAAACCGGTGAGCGGACCGGGCCCCGATCGCGGCGTTGTATTCCAGCGCCACGCACTGATGCCTTGGTTGTCCGTCGTCGAGAACGTGGCGTTTGGCTTGCGCATGCAGGGCATGCCAAAAGCGGAGCGTCTCCAGCGTGCCCGCCACATGCTCGATCTCGTCAGGCTCGACGGTTCTGCCGACAAGAAGATCTACGAACTTTCGGGCGGCATGCAGCAACGCGTCGGAATCGCCCGCGCGCTGGCAGCCGATCCGCGCATGCTTTTGATGGACGAGCCGCTTGGCGCGCTTGACGCCTTTACTCGCGAGCAGGTGCAGGAGTTGATCCTGGGCGTTTGGGCAAAGACCAGCAAGATGGCTTTCTTCATCACCCATGACGTCGAGGAAGCCATTTTCCTTGCCACCAGGCTGATCATCATGACGCCGAGACCCGGCCGAATAGCCAGGATCATGCCGCTGGAGTTCAGCAGGCGGTTCCTCGAAAGCGGTAATGCGCGGGCGTTAAAATCCTCGCCGGACTTCATCGCTGTTCGCGAGGAAGTGCTTGCCGCCATCCACCAGGGAGATGGGATGAAACGGGATGCCGCAGCATGAACGATCTCTCGGAAAGTCATTCGGTAACGGCAGCCATCCCGGCCCGCAGGCAGCTTAAGAAAATCCGTCGCAAAAGGCCGCTCAGCGGCCTGCAGATCGGCCTGATCAGCCTGCTGATGGTGGCCTTCATGCTGGCCGTCTGGCTGGTCATCACCCATCTCGGCCTGGTCAAGCCGCTGTTCCTGCCGAAGCCGGAGACGGTGCTCAAGGCGTTTTCCGATGCGATCGATGGACGAATTGACGGGGCGCCGCTAACGGAACATGTGGCGATGAGCCTGTTCCGGGTCGTTTTCGCCTTTCTGCTCGCGGCACTGATCGGCATTCCCGTCGGCCTCGCCATGGGGATCAGCCCGGCTATCCGGGCCATGTTCGACCCCTTCATCGAATTTTACCGGCCGCTGCCTCCGCTCGCCTATCTGCCGCTGGTGATCATCTGGTTCGGCATTGGCGAGACCTCCAAGGTTTTGCTGATCTTCCTCGCCTGTTTCGCACCGGTGGCGCTGGCCGCGCGCGCCGGTGTGCTGGCCGCCTCGTCCGACCAGATCAACGCTGCGCGTGCACTGGGCGCCAGCCGCCTGCAACTGCTGAGCTTCGTGATTCTGCCGGCAGCACTTCCCGACATTCTGGTCGGTTTAAGGATCGGCATGGGTGTCGGCTGGACGACGCTGGTTGCCGCCGAAATGGTGGCGGCCTCGACGGGCGTCGGCCAGATGGTCCTCAACGCTTCGAACTTCCTGCGCACCGACATCGTGTTGATGGGCATTTTTGTGATCGGCTTCTTCGCGGTAGTCTTCGAATTTGCCATGCGCTGGCTGGAGAAGAAGCTGGTTCCGTGGCGTGGCATGGCCTAGGAGGCGCTTCTGCCAGAGACGGCGGGCAGATCGACGGCAGTGCCGCACACAGTATCCGCACGTTCGTTGCTTAACCACCCCAGGCTGCCAGTGCGATCGCATCCGCAACCTCTTCATATCGATCGGTAAGGTTGCTGGTCGCCACCCGCAGATGGTGGGTGGGCTGAACTGCGAATTTCTTGCCCGGGTGGACGGCAATGCCGCGTGCTGCAAGCGTGACGAGAGCGAATGGCTCGGATGCCACGGGAACCCAGGCACAGAGTCCACCGCCTGACGGCACGATCACGTCACGATCTGCCAGAGCCCTGACAAGATTGTCGCGGCGCGCCTGGTAGAGCCGGCGTGCCTCCTTCAAGCCTTCTGCCGTCGTCTCATCTCGCAGCAGCCAGGCGGCTGCGCCCTGCAGGATGCGGCTTGTCCAGCCGGAGCTGAAACTCCGGTAGGACTGGATCTGCTCGATGATCAAGCGCGTGCTGGAAAGGACCGCCAGGCGGAGATCCGGTCCCAAGGTCTTCGAATAGGACAGGATATGGATGACCCGATCGGGGAACACGCGCCCGAGCGATTGGCGTGGCGCGTCGGAAATATCCGCAAGGCCGTCATCCTCGATGATCAGCACGTCGGTATCACGCAGTTCCTCGGCAAGTTCCGCCATTCGCCGGGTTGCCACGGTCTGACCCGTCACTGAGTGCAGCCTTGGCTGGAATATGAAGGCGACCGGCTTGCTCAGCATTGCCTGCCTTAGGGACGCGGGCAGGGGGCCGTCGGAATCGCAGACGACCGGCACGATCCTGGCGCCGTGATCCTCGAGGATATCGAGAAGCCGCATGCCCGTCGGTTCTTCAATGGCAACGGCGGCACCTGGCGGCACAAGCGCATGGATCAGCGTGTAGACCGCGTTATATCCGCCGTTCGTCGCCAGAAATGCCTCCGCCTCGTAGGGCCAGGTCCTGCGAACGTCTGCCTCAAGCTCCGGCAGGATGCGACTGCGCTCGTAGCTGTTCAGCTTCTCCGTCGATACCGCATGAACCAGTGCATTCCCGAGCGCCGGCAGCAACGCCCTGTCGGGCACGGCCATGGTCAGGTCCAGCACGCCGGCACCGTAATGGCCGACACTGGCCAGTCGCTCCGGCTTGGCGACAAAGCTGTCGCCACTCACCCAGGTGCCGTTACGGCCGCGCCCGGTGATGATCTTTTGGCGACGAAGCTCGCTCCAGGCTTCCGAAATGGTCGCGGGGCTCACGCCCAGCGAAAATGCAAGATCGCGGATTGGAGGCAGCTTTGCGCCGACCGGCAGCGCTCCGGCCCGGATTAAGGCGCTGGTCTCCAACGCTATTCCGCGAATTGAGCGATCGGTCATTTTTTCAGCAAGCCAGCTCGAATTATAGGCATCGCTCATTTCGTCACCATTTAAATGTTCAATAACGTAATACCGTTTGATCATTCCGAATTGAACATTTTATCTTCGACCTATCAGCATTTCTGTCGTGAGTAACTCAAATGACACTGCGCCTTCGAATTGCACTCCGTGACTGGGACTACATAACGCCGCTTGTCCTGGGCGATGTCTCTTCCGACAAGCTTGATCTTCAGGTCGATCGCATCGGGACGCTGGTGTCGCACATTGGCAAGGACCCGGACCACGAGGCGGCCGAGGTCTCCTTCAGCCGCTACACCCAGCTGCGCCACGACGGCGATGAAAGCGTTGTCGGAATCCCCAACTTCATCATGCGCGGCTTTCGTCACCGCTGCATCATGACCATGGGCGGCAGCGACATCACCACGCTTGGCCAACTGGCCGGCAAGCGGATCGGTGTCACGGGCTGGCGCGACAGCGGCAACACCTGGACCCGCGCCGCCATTCGCCGCGAAGGTGTCGAGGTCACGGATGCCATGTGGTATGCGGGACGGCTGACCGAAGCACATCCGATCACCGATCGTCTCGATGGTTTCGGCCAGCCCGGCCTAATCGAGGCATGCCCCGGTGAACGCCCTATGGTGGACCTTCTGCGGGAAGGCGCACTGGATGCGATCTTCACGCCGTTCATGCCGAACGGCTATTTCGAACCCGGTTCGCCCTTCCGTCAGGTCCTTCCGGATTTCCGCGGTGAGGAGCAGCGTTACTTCGCTGACGTCGGCTATGTGCCAGGCATGCACCTGATCGGCATCAAGGCCGAGGTCGTGGCGGAAAACCCGTGGGTGATTGCCGAGATCAGCCGTCTCGTCGACGAAAGCCAGAAAATGTGGACGGAAAAGCGCCGTAAATATGCCGAAACCACGCCGTGGATGTTCGACGAGGTGCTCAAGACATCCCGGGACCTTCCTGAAGGGTGGGACGCCAGCGGCTTTGCAGCCAACCGCAAGATGATTGGCGACTTCGCCAAGGAGCTCCATGCGCAGGGCATCATGAAGCGCGAGATGATGCCGGAAGAGCTTTTCCAGTTCGATACGGACGGCAGCCAGATCTGATCTGCGGCCGAAACTGCACGTTCCGAAGAAACACGCATTCGTAAAACAAGGGGAATGACCATGTCGCATAAGAAACTGATTGCTCTTACCTTCGCCGGCGTCGCTCTGGCCTGTGTCGCCCAGGCGCAGGACGCTGCCCCGAAGTTGGACGTGAACAAGGAATTGCACGACAGACTGCCGGACACCATCAAGACCGCCGGCAAGATGATTTCCGTCAACAACGGCTCTTTCCCTCCCTATGAAATCGTCACCGGCACGGAGATGACCGGTGCCAGCGCCGATCTCACGGACGCCCTGGGACAGGTGCTCGGTGTCAAGATCGAGCACGCCACAGTGGGCGGCCTTCCGGCCCTGCTGGCGGGTGTGAACTCGGGTCGCTACCAGTTCGCTTTCGGTCCGGTCGGCGACTACAAGGATCGCGAGACGGCCAACGACTTCGTCGATTGGGTTCAGGAGTTCGTGGTTTTCGCGACGCTGAAGGGAAATCCGAAGGGCGTCACGTCGCTCGACACGGCCTGCGGCCAGCGCATCTCGGTCATGGCTGGCGGCTCTGCCGAACGCGTGATCAAGGTCCAGTCGGAAAAATGCGTGGCTGACGGCAAGGGCGCGGTCACGGTCCAGTCCTATGCGGACCAGCCTGCATCCATCCTTGCCGTCCGCTCCAAGCGTGCGGACGCCTTCTTCTCCTCCCAGGCGCCTTTGACCTACTTCGTCTCCCAGGCGAATGGCCAGCTGGAACTGGCCGGCGTCGGCCAGAAGAACGGTTTTGAAGACATCTTCCAAGGCGCGGTCGTCCCCAAGGGCTCGCCACTTGGCCCGCTCTTCGTCGATGCCATCAAGGTGCTGATGGATAACGGCACCTATGGCGCAATCATGAAGAAGTGGGGCCTCGAGAACAACATGATCAAGCAGCCGGGCCTCAATCTGGGTGGGCAGCTTCCAAAATGATCAACAGCACACAAAGTGATGCGGCGCCTCAGGGCGCTGCGAACTTTCGCGATGTGGCGACGGCCCACACGCCTTTCAGAACCGGCCGTCTGCTTCTTTGGCTAGTGATCGCTTTTGTCGTCATAGATTTCGGCTGGATCATCGCCCATAACGAAGGCTTCGGTTGGCCGGTTGTCGCCCAGTACTTTTTCGACCCGACCGTGATCAGCGGCCTCTACGTCAGCCTCGGTTTGACTGTGGTCGCCATGATCCTCGGCGTCGTGGTCGGCCTGGTGATCGCCATCATGCGCATGTCGAATGACGGGCTCGCCAACGGTTTTGCCTCTCTCTTCATCTGGTTCTTCCGCGGCACGCCGCTGCTCGTCCAGCTGATCTTCTGGTACAACATGTCGACGCTGTTTCCGGAGATTTCGATCTCCATTCCGTTCGGCCCGACGCTGGCCAGCTGGGACACCAATTCGGTCATTACCCCTATGACGGCTGCCATCGTCGGACTAGCTCTCAACGAAGCGGCCTACATGGCGGAAATCATCCGTGGCGGCCTGATTTCGGTCGATCGCGGCCAGGCCGAAACCGCTGAGGCTTTCGGCATGACCAAGGGCCGTGCCCTTTGGCGGATCATCATCCCGCAGGCGATGCGGTCGATCGTACCGCCGACCGGCAACCAGCTGATCAGCATGATCAAGGCGACATCCCTGGTCAGCGTGATCGCCATGGCCGATCTGCTTTATTCGGTCCAGTCGATCTACAACCGCACCTTCGAAATCATACCGATGCTACTGGTCGCGGTCCTTTGGTACCTGCTCATCACTTCCGTCCTCAATCTTGGCCAGAGCTATATCGAGGCCTATTACGGCCGCAGCGAGCGCCGCAATGCCGGCGTCGCCAAGGTCGAAGCCGCGACAGGGGAGGCGAGCCATTGACCGTGATCGATAACGCAAAGCCATTGGTGCAGGCCCGTAACGTCCACAAGGCGTTTGATCATCTTGAAGTGCTGAAGGGCATCGATCTCGATGTCATGCCGGGCGAAGTTGTCGTGATCCTTGGCCCGTCCGGCTCCGGCAAATCGACCTTCCTGCGCTGCATCAACCATCTGGAGGCCATTCAGAAGGGCTTCATCGAAGTGGATGGAGAGCAGATCGGCTACAGGCTGAAAAACGACCGTTTGGAAAAGCTGTCCGCCAACGGCATTGCCAAGCAGCGCCGCAAGATCGGAATGGTGTTCCAGCAGTTCAACCTCTACCCGCACATGACGGTTCTGCAGAACATTATCGAGGCGCCGGTCGGTGTTCACCGCGAAAGCCGCAAGGATGCCATCGAGAATGCCAAGCAGTTGCTGAAACGGGTTGGCCTGGCGGAAAAGGTAGATGCCTATCCCCGCCAGCTCTCCGGTGGCCAGCAGCAGCGTGTCGCGATCGCCCGCGCATTGGCAATCAAGCCGAAGCTGATGCTGTTCGACGAGCCGACCTCGGCTCTCGACCCCGAACTGGTGGGCGAAGTGCTCGCGACCATGCGGGATCTGGCAAAGCAGGGCCTGACCATGATCGTCGTAACCCACGAGATCAGCTTTGCCAGGGAAGCCGCCGATCGCGTCGTGTTCATGGATGGCGGTGTCATCGTTGAGCAAGGAAAGCCCGAGGATGTCATCGGCAATCCGCAGCATCCGCGCACGCAGTCTTTCCTGTCGCGCTTCCTCTGAACCGAATTCCCTTTTAGCCCCCGGTTGATTGCCGGGGGAACAGTCCGCCAATCTCCAAAAAATCTGGAATCCGCATGCCAAGTCAAGACAATCTCTACGCTCGCGTCTCTGATTTCGAAGCCATGGAAGCAGACCTGAAGGCGACCCGCCATCACCTGCATGCCCACCCGGAACTCTCCTTTGAAGAAGCCGAAACCGCGCGCTACGTCGCTGATAAGTTGGAAGGCTGGGGATACGACGTGACCCGCAGCGTCGGCGGCCATGGTGTCGTCGCCGTGCTGAAGAATGGCACGGGCACCAGGAGCATCGGTATCCGGGCGGACATGGACGCCTTGCCGATCGAGGAAGAGACCGGCGTGGCCTATGCTAGCACTGTTCCGGGCAAGATGCACGCCTGCGGGCACGATGGCCACACGACTGTTCTTCTCGGAGCCGCCGAGTACCTCGCCGAGACCCGGCGTTTCAACGGCACCGTAACACTAATCTTCCAGCCGGCGGAAGAAGCCGGAAAAGTCAGCGGCGCCCAGAAGATGATCGCCGACGGTCTGTTCGATCGGTTTCCAATCGACGCTATCTTCGGCCTGCACAATCATCCCGGCATGCCGGCTGGAACACTGCTGACGCGCCCGGGCCCGATCATGGCGGCGGGGGATACCGTCCGGATCACCATCATCGGCAAGGGCGGACACGCGTCGCGCCCGCATCTGACGGTGGACCCGGTCCTGATCGCTTGCAACCTTGTCATGACACTCCAGTCTATCGTGTCACGCAATGTCGACCCGACCCAGACTGCGGTCGTGACCGTCAGCACCATTCATGCCGGCGAAGCCTCGAACGTCATTGCCAACACGGCAAAGATCGCGATGAGCGTGCGATCTTTTGATCCTGCGATCCGCTCCTTCCTCGAAGAGCGCATCCGCAAGCTGACGGCAAGCGTTGCCGAAGGGCATGGCGCCACCGCCGAGATCGACTACGAACACGGCTATCCTGTCGTGGTCAATTCGGAAAAGGAAACCGCGTTTGCCCAGGCCGTCGCGGAGGAACTCGTCGGCGCTGAAAACGTGGCGACATGTCCGCTACTTCCTGGCAGCGAGGATTTTTCCTACTTCCTTCAGCATCGCCCCGGCAGCTTCCTGCGTCTCGGAAACGGCAAAGACTCAGCAATCCTGCACTCCTCGGGATATGACTTCAACGACGGCAGCCTCACCACCGGGGCCGCGATGTGGGCTCGGCTCGCAGAGCGTTATCTCGACCAGTAGGCGAAACTGGCAAGTCCTGAAGTACGGAGCTTAAATCAAGGGGATGGCGCCAGCCGCCATGTAAAGGAGCGCTCCCGTGATGCCGAGCGCGATGGCCGTCATACTAAGCCCGAGAAGAACCACGAGACCGTCGCGCTCGATCAGACCGATGGCGATCGCACAGAGTGCCGCAACGGGGGCAAGGTTTCCAAACGGGATTGGCAGAGCGACGGCGACTGCAAGGCAGAAGACCGGAAGCGCAAGCAGGTAGGGCATGCGTGGTCCGGCAAATGCCTTCATCCGACCCGGCCGGACAAATTGTTCGATCCGTCGGACCAACGGCGATGCATACCGCTCCAACGCTTCGAATGCCTTTGCCGATATGCGTCGATTGGCTAGCAGCGACGGAAGCCATAGGGATTCCAGTCCGATCGCGAATTGAAGCGAAACAATTGCGAGCGCGGAGCCGAATATCATCCCGAAAGGACCGGGGATCGGGATCAGCGCCGGCAGTGCCAGAAGAAGCATCACGAAACCGAAGCCGGACCTCCCTATGAGCTCGAGAGCGTCGGCAATCGTCAGGCCGTCCCGGGTGCGTGCGTTTGCTACAAGATGTGACAAGGTCTTGGACGCTGTGCCGGTATCGTGCTCGCCGTCGGGCCCTGCCAGGGTCAACCTTCCGCCTCGCGCGTATTTTTAATGCTGATCAGTGCGCGCAACGCGCCGCAGCTCGGATAGGCACCATCAAACACCCGTTCAGGTGACATCCACCCAATCGAGATGCCGATCGCTGTAGCCGTCGCCCAGCCCGGCTCATTGCCGGCCTTGTCGATGAGGCGTGGAACCTCAATAGCGAGGCATTGGCGCGACTGCTGCACAAGCTCTACCGGCGCGTTAGCGTTATCGAGATGTTGCCGCATCTCGGCATGCAGCGGATCGATAACGAATAGCGTAAAAATCCATGCGGCAATGTCTGCGATCATCATCCTGGTCCCGTGTCTTACGGCATCTGTCGGTATGGGGTCCGACATCGTGAAAGCGCCGAAGACTTTCACCAGAGGGGCCCGGACCAGCGGGTCGAACATGATTTGGGAAGAGGAGTGGGAGTGTTCAAGGCTGTGGGGCCTTGACGGCGCAAGTCGGCCTGGTCGATCACACTGCAATCGCGTGAACAGAAAGCAATGCTGCATGCCATATTACCTCGTCACCCAGACGTCGCTCGTGGAGGGTGCGGATGAAGTTGAAGCCGCTCGGAAAGTCCTCACGAAGTTGAAGTCGGATTCCGCCGTGAGATTCACCGTCAAACACGATGAAGAGACGATCCGGCAGGTGACGGTTGCCAACGTCCCTGCATGGGGAGCCGCGCAACCGACTGCGCAAGATCCTCGATCATCCCCGAAACGGATCCAGCAAGACATCGTGCTTGAGGCCTCAGGCGTCAATCAAGCCGATGCAAATGTCTCCAAGCGGCCTGTCCTGTCAGCCAGGAGTGTTATTCTAGGATTGAGCCTGTTTGCAGCCGGCGTAACAGCGGGGCTGGTCATCATGGCTTTATTTGATCGCACTCATGGATGAGCCAAGGGAAACTTCCGGAAGACAGTTGAGAAGAGCTGCTACTGTTCCTTGAGGGGATCGTTCGGACTGGAAGCGTTACCGCCGCAACCGTTGAATTAGCCATGCGCCACAGCGCTTTCAGCAAGCAGCTTTTTTTGCTGCAAGCATGGTTAGGCATCCTGCCCTTCGAAGAAAATCGCAGAGGGATGATTTCGACAGCCGATGTCGGTCGCCTTGCGGAAGTGCTCGGTGGTGCTTTGACGGGATTCATGATGCGTTGGAAGTGACTGTCGCTGTTCCTCGTGTCGCTGGCGGTCTTCTTCATCACGGAGTTGTTGCCCGGCGATACCTCACAAGAACTGCTTGGCCAAGCCGTGACGACGGAAGCCGCATCCCAGCTTCGCGAAACGCTCGGTCTCGATCGTCCGGCAATCCTGCGTTATTTCGAGTGGATTTTTGGGCTGCTGACCGGCGACCTCGGTTACTCGCATGTCTCTGACCGGCCGGTTGCCAACCTCGTCGCCGAACGCCTGCCGAACTCGCTCACACTCGCTGCCATCACCATGGCGATCACCATTCCGCTGGCGCTCGGTCTCGGTATCGTCGCCGCCATCTGGAGAGGTTCAATTTTCGACCGGGCGATCTCGTCAGCTGCGATCATGCTCGTGTCGCCAAACGAGACAGCTATCTTGCACCGGAAAGGGCTTGGGGTACGCCGGGAGTGAAAATAGGCTTTTGTCGCCATATCCGGCCCTGTTCCATGCGATCGTAACCGATCTTGAACACCGCCCTCATGTACACATTGCCGAAGGGTTGACTGAAATTGTAGGGGACAGGGGCGTCAATGACTGCCATGTGGAAGTTTACTCCGGTACGCCTGCAATACTCGTAGGCCGCGTAGAGAGACTGCCGTGTCTGAGATTTAACCAAGCTTGCGTAAGCCCGCGTCACTACGGGTACGGTCGAATTGGACGTGACAGAAAACTCAGGCATCAGTGTATTGTTGATTAAGAAATACATGTCCGCCCCGCGAATGACTGCGGGCAACGAGACATTCGTATCCGACAACATCGCTTCGGGAACAGTCACGATCTGGGAAGACGGGGCTCCATCTGAATGAAGCTCGGAAATCGTTCGACCATCGATCGTAGCAATGATCTTTACCGCTGGAAAAGCGCCGGGAATACTGGCAGATGCCACCAATACATTGCGGAACAGATTAAGCGCATCCGGGCGCGAGCTGGCGGCAATCGCGCCCATGTCCCAGAGCATGCCGCGCTGAGTATCGAGATTGGTTGTCAGGACAAAAAGATCTCTGCCTTTTCGGTATTCCACCGCAATTCGGTCGAGTACTTCTTGCGTTACGTGTTGCTCGACCATGTTCATTAAAGGCTTCTGGTAGTATAGGCTCTCGCCGAGAAGCCCAGAAATAATTGGTCTGCGTTGGAGCAGATCTTCAGCGACTCCACTCGTGTATAGATGCTCCAGCGTATCGTCGTAGTCAGGGCCGAGAAACGCAAACGGGGCGATGAGTGCTCCCGTGCTGACGCCACTGACAACGTCGAATGTTGGACGGTCGCCGCGTTGCGACCACGCTTTGAGAGCGCCCACAGAGAACGCACCGCCAGCGCCGCCGCCACAAATTGCCAGATATTTATGCCGCAATGGAGATGGTGTCCGCGGTACTCTTTTCTTGGCAAATAGTCCGACTTCGCCGTCCAAAGGCTTGCGCACATTCGCAAATCCGGGGATCTCGGCGCCACGCGCATCGTCTCGAGAGTAAGGCTCTCTTGCCGATGTACAGCCGAACAAACCCAGAGCGATGATGAGGCTGCTAAGCACGCCTCTTAAGCAGAACGTTGGCAGCGGTATCAAAGCCGCACGGAAGGGTGACGCCAATTTTGCAGGCCTTGATTAGCGCTTCAACGTTATCCTGATCGCGAAAGCTCTTCGCGATCAGGACGGCTCTCACACTACGCGTTAGCTGTAGGGTGACATGCAATGCGCGCGTATTCCTGCTCGCGGAACATAGCTGTTGTCAGATGCGACATAGGATCGGTAACGCTTCGCGCACCAAGCGAAATGTTCCGGTGGCAAATCCTGACGCATGCGGTCGCCAGGTGGTCTGTATCCTGGTGGTGGCGGCTCGTAACCCGGAGGTGGAGGTGGCGGACCATCATCCTGCGCGGCGATCGCTCCGCCAACTATCGAGCCGGCCGCAAACGCCGACAGTGGGTACCACCATCCATCGGGGCCACGACGTAAACCGCCTCTAGGCTCAGGTTCGCCGCGATAGCCGTTCAAAAAACCGGGCCCATTCTGCGCGACAATGATGGATTTGGGGGCCTCATTAACAGGCGGGAAGAATTGTGCCCAGGCCGGCGAGGCGATGACGACGGACACTGACAGAAGTGCAATCGATAATTTATTCATTGTTGTTCTCTCGTTAACGCGAGAACCAAAGTCGGCACACTATGGCAAAAATCGAGCAATTACTGTGTGATAGCGTCTTATTTACTCTGCTTTACTGAAGTCGTAACTATCTTAACAACAGATTAGACAACTCGGGGAATAAGCGCTCTGGTGCAGGTCTTGACCGGCGAGGACGAGTTCGGCGCCGCGGTGCAACTCGTCTATCTTACCCGCGGACACTTGCCGCGACGTGTCCGCGTTCTGATGGATCTGCGTCGCGGACATGAGCGTAGTAGTGGTGCAGGAGGAACATTCTCAGTTAGCACTCGACTCCGAGACACTATAACTAGCTGGGCGCTCTAGTGGAATGGCTCCTCAATTGCGGTTTTAGGGTCTGAAAATACTGAAGATGTCGCGAAGAATGGGGTCACATTCGTCCCTGAGGTTCACGTTTTTTGCGCGGCAGGTCGGACACGCGACCAAAACACCAAGCTGATGAAGAAAATTACAGACGCGGTGGTTGAGGAATTCGGAGCTGCGCCGGGCTCGGTCACGGTGCAGATTATCGAGGCGTCTCTCGCTGACAAGATGAAGGGTGGAATTCCATTCAACGAGCGGTGAGGCGGACCTCATATTGCAGGACCATGTGCGTTGATGTGACGGGTAGTCAGGCAGATCACGTTTCCACTGTTCGGGATCTCTTAGACGCACGAGACCTATTAAGTCGCCGGAACCCGAACCTCCGGATATTGCCACTAGTCTTAGGTACAAATCTTTGCCGTGTTCTGACTGCACCTGCAAACATGCCGAAGAGCGTGACTGACCGTATCCATGGGAATGGATCATTCATACCCGCTATTGTAGATGGTCGGTGGGAGGCTGTAGTTCGCCTGCGCGGCATAGCATTCAAAATCCGACGCAGGTCGGCTGCAACGCACATGATCGGTAACGGGCAATCTTTTTTGTTTGCGTTTGATATATCAGATTTCAAATTTCAGTTGAAACGACATTATCTAGCTGCTAGATCGAGCCTCACCGTGGGAGGAAAGCTGGACGAATGGAACGCGACGATGTGCTTTTGCCGGTTGAGCCGGTCTTTCTGAAAAGTCTGCGCAGCCATGTCTATGGACTGGTCCGCGATGCGATCCTGTCGGGCAAGCTCAAGAGCGGGGAGAAGCTCAACGAGCGGCAGCTGGCTGGCAGTCTCGGCATAAGCACGACGCCGCTCAAAGAGGCGTTCAGAATTCTGGAGGCCGAAGGGCTTGTAAGGTCAGAACCGCGTCGCGGGATCTATGTGACGTTCGATCCGGCCCAGGCGGAAGAGATGATGCTGGCCCGCGCTGCGATCGAAAGCATGATCGCGCGGCAGGCCGCAAAGCGTGTCTCCGAGGAGCAGATCCTGCGGATGCGTGCGCTTCTCGTCGAGATGCGCACGGGGCTTGAAACAGTGGATGTGCTGGAGCTCATCAATCTCAACGAGCAGTTCCACGACGTCATCCACGAGGCCTCGGGCTGCGCCTATCTGCGTCGCCTGCAGGGCGGTCAAAGCATCTACAATCACACGGCGCGTCTCAGCGTGCTGTCGGAAGAGCGTGAGCGGTTTCTTGCCGTCGAGGAGCACGAAGCCATCGCCGACGCCATTGCAGAGCGCAAGCCGGAGCTCGCCGAACAGCGGATGCGCGATCACGTCATCCGATCGGGTGAGAAACATCTCATCCGCGTGTCTCAATCCGAAGATCAGAAAGAGCGGACATGAATATCCGTGACTACAAGCAGGCGCTCGGCGGGATCTCTGGCGTCCATGTGACTGCCTACGATCAGGACGGCGCCATCGAGCCCCAGCTGACCGGCAAGATCATTCGCCGCATCGCCGACGCCGGCATCCACAATATCGTCACCGGCGGCAATACGGGCGAGTTCTACAGCCTCCAGCACGAGGAAGTGCTGCGGCTGCAGGCCATCTGCGTCGGAGCGGCAGACGGCAAGGCCGCGGTCACGGCGGCTGCCGGGCGCTCAATCGGCGAAGCGATCGCGACGGCCCGGTCTGCCAAACGGGAAGGCGCGCAAGGCGTGATGGTCCATCATCCGCTCGACCCCTTCGCGGCTCCGAAAACCCAGGCCGACTATTTCATTGCCATTGCCGAAGCGTCGGAGTTGCCGCTGGTCGCCTATGTGCGCTCCAATGCCATGGCCGTCCACGACCTCGCCCGGATCGCCACGCATCCGAACATTGCCGGCGTCAAGTTCGCATCGACCGACATGATGCTGTTTTCCGAATGCGTCCGCGCGACGGAGGGAACGGATGCGGTTTGGATCTGCGGTCTGGCGGAAGGCTGGGCGGCTCCCTTCTACGCGCTTGGCGCCAAGGGCTTTACCTCCGGTCTGGTCAATGTCGACCCAGTGCGGTCGATGGCGATCTGGATGGCGCTGGAGGCCGGAGACTACGGCAAGGTACGGATGCTGGTCGCTCCGATCGCCGGTTTCGAAGCGCTGCGGGCCAAGTTCAACAACGGTGCCAATGTCACGGTCGTCAAGGAGGCGCTGACGTTGCGTGGAGACAGCGTCGGGCCTGTTCGACTGCCGGGTTTGACCAAGCTCGATGCTGACGATCGCAAAGCTCTCGAAACAATTCTCGAAGGCTGGGAGGCCATGCCCGCATAAGCGGGACGGGGAGGACTACGATGCCGGCACGCCTGCGCCGATACGCTAAGTCAGGTCTGGTGAGGAGGAATGAATATGTATTCGAAATTTTCACGCCGCGGTTTCTTAGGCGTTGCCGCAGCCAGCACTGCTGCCATGACGCTCTCGTCCATTCGCGCCATGGCCGCCGGCCTGCCGCTGCCCACGTCGCCCGTTACGCTTAATATCATTGATGCGGCCGGCAATCTGGCGCTGACGCAGGGAGCCTTCGACGCCTATGCGGCGGCAAAGCCCAACCTTGTGTCGCGCATGACATTCACCAAGGCGACCTCGCCGGAACTGCCGGGCAAGATCAAGGCCCAGCAGGCCGCCAAGCGCCTGGATATCGACGTCGTGCTCATCGGACCCGACGCGCTTTCGGCGGGCCTTGCGCAGGACATGTGGGTCGATATCGCTTCGATGAAGGATAACGGCCTGCCGGATCTCAAGGCGATCTACCAGGAACCGGCCTATCGTATGCAGGAACTGTCCAAGGGCCGCGGTGTCACCATCACCTATTACCCGTCCGGCCCGCTGATCGGCTACATGCCGGCCAAGGTCAAGACCGTGCCGAAGACGGCCGAACAGCTGCTCGACTGGACGAAACAGAACCCCAACAAGTTCATCTATGCGCGGCCGGCCAACTCCGGTCCGGGCCGCACCTTCCTGATGGGTCTGCCTTATCTCCTGAAGGACAGCAATCCCAAGGATCCGGTCAAGGGCTGGGACAAGACCTGGGCCTTCCTCAAGGAACTGCACAAGAACATTGAATACTATCCCGCCGGCACGGGCGCGCTGATGAAGGAATTCGGCGAAGGCACCCGCGACATGACGGTGACGACGACCGGCTGGGACATCAATCCGCGCGTTCTCGGCGTGGTGCCGAAAGAGGCGGCCATCGGCACGCTCGAGGGTTTCCACTGGGTCTGCGACGCGCATTACATCAGCGTTCCCAAAGGCATTTCGGACGAAAAGCTCGCCGTCATTCTCGACATGATCACCTTCATGCTGCAGCCGGCACAGCAGGCCATCACCTATGACAAGGGCTATTTCTATCCGGGCCCGGCCGTGAAGGATGTTCCACTCTCGATGGCACCCAAGGCAAGCCAGGATGCCATCGCCGAGTTCGGCCGTCCCGAATACGACGACTGGATCAAGAACAATCCGGTCGAGCTGCCGCTCGAGCCGGAAGCGCTGGTCGTTGCCTTCCGCCGCTGGGACGAAGACGTCGCAGCGGTCGCCAAGTAACGAGACACATATCCGGATAAGCATGGCCTCCGCTCCGCGGGGCCATGTTCTCCCATGACGAGGCCGATCGATGCAGCTTGCTTCCATGCCATTCAATGAAATCCGCCTCGACCGGATGAGCCGCTCATTCGGAGCGCTGAACGCGCTGCGCGACATTAGCCTGTCGATCAAGAAGGGTGAGTTCATCGCCCTTCTTGGCCCTTCAGGCTGCGGCAAATCGACCGCTCTCAATTGCATTGCCGGCCTCCTGTCGACGACGGGCGGGGGCATCTATATCGACGACAAGCGGATCGACCAGTTCAAGCCGGAAGACCGCGGCTTCGGCATGGTGTTCCAGAACTACGCCCTGTTTCCGCACATGAGCGTGCGAAAGAACATCGGCTTCGGCCTGAAGATGCGCTCAAGGCCCAAGGCCGAGATCGACACAAAGGTCGATGAGGCCTTGGCGCTGGTGCGCCTTCAGGGCCAGGCGGAAAAACTGCCCGGCCAGTTGTCCGGCGGGCAACAGCAGCGCGTGGCGATCGCTCGCGCCATCGTCATTGAGCCACCGCTGGTGCTGATGGACGAACCGCTGTCCAACCTCGACGCAAAGCTGCGGCTGGAAATGCGCGCCGAAATCCGCCGCATCCACAACCAGATGAAGGCGACGACCATCTACGTCACCCACGACCAGGACGAGGCATTGTCGCTGGCCGACCGAATCGTGGTGTTGCGCGATGGCGCCATCCGCCAGGTTGGCACGCCGCATGAGCTTTACGAGCGCCCGGCGCATCTGGACGTGGCCGAATTCATGGGCTTCCGCAACCGCTTCCCCGGCAAAGTCGTCTCGCGCCAAGGCGAACGCGCCACGGTTTCGGCAGGATCCTTCTCGGTCTCGGGAACGGTTGCCGAAGACCTGCAGCCCGGCGCGTCGGCGGTTCTTGCCGTTCGTCCCGATGACGTGACGCTGTCCGACGGGGCTCCCGGCGGCGTTCCCGTCACGGTCGAGGCGATCGAATACCGCGGCCGCGAATATGTCGGCATCGCCAGAACGCCCGACGGCGTGGAGATCATTTTCCACGCCGATCATGCGGCGGCACCCGGCAGCACCGTGTCGCTGTCGATCGATCCGGCCCGCGCACTCGTGTTTGCGGCCTGAGGAGATGGCCATGACCTCTTCCACATCCCAGGACACCACCACGCTTCGCCAAAAGCTTGCGCTGCGTGGCATCGACGGCGTCACCCTGCTGGTCCTGCCGTCCGTGCTCTTCGTGCTGGCGATCTTCATCTATCCGTTCATCTACGGACTGCTGCTTTCCTTCGCGCCAATTCGCGAAGGCGGAACGTTTGCCAACTACATCACCTTCTTTTCAGACCCCTATCTCTACAACACGATCGCAGCGACCCTTCGCCTGGCCGTGCCGGTAACCCTGCTCAGCGTAGCCGTTGCGGTACCGGTGGCGATGCGGGTGAGGCTGGTGAGGCGGCAGCGTCTGCTGACCACGCTGCTTGTTCTGCCAATCACGCTCGGAACGGTGCTGGTGGCGCAGGGCATGCTGAACTACCTCGGCCCTCAAGGCTGGTTCAGCCGATCGCTGATGCTTCTCCACATCATCAGCTCGCCGCTGAAGCTCACCAACAATTACTGGGGCGTGTTTCTGTCGCTGATCATCACGGTGTTTCCGTTCACCTTCCTGCTGACGTTGTCCTATGTGACGGGCATCGATCCCGGGCTTGAAAAGGCCGCCGCCACCCATGGTGCGTCCGCCTGGCAGCGGTTCCGCCATGTCATGCTGCCGCTGCTGGTGCCGGGGCTGGCGATCGCCTTCTGCCTCACCTTCGTACAGGCCTTCGCCGTCTTTCCGTCGGCCGTACTTTTGGGGGCGCCGTCAGGGCCCACCCGCGTCATCTCGATCGCGGCCGCTCAGGCAGCCTTCGAGCAGTATGATTTCACCATGGCCTCAGCGATTGCCATGATCATGGGGGTCGTGCAGCTCTGCATCGTGCTGATCGTGCTCGTCGTCCGCAACCTCTTCTACCGTGGCGCCACCAGTGGCGGGAAAGGCTGAAGCCATGATCCGCGATACCACCATCGGCGCCAAACTCTGGATCACCGCGGTCTGGGCCATCACGATCTTCTTCGTGCTCAACGTGCTTGCCATCATCGCGACCGTGATCGTCTCGTCGCTCGGCACCCGCTGGCTCGGTACCTGGCTGCCGAACGCCTTCACGCTCAACTGGTATGCGTCCGCCTGGCAGGAATTCCAGCTGGGACCCGTGCTGTTCGTGACCTTCCAGATCGCGTTCACGGTCGTGGCGCTGTCAGGCCTGCTCGGCGTGACGGCTGCCTATGCCATGGCGCGACGGGATTTCCCGGGCAAGAAACTGGTCATGTTCCTCTTCCTGCTGCCGCTGCTGGTGCCGCCGATCACCTTCGGCATCCCGCTTGCCACCGTGCTCTATCAGTTCAACGTGGGCGGAACGTTCTGGGGCGTGGTGCTTGCCAATCTGGTGCCGACGGTGCCTTTCGTCATCCTGGTCATGATCCCCTTCATCGAGCAGATCGATCCGAAGGTGGAGGCCGCCGCGCGGGTCTTTGGTGCAGGCACGTTCAAGCTGTTCGTGCATGTGCTGATGCCGATGCTGATCCCCGGCATTCTCGCCTCGCTGCTGCTGGTGCTGGTGCGCACGGTCGCCATGTTCGAGCTGACCTTCCTGACGGCCGGGCCGACCAGCCAGACGCTTGTTGTGTCGCTCTATTACGCAGTCTTTGCCTCAGGGGTGCGTGCCGTGCAGTCGATCGATGCCATGGCCGTCATCTACATGGTGTCGACGCTGGTCTGGCTGCTGGTTGCTCTTCGGTTCGTCAACCCGACGCAGATCGTTGCCCGTGGCAACCAGTCGTCCAACGCCCACTGAACCCGTATCCGACGTCCCGGCCGGCGTTCAACACGCCGGTCCATCCCGCTTATCCGGAAGATCCGATGAAAATCACTGCGCTTGAGACAATCCAGCTTCCCAGCCTCAACAACATCCTCTGGCTGCATGTCCACACCGATGAAGGCATCTTCGGGCTTGGCGAGACCTTTCGGGGCACGAACGCCGTCGCCGCCTATATCCACTCGGAAGTCGCGCCGGCGCTGATCGGTCAGAACCCGCTGCATATCGACCGCATCTCCAAGCTGCTGACCGAGACCTATGTGGGCTTCCGCTCTTCGGGCGTCGAAATCCGCGCGGCGTCGGCGGTCGATATCGCGTTGTGGGACATCTTCGGCAAAGTCACCAACCAGCCGATCCACCAGTTGCTCGGCGGGCTCTCGCGCCCCGCGATCCGCACCTACAACACCTGCGCCGGCTATTCCTACAACAGCCGCGGCGCTCGCCGCTATATCGGCGATGCCGATGAGACGCAGGGGCCGTACGACGACCAGGTCGCGTTTACCAAGGATGCCGGCGCGCTGGCCGAGAGCCTTCTGTCCGAGGGCATTACGGCGATGAAGATCTGGCCGCTCGATCCATTTGCGGTGGCGGGCGGCGGCAATTTCATCCACCGGGACGATCTGGAAAAGGGTCTCGAGCCGTTTCGCAAGATCCGCGACGCGGTCGGCGACAAGATGGAGGTCATGGTCGAGCTGCATTCCATGTGGGACCTGCCATCGGCGCTCGCGATCGCCCGCGAGATCAAGCAATTCCGTCCCTTCTGGATGGAAGATCCGATCAAGATGCAGGATACCGAAGCGCTGACCGTCTATGCGCAGCGCTCCGGGCTGCCGGTCTGCGCCAGCGAGACGCTGGCGACGCGGGCGCAATTCGTCGAGCTGCTCCGCAAGAACGCGGTGGACTATGTGATGCTCGACATTTCCTGGTGCGGGGGCCTCAGCGAAGCCAAGAAGATCGCTTCTATGGCGGAAGCCTTCCAGCGGCCGATCGCACCGCATGACTGTACGGGCCCCGTGGTTTTTGCGGCGTCCATCCACCTGTCGCTGAACGCGCCGAATGCTGTCTTCCAGGAATCGGTTCGTGCCTATTATTCCACCTGGTATCGAGATCTCGTCACCGTCATGCCGCGGATCGAGAACGGCATGATCTACCCGTTCGAGGGGGCGGGGCTGGGGCTAGAGCTCAGCGACTACGTACTAGATAATCCCGACGTCCAGCGCCGCACCACGTCGGTTCGTGACTTCTGATGCTGGACTTCCAGCCCATCGGCGGGGTCAGCCTGGCACTCGGCGAGAGCCCGGTGTGGGACGACAGGCGAGAGCTGGTTTTTCTTTGCGACATCCCGACCGGCAGGCTGCTTGCGTTGCGGCTCGGCGAAGGGATCGTCCGGGAGTGGGTGCTCGGGGAGAATGTCTGCTCGATCGGTTTGTGCGAAAGCGGCCGGCTGGTCGTCGCGCTCTCTCGCGAGATCATCCTTTTTGATCCTGACAGCGGCCTGTCGGAGCCTCTGGCGCAGCTTGACGGGGAATTGGAAACGAACCGGTTCAACGACGGCAAGGTCGGCCCCGACGGCGCGTTCTGGATTGGCACGACGGACCAGCGGGCGCAAAGAGAGGCGATCTGTTCGCTCTACCGGATCAGTGTCGACGGCCAGATGGTTGTCAGGAAGACGGGCCTTGTCATTTCCAACGGTCTCGCCTGGTCGCCGGATGGACGGATCATGTACCATTCCGATTCCGCCGGCCGATGGATTGAGCGGCATGACTTCGACCCAGCGACAGGAGCGATGGGTGAAAAGCTGCGGATCGTGGAGCCCGGCGAGACGGACGGGCGACCGGACGGCGGCGCCATCGATTGCGACGGCAATTACTGGAGTGCCGGTGTCTCAGCCGGTTGTCTCAACGAGTATGCGCCGGATGGCACACTGCAGCACAAACACGCAGTGCCGGTCCCTTCGCCGACCATGCCGTGCTTCTGCGGGCCGGACCTGAAGACGCTGCTCGTGACCTCGCACCGTTATCTTTCGACCGAGGCGCTCGAGCGCCATCCGCTCGCCGGAAGCGTCCTCCTGGCGCAGTCGGCGGTAGCGGGCACGCCGGTCCATCGCATGCGGGAGTTCTGACCGTGTCAGGGGAGACGGCGACCGTGCATCACCTCACGGCACATGGCTATGATCTCACAGTCGATGTCGAACACGGTGCCAGTCTCACGGCGCTCCGATGGCGGAAAACGGACGGCACCTGGTTCGAGGTCCTGCATCCATGTCCGCCGGCCAACACAGCCAGGACCGGCGGCTGCTTCGTCATGGCGCCGTTTGCCAACCGGCTGGACGGCGGTCGGTTTCCCGGCACGGCTGGCCCCATCCCGCTGCCCGTCAACAGGCCGGAGGAGAACTTCGCAATCCACGGCTTTTCCCGCGACCGGGCTTGGAGTGTGGTCGACGCGTCAGACGATCGCCTGACGCTCGTCGATGAGTTTGCTGAGCCAGGCAATCCGTTCGCCTACACGCTGACGCAGGAGATCAGCCTCAGTTCTTCCGGTGTGGAACTGCGGCTGCGTCTCACCAACACGGCGACAGAGAGCCTTCCCTACGGCCTCGGCTTTCATCCGTGGTTCCGCAAGACGGCGAGCACGCGGCTCACCTTTGAAGCGACGACGGGTTTTGGGCGGGATCCACGCGGCTTTGCGACAGACCCGGTCCCGCCAGACCAAGGCCCGACGTTCTCGTCGGCCGTGGATGTTTCGGCCATGCCCTGGTTCGACGGTCACTATGCGGGCTGGACATCCCGGACTGCTGCGATCGACTGGTTGTCGGACGGGGGAAGGATGACGATGCAGGCGAGGGGAGCACTGACCAACCTGCAGGTCTATGTGCCGGATAACCTACCCGTCCTCTGTGTCGAGCCGGTCAGTCACGTGCCAGATGTCCACAACCGCCGCGACCTGGCCGGGTATGGCGACGTTGCGCGGCTTGCGCCTGGCGAAACGATCGAGGGCACCATGATCCTCTGCTGCTCCGGCACCAGCCAGCCAGACGCGGACCAGTGCCGTGGTCTACTTCATCGATGCGAGCAGTGCCTTGCTTCCCGCGGTCAGCAGGCCGATATCGGTGCAGCCGGCAACGAATACGAAGCCCATGTCCAGGCATCGCTTTGCATCTTTGGGGCCGACCAGAATGCCGGGCGGTTTTCCGAGCTTCCGGATCCGTTCGGCAGCCGTTTCCAGAACTGTCCATACTTCCGGGTGGCCCGGGTTTCCGAGATACCCAAGGTCGGCCGAAAGGTCGGCAGGCCCGATAAAGATGCCGTCGACGCCATCGACCGCGGCGATGGCCTCAAGGTTTGCGAGTGCCTCGCGTGTCTCGATCTGGACAATAATGCAGATTTCCTTTTGCACATCGGCCAGTTCGGAGACAAAGCGGCCGTAGCCGTTGGCGCGGGATCCGAGCGAAAGGCCGCGGCTGCCACGCGGAGGATAGGTGGCACGTTCGACGGCCGCCTTTGCTTCTTCCGCGTTCTGGACAAAAGGCAGGAGCAGTGTCTGCGCGCCGGCATCCAGGTATCGCTTGATCAGCACCGGGTCGTTCCAGGCCGGACGCACCACAGCACTTGCCGGCGTCGCCCTCAACGCCTGCAACTGCGTCACCACACCGGGAAGTTCGTTGGGCGCATGTTCGGTATCCAGCAACACCCAGTCAAAGCCTGCCTCGCCCAGAATTTCAGCGGCGATGTTCGAACACAAGCTCGACCAGGCGCCGATCTGCGGCTGCATGTCCTTGATCGCCCATTTGAACCGATTGCGGTCGCTCAGCATTGTGATCGCCCTAGCGGCCGTTGTTCTTGCGCCAGGCCTCGTATTTATGCTGGTACTCATCCTTCGTGCCCGGGTAGAGGCCGATGATGGCATCTCCCGCTTTCACCTGTTCGAGCACGAAATCCTCGTAGCTTTCCATTGCCGTGCACTCGTCGGCCAGTTCTTCCGCAAGGTGGGCCGGAATGACCATCACGCCGTCGCGGTCGCCAACCAGCACATCGCCGGGAAACACGGCGACATCACCGCAGGCGATCGGGACGTTGATGTCGAGCGCTTCGTGGAGCGTGAGATTGGTCGGTGCCGAAGGTCTGGCGTGGTAGGCCGGCATGTCCAGTGCGCCGATCCCGGCTGCATCGCGAAAGCCGCCATCGGAAACGACGCCGGCGGCACCGCGCAAAGCGAGCCTGGTGATCAGGATCGACCCGGCTGTGGCAGCCCGTGCATCCTTGCGGGCGTCCATGACCAGGACTTGGCCGGGAGGGCAGGTCTCGATCGCGACGCGTTGAGGATGGTCGGCATTGCGAAAGATGGTGATCGGATTGCGATCCTCGCGGGCCGGGATATAGCGCAACGTGAAGGCCTGGCCGACCATCACCTCGGTCTTCGGCGAAACCGGCACAACGCCCTGGATGAACTGGTTGCGCAGGCCGCGCTTGAACAGCGCAGTGGCAATCGATGCGGTCGAAATTTTCTTGAACTTGGCGCGGGTAGCGTCGCTCAGCACGTAGTCGGTCATTATGTTGCCTCTCTCAGACATGGGCTCTAGTAGATTTCCGGTTCGCCGGCAGTCTTGCCGAAACCGGTCTCCAAGAAATCGAAGTCACAGCCCTGGTCGGCCTGCGTCACATGGCGGGAAAACAGCCAGCCGTAGCCGCGCTCGTAGCGGGGCTTCGGGGCAACCCATTCGGCCTTGCGGCGCGCCAGCTCCTCTTCGCTCACCAGCATGTCGAGGCTGCGGGCCGGCAGGTCGAGACGGACGATATCGCCGGTCTTCAGAAGCGCAAGCGGCCCGCCGATATAGCTTTCGGGCGACACATGCAGCACACAGGCACCATAGGACGTGCCGGACATGCGCGCATCCGATATCCGAAGCATGTCGCGATGGCCCTTCTTGATCAGCGCCTTGGGAATGGGCAGCATGCCCCATTCGGGAAAGCCCGGTCCGCCGAGCGGCCCGGCATTGCGCAGCACAAGGACATGGTCGGGCGTGACGTCGAGATTTTCATCGTCGATTGCCTTCTTCATTTCCGGATAGCTGTCAAAGACCAGAGCCGGGCCCTGGTGGACATGATATTTCGGATCGCAGGCGGCCGGTTTGATGACGGCGCCGTTGGGGCAGAGATTGCCGCGCACGACCGCCAGCGAACCCTCGTGATAGACCGGGTTGGACAGAGGTCGGATGACATCGTCGTTGTAGACCTGGGCTCCTTCGAGGTTCTCACCCATCGTCTTGCCGGTAACGGTCATGACTGACAGGTCGAGGCGGTCCTCGATCTGCTTCATCAGCCCCCGCAGCCCGCCCGCATAGAAGAAATCCTCCATCAGGTAGTCTTTACCGGAGGGGCGAACATTGGCGATGAGCGGCGTGACGCGTCCGAGAGCGTCCAGATCGTCGAGCGTCAGGTTGACCCCGGCGCGGCGCGCCATCGCAATCAGGTGGACGACGGCATTGGTGGAACAGCCGGTTGCCATGGCGACGATCGCCGCATTGCGGACAGCCCCTTCGCTGATGATCCTGTCCGGCGTCAGGTCTTCCCAGACCATATCGACAATCCTCCTGCCACAGTCTGCGCCCATGCGCTGGTGATTGCTGTCGACCGCCGGGATCGACGAGGCGCCCGGCAGTGTCAGACCCATGGCATCGGCGATGGCGGTCATCGTCGAGGCGGTGCCCATGGTCATGCAGGTGCCGGCCGAGCGGGCAATGCCACCCTGCACGCCGAGCCACTCTTCGTCGGAAATATTGCCGGCGCGGCGTTCATCCCAGTATTTCCAGGCATCGGAGCCGGAGCCAAGGATCTTTCCGGCGTAGTTGCCGCGCAGCATCGGTCCGGCCGGCAGGTAGATCATCGGCACGCCGGCGCTGATGGCACCCATGACAAGGCCGGGCGTGGTCTTGTCGCAGCCGCCCATCAGCACCACGCCATCCAGCGGGTGGCAGCGGATCATTTCCTCTGTCTCCATCGCCAGCATGTTGCGATAGAGCATCGACGTCGGCTTGATATTGCTTTCGTCGACGGACAGAGACGGCATCTGTACCGGGAAGCCTCCGGCCTGCAAGACGCCACGCTTGACGTCCTGCACACGCTCCTTGAAATGGGAGTGGCAGGTGTTGAGCTCCGACCATGTGTCGAGCACGCCGATGATCGGCTTGTTGCGAAAGTCCTCCTCGCCATAGCCGAGCTGCATCATCCGCGAACGGTGGCCGAAGGAGCGCAGGTCGTCAGGCGCAAACCATCGCGCGCTGCGCAGTGTTTCAGGTGTTTTTCTATCTGTCATGAGACTGACCTTGTTGGGCACGCAAAGGATGAGCTGAAGCCTATTCCTTCATGCCCCATTTCTGAATGGTGTGGCGCTCGATGGTCTGGAAGACGAGGTTTTCGACGATCAGCCCGATGATGATGACCGTCAAAAGGCCGGCAAACACGGCGGGAATATCGAGCAGGTTCCGGTTTTCGAAGATGAACCAGCCGAGACCGCCCTGGCCGGACGAGACGCCGAAGACGAGTTCGGCGGCGATCAGCGTGCGCCACGCAAAGGCCCAGCCGATCTTTAAACCGGTAAGGATCGACGGAAAGGCAGCCGGCACCAGAATGCGCAGCACATAGGAAATTCCGGTCAGCCCGTAATTGGCGCCGACCATGCGGAGCGTCCGCGATACGCCCAGAAACCCCGAATGGGTGTTCAGCGCCACGGCCCAGAGCACCGAATGCACGAGCACGAAGACGAGGCTGGAGGCACCGAGACCGAACCAGATCAGCGCCAGCGGCAGAAGCGAGATTGCCGGCAGCGGGTTGAACATTGCCGTCATGGTTTCGAGAAAGTCGGTGCCGATGCGGGTGTTGATGGCAAGGACCGTCAACAGGGCGGCCAGAACCGTACCGATCGTATAGCCCATGAACAGGACCTGCAGCGTTGTCCAGATGCGGGCCGGCAGCGTGCCGTCGGCAAAGCGATCGACCATGGTTGTCAGAGTGTCGCTGAGGGTCGGAAAGAGCAGCGGATTGTCGAGATAGGTCGCATAGACCTGCCAGATCACCGCGAGCGCCAGGATCAGCAGCGCCTTGCGCAGCGCGCTAATGCCCCACAGCGTCTCGAAGGCGCTGAGCTTCTGCTCGACCGGCTTGACGTTGTCATAGGGCTTGGAAGACTCGACGTCCGACGCAAGGATGATGTTTGGAGACAGCATGGCTCTATTCCTTGTGACCGGGCTCGTTCGAAAACAGCAGGTTGTGGATGTCTCGCTCGAGCGCTGCGGCGCTGCCGTCGGTCTGGCTGACCTTGTCGACATCGACGACCTCGGCCTTCACCCGGCCCGGATGCGGCGACAGAAGCAGAATGCGATTGGAGATCTTGATCGCCTCGGCGATCGAGTGGGTCACAAAGATCACGGTGAACTTCGTGTCTTCCCAGAGCTGCAGCAATTCGTCCTGCATCTGCCGGCGGGTGAGGGCATCGAGCGCGGCAAACGGCTCGTCCATCAGGAGGATATCCGGCTGCATCGCCATGCCGCGGGCGATCGCGACGCGCTGCTTCATGCCGCCCGATAGCGTGTGCGGATAGCTGTCCATGGCGCGGGTGAGTTTCACCTTGTCGATATACTGGCGGGCCAGCGCCTCGGCCTCGTCCTTTGGCAGCTTGCGGGCGACGAGCAGCGGAAACATGACGTTTTCCAGCACCGTCTTCCAGGGCATCAGCTGGTCGAACTCCTGGAACACCATCATCCGGTCGGGGCCGGGACGCGTGACCTGGCGGCCATTGATGTGGATCGTGCCGGACGACGGGGTCATATAGCCGCCGACCGCCTTCAGAAGCGTGGACTTGCCGCAGCCGGAGGGGCCGAGCAGCACGAAACGGTCGGACTCGCCAACCTGGAAACTGACGTCTTCGGTGGCTGTAATCAGCAGATTGGGCGTCTTGTAACGCAGCGTTACGCGGTCGACCGAGAGGAGAGGGGCCTTGGCTGGAGCCGGCGCGATGCGCTCGGCGGCAGAAACGGTTGCCTGCATCATGGAGTTTACTCCGTAAGAGGAGCAGCGGCGCATGCCGCCGCTGCAAAGGACGTTACGGGTCTCAGTTGCCGTTGAGATAAGCGCTGTCCGCCAGGTAATAGTCTGTCCAGGCCTTTGGCATGGATTTGAGCGTGCCGACCTTGTGAAGATGTTCGGCAAACTTCATGGTGCCCTGCGGATCGGTGCGCCATTCGTCCATTCCAGGCTCCTTCATCATCGCCATCAGGTCGTCGATGCTGGTCTTGTCGCCGGAGACCGACTTGTAGGCTTCGAGCGCCCCCTTCGGATCCTTCTTGATGAAGGCAATCGCTTCCTCGGTCGCGGTGCGCAGGGCCTTGACCAGTTTCGGGTTTTCTTCCGCAAAGGTCGTGGTGGTGAAGAACGTCGCCTGGGTCAGCGCGCCGCCGAGGATTTCGCGCGAGTCCGTTACCTTGTGGACGCCCGGCTGCTTCAGTTCGAGATACTGGAAGGGCGGCGCGGAGAAGTGGTTCTTTACCTCATGCTTGGAATTGGCAATCGCCGCAACCGCATCCGGATGGCCGAGCTGGACGGTGTTGGGATCGAATTTCTTGACCTGGTCTTCGCCGTAGAGCTTGGCGGCTGCCATCTGCAGCAGGATCGCCTGGGTCGAGACGCCAACGGTCGGTACGGCGATCTTGTCGCCCTGCTGGATGTCCTTGAGAGTGGTGATGCGCGGGTCGTTGGAAACCATGATCACCGGCTGTGCCGAGCTGGTGATGATGCCCTTGACCTTGCCGCGGGTCCGATCCCACAGGAGCAGGAGGTTGCCGGTGCCCGTATTAACCACATCGACATTGCCTGCGAGCAGCGCATCTGTCTGGGCGCCGCCACCGCTGAAAGTCCGCCATTCGACCGTGATGCCGGACAGTCCGTCGGCGGCTGCCTGTTTCTCGATCAGCTTCTGGGTCTCCATCACATGGCTTGCCAAGTAGAGAATGCCCGGCTGACGGGTGATCGAAAGCGTCGTCTTTTCCGCAGCATGACTTGGTGTGGCAAGCCCAAGGGCCAGCATCATGGCGGTCATCCCGCCGATAAGCAGTCGCATTTGTTTCCTCCAAGAAAGGGGCATGTGTTTGCCCATGCCGCTCTCACTCCCAAGCGGACGAGGTCATTGAAGCACTAAAACATCAGTGCATCAACCCTGATTTTGTGTTTAAGTGCCTTGGTTAGGTGACAGGATTGGATGGGTGCATGAATGGAATGATCAGGGGCGGGCAACTAGACCGATCGCGGCAGGTGGCACTGCAGGTTCACGAAATCCTGCGGGAGCGTATCCTCAAAGTGCAACTGGTACCAGGTACGGTTCTCTCTCGCGCATCTCTCCAACTGGAATTCGGCGTCAGCCAGACGCCGGTGCGTGACGCCTTGATGCGTCTTCAGGAGGAGAGCCTGGTCGACGTTTACCCGCAATACGCCACGGTCGTCGCAAAGATCGACGTGGATCATGCGAGACAAGCGCAGTTCCTGCGGCTCTCGATCGAGCTTGAGGCAGTGAGGCGTCTAACGACAGATGCACCGGCCGAGACAGCCGCGGAACTGCGCGAGATTCTGGCCCGGCAGGCCACGGTCGCGACACCGGAAACCTATGACATTTTTGACAGCATTGACCGTGACTTCCACAGGAAGCTTTATGAAAGGACAGGCATCCTGCAGCTTTGGGCAAGCGTCAGGCGTCAAAGCGTCCATCTCGACAGGCTAAGACGGCTCCACTTGCCCATGCCCGGCAAGATGCAGACAGTGCTTGGCGACCACGAGACAATCGTAGAGGGCATCGCTTCCGGCAGACTTGCGGATGCAGAGGCAGCATTGCGCAAGCATCTGTCCGGCACGCTGTCCAACATTGATGTGATCAGCTCTGAATTCCCCACCTATGTCCGCGTTTGAGCAGCTTCAGTGCTGGAGCCATCTGGTAGGGTGCGATCGATCTGATGCAGTGTCTTCATGCATATTACTGTATTAGCTGCGTGTTCGTGTGAGCTCTTTTCAATGGGATGATACTGCATCTAGCGCCGCGGGTTCGATTGCCATCAAGGCGTCGGAAGGGTTCGACATTGGGTAAGCGGAAATATTTGTCCGCTTACGATGGGTGCCACAGGTTCGCATACTTTCAAGGCGGCCGATTTTACAGGTCTCGGCGCAATCACGCCCCGCAACCAATAAAACTTGTAAATTAGACCATTCCAAATATTTGGATTAAGCTCCTCGGCATAACGGTCGAGGAGCTTTTTCTCCTTTGTGTCGATCTCACCAGACGCGATACGCGCCATCAGATCGTTGCTGGCTGCCGCCATGAACTGCAGCTCCATAAGATACAAGATCTCCAAGGATATGATGTTGTTGGCGATATCACCGTGAACCTGCAGGGTTGTCGGTTGGTAACCCGGGATCTTGTCGATCAGCACTGTCTGCATCAGATCGCGCTAGGTGTCCTTGTCGCCATTGTTGCACGCGAGGAACAGCAGCTTGGGTTTGGCAACCTTTGCTGCTTCCAGCTCGGCGATGTCCGCGCAAGGCTTCGCGACATCGCGGATGACTGTTCCAGTCGCTTGGATTCATCCGTTCTCTCGCAAGTAACCTAAAGTTGTAGACAGGATACGAGGGGATCCGGACGGACTGTTCCCGATAGATGGTTCGAGCACAAAGCCCGCTATCTTGCGGGTCTCCTGCATATCGATCCAATGGTGGGTCATCACTATTCACGAGCATTGCAATCGAGTTTAGAGCGTCAGGTGACTACAGGATCTCTGCGTTCATAAAGAGCTCCAACTTTGTCAGAACGCCCCAGACGATCCGGGCCATTTTAGCGGCAAGCGCGACTACAGAATGCATTCGGGCATGGAGAACATACTCGAATTGACGCTTCAGCAGGGTTTCGCCCAGCTAGTTCTCTGTCCCATCACTCCAACTAGACACATGGCCTAAGAATTGCGTGTGACCGGGAGATAGTGAGCCGGGAGACGTCATTGGCAGTTTACGCGCCCATCCAATGCACCGTGATTGCGCTGAGCTGCATCGGAATGAGAGCGATCAGCGCATTTTTGCGCCATGATAGGACCAAAGCACTTGTGTTGCCGGTCATTGCCGTACGCGATCTCGAAGTAAGGCAAACCCTGATCGTCGCGAGCAACAGGAGTGCGTCTTTGCTCCGGGGTCGGGGGGCTGCGTCAAGCGTGGGTCGCTTGCATCTCGCATGCCATTGCTCTGTTGCCCCGGCATGAGCAGATCAAAAATCACCACCGACCTGACGATCCTGGTCATCGACGAGAACGCCATCCGGGGTTCGATCATCGAAGAGGGTTTGAACGAGGCGGGGCACCTGAATGTCAGGGTCATCCATGAAATGCAGGGCGTGGCGCGGCTGATCGAGACGATGGATCCGGATGTCATCATCATTGATATCGAAAATCCAAATCGTGACATGATGGAGCACATGTTCCAGCTCACCCGGATGATTTCGCGGCCAATTGCCATGTTCGTGGACAGATCCGATACGGCGGCGATCGAGGCTGCTGTTGATGCCGGGGTTTCGGCCTATGTGGTCGATGGCCTCAAGAAAGAACGGATCAAACCGATCCTCGATATGGCGGTGAGCCGCTTCAATGCCTTCAGCCGGCTGCAGCGCGAACTCGCCGAGGCACGCAGTGCGCTTGAGGAGCGCAAGGTCATCGAGCGGGCCAAGGGCATTTTGATGAGGATGCGGGGGATGAGCGAAGAACAGGCATACGCGCTGCTACGCCAGACGGCGATGAACGAGAAGAAGAAGCTGGCAGACATCGCGCAAAGCGTCGTCACGGCTGCAGGAATGCTGCTTTGAGCGCGGCATCGATCGGAGAATGCTGGTGAGTGATCGTGTTTCCACGCAATCTGGCGACAGCGCCGTCAAAGCGCCGTCACGTGTCCGCGGCAAGGAGCAGAGGCTTCTGCGCGCGGGATTCATCCCTTTGATGGATGCCGCGATCCTGATCGTTGCAGCCGAGCTCGGCTTTGCGGAAAGGGAGGGACTGCGTCTCGAACTGGTACGGGATGTCACCTGGGCCAATGTGCGGGACCGGCTGGCGTTTCGTCAGTTCGACATTGCCCATATGCTGTCGCCGATGCCGGTCGCCTCCATGCTGGGGCTGGGATCCAATCCTTCGCCGACGATCACACCCTTTTCGCTTGGCCGCGGCGGCAATGCCATCACGCTGTCGGCGCGGATCTTCGAGCGGATGAAGTCGTTGACGGGGCTTGCTGATGATGCGGGCGCGCTTGCCAATGCGAAGGCTCTCGCGGCTCTACTCGCCGACATGCGCGCCCGCGGCGAAGCCATGCCGACGCTTGGCATGACCTATCCGTTTTCCTCGCACAATTACGAGTTCCGCTACTGGCTGGCAGCTGGCGGCATCAATCCGGACCGCGACGTCAAGCTGGTCGTAGTGCCGCCGCCGCTGACATCCGATGCGCTTTCGGCAGGCGCGATCGATGGATTTTGCGTCGGTGCGCCCTGGAACATGATCGCCTCTGAACGCGGGACTGGCAGGATCGTCGCGGCCAAGCAGGACATATGGCCTCTGGCGCCGGAGAAAGTGCTGGGCATGCGGCCGGACTGGGCTGAGACCAATGCCGATACGGTGTCGCGCCTCATCGTTGCGCTCGACAGGGCAGCGCGGTGGTGCGACGACGCCCAGAATCACAACGAACTCGCAGAGATCCTCAGCGCCCCCGATTATATCGCGGCGCCGACGAGCATTATCCGCAGTGTCCTCAGCGGCGAATTCAGTCTGGATGCGCAGGGCACGACGCGGGTCGTTCCCGACTACTTTCTCTACCACGGCAAGGCGGCAAACTATCCGCGGCCGGACCAGGCAAGCTGGATCTACAGCCAGATGATCCGCTGGGGGCAGGCTGATTTCAGCGAAGAAGGCATGGCACGGGTCACGAGCGCCTTCCGGCCCGACCTCTACGAGATGGCGCTGGGTGCAAACGCGGCCACCCCGGATGAGCCGGGCGAACGAAGTGCATCGGGATATGATGGCTTCATGGACGGGGAGATTTTCGACCCTCGTGATGTGCAGGCCTATGCGGAGCATTTTGCGGTTCGCTCGACGTCATCAGGCGACGACGTGACCGAAGCGTAATCGCGCGCGGTGCGCAAAGCTGAGGCATCTGCATCGAAAGTCAGGCTTCATAACGTGCAGCGCCGCTTGCCCTGCAATCGGCTACGCGTTCGGCAACTGTCCGTAAATGCAAACTAATCGTTCCCGTTGATGGCCTTATTTCGATCTGGCACGATGTTTGCTTGTATCTAACTGTCCGCGGTCAATGGCGATCGCAGGACAGATGAGCGCCCGATCAGGCGCAAATACCCATCCGACACCGACGTCGCATGCTCCCTTGCCGTCCGGCGCTTATCGCCCGGACCCGGCAGACGGGCACGCGGCGTTTTTTTGTTTCCGGATCTCCGTCACACCAGAGGGGCACAACGCTATGACGAAGACTACAGGAATGAACATCAACCGCCGGCAGATCCTGAAGATCAGTTCTGCCGTTGCTCTGGCAAGTGCTGTGCGCGCCGCATTTCCGTCCGGCGCCTTCGCCGCCTCGGCAGGTCCGGAAGTCAGCGGCCTGAAGATCGGCTACATCGCGCTGACCGACGCCGCGCCGCTGATCATTGCACAGGAAAAGGGCCTGTTTGCCAAGCATGGCCTGCCGGATGTGGAAGTGCTCAAACAGGCATCCTGGGGCGCGACGCGCGACAATCTCGTGCTCGGCGGTGCCGCCAACGGCATCGACGGTGCGCATATCCTCACCCCGTTGCCCTATCTCATGTCCACCGGCAAGGTGACCCAGAACAACGTACCGGTGCCAATGTCGATCGTTGCCCGCCTCAACCTCGACAGCCAAGGCATTTCGGTTGCCAAGGAATATGCCGGGACCGGGGTCCAGCTCGATGCTTCCAAGCTGCGGGAGGCGTTTGCCGCCAAGAAGGCTGCCGGCAGCGAGATCAAGGTCGCCATGACCTTTCCTGGCGGCACCCATGATCTCTGGATCCGCTACTGGCTCGCCGCCGGCGGCATCGATCCGGACAAGGACGTGTCGACGATCGTGGTGCCGCCGCCGCAGATGGTGGCGAACATGAAGGTCGGCAACATGGACGCCTTCTGCGTCGGCGAGCCTTGGAACGAGCAGCTCGTCAACCAGGGTATCGGCTTCACTGCCTGCACCACCGGCGAGATGTGGAAAGGTCATCCGGAAAAGGCGCTCGGGCTTCGCTCCGACTGGATCGAGAAGAACCCGAATGCCGCGCGTGCGCTGATGATGGCCGTCATGGAAGCCCAGATGTGGGCCGACAGCATGGACAACAAGGAAGAGATGGCCGCCATTCTTGGCAAGCGCCAGTGGTTCAACGTGCCGCCGAAGGATGTCGCCGGACGCCTCAAGGGCACCATCAACTACGGCAATGGGCGCCTTGTCGAGAATACCGGGCTGGAGATGAAGTTCTGGAAGGACCATGCCTCCTATCCGTTCAAGAGCCACGACGCCTGGTTCCTCACCGAGAACATCCGCTGGGGCAAGTTCGCACCCGACACCGACATCAAGGCGCTGGTCGACAAGGTCAACCGCGAAGACATCTGGCGCGCGGCAGCAGCCGATCTGGGCATCGCTGCCGCCGACGTTCCGGCGTCGAGCTCGCGTGGAAAAGAGACCTTCTTCGACGGCAAGGTCTTCGATCCGGAAAACCCGAAGGCCTATCTCGAGAGCCTGACGATCAAGGCAATTGCCTGAAGCAGCGGCCCCTCACGCGGCAGCGCATGGGGGGCCTGTCTTGTCCAGAACGAACATCACTTGAAGGGATCACCATGACTGCAACAGCCCGCAAGTCAGACCAGGCAACAACGCCAAAAACGCCGGCGGCGTCGGAGAAAAGCGCGACCGTTGTCATGATGGTCCAGCCCCCAGCCCGCAAGCTCAACATCCGGCGCGCCGCCACTGCCGTCTGTCGCAACGTACTGCCGCCGCTGGTGGTCCTGATCGCGCTCCTCGCCATCTGGCAGATCGCCTGCTCCGGTGCTGGCGCTACTTTGCCACCGCCATCACAGGTCTGGATCGACAGCTATGACCTGATCGCCCATCCGTTCTTCGATTTCGGGCCGCAGGACATAGGTCTTGCCTGGCGCGTGCTGATCTCGCTTCAGCGTGTCGCGATTGGCTTCGGGCTTGCAGCAGTGGTCGGCGTCTTCCTTGGCGCCCTTGTCGGGCAGTCGGTCTGGGCCATGCGCAGCCTCGATCCGATCTTCCAAATTCTGCGCACCGTTCCGCCGCTTGCCTGGCTGCCGCTGTCGCTCGCCGCCTTCCAGAATTCCAATCCATCGGCGATCTTCGTGATCTTCATCACCTCGATCTGGCCTGTGATCATCAACACCGCCGTCGGCGTGCGCAACATTCCGGATGACTATCGCAACATCGCCCGGGTCCTGCGCCTCAATCAGCTCGAATTCTTCATCCGCATCATGGTGCCGGCGGCAGCCCCTTACATCTTTACCGGCCTTCGCATCGGCATCGGCCTGTCGTGGCTTGCCATCGTGGCCGCGGAAATGCTGACCGGCGGCGTCGGCATCGGCTTCTTCATCTGGGATGCGTGGAACTCCTCGCGCCTCACCGACATCATCGTGGCGCTCGCCTATATCGGCGTGACCGGCTTTGTCCTCGACAAGCTGGTGGGCCTGCTCGGCTCGATCGTCACCCGCGGCACCGCCAGGAATTGAGGAGACGGCCATGAGCGCCTACCTGAAAATCGATCACGTCGACAAGAACTTCGAACGCGCCGGCACAACAACAGAGGTGCTGAAGGACATCTCGCTCACCATCGACAAGGGCGAGTTCGTCTCCATCATCGGCCATTCCGGTTGTGGCAAGTCGACCCTGCTGAACCTGATCGCCGGCTTGACGCGGGTTTCCGCCGGTGCCGTCCTGCTCGAAAACGTAGAGGTCAATGCGCCGGGCCCGGAACGCGCCGTCGTTTTCCAGAACCATTCGCTGCTGCCCTGGCTGACCGTCTATGAAAACGTCAATCTTGCGGTCTCCAAGGTTTTCGCCGGCAGGAAGACGCGGGCCGAAAAGCATGACTGGGTGATGCGCAACCTGGACCTCGTCCAGATGGGGCATGCCAAGGAGAAGCGCCCTTCCGAAATTTCCGGCGGTATGAAGCAGCGCGTCGGCATTGCCCGGGCGCTCGCCATGGAACCGAAGATCCTCCTGCTCGACGAACCTTTCGGCGCGCTCGATGCGCTTACCCGCGCCCATCTGCAGGATGCGGTGATGGAGATCCATTCCCGCCTTGGCAACACGATGATCATGATCACCCATGACGTCGACGAGGCCGTGCTGCTCTCCGACCGCATCGTCATGATGACCAACGGCCCGGCCGCCCGCATCGGTGAAGTGCTTGACGTGCCCATCCCGCAGGTGCGCGACCGCATCGCGCTCGCGGCCGACCGAACCTACCTCAAGTCCCGCGAAGCTGTACTGAAGTTCCTCTACGAACGTCACCGCTTCGTCGAAGCTGCGGAGTAACCGACATGACGGAAAAGCTCGTTATCATCGGCAACGGCATGGCGCCCGGTCGCATGCTGGAAGAACTGTTCGAAAGTGCCCCCGGTCGTTTCGACGTGACCATCTTTAACGCCGAACCGCGCGTCAACTATGACCGCATCATGCTCTCGCCGGTGCTTTCGGGCGAGAAGTGCTACGACGATATCGTCATCCACAATGACCATTGGTACGCCAGCCATGGCGTGACACTGCACAAGGGTGCAAGGGTCACTGAGATCGACCGCCAGGCGAAGACGGTCACCTCGGCCAACGGCATTACCGCAGCCTATGACAAGCTTGTCATCGCCACCGGTTCTCTCCCGTTCATCATCCCGGTTCCGGGTCACCAATTGCCCGGCGTTTTCGCCTACCGCGATCTCGCCGATGTCGAGAAGATGGTCGAGATTGCGGGCGCCAAGGGCCGCGCCATCGTCATCGGCGCCGGGCTGCTGGGCTTGGAGGCTGCTTACGGGCTGAAGCGGCAGGGCATGGAGGTGACCGTCATTCACCTCAACCCGACCATCATGGACCGTCAGCTCGATCCGCCGGCCGCCTATCTGCTCGAAAAGGCGCTGACCGAACGCGGCATCGACATCATCACCAAGGCCAATACCAAGCGGATCCTCGGCACCGACAAGGTGGAGGGTATCGAACTGGACGACGGCCGCGTCATCACCGGCGCTATGGTGATCATGGCCGTCGGCATCCGCCCGGCGTCGAGCCTTGCCAAGGATGCCGGCATCGCCGTCAACCGCGGCATCGTCGTCGACGACGGCATGATGACCTCCGACCCGAACGTTTTTTCGCTCGGCGAATGCGCCGAACACCGCGGCATCTGCTACGGGCTCGTTGCGCCCCTTTATGAAGCCGCACGGGTTCTCGCTGATCGCCTCATCGGCGGGACCAGCGAATATCATGGCTCTGTCGTCAACACGAAGCTCAAGGTCACCGGCATCAACCTGTTTTCGGCAGGCGATTTTGCCGAAGCGCCCGACCGCGAGGAAATCGTGCTGCGCGATGCGTCCGCCGGTATCTACAAGCGGCTGGTGCTGAAGGACAATCGCATCATCGGCGCGGTACTCTACGGCGAGACGGCGGATGGCTCTTGGTTCTTCGACCTGATGAAACGCGGGACGGATATCTCGCAAATGCGCGACACCCTGATATTCGGCCAGTCCTACCAGGGAGGGTCTCCGCTGGACCCTATGGCGGCCGTTGCAGCCTTGCCGGATGATGCGGAAATCTGCGGCTGCAACGGCGTCTGTAAGGGCAAGATCACCACGACCATCACCGGTAAAGGGCTGACCTCGCTGGATGACGTCCGCGCTCACACAAAGGCATCCGCTTCCTGCGGCTCCTGCACCGGGCTCGTCGAGCAGCTGATGGCGCTGACGCTGGGCGATGCCTACAATCCGGCCGCCGTCACGCCGATGTGCACCTGTACCGAACTTGGCCACGACGACGTCCGCCGCCTAATCAAGGCCAAGGGTCTGAAGACCATTCCCGCCGTCATGCAGGAACTGGAATGGAAGACCTCCTGCGGCTGCGCCAAGTGCCGGCCTGCGCTCAACTACTATCTCGTCTGCGACTGGCCGGACGAATATGCCGACGACTACCAGTCGCGCTATATCAACGAGCGTGTGCATGCCAACATCCAGAAGGATGGCACCTATTCGGTCGTGCCGCGCATGTGGGGCGGCGTCACCAATGCGGCGGAACTTCGCGCCATCGCCGATGTCGTCGACAAGTTCGAAATACCGATGGTGAAGGTGACCGGCGGCCAGCGCATCGATTTGCTCGGCATCGAGAAGGAAGATCTGCCGGCCGTCTGGGCCGACCTCGGCAAGGCCGGATTCATCTCGGGTCAGGCCTATGCCAAAGGCTTGCGCACGGTAAAAACCTGCGTCGGTTCCGACTGGTGCCGCTTCGGCACGCAGGATTCGACCGGGTTCGGCATCCGCGTCGAGAAGTTCATGTGGGGCTCGTGGACACCAGCCAAACTGAAACTTGCCGTCTCCGGCTGTCCGCGCAACTGCGCCGAAGCCACCTGCAAGGATATCGGAGTGATCTGCGTCGACAGCGGTTTCGAGATCCATTTCGCCGGTGCCGCCGGTCTCGACATCAAGGGCACGGATGTTTTGGGTCTGGTGAAAACCGAGGATGAGGCGCTGGAGCATATCGTGGCGCTCACCCAGATGTATCGCGAGCAGGGCCGTTACCTTGAGCGCATCTACAAATGGGCCAAACGCATCGGCCATGACGAGATCCGCCGGCAGATCATGGGCGACCCCGAAAAACGCCGTTCCTATTACGACCGCTTCGTCTTCTCCCAGACATTCGCCCAGATCGACCCCTGGTCGGAGCGTGTCTCGGGCAAGGACAAGCACGAGTTCAAGCCCATGGCGACCATCAGCTACAACCAGGCAGCGGAGTGAGGCGATGAACAGCAACTGGATGACGATCGGTCGAATCGACGATATTCCGCTGCGCGGGGCGCGTTGCGTAAAGACGCCGCAGGGCAAGGTTGCCGTGTTTCGCACGGCCGAAAACGAGGTCTTTGCAATCGAGGACCGTTGCCCGCACAAGGGCGGTCCGCTCTCCCAGGGCATCGTCCATGGCAAGGCCGTGACCTGCCCCTTGCACAACTGGGTGATCTCGCTTGAGAGCGGCCGCGCACTCGGCGCCGACGAAGGCTCCGTCGCGACACTGCCGCTGCGCAACACGGACGGCGAATTGTCCATCCTCCTGGAGAGGCGGCTGGAAGCGGCCGAGTGAACACCCCCATCCCGCATATTCCCAAGGAGGCAATGATGCTGTCAAAATCAGACGTGACCGAGATGATCTACGAGAAGAAGCGGCAGGCCGGCCTGAGCTGGGCCTCGATTGCCGAAGGGATCGGCATGAGCGAGGTATTTGTTACCTCGGCCTGCCTTGGAATGAATGCGCTGCCACGCGTGAAGGCCGATCTTCTGGTGCGCGATCTCGGTCTGCCCCAGGAATGTGCTGTCGTCCTGGCGGAGTTCCCGACCAAGGTCTGGGGTCGCGATATCCCTACCGATCCCTGCATCTACCGGCTCTACGAGATCGTTGGAGTTTACGGCGAGACCCTGAAAGAACTCATCCAGGAGAAATGCGGTAACGGCATCATGAGTGCCATCGATTTTGACATGGTGGTGGAGAAGGTTGCCAATCCGAAGGGCGACCGCATTGAGATCCGCATGAGCGGAAAATATCTCGGTTACAATAGTTGGTGAGATGCGGGAAGCCACCATGTCCGGTGTAACCAAGACGACCTGCCCCTATTGCGGTGTCGGCTGCGGCGTGATCGCCGCAGTCGACGACGAGGGCAAGATCAGCGTGACGGGCGATCCTGACCATCCCGCCAATTACGGAAGGCTTTGTTCGAAAGGCTCGGCGCTGGCCGAAACGCTGGATATGGACGGTCGCGCACTTTACCCTCAAGTGCATGGCGAAAGAGCCGGCTGGGACGAAGCGCTCCATCTCGTTGCCGCAAACTTCCAGCGGACAATTTCCGAGCACGGGCCGGATGCCGTCGCCTTCTATGTTTCCGGGCAGATGCTGACCGAAGACTATTATGTCGCCAACAAGCTGATGAAGGGGTTTATCGGCTCCGCCAACATAGACACCAACTCACGCCTGTGCATGGCCTCGTCCGTTGCCGGTCATCGCCGCGCCTTCGGCGCCGATACCGTCCCGGCCTGCTATGAGGACCTGGAGCTGGCGGATCTGGTGGTCTTGGTCGGCTCGAACATGGCCTGGTGCCATCCTGTCCTTTACCAGCGTCTGGCGGCGGCCAAGGCTGCCCGGCCTTCCATGAAGGTGGTGGTGATCGACCCGCGCAAAACCGCGACCAGCGACATCGCCGATCTGCATCTGGCCGTGGCCGCCGATGGCGACATAGCCCTGTTCAACGGCCTGCTCACCTATCTGTCCGAGACCGGAGCGGTGGACGAAAACTACGTGTCGAGGCACACATCCGGGTTCCCTGAAGCGTTGATGGCAGCGGCACCTGGCTCTGTCTCTGACCTTTCGGAGGCGACGGGCGTGTCCGGCATGCTCATCCGTCAGTTCTACCGTCTCTTCGGACAAACCGAGAAGGTCGTCACTTGCTACAGCCAGGGCGTCAACCAGTCTGCCGTCGGCACGGACAAGGTCAACGCCATCATCAACTGCCATCTCGCAACCGGTCGGATCGGCCGGCCCGGAATGGGACCCTTGTCACTGACCGGCCAGCCAAACGCCATGGGCGGGCGCGAAGTTGGCGGTCTCGCCAACATGCTCGCAGCCCATATGGCGATCGAAAACCCGGTGCACAGGGATCGGGTGCAGCGCTTCTGGAGTTCACCCACCATCGCCGACAGACCCGGCCTGAAGGCCGTCGACATGTTCGAGGCGGTGGCGGACGGTCGGATCAAGGCGATCTGGATCATGTCGACCAATCCGGTTGTCTCCATGCCCGAGGCCGATGCGGTCAAGGCGGCCCTCAAGGCATGCCCCTTCGTGGTGGTCTCGGACATCCAGCAGGATACCGATACGGCCCGTCTCGCCCATGTCCTGCTTCCGGCCACCGGCTGGGGCGAAAAATCCGGCACGGTGACGAATTCTGAGCGTCGGATCTCCCGGCAGAGACCGTTCCTATCTGAGCCGGGCGAGGCCCGCGCCGACTGGTGGCAGATGGCTGAGGTGGCTAAGCGTATGGGGTTCGGCCCGGCTTTCGATTACGGCGCTCCGGGCGAGATCTTCGCCGAGCATGCAGCCCTGTCCGCCTTCGAGAACGAGGGCGAGCGCGATTTTGATATTGGCGCCCATGCCGCAATCAGCCACAGCGCCTATGAGGAGCTCCAGCCATTCCAGTGGCCGTCGCGTTGTGACGGTTCAACGCTTGCCCGTTTCTTCGCCGAGGGTGGTTTCTTCACTGCCGATCGTAGGGCTCGTCTCGTACCGGTCGCGACGCCTGCGCTGGAAAAGACGGGTGCCTGTTTTCCCTTCACCCTCAATACGGGCCGGATCCGCGATCACTGGCATACGATGACGCGCACGGGAAAGAGCGCCCGGCTCTCCGCCCATATCGCGGAGCCCTTCTGCGAGATCCATCCGGCGGACGCGGCGAACGTCGGTATCGGCGATGCCGACCTCGTGCATGTCGAAGGCGAAAACGGCAGGTCGATCATCGTGCGCGCCCTGTTGACTGAACGGCAGATGCGGGGTTCGGTCTTCGTTCCCATGCACTGGACCGGCGAGACGGCGCCGAGTGCACGCGTCGATACGCTTGTCCCCTCCCGCGTCGATCCGGTGTCCGGCCAGCCTGCCTTGAAGATGGCGCGCGTTTCCGTTGCCCGCCAAGAGGCGCAAGCGCATGGCTTCCTGGTGACGGCGAAGCGTCCGCTCGACCTCCCGTTTGCCTATTGGGCGATCGCGAGAACCGAAGGTGGTTACCGACTGGAATTTGCAGGCGACCCGCCCGCCGATGGCTGGGAGGACTGGTTGCGGCGCAGTTTGCAGCTCGACGAGCGCCAGGACTTCTCCGGTTACCTCGACCGGCAGGCCGGGGATCACCGCCTGCTCGCCTTTGACGGAGAGCATCTGCTGGCAGCCTTGTTCGTGGCACCGGAACCGGTCAGCGTATCGCGGCAATGGGCGGTCGAGCAGCTGAAGGAGCGGCATCTGGACAGCCGCACCCGTTCCATGCTCATAGCCGGCCGTCCGGCAGCGGGGCGACCGGACAAGGGCGCGATCGTCTGCTCTTGTTTTTCGGTCGGTATCAATGAGATTAGTGCCGCCGCCCATCGCGGTTGCCGTTCTGTGGAAGCCGTCGGCCTAGTCTTGAATGCCGGAACCAATTGCGGCTCCTGCCGCCCCGAAATCAGGAGGATCCTGGATGCGACGCAAACCCTTGCAGCAGAGTGACGGAAACGAACGCATCGCAGCACTCGCCAAGCTGCCGGTCTTCTGGAACCTTTCGGGCAAGCGGGCGGTCATGGCGGGTGGATCGGATGGCGCCGCCTGGAAGGCAGAGCTTCTGCAAGCCTGCGGTGCTGAGGTGGAGCTTTACTGCGAAACCGCCGAGCTTGGCGACACGATGAAGGCGCTGGTCGAGCGGACCGGGCTGACGCATCATGACCATCCCTGGCATTGCGGTATTTTCGCCGGGGCATCGCTGGCGCTCGCCGACTGCGAGACCGAAGCCGAGGCGCAGGCCTTCTACTGTGCGGCGCGCGCGGCTGGCATCCCCGTCAATGTGATCGACAAGCCTGCCTATTGCCAGTTCCAGTTCGGCTCGATCGTCAACCGGTCGCCAGTGATCGTGTCGATCTCGACGGATGGGGCCGCACCGATTCTGGCCCAGGCAATCCGCCAGCGGATCGAAACACTGCTGCCGCCGGCGCTGAAGCAATGGGCAGGCCTTGCGCAGTCGGTGCGGGAGGCGGTCAACCGCCGGCTGTCGCCGGGCCCTGCACGACGCCTTTTCTGGGAGCGTTTCGTTGCCCGAAGCCTGTCGACCAACGAGCCACCCGCGCAAGATACCGCGGACCGGTTGCTCGCCACCGCCGATCAGATCGCTTCGGTTCCGAGTTTGGGATCGGTGACACTGGTCGGTGCGGGGCCGGGAGATGCCGAACTGCTCACGCTCAAGGCCATGCGGGCGCTGCAGGCCGCCGATGTCATCCTGTTCGATGATCTTGTCTCGCCGGAGGTGCTGGAACTGGCGAGGCGTGAGGCAAAGCGGTTCCTCGTTGGCAAGAGAGGCGGACGGGAGAGCTGTCGCCAGGATGACATCAACGACATGATGGTGCGGTTCGCAAAGGACGGCAAACGGGTTGTCCGGCTTAAATCCGGTGACCCGATGATCTTCGGGCGGGCAGGCGAAGAAATCGCCCGTCTGCAAAGCGAGGGCATCGCCGTGGACGTGGTACCGGGCATCACCGCAGCGTCGGCCATGGCCGCGTCGCTGAAGACATCGCTCACCAACCGCGACCACGCCCAGCAGGTCCGTTTCGTCACGGCCCATTCGCGGGATCATGAACTGCCCCAGACCGTCGACTGGCCCTCGCTCGCCAAACCCAACCAGACCTCGGTGTTCTACATGGGCGGACGCATGGCAGGCCAGATCGAGCAGAGATTGATGGACAATGGGATGACAGCTGACACGCCCGTCGTCGTGGTTTCCTCCGTCAGCCGCACGCACGAACATCGCTGGGCTGGTCCGCTCGCAAGCCTTGGCGATGCCATGCGCACGATCGGCGTCGAGGAGCCTGTGCTGATCGGGGTCGGAGAGGTGTTCGGCGCGGTTGCCGGAGTATCGGATTACGCAGGATTACCATCTCGAATTCGCAGCTGAAGCCTGTCTGCGTGAAAACGGCAACCGCTTTCCTAGCCGCTTAATCGGCTCGTCCTTGCAAGCTTCACACACTTGCAATGCGATTAGCATCGCCTTCAAGACATCAGCCTCGTCCCGAGGATCGACCGTCTCCGACATGTTTGAAGGTCTGAATCGCGAAGCATGTCGCCGCCGAAGTTTGCGATAGGAGCCATTGTTACAGAGCTCTTCGAGTGCCGTCGGCGCACGTCGGTCAACAGACGCGACCCGCCGCGAGTTCGTCTCCGAGCATATTCATCCGTGCCGCGCGTTTCAACGCCTCCCCGGAGGCCGACATACGCTGTTCGCGAGTAACGACGGCCAAGCTGGAGCACGATTGCAACTTCGGTCTCGTATCATGTCTCGCCGTCATGGTTGAAGAACGGACATTTGCGATAGGCATCGGCTTGCGTCGTCATTGTGGACTTTTCAAAAGCGCCGCCTAGTTTCCATGAAAAGCGGCCGGATTGGGGCGGGATCGTCCGTCCCAATGATCCGCAAGTCGGAGCGCAGGAGGACAAATCCGCGGTATGAAAAGTTTTGTCATCAACCCCCCGGTTTTCTACGGCTCAGTCATCGTCATCGGTCTGTTTCTGGTGGTCGGCATCGCCATACCCGGGCAAGCGGGCGCTTTTTTTGGCGCCGTACAGGCATCGATCCTCGGCGCGTTCGGCTGGTTCTATTTGCTTTCCGTCGGTATATTTCTCGCATCCGTCCTGCTGCTCTGTTTCGGCCGCTTTGGACAGCTCAAGCTTGGTCCGGATGATTCCGTTCCCGATTTCCGCTTTCTGTCGTGGATCGCCATGCTGTTTGCCGCCGGCATGGGGATCGGGTTGATGTTCTACGCCGTCGGTGAACCGATGACGCATTTCATGGCGCCGCCGACGGCCGAGCCGCGTTCGGTCGCAGCCATGCGCGAAGCAATGACCGTGACCTTCTTCCATTGGGGGATACACGCCTGGGCAATCTACGCCGTTGTCGGCCTGTCGCTCGCCTATTTCGGCTATCGCTACAACCTGCCGCTGACGATCCGTTCCGGCCTCTATCCGCTTCTCAAAAACCGTATCGATGGTCCGATCGGTCACGCGGTGGATATCTTTGCAATTGTCGGCACGATGTTTGGGATCGCCACGTCGCTCGGTGTCGGCGTCTCGCAGATCAATGCGGGTCTCAACCATCTTCTCGGCGTTCCGATCGGCATCGCTGTGCAGTTGCCGTTGATCGCAGTCGTGACCGCGATGGCGACCGTGTCGGTCGTGACCGGCCTCGACAAGGGCGTCCGCATCCTGTCGGAAACCAATCTTATCGTTGCCATCCTGTTGATGATCTTCGTTCTCGTGGTTGGTCCGACCAGCCTGTTGTTTCGGGATTTCGTGCAGAACCTCGGTCTTTATTTCGACACGCTGGTCCTGCGCACATTCAACATCTACGCCTATGAGCCGACGCCCTGGGTCGATGCCTGGACCCTGTTCTACTGGGCCTGGTGGATCTCCTGGTCGCCCTTCGTCGGCATGTTCATCGCCCGCATATCCCGCGGCAGAACCGTGCGGGAATTCGTCGTCGCCGTCCTCTTTATTCCCGCCGGGTTCACCTTCTTCTGGATGACGGTGTTCGGCAATACAGCGATGTTTATCGATACCGGCATCGCCAACGGCGCTCTCGGCGCGGCTATCGCCAATGACGTCTCAGTCGGGCTGTTCCGGTTCTTCGAGTATCTGCCGCTGCCGGCAATTACCTCGACGCTCGCGGTTCTGCTGGTGTCAATCTTCTTCATCACCTCGGCAGATTCGGGTGCGCTTGTTGTGGACTCCATTGCAGCCGGCGGCGAGACGAACACGACAACAGGACAGCGGGTTTTCTGGTGCGTTATGGAAGGTTTCGTGGCGGGGTGCCTGCTGCTCGCCGGTGGCCTGACGGCGCTGCAATCTGCTACTGTCGCCAGCGCGCTGCCGTTTGCCGTGATCATGCTCGGTCTCGTCCTTTCGCTGTATCTGGGCATGCGAGAGGACCTTGCACAGCGCGATGCGCACAACGGCGCCACCCTTCCGGCTGCCCAGCCGGCATCCGGGCAGACCTGGCAGCGGAGATTGGCCCTGATGCTGGCCACCGCGACCGAAGCCGATGTCCGTCGCTTCATCGACACGCATGTGCGTCCAGCCCTTGATCAGGTCGCGCAGGAACTGACCTCCAGGGGACGGCATGCGCAGGTGGTCGATGACACGGACGGGGCGATCGTCCTGCGCTCACCCGCACAAGATGTTCGTGACTTTGTCTACGGTGTCACACCCACAAAGCAGCGCGTCGCGAGTTTTACGCCTGTGCGGGCCGGAGAGCCTGAGTTTCGCTTTGAGGCGCGGACCTATTTCTCGAGCGGCAATCGCGGGTATGACGTGATGGGGATGTCGCGCGATCAACTCATCAGCGACGTCCTGGCGCAGTTCGAACGCTATCTTCACCTGGTGCATTCGCCGGAGTTTCAGCTGGTCCACAGTGCTCCAGAACATCCATCCGGAATATAGCTGTTATGGGGGGCGGCCTCGTTGCAAGGTGCGCCTGTTACCATAACAGGTCCGACGCTCATCGTAGCGGAAGGCGGTCTGTTCGCAGACGCTTGATCCGAGGTCCCGCTACGTGGGTTGAACTCCAAAGCGGACACCAAGTGTCGCGGCAGACTGACGGGCGACGTCATTAATCCCAACTTGGCAGGCAAAGGCGTACACCTGAGACGTCGACAAGAGACGGCCCGCGATGAGCCAGAAGAGTGAGAATACCGATGACGTCACGCTGGGTTTGGCTTTTGTCGAAACTGGTCCGGAAAATCTGGTTTCGGGCAAGTCTGTTTTCCATCCTTGCCATTATCACCGCACTTGTCGCCATCGTCGCCAGTCCGTTCATTCCGGGTGATCTTCCCACGAAGATTGGCGCTGACGCTGTCGATAATATACTGGGCATCATTGCCTCAAGTATGCTGACAGTCACGACATTCTCTCTCAGCACGATGGTGTCGGCCTATTCGGCTGCAACCAGCAACGTCACGCCCCGCGCGACCACGCTGGTCATGGAGGACAGCACGACGCAGAACGTGCTCGCGACCTTCATCGGCTCCTTTCTCTTCAGTCTTGTCGGGATCATCGCGTTGAGCACCGGCGCCTACGGCGACCGCGGCCGTGTCGTTCTCTTTGTTGTGACAGTTGCCGTGATTGTGCTGATTGTCGTCACGCTCTTGCGTTGGATCGACCACCTTTCCAGGCTCGGGCGTGTCACAGAAACGACCGAGAGAGTGGAAAATGTCACCATAGAGGCGATGCGGTCCCGGCGTAAGCAACCGTATCTCGGCGGAAGCCGGTTAAGCGCTGCAGAGACCATTCCGGCCACGGCGAGACCGGTCTTTGTCGATCGGATAGGGTATGTGCAGCACCTTGATACCGGCGCCCTTTCCGGCATCGCAACCGACGCGAAAGCGCAGATATACATTCACATGATTCCGGGTCAGTTTGTTGATCCGTCGACGCCGGTTGCGTGGATCGACGGCGCCGATGACGCCGAGGAGACAACGGCAATCTCCCGCTGTTTCACGGTGGGCGATACCAGGTCCTATGATCAGGACCCGCGATTTGGCGCTGCAGTTCTGTCGGAGATTGCGTCTCGCGCCCTTTCGGCGGCGACCAACGATCCCGGTACCGCGATCGATGTTCTCACGCGGACAGTGCGCGTTCTGGCTGTCTGGAACGAAACGACAGGGGAGGATGAGCATGAAGTGCCGTATCCAAATGTCTACGTGCCGGCGATCAGCCTTGACGAACTGTTTGATGATCTCTTCACACCGATCGCGCGGGACGGCGCCGGCGTTGTCGAAGTCGGGCTGAGATTGCAGAAAGTGCTGCGAATTCTCGCGACGTTTGAACATGATCGCTATCGCGAAAATGCCATACGCCACTCGAGGGAGGCCCTTGAGCGGGCCAAACATGGACTGACTTTGCCGGCGGATTTCGAGCGCGTAAAAGCCGCGGCAGAGGTGGTTGGGGGGTTGTAGCTGCGGTTGTTCAAGCGTGACGAGCGAAACCAGCATCGCGCGATAGCGCTGTTCTGAAGGGAAAATCCAATCCTTGCAGAAAATCTTGATGCAGCCTTGTAACAATGTGGATTCCTGCGCGTCTTCCTGAAGCAACGTATATTGCGGGTGGAAAGACGAAATCTATGGACCAGAACGAGGGCTTTTCCCGATCCACCTGGACGCGGCCGAAGCGTTTCGATCGCAACCTAGTGGTCATTGGCGCCGGATCCGCTGGGCTGGTGTCGGCCTATATCGCTGCCGGCGCCAAGGCGAAGGTGACGCTGGTCGAGGCGAACAAGATGGGCGGCGATTGCCTGAACTATGGCTGCGTCCCCTCGAAGGCCCTGATCAAGAGCGCAAAGGTGGCGCACCAGATGCGCCATGCGGACCATTATGGCCTGGAGCCGGTCGAGCCGAAGGTGCCTTTCTCTGCGGTGATGGAGCGGATCCACAAGGTGATCGCCGAAATCGAGCCGCATGACAGCGTCGAACGCTATACGGGGCTGGGCGTCGACGTCCTGCAAGGCTACGCAAAGCTGATCGATCCCTGGACGGTGGAGATTGCCCTGAACGGAGGCGGCATGCAGCGTCTGACGACGCGCGCGATCATCATTGCGACCGGCGCCCAGGCCTTTGTGCCCCCGATACCGGGCCTCGCCGAAATTGGCTATCTCACATCCGATACCATGTGGGAGCGGCTCCGCGATCGCCCTTCTGTGCCGCAGAGGCTCGTCGTTTTGGGCGGAGGGCCGATCGGCTGCGAGCTGGCTCAGAGTTTTGCTCGACTTGGCTCCGAGGTCACGCAGATCCAGATGGCACCACGGCTGATGATGCGTGAGGATGATGATGCGGCCAGGGTCGTCGAAGCCTCGATGAAGGCGGACGGCGTCAATGTGCTGACCAGCCACAAGGCGGTCGCCTGTGGCGCGGATGCCGGTGAAAAATGGATCGAGGTCGAGAAGGACGGGGCCAAGTTCCGCATCGGCTTTGACGAGATCATCGTCGCGGTCGGACGCGCCCCGAGGCTGAAGGGCTTCGGGCTCGAAGATCTGGGCATCAAGGTCGATCGTGTGGTCGAGACCAACGAATACCTCCAGACCCTTCATCCGAACATCCTGGCGGCAGGCGATGTTGCAGGGCCCTACCAGTTCACCCATGTCGCCGGGCATCAGGCCTGGTTTGCGGCGATCAATGCGCTGTTCGGTGATCTCAAGCGCTTCAAGGCCGATTACTCGGTCATTCCGTGGGCGACCTTCACCGATCCGGAAGTGGCGCGTGTCGGGCTTTCGGAAGACGATGCCAGGCAGAAGAATATTCCGCATGAGGTGACGCGTTTTGGCTTGGACGATCTCGATCGCGCGATCGCTGATGGATCCGCCCGCGGCTTCGTCAAGGTGCTGACCGTGCCGGGCAAGGACAAGATCCTGGGTGCAACCATTGTCGGCGAGCACGCCGGCGACTTGCTTGCAGAATTCGTCTTCGCCATGAAACATGGCCATGGGCTCGGCAAGATCCTCGGCACGATCCATATCTACCCGACGCTGGCAGAGGCCAACAAGATGGTGGCAGGCCAGTGGCGCCGCAATCACATCAACGGGTTTCTGCTCTCGCTGCTTGAACGCTTCCAGACCTGGAGGCGCGGATGATCGACGCCAAGATCCTGCCGCTGCAGAAGGCAGTACTGCAGCCCGTCGCTGCATTTCTGGCCCATCGTGGGGTTCGTGCAGATCAGATCAGCCTCGTTGGTTTCGGGGGCGGGCTCGGCGCCTTCGCCGCTCTCTGCCTCGGCTACTTTTGGGTGGCGCTTCTGCTGATCCTTGTGAACCGGGCGCTGGACGGGCTCGATGGTGCGGTTGCCCGCCTGCATGGTCCGACGGATCGTGGCGCGTATCTCGACATCGCGCTCGACATGGTCTTCTACGCGCTGATCCCGCTCGGTTTCGCGGTTGCGGTGCCCGAGATCAATGCGCTGCCCGCAGCGGTGCTGATCGTGTCCTTCGTCGGCACAGGCTCGTCCTTCCTCGCCTTTTCGGCGGTTGCGGCGAAACGCGGCCGCGAGGCCCCGGAATTTCCCACCAAGGGCATCTACTACGCTGGCGGTCTCGCCGAAGGCTTCGAGACGATCGCGGTCTTCATCGCCATGTGCCTCTTGCCTTGGCATTTCCCGCTGATTGCCTATGGATTTGCCGCGCTTTGCGGGGTGACGACCGTCATCCGCTGGCGCCAGGGCTGGGTCGCCTTTTCCGGAGATGATCAATGAGCGACGCCGTGTCCCTCTCAGGGATCCGCATTGAGCCGGTCAAGCGCGTTCCGCACCGTCAGCCGCGCCCGGTGCAGAAGTACGCGCATATTGCCCTCGGAAATGTCGAGAAGGGTGCAGACCTCCGCCGGATCAAGCTCCTGCTGGCCACGAAGGATCAGCACTGCGCGTTGCGCCTGCGGCAGAGTTTCGATGACGGCTTCCACATGCTGCAGAATGCTTCGACCCTCGACATGGCGTTCCGGCGTCAGATTTTCCCAAAGTGCGGGCATGATGCGCCAGTGGCCGCGCCCGTCGAACGCGTCGTTGAGGGTGCCGTCGACACCAAAATCGTCGAAGGACACCGTGCGGCCTTCGCGTCTGGCGCGGCTGCGCGCCTTGTTGATCAGGATAGTGTAGATCCAGCTTGCAAGCGATCCGCGCCCTTCGAAGAGATCGATGCGGTCGAGCACTGTGACCCAGGTGTCCTGCGCGACGTCTTCCGCGATGACACGCGAGCGGACGATGCCGTTGCAAAGACGGATCATCGCGGCATTGTGCCGGCGATAGAGCAACTCGAACGCTACCGCATCCCCATCGACGAGACGCAGCGCCAGAGCCCGATCATCACCATCAACCTGCGCCATGCTGCCCCCAGCCTCAGCTCAGGCGTCATTAGCAAAACAATCGCCTTCAAAGTCCAGCCGCATTCGATCCTATCAAGCCATAGTGACCACGAGGGATCTGTCGCGCCGGTACATCCGATCCCACAAGGCATGCCGCAGCTTCACGGAAACCGCCATGATTGACAGCCGTTCCCCACAACATGGCGCGCCGCCGGATGACGAGCCCACCACCTCGAAGGGCGCTGTCGGCAAAGGTAGCATGTGGCGTTATACGCCCTTGGTCCTCGTCATCGCCGGCCTCGCACTTGGCTATGCCTTCGGCCTGCAGGACTATCTCAGCCTCGGATTTCTTGCCGAACAACGGCAGGCTTTGAGGAGTTACGTCGACACCAATGTCCTCTGGTCGGCCGTGATCTTCCTGCTCGTCTATATCGCGGCCGTCGCCTTCTCGTTTCCGGCAGCGTCCGTGCTGACCATCTTCGGTGGTTTCCTCTTCGGCTGGATGATCGGGGGGGCGCTGGTGGCCGTTGGTGCCACGGTCGGTGCGGCGATCCTGTTCCTCGCCACGCGCTCGGCCTTCGGCAATTTTCTGCGCCACCGGGTTGATGGCGTCATCAAGAAGATGGCGGACGGTTTCCGGGAGAATGCCTTCGGCTATCTCTTCGTCATCCGTCTCGCTCCGGTCTTTCCCTTCTTCGTCGTCAATATCGCGGCCGCCCTGTTCGACATCAGCCTCGGGCGTTTCATAGCCTCCACGTTCTTCGGCATCCTGCCAGGCACTTTCGCCTATGCCTATCTCGGCCAGGGAGTTGACAGTGTGCTGGTCGCCGCGCAGGCGAGCGGAAGGCAAGCGCAGATTTCGGATCTCGTGACGCGCGATATCACGCTCGCCTTCTTCGCGCTGGCGCTGGTGGCGCTGATCCCGACGCTCGTGCGACAGATCGCCAAGCGCAGGAGTTCGCAATGAGCGTTCACTTCACCACATCCGAGGAGGGCTGAGCCATGTTTCGATGCAGTGAAGTGGTCGAGCGCGCCAGCCTTCTGATCGACGGCGATCTCGGCTTCTGGCCGCGGCTCAACATCAGGCTCCATCTGGCGATTTGCCGGGGATGCCGGGCCTTCGTCGAACAGATGCGCATCACCCATGATCTGACTGCAATGGCGGGCGCCCTGCATGATCCGGCACCAAGCGAGGAGATTGCGGCCGCGCTCGCGCGACGGAAAATGGGGCCCGGCAAGAAAGCATGAAACCCGGCGCATCTCGAAGACGTAATTCAAACAGGAGCCGCAGCGCGTCAGCGTCAGGCGGTCGACTTTCAGGGAGTAGGGCACATCATGCGATTGATGACAGGAATTTTCGCCGCCGCTTTGATGGCAGCCACAAGTAGCTTTCCGGCGAAAGCCGCCGGGCCCGAGCTTTCCGATTGGGCAGTCGTCGAGAAGGCCGCAACCGGCCAGACGGTCTATTTCAACGCCTGGGGCGGATCGGAAAACATCAACGCCTATTTCGAATGGGTAGGCGCCGAGATGCAGTCACGCTACGGGGTGAGCGTGGTACAGGTGAAGCTTGAGGATACCGCAAGTGCGGTCGCCAAGGTGATCGCCGAGAAAGCCGCCGGCAAGAATGACGGCGGCTCGGTCGATCTCATCTGGATCAACGGCGAAAACTTCGTCTCGATGAAGCAGCAAGGGCTGCTCCTCACCCCCGGCTGGGCAAGCTCGCTGCCCAACTGGGCCTATGTCGATGTCGAAAACCAGCCGACCATCCTCACAGATTTCACCGAGCCGACAGAGGGCCTTGAAAGCCCCTGGGGTGGCGCGAAGATGGTTTTCTTCCATGACAGCGCGCGCACCGAAGCCTTCGCCATGCCGGACAACGCGACTGCGCTTCTCGATTGGGCGAAGAAGAACCCAGGCCGGTTTTCCTATCCGGCCCCACCGGATTTTACAGGCTCGTCCTTTCTGAAACAGGTTTTGAGCGAGGTGATCGCCGACCCCTCCAAACTGGCGAAGCCGGTCAGCGAAGAGACTTTTAACGCTGATGTCGAGCCGCTCTTTGCCTATCTCGACCAGTTGCATCCGGCAGCCTGGCGTTCGGGCAAGACATTCCCGCAGAACTATTCGGATATGAAACAGAAGCTGGCCGACGGCGAACTGGACATCATCTTCGCCTTCAATCCGTCGGAAGCCTCTGCCGGGATCAAGGCCGGCGAACTGCCCCAGACCGTGCGCTCCTTCACCTTCTCCAAAGGCACGCTCGGCAACACTCATTTCGTCGCCATTCCCTACAATGCCAATGCGAAGGAGGGGGCGCTGGTGACGGCGAACTTCCTCATCTCGCCTGAAGCGCAGCTTCGCAAGCAGGACCCGACCTATTGGGGTGATCCGACCGTTCTCGCCATGTCAAAACTGCCGGAGCCGGATCGTGCCGCCTTCAAAGCGCTCGACCTCGGCGCAGCCACCCTTGCGCCGGACAAGCTCGGCCCCGTGATTGCCGAGCCGCATGCGAGCTGGATGGAGCGCATCGAGGTCGAATGGCGCCGGCGCTACGCCAGCGGAAACTGAGCTGTGACAGCCCAGGCGACCGATCGCTCCTTTTTGAACGGAATGACCGCACTTCTTCCGAGGAGTGCGGTTGCCGTCACGCTTAGCCTTCTGGTCCTGCCGATCACTTTCGGGCTCCTCGGCACGTTGCTGCCGGCCTTCGGCTATCTGCCCGCACTCGGCGGACATGACCTCAGCCTGCAACCCTTTCGAGATCTTGCGGCGACACCGGGTCTGCCAACAGCGGCAGTCTTGAGTGTAGCAACCGGCCTCGCCGCCACCCTGATTTCTCTCGGCATCACGCTGATCTTCGTTGCGAGTTACGCCGGCACACCGACGCTGTCACGCCTGCAGCATCTGCTGTCGCCTCTCCTGGCCGTGCCCCATGCGGCGGCCGCTTTCGGGCTCGCCTTCCTGATCGCGCCATCGGGTTTCCTTATTCGCCTCGTCGCGCCTCTCTTTGGCATTGATCGGCCGCCGGACATTCTTATCCCGCATGACCCGATGGGGCTGACGATGATCGCGGGCCTCGTGATCAAGGAAACACCGTTCCTGTTTCTGGTCACGTTGGCGGCCCTGCCGCAGGTGGAGCTTTCCGCTGCGCGAAGGCTTGCAGCCTCCTTCGGTTATGGGCGTATTGCGGGCTTCGTCTACCTGCTCTGGCCGTCGCTTTACCGGCAGATCCGTTTTGCCGTCTATGCCGTCATCGCCTACTCGTCCTCGGTCGTGGATGTGGCGCTGATCCTTGGTCCCAACCTGCCCGGCACGCTCGCGACCCGGCTCGTCCAGTGGATGAACGATCCGGATCTGTCCGTGCGTTTCTTCGCCTCGGCCGGTGCCGTCCTGCAACTGGGCGTCACCCTGGCAGGATTGCTCTTGTGGTTGATGCTGGAGCGGGTCGCTGCGGTCCTGCTCCGCGCATCGCGGGACAGGGGATGGCGGTTCGTTCGCGACCAGTTGCTGCGCCGCGCGTCGATCCTGGTCGTCGGCCTGATCGGCGGAGCCGTCTTCGCAGGCCTCGCCATTCTGGCCATCTGGTCTCTCGCCGGTCTTTGGCAGTTTCCCGATATCCTGCCGCAGAGTTTTACGCTGAGGAGCTGGATGAGTGCCCTGCCGCGCATTGGCGATCCACTCGTAACGACACTGGTGACAGGTCTCGCCTCGACGCTGCTGGCCATCCTGCTGACCATCGGCTGCCTGGAGCGGGAGATTCAGACGGGACGCAGCGTGAGCCAGAAGGCGCTGTTGATGCTCTACCTGCCGCTGATCGTGCCGCAGATCACGTTCGTTTTCGGCCTGCAGCTTCTTTTCATCGGTAGTGGTGGCGGCGATTACAGGCTGACAGCCCTCGTGCTCGTGCACCTGGTCTTTGTGCTGCCTTATGTCTTTCTCTCGCTCGCCGATCCCTGGCGCGCGCTCGACCGTCGCTACGAGATCATTGCGACAGCACTCGGCCGGTCACGGCTGTCGGTGCTCGTGTCGATCCGCCTGCCCATGCTGGTCCGTCCGATCCTGACAGCGCTTGCCCTTGGCTTTGCCGTCTCGGTTGGGCAGTATCTGCCAACCCTCCTGATCGGGGAGGGGCGGCTCTCGACCATCACCACGGAGGCCGTCGCTCTAGCCTCCGGCAACAACCGCCGTGTCATCGGAGTCTATGCCCTGCTGCAGACTGTCTTGCCTTTTCTCGCCTTCGCGCTCTCTGCGCTGATCCCCGCAGCGCTCCACCGCAACCGCCGGGAGATGAGGGTCTGATGATAGTCCAGCGACAGCCGACCAACGGCCTCTCCCTTTCGAACGTGCTGATCCGTCTGGGTGACGTCAGCCTGATCGCGCTGACCGCGGACGTTCCTCCCGGTTCCGTCGTCACCGTCATGGGACCGTCGGGATCGGGCAAATCCACCTTGCTGTCCTTCATCGGCGGGTTCCTCGATCCTGTATTCGACGCCAAAGGGACCGTCTTTGTCGATGGTGTCGATCTCCTGTCGCTGGAGCCGCAAGCCCGTCGCGCCGGGATCCTGTTCCAGGACCCGCTGCTCTTCCCGCATATGTCTGTTGGCGCCAATGTCGCCTTCGCCATTCCGGCAGATGTGCGAGATCGCCGCCAACGCCGGCAGATCGCGGCAGACATTCTCGCCGACATGAACCTTGCAGATTTTGCGGACCGGGACCCGGCCACGCTCTCCGGCGGACAAAAAGGCCGGGTGGCGCTTGCCCGCGTTCTCGTCTCCCGGCCCAGATTGCTGCTTCTCGACGAACCCTTCTCCAAGCTCGACATGGAGCTGCGCGCCCATATGCGAACCCTCGTGTTCGAGCGCGCAAGGACCGCCGGCCTGCCGGTCATTCTCGTCACCCATGACGAGGCAGATGCCGAGGCCGCTCGCGGTGCCGTTCATCGTATCGGAGTAAAGGGAGCGGCTCATGACTGACGCGAGCGGGAAAATCCCGGTCGTGCTTCTCGGTGGTGGCCACGCCCATGTCGAGGTGGTGCGCCTTCTTGGGCAGATGGGTCTCGGTGCGCAGATCACGCTGGTTTCGCCGGCTCGCTATGCGCCCTATTCCGGCATGCTTCCGGGCCATATTTCGGGGGAATATGGTTTCGACGATTTCCACATCGATCTGGCGACCTTGTGCGCGCGATCTGGCGTCACCTTTGCTGAAACCGCGGCGACCGCTATCGACCCGGAACGCCGCGTCGTCTTTCTTGCAAGCGGCCAAAGCCTCGCCTACGGCCTGCTCTCGATCGATATAGGCTCCACCCCTATACTGCCCGAAGGCATATCGGCTGGCATCTCCGTAAAGCCGATCGCAAGCTTTGCCGATCGCCTTGCCCGGCTCGATGCGCTGGCCGCAGAAGGACGGCTCTCAACGCTCGCGGTCGTCGGGCAGGGGGTAGCAGGCGTCGAGGTCGCCTTTGCGCTCAGACGCCGGTTCGCCGGACGAGACATCCGCATGATACTCGTCGGACGGGCAGCGGAGCCGGTTCCGGAGCGCAGTCGGCGGGCGCGGCATTTGTTGGAGCGGGAATTGCGAAGGGCGGCCATCGCCCATCACCCCGCGTTCGATGTCGTCGCTTTCCACGACGCTGAACTCATCGCCCGTGATGGGCGGCGGCTCGCAGCAGATCAGGTCATCTGGACGACGTCGAGCGGCGCACCAGGCTTCTTGCGCGAGACCGGCCTTCTCCTCGACCAAAACGGTTTCATTCGCGTGGATGATACGCTGCGATCCCTTTCGCATCCGGATGTCTTCGCTGCCGGCGACGTCGCATCTCTGCCGAGCCCCCGTCCAAAGGCCGGCGTGTTTGCCGTGCGCCAAGGACCGGTCCTGGCCGAGAACATCCGCCGCAGCCTCTGCGGAGAAGCCCCGCTTTCTTATCAACCGCAACGGCAGTGGCTGGCACTGATCTCTCTCGCCGACGGGCGGGCCATTGCCGACAAGTGGAACATAGCCGTGGCCGGCCGCTGGGTGGCCAATTGGAAGCATCGCATCGACAGCCGCTTCATGCGGAAATATCAGGAGTGAAGAGAAGAGCGGGCCGCTTTCGACTTCCTCACCCCAGCCCGAGGCTCCCCCGTTCTGTTTACTTCCTCCAGCCTATCGATGTGGAAGCATACCTGGAATGTGGTAACTAGATCTTCAGGTTAAGAAAGCCCGACTGCGTACTGCCGAACGCACTCGTTCGGGTGCTCAGCGATTGACGACGGATGTCCAGGCAATTTCGGCTATGAGATAAGCATACTCAACATCGCAGCTAACTGTAAAAGGTTAAGAGAACGGACCGACGCCTCTTCGAAATGGCGTAACCTTTAGCTGACGGTTGGCGTTGCAGTCAAAGCATAAGGCCTTACTGTCCAGTCCGCCAGTGAAGCGTTCTTAGGTGTGTTTGATTCCAGACGATTTACACATTTACCCCTCACAATTGCGAGTGTCTTTCTCGTTTTTCGACTGCTGATGTCGCTGCGCTAGGGCCGTTTCGCTGATCCAGGTCTTCTCTAACAGTTGGGCATCAATCATCTTCTTTATATACGACTGTTGTCCTGGGGAAGGATGGAAAGAGGATGCATTGATTACAAACAACAGGGTGCGCATTGCGGACAATTGCGGCATTGACGCATGTTTGACTGCGAGCAAGACCCACTAGAACCGCGGCATGCGGCGCGCCTTCGTCGAACAACGAGATAGGCGCCGGGGAGGCGGTGTCACAGGGTGAAAAATCGTTAAGATTTAGTGCACTATCTCAACTGCCCTCATCCGGAATGTTCAACACCTCTCCACAGGCCTTGCAATGCACCGCGTCTGCGTCATGGCGTTGCAGAGCGCAGCGCGGGCAGGGAAACGTGACCTTGTGCGGCCTGACGATCGCCTGCGCCAGCCGGACGAACAGCGAGATGCCGATGATCATGGTGAAGACGGATGTCAGCTTGCCGACCGTTCCCGGAAGCGTGATGTCTCCGAAACCGGTCGTGGTGACCGTTGCCACCGTGAAGTAGAGCGCGTCGATGAAACCTTCGCTTCCGTCACGATTGTAGAAGAACGTGGTGTAAACGAACCCGGTCATCAGAAACAGGAACACCAGGAAGTTCAGCACGGCGCGCACGACGTCCAGATAGGACACGCAGCCCGCACGCCGCAGAACCTCCTTCAGCAAGGGGCTTTGTCCGATGGCCCAAAGGCGCATGACGCGAAGAAAGGCAAAGTTGAACAGCGCGTCGGGGAAAAGCAGCGTCACCAGGAGGACGAGATCGATCCACGTCAACGGCCTTGCGAGCCAGTGTCGCAGTGACGGCGCTGCGACGGCGCGGACCATGAGCTCCAAGCCGATCCAGGCTGCGATGATGTAATCGACGATCAGATAGGACGGGCTGGATCGAAGATACGGGCCGAGCAGGAAGAATGCCAAGATCGCCAGATCGACGACCGCAAATGCAGCCTGCATGGCGATGGCGTTCCGACCCGTAGGGCGCTCGAGCAACCGCACGCAGTCCCTGAACTTCATCCGGTCGCTTCTTTTTTCGACAATTTTCATGAGGTCCAGATAGATCGAAAGGAGATGTCATCAAGCGTACGCACAAAAACACGTTGCTGACCGCGCCAGTAGCAAATTGCGGAGGCCTCGCTCAACTGGTTTTCAAGGCAGCGATCAGCGCCCGCAACGCCGGCGGGGATTGTCGCCGGCTCGGGTGATAAAGATGAAAACCCGGAAATCTTGGGCACCAGTCGGCGAGGACCTGGATGAGCTTGCCCGACGCAATATCCTCCGCCACGTCATGCTCCATGATGTAACCAAGTCCGGCGCCCGCTCGTACGGCTGCAGCCGGAAGATCGCCGTCGTTGGCGACCAGAGGCCCGCGGGTGCGGATCTTGATGTCCTTGTCACCCCTCTGGAATTCCCAGGGAAGAAGGCCGCCCGATGTCTTCAGCCGATAACCGATGCAGGCATGACGGTCGAGATCATAGGGTGTCAGGGGAGGCGGGTATCTCTCGAAATAGGAGGGCGTGCCGACGACCACCGTCCTCAGGTCCGGGCCGATCTTGACTGCGATCATGTCCTTGTCGACCGTTTCTCCCAGCCGGATGCCCGCATCGAAACCGGCCGCGACGATGTCGGTCAAGCCATCATCGATGTTGACCTCCACGCGCACATCCGGGTTTGCAAGCAGGAATCCCGGCAGTTTCGGGAGGAGAACGATCCTGGCCGCATAGGCAAAGGTGGTGATCCGCACTGTGCCAGACGGGTTGTCGCGCCATTCAGCCATTGCCTGCAGGCCGTCTTCTATCTCCGCCAGCGCCGGGTTCAGTGATCGAAGCAGCCGCTCGCCCGCTTCCGTCGGAGACACGCTGCGTGTCGTGCGCGCCAGAAGCCGAACGCCCAGCCTCTCTTCCAACCCGCGCATCGCATGGCTGAGTGCCGATGGCGACATGGCGAGGATCGCGGCCGCACGGGTAAAGCTGCACTCTCGTGCGACCGTCGCGAACGCCACGAGATCATTGAGGTGGTTGCGCTCCATTGCTGCAAGCTGCTCACAAGTTCATGCCGCCCGCAACCTCTAATCGGCAGGAGCAGGTGTTGCTAGGTTCTTCGTCATCACCAGCATGGAGAAGACGCATGGATCTCACGCATTACCGCACACTCGGCAAATCCGGACTGATCGTCAGCCCGCTCGCGCTCGGAACGATGACGTTCGGCGCCGGTCGGTGGGGCGCCGGTGAAAAGACGTCGCGTGATTTGTTCGATACCTATACCGACGCTGGCGGCAACTTCGTCGATACCGCCGACATCTATTCGGGCGGCGAAAGCGAAACCATGCTCGGCACTTTCATGAAGGACAAAGGCAACCGGGATCGTCTGGTGATCGCCACCAAGTCCGGTTTTTCCCGCGCGCGGGGCACGCCGCTCTGGGGTGGGAATGGCGCGAAAAACATCCGGCTCGGGATGGAGGGTTCGCTGCGGCGGATGAAAACCGATTATATCGACATGTACTGGATCCATGTCTGGGATCGTACGACGCCCGCCGAGGAGGTGCTGCAGACCCTGGCGGACGCGGTGCACGCCGGAAAGATCCTGCATTACGGCTTTTCCAACACGCCGGCCTGGTATGTCGCCAAGATCGCAACACTTGCGGAAGCGCACGGCCTTCCGAAGCCGATCGGCCTGCAGTACAGTTATTCGCTCATCGACAGAGGCGTCGAGCTCGATGTTATCCCGGCAGGTGCCGAGTTCGGCTTGGGGCTCGTTCCCTGGAGCCCGCTCGCTGCCGGCTTGCTGTCCGGCAAGTATGGTCGCGACAAGATTGGCGATGCGGGGCGCGCCACAGCGATGCCCGATAGCGGTGCACCGACGAGCGAGGGAGACAGCGACGGCCGGTTAAACGGGGACAATCCGTTTGGGGGCATGTTGTTTACCGAGCGCAACTTCGACGTGGTCGATGTGGTGAAGACGGTCGCAGACGAGATCGGCCGTTCCCCGGCGGAAGTTGCGCTTGCCTGGGTTGTCAACCGACCCGGCGTGTCCTCGGTTCTGATCGGTGCGAGCCGAGTCGCCCAACTCACGGAGAACGTCGCGTCGCTCGCAATCACACTGAGTGATGATCATTTGCAACGGCTGGAACAGGCAACGATGCTGCCGCTCCTCAATCCGTATTTCATCTTCCAAATCCCACGGGAAACATTGTTCGGCGGTCAGGCGGTTCAACCCTTCGCACCGTCCTGACGGGCAGGACCCTTGCCGATGTTTTACCGTTGTCGGCCGGGATATCGAGCGGGCTGATCCCCTTGCCCCCAGATTGCGTGCGGTATTTGCGCGAAAACAACCGGTCGGTTCTTGCCGACCGGGAGGCTGCTGCTAAGCTTCGGGCAAGTGTGCGCAGAGCGGATCGATACCGCGCACCGATCGGCATCAATCGGGAGTTCGAAATAACAGCATGGCGCGTCGCGACAAACTCAAGCTTGGCACATTCGTCTATACCTTCGGCTTTCATCCCGCTTCATGGCTGCATCCTGATAGCGATGTGAACGGCGCCAATGATTTCGCCCATCTCCTCAACGTCGCGAAACAGTCCGAGGCGGCCAAGTTCGATTTCATGTTCATGGCGGACTCTCCCGCGGCCGCTGTCGGCGATCCGGCAGCCCTGGCGCGACAGCCGACCAAGATGAACCGTTTCGAGCCGCTTTCGCTTCTCTCGGCGCTCGCGGTTTCCACCGAAAAGCTCGGTCTGGTCGCGACCGTTTCGACCAGTTATTACGAACCCTACAACGTCGCGCGCATCTTTGCCTCGATCGATCATTTGAGCGGCGGCCGCGCCTGCTGGAATGTCGTGACATCAGATCACAACGAGACGGGCTATAACTTCAACCGCGACGGACTCGATCCCCACGCCCTGCGCTACGAGCGGGGTGCGGAATTCGTCGATGTCGTTTTCGGTCTGTGGGACAGTTTCGAGGCCGACGCGCTCAAGCTCGATCGCGAGACCGGGATCTATTACGACAAGGATAAGCTGCATACGCTCAACCATGTGGGCAAGCATTTCCAGGTCCGGGGTCCCCTCAACATCGCACGTTCGCCCCAGGGCCGCCCGGTGATTGCTCAGGCCGGCGGGTCGGAGCCCGGCATGGATCTTGCCGCGCGCACCTCGGAGATCGTCTTCAGTCTCGCCTCCAACATCGATCGCAACCGGGCCTTCTATAAGAACGTCAAGGATCGCATGCCCGCCTACGGTCGGGATCCTGACGATCTCAAGATCATGCCGGGCATTGTCATCAACGTCGGAGAGACCGAAGCCGAAGCGCAGGCCAAGGTCGATTTCATGATCGACAAGCTGCATCCCGATGTCGGTCGGCTGATGCTGTCGGAATTTCTTGAGGCGGATCTCGCAGGCGTTCCTCTCGACCAGCCGTTCCCCATGGACCGTCTGCCCGAGACGCCGCGCGGTTCGCGGGCGCTGTTCGACGAGCTTGTGGATTTCGTCAAAAGCGGCCGGACGGTCGGCGAGCTGATCCGTCACTATGCGGAAAAGCACACCGGCAATGGTATCACCGGGACGCCCACCCAGATTGCCGACTTCATGGAGGAATGGTTCGAGACCCGGGCAGCCGACGGCTTTATCCTGATGTTCCCGACCCTGCCGTCCAGCCTCGATGATTTCGTCAAACTGGTGCTCCCGGAACTGCGCCGCCGCGGTCTCTTCCGTGACGAGTACGAAGGAAAGACGCTGCGAGAGAACCTTGGTCTCTCCATGCCGGTCAATCGCTTCACCGCAGCGCGTGAACCGGTAACATGAGCACACCGAGATATGCCAAGTTTCGTGGTTTCCCGATATTATCCATCAGAAACAACATCTTAACGTTTTCTTGAAGTTTTTGCGACGACCCCTGTTGACTTGAACTGGGCCTCGGATCTATAACCCGCTCACTGAACGAGGGCGGCGGCGCTGCTAGCGACGGACTTCTTCGTTTCGGTGAAAACCTAAAAAGATTGGCAGATGCTGATTGGGGCCGGGTTACGGTTTGGCTCTTGGGTTTTGTGACGTTTTAGCCTTTTGGGGTGGGAATGTCGGTTCTTTGACAATTGAATATGAGA
>NZ_JAALXU010000008.1:0-183754 GCF_013317225.1 Neorhizobium sp. AL 9.2.2
AAGAGCCAAACCGTAACCCGGCCCCAATCAGCATCCGCCAATCTTTTAAGGTTTTCACCGAAACGAAGAAGTCCGTCGCTAGCAGCGCCGCCGCCCTCGGTCAGTGAGCGGGTTATAGATCCGAGGCCTAGAACAAGTCAACAGGCCTAGTCGCAAAAACTTCAAGAAAAATGCAAGGCGTTGGATTAACATGATAATTCGCCTTTTAAAGCGCAAGGAGGCCGTCAGGACCCGGTTTCCCGAACTCCAATCCGTCTGTCGCTCTCCTTGCCGACCACCGATCGCTGGTTCCGGCTTCCTCACCTCCTGCGACGCATCTCCATCCCGGCAATCGCCTTGTGCCGGCGCGGAAAAACATGGCATAGCCACAGCTCGGATTGATATCATCGAGGCCTTGCAAGCCGCCTCTATATAGAGAGAGCCATGACCGTGCGCGTATTAGACGAAGCCTTCATTGCGGAACTGCCAAACTACTATCGCGGCAAGGTGCGCGATAATTACGATCTGCCTGACGGTTCGCGCATCATCATCTCGACCGACCGGATCAGTGCTTTCGATCGGATCCTGACGGCAATCCCGGATAAGGGGCACGTGCTGACGCAGACTGCCCGCTACTGGTTCGATGCAACGGCCGATATCTGCCCCAACCACGTCATCTCCTATCCGGACCCGAATGTCGTCATCGGCAAGCGGCTGGATATCCTGCCCGTCGAGATCGTCGTGCGCGGCTACCTCGCCGGCACGACCGGCACATCGCTTCTGACACTCTATAAGAAGGGTCAGCGCCGCATGTATGGTCTCGAGCTGCCCGACGGGCTGAAGGACAACCAGGTTCTGCCGTATCCGGTGATCACCCCCACCAGCAAGGCATTCGACGGCGGTCATGACGAACCACTGACGCCGGATGATATCATTGCGCAGGGACTGCTGACGGCGCAACAGTGGGAAACGCTGTCGCGCTATGCGCTGGCATTGTTTGCCCGCGGCCAGGAGCTTGCGGCAAAACGCGGCCTCATACTGGTTGATACGAAATACGAGTTCGGCACCGACACGGATGGTACCATCATTCTCGCCGACGAGATCCACACGCCCGACAGCAGTCGTTACTGGATTGCCGACAGCTATGACGACGCCTTTTCAACCGGCGGCCGTCCAAAAAGCTTCGACAAGGATTTCATCCGCTCTTGGGTGGTCGAACGCTGCGATCCCTACAAGGACGATATTCCGGAAATCCCGGCCGATCTGATCGAGGAAACGGCCAAGGTTTACCGAACCGCGTATGAAACGATCACGGGCGCGCGTTTCGTGCCCGATGAGCGCGGCGAGACGGTGCTGGCGCGCATTCGCAAGAACCTCGAGCCGTATTTCGGTACTTGATCAGCAGCAGTCTCCGGGCGGTATCGGCGGCACACACTTGAGGACATCGTGCGAAGACCAAGGCGCAAGGCGGAAGAGACAAAAGCGGATATCCTGACGGCCGCCGAAGCGCTGCTCAGGAAGAAGGGTTTTGCCGGCTTTTCGATCGCCGACCTTGCAGCCGAATTGCAGATGTCGCCCGCCAATGTCTTCAAGCACTTTCAATCCAAGACGGTGCTTGCGGATGCAATCTGCGACCGGCACACCACCAGGATGATCGGTCGCTTCGACGCGAAGGACGATTCCGTCCCGGCGCCGGCGAGGCTGGGGCTTGTCGCGCGCCGCCTGATGGACGCGCATCTGGCCGATATCAGGGATAATCCGCTGTTTTTCGAAATGCTGGCCATGATGGCAAGTACCGACCTGCCCAGCGGCCGGCATTATCGAAAGCTCATCGAGGATCTTTTCGAAAGCGTCGTTCGCCACGGCTTCGAAACCGGGGTCTACAAGTCCGCACCGGAAAGTACCATCGGGCGGAGCGTTGCCCCTTGCTTTGCAGGGGTCCTCCACCATGTCTTTCTTATACATGCCGACGAGGCGGAGCTGCATGCCCGCTGCGACGGACTTGTCGAACTCGTGAATGCTGCACTGCAAAGCCCGCTTGCAAAGTGACGATAAGTGAATTACGTCACTTCGAGGCTGGGCTGTGGCGGTTCCGCCCCTTGCCATGCTTCCTCCCGCTTCTTGTGGGTTAACCTGTCCCTCCCGAGGAAATCCGGTTCTTCGGAATGCGCAACGACCGGCCCTGGATCCAACGATGACCCGTCGCAAACTGCTTCTCCCCCTCCTTTTCACGGTCTTGCTCGCCTCCTGCAGCGATTCCGATCAGCAGAACGCAAACGCTCCAGCCGGCGGCGCACCTCAGAAGCCGCCGCAGGCCGTCAGCGTCGTCGTCATGCAAAAGGCCGAGCGGCCGATCACCTCGGTTTTGCCGGGCCGCGCCGTTGCGTTCCAGACGACCCAGATCAGGCCGCGTGTCACCGGCGCAATTCGCGAGATCAGCTTCAAGGAAGGAAGCGAAGTCAAGGCGGGCGACATCCTCTATCAGATCGAGGACAATCTCTACGAGGCGACCGTCGCGCAGGCGAGAGCCAGTCTTTCCAAGGCCGAAGTCAGCATCCCGGCGGCACAGGCGAACCTCACGCGCTACGAGCGGCTGGTCAACAGCGGCGCAACGCAGATCGAATATGAAAATGCGAAGGTCACCCTGCTGCAGGCCCAGGCCGATGTGGCGCAGGCGCAGGCCGCTCTGCAATCGGCCGAGATCGATCTCGACCTGACCAAGATCAGGGCGCCCTTCGATGGCGTCACGACCATCTCCAATGTCAGCCTCGGCAATATCGTCACCGCCAACCAGACCGACGCGCTGTCGACACTGCGCAAGCTCGATCCGATCTATATCGATCTCATCGATTCCAGCACCAATCTCCTGGAGCTTCGTGCAGCCTTTGCGTCCGGCCGGGTCACCGGCGATCCGCGCAACGCCGAGATCCGATTGCGGTTGGAGGACGGCAAGGCTTACGAACCTGCCGGCAAGCTCGACATGTCGGAAATGGCTGTCAGCGAAACCACCGGCACGTTTCAGATCCGTGCCGTGTTCCCCAACCCGGACAATATCGTTCTGCCCGGCATGTATGTGCGTGCGACGGTGACGCTTGGCAACGAAAACGGCTATCTGATCCCGCAGCGTGCCGCGACCCGCAATGCCCGTGGTGAACTGACGGCGAAATTCGTTGGCGCGGACAACAAGGTGGAAACGCGGACCTTCACGGTCAGCACCACATCCGGCAACAACTGGCTGGTCACCGACGGCATCGCGGACGGCGATCGCCTGATCGTCGACGGGTTCCAGTGGATTGCCGACGCCGCCGCCGTCCAGCCTGTCGAAGTCACGGTCAACGAGCAGGGATTTACAGTCGAGAAGCCGAAGGTTGATGCGCCGAAGCCGTAGAGGTTGAGGTCCGCATCTCGCAACAACGCGAAGAACGCCGCCCCGAATACGGCAAGGAACAAGTGAATGGCCCATTACTTCATCCGGCGGCCCGTCTTCGCCTGGGTTATTGCGATCGTGATCATGCTCGGTGGTGCGCTTGCCATCACCACGCTGTCGATCTCGCAATATCCGGATATCGCCCCGACCACGGTGCGCATTTCTGCCAGCTATAACGGCGCCAGCGCCGAAACCGTCGAGAAATCGGTCACAACGATCATCGAAGACGGCATGACCGGACTCGACGATCTCACCTACATGAACTCGTCGTCGTCAACGGGACGCGCGACCGTCACGCTGACATTCGGCAACTCGATCATGCCTGATATCGCCCAGGTTCAGGTGCAGAACAAGTTGCAGCTGGTACAGTCCCAGCTGCCTGACGTCGTGCAGCAGTCCGGCATCGAAGTCTCGCGCTCCACCTCCAGTATCCTGATGGTCGGCGCGCTCGTGTCGTCGGACGGCAAACGCAGTTCGGTCGATCTCGGCGACGTGTTCTCGACCCAGATCGAAGATCAGGTGAAGCGCCTGGAAGGCGTCGGCAGCATCAATATCTTCGGCTCAGGCTATGCAATGCGCGTCTGGCTCGATCCCTTCAAGCTCCAGAAATACCAGTTGACGTCGGCTGACGTCACGTCCGCGATCGAAGCGCAGAATACCCAGGTGTCCGTTGGTTCGCTCGGGGCGCAGCCCGTGTCGGAAGGCCAGCAGCTGACCGTCACCATGACCGCCCAGAGCCAGCTGACCACCGTCGACGACTTTGAACGGATCATCCTCAAAGTCGGACAGGACGGCGCAACGGTCAGGATATCGGATATCGGCCGGGTCGAGATCGGCCAGGAAAGCTATGGTGGCAGCTCCCGCTTTAACGGCAAGCCGGCGGCGGGCTTTGCGGTCAACCTCGCGACAGGCGCCAATGCGCTCGATACCGCCGAAAGGGTAAAAACCGCCCTCAACCGGGTTGAGCCGACGCTTCCCGAAAATGTCAGCATCACCTATCCCTACGACACGACGCCGTTCGTCGAGCTGTCGATCGAGAAGGTCATTCACACGCTGATCGAAGCGATCGTTCTGGTGTTCGTGGTGCTTCTGGTCTTCCTTCAGAACCTGCGGGCAACGCTGATCCCCATGGTCGCCGTTCCGGTGGTGCTGCTCGGGACCTTCGGCATCCTGGCGCTGACGGGCTATTCGATCAACACGCTGACCATGTTCGCCATGGTGCTGGCGATCGGCCTTCTCGTGGATGACGCGATCGTCGTCGTCGAAAACGTCGAGCGCATCATGGACGAGGAAGGTTTGTCTCCGCTCGAGGCGACCGAAAAGTCCATGCACGAAATTACCGGTGCCATCATCGGCATCGCGCTGGTTCTGACGGCCGTGTTTATCCCGATGGCCTTCTTCGGTGGGTCGACAGGCATCATCTATCGCCAGTTCTCGATCACGATTGTTTCTGCCATGCTGCTTTCTGCCGTGGTTGCGATCGTGCTGACGCCGGCGCTCTGCGCGACGATCCTGAAGCCGGTCAATCACGAGAAGAAGAACAAGGGTATCGGCGCCTGGTTCAACCGCGGCTTCGACAAGACGACAAACGGCTATGTCGGATCGATCGGTTATCTTCTGAAGCGGCCGCTGCGCGTCATGCTTCTTTTCGCACTGATTGTCGGCGGTTGCGGTCTGTTGTTTTCAAGGCTCCCCAGTTCCTTCCTTCCGCAGGAAGACCAGGGCGTTCTGATGGTGCTTGTCCAGACTCCCAACGGTTCGACGACCGCCAGAACCGAGGAAGTGGTCAAGCAGATCGAGTCCTTCTTCCTCAACGACGAGAAGGACAGCGTCGCTTCGGTGTTCGGTGCGATGGGCTTCAGCTTCAACGGCACCGGCCAGAACAATGCGATGATCTTTGCCAAGCTCAAGGATTTCGACGTTCGCACCGAGCCGCAGCAGGAAGCGGCCGCCGTTGTGCAGCGGGCTCAGCGCCATTTCTTCGGACTGCGTGACGCGCAGGTGTTTGCGCTTCTGCCACCAGCAATCCAGGGCCTCGGCAATTCCAGCGGCTTTTCGATGTACCTTGTCGACAGCGGCAACAACGGCAATCCCGCTTTGACGAGCGCATCGCAGCAGCTGATGCAGATCGCGGGCAGCAACCGCAATATCGGCTCGCTGCGCAGCAACTCGCAGAGAACCGAAACGCAGCTGCAGATCCTGCTCGACCAGGAGAAGCTGGGTGCGATGGGTGTCGACCTCGCTTCGGTCAATTCGATGCTCACCACCATCTTTGCCGGTCGCGACGTCAATGACTTCACGCTCGAGAACAAGCTGAAGCCCGTCTATGTGCAGGGTGATGCGCCTTACCGCATGCAGCCGGAAGACCTCAAATACTGGTTTGCCCGCAACACCGGCGGCGAGATGGTCCCGTTTTCGTCCTTCAGCACCGTCCAGTGGAACACGGGCACGCCGCAGCTTGCGCGGTTCAACGGCGTCAGTGCCATATCGCTTGACGGCGCGACCGGCGCCGGCGTCAGCACCGGTCAGTCCATGGACGAGATGGAGAAGCTGACTGCGGCATTGCCGGGTGGCTACTCCGTGGCCTGGCAGGGCATCTCCTATCAGGAACGGTTGTCTGGCTCCCAGGCTCCCATGCTTTACGGCCTGTCCGTTCTGATCGTATTCCTCTGCCTTGCGGCACTTTATGAAAGCTGGTCGATTCCGTTCTCGGTCATTCTCGCGGTTCCGATCGGCGTCCTTGGCGCATTGGCTGCAGCCTATCTGCTTGGCCAGTCGAACGACGTCTATTTCAAGGTCGGTCTTTTGACGACGATCGGATTGGCGGCGAAGAACGCCATCCTGATCGTCGAATTCGCCAAGGATCGTCAGGAGACAGGTATGGGCGTGCTCGAAGCGACCCTCGAGGCCGCAAGATTGCGCCTTCGTCCGATCATCATGACGTCGCTCGCATTCATTCTCGGCGTGGTACCACTTGCGATCGCAACGGGTGCCGGCTCTGCCGCTCAGAACGCCATCGGCATCGGCGTGCTGGGTGGTATGCTTTCTGCAACACTGCTCGGAATTTTCTTCGTTCCGTCCTTCTTTGTTGTTGTGCGCCGGTTATCAAAGCGTGAAAAACAAGTGAAGACAGTGTGAATCTGTTAACGGATTGCCAGCATCGAATCGCCGCTCGTCTGAGCGGGAGGCTGTGCAGTGATTTGCTCCGCTGTTCGCGGGGCCCCATTCTTAAGCGTTTCGGGACAAAGATATGACATCCATTCGCGTAGCCGCCCCTCTCGTCATGCTCCTCCTTTCCGGCTGCGTGGTCGGACCGAACCATCAGGCGCCGGAAGTGTCCCTTCCTTCGAAGTTTGCCGAGGGTGCGCAGACGAGCAATGGCGACGTTTCCATGAAGGCTTGGTGGACGGCGTTTTCCGACACGCGCCTGAACGGCTACATGCAGACGGGCCTGTCGCAGAACCTCAGCGTTCTTCAGGCCCTGGAACGCATCAACCAGGCCCAGGCGTCCGTCGTCAGTGCCGGCGCCGGCGGTCTTCCGTCGCTCGATATCGATGCGCAGGGCGAGCGTAGCGGCACGAAGGACATCGGCGGGCGGCTCGGTCCAACATCGACCGCTCCGCAATCATCCGCCGTCGGTGGAGCCAGCGCGTCCTGGTTCCTGGATCTGTTCGGCCTTTACCGCCGCAGCAAGGAATCGGCTCTTGCCAGTCTCGACGCCGCCTATGCAAGCGTCGACGTTGCGCGCCTGAGCCTGCTTTCGCAGGTTGCCGCAGCCTATATCGATGTTCGCTACTATCAGGAGCGTATCGCGATCACCAAAAAGAACCTCGGTTCTCGCCGTGAAACGCTTGATCTCACCAAGCTTCAGCTGGAAGCCGGTGCTGCCTCCAGACTGGATGTTGTTCAGGCCGAAGGTCTTGTGAACTCGACACTTTCAGAGCTGCCAGGTCTCGAGACCCAGTATCGCACCGCCGCGCATCGCATCGCGACGCTTCTCGGCATGCCGGCGTCCACACTGCTTCCTGAACTGCAGCGAGGTGCCCGCCAGCCGGTCGCCCGCTACAGCACCAAGACCGGCATTCCCGCCGACCTGATCCGCAATCGACCTGACATCCGTGCGTCCGAACGGCAGCTTGCCGCAGCCGTTGCGCAGATCGGCGTTGCCGAAGCACAGCTCTATCCGGCGATTACGCTCGGTGGCTCCATTTCGCCATCCTACACCCGCGTTGCCGGAAGCGGCGAAAGTGGCATCCTGTCCTGGTCCTTCGGTCCGGCCTTGTCTCTTCCGATCTTCGACGGCGGCGCCCTGCGTGCCAACGTCAAGTCGTCCGAATCGTCAGCCCGCGAAGCCTATCTGTCCTGGAAGCAGACGGTTCTCGATGCCGTCGAGGAAGTCGAGAACGCGCTTGCCGCCGTTGCCCGCGATGGCCGCACCGTGGCAGCGCTCCGTGCGACCGTGAAATCCTATGAGGAAGCTCTGCAGCTCGCGACCGCCAGCTATCGTGATGGCGCCTCCTCGCTGCTCGACGTTCTCGACGCACAGCGCGAAGTCTCCACCGCCCAGGCAAGTCTGGCCCAGGCCGTACAGCAGATGGCGCAGGACTATGTCTCGCTCAACGTCGCACTCGGTGGCGGTTATGCCTTCGGATCACCGACGGCACAGGTGGCCTCTGCCAAGCTGGTTCTGAAAAACTAAACAGCGAAACAGGATGGACCGGCCGGTTCGCCGGCCCTTTTCTTCTCGCAGGATCGCCAGACAACAAAAAACCTCCGAAGCCTGCGGCTCGGAGGTTTTTTTTATGCTCGAATGAAGCCTGATGCTTCGATCAGTTCTTGGCGCGCTCGACGTAGGAATTGTCTTCCGTGGCAATGACGACGCGGGTGCCGGTATCAACATGCGGCGGAACGGCCGTGCGGATGCCGTTCGACAGGATCGCCGGCTTGTAGGAGGACGATGCTGTCTGTCCCTTCGTGACCGGCTCTGTCTCGACGATCTCAAGCGTGACGTGACGCGGCAGCTGCAGCGCGAGCGCGATGCCTTCATGCATAGACAGGACGCAGGTCATGCCTTCCTGCAGATACGCCTTCTGGTCGCCCATCGTATCCACGTCCACGACGATCTGATCGTAGTTTTCCGGGTTCATGAAGTGGAAGCCTTCGCCGTCTTCATAGAGGAACTGGAAGTTGACGTCTTCGACGAAGGCGCGCTCGACCTGTTCCGTGGTGCGCCAGCGTTCCGACACCTTCACGCCGTCAACGATGCGACGCATGTTGACCTGTGTCACCGGAGTGCCCTTGCCGGGGTGGAAGTTCTCGGCGGTGAGAACCACATAGAGCTTGCCGTCGACGTCGATGACGTTACCCTTGCGGACGGAAGATGCGATGACCTTGACCATTTGAATTCCTTGTTGGCGTGCCGGCTTGTAACTGCCGGGAATGCGTCGTAGAGGACCGGGCGATAACCGGCCTGAAGGACGGATGATCTGTTTTCCGGGCAACTACCGCAAAAACGCGCAAAGTGGAAGCCTTGCGGGCAAGAACCCGCGAAGAAAGCCGAAATGAGCCTGTTTCACTCCGAAGCCCGATCTGCCCCGTGGTGGACACCGGAAAGTCACGCCGACCGGCGTCCTTTCCTGATGGGCCGCAACGCGCTTCAAACGGCGCTGCGGGGTTTCTTCGGCAAAGCGGATTTTATCGAGGTCGACACAGCGACCTTGCAGGTATCGCCCGGCAACGAAACCCACCTTCATGCTTTCGCGACGCAAGCGCTGACGATCGACGGCCGCGCAACGCCACTCTACCTGCACACTTCGCCGGAATTTGCTGCAAAGAAGCTGCTTGCGGCCGGCGAGAAGCGCATATTCACCTTCGCGCATGTCTATCGCAACCGGGAGCGCGGACCGCTGCACCACCCGGAATTCACCATGCTGGAATGGTACCGGGTTGGTGAAAACTACGAGCAGCTGATGGCCGATTGTGCCGACATGCTGAAGCTTGCCGCCGAGACCACGGGAACGAAGCAATTTTCGTTTCGCGGCATGCAAACCGACCCCTTTGCCGAACCTGAGATCGTGACGCTGGCGGAGGCGTTTCTCCGCTACGCCGGGATCGACCTGCTTTCGTCCGTGCGAACCGATGGCGCGACCGATCGCGACGCGCTCGCAGCCGAACTGACCCGCACCGGCCATCGGGTTTCGGATGACGATACCTGGGCGGATCTGTTCAGCAAGGTTCTCGTCGAAAAGATCGAACCGCATCTCGGTCAGGGCCGGGCGACGATCCTCTGCGAGTATCCCATCTCGGAAGCAGCCCTCGCCCGACCCTCGGCCCGCGATCCCCGCGTTGCCGAACGCTTCGAGCTCTACGCATGCGGCGTGGAACTGGCGAACGCTTTCGGCGAACTGACTGATGCGGCCGAACAGCGCCGCCGGTTCGAGCACGACATGGCGGAGAAAGCGCGCATCTACGGCGAGACCTATCCGATCGACGAGGATTTCCTGTCAGCGCTTTCGATCATGCCGCAGGCGAGCGGCGCAGCACTGGGCTTTGATCGCCTGGCGATGCTCGCAACCGGCGCGACCCGCATCGACCAGGTCCTGTGGGCGCCCGTCGCCGAGGTTCTGCCGTGAGCGTGGCGCGTACCTTGAAAACGCCCGAGGAACTGGCCGATGCAGGTCTGATTGCGCAAGACCGTCTCGACGGCATCCGTGCCGTCGCCGGCAGTTACGCGATCGCGCTGACGCCGACGGTCCTCTCGCTGATCGACCCGACCGATGACGCCGATCCGATTGCACGACAGTTCGTGCCCGACGCGGCCGAGCTTGTCGGCACACCGGACGAACGGGCCGATCCGATCGGCGACGCGGCGCATAGTCCGGTCAAAGGCATCGTCCACCGCTACCCGGACCGCGTCCTTCTGAAGGCCGTGCACATCTGTCCTGTTTATTGCCGTTTCTGCTTTCGCCGTGAAATGGTTGGCCCGCAGGGCGATGGAACGCTTTCGCCGGACGAACTAACGGCCGCGCTCGACTACATCCGCACTCATGAGGAAATCTGGGAAGTCATCCTGACCGGCGGCGATCCGCTTGTCCTGTCTCCGCGCCGGCTTTCCGTGATCATGGCTGGATTGGCTGAAATCGAGCATGTCAAAATCGTGCGCTTTCATACGCGCGTGCCGGCGGTCGAGCCCGAGCGGGTGGATTCGCCGATGATTGCGGCGTTGAAGGAAAGCGGCAAGACAATCTATGTGGCGCTCCACGCCAACCATCCCCGCGAAATGACTGAGGACGCGCGGGCTGCCTGCGCAAGGCTGATTGAAGCCGGCTTTGCGATGGTCAGCCAGACGGTCCTGCTCAAAGGCATCAACGACGACCCGAAAGTGCTCGGCGACCTGATGAAGGCTTTCGTCGAAACGCGCATCAAACCCTATTACCTGCACCATCCGGACCTGGCACCAGGCACAGGCCATTTCCGGCTTGATATCGCCGAGGGCCAGAGGATCGTTTCGGCTCTGCGCGGCACCATTTCCGGGCTTTGCCAGCCAACTTACGTGCTCGATATTCCAGGTGGCCACGGCAAGGCGGTGATCGGCGAAAGCGCTGCGCGTGCTGAAGGTGGCTGCTATTCGGTGAGCGATTTCCGCGGCAACGAACACACCTATCCGCCAATGTGAACTCTCTCCGCGTTCGATGATTCACGTGAAATAGCGAGAGCTTAACGCCCGCAGGAAGCATTCTCCGACATCGCTTTCAGAAGCGTTGCCATCTGGGGTTTGTCGGCTTGGCGAACCGGCTGGATGTTAAGGATCTCGTCTTCCGGCCACCAGTCACCGGCTGCCCAATAGGCCCAGCCCAGCCACGCATCCGGGTTGCTCTCGACGACCTTGACCATATCGACCAATGCCGACTGGCATTCCGGCTGGCGCGGAACGGCAAACTCACCCAGCAGGCCACGCCGGTTGTTCTGCTTCAACCAGGTGCCGACGTCGGAGAGCGCCTTGACCGCATCGGCGGCACGCGAGCATTCGTCATTCTTGCCGGAGAAATCCTGGTCAAGATACTGGTGCACCTCGAAAACGTAATTGTTCTGCGGGTCGACGATCGCCGACATCGCGGCAGCGTTGGTGGTGCCGTAATCGCCGGCAGACCAGCTGTGGGCGCCGGTCCAGGCCGTGCCGGGAACAAGGATCAGACTGGCGGACCCGGCCTGCCGGATGGCTGCGATCGCACCGTTGGCGGCGGACACCCAGTCTTCGGCTGCAATACCATGCGGTTCGTTCATCAAACCGAACGCAATGTCTGCCTCTGTGCCAAACCGTACCGAAAGCCTACGCCAAAAGTCGGCGAACGCGCTTTGCGGAACGTTGTCCGTCCCGATCAGATCACCCTTGTAGCGCGCGTAGTTGTGCGGATCGAGAATAACGACCATCCCGGCTTTGCGTACGAGCTCGACAGTAGCCGCAAGCCGCTTGGCCTCAGCCCGATCAAACGACGCATAGAGCTTAGGCTGCAACCTTTCCCATAGAAATGGCAGCCGAACGGCCGTGAACCCCTTGCTCGCAAAATAGCGGATCGTTTCGGCTGAAGGGTAAGTGTAGCCTTTACCGTAGACATCGCCAACCTTGCCGAATTCGGCACCGGCGAGATTGATGCCCCGCATACAGGTCGTGGCAGCAGAAACCGGCTGCGTCGCGAGACCGGCCGCACCGATCAAGGCGATTCCCCTCAAGGCAATGCTTCTGAGGTTTCTACCCAACCAGGCCTTACCCTGAAACCGCCCCGCATCTCTAGCCACCAGCATTCCTCCCGTATCTTACAAAATCCGACGAAATAAATATTCGAAAATATTGAATGACAAATGCGCGGCGGACCAAGCGCCGCGACGGTGATCAACGCGTGAAAGGCGCAAAAGGACCGGAATTTTTGACGTCCTTGCCTAAGCTGCTGTTTGTAAGGGTGGAACGTTCCATTGCTTTGAGCCGGAACGGAAAAACGCCTCCGTATTTCTGTTGTTTCCTACGCCATCGGATATGGTCCGCCGGCGTGGTTATGTCTACAAGGATTTCCGCCAAGTGCAGACCAAGGGGTTATCGATGAAAAGCTATGTACTGACCGTCACCTGCCGTTCCACGCGCGGCATTGTTGCTGCGCTTTCCGGCTTTCTGGCGGAACAGGGCTGCAACATCATCGACAGCTCGCAGTTCGACGATCTGGATACCGGCCGGTTCTTCATGCGCGTCTCGTTCATTTCCGAAGAAGGCGTCGGTCGCCCGGCAATTGCCGAAGGCCTCAAGCCGATCGCCGAAAAGTTCGAGATGGAATGGGACATCTTCGATACCGAGGAGCGCATGAAGGTGCTTCTGATGGTGTCGCGCTTTGGCCATTGCCTCAACGATCTTCTCTACCGCTGGAAGATCGGCGCGCTGCCGATCGATATCGTCGGCGTCGTCTCCAATCACTTCGAATACCAGAAGCAGGTGGTCAACAACGATATCCCCTTCCACCACATCAAGGTGACGAAGGAAAACAAGCCGCAGGCCGAGGCCCAGTTGCTTGATGTCGTCGAGGCAAGCGGGGCCGAACTGGTGGTGCTCGCACGCTACATGCAGGTCCTGTCGGACCAGCTGTGCCAGAAAATGTCGGGCAAGATCATCAACATCCACCACTCCTTCCTACCGAGCTTCAAGGGTGCAAACCCTTACAAGCAGGCCTATCAGCGCGGCGTGAAGCTGATTGGGGCGACAGCCCATTACGTCACCGCCGATCTCGACGAAGGCCCGATCATCGAGCAGGACACGGTGCGCATTACCCACGCGCAATCGCCCGACGATTATGTCTCGCTTGGCCGTGATGTGGAAAGCCAGGTTCTGGCCCGCGCGATCCATGCGCATATCCACCACCGCACCTTCATCAACGGCAATCGCACGGTGGTCTTCCCGCCGAGCCCCGGCTCCTACGCCTCCGAGCGTATGGGGTAATCCATCCGAGTCATCTAATGCTTTGATCCGACTGTCGGTTTACCGACGGTCGGCGCAGCGCCGGATAACAACGTGTCACAATAACTTTAGCCGGTCTCATCTTGTCGCAGACGAGGCCCGCACCTATTTCCTGGCTTGTCGAAGGACAGGCCATCGCGAATGAAATTTCACATTTCCGCCGCGATACTGTCATCAGACAGAAAAATATTTCCTTCAAAAGGATTTTCGTTGATCGCATTCTGCGAGTCACCTAAAGTCCACTTTCGATCGACGGACGTTATCCGTCGGCATTTTACGCAACGCCATGAGGGAGAGTGACATGATTAAACCTGCTTACGTCGCCGCCTACGGTCGGTTCGCGTATAAGATGCTAGGCACGGAGCGTAGCTCCCTTCCGTGCTGTCGAATGTAGACCTTTCAGTTCTTTCGTTCCTGAAAATCCATTCGCCAGTGCTGCGCTTTAGGCAGCAAACGCGGGAGCATGCCATGCAAAAGCAAGTTATAGAATTCGGCGGCGAGCCCGTCGGTATCGTTATCCCGGACGAAGACCGGTTGAAATTCATTGCCGTGAAGTTTCACGTCATCGATCTCGATGAGCAGCGTTTCAATTCGCCCGACGAAGTGAAACTGGCCATCCGTGACCTGGTGCGTGCACGCGCCCAGGCACCGACGGCGCTTGCCTGATCAAACCTGATCATCAAGACAGAAAAGCCGCCCTTGAGGCGGCTTTTCTATTGAAGGCATCACGGATCAAAATGCCGTGAACGTCATCGTCGTCAGCGACCGCTCGATACCGGGGATCGAGGCAATCTTCTCGTTGACGAAGCGGCCGATTTCATCGTCGCCGCTGATATAGACTTTCAGAAGCAGGTCCCAGTCACCGCTGGTGGAATAGAGTTCGGAAGCCAGCTCGGTCTTATAGATCGCATCGGCGACCTCGTAGGTCTTGCCGGGCTTGCAGCGAAGCTGGACGAATATCGGTTTCATCAGGGTCTTCCCGTCGGTCGGTCAAAACAATAACAAGTCTCACGGACTATTGGCCGATAGCGCCCATGATCGCAAGTGACCGGTCGCCATCCGCTTCGATCTCCCGCGAGATCCAGTCGCGAAAGACGGCAAGCGGCGGATAGGTTGCGCGGTCGGGTGGATAGGCGAGATAATATTGTCCCGTCCCCATCGATCCCCCGGCAACCGCCTCCACCAGCAGCCCCTGTTGCAGTTCGCGCTCGATCAGAAAGCGCGGAAGCAGCGCCGTGCCAAGGCCCGCCACGGCCGCCTCGACCATGGTCGCAAACTGATCAAACAGCATGCCATGCAGTGCGTCGAACTCGGTTGCCGCTGTGCGGAACCACGTCTCCCAGGCATCCGGCCGGCTGTTGAGGTGAAGCAGCGGCGCATGCACCAGATCACCGGGTGCCCGAATGGCGTGCTTCCTTAGGAAATCCGGGCTGCAGGCCGGGATCACATCCTCGTCCATCAGGAATGTCAGGGCAGCACCCGGCCAGCGCGCCGAGCCGAAATGGATCGCCGCATCCAGCGTATCGAACCGGAAGTCGAACGGCTCGAGCCGCGTGGTCAGGTTGACGACGACGCCGGGATGAAGATCGAGAAACCGACCGATCCTTGGAGTGAGCCAGCGCGTGCCGAAAAACGGCAAAATGCCGAGATTGAGCGTACCGCCGGACGGATTTGCCCGAAGGTTGAGCGACGCATTGGAGATCCGCCGCAGCGCTTCACGCACCTCGCGCGCATAGGCATCGCCGGCCAGCGTCAGCCGGATCGTTTGACGCTCGCGAAGGAACAGCGCCACGCCCAGCTGTTTTTCCAGCGCGGAGATCTGTCGGCTGACGGCGCTCTGCGTCAGGCCGAGTTCGTGCGCCGCCGCAGTGACGCTGCCACTGCGAGCCGCCGCCTCGAAGGCGGCGAGAAGCGAAAACGATGGAAGAAACCGTCTTGGCGGGAGCATTGTCATTCCTCCCGCGAATGACCTGTTGAGATTATGTCGATATTCATCGGGAAACGGGTTCTGTAAAGTCTGCAAAACATAAAGTGCGAGAACTTTCGATGCTCGACGACCAGCGCTCCCACGGCCTCTGGGAAAGAACCGCTCCTGCGGCTCCTTCCACTCTTCCTCTGAGGGGATCAACGTCGTCGGACGTGGTGATCGTCGGCGGCGGTTACACCGGTCTCTCCGCGGCCTTGCATCTGGCGGAACGCGGTGTCGACGTGGTTCTCCTCGAGGCCGCCGAGATCGGCTTTGGCGGTGCCGGCCGCAATGTCGGGCTGATTAATGCCGGCATGTGGGTCATGCCCGACGATTTTCCGAAAGAACTCGGCGATCTCTACGGCGAGCGGGCGCTCGACCTGCTCGGCAACGGCCCCTACCTCGTCCGCGAACTGATCGAGAAGCACGCCATCGCCTGCGAGCTCGAAACCAACGGCACGCTTCACTGCGCTGTTGGTGACAAGGGACTGCGGGAACTGGAGGAGCGCGCGCGCCAGTGGCAAAAGCGCGGTGCCCCGGTCACCATGCTGGATGCCGCAGAGACCGAACGCCGGATCGGCACAAGCGCCTATTCAGGCGCGCTTCTCGACATGCGCGCCGGCACGCTCCAGCCGCTCGCCTATGCCCGCGGCCTTGCCCATGCGGCGATCAAGGCCGGGGCCAAAATTCACACCGGCAGCGCCGTCATCGAAACGTCCGAAGCCGATGGCAAGAAGATCGTTAAGACTGCTGACGGCGAAGTTCACGCCCACTGGATCATCGTATCGACCGACGCCTACAGCACCGGCCCGTGGGCGCAGATACGGCGCGAACAGGTGCACCTGCCCTATTTCAACCTGGCAACAAAGCCGCTGTCCGCCAACCTGCGCGGATCGGTTCTGCCCAATTGCGAAGGCTGCTGGGATACGAAGGAAGTCCTGTCCTCCTTCCGGATGGACCAAGCCGGCCGCCTTGTCTTCGGGTCCGTCGGCGCATTGCGCGGAACGGGCCTCGACATCCACAAATCCTGGGCGCGGCGGTCGCTGAAGCGGCTGTTTCCGCAGCTCGGCGACGTGGAATTCGAGGCCGAATGGTATGGCAAGATCGGCATGACCGACAACGCCCTGCCGCGCTTCCACAAATTCGGCCGCAACGTCATCGGCTTTTCCGGCTATAACGGTCGCGGCATCTCGCCGGGCACCAATTTCGGTAAGGTTCTTGCCCGCCATATCCTTGGCGAGATCACCGAGGAAGACCTGCCGCTGCCGCTGACCACGGTCATGGAACCAGGCTTTCGCACCATCAAGGAAGCCTATTACGAGGCCGGCGCTCAGATCGCTCATTTCACGGGCGAACGCTTCTGACCCAGAACGAATATCGGCGCACCTGTTGTCAAACCGGCGCCGATTTGTAGATTGACCCCAAATTTCGATATCCGGAGACCGACATGACGCTCGCCAAACTCGACCTCGTCGCCGAAGTGGACAAGATCTTTGCTGATCTCGGCGTCACAGCCGACCAGTACAAGGGCGGGACACTCACCGTCCGCTCGCCGATCACAGGCACGGAAATCGGCAAGCTGCCGGAAGTGAGCGCAGACGATGCCGGAAAGGCGATCGACGCAGCGCATCAGGCCTTCCTCGAATGGCGCCTCGTGCCGGCGCCCAAGCGTGGCGAACTGATCCGTCTCCTGGGCGAGGAACTGCGTGCCGCCAAGACTTCCCTCGGTCGCCTCGTGTCGATCGAAGTCGGCAAGGTCACATCCGAAGGTCTTGGCGAAGTCCAGGAAATGATCGACATCTGCGATTTCGCAGTCGGCCTGTCGCGCCAGCTCTACGGCCTGACGATCGCTACCGAGCGTTCCGAGCACCGGATGATGGAAACCTGGCATCCGCTTGGTCCCGTCGGCATCATCTCCGCGTTCAACTTCCCCGTCGCCGTCTGGTCGTGGAATGCAGCGCTTGCCCTCGTCTGCGGCAATTCCACCATTTGGAAGCCTTCGGAAAAGACCCCGCTCACCGCACTCGCCACCCAGGCGATCTTCGAAAAGGCGCTGTCGCGCTATATCGCCGATGGTGGAAAAGCCCCTCAGAACCTCTCGACCCTGCTGATCGGCGGCCGCGACATCGGCGAAATCCTCGTGGACCACGACAAGGTGCCGCTCGTCTCTGCGACAGGCTCCACCCGCATGGGCCGCGAAGTCGGTCCGCGGCTGGCGCAGCGCTTTGCCCGCTCCATTCTCGAACTCGGCGGCAACAACGCCGCGATCGTCACCCAGACGGCCGATCTCGATCTGACCCTGCGCGGTGTCGCCTTCTCTGCCATGGGCACAGCCGGACAGCGCTGCACGACGCTCCGCCGCCTCTTCGTCCATGACAGCGTCTATGATGCGCTCGTGCCGCGCCTTGCCAAGGCCTACCAGTCGGTCACCATCGGCTCCCCGCTGCAGGACGGCAATCTCGTCGGCCCGCTGATCGATCAGGCCGCTTTCGACAAAATGCAGGCAGCACTCGAGGCAGCCAAGGCCGCCGGAGGCACAGTCGTTGGCGGTGAACGCGTGCTGGATGGCGAAGCGGCTGATGCCTATTACGTGCGTCCGGCCATCGTCGAAATGCCTGATCAGACCGGCCCGGTCAGAGACGAAACCTTCGCACCGATCCTCTACGTCATCCGATATCAGGACTTCGACGAAGCGATTGCGCTGCACAACGACGTGCCCCAGGGCCTGTCCTCCTCGATCTTCACCAACGACATCCGGGAAGCCGAAGCCTTCGTATCTGCGCGCGGATCCGATTGCGGCATTGCCAATGTGAATATCGGTCCGTCGGGCGCTGAAATCGGCGGCGCTTTCGGCGGCGAAAAAGAAACCGGCGGCGGACGCGAATCGGGCTCCGATGCGTGGCGCGCCTATATGCGCCGCGCCACCAACACCGTGAACTATGGCCGCACCCTGCCGCTCGCGCAGGGCGTCAAGTTCGATATCGACTGATACTCGCATGGTGGCGCCATTGAACCTTCTCACCGATATCGAAGGCGTGGCTGTTGGCCACGCGACCGATCTGCAGCTTGGCTCAGGCGTCACCGCGATCATCTTCGACGAGCCGGCGATCGCCTCCGGCTCGGTTCTAGGCGGTGCACCGGGTGGGCGCGAGACCGCCCTTCTCGACCCGTCCATGACGGTGCAGACAGTCGATGCCTTCGTTCTCTCGGGCGGCTCGGCGTTCGGGCTGGATGCAGCCGGTGGGGTGCAGGCGGGCCTGCGCCAGATCGGCCGCGGCTTTCCCGTCGGGTCTGCCAAGGTGCCGATCGTGCCGCAGGCGATCCTGATGGATCTTTTGAACGGCGGGAATAAGAACTGGGGCCTCCATTCGCCCTATCGCGACATGGGCTACGACGCCTTATGCGCCGCCCAGAAAGGCGTTTTCGCGCTCGGCACAGTCGGGGCCGGCACCGGCGCTACGACCGCGACCGTCAAGGGCGGCATCGGTTCGGCAAGCGCAAAGACCGCGTCCGGGCACACGATTGCCGTCCTCATGGCCGTCAATGCCATGGGCGCCGCAACGGTCGGTGATACCAAGCACTTCTGGTCGGCACCGTTTGAGCAGGATGACGAGTTCGGTGGTCTCGGCCTTCCCTCGACATTCACAGACGACCACACGGCCCTGCGGATGAAGGGCGTGACGTTGAAGGCGACGACGATCGGCGTGGTCGTCACTGATGCTGTTCTGACCAAGGCGCAGGCGCACAGGCTTTCTATCATGGCGCATGACGGACTGGCACGCGCCGTCTTGCCCGCGCATCTGCCTGGAGACGGCGACACGATCTTTGCAGCCGCGACCGGAAAGATCCCGATGGACGACATGGGCGCCTTCGCCGAACTCTGCCATCTTGCAACCCTGGTGACAGCAAGAGCCGTTGCGCGCGGTGTCTTCGAGGCTGTTGCGCTACCAAATGCCAGCGCCCAACCGGCCTGGCGAGACCGGTTCGGCGGCTAGAAGCCCCCAAGGGCCGCTTCCAGCCGCGACCAGTCCTTCTCGTCGGGAAGCCCTACCCGCAGATCATCCGGACGCTCTTGGAAGCGTCGGGTCATGATCCCGTGTTCGCCGAGGTGCTGGAAGAGACCTTGAGCGCGCCTGTCACGGATGGAACGAAACAGTGACGTGCCGCCGAAGACCCGAATACCGGCCGCCGACAGAGCTTCGTCCAGCCTTGCAGCATCCGCGCTGAGCCTGATGCGCATCGCGACCTGCCAATCGGCATCCGCCAGCGCTTCGCAAGCCACATGCAGAGCCGGACCGGAGACCGCCCAGGGCCCCAGCCTTTCCTCGATCTTTACGGTGACAGCGGGATGGCCGATCGCAAAGCCCAGCCGCAGGCCGGCCATGCCATAGAACTTGCCGAAGGAGCGCAACACGATCAGCCCGCCCTCGCAGACAGCGCCGACAACGCTCTGCGCTTCCGACACATCCATGAAGGCCTCATCGACGACGAGCAGCCCGCCCTTCGCGCGCATGATTTCGGCCAGCGCCAGAATGTCATCCGTCGACACGATCCGCCCGGTCGGATTGTTCGGGTTGACGATGACGGCGAGACTGGATGTCGCAAGATCGCCGAGATCATCCGTCTCCAGAACCTTAAAGCCTGCCATCGTCGCGGCACGCGCATGTTCCGCATAGGTGGGCGATAGAATAGCTGCCGTTCCGGTCGCTCCGACAAGACCGGCGATGATCGGCAGCAGGATCTGCGTTCCCGGTCCGGCCACGATATGAGCGGGTGACGGTGCCCGATATGCCTCAGCCGCTGCGGCCCTCAGCCTCTCGAGCGATGAAGGCTCCGGCAGACGCGCAAAAACATTGCCGGGGATCGGCGTATGCGGATAGGAATGCGGGTTGATGCCGGTCGACAGATCGATCCACGGCTCGGGCGCGTGAGGAAACAGCGCGCGCGCCATGGCAAGGTTGCCGCCATGCTGTATCGGACTGCCCAACTCAGAGATCGCCAACGTCATGTTCCTTCTCGCATTCTTCGCACTGATCACCGAGCGCATCGTCGGCTATCCGGACTGGCTGTTCAAACGCGTCGGCCATCCCGTCACCTGGATCGGCCGGCTGATATCGGCACTCGACAGTCGATGGAACCGCGAGGGCGAGGATTTCGCCAGCCGCAAACGCATGGGCATCCTCGCGCTCATTGTCCTCATCGGCTGCACCGTCGCCGCCGCGCTGGCGATTGCCGCCGTTCTCATGCTTTTGCCCTTCGGACCGATCCTTCTCGTGCTTGCCGCAGCCAGCTTGCCGGCCCAGAAAAGCCTCGAGACCCATGTTGAAGCCGTGGCAACCGCGTTGCGCTACAACGGGCTCGACGCCGGACGCAAGGCCGTCTCGATGATTGTCGGCCGCGATCCGGAAAAGCTCGATGACGCCGCGGTTTGCCGCGCGGCGATCGAAAGCCTGGCCGAGAATTTTTCCGATGGCGTCGTCGCCCCTGCCTTCTGGCTCGGCATCGGCGGCCTCTCGGGCGGCGCGGCCTACAAGGCTGCCAATACCGCAGACAGCATGATCGGCCATCGGTCGCCGCGTCATGAAGCGTTCGGCTGGGCCGCGGCCCGGTTCGATGACCTGATCAATCTGCCGGCCTCGCGACTGACGGCCGCGCTGTTCGTCGTGGCCGCTGTCTTCGTCAAGGACGCCTCGCCCCGCGATGCCATGCGTGCAATCCGCCGTGACGCGAAACACCATCGTTCGCCGAACGCCGGCTGGCCGGAAGCGGCGATGGCGGGTGCGCTTGGCATCGCGCTCGCTGGTCCCCGAAGTTATGGCGGCCAGATGATCGAAGCCCGCTACATGGGCGATGGCAACCGGACCAATCTGAATTTTGACGATATCACCCGCGCCCTCAAGCTCGCGCGCGTGGCGGATGCGCTGCTGATCAGCCTGTTCGGCATCCTGGCGCTGCTCATCTGGCAATTTTGAGCAGTCCGTCGATATCGAGATGCTGCTCCATATGCGCGGCAAGGCGATCGAGAATGGCATCGACATTCGCCTCGTAATTCAAGCCCGACACTGTGCCGCCGAGACGCGACAGCCAGGCTGAACGCTGCCGGTCGTCGCAAAACAATCCGTGCACATAGGTGCCGACCACCCTGCCATCCCGAGACGACGCACCTTCCGGATTGCCGCCAATGCTCGAAAACGGACGTGAACAGTCGACGCCAGTGGTATGACCCGTATGCATTTCGTAGCCGGCGAAGGATATTCCGTCTGCGCTGACGCCTGTTACCGCCTCCAGCCGCTTCGACGCCGACAGAACGGTTTCGACATCGAGAAGCCCCAGCCCCTCCGCCGAACCGGGAGGACCTTCCGATCCCTCTGGATCCGATATCCGTCTGCCGAGCATCTGATACCCGCCGCAGAGGCCGAGCACCCGCCCGCCGCGCCTGTAATGAGCTGCGATATCGGTATCGAAGCCCGCTTCCCGGAGCGCCGCCAGATCGGTGATCGTCGCCTTCGAGCCGACCAGCAGCACGAGATCGCAGTCTCCAGGGATAGCCTCGCCGCGCCTGACACGGATGAGCTCGACATCCGGCTCCGCTTCCAGCGGATCGAGATCATCAAAATTGGAAATATGCGGCAGGATCGGCACTGCGATACGCATCTTCGCGCCGGGCTTGCGCGCAAACGACTGGGTCAGGCCGAGCGCATCTTCTGCCGGCAGGAGAGCCGCATCGGCGAAATGCGGCAAGAGGCCGATCGATTGCCAGCCGGTAAACGCACCGATTATCCGCATGCCCTCGGCAAACAATGCCGGATCGCCGCGAAAGCGGTTGACGATAAAGCCGTGGATCATGGCCGCGTCGTCGTCATCGATGACGAGTTTCGTGCCGGCGAGGCTGGCAATCACGCCGCCCCGGTCGATATCGCCGATCAGAACCACCGGCACATCGGCAGCGCAGGCAAAACCCATATTGGCAATGTCGTTCTGGCGAAGGTTGATTTCGGACGCGCTGCCAGCCCCTTCGACCAGAACCAGGTCCGCCCTGGCTTTCAGGATCTCGAAGCTCTCAAGCACCCGCGAAAGCAGCCTCGGCTTCAGAAGCTGGTATTCGGCCGCCTTGGCATTGCCCTCGACCCTGCCCTGCACCACCACCTGGGCGCCGACCTCGCTCTGGGGCTTCAACAGAACCGGGTTCATATGGACGCTGAGCGGCACGCTGGCCGCCCTCGCCTGCAGGGCTTGCGCCCGGCCGATCTCGCCGCCATCGGCAGTGACCGCAGCATTGTTGGACATGTTCTGCGGCTTGAAGGGCAGGACACTCAAGCCACGCAGCGTGAAGACGCGGGCAAGCCCGGCAACGACCAGCGACTTGCCCACATCCGAGCCTGTCCCCTGAAACATGAGAGCGCGCGCCACCACCCGTCAGAACTCGATGCCGGCCTGGGCTTTGACGCCGGCCTTGAAGTGATGCTTGACGAGCGTCATCTCGGTCACCAGATCCGCCGCCTCGATCAGAGCCGGTTTTGCATTACGGCCGGTGACGACCACGTGCAGATCCGCCCGGCGCGCCTGTAACTGGGCAACGACCGTTTCGAGATCGAGATAATCGTAACGCAACGCGATATTGAGTTCGTCGAGAATGACGAGGCCGATCGTTTCATCCGCCATCAGTTCGAGTGCCATGCCCCAGGCCTTCTCGGCAGCGGCGATGTCGCGTTTGAGATCCTGGGTTTCCCAGGTAAAGCCCTCGCCCATCGTGTGCCAGGCAATGCGGTCACCGAACACAGCAAGCGCCGGCTGCTCGCCGGTTGACCATGCGCCCTTGATGAACTGCACGATGCCGACGCGGCGGTTGTGGCCGAGCGTCCGCAAGGCCAGCCCGAAGGCCGCCGTAGACTTGCCCTTGCCGGAGCCGGTATGAACCATGAGGAGCCCCTTCTCGACGGTCTTCTCCGCGACTTCGGCATCCTGAACCGCCTTGCGGTTTTCCATCTTGGCGCGGTGGCGCTGCTCGGTGGTCTGATCGATTTCCTTCAACGGACTGCAAGCTCCTTGGACGTGGTCGAAATTTCCTCACCAGCACGAAAACGCTCGCGAATGACGCCGGAAAGCGCTCCGAGAACGGCCCAGAAGACGAGGTTCGTCGCGTAGACGGCATTGACGAACCGCGCATGCAGGTCGATCGGTACTGCGCTGTCATGGGTCGGCGGCAGCGGTGCACCGATGATGTGCGGCGCAACGAGCAGGACCACCGCGAGCGCTGCAAGAAGGGCGGAGCGGGTATAGGCAAGCAGGCCAAGGGCCAGGGCAGTGCAGACGGCCGTCGCAATCCACCAGATCTGCCGCGGTCCGAGTTCGGCGACGGGCATGCCCGGAAGTTCCGGCGGCAGGCCAAGGCCGGGTGCGAGGCTGACGGTGAGGAAGCCAGCAATGCCGAACATCAATCCGCCGCGCCATCCGCCAAACCCGCCGAGTGCTTCGGCAATGGCGATGGCAACCAGCGCAAAACCGATGGCAGAAAGCGCATTGGCCGCAGCCGTGTAGGCAAAGCGCTCGATCCCGTCAGCCGGCGCCCATGCCTCTTCGGCGGGATCATGCTGAGCGGAAGCCGGCGCTGCAGTGCTGGCTACCGTATTCGGAGCTGTGCCATGGCTATGTCCAGCGCCGTTGCCGCCGGCGTGTTCATAGGTCTCCGCTGCGAGAATAAGCGGCACGACGGAAAAGCTTTGCATCACGGTCATCAGGAGCCCGGACAAAAGCCCTGCGATCACCGCCGTGAGGACGATGTTTCGAAACAGCGACATTTAAGGAATTCCTCTTAGTGGCAGGGAAAGGCCAGCGAGTGGCGCGTATCGTGAGCCGCATTGTGCACAGCCTCGATATGCGAAAAGCCGACAAAGCCGACGATGAACAGGCCGAGTATGGCTGTCATGCCAAGAGGAATGATTTTCGATGCGGAAACGCTGGCTGCACCGGCAGCAGAGTTCGTAACCATGGACGTCGTCTTTCTGCCCTCCACCCGAGGACTTTCACTGTGCCTATCGTCTCCGGCAGGTCTCCTGGCTCGCGGATCGAACGCCTCTGACCCGCCTTCCCGGATGTCTCCAGTGGCATGTTGAGCAGAGACTTTCCGCTTACAGTTGCGGGGGCAGCCGCGGGTTTGACGCCAAGATGTCGTCGCACCGCATTCCCTTCGATGAGCCCTCTCGGGCACCAAAGACGTGATCACTATAGACGGTTTCCCCATACGGGCAATCGCCTTTGCGACATTGACACTGCCCTGCGACAAGGCTTAGGTGACTGCGATACGGTCCCTTGCCGGCAACGGTAGGGGCTAAGAGAGAATGCGGTGCGAGCCCGGGATCATCTTTGAGATCCCATGGTTCAATGCCGCGGCTGCCCCCGCAACTGTAAGCGGCGAGCCATCCTGCCACGAAAGCCACTGGAGAAATCCGGGAAGGCAGGCGGATGGTGACGACCCGCGAGCCAGGAGACCTGCCGTTCGAAAACGTGCCTTTCCGGGCGGGGTGCTCCGGAAAAGCTTCTTTCACTCTGCAGGATAGGCTTGCCTTCCTGTCGTGCACCCCGATGTTATTGACTTGGGCGGTAGTGCGACACGATGGTGATTGACGAACGAAAAGACGAACGCGATGCGTCCGCAGACGGCCTTGCCGGCGAGCCGGATGTGACGATTTTCGTCTGCACCAATTGTCGCGAGGCCTCCGATAGCCAGGCGCGCCCGGGCATCGTCCTGATGGATGCCCTGCGCGAAGCTGCCGCCGGCAAGCCGCTCTCGGTCAAACCCGTCACCTGCCTTGCCAACTGCGAAAAAGGCCCAAGTGCTGCCTTCAACCATCGCTCCGGCTGGTCCTATGTCTTTGGTCATCTGTCGCTCGACACGGTCGAGGACATCTTGATCGGCGCGATGATGCTGTCTGACGACGAGCGCGGTTTACTTCCCCTTCGCGGCCGTCCCATGTGCCTTCGCGGCAAGGGCATGACGGCCCGCATTCCACCATTCCAGCACCACGAGGACCTGCCTTCATGAGCGTTTCATTCGACCGCGTTCCCTGCACCGTCATCACCGGGTTTCTCGGTGCCGGCAAGACGACGCTGATCCGTCACCTGATCGAAAACCTCAAGGGCAAGCGCCTCGCGATCATCGTCAACGAGTTCGGCGATGTCGGCATCGATGGCGACGTGTTGAAGAGCTGCGGCATCGAAAGCTGCCCTGATGATAATATTGTCGAACTTGCCAACGGCTGCATCTGCTGCACCGTCGCCGACGATTTCGTTCCGGCGATCGACCAGATCCTGGCCCGCGAACCGCGCGTCGATCATATCCTGATCGAAACCTCCGGCCTTGCCCTGCCGAAGCCGCTCGTCCAGGCCTTCCAGTGGCCGGATGTGAAGGCCCGCGTCACCGTGGATGCCGTCATTGCCGTGGTGGACGGTCTGGCGCTTGCGCAAGGTCGCGTGGCCGACGATCATGAGGCGCTGGAAGCGCAGCGCAGCCAGGACAGCTCGATCGACCACGACGACCCGGTCGAGGAAGTGTTCGAGGACCAGATCGCCTGCGCCGACATGATCGTGCTGACCAAGACCGACCTTCTCGACCAGGCATCGCTTGCCGCCGCCAAGGGCCGTGTCCAGGCGCATCTGCCGCGCGCGGTCAAGATCGTGCCCGCCGCAAACGGCGCCGTCGATCCGAGCGTGCTGATCGGTCTCGGCCTTGCCGTCGAGGACGATATCGAAAACCGCAAGACCCATCACGACGATGAGCTGGATCACGATCACGACGATTTCGACAGTTTCGTCATCGATATTCCAGCCGTTGCCGATGCGGACGAACTCGCCGCCCGCATTTCCGCCACGGCGGAAGCGGAAAACGTGCTGCGCATCAAGGGTTTTGTCGACGTCGCCAACAAGCCGATGCGCCTTCAGGTGCAGGCGGTCGGTTCGCGCGTGAACCATTATTTCGACCGCGCCTGGGGTGCAGGCGAGACCCGCCAGAGCCGCCTCGTCGTGATCGGCGAAAAGGGCATGGACCGGGCGGCGATCGAAAAGATGCTGGCGGCATAAGAGGGCTTTAGAAGGAAAAGGATGCATATTCTCGCCACCACCTCGTCGTCGCTCGACGACCTGATCGAGCCGGTCGACCTCAACCAGTCGCCGGCAGATGTGGTGGTGCTGTCTTTTTCCGGCAGTGACCTCAACGGCATTGCAGCGGGTTGGAGCGATGGCAAGGCGAGCCTTTGCCTCACCAATATCTCCGACCTTCGCCATCCGATGTCCGTCGACCTGTGGCTCGAAAAGACCGCTGCCCATGCGCGCTTCATCCTCGTGCGCATTCTAGGCGGCTACGATCGCTGGGCCTATGGCGCCGATCAGTTGTCGCGGCTGGCGAAGCGAAAGAAGATCCCGCTCGCGATGCTGCCCGGCGAATGCAGCATCAGCGATGACCGCCTGGCCGCTGCTTCCACAGTGCCCGATGAGACGCTGACCGACGTTCTCGCCTTCTTCCGCGAAGGCGGGCCGGACAATATGCAGCTTCTGGCGCGCCGCCTGGATGCGCTGGCAAGCGGCGATACGCAAAGCTTGCCAACCGCGACGCCGATGCCGAAACGGGGCTTCTACAAGCCCGGCCACGGCATCTCGACCGCAGATGAGCTTACTGCTGGCTTCCCGCCCGATGCGCAGCGGCTGCCGATCCTGTTCTACCGCTCCACCTTGCTTGCCAATGATGCGGCCCCGATCGACGCGATGTACGAGGCGCTGGCCGCCCGCGGGTTCGCACCGATGCCGATGTTCGTCGGCGGCCTGAAGGATGCGGACACCATCGGCTTTGTCGAACAAGCGATCGCAGAGCTCGATCCGGCCGCCATTCTCACCACGACCGCCTTTGCAAGTGCGACCGACGACAACGGCGACACGATTTTCGACCGCTCAGGGATTCCCGTCTTCCAGCTGGTCACCGCAACGACACGGCGGGACGGATGGATGGAAGGCCGCCGCGGCCTCAACCCTTCCGACCTTGCCATGCATGTCGTGCTGCCGGAACTGGACGGCCGCATCCTTGCCGGCGCGATCTCGTTCAAGGCGGGCGACAAGACGGCCGACCTCGTCAACCAGCCCGAACCGGACCGTATCGAACACGTCGCAGACCGGATCGCCGCCTTCCTGGCGATGAAGACCGTGTCCCGGGCCGAGCGAAAGCTCGTGATCCTGATGCCGGATTATCCGAGTGCGCCGGGCCGCACCGGTTATGCCGTCGGTCTCGATGTGCCGCAAAGCGTTCTGACGATCCTCAGCACGCTATTGACAGCCGGCTATTCTATTTCGGATATCCCGCAAACCCCGCGCGCGCTACTGGATCTCCTTGCCGCCAGGACGGCGCAATATCCGCTGGCAACCTACAGCCCTTCAGCTGGCATTGATTCCGCCTGGGGCGAACCCGCGATGGACGCGGATCTGGAAGACGGCGCCTACCGTTTCCGTGCCGCGCAATTTGGGAACGTCACGGTGGCGCTTGCCCCGGAACGTGGTCGCGATGCCGACCGGCGCACTGACTATCACAGCCCCGACCTGCCGCCGCGCCACGCCCTGAATGCCTTCGGTCAATGGATGCGTGATGGCGTTGGCGCCCATGCGATCGTTCATGTCGGCGCCCATGGCACGCTGGAATGGCTGCCGGGAAAGACAGTGGCGCTGTCGAAAGACTGCTTTCCGGAGCTTGTGACCGGCGGCCTGCCGGTCATCTATCCCTTCATCGTCTCCAATCCCGGCGAGGCGGCGGTTGCTAAGCGGCGCATTTCTGCGGTCACCATCGGTCACCTGCCGCCGGTTCTGGCCGGTGCGGGCCTTTCGGTTGAGCAGACGAAACTCGAGCTGCTGGTCGACGAATACGCGCAGGCCGACGGGCTCGATCGGCGCCGCCGCGACCGGCTGGCGAAACTGATCGTCGAGACTGCGGCCGACTGCGGACTGGCATCCGAGGCCGGCATCACAAGTGATGACGACCCCGACACCGCACTCAACCGCATCGACGCGTTTCTCTGCGACCTCAAGGACTTCGCCATCAAGGATGGCCAGCACGTGTTTGGTGAAGTCGCCGACGGTGACGACGATCCGCTGCGAATCGCCAGTGCCGGAACCGAAATGCAGGCGCTGCTCGATGCTCTCGATGGCCGGCATATCCGCCCCGGACCATCGGGCGCGCCGGCACGGGGCCGCCGCGACGTGATGCCGACTGGCCGCAATCTTTACGCCAGCGATCCGCGCACCCTGCCGACCCCGACCGCGTTCGAACTGGGCAAGCGCGCCGCCGACGAGATATTGCGCCGATACCTGCAGGACCATGGCGACTGGCCGAAAAGCCTCGTCTTCGATCTCTGGGGCAGCGCTTCGCTTCGAAGCGGCGGCGAGGAAGTGGCGCAGGTTCTGGCGCTGATGGGTGCCAGACCCGTCCAGGACGCCGCAACCGGCCGCGTCACCGGTATCGAGGTTCTGGCGCCTGCCACACTCGGACGCCCGCGTATCGATGTGAGCCTTCGAATTTCAGGCCTGTTCCGCGACATGTTTCCGGCACTGATCGCGCTTCTTGATGCCGCCATGCGGGCGATTGCCGCGCGCGAGGAAGCACCGGGCGACAATCCGCTGGCAGAGGATGCGCAGACGCTCGGCCATTTGCCCCCGCGCATCTTCGGCTCGGCCCCCGGTACCTACGGTTCCGGCATCGAGGAAAAGCTTGCCGACGGCAGCTGGGGCGAACGCGAGGAACTCGGCCGTCTCTATCTCGAAGCCACCAGCCACGCGTTCGGCGGCGCTGATGGCGACGGCGTCCACGTTCCCGGCGGGTTTGCCGAGCGAATCGGCAGCGCCGACCTGCTTGTCCATACCGGCGACGATCCCGGCCGCGATCTTCTCGATGGTTCCGCTGACGTTGCCTTCATCGGCGGCTTTTCGGCAGCCGTCGCGGCACTTGGCGGCAGGGCGGATGTGATCGCGCTCGATACGACCGATCCGCAGAAGCCCAAAGCCCGCTCCATCTCCGAGGCCCTGACCCGCGTCGTGCGCGCCCGTGCCGTCAACCCACGCTTCATCGCCGGCCAGATGCGCCACGGCCCGCGCGGTGCAGCCGAACTGGTCGAAACCGTCGACCGGCTGATCGGCTTTGCCGAGACCACCCACGCCGTTCCGCAATCGCTGATCGACGCGACCTATGACGCCTATCTGGGTGACGAGACAGTCCGCGACTTCCTGCTGTCGCAGAACCCCGAAGGCGCCCGCTACATGGGCCTGCGGTTCCGCGCCGCGCTCGATCGCGGTCTCTGGCATCCACGCCGCAACGCGGTGGATGCCGAGTTGGAGATGCTGGCCGAAGACTGCGAAAGGCTGGTCGCATGACAGTATTCGCACGCGACCGGGCCGATCTGGACATGAGACGCGGCGCCTGCCCTGCCCTGTCTGCGCCGATGATGACGGGCGACGGCCTGCTTGCGCGCGTGCCGCTGACCGCTGCAATTGCGCCGGAACAACTGGCAGATCTCTGCCGCCTGGCAATGCGCCACGGCAACGGCATGATCGACATTTCCGCCCGTGGCAACCTGCAGATCCGCGGCTTGAGCGAAACCTCTGCGCCGCAGCTCGAGGCCGAGGTCCGGGCGCTGGACCTGCCGCTGCGCGATGGCCTTGCCGTCGAAGTGCCGCCGCTTGCCGGTGAGGACGCCACCGAGATCGCCGATCCGCGCCCGCTGGCAGACGCAATCAGAGACCGCGACCGCGACATCCAAGGCCTTGCGCCAAAGACATCTGTCATCGTCGATGGTACGGGTCGCCTGACACTGTCCGGGCTGATTGCTGATATAAGGCTGGTCGCCGTGGAGGCGGATAGCGAAATCCTCTGGAAGATCCTGCTCGGCGGCACCGAAGCTTCCGGGCGTGTTTTCAACGTTTTACGTGAAACAGAGGCCATCGAGGCGACCGTCTCGCTGCTCGAAAACCTCGCCTCGCTTGGAAGCGATGCCCGGGGTCGTGACCTCGCTTCAGGTCTACCTGCCAACGATTTTACTGCCGCAACCATCTCCCCCTTCACGCTGCATGCCCTTTCAAACGGCACGTTCGCGACCGGCCTAGGCCCGGCATTCGGCCAGACCCATGCCGAAAACCTGATTGCCCTCTGCAACGAGGCCACACGCCTGGACATTCGCACCGTCAAACCCGCGCTCGATCATTCGCTCCTCTTTTTCGGCAGCGAGACCGCGTGCCGAACACTGACGGCTTTTGCAGATGGCAACGGTTTCGTGACGTCGGATGCCGATCCGCGCGGTCATGTCGCTGCCTGTACCGGACGCCCGGCCTGCCGGTCCGGCACCATTGCCACCCACGAGATCGCCACGCGCGCTGCCACAGAATGCGCCGATCTGCTGGACGGTTCGTTCAAGCTGCATGTGAGCGGCTGCCCCAAGGGCTGCGCCCATCCGCAGGCAACGGCACTGACGCTGTGCGGCATGCCGGACCACGTTTCGCTGCTTGCCTCGGCGAAAGCGAGCGGGCAACCCTTTGCTTCCATCGCTTTTGCCGATACCAACGCCACGCTTCGCCGCCTTGCCGATCTCGTTCGATCGGAACGGCGCTCGGGGGAAAATTCCGCTGCCTGCCTTGCCCGGATCGGTCCGGACCGGCTTTGCCAGGCGGCCATACCAGGATGACCATGACCAGTTACGACTATATCCACGAAGGCGATGCGATCTATCTGAAGTCCTTTGCGATCATCCGCGAGGAAGCCGACCTTTCCGCATTTTCGGAAGAGCAGGCGGATGTCGCAGTCCGCATGATCCACGCCTGCGGCCTGGTCGAGGCGGCCGAACATTTCCGCTTCTCCGACGACTTCGTTTCTGCAGCCCGCAATGCGCTGCTGGCCGGCAAGCCCATCTATTGCGACGCATTCATGGTGGCACAGGGGGTAACCCGGGCAAGGCTTCCGGCCGACAACGAGGTGATCTGCACGTTGCGCGACAGCCGCACGATTGAACTCGCCAAAACGATCGGCAACACGAGATCGGCAGCGGCACTGGATCTGTGGGACGCGATGGAAGGTTCGGTGGTCGCCATCGGCAATGCGCCGACGGCCCTGTTTCACCTGCTGGAACTGCTGGATGCCGGTGCACCACGCCCCGCCGCGATCATCGGCATGCCGGTCGGCTTCGTCGGTGCAGCCGAATCCAAGGAAGCCCTGATGGAATCGACGCATGGCATTCCCTATGCCGTGGTGCGCGGCCGCATGGGCGGCTCTGCCATGACGGCGGCCGCCGTCAACGCGCTGGCGAGGACAGGCCTTTGAACCCCAAAAGTATAAAGGGCAGACTGATCGGCGTCGGCACCGGACCGGGTGATCCGGAACTGATGACGCTGAAGGCCGTGCGTGCCATCAATGAAGCGGATGTGCTGGCTTTCTTCTGCAAGAAGGGCTCCTCCGGTAACGGCCGCACCATCGTCGACGCGCATATCCGCCCGGGCACGATCGAGCTGCCGCTCGTCTATCCGGTCACGGTCGAGACCCACAAGGACGAAGCCGACTACAAGACGCCGATCAACGATTTCTTCGATCGGTCGGCCGAAGAAGTCGCAGCTTACCTCGATGCCGGAAAGACCGTCGCGGTTCTGAGCGAAGGAGACCCGCTGTTTTACGGGTCCTACATGCATCTGCATGTCCGGCTGAAGGATCGCTACGAGGTGGACGTGATTGCCGGCGTCACCGCAATGTCCGGCTGCTGGTCGATGACGGGCCTGCCACTGGTGCAGGGAGACGATATCCTGAGCGTGCTTCCCGGCACGCTGTCTGAAGAAAAACTAATCGAGCGTCTCTCCGATACCGATGGCGCCGTGATCATGAAGGTCGGGCGCAACCTGCCGAAGATCCGCCGGGCGCTGGCCGCAGTCGGCAAGCTTTCAGGCGCGCTCTATGTCGAACGCGGCACCATGGCCAACGGCGCCTCGGAGCGGCTGGAAACCCGCGACGAAAGCCCGGCGCCCTATTTCTCCCTCGTGCTCGTTCCCGGATGGACCAATCGTCCGGGGCCCGATCATGGAGCGGCAGAATGACGGGATCGCTGACGGTCGTCGGGCTTGGCCCCGGAAGTCCGGACCAGATCACCCCGGAAGCACTGTCGGCGGTTGCGTCGGCAACCGATTTCTTCGGCTACTTTCCCTATATCGACAGGCTGAACCTGCGACCGGACCAGCGCCGCCATGCCTCTGACAATCGCGAGGAGCTGGCACGCGCCAAGGCGGCGATCGACATGGCAGCGAGAGGCGGCAAAGTCTGCGTCGTCTCGGGTGGAGATCCCGGCGTCTTCGCGATGGCGGCAGCCGTCTGTGAAGCGATCGACGAAGGCCCTGCAGAATGGCGCGACATCGATCTATCCATCGTTCCTGGAGTCACCGCCATGCTGGCGGTTGCGGCGAAGGCGGGAGCGCCTCTCGGCCATGATTTCTGCGCGATTTCGCTCTCGAACAACCTGAAACCCTGGGCCATCATCGAAAAGCGTCTCGTCGCCGCGGCAACGGCCGGCTTCGTCATGGCCTTCTACAATCCAATCAGCAAGGCACGGCCGCATCAGCTGGATGAAGCCTTCGAGATCCTGCGCGCCAACCTGCCGGGAACGGTTCCGGTCATCTTCGGTCGCGCCGCCGGCCGGCCTGACGAGGCGATCCGGATCGTGCCCTTGGCGGAAGCTCAGGGCCACATGGCCGACATGGCGACCTGCGTCATCGTCGGCACAGCAGAGACCAAGTTGATCGAAAGAACCAATAAGCGACCGATCGTCTATTCGCCGCGGTTCCTGCGGGAGAGCGCCCAGTGACGCACCCGGTCGACCAGCGCATCCACGCTTGTGGCAGACGGCACATCCGGCAGCTCTGGCCGGTCGATCAGGATGACGTCTATGCCAAGCCGCCGTGCAGCGCTGATCTTGGCCACACTGGCGCGACCGCCGCTGTTCTTCGAGACGATAAGATCGATGCCGTGCTCCTCGAGCAGCCGGATCTCGACACCCTCGGAAAACGGCCCACGAGCGGTGATATAGGTCACATCCGGCAGGTCCAGCGGCGGATCGACCGGATCGACGCTGCGCACCAGGTATCGATGCTGTTTCCTCACTTCGAACGGCAGCAGTTCCTGTCGGCCAAGCGTCAGGAAAACCTTTCGCGGGGCGATATCGAGCGCGGCGACCGCCGCTTGGATGCTGCCGACCTCCTGCCAGCGATCACCGTCCTGGCGCAACCAGGCGGGACGGCGCAGAGCCAGGATTTCGACGCCCGAGGACGCCGCCGCTTCAGCCGCATTGCGAGAAATCTGCGCCGCGAACGGATGCGTCGCGTCGATCAGCAGATCCACGCCCTTCTCACGGATGAAGGCATCGAGGCCGACAGCACCGCCGAACCCGCCGATCCGCACGGGCACTGGCTGTTTCGCCGGCGCTTTGGTGCGGCCGGCAAGCGAAACGAGGATCTGGTATTCCGGGTCGGTCGCCAACCGGCCGGCCAAGGCCTTGGCTTCGGTCGTGCCGCCCAGAATGAGGATGGAGTAAGTCAAGTTGCCTCCTGAATCAGAGATGAGAGCTTTAAACCAAAGCCGCTGGCTGTCCATCGTCGGCATCGGCGAGGATGGCGTGAAGGGTCTCGGCGAGAATGCCCGCGACGCGATCGCGGCCGCCGCATTTGTGTTCGGCGGAAAGCGACATCTGGAGCTTGCCGCGTCCCTCATCACCGGCGAAGCGCGGCCCTGGCCGATGCCCTTCGATCCAGCGATGCGCGATGTCGTCGCCCTGCGTGGCCGAAAAGTCTGCGTGCTTGCCTCCGGCGACCCCTTCCTGTTCGGCGTCGGTGCGACGCTGTCACGCCATGTGCCGGCGGACGAATTCATCTCCTATCCGTCCTCCTCTGCATTTTCGCTCGCAGCCTCGCGTCTCGGCTGGCCGCTGCAGGAGATCGAGATGGTCTCGCTGCATGGCCGTCCGTTGGATCTCATCCGTCCGCTTCTGCATCCGCGCCGACGCGTGATCGCGCTGACCTCGGATAAACGGGGCCCTGCGGAACTGGCGACGCTCGTGACAGAGAGCGGCTTCGGGAAATCGCAGCTGACCGTGCTCGAAGCGCTTGGCGGCCAAGCGGAGCGCATTCGCAAGGTGCAGGCGGACGAATTTGCATTGCAGGATATCAACGTGCTGAACGTCGTCGCGATCGACGTTGCCTCGGACGGTCCGGCTCGCATTCTGCCGCTGGGCTTCGGCCTTGATGATGCGCTGTTCGAGCATGACGGTCAGATCACCAAACGCGAGATCCGCGCCTTGACGCTATCAGCGCTTTCGCCCCGGCGCGGCGAGCTGCTCTGGGATATCGGCGCTGGATCCGGCTCGATCGGCATCGAATGGATGCTGGCCGATCCGGCGATGAAGGCGATCGCCATTGAAATGCATCCCGAGCGGGTCGCCCGTATCAGACGCAACGCCTCAAGCTTCGGCGTTCCGGGCCTCGTCGTGGTCGAGGGCGAGGCACCGTCGGCGCTCCATGGCCTCCCCCCACCGGATGCGATCTTCATCGGCGGCGGCGGCAGCGAACCGGGCGTCTTCGATGCAGCCGTCGCAGTACTCAAGCCGCGCGGCAGGCTCGTTGCCAATGCCGTGACGCTGGAAATGGAAGCCGTGCTGCTGACCGCAAAAGCAACGCTCGGCGGCAGCCTCATCCGCATGGACGTCTCGCGCGCCTCGCCCGTCGGGTCGATGCAGGGCTGGAAACCGGCCATGCCCGTCACGCAGTGGACTTGGACAAAAGGAACAGAACCATGATCGTCGCCGGTTTGGGTTGCCGCAAGGGCACCACGCGAGCAGACCTTCTGTCCGCGCTGGATGCGGCCTGCACCGAGGCCGGTATCGTCAGGGGATCGATTGGGGCACTCGCCACCGGAGAGATCAAGCGGCAGGAACCGGGCATCCTGCAGCTGGCCGAAACGCTGGACATTCCCCTTCACATCGTCAGCGACCAGGCGTTGCTGGCGGCTGAGCCGCGGACCAAGACCGTTTCCCGCCACAGCTTGGCCCAGACGCCGTCATCAAGCCTCTCCGAGGGTGCAGCACTTGCCGCTGCGGGGGAATGGTCCGAAATCATCGTGCCGCGGCTGATATCCCAGGGCGCTACCTGCGCCTTGGCGCAAACGAAAGACTATCCATGACCGTCCATTTCATCGGTGCCGGCCCCGGTGCCGCGGATCTGATCACCGTCCGCGGCCGCGATATCCTCAGCCGCTCGCCGGTCTGCCTCTATGCAGGCTCGATCATGCCGAAGGAACTGCTGGACTATTGCCCGGCCGACGCACGGATCGTTGATACCGGCTCTCTGTCGCTTGACGATATCGAGGCCGAATATGTTGCCGCTCACCAGGCCGGTAAGGATGTGGCCCGCCTGCATTCGGGCGATCTTTCGGTCTGGAGCGCCGTGGCCGAACAGATCCGCCGACTGGAAAAGCACGGCATCGACTATACGCTGACCCCTGGCGTCCCCTCGTTTGCCGCCGCCGCAGCCGCGTTGCGGCGGGAGCTGACAATTCCCGAAGTCGCGCAAAGCCTCGTCCTCACACGCATCTCCGGTCGCGCCTCGAAAATGCCCGAGGGCGAAACGCTGAAAGCCTTTGGCGCGACAGGTGCAACGCTTGCGATCCATCTCGCCATCCATGCACTGGACAGGATCGTCGAGGAACTGACGCCGCTTTACGGTCCCGATTGCCCGGTGGCGATCGTCGTTCGCGCCTCATGGCCGGAAGAGCGCATCATCACCGGCACGCTTGCCGATATTGCGGCGAAACTGGCCGCAGAACCCGCCGAGCGCACCGCGCTCATCTTCGTCGGCAAAGGGCTGGGAGCGACGGATTTCGTCGAGAGCCAGCTATACAATGCAGACTATGTACGACGCTTCCGCCCCGGCTGGGATCAGCTCTCCGGCGCCAAGGACCCGGAATGATCGGACGGCGTGAATTCCGTTCGTCCGGCAAGCTGGCCGTGCCGGTCGAACACCAGGATCTCCAGCGCGATCGCAGGGTCGCCGAGCGACTTTGCGGCGGTCTTCCAGGCAAGCGCTGCAATGCGGTCACCGAGCTTCAGACCACGCGCGCCAGCCATCTCGAACGCCTGCGCGACGGTGTTTGCAGCGATGATCCGCGCAACGAGATCGGCACCGGCGCCAGCGTCTTCAGCCACCTTCGCAAGCGCCTCAAGATCGGCAAGCCCGCGCTTGGAATGCACGTCGAGCATGCCTTGGGCGAGCTTGGTCATCTTGGCGACGCCGCCGGCAACCGTCACCTTCGGCACCGGATGGCTGCGGATATATTTCAGCATGCCGCCGACGAAATCGCCCATGTCGATCAGCGCGACATCGGAGAGGTCATGATAGGCCTGCGCCGCCTTTTCGGACGTATTGCCGGTGGCGCCGGAAATATGATCGAGGCCGGCCGCGCGCGCCACATCGATGCCGCGCCAGATGGAATGGATCCAGGCCGAGCACGAATACGGAATGACGATCCCGGTCGTACCGAGGATCGATATTCCGCCGACAATGCCGAGCCGGCCGTTAAGCGTCTTCTCGGCGATCTTCTCACCGTCGGGCACCGAAATCTCCACCTCGAAATCGGCGCCCTCGCCGGCAACCTCTGTTATCGCCTGCGCAATCATCTGCCGTGGCACCGGGTTGATCGAGGGTTCGCCGGGTGGCAGCGGCAGACCGGGCCGCGTCACCGTACCGACGCCAGGTCCTGCCCTGAACGTGATGCCGCTTTTCGCCGCGCCGCGCCGCACCGTGCTGATGATCAGCGCGCCATGGGTGACATCTGGGTCGTCGCCGGCATCCTTGATGATGCCAGCCTTGGCGAAACCCTCGCCCACCTCTTCGATGGCCAGCGCAAAACCCGGCCGTTGGCCGCCGGGCAGGGTCACCTCCACCAGCGCCGGAAATTCGCCTGTCATCAGCGCCAGACAGGCAGCCTTCGTGGCCGCCGCAGCGCAGGTTCCCGTGGTCCAGCCACGTCGCAGGGTCTTGCTGTCAATATCGATGGCGGCTTCCATGGTCGTTTCTATAGCCCGGCCTTCACCGGCCGGCAAAAGGTTTGCACTCCATGCCCATGAATGAGTTGATCGAAACCATCGTCGAAGCACCGGAATTCGAGCCCGGCCATGTCTGGCTGGCCGGCTCCGGCCCCGGTCATCCGCGCTATCTGACGCTGGAAGTCGCCGATGCGCTGCAAAAGGCCGACGTGATCGTGCATGACGCGCTGGTCTCCGACGCCGTGCTGGCATTGGCGCAGACACACGACATGATCTTTGTCGGAAAGCGGGGCGGCAAGCCTTCGGTGGCGCAGGACGATATTACCGCACGGCTGATCGAACTCGCCAGATCGGCCAAACGCGTGCTGCGTCTGAAGGGCGGAGACCCGTTTATCTTCGGTCGCGGTGGCGAAGAGGCGGAGGCGTTGGTGAAGGCCGATATCCCCTTCCGGATTCTGCCCGGCATGACCTCTGCCCTTGCGGCACTTGCCTGCGCCAACATTCCGGCGACGATGCGCGGCATCAGCCGTTCGATCACGCTCGCAACCGGCCACGCCGCCGGTACGCCTGGCGATCTCGACTGGAAGGCTTTGGCAAAGACGGGCGAGCCCATCGTCGTCTATATGGGTGTGAGCACGATCGGCACGATCGCGCGGCTGCTGATGGAGGGCGGATTGGCAGGAGATACACCCGTCGCGGTTCTGATGGCGGCAACCACACCCCAGGAGCGCTCGATGATTGCGACGCTTGCGACCGTGGAAGCAGAAGTGCAGCGCCAGGATTTCCAGGCGCCAGCGCTGATCGTGATCGGCAGGATCGTCGATATGCAGGCGGTTCTTACGGGACCTGCATCATGACGGCCCGCGCCCTGATCATCGGCGCACCGCGCTCCGGCTCCGGCAAGACCAGCGTCACCATCGGCCTGTTGCGTGCCTTCCAGCGGCGGGGCATCAAGGTGCGCGGCATCAAGACCGGGCCTGATTATATCGATCCCGGTTTCCACGAAGCGGCAACCCGCCTGCCCGGGCTCAATCTCGACAGCTGGGCCATGGCCCCCGATCTTCTGCGGCATCTGGCACGCGGCCAGGCAGAGGATGCGGACCTGATTCTGATCGAAAGCGCCATGGGTCTTTTCGACGGCATTCTAGGCGAACCCGGTCGCTCGGGCGCAGCGTCCGATCTCGCGCGCCTGTTCGGCCTGCCGGTTCTGCTGGTGCTCGACGTGTCGGGACAGAGCCAGACGGCGGCGGCCGTCGCCTGCGGCTTTATGCATTATGATCCGACCGTGAAGATGGCAGCCTGCGTGCTCAACCGGGCCGGAAGCGAGCGCCACAGAAAACTCTCCGGCGACGCCATCTCCGCGATCGGGCTTCCGGTTGTCGGCACGATTTTGCGCGATCCGACCCTGACCCTGCCCGAACGCCATCTAGGCCTCGTGCAGGCAAGCGAACATCCGCAGATGGACGCCCATATCGACCGGCTGGCCGATGCGATGGAACGCGCGCTGGATCTCGACGCGATTTTCGAGGCAGCGCGTCCGTTCCATATCCCGTCCGGTACGACGGAAAAGGCACTACCCCCGCCGGGCCAGCGGATCGCGCTCGCCGAAGACGCCGCCTTTACCTTTCTCTACCCGCATATCAAGCGGGAATGGCAGGCGATGGGGGCGGAGATCATCCGCTTTTCGCCGCTCGCCGACGAAGTGCCGCCGGCCGACTGCGACGTCTGCTGGCTGCCGGGCGGTTATCCCGAACTGCATGCGGGACGGCTTGCGGCGGCTGACACGTTCAAGACAGGGCTGAAGACCTTCTCGGAGACGAAGCCGGTCCACGGCGAATGCGGTGGTTACATGGTGCTTGGCGAAAGGCTGGAGGATGCCGACGGCGTCAGCCACACCATGACCGGCCTGCTTTCCCATTCCACAAGCTTTTCCAAGCGTAAGATGAACCTCGGCTACCGCCAGGCGCGCCTGATGAGAGAAAGTGCCATTGGTAAAATAGGCGACGTGGTGCGGGGCCACGAATTCCATTATGCTCGAGTGATCGAAGCCGGAACCGACCAACCTCTCGCTATGATTGCAGATGGTCGAGGCGACGAAATAGGTCCGTCGGGCGGTTTCCGGGGAAGGGTGACCGGCACGTTTTTCCATGCGATAGCGCGCGATTAGCAGGATTTGCATCCCTTTCGACAGGCGCCTAATTTTCGCAACCCATGGGGGGTTGCTAAATGTGTCGCATCGAAGGCACTTAATGTCGTAGCGAAGGCTCACCCACGCGGCAACGCGACCGTAATCTCCATCACGCCTCAACGGGCCTTCGATCGCTAAGCAGACTATTTCCCGAGGCATAGAGCTCGCACGATAAGAGCCGGGGACTGCATCAGAAAGGAAGTTATGTCGGCCGCAACCGAACCATTTCCCACGATCGACGGAATAATGCGCAAACCGCTGTGGAAGAGGAAACCCGGCGAGACAGCGCAGATAAAGAACGCAGAAAACTGCATCGAATAAAAGGGAACAGGGAAATGAACGATATTACGAAATACCTCGCTGGCCGTGTCACGACAGGTGGCATGAACCGCCGCGAATTCATGGGCCGCGCCATGGCAGCGGGCGTGACACTGGCTGCAGCAAGCCAGCTTTACGCAACCAGCGCCTCTGCGCAGGCCCCCAAGAAGGGCGGCAACCTAAAGCTCGGCCTCGAGGGCGGCGCAGCCACCGACAGCATCGATCCCGCCAAGGCGACCTCGCAGGTGATGTTCACCGCGGTCCGCACCTGGGGCGACACGCTGGTCGAAACCCATCCTGAAACCCGCGCGCCGGTTCCATCGCTTGCCGAATCCTGGTCGCCATCACCCGACGCCAAGACCTGGACCTTCAAGATCCGCAAGGGCGTGCAGTTCCACGACGGCAAGGAGATGACCACGGACGACGTGGTCGCGACCCTGAAGCGCCACAGCGATAGCAAGACCGAATCCGGTGCAGCCGGCGTTCTGAAATCCATCAAGTCGATCGAAAACAAGAGCGGCGATCTGGTCGTGACGCTGGATAGCGGCAATGCCGACCTTCCCGCGATCTTCACCGACTACCATCTCGTCATCCAGCCGAACGGCGGCGTCGACGCGCCGAACGCCGGCATCGGCACCGGTGCCTACAAGGTGAAGAGCTTCGAGCCTGGCGTTCGCATGACCTTCGAGAAGAACACCAGCGACTGGCGTTCCGACCGCGGTTATGTCGAAACGGTCGAAATCATCACCATGAACGACGCAACCGCCCGTATCGCGGCCTTGTCGTCCGGCCAGGTGCAGTTCATCAACCGCGTCGATCCAAAGACCGTGCCGCTTCTGACCCGCGCCCCGACGGTGCAGCTTCTGACCACGTCCGGCGGCGGCCACTACGTTTTCATCATGCATTGCGACAAGGCGCCGTTCGACAACAACGATCTGCGCATGGCCCTGAAACTGTCCATCGACCGCGAGGAAATGGTCAAGCGCATCTTGGGCGGCTACGGCAAGGTCGGCAACGACTTCCCGATCAACGATACCTATGCGCTCTTCCCCGAGGGCATCGAGCAACGCTCCTACGATCCGGACAAGGCGAAGTTCCACTTCAAGAAATCAGGCCATAGCGGCTCGGTGCTTCTGCGCACGTCGGAAGTTGCCTTCCCGGGCGCTGTCGATGCATCGGTTCTCTTCCAGCAGAGCGCGAAGAAGGCCGGTATCGATATCGAGATCAAGCGCGAGCCGGGTGACGGCTACTGGTCGAACGTCTGGAACGTGCAACCGTTCTCGGCCTCCTATTGGGGCAGCCGCGCCACGCAGGACCAGTTCTATTCCGGCGCCTATCTGTCGTCTGCAGACTGGAACGACACCCGCTTCAAGAACGAGAAGTTCGACAAGCTGCTGATCACCGCCCGCGGTGAACTGGATGAAGCCAAACGCCGTGAAATGTACCGCGAGATGGCGGTGCTGGTGCGCGACGAAGGCGGCACGATCCTGCCGATGTTCAACGACTTCGTGAACGCGGCGTCGAAGAAGCTTCAGGGTTACGTCAAGGACATCGGCAACGACATGTCGAACGGCTATGTCGCGACCCGCGTCTGGCTCGACGCCTGATACCCGACAGGGGCTTGTCCAGCCCCGCCGATGAATATGGACCGCAGGAAAACCTGCGGTCTGAACCCTTCATTTCGGATACGGGATCGCGCCACATGTCCAATTCCACAGAGGCTGGCGGCTCGCCGGCCCGCAGCTTGAGAGAGCGCTTTCCGCTGCTGAGCATTATCGCCCAGCGCATGGTGCTTTCGCTGATTCTGCTTCTGGCAGTGTCGGCCCTGATTTTCGGCGGCGTCGAAGCGCTGCCCGGCGATTTCGCCTCCACCTATCTCGGCCAGTCCGCGACGCCGGAGGCTGTGGCCAACATCACCGCGGAACTCGGCCTCGACCGGCCCCTTGTCACCCGCTATTTCGACTGGCTGGGCGGCGTCCTGCAGGGCGATTTCGGCACATCCTGGGCAAGCCGCAATTCGGTCTCCGAACAGGTCGGCAACCGGTTGGGCAATTCGCTTTTCCTCGCGGCCTTTGCGGCCGTCATCGCCGTGCCGCTGGCGATCTGTCTCGGCATGCTCTCGGTGCATTTCCGCGATCGTATTCCCGACAAGATCATCAACGTGATCTCGCTCGCGGCCATCTCGCTTCCGGAATTCTTCGTCGGCTACCTGCTGATCCTCTATTTCGCCGTCAATTTCGGCATCGCCACCTTCCCGGCCACCGTCTATCAGGGCATGGGCTTTCTGGAGCGCCTCCAGACGATCGCCCTGCCGACCGCGACACTCGTTCTCGTCGTGCTCGCCCACATGATGCGCATGACGCGGGCGGCGATCCTCTCCGTCATGTCCTCGGCTTATATGGAAACCGCCGAGCTCAAGGGCCTGTCCGGCTGGCGCGCGATCGTCAAGCATGCGGCACCCAATGCGCTTGCCCCGATAATCAACGTCGTAGCGCTGAACCTTGCCTATCTCGTGGTCGGCGTCGTGGTGGTCGAGGTCGTGTTCGTCTATCCCGGCATGGGTCAGTACATGGTCGATGCGGTAACCGTGCGCGACATGCCGGTCGTCCAGGCCTGCGGCCTGATCTTTGCGGCCGTCTACATCCTACTCAACATGGTGGCGGACATTCTTGCGATCATCGCCAACCCCCGTCTGAGGCATCCACGATGAGATTGAGAGAGATCCCCATCACCGCCTGGGTCGGCCTGTTCGGCATCGCGCTCGCTGTTTTCTGCGCCCTGTTCGCGCCCTGGATTTCCCCTTACGGCGAGACCGAAGTCGTCGGCAATGTCTGGCAGGAGGCCGATGCGCAATTCTTCTTCGGCCTCGACAATCTCGGCCGCGATATCCTGTCGCGCCTGATCTTCGGTGCGCGCACGACGCTGATTGTCGCTTTGGCGGCAACCGTGATTTCCTTTTCGCTCGGGATCATCCTGAGCTTTACCGCCGCCGTTTCAGGTGGTCTGGTCGATACGGTGTTTTCCCGCTTCAACGACCTGATGATGTCGATCCCGACGCTAATCTTTGCGCTCGTGGTGCTGGCCGTGCTGCCGCAACACCTGATCGTACTCATCCTGGTGATGGCGATCCTTGATTCCACCCGCGTGTATCGCCTTGGCCGGGCCGTGGCGCTGGATGTGGCCGTGATGGAATTCGTGGAAGCGGCAAAGCTGCGCGGTGAAGGCAAGATCTGGATCATCTTTCGGGAAATTCTGCCCAACACGCTCTCGCCGCTGCTGGCCGAATTCGGCCTGCGTTTCGCCTTTGCGATCCTGTTTCTCTCCACCCTCTCGTTCCTCGGCCTCGGCATCCAGCCACCGACCGCCGACTGGGGCGGCATGGTGAAGGACAACAAGGACGGCATCATCTTCGGTATTCCCGCAGCCCTAGTGCCTGGAACCGCGATTGCGGCCCTCGCCGTCTGCGTCAACCTTGTGGTCGACTGGCTCCTGAAGCGAACCTCCAGCCTGAAGGGAGGCCGCGGCGATGCATGAAGCTTCATCCCATCTCCTCTCCGTCCGTAACCTCAAGATCGAGGCGACCAGCTATCCGCCGGGCGAGCCTGCCAAGCGCATCACCATCGTCGACGACGTCTCGTTCGATCTCGCCAAGGGCAAGGTTCTGGGCCTGATCGGCGAATCCGGTGCCGGTAAGTCAACGATTGGGCTCGCGGCGCTCGGCTACGGCCGCGGCGGCGCCGAAATCACCGGCGGCGAAGTGAAACTTGACGGCACCGACATCCTGCAACTGGGGAAGGGTGGCATCCGCAAGCTGCGCGGCGCCTGCGTCTGCTATGTCGCGCAATCGGCAGCTGCCGCATTCAACCCCGCCCACAAGCTCGGCGACCAGGTTATCGAGGCGACTGTCAAGCATCGCCTGATGAGCAAGGAAGATGCTCGCGAGCGCGCTCTCTATCTGTTCCAGGTTCTTGGCCTGCCGAACCCCGAAACCTTCGGCGATCGGTTTCCGCACCAGGTTTCCGGCGGCCAGTTGCAACGCGCCATGACGGCGATGGCGCTCTGCTCCAAACCCGACCTGATCGTGTTCGACGAACCGACGACCGCACTCGACGTGACGACCCAGATCGACGTTCTCGCAGCGATCAAGCACGCGATCGAGGAAACCGATACGGCAGCGCTCTACATCACCCACGATCTGGCCGTCGTCGCGCAGATCTCCGACGACATCATGGTGCTGCGCCACGGCAAGATGGTCGAATACGGTCCCGTGCAGCAGATCATCGAGGCACCGAGACAGGATTACACCCGGGCTCTGGTCAATGTGCGCCAGGCCGCCCGCGAGGAGGCAGTTGACCAGACCGAAGCGGTTCTGCGGGTCGATCATGTCAGCGCTCAGTATTCGAACGGGTTCAAGGTGCTGCACGATGTTTCCCTGCATCTGTGCAAGGGCCAGACGCTTGCGGTCGTCGGCGAATCCGGCTCGGGCAAGTCGACGCTGGCGCGCGTCATCACCGGCCTCCTGGCCCCCAGCAGCGGCGCGATCACCTTCGAGGGCCGGCCGCTGACGCCGTTGCTGAAAAGCCGGCCGCGGGACGACCTGCGCCGCATCCAGCTGATCTACCAGATGGCCGATACGGCCATGAACCCGCGCCAGACGGTGCGCGACATCATCGGCCGTCCGCTGACCTTCTATGACGGCCTGCGCGGTTCGGCCAAGACCGCCCGCGTCAAGGAACTGCTCGACCAGATCGAGATGGGCACCGGCTTTATCGATCGCTATCCGGCTGAGCTTTCCGGCGGCCAGAAGCAGCGCGTCGCCATTGCCCGCGCCCTTGCGGCAAGGCCCGAACTCATCCTCTGCGACGAACCCACATCGGCGCTCGACCCGCTGGTGGCGGAAGGGATCCTGAAGCTGCTGATGAAGCTTCAGGAAGAACAGCAGCTGTCCTACCTGTTCATCACCCACGACATCGCCATCGTGAAAGCAATCGCCGACTCGGTCGCCGTCATGCATCGCGGCAAACTCGTGCGCTTCGGCCCGAAATCTGAGGCGCTGTCGCCACCATTCGACGACTATACCGACCTTCTCCTCAAATCCGTGCCCGAAATGCAGCTGGGATGGCTGGAAAAGGTGCTTGCAACGCGGCGGATGGAAAGTGCGGGGAATTGAAGATCGATATTTGAGAGCGCATGACCATGACTGACCGCACCTTCACCGTCATCGAGAACCAGTGGATCAGGCTGAAGGACGGTACCCGACTTGCCTCCCGCATCTGGATGCCTGACAATGCCGACGCCGATCCGGTGCCGGCCGTGTTCGAATTTCTGCCCTATCGCAAACGGGATGGAACGAGCCCGCGCGACGAATCCACCTATCCGGTCTTTGCGGCAGCGGGCATTGCGGGCGTTCGCGTCGACATCCGCGGCTCCGGGGAATCCGACGGCGTCATCGACGGCGAATATACCGAGCTGGAGCTTGCCAATGCCTGCGAGCTGATCGCCTGGATCGCAGAACAGCCCTGGTCGAACGGCAGCGTCGGCATGATGGGCATTTCCTGGGGCGGCTTCAACTGCCTGCAGGTGGCGGCGCTTCGACCACCGGCGCTCAAGGCCGTGATCTCGATCGCCTCAACCACCGACCGCTACAATGACGACATCCATTACAAGAATGGCTGCCACCTGTCGGCCCAGCTCTCCTGGGCCGCCACCATGCTCGCCTACCAGTCGCGATCGCCCGATCCCGACAGCGTCGGCGATCGCTGGCTTGAGATGTGGATGGAGCGGTTGGAAAATGAACCCTTCTTCCTGGAGGAATGGCTTTCCCACCAGCGCCGGGACTCCTTCTGGAAACACGGCTCCATCCGCGAAGATTATGCGGCTATCGAAATTCCGGCGCTCGTCATTGCCGGCTGGGCGGACGGGTATCGCAACACGCCGCTGCTGGCCGTCGAAGGGCTCGGTGACAAGGCGAAGGCCCTGCTCGGGCCCTGGGTGCACAAATATCCGCATTTCGCCTGGCCGAAACCGCGCGCCGATTTTCATGGCGAGGCAATCGCCTTCTGGAACCGCTGGCTGCGGGGTGAGGAAAACGGCATAGAAACCCTGCCCCAGGTTCGCGCCTATATCCTCGACGGCCCGAAACCGGCGGTACGGCGCGATGTCGATCCGGGCTTCTGGGTTTCCAAGCAGCGCTGGAGCGCGCCGGAGAGCGAGTGCTTCTATGTCGACCAGTTCGGTACGCTGCTGGAGGGGATGCCGATCCCGCATGCACAGGCGCACGAGATCTATCTGAAGTCACCGCTCGACACCGGAACGGCGGCCGGCGAATGGTTTACCCTCAAACCCGACGCGGAACTCGCCGGTGACCAGCGCAGCGACGATGCCGGATCGTTGGTCTTCCAGACAGCGCCGCTTGCCACGGCCAAAACCTTTCTCGGACGCCCGAGCATCACCTTGACGCTCAGCGCCGACGCCGAGCTTGCCAATCTTTGCGCCCGGATCGTCGATATCCATCCCGACGGCACCGCGACCCGCGTCTCCTTCGGCGTGATCAACCTCGCCCATCGCGACGGCAATGAGGATCCGCAACCGCTCATTCCCGGCCAGCCGGTCGAAATCCGCCTCGATCTCGATGCCTGCGGCTACCGGTTCGGGGAGGGTCACCGAATCCGGCTATCGCTCTCGACCGCCTACTGGCCGATGATCCTGCCGCCACCTGTCGATCCCGGTGTGACGATCGATATCGCCTCGCTCGGGCTTGCCATGCCGCTTCTCGGCGATCACCAGACATTCGAGATGAAGCAGCCGGCGAACCCGGATCCGCTGCCGAAATATATCGAGCACGCGCCGTCCACTACCCGCCGCAGCGTCACCCGTGACCTTGCTGAAAACCAGACGCGCTACGAAGTGGCTGAAGACACAGGCCTGTTCGAACATCCGGGCACCGGCCTTTCCACCCGGCAGTTGCGCGAGGAGACCTGGGCGATCGACCCGACCGATCCGCTGTCGATGACGGGCACTTCGGTCTGGACCTGCGACATGAGGCGCGACCGGTGGTCCGTCCGTACCGTCTCCACGGCAAAACTCGCCTGCACGGCAACTGACTGGCTGATCAGCGCTTCGGTGCTTGCCTATGACGGCGACAGGAAGATCTTCGAAAAGACGTTCGAGAAGGCCATTCCCCGAGATCACATGTAAGCGTCGCCGGCCGTGGCCGGCTGCGTACGTCTATGTGATTTGACGCCAAGCCCGGATCCCTGAGACAGTCGTTTCGAACAGGAGGAGTTCCCATGGCAGTCTTCGCAAATCGTCTGGCGGCGGCAATGCTGAGCGCCATCGTGATGGCGTTTCCGGTATCGACGCTGCGTGCGCAGGAGGCCGCCGTTGCCATTCCGGCGCCGGCGATCGACGAAGCCGCGAAGGGCGACGTCGAGAAAGCTATCTTCGCCGGCGGCTGCTTCTGGGGCGTTCAGGGCGTTTTCCAGCATGTGAAGGGCGTCAGCAATGCCGTTTCCGGCTATTCCGGCGGCGACCAGAAGACTGCGACCTATGAGACGGTCAGCTCGGGCAAATCGGGCCATGCGGAAGCTGTGGAGATTACCTTCGATCCGAAGCAGGTGAGCTACGGCAAGCTGCTGCAGATCTTCTTCTCCGTCGCCCACAACCCGACCCAGCTGAACTACCAGGGTCCCGATCGCGGGACGCAGTACCGCTCTGCGATCTTCACCACCAGCGACGAGCAGAAAAAGGTCGCCGAGGCCTATATCGCCCAGCTCGATGCGACGAAATTGTATCCCGCAGCCATCGTCACGAAAATCTCCAGGCTCTCCGCCTTCTACCCGGCCGAGAAATACCACCAGGACTTCCTGACGCTGAACCCGAGCTATCCCTATATCGTCTATAACGACATGCCGAAGATCGATAATCTGAAGGCGATCTTCCCGAGCGCATTCCGCGCCGATCCGGTTCTGGTGTCCAAGGCTAAGAGCTAGCCATCCGCCGCACGGCCTCACAGAGCGCCTCGAATCCGCTGCGTGCGCCAGCACTCATGTGGCGGGCACGCATCCAGGCATGCACCATCTGCGGCTCCTCGCGGAACGTCGCCTCGACGCCCGCCTCTCGCAACCGTCGCGCATAGAGTTCGCCATCGTCCCGCAACGGATCGAAATGCGCAACGGTGATATAGGCCGGCGGCAGGCCCGAGAGGTCGCGGGCCAGAAGCGGATGCGCGACGGGTTCAATCTCTGGCGCCCTAAGCACTGCCCGGTAATAGGCAACATCGGCCGTGCTGAGCCCCGGCGCATGTGCCATCTCACGGTAAGAGCCCGACACAAGATCGCCGCCGAGCGCTGGATAGATCAGCACCTGGCCGGCAATCCCAGAGAGTCCTTCGTCCCGCGCACGCAAAGCAAGGCCCGCCGCAAGATTGCCGCCGGCGCTGTCGCCGATCAGCACGACCTTTCGCCCCTCCCCTAAAAGCTGCTTCATCACACCGAAACAATCGTCCGTCTGAGCCGGCCAGACATGTTCTGGAGCAAGCCGGTAATCGACAGAGACCAGTTCCGCCTGCGCGAAATCGGCAATCTCCGCGCAGATCGCGTGGTGGCTATCCAGCGACCCGACGACGAACCCGCCGCCATGCAGATAGAGGAGAACGATACCGGTGCCGATTATCGCGGGACGGTAACGCCGGATCGGCACGACCAGCATCTCGTCCTGAAACGTCAGGCCTTGCGGCAGCGGCTGGTCGAAGCGGGCGCAGAGCGCATCATACCAGTCCCGCTGCTGTTCGATCGGCGCATCCACGGCGCCGACAGGATAGAAGCGATCGCAGATATCGAGAAATTCAAGGATCCCGGGCTCTTCCGGAAACGGCCCGGACTTCTGGTCACTGTCTGACATCGGCAAGGCACTCCCAATGATTGCGGGATACTATGCGCAACCGTCGCCGCAGGGCAACAACCGGCAGCCATGAACGCCTACTCCGTGCTGATCTTCGCCTTGACGAACACGTCGTACCGGGTGCTTTTCCCCAATATCTGGTGGGACGGTTTGCGCACGCCCGGCATCGGCTCGGCGCGCAGCGGCCACTTCAGCACGACCCGGTTTTGGGCCGCCTCCAGCGCGACCTGCATGAGCTGCACGGAATCCGCATCGGTCCCGACGATATCCCGGATCAGCCGCATCTCTTTCTTCACCAGAGCCGTCTTGTCGCGTGGCGGATGCATGGGATCGATCAGGATCACCTGTGGCCTCATCTGCGGCAGCAGAACACAGGAATCCCCGTGCACCAGCGTCATCCGAGACACGGTTTCCGCGTGGCGCCCGCCTTCCGCCCGCGCCCGTTCGAGCCCTTCCAGAAGCAGCGCATGCATCGTTTCGGATCGCTCGATCAGCGTGACGCGCGCGCCGAGCGATGCCAGCAGAAACGCATCCCGGCCGAGGCCTGCCGTCGCATCGACGACATCAGGGATCGTGCCGCTCGAAAACCCGACGGCCTTCGGCAGGTCCTGTTTGCGGCCCTCGCCGGAGCGGAAACGGTGGCCGACTGCGCCACCGACAAAATCGACGATCAGCGGCGTTTTCTCGAGGTTTTGTGCCAATGTCCGATCTCAGAAAGGCGTTGGAGCGGTGAACGTGACGTCCGAACCGTCAGGATGGCGGAAGCTTAGTTCTTCGGCATGGAGAAGCAAACGGTTCGCAGCCAGAAGCGCATCGCCCTCGGCATAGAACTCGTCGCCGATGATAACATGTCCCAGCGCTTTCATATGCACGCGCAGCTGATGGGTGCGTCCCGTCAGCGGAAACAGCCGAAGCCGCGTCCTGTTCTCGCCGTATCCCATCACCTGCCAGCGCGTCTGCGCCGGCTTGCCGTGCTCAGGATCGACGCGGTGGCGCGGCTTGTTATCCGGATCGATCGCCAACGGCAGGTCGACCACGCCTTCCGCCTGCTCGAGCCTTCCCCAGACTTCGGCCACATAGGACTTCCGCGTGGTCCGCCCTTCGAACTGCGCTGCGACAAGCGCATGTGCCCGGCGGTTGAGCGACATCACCACGACACCGGATGTATCCTTGTCCAGCCGGTGCACGATCAGCGCCTGCGGATAATCTTTCTGGACCCGGGTTAGGAGACTGTCGGAGAGCGCCGGATGCCGCCCGGGCACCGACAACAGACCGCTCGGCTTGTTGAACACAAGCAGATGCGCATCGCGGTGCAGCAGCGAAAGATAGGGATCCTGCGGCGGGTTATAGATCGGAGCGGCATCGGAAAGCGCGTTCATGGCGACCCTCTACCAATGATTCCGTCGGCGTGAAAGGTCCTCGACAGCGCTCGGCAGCAAGCCAAGGACGAAAACCGGGCTGAAACACTTGCAAATCCCGGTCCGGTTCTGAACTGTCGCTCCCGACACCTCACGCAAGACCGTATCGACATCGCCATGGCCACGAAGACGACCCTCAACGCGAAGAACCTGGAAGCGCTCGGCACGCAACTACTTGCCGAGCTGCTGATCGAGATCAGCATGGGCAGCGCCGCAAACAAGCGCCGACTGCGCATGGAACTGGCCGGCAGCCACAGCAGCGGCGAAGTGGCGCGAGAAGTTCGCAAGCGGCTCGGTAGCATCGCTCGCGCCCGGACCTTCATCAGCTGGCGACGGGTGAAGGCGACGAAGGCCGACCTCGAAACCCAGCGCAAGACGATTGTCGAGACCGTGGCGCCGGACGATCCCAGTGAGGGCTTCGAGCTGATCTGGCAGTTCCTTGCCCTCGGTGAGCCGATCTTCGACAGAACGGACGATGCGAGCGGCGTGCTGCTTGCAAGTTTCCATCAGGCCTGCAGCGATGCCGGCACCATCGCCAGCGCCTCGGGCATCGACCCCGATATATTGGCCGACAGGGTTCTGGCAGCGGTTCAGAACAATGGACACGGTCAATTCGACCCGTTCATTCCAGCCATGGCCCCGGCCCTCGGGGCAGAAGGCCTCGACCGCCTGAAATCGCTGCTTGTGCAGTGGTTGAACGAGCCCGATGAGAGCGACCGGCATCGCGAGACGACGGTGCGTATCGCGCTTCAGGCAATCGCCGATGCCACGGGAGATGTGGATGCCTACATTGCGCAACAGCCCGAGAAAACCCGCCGGATACCGGTGATCGCTGCCGAAATCGCCCGCCGTCTCCTCTCCGCAGGGCGCGCCGATGACGCGCTGCAGGCACTCGATGGCGCGGACGTAACCGGTTCGCCCGACCGCGAGATGGAGTGGCAGCTTGCCCGCGCCGAGACGCTGGAAACCTTGGGACGCACCGACGAAGCGCAGGTCGATCGCTGGCGATGGTTCGAACAGTCGCTCAGCGACATTCACCTGCGCGCATTCTTGAAACGCCTGCCGGATTTCGACGATATGGACGCCGAGGAAAGGGCGTTTGCCTATGCCCAGACATTCCCGGATGTTCACGAGGCGCTCGCCTTCTTCCTGCGCTGGCCTGCATTGGGCCAGGCGGCGAAACTGGTGATCAACAGGCCGGCAGAACTGAATGGCGATCTCTACGACCTGATGACACCAGCTGCCGAAGCGCTCTCACCCCATCATCCTCTTGCCGCAACGCTGATCCTGCGCAGCATGATCGACTTCTCGCTCGATCACGGAAAAGCCAGCCGCTACAAGCACGCGGCCCGGCACCTCGCCACAGCGCAAGCCCTCGCGCCCCATATCCTCGATCCCGGCACCCTGAAATCCCACGAGGCCTATGTCGCAGCGCTAAAGCGTCTGCACGGGAGCAAGCGTGGCTTCTGGAAGCATGTGGCGTGAGGACTTGGCGGCGTTAAGGCGAACCTGCCTTGTCCGGCGCCCAATACGGCGCCGGACAAGGGTAGCAGCAAAACTGCGAAAGCAGATCACGCGGCTTTCGTCAGGTCTCCATGAGGATCCAGCACGTATTTGACCGCGGCCCCTTGGTCGAAGCTTTCATAGCCTTGCGCTGCCTCATCAAGCGAGATGATCTTCGCGTTGACGATGTCGGCGATCGGCAGCCGGTCGTGAAGGATGGCTTGCATGAGCTGACGATTGTATTTCAAAACCGGCGTCTGCCCTGTGTGGAAAGACTGGGCCTTCGCCCAGCCGAGACCCAGCCGAAGCGACAGACTGCCCTGTTTGGCGGCGTCATCCACCGCACCGGGATCTTCCGTCACGTAAAGGCCAGGAATACCGATCGAGCCCGCCGCGCGGGTGATCTCCATCATCTGATTCAAAACGATAGCCGGCTGCTCGCCACCCGAATGCCCACGGGCTTCGAAACCGACGGCATCGATGGCGCTATCGACCTCGTCCGTGCCGGTAACCTGCGCGATCATCTCGCCAAGCCGGTCGCTTTTCGACAGATCGATCGGCTCGAAGCCGACCTTTGCGGCGTGGGCAAGACGATCCTTGTTGAAGTCTCCGATCATCACGACCGCTGCACCGAGAATGCGCGCTGACGCCGCAGCCGCAAGACCGACCGGACCGGCGCCCGCGACATAGACCGTCGACCCGACCCCGACGCCTGCCTTGACCGCCCCGTGAAACCCCGTCGGCAGGATATCCGACAGCATCGTCAAATCGCGGATCTTCGACATTGCCCGGTCGCGATCCGGAAATTTCAGAAGATTGAAATCCGCATAGGGAACAGTGACATAACGCGCCTGGCCGCCGATCCAGCCGCCCATATCGACATAACCATAGGCGCCGCCGGCGCGCGATGGATTGACGGTAAGGCAGACGCCCGTATCCTGCGACTTGCAGCAGCGGCAACGGCCACAGGCGACGTTGAAGGGCACGGAAACGATATCGCCGATCTCGAGCATCTCGACATCGACGCCCTTTTCGATGACCTCGCCGGTGATTTCATGGCCGAGCACGAGACCCGGCAAAGCCGTCGTGCGCCCGCGCACCATATGCTGGTCTGACCCGCAGATATTGGTGGAAATCACTTTCAGGATAACGCCATGCTCGATCCGGCGTCCATCCGGCGCCTCAAGCTTGGCGTCGTCGATATCCCTCACCTCGACCTTGCCCGGCCGCAAATACACGACACCTCTGTTCCTGCTCATGCCCATTCCTCCTCTGGATTAGACGGAAAGCCAATGCTGCTCGCCGGCAGTTCGCTAGAAGCGGCACTTCCGCCGCATTCCTCGATCTCTTCCTCCTCGAAAAGATCAGGCGAGCAAAACAATGTACCTCAACCCCAGCAGCAGACCACCATCATTCCCATTCGACTGCCGCGACAACGACATGCGGAGATGCAATGGCGACGAGTGGCGATTTGGCGAGGAAGACTTCCGAAATGCGCAAAGGTCACAGCGCCCGAGGAACAGACAAGACGTCACTCAGGAACGCCGCTCCGACGTGGAAACACTGTGACCGCGTTAAGGCAGATGGAGGTGTGTTAATTTCTATGACGAACGGTAAGCAGAGGTTGCTTCGAGCGCGGAACACATCCGATGGTACAAGGGCGCAGGCGAGAGATTCCACAGGGTAATGGGAACCTCACGACTTAAGGTTCGCCAATGGCGGAGAGGGTGGGACCCTCTCCCAAAATCGTTGTAAGTCATTGATTTCCCGTAGAACGGGACACTGTCTGGGTGCACATGGTGGTACACAATTTCGGCACGCCTGTCAAAGTCCGAGCCGCGTTTCCGCGCGTCACCCCAATAGCAATCAGGGATCGCCAAGGTTTTTAAGCGCTGGAATCTTGAAGCAGCCCCTAGCGCAATCCCCTACAGGTGCCGCAAGAGGTTAGTGGACTTCGTCTGAAACTTAGTGGATTTATCCGCTAATCGGCATCGGTTGAAATGTTGGAAGCCGGATCATTCCGGCAATTCCTCACCCGAGACCATCCTTTTTGAAAATCTTCAGGTGTCAATGCCAGCTTTGATTTGCTCCTTGGGAGAAGCTTTAATCAGATCGTCGGTCCGCGCAAAACGACATTGCTTTCAGCCATTGACGCCTTGAGTGCAGCTTCCTTCTTGTCATGAAGAGCAGCACGGGCTTTCAGCAGGACGAAGTCTGTGCCACCGAAAGCGTACTCTGGCTGTAGTCGCAAAGTGTCATAGGCAGCTTCCACGAGTTCCAGAGTCGGTCCGGCATCGCGCTTGCACTCAACTATTTTCCTGACTTTAGCTTCATGACGTCTTTTCTCGGCGGTTTCCTCGTTAACGACCGTCACGTTCAGCTTGTGCAAGCTGCGTTCACAGGCGGATACCTTGTCCGATGACTCCTTTTCTTCATCCTGTAATGCTCGAAAACGGCGATCTACGATGAAAGCCACACCGATAAGGTAATGCCACCAGCGAAGCCGAGGAGCCTTTCGCAAACGCGACCTGGCATCAAATTGGCGATCCCGTGCAGCTAGAAGCTTCTTTTCCAGACTTTTGATTTCAGTTTGAAGTTTCGTAACCTTTTCCGAAAACTTGAAGACGGGCGACACTCTATGGAAATCGTATTGGGCTTGCTCTTCAAGGTGCCATATTGAAGCCATTACGCGCTCAGCGGGCGTCATAGCCAACGTGTTCGCCCGCCCCAATAGCTCCGACAGACGCGTTTGATGCCCGACAAGCCCTCGAACCCAACCAACTGATTTCAAACCTGGAGAGGCTGCATTGCCTGCGGCTGGCTGAGACATTCGAGTCTGGTAAGGAGCTGTTCGAGGCTTTCCAAAATCCTGCTTTGCATCTGGATCAACATTTCCAAGCCCTGCATCTCGGAGCTGGCTGATTTGTCGAGCAGGGCTCGTATTCCCAGGGCCTCGTTGAGAATTGCCTGCTCGATTGTCGCTTTGGCCGGGTGCTGGTTCATTTTTGCTATTCCTCATCAAATCATCGATATCTTTTTTACGCCTGCTACTCAGGCGGGAAAGTGAACCGATCAAATTGCCATCGAGGTCATTTACGATCCACGTCCCTTCCTTTTCACCGGCCGTTACGCTCAGAGATTTCGACTTAAGGAAAACCTCCAGCTCAGCGCGTGTCGTTGCGGTTGCCACTGCGGTCTTCACTACCTGCCGGATTGCAGGGAGATTGATACCAGCTCTCTTTTTTTCCTGGTGCTGCGATTGCGTGAATGCTTCGCCCGGCGGTGGCTGGGATCGCGCAGACTGGGTTGCAAGCTCTTGGGCTGTATCGACAGCACCGCGCTTTTTTAGGCCAGCGATCACCGATTTCGTGTGCTTTCCAAAGACGAACTTGTGCCCGAATTTGAATTCTGACCACCGCGCAATAAGCTCGTGGATGATCCAATCAAAAGAGCAACGCAGAGCTTTACCGGAAGCGGGGTCAATTTCGCCAACGAGAACGTGCCAATGTGCACCGTAGGCATCTGCGGTAGTGCGCTTTTTCTTATGTTCTACAATGACCGCTCGCGCTGCATCAAATTCGAATTCCTTGGCGATCATTGCCACCACTTGCTGCATCTGCTGCCGGGTGGTCGCTTCATGGGGAGCCACAATAAAATGTCTGATGGCATATGTCGAACGCTTGGCAGATGCATCTAGGTGCATGTCGGTGATATCTGCTGCGGTGCCGCTGACAAACTCGACCACATCATTGTCCTTGCCATTTTCTAGGTGGTTGATCAGCCTCTTGACGTTTGATCTGGTGAGAAACCTGATGGCCTTGATAATCATGCTGCAGATCACGACAGCACCCTGACGGCATCCTTGCGAACCTGAACCGCAATTTCTTTGAGCTTTGGAACGTCAATGGGTTTTGCCGCGAAGGCTTCGATCATGCGGTTCGTGGAACGGCGCAATTTGGCAATATTTTCGCGTCGCTGGTGACCGGCGACCTGCCCACGTTTGGTCTCATTAATTGCAGAACGCACAATCTCTGAAACCGATTTCCCGGCTGAGTCGGCAAACTGCTCTAACTCCGTCTTGTCAGCGTCTGATATACGAATTTTTACTATCGAGCCTTTGGTCAATGTTCGCTTCTTGGGGGTCCACGGGGGCACAGCCCCCTGGCCTGCTGCGTCAACAAACGCATGGCTGGCAGCCTTAGGCCCCTCGATAATTTGTGCCTACATTCAGGGTTGACCGAATTTCAGTCGGCCGCAAGATGTCGACTGTCACACGGACCAATCTTGTGCAGCCGATGAGATTTGATGACCTCTATTACGGTGTTTGCCGTACAAGCCCGATAGCCGGTGATAAACCCATTGGTTCGAAGGAGCCAACGTTAACCGAATATGACTCTACGGGTTTTTGCCACGTATCGCTCTGTATTGGTGAGAGACGATTAATATCCGTTAGTGTAACACGATCATGCCATTTTAAATTGTGGGACAAGTCATGGAACTTTTCGACGTTAAGCGGGATGAAGTAATTAAGAGCGCCGTAATCAGCGGTCGCACTACATATGAAGATGCGCTTGCGCGTTTCTATCCGCTAATTGACCGATTTGAGGAGCAAAGAAAGCTCCAACGCCCACGCTTCTACGACAGATTAAAAAAAGACATTCTTGGCGGGTGCATAATGCCGCCGATTACACTTGCATTCGTCAATGTTGAAATGTCAGCAGAAGTCAACATACACACCATTTCCGACTTCATTCAAAAAGAAATCAGCCAGGGGTATGTGCTCGATGGGATGCAGAGGCTTAACACGCTGGAGGCAGCCAGCAAAGAGGACGGCTTCGATCCAACCCGGCCTATTTTCCTGAACGTCATCATCGCCGAAAAATACGATCTTCTTTTATACCGGATGATTACTCTCAACAACGGTCAGAAGCCTATGACTGTTCGACATCAGGTTGAGATGCTGACCGGAAACCTTATCGGCAAGATGATAGCTGATGGCGCTCTCAGCAACATCACAATCCTTAAGGAAAAAGAAACAGAGCAGAATTCCCCTAAAGGCAGTTTCCGTATGGCTGACGTGGCGTCAGCCTACCTAGCTTTTCTCACAGGTGGCCCGAACAACCAGAATTCGCGGTTCATAGAGGAGAAGCTGGATGAAATCCTTGTTGGAAAGGTGATGGAGTCCGGCCTCACGTCAGAACAAACGAGCTTCACCGATGTTCTAGTCCAGGTTGACAGGGTCTCAGTAAATAACGATTCCAAGGATTGGCTGCGAAACGAAAATAATTTGATTGGCTTTACGTTGGGTGCCAAAAAGTCGATGTCAGAGCTAAACCAGCTTACCCCAGATCATTTCAGCGCATGTATAGCTGCGTTCGAAGCCGCGTTCCAGGCGATCAATCCGTCGAAGGTTAATGTAGGCAAGTATCGTAGGGAGTTGTCTCTGCATTTCATCGCAAATATTGGCGACTTGAAGGACGCCCCGGAAGATCAACTCACGGAAGTATTCTTTGAATTGACGGCCAACTAATGCCAGTCGTCAAGCTCAAAATAGTCGAAAAATTCGAAGTGCCACCGGGGTCCTGCAGTCCCTCGTTGCTTCTCGACAGCGATCCTCCTGAAATCATCAAGATTTTGCGCCTGCTGTCTGGGACAGCACATCTGCGCAATGACGAAACCGATGAAATTCTCTACCAGGCGCAAAAGAATTTCATAAATCCGGGTGACGATATCACGTTGGATGGGATTGACCGGATTCTTGACTACGTTTTTGAGGATCGTCCAACCGAGCCCGAACTTATTGCTCTCTTCCGGAAAGCTGGCATCCTCAACAAAGGATTTTACATAGAGGTGCTTGCGGAACTTGGATTTCTACTAAAGTCCGTCGGTGACGGAAAATTCACCGAAAGCTTCCTTTATATTTACCGTATACTTGAACGAATATCGGTGGCGTGTCCTCTAATATATATTTCTAACGAGAAGGACTTTCGAACGGCATACAGCTTTCTTTCGAGTATTTACGAAGATAAGAAAGCTCAAGGCGAGTTGATTATGTTGCAGAGGTTCTTACAGCATTACAGCGGTTTGAACGATAGTTTCGCGGGCGCAACGTTGGACTTTTCTTTGGCAGAATTAGAGGGCGACCTCGCCATTGAACTCATAGATGAATTTAAAACCATTATCGTGCCAGAAGTAAAATCCCTTGTGATCGATGAGGAGAACGGGACGATTTCCGTCCCATTCAAGGATGTCGGCTCTTTCGTTGTAACCGTTCGAAATAGAACTTTTCACAACCTTGGTGCCCGAGCAAACTTCAACCTTTCGCGTATCGGTGGCTCGGAGCCGCTGTTTGCGCTTTTGGTTCCAACCCTTATCTATTGGTTCTCTTACGTTTTTGTGGACTTCGCCAAATGGCAGATATCGAAAGCATGAACAGCATCTGTTTGAGATAACGGCACTTTGTCGACCGATCACACCGCTGTACAAGCCCACCCGGGTGGACATCGAAAGCTGATTGTCACGCGCAGCAACATCGTTTCCATGACATTGAAAAGGTTACGGGTAAAGTGACGGGTTGCCGCCGATGGTGTCCGCCTTCATTCTTAGTCTCATAAACGAACGTTTAAGTGACAAGGAATTTTGTGATGGGTGAATTGGTCGGATATATGCGAGTTTCGAAGGCGGATGGAAGTCAAACGCTCGACCTCCAGAGAGATGCGCTGATTGCTGCGGGGGTGAACCCGGCAATGATTTATCAAGATTTCGCATCGGGGAAGAAAGATGATCGTGCCGGTTTGGAGAATTGCCTCAAAGCCGTTCGCCCTGGTGATACGCTGACTGTCTGGAAACTCGACCGACTGGGCCGCGATCTCCGTCATCTGGTTACCACCGTGGATGACCTCTCCAGAAGGGACATTGGCTTTCGCGTATTATCCGGACAAACGCCTATCGATACCGGGTCTGCCCAAGGAAAGCTCATGTTCGGAATTTTCGCCAGTCTGGCTGAATTCGAACGTGAGCTGATCCGAGAACGAACAATCGCCGGTTTGCGGTCAGCCCGCGCTCGTGGAAGGGTCGGGGGTCGAAAACCAACGATGACCTCAGCAAAGGTTCGCCTTGCCCAAGCCTCCATGGGTAAACAGGGAACGGTCGTTGCCGATCTTTGTACTGAGTTGAAGATTTCCCGCCAAACTTTGTATCGCCACGTTTCTCCGACCGGTGATCTACGGCCTGATGGTATGCGAGTTCTCGGAATCACAGAGATCGAGCTTCCTGCGTTAACACGTAAGCTTTCTTAACAGCGCTTTCCCGGCTTCGTAAATTCTACCTATCAGAAACGAAACCGGTCTCCCTACGTCCCTCAGGTGCCTTTTAAAGGTGCTCCAGGCCTTGCTTGCAGCTTCCGACGACCGTTGCGACCCGGCGGCGGAGCGATGCCCTATGACATCCTGAGTTATGATATTAGCCGCTGAAGAATACTCCCGTTCCTCCGGTGCAGATGAAACATCGTCGGAGGTCTTTCTGTCTGGTGCCGCTTCAAACAGAAGAGCAAGCGTTTTAACACCACGAATTTTGACCATAATCTTGGAAAGCAGCCTGTCACCATTAACGACTTGCTGCCGTGGATCGGCTGTTGCCTCTCGATTACAGCGTTTCTGGGCGTCATCGACGGTCGAGCACGCCTTCTCCTTCAGCCGCGCTTTTGAAGCTCTCCACTGAGCGAAGGAGCCTCCGGTCCTCACGAAGTGAAAGCGGCTCTCAGTAAGCTTCCAAGCCGCTATCAGGGCACTGTCTGGCCAATCGATCATGATCTTATTACGGAAGATTCCCCACAGCATGTACGTCGCCACCGCCGCTGCCTTGCGAATGCGATTGTGCGGGAAATCGGTTTTGCTGAATTTGCGGCGCAATCGATGCGCGACCGCATCTCGATGTTCGACGGGAATCCTGGCAACGAAATGAGCATGCAAATCGAAGAGGCCAGACACTTGGTCGTAACGAGGATGAATTACGAGAAGCAGCTGCTCAAATCGGCCGCTGTTCCGCAGTTCGCTAAACTCGATATTGATCCTGTCGTTGAAGCCCTCTAACGCGGCCTCAAGGCACTCGGAGTCCGCTTTAGCTCCGGTAAGGCCAATACACCAGAAAACGCAGTCTTTAAGGCCGTCTTCCTCCGCGAATGCCTCGAAATCGGCCACCATTGGTCGATCCTTGCGGACAGCATTCGGTTCAAAGAACCGCGAGCCCCGCAACGGTCGCCCCCAATCCACGATTTCGCCAGAACCATCGCCCAATAGGACAATATACCTGTGTTCTTGGGACTGGAATGGATTGATGCCGAGATTGAGCAGACGTTTTGCCAGAGGCAACGCCCGAGAAAAGGGAGATTGTTGGGGGGACATAAGTTTGGACTGATTGTAGACAATCCAAATGGTCAGCGCATCTGTGGCAACAGTCAAGTTCCATACGGGCAGGCTAAGTGCCCTAACGCGGGAGTTACGTCAGCGTTTGAGATACGGGGAAAGGTCGAGACCATGCGGCAGAGGCATTGCTTTCAAAACCTCAAGTTCTTCCTTTTTTAGATGCTTTTTTCCGTAGTTCTTTGACACGGTAGGCAGCCGGTGGCCGCTTTGAAGATCGCTTGTTCGCTCATCTATAAGAGCCAAGCGCATCGCGTCTTTCGCATTGTGGCGCGTGCTATGAAACGTGCTCTCGATGGTTTTGTGAATCCCGACTTTTTTCAGCATGTTGTTCATCCGTTTACTAGCGGCGTCAGCTGGGTCCTTGACCTTCTCCTTGTTGAACCGGAAAGCTGCCGGAAAGACCCATTCTGTGGCTTCTCTATCGCGAGCGTACTCGATAAAACCCGCCTCCTCGAAAACCTCATGCAACGCTATCAATCGGCGACTAGGCCTATTCTTTAGCTGCCGCTTTTCCTTGCCGCCACCCTCGTCAATCAAATCCGTTCGCAAATCGAGGACCCAGGAAAGCTCTCCATCGGAACCGATCATCGGATAAACATCTTTCCCCTGGAGGAAGATCAACTCACCAACCCGGGCTCCGGTTATCATACCGAGGAGTGGAAGCCACTTGTGATCTGGCCGCGATTCTTTTGCTGCATGTGCAAACCAGGCATTGAGGTCTTCCACCTCGAACGGGATTCTGTCGACGGATTCCTTTGCGTCTTTTGGAATTCGGATGTTCGACTCGGCCAATGGCGAACGAAACTGATATTGGGCGGCCATGTCACGAAAAAACATTCGCAAAGGCGACAGGTAATTGTCTTCGATACTTTTTCCGACGAGTGTATCCAGCCGCTCTTCAGGTCTTAAGCCACTGTTGTAGTCAGCTGCCTCTTGCCTTGTCTTGCCCCTTAATTCAGGAAGCTTCGAGTAATTGGATGGCACACGAGCCAGTAGGCTCGCGAATTTCTGAAAATCGAAGTATCCATATTTGTTCACCGGCTTGTCGCCAGCGAACTCCTTAAAATCATTTATCCGATTCTGGTCTGTCCTCACTTTTTTCGCGTCAATGCCCTCATGATACCGAATCTCGTTGGTCCACTGCTCCAAGCATTCTGACAGAAGAGGGCGCTGCGGGCCGCCGTCCAGTGATTGAGCGACTAAGCTTGCAAGAACATCAAGGTCTGCCTTCACACCTTGCATGCCATTGGAGCCGACTTGATCGGCTTGCCTCTGTAGCCTCTCGATTCGCTGACCGACTTCCTGGATTTTCAGCGCGGTCGAGGAATGGTGCTGAATTTGCTCCAGCTGGTGTCGTAAATTCAGCGCCTTAATTTCATTTTCGCGAGCCTTTTCCTGCATCTCGACCATGGAGAATGCGTCCTCGACGGTCGCTTCAAGGAGGTCGACAAGTTGATCGATAATGAGGCCGCGCATATCGGCGATTGTCATATTTGTAAGTCCGGTGGTGCGAACTGCCATGAATAAGCGTTCGGCATGACCGGCGAGTAAACGAGCAGTCTTTTTGGCCGCCGATACGCCAGTGCTTTTCAAGGGGATGCGGAGCGGTGTGTTGCCGAGCCGGTCAATTAAATCGCGGGGTACGCGAATTTGAAATCGAAATCCGGCAGCTGACCGGGTAAAATACATTGAATTTCCTGGTACAATGTGAGGTACAAAGCCCAGTCACAGTGCCCAATCAAAGGGAAATTCAGTGGTACAGCGATGGCGGAGAGGGTGGGATTCGAACCCACGATACGGTTGCCCGTATGCCGCATTTCGAGTGCGGTGCTTTCGACCACTCAGCCACCTCTCCGCTTTGCTGGTCGGCGCATTTGATGCGCGGCTGTCTCATAGCGGCGAAAAATCGGGCTGGCAAGGGGTGAAATGCAAGTCTTCATATCCTTTCGCCTTGACAGTTTTTAGGGCCTCGCGTAAGGCCGGACGCGTCGAAGTCTGGAAAAATGTCCAGATCAGACCTTGCACGCCAAGGCGTGCAGAAAATCACCGGCAGGTCCGTTCTGGAAGATCGTTCTTTCGCAGCCCTGCTATAGCCCGACTGAGAAAAAGACGGCCGTCCTTTCGGGGATAGAGCCGGAACGAACATGAAAGGATAACCAATGTTCGCAGTCATCAAGACCGGCGGTAAACAGTACCGCGTGGCCGCCAACGACGTGCTCACCATCGAAAAGCTGGAAGCAGAAGCTGGCGCAATCGTAGAATTCAACGAAATCCTGGTCATCGGCGTCGGCGCCGATGCCAAGTTCGGCGCCCCCTTCGTTTCGGGTGCGACGGTCAAGGCTGAAGTTGTAGAGCATAACCGTGGCAAGAAGGTTCTGTCCTTCAAGAAGCGTCGCCGCCAGAATTCCAAGCGTATTCGCGGTCATCGCCAGCATCACACGGTCGTCCGCATCACGGACATCCTCGGCTAATCCAGGTTTTCGAAAGTTAAAGGAGAACACCAATGGCACATAAAAAAGCTGGCGGCTCGTCGCGTAACGGTCGCGATTCTCAGTCCAAGCGCCTTGGCGTGAAGAAGTTCGGTGGCGAAGTCGTCATTCCGGGCAACATTATCGTGCGTCAGCGCGGCACGCAGTGGCATCCGGGCGCCAATGTCGGCATCGGCACAGACCACACGATCTTCGCACTGACGGCAGGCAACGTGAATTACCGTACGCGCGCTAATGGCCGCGTATACGTGTCCGTTATGCCGAAAGCCGAAGCCGCAGAATAAAGCCGGCAAGCGTTAAGCAACCGGCGTCTCATCGACCCGGTTGAACGTTTGAAGGTTCAGTCAAAGAAAAGGGGAGATGGGGCGCTACCCATCTTCCCTTTTTCTTTTATCCCTCAAAGGAGACTGAACCATGCAAGGCGAATTAGTAAGGGCTGGCCAATTACGGCCGCCGGAAACAAGACCAGAGGAACGGCTCAGGCCGGACCGGTTGAGAAGCGATTGCCCCGTCTTACTGTCGCAGAGCCTTGTTCTGCGCGCACCGCACGAAGACGATATTGACGCACTTGCCCATCTCGCCAACAATGCGAACATTGCGACCATGGTGTCGCGCATGCCGCATCCCTACACGTCTAAAGACGCGGCCGATTTCGTGCGACGCACGAATGCGGGCGAGATTGGCAAATGCGTTTATGCCGTGACCCGAGCTGACAATGGCCAGTTTCTCGGCTGCTGCGCGCTCGAACCCCAGGTTGACGAACGAACCCTCGAAATCGGCTACTGGCTGGGCGAACCCCACTGGAACAAGGGCTATGCCACGGAAGCGGCGCATGCGCTGATCGACATGGCCTTCCGCACCCGCAGCCATATCGATCACATCGATGCCCGTTGCCGGGTCACCAATATCGCGTCGAAGCGGGTGATCCAGAAATGCGGCTTCCAGTTCCAGGGCACCGGCATGATCGAATGCCTGGCGGTGGGCGGAATGGTCCCCGTCGAATGGTTCCGGCTGGACCGCAAGACATGGATGTCGCTGAGAAGCTGGGGAGAGCTGAGATGAGTGCCGTCGTTCTCGAAAAGGCAAAAGCGGTTCGCACTGAGCCTGGCCCCTGCCCTGAAATCGTTACGCAGCGCCTGACGCTTCGCCCGCACCGCCTGTCGGATGCGGTAGCGATTGCCGAAACGCTTAGCGATTTCAAGGTCAGCCGCATGCTGTCGCGCGTGCCACAGCCCTATGACCGTCAGGATGCGCTCGACTGGCTGGTGCCGCAGACATCAGGCATCCTGCCAAACTGGCAGCTGGCGATCACCACCGGCGACGATGTGCATATCGGCATTGTCGGGCTGGAACTCAGGCACGGCCGCTGGCATCTCGGTTACTGGCTGAACCGGCTTTACTGGGATCGCGGCTATATGAGCGAGGCAGCGTCGGGGGTCCTCGACCGGTTCTTCCGCCGCATGCCGGACACTGTCGTCCATTCGGGCGCGTTTGCCGACAATCTCGGTTCGCTCAATGTGCAGACAAAGCTCGGCTTCCGCATCACCGGCGCAAGCGATGTGTTCAACCGTGCCCGCAATGTCATGGTACCGCATATCGAGACGGAGCTTGTGCCGGAGGATTTCCGGCTTCTGGCACCCGCTCCCCGGCATGATCGCGCCTGATCATGCCTTGATCACGATCGGCCCCGGCGGATGGCTTGTCCGCCGCGGCCGTTTTCAGCGCATTCTGTCGATAGGCTTTGACCTAAAGCCTGTCGGACGGTATCGAAAACCTTAAGTACGTCCCGCCGGAGAGCGGGAGCGACCAAGAACAGGACTACCAGACCGATGAAATTTCTCGACGAAGCAAAAGTCTATATCCGCTCCGGTGACGGCGGCGCGGGCGCAGTTTCGTTCCGACGGGAAAAATTCGTCGAATTCGGTGGACCTGACGGTGGCGATGGCGGCCGTGGCGGCGATGTCTGGGTCGAAGCCGTCAACGGCCTCAACACGCTGATCGATTTTCGTTTCCAGCAGCATTACAAGGCAAAGGTCGGCATTCACGGCATGGGCCGCAACCGCACCGGCGCCAATGGCGACAGTGTCACCCTCAAGGTTCCGGTCGGCACGCAGATCTTCGAGGAAGACAACGAAACGCTGATCATCGACATGACCAAAGAAGGTCAGCGGTTCAGGCTTGCCAAGGGCGGCAATGGCGGCTTCGGCAACACGCATTTCAAGAACGCCACGAACCAGGCACCGAACTGGGCAAACCCCGGTCTGGAAGGCGAGGAAGCCACCATCTGGCTGCGGCTGAAGCTGATTGCCGATGCAGGACTTGTCGGCCTTCCGAATGCCGGCAAATCGACCTTCCTGGCCTCGGTTACCCGCGCCCGCCCGAAGATTGCGAACTATCCCTTCACCACGCTGCACCCGAACCTCGGCGTTGCCACGATCGACGGGCGCGAGTTCGTTCTCGCCGATATTCCGGGCCTGATCGAAGGCGCCCATGAAGGCGTCGGCATCGGCGACCGCTTTCTTGGCCATGTGGAACGCACCCGCGTTCTGCTCCACCTCGTTTCCTCCATCGAGGAGGAAGTCGGCAAAGCCTACAAGACGGTCAAGACCGAGCTTCAGGCCTATGGCGGCGGCCTGACCGACAAGCGCGAAATCGTTGCGCTGTCGCAGATCGACGTTCTCGACGAGAAGGAACTGAAGAAGAAGGCCAAGGAGCTTGAGAAAGCCTGCGGCCAGAAACCTTTCCTGATTTCCGCCATCACCGGCACGGGTATGACCGATGTTCTGCGCGCGTTGCGCGATGTCATCGTCGCGGCAAGCGTCGGCGAAGACACGGCCCTGCCGAACCGCTCCGTTCCCGTTCAGGAGTTCGACGAGGACGTCGACGAATGACGCCAGGCCACGAGATCGGTCAAAAGCACGCCTCTTCCGGGCAAGCCGGCGGCCGCAAGCCGCTTGGCGACCATCGCCGGATCGTCATCAAGATCGGCTCGGCCCTCTTGGTCGATCGCAAGACCGGCCTGAAATCTCCCTGGCTCGACGCGATCTGCGCCGACATCGCCGCGCTTCGGGCGAAGGGTATCGATGTTCTCGTCGTCTCCTCCGGCGCGATCGCCCTCGGCCGGACTGTGCTGGACCTTCCCCACGGCGCCATCAAACTGGAGGAAAGCCAGGCAGCGGCAGCCGTCGGCCAGATCGCGCTGGCCCGCGCCTGGTCGGAAAGCCTGTCGCGGGACGGGATCGTCGCGGGACAGATCCTGCTGACGCTGGGCGATACGGAAGAGCGTCGCCGCTATCTCAACGCCCGTGCCACGATCAACCAGCTTCTGAAGATCGGCGCTGTTCCGATCATCAACGAAAACGACACCGTCGCGACATCCGAAATCCGCTACGGCGACAACGACCGGCTTGCCGCGCGCGTCGCCACCATGACCGGCGCCGACCTTCTGGTTCTCCTGTCGGATATCGACGGGCTCTACACGGCACCGCCGCATCTCGATCCGAATGCGCAGTTTCTCGAGAGTATCGAAGTCATCACGCAAGAAATCGAGGCGATGGCCGGCGGTGCGGCATCCGAACTGTCGCGCGGCGGCATGCGCACCAAGATCGACGCCGGCAAGATCGCGACGACTGCGGGCTGCGCCATGATCATCGCATCCGGCAAGCCCGATCATCCGCTGCGCGCCATCGAACAGGGCGCGCGATCCTCCTGGTTTGCCCCGTCGGGCACACCAGTGACGGCGCGCAAGACCTGGATTGCCGGACAGTTGCAGCCGGCCGGCGAACTTGTGGTCGACGAAGGCGCCGAACACGCGCTGGGTTCTGGCAAAAGTCTGCTGCCCGCCGGCGTGCGCCGCATCGAGGGCAATTTTCACCGGGGCGACACGGTTGCGATCATCGGCGCGGAAGGCCGCGAGATTGCCCGCGGTCTTGTCAGCTACGATGCCGACGAGGCACGCCAGATCACCGGCCGCAAATCGGCGGAAATTGAAGCCATTCTGGGCTATGCCGGCCGTGCCGCCATGGTCCATCGCGACGACCTTGTTATGACAGGCGCGATCAGGCGCACGACCACCCGCAAGGAGGATGCCGTTCATGTTGGATAAGGTCCAGATGACCGACGTTGCCGCAATCATGGATGCGATCGGCGTCAACGCAAAGGCTGCAGCCGGCGCATTGGCAACGGCATCGACCGAGCAGAAGAACGTCGCGCTCAATGCCATGGCCGATCTGGTTCTCGCCAACAGCGCCGCGATCCTGAGCGCCAATGCCGAAGATCTTCGCAACATCGAGGGCAAGGGGCTCCTCCCCTCCTTCATCGACCGGCTGACCCTCACCGAAAAGTCGATCGCCGGCATGGCGGAGGCGCTTCGCGAAATCGCCGCGATCAAGGATCCGGTCGGTGAAGTGATCGCCGAATGGGATCGCCCGAACGGGCTCCATATCGAACGTGTCCGCACGCCGCTTGGCGTGATCGGCGTCATCTACGAAAGCCGCCCGAACGTGACGGCCGACGCCGGCGCGCTCTGCCTCAAGGCCGGCAATGCGGTGATCCTGCGCGGCGGCTCGGATTCGATCCATTCATCGCAGGCAATCCATCACTGCCTGGTGGCGGGCCTCAAGCAGGCGGGTCTACCCGAACATGCGATCCAGCTCGTGCCGACGACCGATCGGGCGGCCGTCGGCGCCATGCTGTCGGGCCTCTCCGGCGCTATCGACGTCATCGTTCCCCGCGGCGGAAAAAGCCTGGTCGCCCGCGTCCAGTCCGAAGCCCGCGTGCCGGTCTTTGCGCATCTGGAAGGTCTCTGCCACATCTACGTCGATGCGTCAGCGGATCTGGAAATGGCAAAGGCGATCGTCGTCAACGCCAAGATGCGCCGCACCGGCGTCTGCGGTGCGGCAGAAACACTACTGGTCGACAGCGCCGCGATCGGGACCCACCTGATGCCGGTGCTGGAAGCGCTGACGCAAGCCGGCTGCGAAATCCGCGCTTCGGCGGCCGTGCTCAAGGTTCACCCGGGCTTCAAGCCGGCGAACGAGGATGACTGGCATACGGAATATCTCGATGCCGTGATTTCGGTGGCGATCGTCGATGGCATTTCCGGTGCGATCCGCCACATCAACACCTATTCGTCCAGCCACACCGAAGCGGTGATTGCGGAAGATCCGGCAGTGGTCGCGCGCTTCTTCAACGAGATCGATTCGGCGATCCTCCTGCACAACGCGTCTACCCAGTTTGCCGATGGCGGTGAATTCGGCATGGGCGGCGAGATCGGCATTTCCACGGGCAAGATGCATGCGCGCGGCCCTGTTGGCGTCGAACAGCTGACCTCGTTCAAATACAAGGTGCACGGCACCGGCCAGATCCGGCCCTGACGTGACGATAGAACGGATCGAAAGACGCCATCTCGCCATGCCGCATGTGGAACGGGGCATGGCCGTCGGCCTTTTTGGCGGTTCGTTCAACCCTCCACATGAAGGTCACCTTCTGGTCGCCGAAATCGCCCTTCGCCGGCTCGGACTCGATCAGCTGTGGTGGATGGTGACACCTGGCAATCCGCTGAAAAGCCGGTCGGAACTCGCGTCCCTCCCCGACCGCATCGCCATGAGCGAGCGGCTGATCCAGGATCCGCGCATCAAGGTCACCGCATTCGAGAAAGCGCTCGGCGGCGCCTATACCGCCGATACGCTGTCCTTCGTCAAGGCGCGCAATCCGCATATCCATTTCATCTGGATCATGGGTGCAGACAGTCTCAGGACCTTTCACCACTGGCAGAAGTGGCAGGAGATCGTCTCCACCTTCCCGATCGCCGTCATAGACCGGCCGGGTGCGACACTTTCATTCCTGTCATCCAAGATGGCCCGCACATTCCAGCATGCCCGTGTTGACGAGACGGATGCCGGAACGCTGTGGAAGCGCCGCCCGCCCGCCTGGACCTTTATCCACGGTCCGCGATCGGCCCTGAGTTCGACCGCAATCCGGGCATCGGGAAAGACGTCCGATTCCTGAAGTGGAACATTCCGATCACTTGAAAGATAAAGCATTCAATGCCACCTTCGGTATGCGGCCGGTCATCAGACGGGATTCGCGCGAAGAGGATGTTGCTGTTACCGGACGAAAGGAACGACCCTGACAACAGTACACGCCAAGGGAAGGACGGCCACCGTCATCCCACAGAGCCTGGAACGTGGCGATGATGCCGCCGCCCATGCCCTCGATCAGGTCCTCACCAGCCTTGAGGACTCCAAAGCAGAAGATATCGTCACCATCAATATTGCCGGAAAATCCGCTCTCGGAGACTACATGGTCGTCGTCTCCGGACGATCGAGCCGGCATGTCATGGCGATCTGCGATCACCTCATCACCGACCTGAAAGCGGAGGGCCTCGGCGGCGCCCGTGTCGAAGGCATGGAGACGGGTGATTGGGTGCTGATTGACACTGGTGATATCATCATCCATGTGTTCCGCCCCGAAATCCGCGAGTTCTACAACATCGAAAAGATGTGGGCCGCTCCGGATGTCGAGGAAGGCACAGTGCTTCACTAACAGGCCGGGACAGTCCTGAGCCGACCAGAGGCGACGATTGCATGCTGACGGCGGCGCGTTGACGACGTGCCGGCGCGGTGGCTTCCGAGAGCTCTCAAAAACAACGGATCAGGACATGCGCATCAGCCTTTTCGCCGTGGGACGGCTCAAAGCCGGACCGGAGAAGGATCTTGCGTCCCGCTATCTGGACCGTTTCTCCAAGGCCGGGCCCGCGATCGGGCTCGAACTTGCAAAGATGATCGAAGTGCCGGAAAGCCGCGCTTCCAATGCGGAAACGCGCAAGCGCGAGGAAGCAGCCGCACTCGAAAAGGCCCTTCCCGATGGTGCCATTCTGGTGCTCCTCGATGAACGCGGTAAGGCGCTGGACAGCGAGGCATTTGCCGGCCTGATCGACAAATACAAGGACGGCGGCAAGCGCGACATGATGCTCGCGATCGGCGGCGCCGATGGGCTAGACCCGGATCTTCGCGCACGCGCCGATGTAGTCCTCAATCTCGGCTCGATGACATGGCCGCACCAGCTCGTCCGCATTCTCATAGCCGAACAGCTTTATCGGGCCGTGACCATCCTTTCAGGCCATCCCTACCACCGCGTTTAGACTTCGTTTACCTTCCGGGCCGATGTTGCAAAACACGATGTTGTTTATGGCTGGCCCCGGCAAATCAGCTTAGGCTCCACCGGTCCGCTGCAAAATTCGAGAACGCGATGACAATCAGGAGAGCCATAGCCCTGGGCCTTGCGCTGCCAGCGATGGCATCGGCGCTTGCCTTCGCGCCTCTCCGCCTGCCCCCCTTTCACTGGACTGCCTTGGCACAGGAACCGGCACCGCCTGCAGCCCAACCCTCCCCGCCCGCGGCCGAAGCCTTGGCCGATCCGACAGCCGATCTTCAAAAGAGACGCAACGAGACCCGCGGCGAGCTGGAAGTGCTGGCCAAAAGCATGAGCCTCTCGTCGGAAAAGGTCGCCCAGATCGAGCACAGCATTTCCGGCATCAAGAAAACGTCTGCGGATATGCGCCAGGCTCTGATCGATTCAGCCGCACGGCGCAAAGACCTGCAGTCGAAGATACAGGTGAGCGAAGACAAGCTCGCCTCGCTCAAAGTGCAGGAAGACAAGATCCGCGTGGCCCTGAGGGGGCGTCGCTCGATTCTCGCCGAAGTGCTGGGTGCTCTGGAGCGCATGGGCCGCAGCCCGCCGCCGGCGCTGCTGGTCTCCCCCGATGATGCGCTGGGTTCCGTGAGAAGCGCCATCCTGCTCGGCGCCGTCGTGCCCGGCATGCGGGCCGAGGCCGAAAGACTGGTCACGGATCTTCAAAATCTCGCGAGCCTTCAGGCCGAGGCGGCACGGGAAAAGGAAACCGTTTCGCAAACCATCACGGCAGGCGTCGAGGAAGAACGACGGATGAACCTGCTGCTGGCTGAAAACGCCAAGCTGAACGCCGAGAATGAAAGACAGCTCGCCGCAGAACGCGCGCGTTCTCAGGAACTTGTTGGCCGCGCCACCTCGCTTCAGGATCTTATTCAGGGGCTTGAAGGACAGATCGCATCCGTGCGCGAAGGCATGGATCTGGCCCGTGCCGAGGAAGAGCGTCGGCGGCAGATGTCCGAAGAGGAACGCGAAAATGCCCGGCAATTGGCCGAAAGCGGTGTGCCCGACAAAAACCGCATTGCGCCCGCATACGCGTTTTCAAGCCTCAGGCAAAAACTTGAGCTTCCGGTTGCCGGCGAAATATTGCGTGCGTTCGGCGATGCAGACGGAACGGGACACCCGGCACGCGGTATGACCGTGGCCTCCAACCCCGGCGCAGTGGTGACGGCACCGGCCGATGGGCTGGTCGTGTTTGCCGGTGCATTCCGGAGCTATGGCCAGATGATCATCCTGAACGCCGGCGACGGCTATCATGTTGTTCTGGCAGGAATGGACATGGTCAACGCGCGGCAGGGCAAGTTTGTCTTTGCTGGCGAACCGATCGCTGCCATGGGTGAGAAAAGAGTAGCAAGTGCGACTGCGTTGGCGCTGGAAACGGATCGCCCGACGCTTTACATTGAATTCCGAAAAGACGGCACTCCGGTTGATTCTAAACCGTGGTGGGCCAGCAAAGAAACTGGAAGGGCGCGAAATGATTCGTAGGGCTTCTCTTGTCATCGTCGGAGCACTGTTGGGTGCGACCGCGATGAGCGTCATTTATTCGGCCGGTGTCCCGGCCCAGGCCGCCGGGGCTTCCACCTATAAGGAACTGTCGATCTTCGGCGACGTGTTCGAGCGGGTTCGCGCCCAGTACGTCACGCCACCGGATGAGAACAAGCTGGTCGAAAATGCCATCAACGGCATGCTGAGCTCGCTTGATCCGCATTCGAGCTTCATGAATTCCAAAGATGCCGAAGACATGCGCACCCAGACCCGCGGTGAATTCGGCGGTCTCGGCATCGAAGTGACGATGGAGAACGAACTCGTCAAGGTCATCACGCCCATCGACGACACACCGGCATCCAAGGCTGGTATCCTTGCCGGCGACTACATTTCCGAGATCGATGGCCAGGCGGTTCGCGGCCTGAAGCTTGAAGACGCTGTCGAAAAGATGCGAGGCGCCGTCAATACGCCAATCAAGCTGACCGTCATCCGTCAGGGTGCCGACAAGCCGCTCGACATCACCGTCATGCGCGACATCATCGCCGTCCGCGCCGTGAAATCGCGCGTCGAAGCCGGCGATATCGGCTATGTGCGCGTCATCTCCTTTACCGAGAAGACCTATGACGATCTCGAAAAGGCGATCAAGAAGATCAAGGCCGACGTGCCTGCCGACAAGCTGAAGGGCTTCGTGCTTGACCTGCGCCTGAACCCGGGCGGTCTGCTGGATCAGGCGATCAACGTCTCCGACGCCTTCCTGGAACGCGGCGAAGTGGTTTCCACCCGCGGCCGCAATGCAGATGAGACACGCCGCTTCAATGCCGGCCCTGGCGACCTGACCGATGGCAAGCCGGTGGTTGTGCTTGTCAACGGCGGCTCGGCTTCCGCATCTGAAATCGTCGCCGGCGCCCTGCAGGATCTGAAGCGCGCGACCGTTGTCGGGACCCGCTCGTTCGGCAAGGGCTCCGTCCAGACGATCATTCCGCTCGGCGAATCCGGTGCGCTGCGTCTGACGACGGCGCTCTATTACACGCCATCGGGCAAGTCGATCCAGGGAACGGGCATCACGCCTGACATCAAGGTCGAACAGCCGCTTCCGCCGGAACTGCAGGGTAAGGTCCGCGCCGAGGGCGAATCCAGCCTCAAGGGCCATATCCAGGGTGCGGCTGAGACCGACGAAGGTTCCGGTTCGGCTGCCTATGTGCCGCCGGAAACCAAGGACGACCTGCAGCTGAACTATGCCATGGACCTGCTGCATGGGACAAAGACAGACCCGTCCTTCCCGGCTAGCCCGGACAAGGCTGCGGCAGCCGTCAAGAACTAATCAGGCAAACCGGTCAGGCGGCTGTTTCATCACAGCCGCCTGACCGCATTCATTTCGGCAGCGCAGACGCGGGCATATCCCTTGGGCAGCGATCTCCATGCACCGCTCGGTCAAAACCGGCCGCCGAAGCGACGAACGGCGCGTCGCCTGTCGGCCGTTGCCGTTTTAGGAAGCATCGGCGTGATTGCCGTCGTCGGCTTGTCGATCTATGCGATGCGAAACGACCCTCAGCTTGAGCGCATCGCCTCGAGCGAGCCCCCCTCCTCCACGGCGATCGCCCCCAAGACACCTACCGATGATGCAGTTTCTCCCGAAAATGCCAACCCCAACGGCATGCCCCGGTCCAATCCGAATTCCGGCGCTACCATTGAGCAGAACCGGATGGCGGACGGCTCGGTCGTGACAAAATACACGCCGCGCGCAAGGGATGGAAACGGTCCCGTCCTTATCAATGCCCAGAGAATTGGCCAGGACCCGCGATTTGCGGCAGAGCCGAATACGTCTCTTCTGGAAGACACGGAATACGGCAAACTGCCGATCCTCGGCGAGGATGGCATGCGACCCATGGACCAGTATGCACGACCCTGGTCCGGCGCCCGCGGCACAAGGATCGCGATCGTGGTCGGTGGCCTCGGCCTCAGCCAGACGGGCACCCAGCGCGCAATCCAGCAACTGCCGCCAAGCGTAACGCTGGGCCTTGCTGCAAGCGGCAACAGCCTGCAGCGCTGGATGCAGGAAGCGCGCCGCGCGGGCCACGAAATCCTCATCCAGGTCCCGTTCGAGCCTTACGACTATCCGGCCAACGACCCCGGACCAGGCACGCTTCTCGTCAAGGATCCTGCCGCAAAGAACCTTGAGCGACTGGATGTGGCGATGGGCGAGATCACCAACTATACGGGGATCATGAACTACCAGGGCGGCCGCTATCTCTCCGACGTCAAGGCGCTTGAGCCTGTCCTGCGCGACATGGCCTCCCGCGGCCTGCTGTTCCTCGATGACGGCACCTCGGCCCAGTCGAAGACGGAGGTGCTGGCAAAGGCGATGCAACTGCCGCACGCCTTCGGTGACCTGACCCTGGACGGTCAGCTTCAATCCGACGCGATCCTCAAGAAACTTGACGAACTGGAGCGGATAGCCCAACGCAAGGGAACGGCAATCGGCATCGCCTCCGCCTTCGACGAGAGCATCGCGGCGATCCGCAAATGGGCCGACGAAGCCTCGCAACGCGGTGTAGAAATCGTCGGTGTATCGACGCTTGCCCGCGAGAGCGTGGCACCTTGAAGCAAGGGGAATGATATGGCCAAGGATCACAAGAAACCGGTGAAAGCGGACGATCTTCCCTATCGTCCCTGCGTCGGGGTCATGGTGCTCAACAGCGAGGGCCTCGTTTGGGCCGGACGCCGCATTGCTGCCGGCAACAGCGAATTCGACGGGTCTCCGCAACTGTGGCAGATGCCGCAGGGCGGGATCGACAAGGGCGAAGATCCCCTGCCCGCCGCCTATCGTGAACTGTACGAAGAAACGGGCATGCGTTCCGTCGCGCTGCTTGCCGAAGCCGGCGAGTGGATCAATTACGATCTTCCGGAACACCTGATCGGTATCGGACTGAAGGGAAAGTATCGCGGCCAGACGCAGCGCTGGTTTGCCTTCCGCTTTGACGGCGATGAAAGCGAGATCGCCATCAACCCGCCGCCGGGCGGCCATACGGCTGAATTCGATGCCTGGGAATGGAAGCCGATGCAGGATCTGCCCGGCCTGATCGTGCCGTTCAAGCGCGCGGTCTATGACAGGGTCGTCGCCGAATTTGCCCACCTCGCGCCGGCAGGCTGATTGCACGTCCGGTTAGCGCTGGTCGGATAAAGCAAAGCCCGGTGAAAGCATCTTCCACCGGGCTCGAGCGATAGAGTGTCGATGATTTGAGCTTTACTCAGCGGAGTCGGCTGATTCCGCGTTGAGCTGGCCGTATCTCTCTTCGCCGATCTTCGAGAGAAGTTCGAGCTGCGTTTCCAGGAAGTCGATATGACCTTCCTCATCCATCAGCAGCTGTTCGAAAAGCTTCATGGAGACATAGTCGCCGGCGGCGTGACAGATATCACGCGACGCCTTGTAGGCGGTGCGGGCATCGTATTCGCCAGCCAGATCGGCTTCGAGAACTTCCTTGACGTTCTGGCCGATGCGAAGCGGTGCCAGCGTCTGAAGGTTCGGATGACCCTCGAGAAAGATGATGCGGTCGATCAGGCGATCGGCATGCTGCATCTCTTCGATGGATTCGGCCCTCTCCTTCTTGGCAAGCTTGGTAAAACCCCAATCATGCAGGAGACGATAGTGCAGCCAGTATTGGTTCACAGCGCCAAGTTCGAGGAAGAGTGCCTCGTTAAGCCGCTCGATGACCTGTAAGTCGCCTTTCAATGTCCGCTCTCCTGTTTTCTTCGTGGAGTTGTTTCAAGCGCGACATATAGACGATCACGTCAGCTTCCGTCGAGTGCCGCTGGGCGTGATATTCCTCAGTGGTCTTGATGATCAGATCGACGACATTGGGAAAGCAACCGCAGCAACGGCCGCGTTTTTCCATCGCATGGTAGACCTTGACGGGAACGATAAGCTGCCAACAGTCCTCAGTGAGGAGTTGGATGATCGTATCCTTGATCTCCCTTTCGGTGATGTAATTGCAACTGCAAACCAGCATTTTGGATCGACCTGGAGAACATTGACCTCGATACAGACTTTTTGCAAAAGAGGACAAGCGATGTCAAGAAAGAATCCAGCCCGGTAATTGACATATCATAACCCCCTTATCAACGATCCGTGATCGGAGGCAGTGATGCCTAACCGGCTGCTGTGTCGCTGCGATATCTCTGAAAAGGCTCGGACGTCACTCGATCGAAACAACGCGCCGCCACAGGTTCCGTCCGCGGCAGAAGCAGAATCGCTCCACACGCCCGGAAAAGATGCGAGTGTCCCTTTGACGTCGAAACCCATCTGACGGAGTCTGCGGGAGGCATTGCCGAGCAAGCCCTGCTCTCCGCCACCGTAATCCGCACAGCCCGTGATATCCAGAGAGAGCCCGTTGCGCCCTTCTAGCGTCACCAGTGGCGTATATCGGTCGCACCAGTCGGAGAGCGCCATCAGAAGCGCCGCGTCGGCATCATCGTCTTCGTCCATTACGTCGAGCTCCGGAAAGATCGCTCGCGCTTCTGAAACGCCCTGCCCCAGCTTCAGGTTAAGGCGTTCGGCGGCCGCGTCGAGCACTGTCAGGCACATCCTGTCGGCGTGGCGCCCGGCAAAGACGATCGGTGGATGGTCGTGATGGCGGGAAGACCGCCAGTCCATACCCCAGCGGCGGCGCGCGATTCTGTCGGTTGACAGACGCGGGAACACGAGTGTCAGAATACGCCTCTGTCCATGCGCCAGAGGGAATCGAAAACAGGCGGTCATGCGGGTTCCAATCCAGACCAGACGCGAGCATCACGAGCAAGCTCGCCGACCGCTTTCCGTTTCCGAGATCGGCTTGCGCAGGGCAAAAGTCTCTCCCGCGCCCAGGCACCTTTGGCCATGGCGTTAACTCCATCGATAATGTTCGCTTTATGTTCTTATGGATTCCAGACACGTGGCAAAGAGTCAACAGCTCCCGATCAGGAATCTTTTCCTCTAAAAGCTATCGCAATGATTCTTTTCTCGAAATAGCTGCTTCAGGTATTATATGTGCCTGAGTTGGAAGGAGATCCCATGGCCCGCATTGACCAGACCGATGATTGGCAGGATCGCCATGCGCCGACGATCAGCACGTTCGAGTCGCTGGCATTAGAAGCCTACAGCCACCTTCCGGACGAATTCCGCAAACTCACGACGAACCTCACCATTGAGGTCGAAGAATTTCCGGACGACGACGTTTTCGAAGACATGGCGCTGGAAACGCCGTTCGACCTTCTGGGCCTGTTCGAAGGACGTGGCATTTCGGAACGGTTTACGGTCGAAACCGGCGAACTGCCCAATCGCATCCGGCTCTATCGCCGGCCTATCCTCGATTACTGGGCGGAGAATGAGGAAACGCTGGGCGATATCATCACCCACGTCCTTATCCACGAGATCGGCCATCACTTCGGCCTGAGTGACGACGACATGGAGCGCATCGAGGCGAGCGCCGAGGAAGCAAGCCAGCGCTGATCCAGCGCTGGCAGACACACCTCGGCCTAGCTTTTTACTGCTCGCCGAGCTTCATGTCGGGGCTGTATTCCTTGCCTTCTACGGTCTTCATCACGGCCTGGCCGCAATGCATCTCGCCCGTCTTGCCGTTGAAGGCGTAGCTTGGCGAACCGGAGAGTTCCCAGCCCTTGTTCAGCGCCGCCGTCACCCGGTGACAAAAGGCGGCATCGTCAGGACCGGTGATGAAACGATATACTTTCATGGCTTTCTCTTTCTGTTGGCGATGACCGCCGCGCTGGCGACGAGCTTTTCCGCATCTTCGAGATGCAGACGCTCGACCATGCGACCGTCGAGGTTGATGACGTTGAGCGTTTCGGCTCCCGGCTGGCGGAAGGCCTCGATGATGGCGCGCGCCTCTTCAAGCGCATCATCATCAGGACCGAAATGACGGTTGGCCGCGTCGATCTGCGCCGGATGGATCAGCATCTTGCCTGAAAATCCCATGGCGCGGCCCTGGGCGCACTCGGCTTCGAACGCGACTTCGTCCTTGAAATCGTTAAACACGCTGTCGATCACATCGACACCATAGGCCCTGCCCGCCAGCACGACCTGCATCAACCAGGGTATGAGATTGGCCCGCCCCGGTTGCGGCAAAACACCCGTTGCCTTGCGAAGATCGTTGAGCCCCACGACGAGGCATTTGATCCGTCCGCCCACGCTCGAGATTTCGGCGGCGTTGAGGACGCCGAGCGGCGTTTCGATCATCGCCCAGATAGAGACCCTCTCCGGCACGCCCGCCTGAGAAAGGCGCTCGGCGATCACCCGGACGTCGTCCGCATGCTCAACCTTGGGAATGACCACCGCATCCGGCAGAAGTTCGACGATGAGCTCGAGATCCGCAGGACCGAATTCGCTTGTGAGCGGATTGATCCGGATAGCCGTCTCGAGACCATCGGAATTCAGCTCGGCAAAGCTTCTGCGGAGGTTATCCCGCGCTTCCGCTTTCTGCGCGAATGCCACGGAATCCTCCAGATCGAAAATCACGCCGTCGCAGTCGAGCTGCGGGATTTTCGAAAGCGCACGGGTGTTGCTCGCGGGAACGCTCAGGAGCGAGCGCCGGATCAGAGCGGCCATCGCTTCGGGACCATGTAATCATTGGGAAAAGTCATAACGTGGTTGTGACAAGCTTTTTGGCCCTCGGCAAGACAGGAGGTCGTGAAACCACTTGTAAGCGGGGCCGGCCGGTCCCACATTTCAGACGTTGAAAGGTATGATCCATGCAAAACATTCGTGCATTTTTCGTCGTCGCCTCAGCTATTGCGGTGCTTGCCATGGCGGCGCTCTTTACAGCGTCTCTGACCGTCGCATTTGCCGGCATTCTCGTCCTTCTTTCAATTGGTAGGGCGATCTCGACCAGGTTGAACCCTGTACCCGTGCGAGCGAAATCGTTCGGACCAAAGCCGGCCAGCCGCGATATCCGTGTTTGGAACGACGGCCGCGGTACCATCATCGACCTCTAGCGTCATCATGTTCGCTCCGCCTGCGCGCTCTGGCGCAGCGGAGTACCGGTTGAAGGCATAATGCCCTTCAAATCGGCGGCAAATTGCTTTATTTGGCCTTCACGACAACTCCCTTGGAGGCAGATCATGGACAAGTTCACGCAACTCACAGGCGTCGCAGCGCCGCTTCCGGTCGTCAACATCGACACCGACATGATCATTCCCAAGGACTACCTGAAGACGATCAAGCGAACCGGTCTCGGCAAGGGACTGTTTGCAGAATCCCGCTACAATCAGGATGGGTCAGAAAACCCGGATTTCATCTTGAACAAGCCGGCCTATCGCAATTCCAAGATCCTGGTGGCCGGCGACAATTTCGGGTGCGGCTCGTCGCGTGAGCACGCGCCCTGGGCACTTCTCGATTTCGGCATCCGTTGCGTGATCTCGACCAGCTTTGCCGACATTTTCTACAATAACTGTTTCAAGAACGGCATCCTGCCGATCGTCGTATCTCCGGAAGATCTCGAAAAGCTGCTCGATGATGCGGATCGTGGCTCCAATGCCGTCATTTCGATCGATCTCGAAGCACAGAAGATCACCGGCCCGGATGGCGGCTCGCTGCATTTCGACATCGACCCCGGCCGCCGCCAGATCCTTCTCGAAGGTCTCGACGATATTGCATCGACGCTGAAGAGCGACGCCGTGATCTCGAGTTTCGAGGACAAGAACAGCACGGACCGCCCCTGGCTCTGAGGGTTATCAGATGGTCACGCATATCTCCTCCGGATCACCGTTCGAAGCGCGGATCGGCTATTCCCGCGCAGTTGTTGACCGTGACATGGTCTATGTCTCTGGCACGACGGGCTATGACTATGCCCTGATGGTGATGCCTGACGATGTCGCTGACCAGACCCGCAACGCGCTCGCCACTATCGAGAAAGCGCTTGGCGAAGCCGGCAGCAGTCTGAAGGACGTGGTCCGCGTGCGCTATTATCTCGTGGACATGGCCGATTACGATGCCGTGGTCGAGGTGCTCGGATCGGCATTTGCCCAGATTAGGCCGGCAGCGACCATGATCGTCTGTGGCCTCACCACCCCTGAAATGAAAATCGAGATTGAAGTGACCGCCCGCATCGGCGCCGGCGCTTCCTGAAACAGCTGCCCAACCGTCGGCCGAACAACCAAGGACATCTGCACAATGGCAAAACACCTTTTCCTGCTTCCCGGTGATGGCATCGGTCCAGAGGCCATGGGCGAAGTGCGCAAGATCATCGCCCATATGAATGACGCCATGAGTGCCGATTTCGTCACCGACGAAGGTCTGGTCGGCGGCTGCGCCTATGATGCGCATGGTGCCGCCATTTCCGACGCGGACATGGAAAAGGCGATGACGGCCGATGCCGTCCTGTTCGGTGCTGTCGGCGGTCCGAAGTGGGATAGTGTGCCCTACGAGGTTCGGCCGGAAGCCGGCCTGCTGCGCCTGCGCAAGGATATGGAGCTTTTCGCAAATCTTCGCCCGGCCATCTGCTATCCGGCGCTTGCCGCCGCCTCTTCGCTGAAACCCGAACTGGTGGACGGGCTCGACATCCTGATCATCCGCGAACTGACCGGCGGCGTCTATTTCGGAGAGCCGAAGGAAATCATCGATCTCGGCAACGGCCAGAAGCGCGGCATCGATACCCAGATCTACGACACCTACGAGATCGAACGCATCGCAGGCGTTGCTTTCGAACTGGCGCGCACCCGCAAGAATGCCGTGTGCTCGATGGAAAAGCGCAACGTGATGAAATCCGGCGTGCTGTGGAACCAGGTCGTCACCGAGATCCACAAGGCCAAGTATTCCGATGTGAAGCTGGACCACATGCTGGCCGATGCCGGCGGCATGCAGCTGGTTCGCGCGCCGAAACAGTTCGACGTCATCGTCACCGACAACCTGTTCGGCGACATGCTGTCTGATGTTGCGGCCATGCTGACGGGTTCGCTCGGCATGCTGCCGTCCGCTTCCCTCGGCGCACCCGATGGCAAGACCGGCAAGCGCAAGGCGCTGTACGAGCCGGTCCATGGTTCGGCACCGGATATTGCCGGCAAGGGCATTGCCAACCCGATCGCCATGATCGCGTCCTTTGCCATGTGTCTTCGCTATTCCTTCAACATGATCACTGAAGCCGACAACCTGGAAAAGGCGATCGCCAACGTTCTCGACCAGGGCATCCGCACCGGCGACATCATGGCCGACGGCTGCCGCCAAGTCGGCACCGGCGACATGGGCGACGCCATCCTCAAGGAATTTGCCGGCCTCTCGGCCTGAGGCATCCCGCGAGGGGACCACTGCCCTGAAACGAAAAAGGGCCCGGCGTTTCCGCCGGGCCCTTCTTTTTTGCTGACTGATCAGTCGTTAAGATCGATATTGCGCCGGTCCTTCACGAAGACCGCGCCGATGATGATCGTGAGAACGGCAAAGCCGACCGGGTACCAGAGGCCGGCATAGATATCCCCGGTCGAGGCAACGATCGCGAAGGAGGTGGCCGGCAGCAGCCCGCCGAACCAGCCGTTGCCGATGTGATACGGCAGCGACATGGCGGTATAGCGGATGCGTGTCGGGAAAAACTCCACCAGCGCCGCGGCGATCGGGCCGTAGACGATCGTCACATAGACGACCATGACCCAGAGAATGGCAATGACCGTCAAAGCCTGGGCATTGCCGAACACCGCGAAGAAGCCATCCACACGCACCTTGGCAGCATCGTTGGCGGCAGGGTAGCCGGCTGCCACGCTGGCCGGGCCGAGACGCTGGGCGAAGGTTTCGGTCTTGCCGTCCGGCAACGTCACATTGGCAACGGGAACGTCCGTGCCCGCCACGCTGACCGTGGTTGGCGCACCGGCGGCTGCTGGCACCAGCGTGTAGGTAAACGCCTGCTGCGACAGCGTGCGTCTCGCGACGTCGCAGGGCTGCGTGAAGGTCCTGATACCAACCGGGTCGAACAGGGATCCGCATGTCGCCGGATCCGCCGAAACCTGGATCTGGACGTTTTTGATCGCTGCCGCGTAGGTCGGATTGGCGGTATTGGTCAATGCGTGGAACAGCGGGAAGTACGTGACCGCTGCGAGCGCGCAGCCTGCCAGAATGACCCATTTGCGGCCCACGCGGTCAGACAGCGCACCGAAGACGAGGAAAAATGGTGTGCCGAGAAGAAGCGACCAGGCAATCAGTACGTTCGCCGTCAGAAGGTCGACTTTCAGGATGCTCTGCAGGAAGAACAGCGCGTAGAACTGGCCGGTATACCAGACGACGGCCTGGCCGACGACAAGACCGAACAGTGCGATAATTACGATCTTGCCGTTCTTCCAGGTGCCGAAGGCTTCCGTCAGCGGTGCCTTCGAACGGGTGCCTTCTTCCTTCATCTTCTGGAAGACGGGGGACTCGTTCATCTGCAAGCGGATGTAGATGGAGACCGCAAGCAGCAGTGCCGATCCGAGGAACGGAATGCGCCAGCCGCCCAGCAGACCGAATATGACCGGATAGCTTGTGGCAAAGGCTTCTTCACCCATATTGACGCGCAGCGTCACGATGACGGCGAGCGACAGCAACAGGCCAAGCGTCGCCGTCGTCTGAATCCAGGCCGTGTAAAATCCGCGGCGACCGGGGGGCGCGTGCTCGGCCACATAGACAGCAGCACCACCGTATTCGCCACCGAGCGCCAGGCCCTGCAACATGCGCAGCGCGATGAGAAGGATGGGCGCCGTTGCACCAATCTGCTCGTAGCTTGGCAGAAGACCGACAAAGAATGTCGATAGGCCCATGATCACGATCGTGACCAGGAAGGTATATTTGCGTCCGACAAGATCGCCGAGCCGTCCGAAGACCAGTGCGCCGAAGGGGCGGACGAGAAAGCCTGCAGCAAAGGCCAGCAGTGCAAAGATGGCCTGCGTGGCGGGCGGAAACGCCGAAAAGAACTGCCGGCCGATGATGACGGCAAGCGTTCCGTAGAGATAGAAATCATACCATTCGAAAATGGTACCCAGCGACGAGGCGAAGATGACCTTCTTTTCCTCGCGCGTCATGGGGCTAGCCTTCGTCCGGGCTGCCGTTGCGACGTGTGCCATTGTCGTCCTCCCAACAAGATGAACTCCGTGCCTTCCTGTCCGGCCATTCTCCTCCTCGGCCAGACAGGTTAGCGCAATCGTTGCAGAGTGACAGAATTTGGCACGCCGGATGAGACATGCTTTCGGCTTATGACTTTCGTCTAATGACGTAGCCCGGATTGGTCAGGAGCGAAGCGCCTGGGCGGGCGACTGCCGATAGGCAAGAAGTGCCGGCACGGCCGAAAGGACCGCTGCAAAGCCCAGCAGAAAAAGTGCCAGACGTACGTCGTCTCTCGTGAACCCGACCGGCAGGATGACCCCGCTTTTCGCGGTAAACAGATGGGCGCCGAACTGCGCTGCCAGTAGCCCGCAGACGAAGCCGAGCCCGATGCCGAGCGCAACCAGGAGAAGCAGCTCCAGCCACACGATGAGGAACACGGCGCCGCGTGGTGCCCCGAACGCGCGCAGCGCGCCGATCTGCCGGCGCCTCTGCCCCACATGGATCACCGTCACCAGCACCAGTGCCGCCGCGACAAGAGCCTGCGATCCCGCAGCGACCGCACTCAACACCATTTTCGCATCGCCAAGCGTCGCATAAAGGCCGGTCAGCACCTCGCCGGGAAAGACCGCCACCGTGCCATTGCCGCGATAGGCCTGACGCAGGCGATAGGCATCGGCAATCGACTTCGGTTTGACCAGAATCGCTGGAAGGCCGGGGGTATCAGCCCCGAAATCCTCGACGAGCGGCGCATCCGGATCGATGCCGCCGTGATGATGGTCTTCGTCATGGGTGGTAGAGGCGACAGCTGCCGCAGGCTCCGTGCTTGCGTCCTCGTGCTCATGCTCAGCGCCTAAACCATGAACGTGCCATACGGCCTGGATCGGCACGAGAATGGCGCGGTCCCATGGCGTGCCGGTCGGTTTGAGCTTGCCGACGACCTTGTATGCGATCTCCGTATGGGTTGGACCACCGGTTTCGGCTGTTCCATGCATCGGCTTGACGACGGCGCCGACCGTAAGAGTGACTGAAGCGCCGAGAACCGCTTCGCCTTCCGCGGCAAACATGCGTCCCTCGCCAAAGCCCGGCGTCGTGTTGGTCACAAGCGTCGTCGTCGTTCCCACGATCGGATAGCCGGCAAAGGAATCGCCGAAACCGACGGGAGCTGCCCAGGCGACACGCGGATCGGCGGCAAGTTTCGAAAGTAGCTCTCCATCGACCAGCGGCAGCGGCGCGGGCTGGAGAAAGATCGAGGAGAGGATCAGCTGCGTTTCGCTGCCGGAGGCGCCGATCACGAGATCGAACTTGTCGGCGGCGCGGGCACTGCCGAGACGCAGCGACCGTTCCTGCAGGGTCACGGCAACCCCGAGCGCCGTCGCTAAGGCAACCAGAAGCACCACGACGGCGCAGCCCAGCCAGAGACGCCGCAGGTCGGCGACAATAAAACGGATCATACTGGCACCTTCGCGACAACATCATCGCCGACGATGCACCCGCCCCTGAGCACGATGCGCCGGTCGAGGCGTTCGATCATGCGTTGGTCGTGCGTCGCCACAACGAGCGTGCTGCCGGCACCGGCCGCGACTGACAAAAGCAGATCCCCCACCGCCTCCCCGTTTTCGAGGTCTAGGCTTGCCGTCGGCTCATCGGCGATGATGATACCCGGCTTGCGCAGCAACGCCCGGGCGATCGCCACCCGCTGCATCTCGCCACGCGACATGGTCTCGACAGGCTGGCCTGGACGCTTCAACCCCACGGTCTCGATCAGCTCCTGTGCTCTTTTCACCAGAACCGGGGTCGAGACCCGCGAAAGCCTTGCCGGCAGGAGCACGTTATCCAGCGCTGACAGACCCGCAAACAGATGGAAATCCTGCATCACCAGGCCGACATTCTCGGCCCGCCAGCGGTCTCTCCGGCCTTCCGATAGCCTAGCAATATCCTGCCCGCCCCAGATGACCTCGCCGGTGCGAACACGCTCGAGACCTGCGATAATATTGAGAAGCGTGCTCTTGCCGGATCCCGACCCGCCCGTCAGCGCAACGCGGCTGCCGGCGGCGATGTCGAGGCTCGCGATGGAAAGAACCGGTGTCGCCAGACCGGGAAACGAGACGGCGAGAGATTGCACCTTCAGAGGCATCATGTCTTCAGACCGTACCGTATTCCGCCTGTCGGATCCGCAGCAGGCTGACGAAGCCGGTGTCCGGATCGGTCCACGAGCCCATCTCGAGCGTGCCGCGCACCTCGATCGTCTGGCTTGGCTGGGTGAATGTCTGCTTCTCATCGAGATAGACAACGACGATATTGTCCGGCCAGTCCGCATCGGTGGAGCAGAACGGGCAGATCGACATCGGCACTTCGGTCAGAACGAAGAACGAGGCTTCCGCCTTCAGCGGTGGCGCCATGAAACCGCGCATGGCGATCTCCCGACCGTTCAGCCGCTTAACCTTGTCGGAAAATTCCAGACCGAGAACGCTGACCTTGCCATAGAGTTCGTCGAAGGAAAGCCCATTTTCTGCGCGGGCGGTTGCGCCTGATATCAGCAGCGGCAGGCCGGCAATGATGCCAAGCGAGGTCTTGAGCATCTGGCGACGGTCGACCATCTCGAGCGCTCCCATGATCGCTCTCCCTTGTCGAGCGCCGTCATCATCCTGCAGCTGAGGCATATCTTCAAGTCCCGCGATATCTGAAGTAGATAGGGGCACGCCTCAGGACATGCCCCCTCTTTAACCATGGTCGTTCAGACCCAGTCGGTCTGATCAGTTGGTCTGCTTGGCGCCCAGCGCGAAAGTCTCCGCGAGAACCTTGTAGACGTCGCTCTGCTCCATGTAGCCGCGGAAGCCTTCCGAACCTGGGCCGGCAGCCTGAAGCACGACATCGTCAACCGCATGGACGCCACTGTCGGCGCTTTTCGGAATGATGCCGGTCACGAGAACAGCGCCCGGGATATCCTTGTAGGCTTCGTTGGCGACATATTCCTTCTTTTCGTTCTGGATGGCGGGAACGAAGGGATTGTCGAGCTTCGGACGGAATGTCTCGTAATGATCAGGGCCGTTATTGGCGTTCAGGAACAGGCGCTTGGTAACATCGACCTTGTCAGGATAACCGTCCTTGTTCTCGTCCATATAGTTCGGGAAGCCTGCCTCGGCATAGGTCCCGACCTTTTCGCGCATGTCGTCGCCCGGCTTTTCATCGTTGACCGTACCGATGATCGAAACACCGTGGGTATGATCGCCGGTGACGATGATCAGCGTGTCGGGGTTCTTGTCGGCAAATTCGCGGGCTGCGGCGATTGCCTTGTCGAATTCGATCGTATCGACGACGGCGCGGTCCCAGTCCAGCGGATGGGACATCTTGTCGATGTTGGCAGCTTCGACCATCAGGAAGAAGCCGTCCGGGTTCTTCGACAGCGTGTCGAGCGCGACCTTGGTCATGTCGACGAGGCCCGGCTGATCCGGGAACTTCGCCGTCGTGCCCTTTTTCAGGAATTCGCGGTCAAGCGTCGTGTCCATGTTGCCGGTGTGGAACAGGCCGAGGATCTTGCCGGTATTGGTGCCGGATGCCGTTGCCAGTTCAGCCTTGCTGGTCGCAAGCATGTAGCCGGCGTCCTTGAACAGGGCGATATAGTCCTTGTCGTCCTTGCGCTTGGATCCAGGCGTCGCCTGGGGCAGGAAGTAGGCGGAACCGCCGCCGAGCAGGACGTCCGGCTTGACGTCGAACAGCATGCCGTTGATTTCCGCCTTGTCGCCGCGCTTGCGGGTATGGGCGACGACGGCTGCGGGTGTTGCGTCCTGAACTTCTGCGGTCGTGACGATGCCGATCGACTTCTTCGTCTGGCGGCGGACCGCCTCCGCGTATGTTTCAACCTTCGGATCGTCCATCGAGTCAGGCGTGCGGTCGGCATAGACGCCGATTGCGTTCACGGCTGTCTTGTGGCCGGTCATATAGGCCGACATCGTGTTGGCGCTGTCGGTGGCGACAGCGTCCGTCGCGGACGTCCCGATAAAGGCTGCCGGCGGGATGTCGTCCATGGCGAGACGACCGTTCGCTTTGCCCTCGGTCATGCCCTTGGCCATGATGCGGGCAGCGGTGCGATGCGCCACGGAAAGACCGTCACCGATCAGGAAGATCACGTTCTTGGCCTTTGGCTGCGCCGCGGTGCCATAAACGTTCCAGGTCACGCTCTTGGTTTCCGGACCAGCAGAGACTTCAACCTTGTATTCGCCGGCATTCGCGATCGTCAGTGCGCGCAGCACGACGGCGGAACCGAGGACCTTGTCCTTGTTCTTCTCTTCTGCAACGAACTCGACATCCTTGCCGAACACAGACTTGTAGTCCTTGCCGTTGACGGTGATCTTAACGTCCTCAGGCTTCACGACCGAGCTGAACTCGACCTTGAAATCGAATGGAGAGCCGGTCAGGATCGTCGCCCGATCAAGCGGAAAGACGTTCGCGGCGTGGGCGGCTTGCATGCCGCCGGAAAGAATTGTGGTGGCTGCAAAGGCAGCAAGAAGCATACGCATGGAAAACCCCCGTCGTTGCGTCGCATAGAGGTTCGGGGATAGCCCCATGCGATGACAGTGCAATGACAGAAACGTGATAACGGCGCCGATGTCCGATCGCATCAACCTTGACTCTGTGGCAAAATCTTTTATGAGCAGCGTTGGAAAAGGAGTGTCCATGCTTCGCCGCGACTTTCGCTTTGCTGCGTGCTATGACCTGGCAGTATCTGCCGGGCGGCTGGATGTTGCCCTTTCGGTTTCCGACAAAACCACGGCCAAAACGACGACGAAAATTATCGTCTGACGTCTCTGGCCACCGCTCTCTCCCCGGTACGGCCGGGGACAAGGAACACCGCGTCGCGCACGACACGGGCTTCCCCCTCAGAAAACCGAGGAGAGACAGAAAGAGAGCAAAGAAATGGGTTTCAAGATCGCAGTCGCCGGAGCAACCGGCAATGTCGGCAGGGAAATGCTGAACATTCTGGCCGAACGTGGTTTTCCGGCTGATGAAGTCGTCGCACTCGCCTCCGCCCGCAGCCAGGGCACGGAAGTCTCCTTCGGTGACAAGACGCTCAAGGTGTCCAACCTCGAGAACTACGATTTCTCCGATACCGACATCTGCCTGATGTCAGCCGGCGGCGATGCCTCCAAGAAGTGGTCGCCGAAGATCGGTGCGCAGGGCTGCGTCGTCATCGACAACTCGTCCGCCTGGCGCTACGATTCGGAAGTGCCGCTGATCGTTCCGGAAGTGAACCCCGATGCCATCGTCGGTTTCTCCAAGAAGAACATTATTGCCAATCCGAACTGCTCGACGGCCCAGCTCGTCGTCGCGCTGAAGCCGCTTCACGACTTTGCCAAGATCAAGCGCGTCGTCGTTTCCACCTACCAGTCGGTGTCCGGTGCCGGCAAGGAAGGCATGGACGAACTCTTCACCCAGACGCGCGCCGTGTTCGTGGCCGATCCGGTCGAATCGAAGAAGTTCACCAAGCGTATTGCCTTCAACGTCATCCCGCATATCGATAGCTTCATGGAAGACGGCTACACGAAGGAAGAGTGGAAGGTTCTGGCCGAGACCAAGAAGATGCTCGACCCGAAGATCCGTGTCACCTGCACGGCCGTTCGCGTTCCGGTCTTCATCGGCCACTCCGAATCCGTCAACATCGAGTTCGAAAACGAGATCACGGCCGATCAGGCCCGCGATATCCTGCGCGAAGCGCCGGGTTGCCTCGTGATCGACAAGCACGAAGACGGTGGCTACATCACGCCTCTCGAATGCGCCGGTGAAGATGCGACCTACATTTCGCGTATCCGCGAAGACGCAACCGTCGAAAACGGACTCAACATCTGGGTCGTCTCCGACAACCTGCGCAAGGGTGCCGCGCTGAACGCGATCCAGATCGCCGAACTTCTGGTCAATCGCGGTCTCATCAAGCCACGCAAGGTTGCTGCTTGATAAGTAACGTACTTTATTAAGCAAATCCGCTTAGAAAGCCCCGTCAGAAATGACGGGGTTTTTTCGATTCGTCTCTCTTCACGAACTATTCATGGGAAGATGAATTGCGATTATCCGCCACTGGGGTCATAAGGCCGAATATAGCGCAATTCTTCCGGAAGCTTTCGGCCAAGCAATCCGGACTTTCGACGGGTTTGACCGCATGATGAAGACTATTCTGGCAGGATTGATCGCAGCAGCAACGCTTGCAACCGCAGCCCCGGCCTTTGCCGCCGCCTGCGGCAATGATGGAGCCGGTTTCGACCGCTGGGTCGCCGATTTCAAGCAGCAGGCACCGTCCAAGGGTATCAGCCCTGCAGTTCTCGACCGCGCCTTTGCCAACGTCGTCTACAACCGCCCGACCATTCGCGCCGACCGCGGCCAGAAAAGCTTCAAGCTTTCCTTCGACGAGTTCATGAAGAAGCGCGGTGGCGCAACGATCATCTCGCGCGGCAAGTCCATGAAGAAATCCAACGCAGCGCTGTTTGCGTCGATCGAGCGCCGCTACGGCGTTCCGGCCGGTCCGATCCTGGCGATCTGGGGCATGGAAACCGGTTTCGGCAATTACATGGGCGACCAGCATACGCTGTCAGCCGTCGCAACGCTTTCCTATGACTGCCGCCGTTCGGCATACTTTACCGAACAGCTTTACGCTGCCCTGCAGCTCGTTGCCCGCGGTGATCTCAGCACCACTGCAAAGGGTGCAGCGCATGGCGAAATCGGCCAGACCCAGTTCCTGCCGCTCAACGTCATCCGCTACGGCGCCGATGGCGACGGTGACGGCCATATCGACATGGTCCGTTCGCGCGCCGATGCCCTGGCATCGACCGCCAACTTCCTCAAGGGTCATGGCTGGCGTACAGGCGCCGGTTACCAGCAGGGCGAGCCGAATTTCGTCGCCATCCAAGGCTGGAACGCGGCAACCGTCTACCAGCAGGCGATCGCATACATGGGCGCCCAGATCGACGGCGGCTGAGCCGTTACACGGTTGAAATGATCAGGCCGGGCTCTGCTCGGCCTCGATCGCGGGTACACTGATGTCTGGCCGGGTGAAATCGCCCTTCTCGTTCATCACCCACAACTCGCCGGTCGAGATATCGAACCAGGCGCCGTGAATGTCGAGTTCTCCCTTTTCCGTGAGATCGCGGACGAAGGGGAAGGTCTGCAGATTGGCGATCGAATTGCGGATCGACACCCGTTCGAGCGCTGTCTGACGCTCGCTCTGGGTCATCAGGTCGTTGCTCTGGATCTGCGTGGCCGCAGGCCTGACCAAACCCATCCACTTGCCGATGAAATCCCCCTCCGACAGCGGCTTCATGGAAGCGTCGAGCGCTGCCTGGATACCGCCGCAGCGGCCGTGGCCCATGACAACGATATTGCGGATCTCGAGCACCTGCACCGCGTATTCAACCGCAGCCGATGTCCCGTGAAACTGGCTGTCGGGCTCGTAGCGCGGTACCATGTTGGCGACGTTGCGGACCACGAAGAGTTCTCCCGGACCGCAGTCGAAGATCGTCTCGGGCGCCGCGCGACTGTCGCAACAGGCAACCAGGAGCGTATGCGGCTTCTGGCCGGTATCGGCGAGCGCGCGGTAGCGCTCCCGCTCGTCGCTGTAGCGACCACTCATGAAGTTACGGTAGCCCGAAAGCAGTTTTTCTGGAAATTCGCTCATGGCTCACGATTATCGTGCAGCCAGACGAGAATCAACGGCCATTGTGTGGATGGGCATGCTCTTTGAGCTTACGGCTTGCGCCTCTTAAGGGGATGCACGAGCCGGCGCATCTGGACCATCGCCATCGGCGTCGAGAGGCTGGCGGCATCCATTTCCAGCGTCAGCTCGTTGGCCCCGCGCTTTACCGAACGCGCCAGCACTTCGAACACGCTGGCAGTCGTTGTCTGCAGGGCTTTCTCTTCATCCATGCCGGACATGACGCGGGCGAGAAAAACCGCTGAGAGCAGGTCTCCGAGCCCGTTCGGGGCGTGGTCGATCAGCCTGTGTTCAGCCAGCAGCGCATGATTGCCGGTGAGATAGAGATTGCCTGTACTGCCTGTCATCATCGGCACCGCCGAGGTCACCAGCATCCGCGGCGGCCCAAGCGCGATCGCTGCCTCCATGATTGCATTGTTGTCATCGAGCGGTGCACCCGAGAGCCAGGCAAGCTCGTATCGGTTCGGCGTGGCGATGGTGGCAAGCGGCAGAAGCTCGTCGCGGATCGCTTCGGCTGTCGGCTGCGGGATATAGAGCCCGCCGAGATCGCCCATCACGGGATCGCAGACGTAGATAAGGTCCGGGTTGTTTTTCCGCAGCGCCTCGATCAGTCGTGCCACGGCGCGCGGCTGCGCGGCATTTCCGAAATACCCGGTCAGCACCGCCTTCACTTCGCCGAGCCATGGCGCCCGGATGAGATCGTCTATAGCCTTGTCGAAATCCGATTCGGGAAACGTCAGGCGCGTCGAAGGACCGTGCCCGGGATGCCAGGGCAGAACGACGGTCGGCATGGCCCAGACGGGATATCCCAGGGTCTCGAGCGCGAAGACGGCGGCCCGGTTACCGACCGAGCCACGGATCACATGGCTGGAAATGACGATGACCGCGCCTGAATTACCCTGCATGATGCTTGCTTTCGACGTTATCGAACCGTTGATCGGATCTCTGTGTCGGCATGTCAACAAGACGTGACACGCCTATGACAAATTCCAGCCGCAAGCACCGGTGAGACACCGCGGCAAAGCATAATGACATTGGCTGCGTTTTATCGCACGTTGAGAAAAAATTTAGGGAGAGACAGATGGCAGGCCGGCAAAACCCGAAGCGGGACAAGCAGATCGAGAAGGCGGGCAGGATTGCGGCCGCTTCCGGCATGGAGGACCATCTCGATCCCTTCCTGATCTTCAGCCGCGCCAGCAGTGACGATCTCGAAAACTACACGCCAGAAATGCTTGCCCTGTGCGCGGGACATGCCGCAAGACGGCTGAAAGCCTGGACGCGAATCAAGGCCGACATCACAATCGAAACCCTTGATGGTGTCGAGCCCGATGGAATGCCGGTTTCGATCATTACGGTGATTGATCGCAACATGCCGTTTCTGTTCGATTCGGTCATGGGTGAAGTGACGACGGCCTATCGCGACCTCACGATGGCCGTCCATCCGATCCTGGTCATCGAACCGGGCAAGCAGCCGACGCTTCACTCGAGCGAGCGACCCGGCGACCCGGCCCATCATGTCAGCCTGATCCAGATCCATGTGCCCCAGCTCAACGACGAGCAAGCCGAAGGGCTGGTCGAGCGAATCCGCTTTGTTCTTAACCAGGTGCACCAGGCCATCACCGGCTGGTCCGCGATGCTCGGCGTTCTCAAAGACGCCCAGGCCCAACTCGTCAACGCTAAAAAAGGCAAGAAGGCCGATGCCGACGAGGCGTATGCTTTTCTCGACTGGCTCAGGAACGACAATTTCACCTTCCTCGGCATGCGCGAATACACCTATTCGGGCAAGGGCGCCGATGCCAAGGTGGAGCGCGGCAAGGGCAGGGGCCTCGGCATTCTGTCCGATCCGGATGTGCTCGTGCTGCGACAGGGCAAGGATCAGGTCACGACCACGCCCGAGATCCTCGAATTTCTCGACGGCCCGGATTTCCTTATCGTCGCCAAGGCCAACGTCAAATCCGTCGTGCACCGTCGCGCCTATATGGATTACGTCGGGGTGAAGCGCTTCGACGAAAAGGGCAATGTGGTCGGCGAACTGCGCATCGTCGGCCTTTTCACCTCCACGGCCTATACCCAGTCCGTCCGCGACGTGCCGCTGCTGCGCGCAAAGATCGCCCGCATCGAGAAGAATTTCGGGTTCGATCCGGAAAGCCATTCGGGCCGCATGCTCGAAAACACGCTGGAATCCTACCCGCGCGACGACCTTTTTCAGATCGATCTCGATGTTCTCTCGAGCTTCTGCGAACAGATCATGGAGCTGAGCGAGCGGCCGCGCGTGCGCGTACTGCCGCGTATCGACCATTTCGACCGTTTCGTTTCTGTCATCGTCTATGTGCCGCGCGAGGATTATAACTCGATCGTCCGCGAAAAGGTCGGCGCATATCTCTGCGAAATCTTCGACGGCCACGTTTCGGCCTATTACCCGGCCTTTCCGGAAGCCCGCGTTGCCCGCGTCCACATGATTATCGGCCGCAGCGGCGGCAAGACGCCGCGCGTCGCGCAGGCAAAGCTTGAGGAGGCCGTGCGCCTTATCGCGACGCCGTGGGAAGACAGGTTCGCATTGCTTGCGGAAGACGGCCCCCGCCTTTCCGTCACCCGCGCCTTCCAGGAAGCATTTTCGCCGGAAGAGACCTTTGCCGACCTGCCCGATATTGCCGCCTGCGCTGCCGGCGAGACCATCCGCATCGACTTCTACCGGCGCCCCGGTGACGATGCCAATACCGTTTCGCTAAAGATCTTCCACCGCGACCAGCATCTTTCCCTGTCGCGCCGCGTGCCGCTTCTCGAAAATCTCGGCTTTCACGTGGTCAGCGAGCAGACATTCGAGATCCACGCCGGCCCGCAAGCGGACCTCATCGTCCTGCACGACATGGAACTGCAGCTCGACGGTGCCCGTGAGATCGATCTCGCCCGCGAGGGACAGCGGCTCGAAGACGCATTCCTCAGGGCGTTCGAGGGACTGATCGACAATGACGGCTTCAACCGCCTTGTTCTGCTCGCCGGACTTTCCGCCCGCGAAGTGACCGTGCTGCGCGCCTATGCGCGCTATCTGCGCCAAGCCGGCATCGTCTACTCGCAGACCTACATCGCCGATACGCTCAACAAGTACCCGGAAATTTCCGCCGCCGTCTTCCGCCTGTTCCGCGACGGGTTCGATCCGAAGATTGCCGAAAAGACCCGCATCAAGAAGCTGACCGAGCTGCACGAGACGATCGAGGAAGCGCTCGGCAACGTCCCGAACCTCGACGAAGACCGGACGCTGCGCCGGTTCGTCAACGCGATCGACGCAACGCTTCGCACCAATTACTTCCAGGTGGACGAGAACGGCGGCGCAAAGCCGATGCTGGCGTTCAAGCTCGATCCTGATTTACTCGACGGCCTGCCGGAGCCGCGCCCGTTCCGCGAGATCTTCGTCTACGGCACCGAAGTCGAAGGTGTTCACCTGCGCTTCGGCAAGGTCGCTAGAGGCGGCATCCGCTGGTCGGACCGCGGCGAGGATTATCGCACCGAGGTACTGGGCCTTGTGAAGGCACAGCAAGTCAAGAACGCCGTCATCGTTCCCGTCGGCGCAAAGGGCGGCTTCTTCCCGAAAATGCTTCCCCCCGCCGCCTCGCGCGACGCGTTCTTCAACGCCGGCAAGGAAGCTTACAAGACCTATATCCGCACGCTTCTGTCCGTCACCGACAACATCATCGAAGGAGAGGTGGTCCCGCCCGAAAACACGCTGCGCATCGATGAGGACGATCCTTACTTTGTCGTCGCCGCCGACAAGGGCACAGCAACCTTCTCCGACACCGCGAACGGTCTGGCGCAGGAAGCCGGCTTCTGGCTGGATGATGCCTTCGCATCGGGCGGCTCGGCCGGCTACGACCACAAGAAGATGGGCATTACCGCCCGCGGCGCGTGGGAAGCGGTCAAGCGGCATTTCCGCGAAAAGGACATCGACATCCAGACGACGCCGTTCTCCGTCGCCGGTGTCGGCGACATGTCGGGCGACGTCTTCGGCAACGGCATGCTTCTGTCGGAAAAGATCCGCCTGATCGCCGCCTTCGACCACCGCGACATCTTTATCGATCCGGATCCGGATATCGAGAAATCCTTTGCCGAGCGCAGTCGCATGTTCGCGCTTGCCCGCTCCAGCTGGCAGGATTACGACCGCTCGACGCTGTCTGAAGGTGCAATGATCATTTCGCGCACGGAAAAATCCGTCAAGCTGACCAAGCAGGCGGCAGCGGCGATCGGTATCGACAAGATGACGGCCTCGCCCTTCGAGATCCTGACGGCGATCCTGAAAAGCAAGGTGGACCTTCTCTGGTTCGGCGGCATCGGCACCTATATCAAGGCCGCGTCCGAAACCGATACCGAAGTGGGCGACCGCGCCAATGATCCGATCCGCATCACGGCCGGCGAAGTCGGTGCCAGCGTCATCGGCGAGGGCGCCAATCTCGGCGTTACCCAGAAGGGCCGCATCGCCTATTCGCTGGCCGGCGGGCGCTGCAATTCCGACGCGATCGACAATTCCGCAGGCGTCAATTCGTCCGACGTCGAGGTCAATATCAAGATCGCGCTCAATCCGGCCATGCAGGACGGCAGGCTGACCCGCGCCAAGCGCAATACGCTGCTCGCCTCTATGACGGAAGACGTGGGGCATCTCGTCTTGCGCAACAACTACCTTCAGCCACTGGCGATTTCTCTCGTCGAGCGCAAGGGTGCCGCCAATCGCGAGCAGCTCGCCCGCCTGATGTCGGTCCTCGAAAGCGAAGGGCGGCTGAACCGCAAGGTCGAGACTCTGCCCGACGATGTCGAACTTGCCGAGCGCTACGCCAGCGGCCGACCGCTGACACGACCCGAGATCGGCGTGCTCGTCTCCTACTCGAAGATCGTTCTGTTCGACGCCCTGATCGACAGCACCATCCCAGACGACCCGTATTTCGCATCCGTGCTGAAAGCCTATTTCCCGCCGAAGATGCAGAAGGCCTACGCCGCCGATATTGCCGGCCACCGCCTGCACCGTGAAATCGTTGCGACGGCGCTTGCAAACGAAGCCATCAACCGCGGCGGCCCGGGCTTTATCCACATGATGAGCGACATGACGGGGGCCACCGCGGCAAATGTCGTCAAGGCAATCTTCCTTGTTCGCGACGGCTTCGACCTGGAGAATATCTGGGCCGAAATCGACCAGCTGGATGGCAAGATCTCGGGCAGGGTTCAGAATGATCTCTATGCCCAGGTTACCCGCATCATCGGCATCGGTACCTATCTCGCGCTCCAGACGCAGATCGGCACGACGGAACTGACTGATGCCATCGCCAGGCTCAGGGCCGCCATCAAGGGGCTGCGCGCCACCGTGACCGACGATATCATCGCCGAAACGGGCCCGCTTGCCGCAGAACTGGAGGCCGAAGGGGCGCCGTCCGGTCTCGTGAAAGAGATACGCCTGCTGTCGGCACTCGTCATCGTGCCGGAGATCATGCGGATTGCCGACCGGACCGGCGAAAGCATGGCGCGCGCCATCGAGAGCTATTTCGCCGTCACAGAAACGTTCCGCGTCAACCGGCTGATCGTGGCCGGCGAGCGGATCGGCACAAGCGACCATTACGAAAGCCTGGCATTGTCGCGCAGCCTTCAACAGCTCGCCTCGGCCCGCCGCGACATCGTCATTGCGGTCTTGACCGAGCACCGCAAGGACAAGAAGCCGGTGGAGGCCTGGATCGCTGGCGATCGACTGCGCGTCAACCGCATCGGCGCCGAACTGATGAGCCTCAGCGAAAGCGGCGATCTGACGCTCTCGAAGATTTCCGTCGCCGCCGGCCTGCTGGGAGACCTGGCACACGCACGGTCGACTTGAAGGCAGGGGCTTCGGGGGTAAGAAGATGGCCAATACGGGGATTGACGAGGCGCCGGCTAAAACACGCCGGCGCGGCATCTGGGGCTGGATGCTGTTCGACTGGGCGGCACAGCCATTCTTCACGGTTGTCATCACCTTCATCTTCGGCCCGTATTTCGTCGCGCGCCTGACGCAAGACCCGATCTCCGCCCAGACCACCTGGAGCAACATGGCGACGGCATCCTCCGTCGTCATCGCCATCCTGTCCCCAATTCTAGGCTCGATCGCCGATCAGTCGGGCGCCAGAAAGCCATGGATCGCAAGCTTTGCACTGATCAAGATCGCAAGCCTTGCCCTGCTCTGGCAGGCGGCCCCCGGCTCGCCGCTTACCCTGCCGGTCACCTGCATCATTCTTGCCTCGATCGCGGCCGAATTTTCGATCGTCTTCAACGATTCCATGATGCCGCGTCTGGTGTCCAAGGTCGATATCGGCAGGGTTTCGAATATCGCCTGGGGTCTGGGTTATCTCGGCGGCATGACCGTGCTGATCGCGGTCGTCGCGCTGCTTGCAGCCAATCCGGAAACGGGCCTGACGCTGATTGGCATTCCGCCGCTGTTCGGTCTGGATCCGGCGCTCGGCGAGGACGCCCGCATCACCGGCCCGATCGCGGCGATCTGGTATCTTCTGTTCATCCTGCCGATGTTCTTCTTCACGCCGGATGCCCCGAAAGGCCTGCCTCTCGCAAAGGCCGTCGGCTCCGGCTTCCGTGAACTTGCAGGCACCTTGCGTGAACTCAAGCAACGCCCGGGCATCATCCGTTTCCTGATTGCCCGCATGCTCTACCAGGATGGCGTCAACGGCCTGATCATTCTGGGCGGCACGTTTGCGGCGGGCATGTTCGGCTGGGCGACCATCGAGATCGGCATCTACGGCATCATCCTGAATGTCGTGGCGATTTTCGGCTGTATCGCCGCCGGGGTCCTCGACCGCGTGCTCGGATCAAAGACGGTGGTGGTTACAAGTCTCGTCCTGCTGCTGATCGCAACACTCGGCATCGTTTCCACCAGCCCGGGCGAGGTCTTCTTCGGCCTGATGCCGCTTTCCATGGAGGACTCAGGTGGAATGTTCGGCACCGCGGCGGAAAAGGCCTATATCCTGTTCGGGCTTCTGATCGGTGCCGCCTTCGGCCCGGTCCAGGCCTCGTCGCGGTCATACCTTGCCCGCAGCATCGATGTCTCGGAGGCCGGCCGCTATTTCGGGATCTACGCGCTGTCTGGACGCGCCACGAGCTTTCTCGCGACGCTGTCGTTTTCCATCGTCACCTATGCAACGGGTTCGGCCCATCTTGGCATGGCGACGCTGACAGTCTTTCTCGGCACCGGCCTGATCCTGCTTCTGACCGTGCCCTATCCGGCCGATAGACCGGCCGGATAGAAAGTCTTCAGCCTGGATTAGTGCCGGAAGTGACGCATGCCGGTAAACACCATCGCCACACCATGCTCGTCGGCGGCCGCAATTACTTCCGCATCGCGCATCGAACCGCCGGGCTGGATGACAGCGGTTGCGCCGGCAGCAATCGCCGAAAGCAGACCATCGGCAAACGGGAAGAAGGCTTCCGAAGCGACCGCTGACCCCTTGGTCATCGGCTCGGCCCAGCCCATCGCCTTCGCCGCATCTTCGGCCTTGAGGCCGGCGATGCGGGCGGAATCGATGCGGCTCATCTGGCCGGCGCCAATGCCTGCCGTCTGGCCGTCCTTGGCATAGACGATGGCGTTGGACTTGACGTGCTTTGCCACCTTGTAGGCGAACTTCATGTCTTCAAGCTCGGTCGGCGTCGGTGCGCGCTTGGTCACGACCTTCAGATCGACATCCTCGATGACACCGTTGTCGCGGCTTTGCACCAGAAGGCCGCCGGCAACGGTCTTTGCCGTAATGCCGCGCGAACGCGGGTCCGGCAGACCGCCGGTCACCAGCAGGCGCAGGTTCTTCTTGGAAGCGATGATCGCCTTTGCCTCGTCGGAAACCTCGGGCGCGATGATCACTTCGGTAAACAGCTTGACGATCTCTTCCGCTGTCTCGGCATCGAGCAACTGGTTGAGCGCAATGATGCCGCCGAAGGCAGAGGTGCTGTCGCAGGCAAGCGCCCGCAGATAGGCGTCCCTCAGCGTCGAGCCGGTCGCGACGCCGCAAGGGTTGGCGTGCTTGATGATGGCGCAGGCCGGTCCCTGGTTGGCCGCAAATTCGCCGATCAGCTCGAAAGCGCCGTCGGTATCGTTGATGTTGTTATAGGACAGCTGCTTGCCCTGCAGCAGCACCGCCGTGGCAACGCCGGGGCGGTTCTCGCCGGTCACGTAGAAGCCAGCGCTCTGGTGCGGGTTCTCGCCGTAGCGCATGGCTTCCTTCAGCACGCCGCCGATTGTCCGATAGCTCGGCGTCTCGATCTCGAGCGCTTCGGCGAACCAGTTGGAGATCGCAGTGTCATAGGCTGCGGTGCGGGCATAGGCCTTGGCGGCAAGCTTCTGGCGGAACGCATAGTCCGTTTCGCCGCCATTGGCCTGCAGCGCCTCGATCAGGGCAGGGTAGTCGGAGGGATCGGTGACGATCGTGACATAGGCATGGTTCTTGGCGGACGCACGGATCATCGCCGGGCCGCCGATATCGATATTCTCGACCGTCGTCGGATAGTCGCCGCCTGCCGCGCGCACTTCCTCGAATGGATAGAGATTGATGACCGAAAGATCGATGCTCTCGATGCCGTGTGTCTTCATCGCCGCGACATGCTCCTCATCGTCGCGGATGGCGAGAAGACCGCCATGCACGGTCGGATGCAACGTCTTGACGCGACCGTCCATGATCTCAGGAAAGCCCGTGACTTCGGAGACGTCGGTGACGGCAAGACCCGCGGCGGCGATCGCCTTGTGCGTGCCACCGGTGGACAAGAGCTTCACACCCTGCACGGTCAGCGCTTTGGCGAGCTCGATGATGCCGGCCTTGTCGGACACGGAAAGGAGCGCTGTGCGGATCTTGACGCGGTCGGGCGCTGGGATTTTCTTGGATGCGACGGCCATCGGTCTCTCCTGAAAGAGGGTGCCCAAAAGGGCGAAAAGGGATTGGCCGCCGGTTAGCACAGCTGCCCCTTCAGGGAAACCCTATTCCAACCAGGGCTAATCGGCGCGACGCAGCATCCAGCGGATTTCGGTGACCTCGGGCAGGGTAAATTCGATCGCCAGCTGCTGGCTCGGGCGAGGGCCGGAAACATCCGCAAAGAAGATGTCCTCGTCGATCATGACATCGAGACCCGGAGCCGAAAACAGCCATTTCTCGCCGTCACTCGCCTGCATGACCACGCTTTCCGGGTCGCGCCGCACCAGACGGATGGCCGGGTGAATATGGAAGCGAACCACCGCCACCAGTCTCTCGTCGCTTGCCTCTTCGCCATCAGGCACGAACAGCCGGTCATGGCCCTTGATCTTGTTGCCTGTCGTATTGAGGCCGATCTCGCGGTGGTAGAGATAGCCGAACTCCTTGAGATACCCGTCATGGGTCGCCCGCAGCCAGTCGTTGCCATGCGCATCGTCACGTCGGTCGATCGTGACGTCCGAAACGCCGGGAAGGAGGATGGGGCCGGCAAGCTTCGACTTGGCGATCCGGCTCGACGACGTCTCCGACAGCGTCAGCGTCGAATGCGCCGCCGTCGAGCGCGCCATCTTGCGGTGGCCGCGCCCGGAAAATTTCGGTGAGCCCGAGTTGACGATAAACCTGTTGCGGCCAGACGAGAGCTCGAAGGCGAGGCAACCGGCATGCGCCGTGCGCGAGAATTCCGGCTCCGACCAGCCGGTATCGACGATCAGCGTCGTGTCCTCGGCCGTCAGCCGGTGATAGTTCATATGCGGCAGCGCCTTGAACGGCTTGCCACCGCTTTCGTCGTATCGCAGCACCGACATCAGTTCGCTTGCCGGTGTCGCCGTCGCACCGTTGAACAGCGCCAGATCGCCATCCTGGTGGCGGAAGAAGCGCAGCGCCGGATAGATCCGGTCGATCGTCGGGATCAGCTTTTGAGGCAGATCATGGCCGAGATTGATATAGGTCTGTCGCAGCGGCAGAAGATCGAGCAGCGCATCCAGCATCGAGCGCGGATTGCGCGAGAGATGGCCGCCATCGGCAAGGATCTGGAATTCCAGTTCACGGTCGAGCCGCGCACCTTCGCGACGGATAAAGGCCGCGCGTGTAGGCATGGAAACCGACGCCATGGCGAGCGCGATGCGGATGCGAAGCCGGGTCTCGTCGGCGGGAATGCAGCCGGCGATCTTGCGCAGGTAGCGAACCTGAAACGCCAGGCTCTTCATGAAGCGGCGGTAGAAGCCGGCCTCCGCGCCCTGCAATAGGACGGTCGAGTGGGACAGCCACGCGACCACGCGCTCGGCCACCACGCTCGGTTCCCAGCCGATGCCCCTCTGGCGACGGCCATGCAGCGTGATCCAGTCCGCCACCACGTCACGGGCGTGGTCGCAGGCTTCTTCTGTCTTGTTGGCACGAACATGCCGCAGCCAGGCAAACGAATGCAGCCGCTCGGCAAAGGCCTTGGACGGAAGCTCGACCTGAAACGGCGAATGACCGAAGGTTTCGAGAACGCGCCCGGCCAGCGGATAGCGCCCCTCGAGAATTTCCTCGGCAATGAACGGATCGATCGATCGCAGATCGGTTGGCGCCACGATCAGCCTGTCCGGCACCGGCAGCGGTGTCAGAGCAAGGCGCATGCCGGCGGACCGGCGACACATGCGTCGCCAGATCTCCCGCATGCCGAAGGCAAGAATCCTTCGGCGATCGGCAAGCCGCATCGTCACTTGAGATATTCTCCGCAGGGCCGGATGCTCTCCCCGAGCGCCCGGAATCGATTATGGATCAACCGAAACTATGTAAGGTTATAGTGAATAAAGACTTACCTGACGCAGAGCACGCTCGCGAAGAAGCCATCCATGCCACCGGCAAAGGTCTCATCCCCCGGCAGCATGGCCGGCGTGGTCCGGAATTCACCGAGATCTGAAATCGCGGATTCCAGACCCGGCCAATCGCTCGGGCTGACCGGCTGCCGTTCCAGTGTCGGCGTATCCGCCAGCACCTTGGCCACCAGCTTTTCGCCCTCTAGCGGATCGAGCGAGCAGTTCGAAAACACAATGAGCCCGCCCGGTTTTACCAGCGTCACCGCGTGCCGCAGCATGCGTTCCTGCAGCACGGCAAGCTTGCCGATATCCTCGGGACCCTTGGTCCAGAGCACATCGGGATGGCGGCGGGTGGTGCCGGTGGATGAGCAGGGTGCATCAAGCAGCACGCCATCAAGCAATTCGTCCGGCTTGAATTCGAACAGATCACCGCTCGAGAGCTCCGCCTCGAGACCGAGCCGTGCCAGATTTTCCTTCAGCCGCGCCAGCCGGTTGGCGGATTGCTCGACGGCAATCACGTGCGCGCCGGCCACAACCAACTGCGCCGTCTTGCCGCCGGGGGCGGCACACAGATCCGCGATGCGCTTGCCTGTGAGGTCACCGAACAACTGTGCCGGAATGGATGCGGCAACGTCCTGCACCCACCATTCACCGTCCTCGAAGCCCTCGAGACCGGTCACCGATCCCTGGAAAGCCTGGAGGCGGATGCTGCCTGTTGGCAACAGCTTGCCGCCGAGCTTTTCCGCCCAGCCCTTGGCATCGCTCTTTACCGTCAGATCGATGGCGGCCGGCGTCAGCTGCGCTTCGGCAATCTTGTCGGCCTCGGTCTCGCCGTAGGCGGCAACCAGACGCTTGCGGAACCAGTCCGGCACCGGCGACACCGAAGCGGTGGCGGCGAGGATCTCTTCCTTTTCGCGCACCATCCGCCGCAGAACGGCATTCACCAGCTTGGCGAAGCGACGGTTGCGCGGATCGCGATTGGCCTGCTCGACGGCCAAGTCGACTGCCGCATGCGAGGGGACATCGAGATGCAGGATCTGCGCAGCGGCAACCACCAGAACGTGATGCAGGGATTTCGCGCCATGCGGCAGCGGCGTATCGATCATCGAGGAGATCGCCGCTTCGAGCCGCGAAAGATGGCGAAGGGCCGTGGTCAGGATGGCACGCGTCAGGGCCCGGTCGGCATCTCCCAGCGCCTTGTAGGCCGGGTTGCCATGCGAAAGGTCGAGCATACCATCGAGCGAAATCTTCTTGTCGATCGCCGCGGACAAAAGCTTTGCCGCCGTCATGCGGACTTCGAGCCCCGGCTTTGCCGGTCCGGCGTCCGGACGGGAGCCTGGAGCATGGGATGTGGGGTTTTCCCGCGCGCCAGTTGATCTGGAAGGCTTGTTGTTTTTCTTGTCGTTCAAGACCATGGACCCTTGGGCGGTTCGTTCGAACTGCGGCCCCACCGGCTGTCGGAGCCGGAATTCGGAACGGAGCGCGCGCTTCGCTGCGGTCTAGCAGCCGAAGACTGCCCCGTCGAGCCACCGCCGCCGATGTCCCCCCGGAACTCACCGGCCATCTGCTGAAGTGCTGCGATCCGGTTGTCCGTATTCGGATGGGTCGAAAACAGATTATCCATCCGCTCGCCCGAAAGCGGGTTGATGATGAACATATGCGCCGTCGCCGGGTTGCGCTCCGCTTCGTAATTCGGAACCTGGCGCGCCGTGCCGGCGATCTTGGAGAGTGCGGAGGCAAGCGCCAGCGGTTTGCCGCAGATCTCGGCGCCGCGACGGTCGGCCGAATATTCGCGCGTCCTGCTGATCGCCATCTGCACCAGCATTGCCGCAAAGGGCGCAACGACCATGGCAACAATCACCCCGATAAAACCGAACGGATTGCTGTTGTTTCCGCGATTTCCGCCGAACAGAAACGCAAAATTGCCCAGCATGGAAATCGCGCCGGCGAGCGTCGCTGTGATCGTCATGATCAGCGTGTCGCGGTTTTGCACATGCGCCAGCTCATGCGCCATGACACCGGCCACTTCGTCATGGGTCAGGCTTTGCAACAGACCGGTCGAAGCGGCAACGGCAGCATTTTCCGGATTGCGGCCGGTCGCAAACGCATTCGGCTGCGGGTTGTCGTAGATATAGACCTTCGGCATCGGCAGGCCCGCATTGGCCGCAAGCGATTGCACCATCAGGTAAAATTCCGGCGCCGACTGCGCATTCACTTCCTGCGCATGATAGGCAGACAGCACCATCTTGTCGGAGTTCCAGTAGGAAAACAGGTTCATGCCGGCCGCAATCACCAGCGCGATCATCATCCCGCCCTTGCCGCCGATCAGGAAGCCTATGCCCATGAACAACGCCGTCATGAAGGCCAGAAGCATGGCGGTGCGCATCACATTCATCGTCATATCTCCTGTTGCCAATTCAACCCGTGTAAGGGTTTTCGAAATCTTCAGAACGCCCTATAATGTGGTGAATTCGCTCAGACTTTCAATAAACCATCCGGTGAATGAAATGCAGACGCCCGACAACGACAACAGCGAAACGCAGATCGAGACCGCAGCGCCCAGCAAACCGCTCTCGCCGGCTGCCCAGCGCGCGCTGAAGGAAGCCGAGGAGCGCCGGCAGGCTGCAGCGAAGGCGGACACGCCAGAAGAATTCGGCGGCCGCGGCGGCGCCGATCCCGCCCGCTTCGGCGACTGGGAAATCAACGGCCGCGCCATCGATTTCTGAGCGGTAAAGCGGTAAGCAAATATTCCTATTGACTTCGCTCAATGATCGGAATTTATTCCTTTCATGGTCAGATATCTCGTGCTCATTGCTGTTCTCCTCGGAGCCCCTGCGGCTGAGGCGACAGCGCGCGAAGAAATCTCGGGACCTGTTGCTGCCAAGATCCTACGCGTCATCGATGGCGATACGATCCTGGTCGAGGCACGGCCTTGGCCGCAGCAGAGGGTGGAAGTCTATGTCCGCATCCGCGGCATCGATGCACCTGAGCTCAAGTCGAAGTGCGGATCTGTCCGTCAAGCCGGTGGCAATGCACGCCAGGCCCTGGAGGCACTGACGCAGGCGTCCGCCACGATCCAGCTCGTCAACATTACCGGAGACAAATATTTCGGCCGCATCGTCGCCGACGTCGTGCTGCCGGATGGCCGCAGCGCCGGCTCGGACCTGCTTCTGGCAGGACTGGTTCAACCCTATGACGGCGGCCGCAAAATGGCGCAGGTCTGTGGTGACTGAGCCTGTATTGGCCGCTTGGACTAATACGCAGAAATTCGTTTGATGGCGGAGAAATGCGTGGGATGCCATCGCTGACACCCCACGCAAGTTGTCGGATCACTCCGCCCTGTTCTGCCGGTTGGCGATCAAATCGTCCACAACGCCTGGATCCGCGAGTGTCGACGTATCCCCAAGCGCGCCAAAGTCGTCCTCGGCAATCTTGCGCAGAATACGCCGCATGATCTTGCCGGATCGGGTCTTGGGCAGGCCGGGCGAGAACTGGATCTTGTCCGGTGCCGCGATCGGGCCGATCTCCTGGCGCACATGCTTGACCAGTTGCTGGCGAAGCTCTTCCGTCCCCTCGTTGCCGGCCATCAGCGTCACGTAGCAGTAGATGCCCTGGCCCTTGATGTTGTGCGGGTATCCAACGACGGCCGCCTCCGACACGAGGTTGTGCGACACCAGCGCCGATTCCACTTCCGCCGTACCGAGACGGTGGCCGGAAACGTTGAGCACGTCGTCGACGCGGCCGGTGATCCAGTAGTAGCCGTCCTCGTCACGCCGGCAGCCGTCGCCGGTGAAGTACTTGCCCTTGTAGGTGGTGAAGTACGCCTCCACGAAACGGTCATGATCGCCGTAGAGCGTGCGCATCTGCCCCGGCCAGCTGTCGATGATGCAGAGATTGCCGTCGGCAGCCCCTTCCAGAACATTGCCTTCGTTATCGACCAGCTGCGGCTGCACGCCGAAGAAGGGTGTCGTCGCCGAACCCGGCTTGAGCGCTGTGGCACCCGGCAGCGGCGTGATCATGTGGCCGCCGGTTTCCGTCTGCCACCAGGTATCGACGATCGGGCAGCGCTTGTTGCCGACCACTTCGTGATACCAGTTCCAGGCCTCCGGATTGATCGGCTCGCCGACCGTTCCGAGTAACCGCAGGCTGGCCCGCGACGACCGCGTCACGAACTCGTCGCCGGCACCCATCAGCGAACGGATGGCGGTTGGTGCGGTATAGAAGATGTTGACTTTGTGCTTGTCGACGATTTCCCAGAACCGGCCCTGATCGGGGAAATTCGGCACGCCTTCGAACATCAGCGTTGTCGCGCAGTTCGCGAGCGGCCCGTAGACGAGATAGGAATGCCCGGTCACCCAGCCCACATCGGCCGTGCACCAGTAGATATCCCCGTCATGGTAGTCGAACGTGTATTCATGCGTCATCGCCGCATAGACGAGATAGCCGCCGGTCGTGTGCAGAACGCCTTTGGGCTTGCCGGTGGAACCTGACGTGTAGAGGATGAACAGCGGGTCTTCCGCCTTCATCTTTACCGGTTCGCAATGCTCTTTGACGGTGGCGATTTCCTGGTGATACCAGAGGTCGCGGCCGGGCGCCCAGTTCGTCTTGCCGCCGGTTCGGCGCACGACCAGAACCTTGTTGACCGTAACATACTGCTTGGCCGCTATACGGATAGCGGTATCGGTATTTTCCTTGAGCGGCACCGGTTTTCCGCCGCGCACACCTTCATCGCAGGTGATCACGAATGTCGACTGGCAGTCGATGATGCGGCCGGCCAGCGCTTCCGGCGAAAATCCGCCGAACACGACCGAATGAACCGCGCCGATACGGGCGCAGGCAAGCATCGCATAGGCTGCCTCCGGGATCATCGGCATGTAGATCGTCACCCGGTCGCCCTTCTTGACACCGTGCTTCTTCAGCACGTTCGCCATGCGGCAGACCTGATCGTAGAGCTGGTTGTAGGTGATCTTCTTGTCGATATACGGGTTGTCACCTTCCCAGATGATCGCAGTGCGCTCGCCATGCGTCTTCAGGTGCCGATCGATGCAGTTGTAGGAAACGTTGGTCTGGCCGTCCTCGAACCACTTGATCGAGACCTTGCCCTTGAACGACGTGTTTTTCACCTTGGTGAAAGGCTTGAACCAGTCGATCCGCTTGCCATGCTTGCCCCAGAACTTGTCCGGGTTTTCAATGCTTTCCTCATACCACTTGTCATACTTTTCCTTGTCGATGAGCGCCTTTGCCTTGGTGGCTTTTTCGACCGGATAGATTTTTTCGGACATGTGCTCCTCCCTGCTTTGACCCATATCTAACACTTGGAACATGGGCCGCAATTAGACAAAGGGTAAGGTGCTGGACGATTTGCAATTCCGACGCAAATCGAATATAGGGCAATAAATTCCCGGAAATTGTGGTTGATACCCACGCCCGCGACACCGGCGCGGACGGACAGAGGAACTATATCTATGGCTCAAACACTGCTCATGCCGAAAGCGACAGCCGTCTGGCTCGTCGACAACACCGCGCTTTCGTTCGACCAGATCGCCCAGTTCTGCAAACTTCACCCGCTTGAGGTGAAGGCGATTGCAGACGGCGAAGCAGCGCAGGGTATCAAGGGCCTCGACCCGATCGCCACCGGCCAGCTGTCGCGCGACGAGATCGAGCGCGCTGAAAAAGACATCAACTACAAGCTCAAGCTTTCCGAGCCGAAGGTTCGCGTTCCCGAATCCAAGCGCCGCGGCCCGCGTTACACGCCGGTCTCCAAGCGCCAGGATCGCCCCAACGCCATTCTCTGGCTGGTGCGCAATCACGCAGAACTGAAGGACGCGCAGATTTCGCGCCTCGTCGGCACCACCAAGTCGACCATCGAACAGATCCGCGAGCGCACCCACTGGAACGCCGCAAACCTGGCGCCGATGGACCCGGTCACGCTCGGCCTTTGCAGCCAGATCGATCTCGACCTTGAAGTCGAGAAGGCCTCGAAGGGTCGCCCGCTGCCCACCGCTGCCGAACTCGGTGCATCCCTGCAGCCGGCTGCAGAAGCCGAAAACATCGGCTTCGGCGGTTTCCGCAGCGAACGCGAAGAAGAGAAGGAAAAGGAAATCGATGCGAACGCCGTGTTCGCCAAGCTTTCCTCCCTCAAGTCGACCCGCAAGGACGACGACGAAGAAGACGACGGCCGCTTCTAAGCCGCGATCTTCGAGATACGATTTTACGAAAGCCCTGGGCCACAGCCCGGGGCTTTTTATTTGGGCGCTCAGTCGCCAGCCTAGGTGTCGCCTGTGCGCGATACAGCCCGCATGCCCCCTCCATAGCCTTTCGCGGTGAGCGCGGCTGTCACCGCATCCAGTGCGCCCGGATCCTCGATCGTTGCCGGCATGGTCCAGGGCATCCCGTCCGCGATTTTCTGCATCGTGCCCCGCAGGATTTTGCCCGAGCGTGTTTTGGGCAGTTTCGGCACAATCATGACCGTCTTGAACGCCGCAACCGGGCCGATCTCCGAGCGCACCATTTCTGCGACTTCCGACGAGATCTTATCCGTTTCCCGTGAAACATTGTGCTTTAGAACAAGGAAGCCGCAGGGGATCTGCCCCTTCACCGTATCGCTGATGCCGATCACGGCGCATTCCGCCACATCAGGATGTTTCGCACAGACCTCTTCCATCGAACCGGTCGAAAGGCGATGCCCGGCGCAGTTGATGATGTCATCCGTGCGCGCCATCACGAAGACGTAGCCGTCCTCGTCGATCACGCCTGCATCTGCGGTCGTATAGTACCCAGGGAAGGTGCTGAGACAGGTCTCGCGGAAACGCTCATCTGCTCTCCAGAAGGTCGGCAGGCATCCGGGCGGCAGCGGCAGCCGGATGGCGAGGTTGCCGAGCGTCCCCGCCGGCACGGGCAGTCCGGCATCGTCGAGAACATCGATGGCGTAGCCGGGCATAGGTCGCGTCGGAGATCCGTGCTTGAACGGCATCAGCCCCAGACCCATCGGATTGGCGGCGATCGGCCAGCCGGTCTCCGTCTGCCACCAGTGGTCGATCACCGGCACTTTCAGTTTCTGCTCCGCCCATTTCAGCGTTTCCGGATCCGCCCTTTCGCCGGCCAGAAAAAGAGCGCGCAGACCATTGAGATCGTAACGCGCCATGAGCTCGCCGTCCGGGTCTTCGCGGCGGATAGCGCGGAACGCCGTTGGCGCCGTGAAGAACACCTTGACGTCATGGTCGGCGATGACGCGCCAGAAAGTCCCTGCATCCGGCGTTCCCACCGGCTTTCCTTCAAAGATGACGCTGGTATTGCCCGCAAGCAGCGGCGCGTAAACGATATAGGAGTGACCGACCACCCAGCCGATATCGGACGCGGTCCAGAACACCTCGCCCGGCTTGATCCCAAAAATATTCGGCATGCTCCAGGCGAGCGCCACCATGTACCCGCCGTTGTCGCGCACCACGCCCTTCGGCTTTCCCGTCGTACCGGATGTGTAGAGGATGTAGAGCGGATCGGTTGATTTGACTGCCACGCAGTCGATATCCCTCCCACGCGCCTTGCCGACCAGATCGGCAAAGTCGAGCTCACCCTTTTCGGGCCTGAGCTGCGCTATGAGTTCCGGCCGCTGCACGATGAGACAGTGCTCGGGCTTGACGGTTGCGAGGTCGATGGCCTTGTCGAGCAACGGCTTGTAGGCGACGACCCGGCCGGGCTCCAGTCCGCAGCTCGCGGAGATGACCAGTTTTGCCTGGCTATCGTTCAGCCGTGCTGCGAGTTCCTGTGCCGCGAAACCGCCGAACACCACGGAATGCACAGCACCGATCCGCGCGCAGGCGAGCATCGAAAAGATCGCTTCCGGCACCATCGGCATGTAGATGACGACCCGGTCGCCGTAACCGACGCCGAGATCGCGCATCACAGTCGCAATCGCCTTCACCTCCGCCAGAACCTCGGCATAGGTGAAGGACCGCTGTGCACCGGTCATCGCACTATCGTGGATGAAGGAAAGCCGATCGCCGTTACCCGCCGCAACATGGCGGTCGAGGCAATTGTAGCAGGTGTTGGTCTCACCCCCCACGAACCACCGGCCATAGACACCGGCATCGGCGTCAAAAACCGCGTCCGGTTCTTTGAACCAGTCGATCGCCTCGGACGCGGACTTCCAGAAGGCCTCGGGGTTGTTTTCCCAGCTGCCATAAACGTCGAAATATTGGCTTTGCATCTGTACCTCCCAACACAACCGCATAGCCTGATCGTGCGAGTGTAGGGGAGGGATGATCGGGCGGGAAGCCCGACCAACGGGTTAGACTTCAGCGCGTGCCGAAGATCGCCGAACCGACGCGAACGCTGGTGGCGCCGAATTCCACCGCCGTCTCGAAATCGCCGGACATGCCCATGGAAAGCTTGTCCACGCCGCATTCCCCGGCAAGCTTGGCCAGAAGCGCGAAGTGCGGCCCCGGATTTTCATCCGCCGGCGGAATGCACATCAGCCCTTCGATTGCGAGCCCCAGCTCGTTTCGGCAGAGCTCCACGAACGCTACCGTCTCTTTCGGCTCGATGCCGGCCTTTTGCGGTTCGAGCCCGGTATTCACCTGCACATAGAGCTTCGGCGACTTGCGCTGCTTGGCCATTTCCGCCGCCAGCGCTCGTGCAATCTTCTCGCGGTCCACCGTCTCGATCACATCGAACAGAGCCACCGCATCACCGGCCTTGTTGGATTGCAGCGGGCCGATCAGATGCAGCACAATATCAGGCGTTTCCGCCTTCAGCTCCGGCCACTTTCCCTGGCTTTCCTGTACCCGGTTTTCGCCGAACACCCTCTGGCCCGACGCGATCACCGGCCTAATGTCACCGGCATCGAATGTCTTGGAGACAGCGACGAGCGAGACAGAGCCCGCGGAGCGATTGGCCGTCTCTTCCGCCTTGCCGATCCTTGTCCTGACTTCCTGGAGCCGTTCTTCGACGCTCATTGTCCGTCACCTTTCGCTATTCTTGTGATGCAAGCGATTAAAGCCCATATGAGGCTCTGCCAAGGGCATGTCCCATCAAAGTTTGGCACGTGTCAGGCCTCAAAAACTTGACGCTTGCGGCCATTCATGGTGAAGGTCTGCCCGACTCCTATATCCTGATTTCCCGGAATATCATCCAGATGGCGACTGAACGTTACAACCCGCGCGATGCCGAGCCCCGTTGGCAGCAGACCTGGAACGAGGCGAAGGTTTTCGAAACCGACAATGCCGATCCGCGGGAAAAGTATTACGTCCTCGAGATGTTCCCCTATCCGTCCGGCCGCATTCACATGGGCCACGTCCGCAATTATGCGATGGGTGACGTTGTCGCCCGCTACAAGCGCGCCCGCGGCTTCAACGTTCTGCACCCGATGGGCTGGGACGCGTTCGGCATGCCGGCAGAAAACGCCGCGCGTGACAACAAGACCCACCCGAAGGCCTGGACCTACCAGAACATCGAATCCATGAAAAAGCAGCTGAAGGCGATGGGCCTTTCGCTGGACTGGTCGCGCGAGTTCGCCACCTGCGACGTGGCATATTACCAGCAGCAGCAGCACCTCTTCCTCGACATGATGGAAAAGGGCCTGGTCTATCGCAAGCAATCCAAGGTCAACTGGGATCCGGTCGACCAGACGGTTCTGGCTAACGAGCAGGTGATCGACGGTCGCGGCTGGCGTTCGGGCGCGCTGGTCGAGCAGCGCGAGCTTGTGCAGTGGTTCTTCAAGATCACCGATTTCAGCCAGGATCTGCTCGACGAGCTGGATAACCTGGACCAGTGGCCTGAAAAGGTCCGCCTGATGCAGAAAAACTGGATCGGCCGCTCCGAAGGCATGACCCTGCGCTGGGAAATCGTAGCGGAAACCGCACTCGCCGGCGTCGACAAGGACGTAACGGTCTATACGACTCGTCCCGACACGCTGTTCGGCGCATCGTTCCTGGCGATCGCTGCCGACCATCCGCTGGCGAAGGCCGCGGCTGCGAACAACCCTGAGATCGAATCCTTCGCCGAGGAATGCCGGCGGCAGGGCACGTCTCTCGCTGCGCTGGAAACGGCCGAGAAAAAGGGCATCGACACAGGCGTCCGCGTCAAGCATCCGCTCGATCCCTCGTGGGAACTGCCGGTCTATGTCGCGAACTTCGTGCTGATGGAATACGGCACAGGCGCAATCTTCGGCTGCCCGGCCGGCGACCAGCGCGACCTGGATTTTGCCCGCAAATACAATCTTCCAGTCGTTGCCGTGGTGATGCCCAGGGATGGTGATGCCGCCACGTTTGAGATCGGCGATACCGCTTTCGTCGACGACGGCGTGATGATCAATTCCCGCTTCCTGGACGGCAAGTCCACGGACGAAGCGTTTCAGATCATTGCCGATAGGCTGTCCGAACAGACGCTCGGCAATGCACCGCAGGGCGAGCGCAAGGTGAACTTCCGCCTGCGCGACTGGGGCATTTCCCGCCAGCGCTACTGGGGTTGCCCGATCCCGGTCATCCATTGCGAAGTCTGCGGCGTCGTGCCGGTGCCGAAGAAGGACCTGCCGGTGCAGTTGCCCGACGACGTCACCTTCGACATGCCGGGCAACCCGCTCGACCGCCACCCGACCTGGCGCCATGTCAGCTGCCCGAAATGCGGCCACGATGCCCGTCGCGAGACGGACACGATGGATACGTTTGTCGATTCCAGCTGGTATTTCACGCGCTTCACAGCCCCTTGGCTGAACGAGCCGACAAACCCGGCCGTTGCCGATCACTGGCTGCCGGTCGATCAGTATATCGGCGGCATTGAGCACGCGATCCTGCATCTGCTCTATTCGCGCTTCTTCACCCGTGCCATGCGCGAGACCGGCCACGTGGCCGTGAAGGAACCGTTCAAGGGCCTGTTCACGCAGGGAATGGTCGTGCACGAAACCTACCGTCTCGGCGAGTCCGGCCAGAACGGTGAATGGGTCGCTCCCGCCGATATCCGCATCGAGGAAGTCGACGGCAAGCGTACCGCGACGCTGCTGACAAGCGGCGCCGACGTCACCATCGGCTCGATCGAAAAAATGTCGAAGTCGAAAAAGAATGTCGTCGATCCCGATGACATCATCGCATCCTACGGCGCCGATACGGCCCGCTTCTTCGTTCTATCCGATAGCCCGCCGGATCGCGACGTGATCTGGTCGGAAGCTGGTGTCGAAGGTGCCTACCGCTTCACGCAGCGTCTGTGGCGCCTGATTTCTGAAGCTGCCGAAAACCTCAAGACGGTCGATCCGACTCCGGCTAAGGATGGCGATGGACTGGCAATCTCGCAGCTTGCCCATAAGACGCTGAAAGCCGTGCAGGGCGATCTCGACAAGCTGTCCTTTAACAAGGCGGTGGCTCGCATCTACGAACTGGTCAACGCGCTGGCAGCGCCGCTGACCGATGTTGCAGCCGGCAAGGGCGACGCCGCCTACCGTGCCGCTGTTCGCAACGCCTCGGAAATCCTGATCCAGATCGTCGCGCCAATGACGCCGCATCTGGCCGAGGAATGCTGGGCCGTGCTCGGCAATGGCGCGATGGTTTCGACAACTGCCTGGCCACAGTTCGACCAGGCACTCGTTGTCGAAAACGACGTCACGATGCCGGTCCAGATCAACGGCAAGAAGCGCGCCGAATTGACAATCGCGCGCGACGCGGATCAAACTGCCGTCGAGGCTGCAGCCCTCGCACTCGACGTGGTAAAAGCCGCTCTCGATGGCAAGCCACCGAAGAAGATCATCGTCGTCCCACAGAGGATCGTGAACATTGTTGCCTGATCGTTCATTCCGCCGCTTTGGCATCGCACTTGGCATCGCCGGCCTTGCCCTTCTGGCGGGATGCCAGGCACGGCCTCTCTATTCCGAACAGGAAGGCACCGGTCAGAAGCTCGCATCCGTGGAGTTTGCGGATCCGAAGACCCGTATCGAGCAGGTGATCCGCAACAATCTCGTCTTCCTCACCGGTCATGGTGCAGGCGAGACCGCGCATCCGCTCTACGAAGTAAAGATGACGGCCACGAGCTCCGCCTCGAGCATTCTAGACCTTACCAGCGACGATGACACCGTGTCTGTCAGCAACATCCCTGTTGCCGGCCGCGTTCAGGTGGATGTCACCTATACGCTGACCCGTATCAGCGACAGCAAGATCCTGAAATCGGCCAAGCGCGAAGTTGTCGCCTTGATCGATGTCCCGGGACAGAGCTTTGCAAAATTGCGCGCAATCCGCGACGCTGAAAACCGTGCTGCCCGCGAGACAGCCGAGTTCCTGCGTGGTGAAATCGCCATTGCCCTTGCCCGCGAGCCCCAGTCGCCTCCCGTATGGCAGAAATAAAATCCCACGAGTTCGACCGGTTTCTTGACAAGTCGGTCGGCCTCTACAAGATCTTCGTCATCTATGGGCCCGATCGCGGGCTCGTTTCCGAGCGGGCTGCGCAGATCGCAGCCAAGACCGGTGTCGCGCAGGACGACCCATTCGCGATGCTCAAGCTGGATGTATCCGATCTCCAGGGCGATCCCGGCCGTCTGCTTGATGAGGTCAACTCACTCGGCCTTTTCGGAGGCGCCAAGCTCGTCTGGCTCCGTGGCGCAATGAACGAGAAGCCGCTGCTGGATGCCATGCAGGCGCTCGCCAAGGATGAGCCTCCCGCCAATATCTTAATCATCGAGGCTGGTGACCTGAAGAAGGGCAGCGGCCTTCGCAAGGTGGTGGAGCCGGTCCGCTCCATCGCCGTCATTCCCTGCTATGCGGACGATGCACGCGCGCTTGCTGGCCTGATCGATACGGAACTGTCGGCCGAAGGCCTCACCATCAGCGGCGCTGCCCGCCAGCGCCTGATGGAGCTTCTCGGCGGCGATCGAATCGCATCCCGCAACGAGGTGAAGAAGCTTGCGCTCTATTGTCGCGGTGCGGGGACTGTTACCGAAGATCACGTCGATGAAATCATCGGCGATGCGAGCAGCGTCTCCGCGGACGAGGCCGTCGACGCCATTCTCTCCGGAGACGTGGCGTCTCTTCAGCGCGCTTTCCAGAAGGTGCTTGTATCCAAGACGCCGATCTTCCTGATCCTGCAATCCTGCCTCAGACAGTTCCAGTTGCTGGATGTGATGCGGGCGGAAATGGACGACAAGAAGCTGCAGGCCGCACAGGTCATGATGACTCTCGGTCGGCATATCCACTTCAAGCGCAAGCCGATTATCGAAAAGGCGCTGCGATCCTGGACCGCACCGGCACTTGCCCGGGAAACCGAGCGCCTGCAGGCAGCCGTCCTTCAGTCCCGGCAAAGACAAAGTCTCGAGCCCAGCATCGCCTTCCACAGCCTGATGGCAATCGCGATACAGTCGTCGCGATATCGCTGATGACGATCTGGGAAGGCGCTAACCGCGCCGCTCCAGCAACCGGCAAACCTCTTCAAGCTGCTCGAGATTGCGGTAGTTGATCCGAACCTGACCGCTGCCCCCTCGGTGATTGATCTTCACATCCAATCCGAGAGCATCGGTCAACGTGCGCTCCAAGGCCAGCGTATCGGAATCTTTTTCGACCGACTTGGTTTCAAGCTGGGGCATCCCCTGGGACTTGATATCGTTTTGCGCAAGCCGCTCTGCATCGCGCACCGACATGCCTTTGGACACGATCGTGCGCGCGAGGGACGAGGGATCAGACGTGGTGATCAAGGCACGCGCGTGACCAGCCGAAAGGCTTCCGGCAGACAGCATGTCGCGAACCGGGTCCGGCAATTTCAGAAGGCGAAGGCTGTTTGCGACGTGACTGCGGCTCTTGCCGATGATTTCACCCAGATCGTTTTGGGTATAGCCATGTTCGGCAATCAACTGCTCGTAACCGAGCGCCTCTTCGAGCGGATTGAGGTCGGACCGCTGAACGTTTTCAACGATTGCGATTTCAAGTGCGGTCCGATCGTCTACGTCGCGGACGATGACTGGGATCTCAGTCAGTCCCGCCAGTTGCGCTGCACGCCACCGCCGCTCACCGGCAATGATCTCAAGGCGACCGTCGACTGTCCGAACAACGACCGGCTGGACAATGCCATGCTGCCTGATCGAGCTGGCGAGATCCTGCAGCTCCGCCTCATCGAAATGGCGCCTGGGGTTTTTCGGACTGCGCGAAACATGCTCGATCGGCACCATACGGTCTGGATTGACGTTTTTCGCAGGTGCATTGACCTGCACAGGCTGATCCATCTCACCGATAAGCGCAGCAAGCCCGCGGCCCAGCCGCCTTTTCGAGGGATCTTCGTTCATCCTGTCACCTGTTATTTCGTGTAATCAAAGAAGGGTTTCAAGCTGCCTTGCGCCGACGTTCCCGCTGGATCACCTCGGAGGCGAGCTGAAGGTAGGCCTGGCTCCCAGCGCATTTGAGATCGTAAAGAATAGCCGGCTTACCATATGAAGGCGCTTCGGATACCCGAACGTTGCGCGGAATCAGCGTGTGGTACACCTTATCACCGAGATATGTCCTGACGTCGCTGACGACCTGTTGGGCCAGATTGTTGCGCGCATCGAACATCGTCAGAACGATGCCCTGGATATCGAGCAGCGGATTGACCGTCCGGCGGACCTGGTCAACCGTTTCGAGGAGCTGGCTCAAACCCTCGAGCGCAAAGAACTCGCACTGCAGAGGTACGAGCACCGAATGCGCCGCGGCCATCGCATTCATCGTCAGCAGATTGAAAGAGGGTGGGCAGTCGACGAGGATATAAGAGTATGCACGCGCTACATCAGTATCCAGCGCCCGCTTTAACCGGAAAGCGCGGTCCGTGGCCTGCGAAATCTCCATCTCGAAACCAAGAAGATCCATGGTGGAGGGAACGATGGACAGGTTCGGAACAGCAGTCGGAACGGCAGTTTCGCTAATATCGCTTTCGCCCATCAGCACGTCATAAGACGAATGAACGCGATCCTTGCGGTTAATACCGAGGCCAGTGCTGGCGTTTCCCTGCGGATCAAGGTCGATGATGAGGACATTTTCGCCGATTGCGGCGAGCGCCGTTGCCAGGTTGATTGCTGTCGTCGTCTTACCGACGCCGCCTTTTTGATTAGCGATGGTAATAATACGGTTCTTTTCGAACATATCGCACCTGACTTTACGGGTCCTTGCGTCGGAGGTTGCTGATCTCAAGAATAACCGAGTCCTGCTCGACAACGCTTTGGTGTTCTAGCAGATCGAAATCCCAGCGACTACGGGCTTCGCTGACTTCACGGCGATAATCCCGGCCTTTGTGGAAGAAGCCTCTGGCTTCCGTTTCGACCATCCAATCGGAGGAATAGGATAGAAGTTGGTTGAGATCAGCCAGAGCGCGAGCGGAAACGCGCTGGCATCCAGGCAAGTCTTGTTTCGCCTGCTCGATCCGGAGCGGATGAACCGAACCCCGAGCTCCGGTTTCGTTCAGGGCGACGCGGAGGAAAGCAGCCTTTTTATGGTTGCTTTCGACCAAGTGAACCCAACCATCTTCAAGCTCGGCGAGCAATATCGCGGTCACGACGCCCGGAAAGCCACCGCCCGAGCCAAGATCGATCCATTTCGATGGCTCCGGGGATAGTTGAAAGATTTGCGCGCTATCGGCGATATGGCGCTGCCAAATCTCGTTCAGGGTCGAGGGAGCGACAAGGTTGATTGTTTTCGCCCACTTGGAGAAGAGCGTGGCAAAATACTCAAGCCTCTCCTGCGTTTCACGTGAAACACTTCTGCCGTTCAACATCATGCCGAGACTCGTTTTACGCGATCCGAGACCGCGGCTTCTTTTTTCACAAGCGCAAGAATAAGTGCCAACGCTGCCGGCGTGATACCGTCAACTTTTGCGGCCTGCGCCATATTGCTGGGCTGATGCTTCGCGAGCTTTATTCGTAGCTCGTTTGAGAGACCGGGCACTGTAGAATAATCGAAGGACAGGGGGATGGTTTTTGACTCATCGCGGATCGTTGAGCCAATATCTGCAGCCTGTCTATTCATGTAGACAGAGTAGGTGGACTCGATCTCGAGAGCTTCCGCTACCTTCCCATTGACCCCATGGAGTTCTCCCCAGACACCGGCCAGACCAGCCATCGATTGGTTGGGATATGCGAGCAGCTCGTACGCCGTACGCCGCTGGCCGTCCTGATTGAGGGACAATCCGTGCGCTGCACCCTGTTTAGGCGTCAGCGAGAGCGATTTCAGCATCGCACGGGTTTCGTCGACTGCTTTGGAGTAGGCCGCGAACTTCGCTGCACGATCAGTGCCCACGCAGCCCAGTCCAATGCCCTTCTGAGTGAGCCTGATATCGGCGTTGTCGGCTCGTAGCGAAAGGCGGTATTCTGCACGTGATGTAAACATCCGATAAGGTTCCGTCACGCCCTTCGACGTGAGGTCATCGACCATGACACCGATATAGGATTCGGCTCGGCTGAACGGCTCCGGCTGGCCTCCCGAAGCCGTGATCGCTGCTGAAAGGCCGGCGACCATTCCTTGCGCGGCAGCTTCCTCGTAACCCGTTGTGCCGTTGATCTGGCCAGCCAGGAACAGCCCCGGCAATTTCTTGACTTCCAGCGTGGGTGTCAATTCCCGCGGATCAACATAGTCATACTCGATCGCATAGCCGGGCTGGATAATCTCGACCTGCTCGAGGCCCGAGATCGTCCGGATAAAAGCCTCCTGGACTGATGCGGGCAGGGACGTGGATATTCCGTTTGGGTAAACAGTTGGATCATCAAGCCCTTCGGGCTCTAGGAAGATCTGGTGCCCGTCGCGCTCACCGAACCGCACGATCTTGTCTTCGATTGACGGACAATAACGCGGGCCCACGCCCTCGATCTGGCCGGAATACATTGCGGACAGGTGGATGTTGTCGGAGATGATCCGATGGGTCGCCTCGTTCGTGCGGGTCACTCCACAGCTGATCTGCGGCGTTACGATTTTATCGGTCATGAACGAGAATGGAACTGGCTGCTCATCGGCTTCCTGCTTGTCAAGCTGGTCCCAAGCGATGGTCCGCCCATCAAGCCGTGCCGGTGTGCCGGTTTTCAGGCGCCCCAAGGCAACGCCAAGTCCAAGAAGCGTCGCTGATAGCCCGAGCGATGGTTCCTCACCCACCCGACCGGCCGGTATCTGTTCCTGCCCGATATGAATAAGCCCGCGCAGGAACGTACCGGTCGTGAGTACAGCCGTTCCGCATCCGAATCGACGGCCATCCCTCATGATGACAGCTGACACTCGACCAGTGTCCGTGATGAGGTCGAATGCGTCACCCTCGATGACAGTGAGGCTCAGGTGATTGAAGATTTCCTTCTGCATCGCTTCACGGTAAAGGCGCCGGTCGGCCTGCGTACGGGGACCACGAACGGCGGGACCCTTTTTCCGGTTGAGCAAACGGAACTGGATTCCAGAAACGTCTGCGACGCGGCCCATCAGACCGTCAAGCGCATCGACCTCGCGCACGAGGTGACCTTTGCCCAGCCCGCCGATCGCGGGATTGCAGGACATGACACCAATCGTTTCACGTTTGTGGGTGATTAAGGCCGTCCTCGCGCCCATCCGCGCCGCAGCGCTCGCGGCCTCGCAACCGGCATGACCACCACCAATGACGATGACATCGAAATTTTGGTTCATATTCATTGTCCCACGTCAGCCGAGTGTTTCACGTGAATCATTTTCCGATACAGAACTGCGAGAAGATAACATCCAGCAACTGCTCGACATCGACGCGGCCCGTAATGCGCCCCAAGGCGGATGCGGCTGCTCGAAGGCTTTCGGCTCTCAAGTCAAGTTCCGTGCCGTTTAACGCCTCTGCGATAAAATTGGAAGCATCTTTCAGTGCGTCGACTTGCCGAGCTCTGTTCGGAACCAGCGAACCGGTCCACAGCGCTGTGATCTTTCGGAGGATGGTCTCCCTGAGGAGCTCGAGCCCGTCGCCAGTTTTAGTTGAGATGCAAAGGTCGAAGTCGTCCGAAGGTGCGTGCGCATCCAGCTTCGTTCCGACAGTCAGGACGTTAGTCTGACTGAACTCATGGTTTTGTAACGCCGGCGAATCGATCTCGTTGAGAGCGAGGATCATGTCGGCTTGCTCGATCGCAACACGGGCCCGACGGATCCCTTCGACTTCAACAATGTCGTCGCTTTCCCGCAGGCCAGCCGTATCGAAGAAACGGACGAGATAACCCGACATGTCGAGATCGACATGCAGGATATCCCGGGTCGTTCCTGCACGTTCCGTCACAATCGCCACATCCCGGTTCGCAAGCGCGTTCAAAAGGCTGCTTTTGCCCGCATTCGGAGGCCCGGCGATGACGATCTTGTAGCCATCCCGGATGATCTCGCCAGACTTTGCGGTTTCCAGATGCTGGAGAAGTTCCAGATAAATCTGGCCCACCTCGCTCCAGACCCGCTCCGATACGGAACCGGGCACGTCGTCCTCGTCAGCGAAATCCAGCTCGGCCTCGATCAGAGCACGCGACCGCGTCAGCCGCTCAGCCCAGTCGATATAGAGCGCTGACTGGCCGCCAAGGCTTTGCTCGACCGCAAGACGGCGCTGCATTTCCGTTTCGGCAGAGATGAGATCCGCAAGACCTTCAATCTCGACCAAATCCAGCTTGCCGTTCTCAAACGCTCGCCTTGAAAACTCGCCCGCCTCTGCCAACCTCAGTCCGTCGATTTGCTCGAGCTCTAGGACGAGAGCTGCGACAACGGCGCGGCTGCCATGCACATGCAGTTCGACGCAGTCTTCTCCCGTAAACGAGTTTGGCCCCGGGAAGCCGACCACCAGTCCCTGATCGATGATCGCGCCGTTTCGGCCGCGAATCGTTCTGAGCGATGCTTTCCGGTCCGTCGCTAAACGACCAGCAAGCGTCTCAGCCGCAGTGAAGGCTTGGTTGCCGCTTAGCCTGATAACGGCGAGACCTGCGGGCAGTGCTCCGCTCGAAAGGGCAAAGATCGTATCAGGGTTCATGATGCGGCTTTCGGACTGTGTCCCAGAAACTCGAAAGCGCCCGTCTTTACGACGGGCGCCTCGCGGTAGCAGTGAATCCGGCTAAGGATCAGGTGTTCATCGAGTCGAAGAAGTCGCTGTTGCTCTTGGTCTGCTTCAGCTTGTCGATCAAAAACTCGATTGCATCCGTCGTTCCCATCGGCGCGAGAATTCGACGGAGAACAAAGATCTTCTGCAGGTCCTGGCGCTGGACGAGAAGGTCTTCCTTGCGCGTGCCGGATTTCAGAATATCCATGGCTGGGAAGATGCGCTTGTCGGCAACCTTTCGGTCGAGCACGATTTCCGAGTTGCCGGTCCCCTTGAACTCTTCGAAGATGACTTCGTCCATACGGCTGCCCGTATCGATCAGCGCCGTAGCGATGATGGTCAGCGATCCGCCCTCTTCAATATTACGGGCGGCACCGAAAAAGCGCTTCGGGCGCTGCAGGGCGTTGGCATCCACACCACCGGTCAGAACCTTGCCGGATGACGGAACGACCGTGTTGTAGGCGCGGCCAAGACGGGTGATGGAGTCGAGCAGAATGACGACATCGCGGCCGTGTTCGACGAGGCGCTTCGCCTTCTCGATGACCATTTCAGCCACCTGAACGTGGCGGATGGCGGGTTCGTCGAAGGTCGAGGAAACAACTTCGCCCTTCACCGAGCGCTGCATGTCCGTCACTTCTTCCGGCCGCTCGTCGATCAGGAGAACGATGAGATAGCACTCGGGGTGGTTTGCCGTAATCGAATGCGCGATGTTCTGCAAGAGAACGGTCTTACCCGTGCGCGGCGGCGCGACGATCAGGCCGCGCTGGCCCTTGCCGAGCGGTGCGACGAGATCGATCACGCGCGCCGAATTGTCCTTCGACGTCGGGACGTCGAGTTCCATCTTGAAGCGCTCATTCGGGTAGAGCGGCGTCAGATTGTCGAAATGCACCTTGTGGCGGATTTTTTCCGGGTCGTCGAAGTTGATCGTGTTGACCTTCAGCAGCGCGAAATAGCGCTCGCCTTCCTTCGGCCCGCGGATCGGCCCCTCGACAGTGTCGCCGGTCTTCAGCGAGAAGCGGCGGATCTGCGAGGGAGAGATGTAGATATCATCGGGGCCAGGCAGGTAATTGGCGTTGGCCGAACGGAGAAAGCCGAAGCCATCTTGCAGAACTTCAACGACACCTTCGCCGATGATCTCGACATCCTGGCTGGCCAGAATCTTGAGAATCGCAAACATCAATTCCTGCTTGCGCATGGTGCTGGCGTTTTCCACCTCCAGCGATTCGGCGAATGTCAGCAAATCGGTCGGCGATTTGCTCTTGAGTTCTTGAAGCTTCATTTCAGCCATGAAGAGGGGACCATATTCAGAATTTTTTGGGGAAACAGGCGTGTCGGTGAAATTCGCTACCGCGGAAGACACCGGGGTAGGACAGACGATTACACACATGCCACGAGATGAGATGGCTGGGAAAATAGCTGTTCACGAGCACGCCTGCAAGGGGGAGGGGCAGGCGGAGTTAAGAAAAAGCTCAAGACACCATCAAAATGGCTTAACGATGACCATGATTACGATGGCAATCATCAAAACCGTCGGGATTTCGTTCATCAACCGCCAGTAGCGGGCGGTTTTGCGCGGCCCGTCTATGGCAAAAGCCCGAACTGCGGCACTGAACCGCATATGCGCCATGGTGAGCAGCAGGACAAACAGTATCTTGGCATGAAGCCAGCCGCCCTGGAAACCGTAGACTGCCCAAGCGAGATAAAGCCCGAGCGCCCAGCTGATCATCATCGCCGGGTTCATGATGATTTTCAGGAGCCGCCCCTCCATCACTTTGAAGGTTTCCGACTGGGCGGAGCCGGGTTCGGCTTCCGCGTGATAGATGAAAAGCCTGGGAAGGTAGAGCAGCCCGGCCATCCAGGAAATCACGGCGATGACGTGAAAGGCCTTGATGTAGAGCAGGAAATCATCCGGCCGCAGCCAGTAGATAAAAAACAGCACGACGACGAAAACCGAAAGCGCCGTCGCCGCCCGGAACGCGACACGCCGCCCATTTCCGGCACCGGTGCGATCGTCCCGCGTCATACGCCCGATCCTCTGACCCGTTTCACAAGATGCGCAACAGTCTGCGGATCCGCCTGCGGTGTGATGCCGTGGCCGAGATTGAAGATCAGCGGTCCCTGTCCAAGCCCCTGGAGAATAGCATCGATCCCGTCGTCTAGGGACTTTCCGCCTGCCACCACGCGCATTGGATCGAGATTGCCCTGGACGGGCCCGTCCTTCTGCAGCTCCTGCGCAAACGACATCGGCACCGACCAATCGAGCCCGATTGCATCTGCGCCCGTCCGGGCCCGGTAGTGTTTGAGGTTCATGCCTGCACCCTTGGCGAAAGCAATCACCTTCGCGTTAGGTCGCGCTGCCTTGATGATATCGATGATCCGCCGCACGGGCTTGATCGAGAATTCCTCGAATTCCTTCTCCCCGAGCACGCCGGCCCAGGAATCGAAGATCTGCACGACATCTGCGCCCGCATCGATCTGACCGATCAGATATTCGGCAGACATCTCCGCCAGCAGAGCCAGCAGTTTTTCAAAGGCCTCGGGGTAGCGGTAGGCGAACAGACGTGCCGGCGCTTGGTCCGGTGTTCCCTGACCGGCGATCATATAGGTCGCAACGGTCCAGGGAGCCCCGCAGAAGCCGATCAGGGCAGTTTCAGGGGGTAGCTCCAGCCGAAGCCTCCGAACCGTCTCCAGCACCGGTGCAAGGTGGGAAAGCATCGTACTGCTATCGAGCGCTGCAATCCCTGCTTCGTCGATCGGATCCATCCTTGGACCCTCTCCCTGCACGAAGCGAACATTGCGCTTCAAGGCATCGGGAATGACGAGGATATCGGAAAACAGAATGGCTGCGTCGAACTGGTAGCGCCGGATAGGCTGAAGCGTCACTTCGACAGCCAGATCCGGCGTATAACAGAGATCGAGAAACGAACCGGCTGCCGCACGGACTTCCCGGTACTCGGGCAGATATCGACCTGCCTGCCTCATAAGCCATATCGGCGGTGGGGTGATCGTCTTGCCGTTCAGCACCTCAACGATCTTCCTGGTCGGACCGGCCAATGGGTTCTCCAAATAAAGAAAATAAGATTCTTAAGATCTTCTATTTCTTAGAGTCGGTGAGTAGCAAGGATTAAAACTCCTGCACAGAAAACGCGACGATCTGCCGCTCCGTATCGTTGAAAAGGAAAACTTCCGGGCATTCTTGGCAGAGCTTCTGGATAACCATATTTCAATCAGGGATATCAATTGCTTGTGCTGGGCGCTTGGTGAAGCTCTCTTGTGGATATCTTGTGAATCAAGCGATAGGTTCATCCGGTTATCCCCGCTTTGAACAGGGGGCCTGAACGGCTTCCTCGAAATACGCGATTGTGGACAACTCGGAGGTTATCCCAGGGGTCTGGCTCGGCCCTCGAAAGGCGGTCAGTCTCTCCCCGGTTATCAACAGAGGACGAAGAACAACGTGGAGAACAGAAAAAACTTCTTCCATCTCCACCTCATATCTGACTCCACCGGCGAGACCCTGATCTCGACAGGACGCGCGGCGGCAGCCCAGTTCCAGACCTCGCTCGCCGTCGAGCACGTCTATCCGCTGGTGCGAAACCGCAAGCAGGTTCTCGCCGTGCTGGAGGCGATCGATCGTGAACCGGGGATCGTCCTTTATACGATCGTTGATCGCGAGCTTGCGAAACTGCTGGACGACCGCTGCCGTCAGATAGGAACACCGTGCGTCAACGTGCTGGAACCGGTTATGGCGACATTCCAGACCTATCTCGGAGCACCGTCTAAATACCGCGTCGGCGCGCAGCATGCGCTCAACGCGGAATATTTCGCCCGCATCGAAGCGCTGAACTTCACCATGGATCATGACGATGGCCAGATGCCCGAAGGGTACGACGAGGCCGATGTCGTACTGGTCGGGATCAGCCGCACCTCGAAGACGCCGACCAGCATCTATCTCGCCAACCGCGGAATCAAGACGGCCAATATCCCGATCGTGCCGGGCGTCGACCTTCCGCACGCACTTCTGTCTGCAACCCGGCCCCTGATCGTCGGGCTGGTCGCGACGACGGACCGCATTTCACAGGTGCGCGAACACCGCGAACTCGGAACCACGCAAAATTTCGATCGCGGTCATTATACGGATCGGGCAACGATCAACGAGGAACTGAAATATGCACGAGCGCTCTGCTCGCGCCACGGCTGGCCGGTCATCGACGTCACCCGTCGGTCGATCGAGGAGACGGCGGCGGCCATCGTTGCGCTCCGCCCGAAGCTACGGTAATTCGGCACTAATTCCATCCGGAGATCTGCCGTGACAATGTCTCACTCAAGGCCACTCATATTGGCCTCATCCAGCAAGTTCAGACGCATGTTGATGGAAAATGCGGGGCTGAGTTTCGAAAGCCGGGCCGCCGATATCGATGAACGTCAGATCGAGGCGGGACTGGTGGGCGCCAGCCCAGATATCGTCGCGCTGACCTTGGCAAAGGCCAAGGCGCTCGATGTCAGCAGACACTATCCTTCCGCCATCGTCATCGGGTCGGATCAGACCATGTCGCTCGATCATCGCGTTTATCACAAGCCGAAATCACGGGAAGAGGCGCGCGAAAGCCTGCTCTCTCTGTCGGACAGGACGCATAGGCTGAACAGCGCCGTCGCTCTTATGCGCGATGGCGAAACCCTTTGGGAGCATGTTGCACACGCCGATCTTACCGTCAGACCGCTCAGCGAGATATTCGTGGATCGCTATCTGGATAGGGTGGGCGAAACGGTGTTCGGAAGCGTCGGCGCCTACCAGTTGGAAGGTGAGGGCATTCAGCTCTTCTCGCGGATCAAGGGAGATTACTTTACCATTCTCGGCCTACCCATGCTGCCGCTTCTCGACACCTTGCGCGCGATCGGAGCGATCGATGGCTGATTCACGTGAAACACTTTTGGTTAACGCTTTCGTAACGGGCTGGCCGATCAAGCACTCGCGTTCGCCGATCATCCACGGTCATTGGCTGGCTAAGTTCGGTATTGCTGGCCGCTACACACGTGAAGCGGTGGCACCTGAGGATTTTCCAGCTTTCATCAGCAAGCTCAAAGACGGATCATCGGGCTATCGCGGCGGCAATGTCACCATTCCCCACAAGGAAATGGCTTTTGCGCTCGCTGATCGTCCAGATGCGATTGCCGAAGAACTCGGTGCCGCCAATACGCTGTGGATGGAGGACGGTGTTCTTCACGCCTCGAACTCCGATGTCTACGGTTTTACCGCCAACCTCGACGAACAGTCGCCCGGTTGGGGAAATGTCGATCGCGCCGTCATTCTCGGTGCTGGCGGTGCCAGCCGAGCTATCATTCAAGCCGTCAGGGATCAGGGCGTCGGAGAAATTCACGTCGTCAACCGGACCGTGGCGCGTGCGCAGGAACTTGCCGACCGGTTCGGACAAAACGTGCACGCGCATGCGATGGAAGCACTGGGCGAGGTCATGTCCGGCGCAGGTCTCTTTGTGAATACAACATCGCTCGGCATGGACGGCGCGCCGATACCGCAGTTCGACTTCTCGACCATGCTCACGAACGCAGTCGTTACCGATATCGTTTATATCCCGCTGCAAACGGACATTCTGAAACAGGCGGAGGAGCAGAGCTTCGTGACCGTGGATGGTCTCGGCATGCTTCTGCATCAGGCCGTGCCGGGTTTCGAGAAATGGTTCGGCCTCCGCCCTGTCGTCGATCAGACGCTGCGGGATCTTGTCATCGCAGATATGGATATTCACGGATGATCGTTATCGGCCTCACCGGCTCCATCGGCATGGGGAAATCCACCACCGCAGAAATGTTTGCGCAAGAGGGTATCCCGGTCAACGATGCCGACCAGGTGGTCCACGATCTCTATCACGGTGAAGCGGTCGATCCGATCGCGGAGGCGTTCCCGAATGCGGTCAGAGACGGTGTCGTCGACCGACAGGAACTGTCGCGCCAGCTTTCGGCAGCACCTGAAAAATTCAAACTGCTGGAATCCATCGTCCACCCGCTGGTGCGCAAACGCGAAGCAGAATTTCTCGATAAACACAAAAGCGCCGGCGCAGCGCTCGTCGTGCTCGACATTCCCTTGCTGTTTGAGACCGGCGGCAAAAAAAGGGTCGATTTTGTCGTCGTCGTCAGCTGCGATCCACAGGTGCAGCGCCAGAGGGTACTTGCGCGGCCCGGCATGACAGAGGAGAAGTTGTCGATGATCTTGGCCCGGCAGGTTCCGGATGCCGAAAAGCGGGCGCGTGCCGATTTCGTCATCGACACCGGCGCCGGACTGGAGACAGCCAGATCAAGCGTGCGCGAGATCATCGGCAAGCTCAAAGCCGGCAGCAGGAACGGAAATACCCATGCGTGAAATCATCTTCGATACCGAAACCACAGGCCTTGAATCCAAGGCCGACCGGATTATCGAAATCGGCGGCATAGAGCTCATCAACAACTTCCCGACGGGAAGAACGCTGCACCTCTATATCAACCCGGGCGATCGCAAGGTTCACCCGGATGCGCTGGCCGTCCATGGCATTACCGATGAGTCGCTGAAAGACAAGCCGCCGTTCGCCCAGGTGGCGCAGCAGATCATCGACTTCTTCGATGGCGCCCGGTGGATCGCCCACAATGCCAATTTCGATATCGGCTTTATCAATGCCGAATTTGAACGCATAGGCCTGCCGCCGGTCCCACCGGAAAACGTGGTCGATACGCTTTCGATGGCCCGCCGAAAGCATCCGATGGGTCCTAACTCCCTCGACGCACTGTGCCGTCGCTACGGCATCGACAATGGCCATCGCACCAAGCACGGCGCGCTGCTCGACTCCGAACTCCTGGCGGAAGTCTATATCGAAATGACCGGCGGCCGGCAGGCGGCTCTCGGTCTGGTCGGTGCCGATCAGCCGAGAAACGTCATCGAGATCGATGATGTGGTGGTAACCGCGATCGCAGCACGGCCGCGCCCTTTGCCGCCGCGCATCAGCGAAGACGACATTGCCGCCCATGCCGCAATGGTCAGTGGACTGAAGGATAAGGCCGTCTGGCTGAAATATGCAGCCGACTGATTTCTGCTGAAGTCCAGACATGAAAAAAGCCCGGCTGTGACCGGGCTTTTTATATTCTATCCGTTGCTCGCTCAGCTGTTGAGCGGCTGAACCTGCGACTTGGTCTGTTCTTCGGCCATGCGCTGCGAGAACATCTGACCGAAATCGATCGGATCGATCATCAGCGGCGGGAAGCCACCGTTGCGGGTCACGTCGGAAATGATCTGGCGTGCGAACGGGAAGAGAAGACGCGGGCATTCGATAAACAGAAGCGGCAGCATGTGCTCCTGCGGGAAACCGGTGATGCGGAAAACGCCGCCGTATACCAGCTCGGCCGCAAACACGATCTTGTCGTCTTCGCGGGCTTCGGCACTCAGCGACAGAACGACGTCGAAGTCGTTTTCCGAAAGCGGATTGGCGTTGACGTTGACGCTGATATTGATCGCTGGTGCCTTGTCGCGCGACTGCAGCGAGCGTGGCGCGCCGGGATTTTCGAACGAAAGATCCTTGGTGTACTGCGCCAGGATATTGAGCGAGGGGGCGGAAGCCTGTTCGTTATCGTCTGCCATAAAAATTCCTCAAGGCTGGAAAGGGTGGCTGAAAAGCGTTGGGGGCACTTAACATTTCGCTCCAGGGCTTACAACCCTGCGAGATCTTAGCCTTAAGGTTCGATCCGCTTATCCTTGTCCGCCCAAGGCGAGGACGGGTTCGGTTCGCGGCGATAATCGTCGTCATCGAGATCGACCACCGGGCCGGATCCAACCGGATGAACAGGCGCCGGACCGGGGCCAGGGCCGGGACCGGTGCGAAAACCGCCCGGCCTTCTTCGATCGCCCGAATTCACGACGACCACGCGGCTGCCGATGGCCGACCAGATCAGCTTGCGGATAAAGGGCACAAGCAGCGCGAGACCAATGATGTCGGTCAGAAACCCCGGCAGCATCAGCAGGATGCCAGCCACCACGACCATCGCTCCGCTCACCAGTTCGGCTGCAGGCATCCGACCTTCGCGTCCTTCTGTCGAAAGCCGCCGCAGCATAGTCATCCCCTGGCCGCGGATCATCAATGCGCCCAGGAGGCCCGTTCCGAGGACGAGGCCAAGCGTTCCCCAAAGTCCGATCGCTCTTCCGACCAGAACAAAACCAGCGATTTCGGCCAGCGGCCAAGCCAGGAGAACAACCGGAAGGAATGGTAAGCGCATAATCATTGCCTGTATCTAATTGGCGGATATGGGTTCATCTCACGCCGTTGCTATTTGAAGATGGGCGGTAGGAGACTATATGAAAAGCTGCATAGAACTTTTAAACGACAATTGCGGGATAAAATGGGCTCGAACGACTTGATAACACTGTTTTTCCTCGTCGCAGCAGTGCTGATATTCCTGCAATTGCGCAGCGTCCTCGGCCGGCGCACGGGACATGAGAAGCCGCCGACTGAGACAGTCAGCCCTCGCGATGTTGCCCGCGGTCCCGTCGAGGACGATAGCAAGGTAGTGACGCTTCCTCGCCGCGACAATGTCGATGAGGAACAACGCAATGCCGATATCGACGCCGTCGCGAAGCCTGATACGCCGCTCAACGCATCGCTTCGTGCCCTCGTGAAGGAAGATCCGTCGTTCCGCCCGAAGGAATTCCTCAACGGCGTGCGGATGGCGTACGAGATGATCGTCATGGCTTTTGCCGACGGTGATCGGAAGACCTTGAAAGGGCTTCTCTCCAATGAAGTCTATGACGGTTTCGAAGCGGCAATCGCCGAGCGCGAGGCCAAGGGCGAGGTGATCAAGTCCACATTTGTCGGCATCGACAAATGCGACATGACACAGGTTTCGATCAAGGATGGCGAATCCCAGGTTACCGTCCGCATTGTCAGCCAGTTGATCTCCGCAACCTTCGACAAGGCTGGCACGCTGATCGACGGCGATCAGGAAACCGTAGCCGACGTCATCGACATCTGGACCTTTGCCCGCGACATCGGCTCCCGCGACCCGAACTGGAAGCTGGTCGCCACCGAATCCGAACAATGATTTCCGCGTCTCCGACCCTCTCTGACTTCCGCCTCGAGAGGGTCGACTTCGCGGATCTCCCCGGTTGGGCTGCCGACGATCCGAGCCCGCTGTATGAGGCGATGCGTGCTTGCGCGGCCCATATCCGAAACGTTAAGCCCTATCGCAAGGGTTCTCTCGGCCTTGAGGCCAGGGAACTGGCGGACCTCTTCGAGCAGGCCGCACCATTTGCGGATGCCTCTGCAGCTCGCACCTTCTTCGAACAACGCTGCACACCCTTCCGGATCCTGAAGCACAATGACGAACAAGGATTCGTCACCGCCTTCTACGAACCGGAAGTCGACGTCTCCGATGTGAGCGAAGGTCTTTTCACCCATCCCTTCTATTTCCGGCCTGACGATCTCGTCGATCTCGACGAAAGCAATCGCCCTGCGGATCTCGACTCCGGCTACATGTTCGGCCGTCAGACGCCGGATGGTATCGTCGCTTATCCGGATCGCGGTGAAATCGATCGCGGCTGTCTCAACGGCCGGGGGCTGGAGATAGCCTTCGCACGGTCGCGGATCGACGTCTTCTTTGCCCATGTTCAGGGCGCAGCTCGGCTGGTCTACCCCGATGGCCGCGTCCGTCGCATCACCTACGCGGCAAAGGCAGGCCATCCGTTTTCGCCGATCGGCAAGCTTCTGATCGATCGTGGCGAAATCGCTCGCGAAGACATTTCCATGCAGAGCATTCGGACGTGGCTTGCCGAAGCTCTGGTGTCGAATCCGGCTAAGGTTGATGAAGTCTTATGGCACAACAAGTCCTACATCTTCTTCCGTGAGGCCGATGTCAGCGACCCTGACCTCGGTCCTATCGCTGCCGCCAAGGTGCCGCTGATCGCGGGACGCTCGCTCGCCGTGGATCGCTCCATTCACACATTCGGCTACCCCTTTTTCATCCATGCGGAACGGCTGACACATCTCGACGACGGCAAGCCGTTCGCGCGGCTGATGCTGGCGCTCGATACGGGTTCAGCCATTATTGGGCCTGCAAGGGGCGATATCTTCACCGGTTCCGGCTATCACGCAGGCGAGCTTGCCGGCACGGTGCGAAACGATGCGGATTTCTATATCCTCGTCCCAAATGCGGCCGCCGGCCGTTATGCCGGGTAGGATATGGCGCATGAAGGATCGAAAACTCAGTTCAGATGAACGCATCCTGTGGGGCAAGGTGGCGAAATCCGCTCGTGCTCTGCCTGGGCGCATGAAAGAGATCGCTGCCTTCGAAGAGGAAATGGCGGCACGACTGGCGGCAGAGGATGAAGTCTCCAAGCCCCCGGTACCGCCAACCCAGCGTGTCAGCGATGCCTTCGCGGCAGTCGCGCCGAAGGTAAAAAAGCCTGCCGGCATTCATCATCCGCTGGAAAAACCCACCCGGAAGAAGCTCGCCAAGGGTCGCCTTGCGATCGATGCGCGGCTCGATCTTCATGGTCTCTACCAGGACGCCGCCCACGATCTGCTGCTCGATTTTCTTTACAGTGCCCATGATCGCGGTCTGCGCCATGTTCTTGTCATCACCGGCAAGGGCCGCTCGGTGGGCGGCGAGGGGGTTCTGCGCCGTGCGGTGCCGCTGTGGTTCTCGAAGGCCGAATTTCGTTTCCTGATCTCGTCCTACGAATGGGCAGCCCAAAACCATGGTGGCGAGGGCGCCATGTACGTGCGGCTTTCAAAGAGCCGTGCGGATTATCGGGGATCGGTCCTGTGACGCCCTTTGGTGAAGCGCTTCGACAGCTGCGCGCCAAAAAGGGAGTTACCCAGAGGCAACTGGCAGAGGCGATCGGGGTTACGCCTGCCTATCTGTCGGCCTTGGAACATGGCAAACGGGGCCGGCCCACATTCGAGCTGCTCCAGCGTATCACCGGCTATTTCAACATCATCTGGGATGAAGCGGAAGAATTGTTTCGGGTCGCAGAAGCCTCGCGCCCGAAAGTGGTCCTCGACACGACAGGCCTGGCGCCTGCATACACCGCATTTGCCAACGCCTTGGCGGCACGGATTCGCTCTTTGCCGCCGGACGTGCTAGAGGAAATGCGAAGACTTCTGCAAAAGGCTTGAATTGCCCTGGAAATCTCTGCGCATCCACGCCTTTCCAGGCATTTTGCGCGGCACCAACCTTTAGAAACCGCCCTGAATTCCCTATATTCAAGGCGGAGACTCCGGTGATTCGCTCGCCGGTATTTTAACCAACTGGAAGAGACTGAATGACCGACACACCCGTCAGCGATCACGGCGCGAGTGCCGAATACGGTGCCGATTCCATCAAGGTTCTAAAGGGCCTGGATGCGGTGCGAAAGCGCCCAGGCATGTATATCGGCGACACAGACGACGGCTCGGGTCTGCATCACATGGTCTACGAGGTCGTCGACAACGCGATCGACGAAGCCTTGGCCGGCCATGCAGATATCGTCACGGTCACGCTCAATGCGGATGGCTCGGTCAGCGTCACCGACAACGGTCGCGGCATTCCGACGGATATCCATACCGGCGAAGGCGTCTCGGCAGCCGAGGTCATCATGACCCAGCTCCACGCCGGCGGTAAGTTCGACCAGAATTCCTACAAGGTCTCGGGCGGCCTGCACGGCGTTGGCGTCTCGGTCGTCAATGCGCTTTCGGTCTGGCTCAAGCTGAAGATCCGTCGCTCAGGCAAGGTTCACGAGATCTCGTTCACGCACGGCGTCGCCGATGCGCCGCTGAAGGTCATCGGGGATTATGAAGGTCGCTCCGGCACGGAAGTTACCTTCCTCGCCAGCACCGAAACCTTCACTATGACCGAGTTCGATTACGGCACACTCGAGCACCGCCTTCGCGAACTCGCCTTCCTCAACTCCGGCGTTCGAATCCGGCTCACGGATCGGCGCAAGCCCGACGTGAAGGAAGAGGAAATGCTGTATGACGGCGGCCTCGAAGCCTTCGTCAAATATCTCGACCGTTCCAAGAAGCCACTCGTCGAAAAGCCTGTCGCCATCAAGGGCGAGAAGGACGGCATGACGGTGGAAGTCGCGATGTGGTGGAATGACAGCTACCACGAGAACGTTCTCTGCTTCACCAACAACATTCCGCAGCGCGATGGCGGCACGCATATGGCGGGCTTCCGTGGTGCGCTGACTCGCCAGATCACGTCCTATGCGGACTCGTCCGGCATCATGAAAAAGGAAAAGGTTTCGCTCACGGGTGACGACTGCCGAGAAGGCCTGACCGCAGTTCTTTCCGTGAAGGTGCCGGATCCGAAGTTCTCGTCGCAGACCAAGGACAAACTCGTGTCCTCGGAAGTGCGCCCGGTTGTCGAAAGCCTCGTCAACGAAGCGCTGAGCTCCTGGCTCGAAGAACATCCGGCTGAAGCGAAGATCCTTGTCGGCAAGGTGGTGGAAGCTGCTGTTGCACGCGAAGCGGCCCGCAAGGCTCGTGAACTCACCCGCCGCAAGGGCGTGCTCGATATTGCCTCGCTGCCCGGCAAGCTCGCCGATTGCTCCGAGCGTGATCCGGCCAAGTCCGAAGTCTTCCTCGTTGAGGGTGACTCCGCTGGTGGTTCCGCCAAGCAGGGCCGTTCGCGTGATACCCAGGCGATCCTACCGCTCCGCGGCAAGATCCTGAACGTCGAGCGCGCCCGTTTCGACAAGATGCTGTCCAGCCAGGAAATCGGCACGCTGATTACCGCTCTGGGCACATCGATCGGCAAGGATGAGTTCAACGCTGACAAGCTGCGCTATCACAAGATCATCATCATGACGGACGCCGACGTCGACGGCGCCCATATCAGAACCCTGTTGCTGACCTTCTTCTTCCGTCAGATGCCGGAACTGATCGAGCGTGGCCACATCTACATTGCCCAGCCGCCGCTTTATAAGGTGACGCGCGGCAAGTCGATCCAGTACCTGAAGAACGAGCAGGCTCTGGAAGAGTATCTGATCGGCATGGGGCTGGAAGATACGACCCTGACCCTCGGCTCCGGTGAAGTCCGTGCCGGCCAGGATATGCGCGAAGTCATCCAGGATGCATTGCGCATCCGCTCGATCATCGAGGGACTGCATTCTCGCTACAACCGCTCGATCATCGAGCAGGCAGCCATTGCCGGCGCACTTCATCCAGATCTGACGGACAATCCCGAACGGGCCCAGCAGACGGCTAACGAAGTCGCCAAGCGTCTCGATATGATCGCCGAGGAAACCGAGCGTGGCTGGTCGGGTCACGTCACCGACGAAGGCGGCATGCGCTTCGAGCGGATGGTTCGTGGCGTCAAGGAAGTCGCCGTGATCGATGTGGCCCTGATCGGCTCTGCCGATGCCCGCCATATCGACCAGATGTCGTCGCGTCTGCAGGAGATCTACAGCACGTCGCCAGTCCTCGCTCGCAAGGATAGCGAGCAGGATATTTCAGGTCCACGCGCCCTTCTCGACACGATCTTTGCGGCGGGACGCAAGGGACTGTCCATGCAGCGCTATAAGGGACTTGGTGAAATGAATGCCGAGCAGCTGTGGGAAACAACGCTTGATCCCAATGTTCGCTCGCTGCTTCAGGTCAAGGTTCCCGATGCGACGGATGCAGACGGCCTGTTCTCGCGTTTGATGGGCGACGAGGTCGAGCCTCGGCGCGAGTTCATCCAAGAGAACGCGCTGAACGTCGCCAACCTCGATATCTAGCAATCTTTTCATCGTGCAAAAATGGCGGCCTCCCGGCCGCCGTTTTTGTTTGTCCAGCAGAAATCTGTTTCACGTGAATCTAACCTGGGGATGGAGGATTCACGTGAAACAATTATTCTTCGCCGGCAAACCTTCCCTCGAAAGCGATCTCTGAGACAGGCTTGCGCTGGCTTGGAACCTCACGTTCGCGCAAGTCCTCCGGCAGCGTGTCCTTGGCTGCCATCCGCCCGATCGCCGCTGCGGCTTCCACCCTGAAACCCTCAGGCAATCCAAGTTCGCCAACAGCCTTTTCCTTGTCGAACCCTTCCATGCCATGCGCATGATACCCAAGCTTCATAGCCTGGCAGATGATTGAGAACCACGCGGCGCCTGTATCGAAAGAATGCGTGTATCCCTCGCGACGTTCGCCATCCTTGGAAAGGCGATAGGTTTTCGACACGAAGAAGACCAGCGCGCCGGCGTTTTCTGCCCAGCGCCGATTGCCCGGAACGAGGAGATCCGCAAGTCTGGTGAAATCCTCGGTGCCATGTAGCGCGTAGACAAAGCGCCAAGGCTGGCTGTTGCCGGAAGAGGGTGCCCAATGCGCGGCATCCAGAATGGTCAGCATCGTTTCCCGATCGATGGCTTCCTTCTCGAAGGCCCGCGGCGACCAGCGATCCAGAAAGAATGCGTCGATTGGAAATTCCGAGGTCCGGCTGTTGCTGGTCGTCATAGTGTCCTCTCAAGTTTGGGTCTTACCCAATCTAGGCAGTTAGGGCTGCTTTGCAATGAACCGCAGATGGCAGAAAGAGGGGTGACAATCGCGCCTCTTTTTTGCATAAACACTTGTCTGACAACTGGAGGAATAAGACCTTGAAATTGATGCGTGTAGGACCTGTGGGCCAGGAGAAGCCGGCATTGCTCGATCAGGATGGCAAGATCCGTGATCTGTCTGGCCATGTCGCGGATATCGGCGGGGAGGCGATTTCGCCCGAGGGTTTGACGAAGATTGCCGCGATCGACGCGTCGACATTGCCGGAACTGTCTGCCGATCGGATCGGCGCCTGCGTGACGGGCACCGGCAAGTTCATCTGCATCGGTCTCAACTATTCCGACCACGCGGCCGAAACCGGCGCCACCGTGCCGCCGGAACCGATCATCTTCATGAAGGCCACCTCCGCCATCGTCGGACCCAACGACGACGTCGTCATTCCGCGCACATCGGAAAAGACCGACTGGGAAGTCGAACTCGGTGTCGTCATCGGCAAGACCGCGAAATACGTGTCGGAAGCCGAGGCGCTGGATTACGTTGCCGGTTACTGCCTCACCAACGACGTCTCCGAGCGCGCATTCCAGACAGAACGCGCGGGCCAGTGGACCAAGGGCAAGTCCTGCGACACGTTCGGACCGATTGGCCCATGGCTTGTCACCAAGGACGAGGTCGCGGATCCGCAGAACCTTGGAATGTGGCTGACGGTCAACGGCGAAAAGATGCAGAACGGCTCATCCAAGACGATGGTCTACGGCGTCGCCTTCCTCGTCTCCTATCTCAGCCAGTTCATGTCGCTGCATCCGGGAGACGTCATCTCCACGGGTACGCCTCCGGGCGTCGGCCTTGGCCTCAAGCCCCCGCGCTTCCTGAAAGCCGGCGACGTTGTCGAACTCGGCATCGATGGTCTCGGCACCCAGAAACAGACATTCGTCGCCGATATCTGATCGATCGCTGGCATCGGCAAGGCGTGCTGCGGCGAGGGAAGGGCGGTGGTAAACCGCCGCCCTTTCATAACTCCCTCCACAAGTGCTAGCCTTGCTGCATTCCGATGGCGGAACGTTTTGCCCGCCACCGCTTTGACGGATATCGGACCAGGGATGAGGAGAGCCCGATTTCATGTTCTACCAGCTCTATGAGTTGAACCATGCCGCCATGGCGCCGTTCCGGGCCGCCGCGGATGCCATGCGCTTCATGTCCGACAATCCGATGAACCCGTTCGCCCAGACAGCACTTGGCCGCTCCATGTCGGCCAGTCTCGAAGTGTTCGAGCGGATGACGCGACGCTATGGGAAGCCGAGCTTCAATCTTCCGGAAACGGTGGTCGACGGTAAGCCGGTCATGGTCACCGAAGAGATCGTCTGGGCAAAGCCCTTTTGCAATCTCCTGCATTTTCGCCGAGATCTGCCCGCCGCTCGCCCGCCCGACCAGAAGATCCTGCTCGTCGCGCCGATGTCGGGTCACTATGCCACCTTGCTGCGTGGCACGGTCGAAGCACTTCTACCCCATGCGGATCTCTACATCACCGACTGGATCGATGCCCGCATGGTTCCGGTCACCGAGGGCAGCTTCGATCTCGACGATTACATCGACTACCTGATCGAGATGCTGCATCAGATCGGTCCCGGCACCCACGTGGTCGGCGTCTGCCAGCCGTCGGTGCCTGTGCTTGCCGCCGTTGCGGTGATGGAAACCCGCGGTGATCGGATGGCGCCCGCCTCGATGACGCTGATGGGCGGACCGATCGATACCCGCAGCAATCCGACAGCCGTCAACAAACTTGCCGGAGATCACCCACTCGAATGGTTTCGCGACAATGTCATCATGAGCGTGCCGTTTCCGCAGCCGGGCTTCATGCGGCGCGTCTATCCGGGCTTCCTGCAGCTGTCAGGCTTCATGTCGATGAACCTTGACCGCCACGTCACCGCTCACAAGGAGTTCTACGAGCACCTCGTCAAAAACGATGGCGAGCCCGCCGAAAAACACCGCGAATTCTACGACGAATATCTCGCGGTGATGGATCTGACGGAAGAATTCTATCTGCAAACCGTCGATGCCGTCTTTATCCGTCATTCCTTGCCCAAGGGCGAGATGATGCATCGCGCGATGCCTGTCGATACGAAGGCGATCCGCTCCGTCGCTCTTTTGACGGTGGAAGGCGAAAACGACGATATTTCCGGCGTCGGCCAGACAAAGGCGGCGCACACGATTTGTCCGAATATCCCGGATGACAAGCGCCAGCATTACATGCAGCCCGATGTCGGGCATTACGGGGTCTTCAACGGTTCGCGTTTCCGCAGCGAAATCGCCCCCCGCATCGTCGAATTCACCCGCAAGCATGCCATGGCCGATACCAAAGCTGCCAAGCCTGCTTCCCGGAAGCGCAGTACCAAGGGTGATTCGCCGGCTTGAGAGTGGATCCGGATCGACGCCTGTATCTGGATTTCTCCAAGGTATTTCAGCATGTTCTTGGATTTAGCGACCTGTCTTCTTGAAGGCGGGTCTGAGGCTCACCAAATCGGATATCATCGGGCTGGCATCAGGCCACTCCGCATTGAACTGAAGGGTGTAACCCATGAACCAGTCTGCATTGATTCGTCCGGAATGGACGCCGGCCACCATTGGTTTAATGGTGCTCGGTTTCGTGGTCTTCTGGCCTCTTGGCTTGGCTATGCTTGCCTATATCATCTTCGGGGATCGGCTTCGCGGCTTCAAGCGCGATGCCAATAATCGCGCCGACGAATGGGCCGGCAAGACCAGCCGATGGTTTTCCAGAAGCCGCGCCGCTGGCTACAACACGCATTTCTCGACAGGCAACGTTGCCTTCGACGATTGGCGCAAGGCCGAACTCAACCGCATGGATGAAGAACGCCGCAAGCTTGACGAGATGCGCGATGAGTTCGACAACTATTCCCGCGAGCTTCGCCGTGCCAAGGATCAGGAAGAGTTCGATCGTTTCATGCGCGAGCGCCGTAACAGCAACGCTTCCGGCCAGAACCCGGTCGTCGACGTCTGATCGGTCAAACGGATCTTCTGAAAACGTAACGAGCCGGCGTCCTTGCGACGCCGGCTTTTTCATGAGAACGGTTCTCTCGAATCGGCTAGAAAGGCTACATGTTCGCGCTCCTCAAAAAGCCCCTTCGCGCCCGCTCGAAACCGCTCGAAACCGTGAAGCGCACGCTTGAAGTCGGAAACCGCGCTTTGCCGCTGACGATCAAGGAAAACAGTCGCGCCACTCGTATCACGCTGCGCATCGAGCCCGGCGGCCGCGCGCTTAATCTCACTGTGCCGGCAGGCCTTCGGAAAAGCGAGATCGAGGAATTTCTCGAGCGCCATCAGGGTTGGCTGCTCACGAAGCTCTCGAAATTCTCCACCGACAATCCCATCCGCTCAGGCGGCTTCGTGCCGATTCGCGGCGTTCAGCACCGCATCGACCATACCGGAACGCTTCGCGGCCTGACGGAAATCGCCATGGTCGATGGCGTGCCGGTGGTAAGGGTAAGCGGGCTGGAGGATCATCTCGGCCGTCGGGTCGCGACATTTCTGAAAAAAGAAGCACGTCGAGATATGGAGTTGCTGGCCTTTCGCCATGCCGCATCGATCCGCAAGCCGGTCGCATCAGTCACGCTGAAAGACACGAGAAGCCGGTGGGGATCCTGTTCCTGGGATGGAAACCTGAGCTTTTCCTGGCGCATCGTCATGGCGCCGCCGCTGGTGATCGATTACCTCGCAGCCCACGAAGTGGCGCATCTGAAGGAAATGAACCACGGGCCAAAGTTCTGGGCTCTCTGCCACCAGCTTTGCCCGAGGATGGAAGAGGCGCGCAAATGGCTGAAGCAGAATGGCTCGCAGCTTCACGCGCTGGATTTCAGCTGAAGCCCAGCTAAAACAAACGGAAACTGGACGAAGAGATCAAGGTGTAGCTGTGCGAGCCGGGAACTGACGCGGAGTCGGCGCGACCATTACCATGTCGCCGGCTGTGTCGGTCTTGGCACCCGCCGGGCGCCGTTTCGGCAGAGGCCCGCTATTGGGCAAGGCTTCAGTCGAAAGAATGGCGGCACTTGCCGCATCCATGCCAGCGCCTGCCTGGTAGGCCTGCATCATGCTGGGCGAATGGGAAACAGGCTGCACTGTTGCGACCGTGGCGGAAGATGTGTCGGCAACCGTTGTGACAGAGGCAACGCCCGGCAAGGGCTGCTGCGTTGCTGCAGACGCAACGGCAACGGGGCTTGGTGTCTGTTCACGAACAGGCTCGGCCCGTGCGATCATGCTCATCGCTCCCGGCGTTGGCACAATCGTCCCTTCAGCCATCATGACATAGGCCCCGGCAGGCTTCGGCTCTGGCGTCTGCAAGTTGCCGTCCTCGTCGCGCTTTTCGTAAAACACGTTGCCGCCGGCATCAGCCACGTAATGCATGTTCTTGTAGGGGAAGCGCAGGCCCTTCGTGTGGAAGAACATCGCTTCCTTCACATCGGGGTGGCGCTTGCCCTTCAGCACGGCTTCTGCTGCTTCATTCAGCTGCGGCGCAGTGTTTTCGTCCATCTTGCGGGTCATCACACCCGGCGCGAACTGCTTTTCCTGCCCCACGACACCACAGATCGTCTCAGGGTAAAGACCTGAGGTCAGGCGGTTCATGATGACGCTGCCGACAGCCATGAAACCATCGGGGCTGCTGCGCCTTGATTCGAAATACATCGCGCGCTTGAGGCATTCGCGGTCGCTGGACGAATAGGTGTAGACCTGCTTTGCCGAACCCATATTGACCTGGGCAGTTCGTGTCTTCGAAGACTTGGAATCGAGCGACGCAGTCGTCTGAGTGCAGGCTGAAAGAGCGCTCACCGCGGCAAGGCACATTGCAGCGCGCACAAAGTTCGCACCTCTTGCCGCCATGACTACCCCCTGCGAAAACATTTCAAGAAACAATTTGCTGTGGAATAAGTTACTGGCAAAACCCTAATAAATCAAACCTGAATCGAGAACGTCTATTTTTCCGGAAAAACCTGCTCTTTTGCCCGAGGTTCTGGTTGTGATGATGTCGGCGAGCATGTCCTTGCGCGTGCAGGATCGTGGTGGAGAACCGAATCACACCCCGGAAGATTGCCTGAGGTCTTGAGAAGAGGAGTCCGTGCCGAACTGTCACGCCACCAAACCGCTGAAGGGCTCGACTCCGGGCGCGTTTCGTGCCAATCCGCGCACATGAAACCGGATATCAAGATCTGCGGCCTCAAGACTGAAGAAGCGGTCGATCGTGCGGTGACGCGCGGCGCAACCCATATCGGCTTTATCTTCTTCCCCAAGAGCCCGCGTAACATCGCGCCCGAGATCGCCGGCGAACTGGCGGACCGGGTGCGTGGCAGAGCTAAGATCGTTGCGGTCACGGTGGATGCCGATGACGAGGAACTGGACGATATCGTCTCGCTGCTTCGCCCGGACATGCTTCAGCTCCACGGTCACGAGAGCCCGGAACGGATTTTGCACGTCAAGGCGCTCTACGGTCTGCCTGTCATGAAAGCGTTTTCTGTCAAGTCCGCGGATGATCTTGCAGGGGTCGATGCCTATATAGGTGTGGCTGACCGTTTTCTGTTCGACGCGAAGGCACCGGCTGGCTCCGATCTTCCGGGCGGCAACGGCGTTTCCTTCGACTGGAAGGCCATGGCGTCGCTTGACCAGAGCGTGGATTACATGCTTTCCGGGGGCCTGAACAAGGATAATGTCGCGACTGCGCTCTCATCGACGCGGGCAAGCGGCATAGATGTATCGTCCGGTGTCGAAAGCGCGCCAGGCGCCAAGGATCTGGGCATGATCGATGCGTTCTTCGATGCGGCAGACGCCGCTACGAAACGCTGAAGGAGTTGAAAGTGAACGAGACCCCAAAACTGAATTCGTTCCGTTCCGGTCCCGACGAGGACGGCCTCTTCGGTATTTTCGGCGGCCGCTTTGTCGCGGAAACCCTGATGCCCCTGATCCTGGATCTGCAGGGCGAATGGGAAAAGGCCAAGACCGATCCCGCATTTCAAAAGCAGCTCACCGATCTCGGCAAACACTATGTCGGCCGCCCCAGCCCGCTCTATTTCGCCGAGCGCATGACGGCAGAACTCGGCGGCGCAAAGATCTATTTCAAGCGCGACGAGCTCAATCACACCGGCTCCCACAAGATCAACAACTGCATTGGCCAGATCCTGCTTGCCAAGCGCATGGGCAAGACCCGCATCATCGCTGAAACCGGTGCCGGCCAGCATGGCGTCGCTTCGGCCACGGTCGCTGCCCGCTTCGGCCTGCCCTGCGTCGTCTACATGGGCGCGACAGATGTCGAGCGCCAGGCACCCAATGTCTTCCGCATGAAGCTGCTGGGCGCCGAGGTGATCCCTGTCACGTCAGGCCACGGCACGCTCAAGGATGCCATGAACGAGGCATTGCGCGACTGGGTCACCAATGTCGATGACACCTATTACATGATCGGCACCGCTGCCGGTCCGCATCCCTATCCGGAAATGGTCCGCGACTTCCAGTCGGTCATCGGTCGCGAAACCAAGGAACAGATGCTGGAAGCCGAGGGACGTCTGCCCGACATGCTGGTAGCAGCCGTTGGCGGTGGATCGAATGCGATCGGCCTGTTCCATCCGTTCCTCGATGATGACAGCGTAAGGATCGTCGGCGTCGAAGCCGGCGGCAAGGGCCTCAACGGCGAGGAGCACTGCGCCTCGCTGACGGCAGGCTCGCCTGGCGTTCTGCATGGCAACCGCACCTATCTGCTGCAGGATGGCGATGGCCAGATCAAGGAAGGTCATTCGATCTCGGCCGGTCTCGACTATCCCGGCATCGGCCCGGAGCATTCCTGGCTGAAAGACATGGGACGTGTCGAATACGTCCCGATCATGGATACCGAAGCGCTCGAAGCCTTCCAGTTCCTGACACGCACCGAGGGCATCATCCCCGCGCTCGAACCCTCGCACGCACTGGCCGAAGTCATGAAGCGCGCACCAAAGATGTCCAAGGACGAAATCATCGTCATGAACCTGTGCGGTCGCGGCGACAAGGACATCTTCACTGTCGGCAAAATCCTTGGAATGGGGCTCTGAACATGACCGCACGGATGGATAAGCGTTTTGCCGATCTGAAGGCCGAAGGCCGCCCGGCACTGATCACCTATTTCATGGGTGGCGATCCCGATTTTGCCACGTCGCTGGCCATCATGAAGGCACTGCCTGATGCCGGGGCCGACGTGATCGAACTCGGAATGCCCTTTTCCGACCCGATGGCCGATGGTCCGGCAATCCAGATGGCCGGGCAGCGCGCGCTGAAGGGCGGCCAGACGCTCGCCAAGACGCTGGATCTCGCTCGCGAATTCCGCAAGACCGATGCCGCGACGCCGATCGTCATGATGGGCTACTACAATCCGATCTATATCTACGGCGTCGACAGGTTTGTTGATGACGCGCTGGAAGCCGGCATCGACGGCCTGATCATCGTCGACCTGCCGCCGGAAATGGATGATGAACTCTGCATCCCGGCAATCGCCAAGGGGCTCAACTTCATCCGCCTGACCACGCCGACCACGGACGAAAAGCGCCTGCCGACGGTTTTGCACAACACGTCCGGCTTCGTCTATTACGTCTCGATGAACGGCATTACCGGCTCCGCTCTGCCGGATCTGTCGCTGATCTCGGGCGCCGTCTCCCGCATCAAGGGTCATACCGACCTGCCGGTCTGCGTCGGCTTCGGCGTCAAGACCGCCGACCATGCGCAAGCCATCGGCGCTGCGGCTGACGGTGTCGTCGTCGGCAGTGCGATCGTTGCGCAGGTTGCCGGCAGCCTCACCAAGGATGGCGCTGCGACGCCAGATACGGTATCTGCCGTTTCCACCTTCGTCCGCGGCCTGGCCACCGGCGTGCGTTCCGCCCGCCTTGTTGCCGCCGAATAACTGGCCCAGATAAGGCCTGAACGTCTAAACTCGGAGTACGCCCAGTGAACTGGATCACCAATTACGTCCGGCCGCGCATCAACTCCATGCTCGGCCGTCCCGATCGGGACGTTCCGGAAAATCTCTGGATCAAATGCCCGGAAACCGGGGAAATGGTCTTCCACAAGGATCTCGAAGAGAACAAGTGGGTCATTCCCGCCTCGGGCTTCCACATGAAGATGCCGGCCAAGGCGCGTCTGAGAGACATGTTCGACGACGGCGAGTTCGAATCGCTGGTACAGCCGAAGGTCGCCCAGGATCCGCTCAAGTTTCGCGACTCCAAGAAATATGCTGACCGCTTGAAGGACAGCCGTATCAAGACCGATCAGGAGGACACGATCCTCGCCGGTCTCGGTTCCGTCCATGGCGTTAAACTCGTCGCCGTCGTGCACGAATTCAACTTCATCGGCGGTTCGCTCGGCATGGCGGCCGGCGAAGCGATCGTCAAGGCGGCCGAGCGTGCGCTGAAGGAAAAGTGCCCGCTGGTCATCTTCCCCGCATCGGGTGGCGCCCGCATGCAGGAAGGCATCCTGTCGCTGATGCAGCTGCCCCGCACCACGGTTGCCGTCGACATGCTGAAGGAAGCAGGCCTTCCCTATATCTGTGTGCTGACCAACCCGACCACCGGCGGCGTGACTGCTTCCTATGCCATGCTGGGTGATGTCCACATCGCTGAGCCGGGCGCCGAGATCGGCTTTGCCGGCAAGCGCGTCATCGAACAGACCCTGCGCGAAAAGCTGCCGGAAGGCTTCCAGACCGCAGAATACCTGCTTGAGCATGGCATGGTGGATATGGTCGTCAAGCGCCACGATATCCCGGCAACGCTGGCGCGGATCCTGAAGATGCTGATGAGACAGCCTGATCAGGAATTCCTTCCCGCCCCTGTCGCCGTCAGCGCCTGAACACCGGTTCTGACCTAACGTGATCGGAGCCGGAGCTTCGGGATGACGACGATGAACCAGCCCGTGGCAAGTGCGGCCGAGCAGGAAATCGAGCGGCTGATGACCCTTCACCCGAAGGGTTTCGATCTGTCGCTCGAGCGCATTACCCGCCTCCTTGAGATGCTCGGCAATCCACATCTGAAACTGCCGCCGGTCATTCATGTGGCCGGCACCAACGGCAAGGGGTCCTGCACCGCCTTTTGCCGCGCGATTCTCGAAGCGGGTGGCTATGCCGTGCACGTCCACACATCGCCGCATCTGGTGCGCTGGCACGAACGCTTTCGCATCGGCGTGAAGGGCGGCCGGGGCCAGCTTGTAGACGATGCCCTGCTGGCGGATGCGCTGCGCCGCGTCGGCGATGCCAATGCCGGCCAGATGATCACCGTGTTCGAGATCCTGACAGCGGCAACCTTCCTGATCTTTTCCGAACAGCCCGCCGATGCCGTAGTGCTGGAAGTGGGCTTGGGCGGTCGCTTCGATGCGACCAACGTCATCACCGACCCCGCCGTCTCGGTGATCATGCCGATCGCGCTCGATCACCAGGCCTATCTGGGCGACAAGGTCGAACTGATCGCAGCGGAAAAGGCCGGCATCATGAAGCGCCGTCGCCCGGTCGTGGTCGGCGCCCAGGAATTCGACGCGGCCCGCGAGGTTCTGGTTGCGACTGCCGAACGGCTGGGCTGTCCGCTCTCCATCTATGGCCAGGATTTCTCAGCCCATGAGGAGTTCGGCCGGCTGATCTACCAGGACGAAGACGGCCTGCAGGACCTGCCGTTGCCGCGCCTTCCGGGCCGCCACCAGTTCGCCAACGCCGCAGCGGCCATTCGCGCCGTCAAGGCCGCCGGTTTCACGGTGACTGACGCCACCATGGAAAAGGCGATGGGCATGGTCGAATGGCCGGCCCGCCTGCAAAAGCTGGTCGAGGGCAAACTGTTGGAAATCGCGCCGCCAGGTTCGGAAATCTGGCTCGACGGTGGGCACAATCCCGCCGGCGGCGAGGTGATTGCTGAAGCCATGGCGGCCTTCGAGGAACGCCAGCCTCGGCCACTCTATCTCGTCACCGGCATGATCAACACGAAGGATCCCGTCGGCTATTTCCGGGCCTTTGCCGATCTCGGCGAACACGTCTTTACCGTCCGCATCCGCGATAGCGAGGCAGGCCTTGATCCGGTTGTGCTGGCCAATGCTGCCTTCGACGCTGGCCTGGTCGCCGAACCCGCCGGTTCCACCATCGAAGCCTTGCAGGAAATCACCCGCCGCCAGCTGCCCGGCAGTCCGCCGCCCCGTATCCTGATCGGCGGCTCACTCTATTTCGCCGGCAATGTGCTGGCCGACAATGGCACGCCACCGGTCTGATAACGGACAGGATCGATCAACAGATAACAAAAAACCCGGCTGATCGATCAGCCTGGTTTTTGGATTCACGTGAAACAGAAGCTTAAGCGGCGCTGGAGATCCAGGCTGCGAGAGCCGTCTTTGGCGCAGCGCCAACCTTGATGTCGGCCACTTCGCCGCCCTTGAACATGGCAAGAGTCGGGATCGAGCGCACACCAAACTGGGCAGCCAGTTCCGGGTTCTCATCGATGTTCAGCTTGACGACCTTCACCTTGCCGGCGAGTTCCGTCGAAATCTCTTCAAGGCTCGGAGCGATCATCTTGCACGGGCCGCACCATTCAGCCCAGAAATCGACGACGACCGGCTCTACGGCGTCCAGAACTTCAGCCTGAAAATTGTTTGTATCGACTTTCACGGTAGCCATTGGGCTCTCCTTCGATTCTTGTTGACCCAGATGTGAGATCGGCACTCACTATTTTCAATGTCCGTCATGTCACTTTGTCTTAAGTTCTGCAAGCGAACGGGACATCAGCTCCACACCCAGCGGGATTACCTTTGCCGTCTCGGTGTAGACGAGCACGCAGTCGATCGCTTTGCCCGGATAAAGAGGCGTGAGGATTTCGCGGTAGATGGAGAGCTGTGCCCTGTGGGTCAATGGCACGTCTTCCGCAGTGCCCGGCGGAAAGCGGTTCGTCTTGTAATCGAGGATGATGACGCGGTCCTCCATCTCGACCAGCCGGTCGATCCGGCCCGAGATCGCGTAGTCCTGGCCCTCCAGCGTCAGCGTTCCCATGATCGAGACCTCCGACTGGCTGCGCGCAGAAAAGACCGGCGCGAGCTCGGGAAGGGACAGAACAGACATGACGCTCTCAACTAGCTTCTGTCGCTCAGCCGGCGGCCAGAAGCGGGCGGCGCGGTCTGCATAACGCCGGGCTGCACCCTCGCGTTCGCCGTCCGGGAAGTCGGTCAGCATCTGCAGCATCCGATGCACGAGCTTGCCTTTTTGCAGCGCCAGGCTGCCGGTCGCCTTGTCGCCGAACAGCGGCGATGTGACAATCAGATCATCCGCATCGTCATCGATCATCGTGCCAGCACCGGACGGGCTAAGTGGCCGCGGCAGGATCTTGCGGGGCGGCAGCGGTCGCGAAAGCGCCGTGGGCAGGGTAGGGGCGGAAGCCTCCCTTTCGGAGCCGACGGCAGCTGTGTGGTCCGCTTTGGCAGCAGCTTTGCCCGGTGCCGCGGGCAGGCGCCACGACAGGCCGTTCCACTCGCCCTCGGGGCCGGAAAATGTGGCTGGGCTGCAGTGCTGACCGCTCGCCGACAAGGCACGTGCGATCATCGCCTGCCAGCTATCGGGATTGTCGCGGCTGCCGCGATAACCGCAAATCACAAGATGATCGGCAGCACGGGTCATGCCCACATAGAGAAGACGCCGGTACTCTTCTTCGGCAGAGGTCTTTAACCGTTCGTCGTCCGCCGCCGTCAGCGGGTTGGACAGCGTCTTGCCCGCGAGCCAGGCCGGAACGTCACCATGGACGGTCTTCAGCAGCCGGAATTTCGGCACATGCGATGGAATGAAGGATTTCGAGTTGCTGTCGACGAGGAACACGACCGGCGCTTCCAAACCCTTGGAGGCATGCACGGTCATGATCCGCACCTCGTTGCGGCCACCATCCTGTTCGCGCTTCACCTCGGGGCTTTCGAGCTCCAGCGTGGATACGAAAGCCTGCAGGCCGGGCAGGCCGGATGTCTCGTGATCGAGCGCGAAGGTGAGCAATTCATCGAGAATATCGCCCGCCTCGGTGCCGAGCCGTCCGAGAAACTTCCGCCGTCCGCCATATTGTCCGAGAATACGGGCGTAGAGATCATGCGGGCTGAGCAGCCGCGACAGCGTCAGCAGATGCTGCAATCGCTCCGCTGCATCACGAAACCGCAGCGGCTGTTTTTCGGCAAGACGCTTGAGCTGCGTCCAGGCGCTGTCATCTTCGGGTCTGAGCGCCGCAACCTCGAACACATCCTCCTCGGACAGATCGAACAACGGGCTTTTGAGCAGCGCCGCCAGCGACAGGTCGTCCTGCGGCAGAAGCAGAAAGCGGCCAAGCGCCAGCAGATCCTGCACCGCGATATGGCTCGTCAGCTTCAACCGGTCGGCGCCTGCTACGGGAATGTTGTCGCGACGTTTCAGCGCCCGCGTCAGCGCGTTAACGAAGGCGTCGCGCTTTCTCACGAGAACGAGAATGTCGCCAGGCTCGATCGGCCGTTCCACGCCCTTTTCGATGATCGTCTCGCGGCCGATCATCTCGCCGATCCGGGCGGCGATGCGAGAGGCGAGAATGGCAGCCGGTGCCTTGTCCGGGGTCGAATCGAACGGCGCGGTCCAGTCGTCTTCCTGTTCGGACACTTCGGGCGCCACCACGTCCCAGAGATCGACCGCGCCGGGATGGCCCATGCGGTTGGATCGGTGCTGCACCGGATCGCCGATCGCCGACAGGCCCTTGGCATTTTCCTCGATTGAGAACACCTGATCGACGGCGGAAAGGATGTCGGCTGTCGACCGGAAGGACAGCGGCAGGCGGATCGCGTGAAACGGCTGGCCGCTGGCCGCAACCTGCCTCTGCGTCGCGCTGCGTTCCTCGGCAAACCGCTCCGGCCGCGCGCCCTGGAATGAATAGATCGACTGTTTCTCGTCACCGACCGCAAACATCGTCCGGCGCGTATCGCGCGCGCTGTTGCCGGAATAAAAGTCCTCCGCCAGCGACTTGATCACGGTCCACTGGATCGGGCTGGTATCCTGCGCCTCGTCGACCAGAATGTGGTCGATGCCTTGGTCGAGCTTGTAATGCACCCAGGCACCCACGCCGTCGCGGGTCAGAAGATCGGCGGTACGAGCGATCAGATCCTCGAAATCGAGCAGGCTGCGGCCCCGTTTCAGGTCCTCGTAGTCGTCGGTCAGGCGTGCAGCCAGCGTCAGCGCCGCCTTGGTGGCGGCAAACAGGCGGTACAGTCGCAACCGGTTCCGGCAGCTCAGAACATGCTCTCGCGCCGTATCGATCGCGCCGGCAAGTTCCGGTGCGATCTTGGTCATGGCGCTGGCGATCAGGCTGCGATCCGACTTCACCGTTCCCTTGGCCGTCAGAAAGATGGAATCGAGATAGGCGGCGCGCTTGAAGACGTCCGGCTCCTTGGCGACCAAGCGCAAACCATAGGCCACCTCATGGACGGTCGAGCCGCCCTTCTGATCGGCAAGCGACAGATAGAGATCGAGCGTGATGCCGGAAAGCTGGGGCAGCGGCCAATAGGTGGCGGCAATGCTGTCTTCGCTATCGGCAGGATCGAGCCCCAGGACCCGCTTCAGTTCCGGGCCGATGCCGCCGTTCTTCTCCGCCTGCGCCGTAAATTTGCGGATCGCCGTGCGTCTTGCAACGATGTCGGACAGCAGCGCTTCCAGCCCGAACTCGTCGCCGAGATCGAGAACATGCGCAAAGGCTTCCGCCAGATCCGGATCGTCCTCGGCGGATGTGGCCGTCAGCAGGGAGCGCCGCGCTTCGGAGAGGAGGGCGGTGGCGGCGCGGTCATCGAGCACCGAAAAATGGCCGGCCACATTGGCCTCCAGCGGAAACTGGTGCAGCAGAGCTTCGCAGAAGGCGTGGATCGTCTGGATCTTGAGACCACCCGGCGTTTCCAGCGCCTTCGCAAACAGCCGCCGCGCCTCGGCGATCTTCATGGAATCCGGCTCGTGACCTTCGATAGCCGCGATCCGCGTGCGCAACTCGTCGTCGGAGAGAACCGTCCATTCCGACAACCGCTGAAACACACGGTTCGACATTTCCGATGCTGCGGCCTTTGTGTAGGTGAGGCAGAGGATGGCGGAGGGACGGCATCCGGCAAGCAGAAGCCGGATCACCCGCTGGGTCAGCACATGCGTCTTGCCGGAGCCTGCATTGGCCGACACCCAGGCGGAACTGGCCGGGTCCGAGGCGCGAGATTGCTGAACCGTGGTCCAATCGATCCAGTGGATCGGGTCGTCTCCATCCGGCAGGTCCGAAGCCGGGTTATCCGGCAACTCGGTGAAAAGATCACTCATCGGCGTCCGCCTCTCCATCGTCATCGGCCGTCGACCACTCGGCAACGCGGGCGAGGTGATCGTATTCGCCGCCGAAATCCCCTTGCGCGAACGGCACCAGCCGCGAGGCGAACCCCGCATCGCCCTGACGCAGCTTGATGACGAACTTGGCCAGCTGGTCGATCGATTCCTGCGCGAGATCGATCGCCGATTTCGGCTGGCGCTTGGCATTCGCGGTTGCGCCCTCATTGTTGATCCGGTCTTCCTTGAACCGGTCGCCGGGGCGAAGCCGGACATAAAGAAGATCGCCGGGCCGCTGGATGCCCATCGTCTTGAAGGCGCCTGCCTGCAGCGCCGCTGCCTCCAAGGCAAGTTGCGGGTCGAGCAGCGACCGCGCCTGTAGGACGGAAGGGTTGAGGCCGGTCTTGTAGTCGATGATGTCAGCCTCGCCGGAGCGCTTGATGTCGATCCGGTCCGCAATGCCAGTGACACGGATGCCGGCACTCTCAACCTCGAAACCGGCACCGGCTTCCGTAACGCTGCTGCGGACTTCCGGTGCGCGACGCTCTTCCCAGTCGAGAAACGCCCGCGCGACCTCGACGAAGCGCGGCCGCCAGACCCGGTCGATATGCGGCGGGAGCTGTTCGGCGTCGAACAGCTCCCGCGTGATGCGCTGCATTGCTTCACGTGAAACCGGCGTGCCGGGCTTGTGGCTTTCGCGCGTATAGCGGTCGATAATGGCGTGGTAGAGCGTGCCGCGCTGTGCCGCACCCGGATCTTCGTTGAACGGCGCCAGCGGATCGAGTTTGAGGATACGCCGTGCATAGATCGAATAGGGGTCGCGACGCAGCCGTCCGACTTCGCTGAACGAATATTTGACCGGCTGCAGCTCCGCCGGCGGTTTGGGGGCAGGGCGCCTGGCCTGCTGCTGGTTGTCGCCACGATCGATCAGCGACGCCCAATGCAGAACATCCTTGCCGCGCGCCTTCAATTCGTCGGCAAAGGTTTTGCCGCCCAGCGCCAACAATCTCTGCAGCCAGCGGGAAGCAACCGTCGGCGTCGATCCCTGTCGTGTGGAGCGGGAAAAGATCAGGTTGCGGGTGCCGCAGGCCATTTCGAAATCGTGCGCCAGCTGGCCGATCCGCCGTTCGGGCGGTTCCAGACCCATGTCGGTCTTCATCGAACGCGACAGGAACGGGTTGTTGACTGTCTGTCCCGGCCAGGAGCCTTCGTTGAGACCGCCGAGGATCATCGTATCAACGCTTTGCAGCCGCGCTTCCAGCGTTCCGAAGATAAACACCCGAGGATGCGCAAGCGATCGTGGCTTGACCGCTTCGCCTGTCGTCAGCGCCATGACGATGTCGATCCACTGCGGCCCGTCAGCCTCGATCTGCCCATCGGTCTCGATCACTTCGCCCAGCAGACCCGAGAGACGTTCGCCCGGCTCACCCGACCAGAGCGCCGAGAGATCACCGCGCTCGTCGATGCACAGCGCTTCGAGCGCGCGCCCCGTGCGGGTCGCCCAATCGGACAGCGTCAGTCTTGCCGTCAGCCCGCGCCCATCGGGACGGCGGCGGATAAAGGCGCTGACCAGCGGTTCGACCGCTGTCGATATCCGCTTTGCGATATCCTTTGCCTGAGCAACAGAGCCTTCGGGCAACGAGCTGCGCCAATGCGGCATGTGCCGGTCTTGAAGGATTGCGGTCAGCTGCGCATCGAGAAGCGGCTCGAGTGCTGAAATATCCATGTCACCGACGCCACCGCGCAGGGCGAGCACTTCCAGCGCATCGATTGCAGCGCGCAGCTTGGCCGGCGGAAGGCCAAGCCGTAGCAGCGGATGTTTGAGCAGGCCAACGATCGCCACCGGATCGCCTGGACGAAGCGTGGCTTCCAGCAGAAGCTGCGTCAGCGTGCCCTGCGGCGTGCCCGAAAGCGCCGAACCGGCCGAATCATCGGCGAGGATGCCGAAACGGGCAAGTTCTGCGGTGACGCGGCGGCCAAGCGCGCGGTCGGGCGTGATTAGCGCTGCCTGGGCCTCGCCACCGTTTCGTCCGGGTTTTTCGAGCGCCAGCCGTAGGGCGATGGCAATCGCCACCGCTTCCTCGCGCTCGTTGGCAGCTTCGATCAGCGTAACATCGGCAAAGGCCGCGCGCAGCTTTTCCGGATCGGCGTCCTGGCGCCACGTATTCCAGCGATCCGTCGCCTTGGCAGGCATCAGCGCCTGCGAGATCGCCTCGGCGCGAAAGGCAAGATCAGCCTCTGTCTCGCCGATGACAGTGACATCCTCGCGCGTGGCACCGATCTTCTTCAACAGGCGGGACAAACCGAATTGCGGATGGCTGCGGCTCGAAGGGTCGGGCTTGCCGTCGAAGGTTTCCTCGCACACCATGTCCCACTGGTCCTGCAGCATCGTCATGTCGAGGCCCGGCAGGACGACCGTGCCTTCGGGAAGCTTAGAGATCGCCGCGATCAGCTCGGCCGCTGCCGGAACGGACCCGGTGGATCCCGCAACGATCACGGGGCCCTTGTGCTCCCGCTCGGTAATCCGCCGCGCCTCTCCGCGCAGGATCGAAGCCCGATGCTTTGCCGGCGAAGAGCGTTTCAGCTCTTCAAGCCGCGTCGGCCAGAAACCGCTGGCGATCTTCAGGAATTCGGCCGTCAGCTGCCACCACAGCGCATGTTCGCCGGTCTGGAGATTGTCGAGATCCTTCCAGTCGCGTTCCTCGGTCTCGATCGCATCGATCAGTTCCGCCAGCGCCCGGGCAAGCCAGATCGCATCCGCAGGGCTTGCGGGCGCCACCAGCGGCGATTCCGAATGCACGTCCAGCACGATCTTCGGCAGCTGGTTGCGCCAGGCAAGGATCAGCCGTCCGAGTTCGAGAAGTCGCGCCGTGCCGCCGATCGGCAGGGCCAGATCCATTTCCTCGGGTGCAACGAGATCGAAAAAGCTCTGATCGTCGTCGGTTTCGCCAAGTGGCCGGATGACTGGCAGGATCGCGGCGCGGCCGCCGAGAAGATCGACGAATTCCGAGCGCAGCACACGCGCCGAACGGCGCGTCGGCACAAAAATGGTGACGTCAGCCAGCGACAGCGGATTTTGGGGATCGTAGCGAAACGTCTCGTTCAGCCGCCCGTCGCAGAGTGCTGCGGCTAGCGTCTTCAAAAAGGGCGCGCCTGACGGGATGGAGAAGAGGCGGTTCGGCGATGCATCCGACATCGATCAGGCCCCCGCTTTGTGGCGGGCGATCACGGCTTCGGCTTCCGGCAGCGCTTCCGGCGTGCCGACAGTGATCCACTCGCCATCCATCACAAGGCCGAACAGCCGATCGTTCTGGATCGCACGGTCGAAATAGATGTTGAGATTGAAGGCATCGTCAGGCGCGTCGTCGAGAAGCGACGTGTGCATGACGATCGCGCCCGCATAGACGACCGGGTTATCTTCGCCTTCAACGTAACGCGAAAGCCGGCCGTCGGAGGACAGCTGGAAATCCTTCTTGCCGTTGTGTCCGGTGGTGCGCTCCAGCGGCACGCAGAGCAGCGCCATATCCATGCGCTGCGGATCGAAAAACCCGGCCAGTCGCTCAAGATTGGTGGGCGCGCCTGCCTTCTCCCCGATCCAGAACAGGTCGGCATTCATGACAAAGACAAAGCCGGGTTGAAGCAGCGATAAGCCCTGCTTCAACCCACCACCCGAGTTCATCAGTTGGGCCCGCTCGTCGGACACGGTGATCTCAAGGCGCGGATAGGCGGCGAGATGCGCTTCCATCCGGTCGGCGAAGTGATGGACGTTGACGACCGCATGCGTCACGCCGACGTCGGCCAGGGCATCGAGCCCGTAATCGATCATCGGCTTTCCGGCAACGGGCACCAGTGGCTTCGGCATCGTCTCGGTGATCGGGCGAAGCCGGGTACCGAGCCCTGCCGCCAGCACCATAGCCTGCGAGATCGGGGCGTTGGTCATGTCCATGCAACCGTATTTATGATTCGGGAAGCTCTATACCAGCCCTGTGGCACCAATCGCGCAAGGGCGCGAGTGCTTCATGCGCGAGTGCCGTCGAAAGATGGCGCAATGTTCGCGGCATATGCTTCATATAGTGCGGCTTGCCGTCGCGTTCCCGCAGCCGAACCCAGAGACCGGCAAGCTTGCAGTTGCGCTGTGCCGCCATGATCGCCCAGGATTTCAGGAAACCCGCTTCGTCAAATCCGCCCAGTGCGCGGCGCAGCGTCAGGTAGTCGATCATCATCTGATCGGCCAGAACCTTGGGAATATCGACGCGGGCGTCCTGGACCAGCGACGCGAGGTCGTAAGCCGTCGGGCCGATCATCGCATCCTGAAAATCGATCAGGCCCACCTGGTGCACGCCGGAGGCTTGGCTACGCCAGATGATGTTCGGGGAATGAAAATCGCGCAGCAGCAGGTTTTTCTCCGCGCTTCCGAGCTCTGCGATCAGCCCGTCCCAGATCGAGAGATACTCCTCTCGCTCGTCCGCTCCAGGTTGCCCGCCGCGCTTCCACGGCAGATACCAGTCAAGAAGAAGCCGTGCTTCCATCTTCATCGCGACCGGATCGAAATCCGGGATGTGATGCGTGTGGGAGCCGTCGACGGGAAGGTCCTGCCGGATCTCATGGCCGTGCAAATAGGCCAGCGCCACGACGCTTTCGCGGTAGCGTTCGCCGATCGGCTGCCCGTCTTCGTCGAGCACACCATCTTGGCCGAGGTTCTCGATGAGAAGAATGCCTTGGTCGTAATCCACGGCAAGCACCTCAGGGGCGCAAAGGCCGATGCCGCGCAGGTAATCGGAGATCGCCACGAACGGATAGGCATCCTCGGCGATATGCGCCACTTTCGGATAGGGCTTGCCGTCGAGAACCGGCGGACCCTCGGGCCGCTTCGGCCAGTCCATCAGGATCACCTTTTCGGCTGATTCGGTCAGAACGGTTTCATAGGCCCGCATCGAGGCATCGCCGGTCAGGAACCGGCGTCGGCCATCGGCATGACCGTGAGTGCGCAGAAACTCGCGGATGGCGATCACCCGGCGAATGCGGGCAAGGGCTGCTTCCGGTGCCGTAATCGTCGCCCGTCGGCCGCTCGTCTCATGCTCGAGCGTCAGCGTGATGCGATCCGCGGGCAGGAGGTCGCCGCCTATTTCCGGCCATTCGACAAGGCAGATACCGGAAGAAAGCGCTTCGTCGAAACCGAGTTCGTCGAGCTCAGACGGATCGGCCAGCCGATAGAGATCGAAATGCGCCACGGGAATGCGCAGTTCATAGATCTGGACCAGCGTGAAAGTGGGGCTTGGCACTTCCAGATCGTCCTGGTCCGCCATGGCCCGAAGAAAGGCACGCGCCAGCGTCGATTTGCCGGCGCCGAGATCGCCCGAAAGCGCCAGGCAGTCGCCAGCCTTCAGCGCCAGCACCAGATCCTCGCCGAACAGAATTGTCTCGGCCTCGTCGGTCAGTGCCACGACAATGCTATCGCCAGGCGCAGCGATCATTCGGCCGCGACCGAACGGGCCCGCGATCCGACCGGAATGCGGCAGGTAACCACCGTTCCCTGTCCGGCCCGGCTGTCGATCGAGACGTCCCCGTTGTGGAGGGTGACGAAGCTTTCGACGATCGAAAGACCAAGGCCAGCACCGCTGCGCTTGCCGCCCTTGGCGTTCGCCTTGAACCGGTCGAACACCGTTTTCAGCATGTCAGGAGGAATGCCGGGGCCTCTGTCAGTTACCGAGAAGAACACGTTGCTCTCGTCGCGCCAGCAATTCAGCGAGATTGCGGACCCCTCGGGCGCAAAATTGGTGGCGTTCATCAGAAGCTTGATCAGGATCTGCTTCAGCCGCTGCTCGTCGGCAAACACGGTTCCGAGTGCCGTCGGCGCGATGATTTCCAGCGTCACCGTATTTTCGTGGAGCCGGTCGGCGATCTGCATCGCCACGTCGTCCAGAAGCTCGTCCACGGCCAGCTGCGAATAGTTCAGCTGCATGATGCCGGCATCGACGGTCGCAAGATCGAGAATGTCGTTGACGATTGTGAGAAGCACCGACGACGAGGTGGAAATATGGTCGATATATTCCGCCTGCCGATCGTTCAGTTCACCCATGCCCGGCGTCTTGAGGAGATCGGTAAAGCCGATGATGTTGGTCAGCGGCGACCGCAACTCGTAGGAAACGTGCTGAACGAAATCGTTCTTCAGCTCGTCGGCCTTCTGCAGCGCCTCGTTCTTTTCCTTGAGTGCCCGCTCGGCGCGCGCGCTGGCCGTCATGTCGACGAAGGTGAACATCGTCTGGGCATTGGGCAAAGGCGTCGCGGCATAGTCGAGGATGAGGCCTGAATAGAGCTCGAACGTTCCCTGTATCGAGGCCCGTTCGTCATCGAAATTGGTCAGCATCTGCCCGAAATGACGCCAGCCGTCCGGCTCGTCATAGGATGGCGCGCAGGCTTTCTCGATCGCCTTGATATGGGTGCCCGGCTTTGTCTCGTCGGCGGTCACGCCCCAGAGCGCACGGAAAGCGGGGTTGGACAGTGTGATTCGGCCGTCCGGGCCGAACACGGCCACGCCTTCTGCAAGGTGGTCGATCGTTTCGCCCTGAACCTTGACCAGCGTGTTGTAACGGGTTTCGAGATCGACCTGTTCGGTGAGGTTTTCGAACACCCAGGTGGCGCCGCCGCGAGGGTGCGCGGTGGCGATGACGCGCAGCGTCTGGCCGTTCGGCAGATGCCAGGTATCGGTCTTGGTATCGAGCGCCTGGTAGATCGACAGCGCCGATTCCTTCCAGTTGCGCCAGCTGAGCTCTTCCGGCAGCTTGCCGTTGGCGCGCAGCTTGTCGAGCAGTTCGGAATTATCCGGCCGCGATTCGAGGAAGGGCAGGGAAAGGCCCCACAGCTGGACGAAAGCCTGGTTGTAGAATTGCAGCCGCCGTTCGCCGTCGAAGATCGCGACGGGTGTCGCGAGATGGTCCAGCGTTTCGGCGTGGCTGTTGAGCGTCCGCTTCAGCTCTTCGCGCACCGATTCGGCTTCCGACACATCGATCGCAATGCCGACGGAACCGTTCGTTGCCACGACATCGACAACGTCGAACACGGTACGATTGCCGCGCACGACAGTGGAGATGCGGTCGTGGAAAGGCGAGTTGGCTGTTGCGACGGCGCGGATTTTCTCACGCGCGATCGTGCCCAGGAATTCGCGGCTTTCGTCAACGGCCTGCGTCGGAACCTTGGCTTCGACGGCATCGCTATAGGCGTGGTTGACCCAGGCAAGCCTGCCCTGTGCGTCGCGCTGCCAGACCGGCTGTTCGATCGTGTCAAGCAGCGAGTGGAAAAGCGAGATGGAGTGGGTCAGCCGTTCGCGTTCGATCTTCAGTTCGGCAAGCTCGGCGCGCAGGTTGTTGAGCGCGATAAAGCGGACAAACGCCTTTCCGCCCGAAACGCGGCCCTGCACTTCAAGGATTTCGTCGCGGTTGGTTTCAAGAACCAGATCGAAGCTGCGGGCTTCGCCGCGCAGAGCGTCGATCGCCTTTTCCAGCTCGATTGCCGAAGAAGAGCGCAGCCAGCGGCCGAAGGCGAGAAAATCGCGATCCTGCTGCGGCGCACCGGTTTCAGCCGGCAACTGGCCCAGGAACTCAGGTTTGGAGTAGCCGCTTTCCCATACCACGATGCGGCGGTTCTTGTCGGCGATCAGCGCTTCGTACTTGGAAATCCGCTGCTGCGCATCCGAAAGCGCGCTGCGCATATCCTGGGTTTCGGCTTCCATGTTGCCGCGCTGGCGAACCAGCCAGACGGCCGACAGCAGGGCAGCCCCCAGCGCGCCAAGCACCAGCGACGACCAGATCACCTGGGTCGACGAGAACATGTGCGGACCGACCGTGCCGGCCTCCTGTGCATGCGCCATCCCAGCCACGCCTGAGAGCACCGTCCCCGCCAGGAACGCTGCAGCCGGACGTGCCAAGCTCACCGGCGCAAGCCGGGCAAGGTCTTTCTTCCACCGCCCATTTGCCGCCTCTTTGCAGGCGTCCAGGCCGCAGCTCATCGCCACGCCACAAATGAGATCGGCCTGCTTTCGCAGGCTCGTTTTTCTTACCGACATGACCGGTCTGTCTCCGTCCAATTGCCGCTTATCGACAAGACATACCACATCGCACCTTGCCCGAAGCCGGAGGCCCGAACGAGTACGAATCAAGAGCTGTAACAATACCTGCCGCGGCAGAGAGCGGGAAGGCGCGGGGCCAAAAAAGAAGCCGCAGCCTTTGTCAAGGCTGCGGCCACAAGATGTTGTGGATTGTTCGGCTACGGATCAGTAGCGGTAGTGTTCAGCCTTGAACGGACCCTGCGACGAGACGCCGATATAAGCAGCCTGTTCGTCAGAAAGTTTGGTCAGCGTCACGCCGAGCCTTCCGAGGTGAAGACGGGCAACTTTTTCGTCGAGGTGCTTGGGCAGGATATAGACCTCGTTCTTGTACTCGCCCTGCTTCGTGAACAACTCGATCTGGGCCAGCGTCTGGTTGGTGAACGAGGCGGACATGACGAAGGACGGATGGCCGGTAGCATTTCCGAGGTTGAGAAGGCGACCCTCCGACAGAAGGATCATCCGGTTGCCCTTCGGGAACTCGATCATGTCGACCTGCGGCTTCACGTTGGTCCACTTCAGGTTCTTCAACGCCGCAACCTGGATCTCGTTATCGAAATGGCCGATATTGCCGACGATCGCCATATCCTTCATCTCGCGCATATGCTCGATGCGGATGACGTCCTTGTTGCCGGTAGTGGTGATGAAGATATCGGCCGAGGCGACGACGTCTTCGAGCACGACGACTTCAAACCCGTCCATGGCAGCCTGCAGGGCGCAGATCGGATCGACTTCAGTGACCTTGACGCGAGCACCGGCGCCCTGGAGCGAAGCAGCCGAACCCTTGCCGACATCGCCGTAACCGCAGACGACGGCGACCTTGCCGGCCATCATCACGTCGGTGCCGCGGCGAATGCCGTCGACCAGCGATTCCTTGCAGCCGTACTTGTTGTCGAACTTCGACTTGGTGACGGAGTCGTTGACGTTGATGGCCGGGAAGGGCAGCAGGCCCTTCTTGGAAAGATCATAAAGGCGGTGAACGCCTGTGGTGGTCTCTTCGGTCACACCCTTGATCGCATCGCGCTGCTTGGTGAACCAGCCTGGCGAAGCGGCAAGACGCTTCTTAATCTGCGCGAACAGGATCTCTTCTTCTTCCGATGTGGGCACGGAAAGAACGTCCTCACCGGCTTCGGCACGGGCGCCGAGCAGGATGTACATGGTGGCGTCGCCACCATCATCGAGGATCATGTTGGAGAAGCCGCCATCCGTCCACTGAAAGATCTTGTCGGTGTATTCCCAGTACTCGGTGAGCGATTCACCCTTCACGGCAAATACCGGGATGCCGGACGCTGCAATGGCAGCAGCGGCATGATCCTGGGTCGAGAAGATGTTGCAGGAGGCCCAGCGAATGTCGGCGCCGAGTTCCTTCAGCGTCTCGATCAGAACCGCCGTCTGGATCGTCATGTGCAGCGAACCGGAGATGCGGGCGCCCTTGAGCGGCTGCGATGCACCGAATTCCTCGCGGCACGACATCAGGCCCGGCATTTCGGTTTCGGCGATGTCGAGCTCCTTGCGGCCGTAGGCAGCAAGTTCGATATCCGCGACGATGTAATCCTTGTCAGTGCTCATAAAGCTCTCCGCGTGGTGTGTCGAAGGCAGGGGAACGGATTTCCGTTCATCCGGGCGTCGACGAAAAATCTCGCCAGCGGTGTAACAGGCTTGAGGCTGACTTGCAACTAACACATAAAGACGTCTTTATATGTTTATGTCCGTTCGGTTGCTATGGTTATCAAGCTTCTTCGCCGAACTTGTTGGCAACGAGCGCCTCCAGAGCGTCGAGCGCTTCAACAGCCTGCGGGCCGCTTGCGGAAACCTCGATCGAACAGCCGGTGCTGGCGGCCAGCATCATCAGGCCCATGATGGAATTGCCGCCGACTGTCGATCCATCCCTTGAAACCTTCACATCGGCTTCGAAACTTTCCACCATCTGCACGAACTTGGCCGATGCTCGCGCGTGGAGACCACGCTTGTTGACGATTGTGAAATGCCGTGGGGCAAGGGGAGACATGCGTTTGCAGTGCTTTCTTATTTTCCGCTGAGCACGCGGCTTGCGACGTTGATATATTTGCGGCCGGCCTCGGAGGACTCGATCAGCGAGCGCTCCATGTTGTTGTCGCTTCGGACGCCGGCAAGCTTGATCAGCATCGGCAGGTTCATGCCAGCGATGACCTCCGTCTTGCCGCTTTCCATCACCGAGATCGAAAGGTTCGACGGCGTACCGCCGAACATGTCGGTGAGGATGATGACGCCGTATCCGTCATCGGCCTTCGCGACCGCATCGACGATATCCTGCCTCCGCTGGTCCATATCGTCTTCGGGGCCGATGCAAATGGTTTCGATGAATTTCTGAGGTCCGACGACGTGCTCGACGGCCTGTCGAAATTCCTCAGCCAGCTTGCCATGAGTGACAAGCACAATTCCGATCATGAAAACTGCCCCCTGCTATGGAAACTTGCGGCCAATATCGCAACGCAATACAGGCGTCCAGCGGTGGGGAGCCATCTTCGCCATGTCCGCATCAAGTTCAAGTTAAAAAATCGCGAGCCGGATTGGGTCAGAAGGGTCGCTCCCCTCGAAATGCCGGGAAAAGGCCGGAAAGCGCGGAAAGTGGCTCCGGAAAGAGCGACCATAATCTCACCAGTGGAATGTCTCCGAGACCCGAAAGCGCAAAGCGTTCGTTGTCCGGCGGATACCGTTCGTCGTTCGGAGACGACAGGACGCGCACGGCAAGATCGAGGGCAGCTGACGGGGCGGAGTCTACTTCGATAATGCCACTGCCGCGCAATTCGATGAGGCCGGCGATCGTCTGCGGCCGGTGTGCGACGAGGCGATCATTCTCGCGCGAGACGAACACCTGATCGTCGGCCACCAGCGCCGAAAAGACGCCCTGGCGTCTGGCGGCACTCAGACAGGCAAACGCCAGCATGGATTTGCCGCTGCCGGAAGGACCGGTGAAGAGGATGCCGCGGGTCCCGACGACGATCGCCGTTGCATGGATATTGACCCGTTGCGTATCGCTCATGGCTCTTCGCCCGAAGGAAGCGACAGCGTGAAGCGCGCGCCCTTGAGCATCTCCGTCTGCGGATCGACAAGGTTTTCCGCCTGCAGGGAGCCGCCATGCGCCACGGCGATCTGACGGCTGATCGACAGTCCCAGGCCCGAATTCTGGCCGAAGCTCTCGCCATCGGGGCGATCGGTGTAGAACCGCTCGAAGATGCGATCGATGTTCTCGGCCTGAATGCCCGGACCGTTGTCATCCACGGTGACGACTACCTTGTCCTTGACCCGGGCGAGGCGGATGGCAATGCGACCGCCTTTTTCAGGCACGAAGGAGCGGGCATTTTCGATAAGGTTGGTGATGATCTGGCCAAGCCGCAGGTCGTGGCCGTTGACGAGGTAATTCGGTTTCTGCCCGCCCTTCGCATCGATGACCAGATCGATCTCCACCGGTTTGCGGCCGGTGCGGATCTGTCTGGAAATATCGACGAGGTTGCCGAGCAGCGTATCCATGCCGACAGGTGCCGAATCGGTCCGGGCAAGCTCCGCGTCGAGCCGGGATGCATCGGAGATGTCGCTGATCAGCCGGTCGAGGCGGCGGACGTCGTGGAAAATGATATCCGTCAGCTTCTGTTTCGAGGCCTCGGACTTGGCGAGCGGCAGCGTCTCGACGGCGCTGCGCAACGACGTCAGCGGGTTCTTCAGCTCATGGCTCACGTCGGCTGCAAAACTTTCGATCGCGTCGATGCGGTCGTAGAGCGCGTTGGTCATGTCGCGCACCGCGATCGAAAGGTTGCCGATCTCGTCTTGGCGGTAGGAGAAGTCCGGGATCTCTTCACGCTGCTTGGCGCCGCGACGCACCCGAACGGCAGCGGCCGCAAGCCGGCGCAGCGGATTGGCGATGGTGGAGGATAGAAGCAGCGACAGGAGGATGTTCACGAGCGTCGCCACACCGAAGACGCGCATGATCGCCAGCCGCTCCGCATGCACGATCTTGTCGATATCGCCGGCCTGGGTGGAAAGAAGCAGGACGCCGAGCACGGCACGGAACCGCTGGACCGGGACTGCGACGGAAACGATCAGTTCGCCGCGATCGGTAATGCGCACGACCGCGCCGCGAACGCCGGTGAGCGCGTTCATCACTTCCGGATAGATCGAGCCATCGCCGCCGGGCGCTTCCTTGTAGGTCGGCAGGTTGCCGGGCTGCAGCATGCGGTTGAAGAGGCCGGCAACCCATTCGCTCCATGTCTGCGACTGATCTTCAACCGGCGGCAGATCGAAGCGCAGCACCTGGCCGCGCGAATAGAGGTGGCGCGAGTCCAGCAGCAGGTTTGCGTCTGCATCGAACAGTCGGGCGCGGGTGCGGGTCGGCGAGATCAGCCGCCGCAGCACGGGCGCGACCCGCTCGGGGTCGATCGGGAAATCGAGGTCCTCGTCGTTCGGCACCGGCGTGATGCTCTGGCCTGCCTGCAGTTCGAGAAGCTTCTGCGGATCGATGGTGATCGAATTGGTATCGACGGAGGCCGAGGCAGAGATTGCGCCGGCAATGATTTCACCCTGGGTCAGCAGGCTCTCGACGCGGGCATCGATCAACCCCTCGCGAAACTGGTTGAGATAGAGGATGCCGGCGACGAGAACGACGGTCGCCGCGATGTTGAAGAACAGGATGCGGCGGGTGAGGCTGGAAAACACCGCGTGGCCGAACACCCGGCGAATGAGCGTGAACGGTCGCGACCAGAAGCGCCGTGAGGCGCGGCGTATTCCGGCACTCGCGGGTCTGGTCGTTCCGGTTTCATGCAATCGGTCTGCCACGTGCAGTCCTTCCAGAGAGCTTACAGTCTAAGCCCTGTGCCGCGGCGGCTTCAAGTTACGCATCCGCACGATCGAATTCTTAGAGGCTCCCGGGTCTCGGAGCTGGCAACCGTTACGCAGCCTCGCGGAATCGGTAGCCCACGCCGTACAGCGTCTCGATCATGTCGAAATCCGTGTCAACCATCTTGAACTTCTTACGCAGGCGTTTGATGTGGCTGTCGATGGTGCGGTCGTCCACATAGACCTGTTCGTCATAGGCGGCATCCATCAGCGCGTCACGGCTTTTCACGACGCCCGGACGCTGCGCCAGCGAATGCAGGATCAGGAATTCCGTGACTGTCAGGGTTACCGCTTCGCCCTTCCAGGTGCAGGTGTGGCGTTCCTGGTCCATCGCCAGCTGGCCGCGTTCCAGTGTGCGGGCCGCCAACTGGTCCGGGGTCGGCTTGACGCCGCCACTTGCCTGCTGGGCTTCTCGTGCGCTGGAGCGGCGCAGGATCGCCTTTACGCGCTCGACCAGCAATCGCTGCGAGAACGGCTTGGTGATGAAATCGTCTGCGCCCATCTTGAGCCCGAACAGCTCGTCGATCTCTTCATCCTTGGAGGTGAGGAAGATCACAGGCAGATCGGATTTCTGTCGCAGGCGTCGCAACAGCTCCATTCCGTCCATGCGCGGCATTTTGATATCGAAGATGGCCAGGTGCGGGGGGCGGGCGATCAGCCCGTCGAGCGCGGAGGCGCCATCGGTATAGGTTTCGACCTTATACCCTTCGGCTTCCAGTGCAATCGACACCGAAGTCAGGATATTGCGGTCGTCATCTACGAGCGCGATTGTCTGCATTCTCTCCGTCTCCATCGTCATATAGGCGCATCTCCTGGATGTCCCCAGCCAGAATTGGCGAAAGCCATGCGCTTCTTCAGTATAAAGGTGGAACAAATTGTGGCAACGCCAAGAGGCGCACGGTCGGTAGGGACCTTTGTCCCAATGAGCCAAACACAGTCTGCAGGTCGTGAAAGACCCCCAGAAACGGCGAACAGAAAACCCTCGTAAACCGATTTAATCGAGAATAAAATTTTTTAAATCGATTAAATAACTGATATTATTACGCTATTTCAGAATTATCTTGCCCTTTTTAAAAACCCGCTCTAGGTTCCGCGCAGGTTCAATCCACAAAAAGGAGCGCGCGTATGGAGCAGTTTGGACTTCACAACCCATCGAACGGGCTCGCAGACATCGGTCTCGGCAATGCATCGCGTGTGAATTACAATCTCAGCGAAGTCGAGCTTTACGAAGAAGCGATTCGCCGGGGCGAAGCCGATCTGACGATCGACGGCGCGCTTCGGGCTCGCACCGGACAGCATACCGGCCGGTCGCCCAAAGACAAATTCGTCGTCCGCGACGCCGGTACCGAAGACAAGATCTGGTGGGACAACAACAAGCCGATGTCGCCCGAGCACTTTGCCGTGCTGAAGGCTGACATGCTGGCCCATGCCAGCGGCAAGACCCTGTTCGTCCAGGATCTGATCGGCGGCGCCGATGAAGCAAACGCGCTTCCGACCCGCGTCGTCACAGAGCTTGCCTGGCATGCGCTGTTCATCCGCAACCTCCTCATCCGCCCCAAGCGCGATACGTTGGAAGGTTTCGAACAGAAGCTGACGATCATCAACCTGCCGAGCTTCAAGGCCGATCCCGCCCGTCACGGCTGCCGCTCCGAAACCGTGATCGCCTGCGATCTGGAAAACGGCCTCGTGCTGATCGGCGGCACGTCCTATGCCGGCGAAAACAAGAAGTCGGTCTTTACCGTCCTCAACTATCTCCTGCCGGCCAAGGGCGTGATGCCGATGCATTGCTCCGCCAATGTCGGCAGCGAAGGCGATACCGCCGTGTTCTTCGGCCTTTCGGGCACCGGCAAGACCACGCTTTCGGCCGACCCGACCCGCACGCTGATCGGTGACGACGAGCATGGCTGGGGCGAAAACGGCGTCTTCAACTTCGAAGGCGGCTGTTACGCCAAGGCGATCAAGCTTTCCGCCGAAGCCGAGCCCGAAATCTACGCGGCAACCCGCCGTTTCGGCACGGTCTTGGAAAACGTCGTTCTCGACGACAACCGCGTTCCCGATTTCGACGACAATTCGCTGACGGAAAACACCCGCAGTGCCTATCCGCTGCATTTCATTCCGAACGCGTCGGAAACCGGCCTCGCGCCGCATCCAAAGACGATCATCATGCTGACGGCAGATGCGTTCGGCGTGATGCCGCCGATTGCAAGACTGACCCCGGAACAGGCGATGTACCACTTCCTGTCCGGCTACACCGCCAAGGTGGCTGGCACGGAAAAGGGTGTGACAGAGCCGGAAGCAACGTTCTCCACCTGCTTCGGCGCACCGTTCATGCCGCGTCATCCAGCTGAATACGGCAACCTCCTGAAGGACCTGATCGCCAAGCACGGCGTCGATTGCTGGCTGGTCAACACCGGCTGGACGGGCGGCGCATACGGCACCGGTCGTCGTATGCCGATCAAGGCCACCCGCGCGCTTCTGGCCGCAGCCCTGAACGGCAGCCTCAAGGATGCCGAGTTCCGCACGGATGCCAATTTTGGCTTTGCCGTTCCGGTCGCCGTCGACGGCGTCGAAACGTCCATTCTCGATCCGCGTTCGACCTGGTCCGATGGCCAGGCCTACGACAACCAGGCAGCCAAGCTGGTCTCGATGTTCATCAAGAGCTTTGAGAAGTTCGAAGACCATGTCGATAGCAAGGTCCGCGACGCAGCACCTGGCCTGAAGATCGCCGCCGAGTAATCCTTTGGTCCCAGCTGGACCTTAAGGATTCACGTGGAACATTATAGCCGTCGGCTCTCCTTGAGCCGGCGGTTTTCTTTTGCTCCGGTTTGTGGGAAATACGGCCATGGCCAGCAATCCTCTCGAGATCAACACCCGCATCACCATCGCCGGATGGGAGCTCACCGAGCAGTTCGTGCTGGCGGGCGGTCCGGGCGGCCAGAACGTCAACAAGGTCTCGACGGCGGTCCAGCTGTTCTTCGATCTCGTCAATTCCCCGTCGCTGCCCGAACGGATCAAGGAAGCCGCGATCAGGCTTGCCGGCCGGAAGGTATCCAAGGACGGCGTGCTGATGATCGAGGCCAACCGGTTTCGAAGCCAGGAGCGCAACCGCGAGGATGCGCGCGACCGGCTGAAGGAACTGATCCTCAAGGCCGCCGAGCCGCCACCACCACCGCGCCGGAAAACCAAGCCCACCAAAGGCTCGGTCGAGCGGCGGCTGAAAGCAAAATCCGGCCGCTCCGATGTGAAGAAGATGCGCGGCAAGCCCAGCGGCGACTGACCGCGCAGGCCGACGGGAGGAACGATATGGCGACTTTGGCAAACGGCATCCGGCATCTGCCGGATTATCTGAACCGCGTCGCCCAGGAACGTCTGGTCGAGGTCATCCGCGGCATCGTCGCCGAGGCACCGCTCTACGTCCCCGCTATGCCCGGCACCGGGAAACCGATGTCGGTCCGGATGACGAATTGCGGCACACTCGGCTGGGTGACGGACAAGGAACGCGGCTATCGTTACCAGGAGGCCCATCCGCAGACGGGCAGACCGTGGCCCGCCATTCCCTCGGAACTGATGGAGCTCTGGGAAAACCTTGCCGGCTACGACAAGCCGCCCGAGGCATGCCTTGTCAATTTCTATTCAGACGACGCGAAAATGGGCCTGCATCAGGACAAGGACGAATCAGACTTGACAGCGCCGGTCCTCTCCATCTCGCTCGGCAATACCTGCCTGTTCCGGGTCGGCGGGGTCGATCGCAAGGATCCGACAGGCTCCTTCAAGCTCTCGAGCGGCGATATCGTGGTGCTGGGCGAGGAAGGGCGGCTGGCGTTTCACGGGGTCGACCGGATCTATCCCGGCACGTCGACGCTTCTCAAGAACGGCGGTCGCATCAATCTGACACTTCGAAGGGTCAATAGCTGACGATCGAAGATCCATCGCGTGATGGGTATCGATCGACAGCCTACAGTTTTCTCAAAGCCACCGTTTCGATGAAGTGGTCGCGACCCTTGCGGAGAATGATATCCGCACGCGGCCGCGTCGGGATGATGTTCTGGCGCAGGTTCTTGAGATTGATGTTTTCCCAAAGCCCTTCTGCGACGGCCATCGCCTCCGCTTCACTGATTGCCGCATACTTGTTGAAGAAGGACGTCGGCTCACGAAACGCCGTCTGCCGCAGTTTCATGAAGCGCTGGACATACCACTGGTGGATCTGCTCTTCGTCGGCATCGATATAGATCGAGAAGTCGAAGAAGTCAGACACGATCGGCACGATCTTTCCGTCAACAGGCAATGCCCGCGACTGCAGCACATTGATGCCTTCGAAGATCAGGATGTCGGGACGGTCCACCAGCGTGTATTCGTCCGGCAGCACGTCATAGGTCAAATGCGAGTAGCGCGGCGCCTTGACGTTTTTCTCGCCGGCCTTGATTGCCGAAAGAAACCTCAGGATCTGGCCGATATCGTAGCTTTCCGGAAAACCCTTGCGCTGCATCAGGTCTTCACGCTGCAGCACAGCATTGGGATAGAGAAATCCGTCGGTCGTGATCAGATCGACCTTGGGACTTGCAGGCCAGCGGGCCAGCAGTTCCTTCAGAACGCGTGCGGTGGTCGACTTGCCGACCGCGACCGAACCGGCAACGCCGATGATGAACGGCGTCTTTGATACATCCGGCAGGGTCAAAAAGCGGTTGCGCTGCCGGTAAAGCCGTTGCGAGGCCTCGACATGGGTCGAAAGCAGGCGCGACAGCGACAGATAGATGCGCCGGACTTCGTCGATGTTGATCGGGTCATCCAGCGAGCGCAGCCGGGCGATTTCCTCGGCCTTCAGCGTCAGCGGTGTATCGGCCCGAAACTTCGCCCATTCCTCGGCGGTGAAGTGGTGGTAAGGCGAGTAGTATTCCGCGTTCACACCGCTATCCGGGATATCCACATCATGCTTTTCAGACGTCGAAACGATGTTCTTCAAGGAGCTCGGCTCGCCTTTTCCTGCAGGCCGGTCTGGCCTGTCCTGCGCTGAAGTTCAGCGAGCACATCCTGCAACGGGATGTCGGCAATGTTCAATACGACCATAAGATGATAAAGAAGGTCGGCACTTTCCGACACGAGATCGTGCCGATCCTGCGCCACCGCGGCGATCACGGTTTCCACCGCCTCTTCGCCAAGCTTCTTGGCAGCCTTGGTCTGGCCGGCCGCCACGAGCTTGGCGGTCCAGGATTCCTCCGGCGGGGCTTTCGCGCGCTGCGCAACGATCTTCTCGAGATCGCCGAGGGTAAATTCACTCAAAACCGTCTCCTCCCGTCCCGAATGTCAGTCGAGCCGCATGGCAATGCCATGGTCGGCCATATAGCGCTTTGCCTCGCCAATCGAATAGGTCCCGAAGTGGAAAATCGAAGCGGCAAGAACGGCCGTGGCGTGGCCCTCTTTCACGCCCGCAACAAGATCGTCGAGCGTGCCGACGCCGCCCGAGGCGATCACGGGAACGCGAACCGAATCGGCAATCGTGCTGGTCAGCGCCAGATCGTAGCCGATCTTCGTGCCGTCGCGGTCCATCGAGGTCACGAGCAACTCGCCGGCGCCGCGTTCCACCATCTTTCGCGCAAACTCGACGGCATCGATCCCGGTTGCCGTGCGGCCGCCATGGGTGAAGATCTCCCAGCGGTCGCTCTCGCCGGCGGAGGACACCCGCTTGGCATCGATCGACACGACGATGCACTGGTTGCCGAACTTGTTGGCAGCTTCGTAGACGAAATCCGGATTGTTCACGGCAGCGGAGTTGATCGAAACCTTGTCGGCCCCAGCCAGCAACAGCTTGCGGATATCGGCAATGGCGCGAACGCCGCCGCCGACGGTCAGCGGCATGAAGCAGTGTTCGGCGGTGCGCGCGACGACGTCGAAGATCGTGTCGCGATTGTCTGACGAAGCAGTGATGTCGAGGAAACAGAGCTCGTCGGCACCGGCGGCATCATAGGCCTTTGCGGCCTCGACCGGATCGCCGGCATCGATCAGGTCGACGAAGTTGACGCCCTTGACGACACGGCCGTCCTTCACGTCGAGGCAGGGAATGACACGGGCTTTGAGCGTCATGCGGCTTCTCCTCTCGCGGCGCGAATCAGCGAAAGCGCTTCGTCAGGATCGATACGGCCGTCATAGAGCGCCCGCCCGGAAATCGCGCCTTCGAGACGGGCTGCATCCGGTTGCAGCATGCGGTGGATATCGTCCATCGAGGCAAGACCGCCCGACGCGATGACGGGAATGGAAACTGCATCCGCCAGTTCCAGCGTCGAGGCCCAGTTGATGCCGGCCAGGATCCCGTCGCGGTCGATATCGGTATAGATGATCGCCGAAACACCGGCGCCTTCGAATTTCTTCGCAAGCTCGATGACGCCGAGCTCGGACGCCTCAGCCCAGCCTTCCACCGCCACTTTGCCACCCTTGGCATCGATGCCGACGGCGACCTGGCCCGGAAACTTCTCGCATGCCTCGATGACGAGGGCAGGATCGCGCACCGCAACAGTGCCGAGAATGACACGCGCCAGTCCGCGGCTAAGCCACGCTTCGATATGCTCGAGCGTACGGATGCCGCCGCCGAGCTGCACCGGGTTCATCGTTGCCTTGAGGATCGCATCGACGGCCGCGCCATTGACGCTTTCGCCGGCAAAGGCACCGTTGAGGTCCACCACATGCAGCCACTCGAAACCCTGGTCCTCAAAGGCCTTAGCCTGGTCGGCAGGGTCCGGATTGTAGACGGTCGCCTGCTCCATGTCGCCAAGCTTGAGGCGCACGCACTGGCCGTCCTTGAGATCGATAGCCGGGAAAAGAATCATGTTAGGGCTTCCAGCGCAGGAAGTTGGAAATCAGGGCGAGGCCGAGTGTCTGGCTCTTTTCCGGATGGAATTGCGCCCCCACCATGTTGTCGCGTCCAACGAAGGCCGTCATCGCGCCACCGTATTCCGTCGTGGCGATGACGTCGGAAGGGTTTGCGGCGGCGAGATGGTAGGAGTGCACGAAATAGGCGTGCAGTCCGTCCGGTCCGGTCGGAATGCCATCGAACAAAGGATGCGGGTTGACGAGCTCCAGCGTGTTCCAGCCGATCTGCGGGATCTTCAAGCCGGGATCGGACGGCGTCATCTCGACGACGTCGCCCTTGATCCAGCCGAACCCTTCGCTGGTGGTCTTTTCGAGCCCGCGCGAGGACATCAGCTGCATGCCGACGCAGACCCCGAGGAAAGGGCGTGCGTTTGTCTCGACGGCCTCGATCAGCGCCTCGTGCATCCCCGAAACGGCATCGAGCCCGGCCCGGCAATCGGCATAGGCGCCGACGCCAGGAAGAACGACGCGGTCAGCCGAGGCGACGGCATCAGGCTTGTCGGTGAGGTCGATTTCAGCGTCGATGCCGGCCTCGCGAGCGGCGCGTTCGAAAGCCTTGGTAGCGGATCGGAGATTGCCCGATCCATAGTCGATGATTGCGACGCGCATCAGCGTCCTCCGTGATCGAAAAGTCCGGCGCCGGAACTTTGCCATCCGGCAGCGGCGGGGAAAGGGGTGTTCGTCTGTGGCGCCCACTCGGAAAGACTAGGCATGGCCTTCGGTTCAGGCTGCGGCAGATTGGAGAAATACATTTCCTCGGCCGTGCTTCTGTCCTGCGCAAACACGACAGTTTCGAGCGTGTAGCCCCGGCGCTGCAGCGACTGCGAATAGAGATGCCGGCCTTCCAGCGCAACGATGAGGTTCATCGCAAAGCCGAGCAGCCAGCCACCGATCGCAAAACCCGGCATGGTCGAAAGAATGCCGCTGCCGATCTGGATGACGAGGGCGACCGCGCCGGCAATCCACATCCGGTGCCAGAACAGCCAGATCCAGGAAAGCATGAATGCCGGCCAGGAAAAGCCGTCCGGCATGATGATGGTGGAACGGTGCTCCCTGTCGGGGCCATTTTTCGGCGTCAGAACGAGATAGCTTCTCAAGGATGAAACTCCTGGAAGCGTCAGGCAAGCGTACCCTTGGTCGAAGGAACGCGATTGGCCTGCCGCGGATCGATTTCTGTCGCGATGCGCAACACGCGCGCCACGGATTTGAAGCAGGTCTCGGCGATATGATGGTTGTTGGCGCCGTAATGGTTGAGAATATGCAGCGTGATCCCGGCATTCTGGGCCAGCGCGTTGAAGAATTCCCGCACCAGTTCCGTATCGAACGTGCCGATCTTCGGTGCCGAAAAGGAAACGTTCCAGACCAGGAATGGCCGGCCCGACACGTCGACCGCAGCTTTCGTCATCGTTTCGTCCATGGCGAGATCGAGCGAGGCATAGCGCGCAATGCCGCGCCGGTCGCCTAGCGCCTTGGAAATGGCCTGGCCAATCGCGATGCCGGTGTCTTCCACCGTATGGTGATCATCGACATGCAGGTCACCCTTTACGTCGATCTCCATGTCGATCAGCGAATGGCGCGACAGCTGGTCCAGCATATGGTCGAAAAACCCGACGCCCGTCGAAATCTTCGACGTGCCGGTGCCGTCAAGATTGACGGAAACCGAAACGGAGGTCTCGTTGGTCTTGCGGGAAACGCTTCCCGTACGTGTGGCTGTCGTATCGCCCATCAGGTCACCCATGCTTATTATGCGCGCTCCATATCAGGCGGCAGATCAAATATCCAGCAAAAGCACGGCCGACGCGCGGCCGGTACGCTGTGCTGTTTCGGCAAGATTGTATTCGGCGGATGCCCACTTACATAGGGCTCAACGGAGCCGCCATGAACGTCGCTGGGGCTCGCAATCGAAGGCGCCCTCCAGGGGCTTTTAGAGGTAGATGAAATGACAACGATTATTACGGTCCGAAAGGGCGGCAAGGTGGTGATGGCCGGTGACGGTCAGGTGAGCCTCGGCCAGACGGTGATGAAGGGCAATGCCCGCAAGGTGCGCCGCATCGGCAAGACCGGTGATGTGATTGCAGGTTTCGCCGGCGCCACGGCCGATGCCTTCACGCTTCTCGATCGCCTCGAAAAGAAGCTCGAACAGTATCCCGGCCAGCTGATGCGCGCCGCCGTCGAACTTGCCAAAGACTGGCGCACCGACAAATATCTGCGCAATCTCGAAGCGATGATGCTGGTTGCCGACAAGTCGATCACGCTCGCCGTCACCGGCAACGGCGATGTGCTGGAGCCCGAACACGGCACGATCGCCATCGGCTCTGGCGGAAACTATGCCTATGCGGCGGCGCGCGCGCTGATGGACACGGACATGTCGGCCGAAGAGGTTGCCCGCAAGGGGCTCGATATCGCGGCCGATATCTGCGTCTACACCAATCACAATCTCGTCGTCGAAACGCTCGACGCCGAATAACGCCATCCCAGCCAGAGGATCTCTCACGGGCCGGGCCTGACAGGACGGTTGACGAGGGACGCCAAGAGGAACTCATGACTAATTTTTCTCCCCGGGAAATCGTTTCCGAGCTCGATCGCCACATCATTGGCCAGCACGACGCCAAGCGCGCCGTTGCCATTGCGCTTCGAAACCGCTGGCGCCGTCACCAGCTAGATGAGAGCCTGCGCGACGAAGTCATGCCAAAGAACATCCTGATGATCGGGCCGACCGGCGTCGGCAAGACGGAAATTTCCCGTCGCCTGGCAAAGCTCGCGGGCGCTCCCTTCATCAAGGTTGAAGCCACCAAGTTCACCGAGGTCGGCTATGTGGGGCGTGACGTCGAACAGATCATCCGCGATCTAGTCGAGATCGGCATCGGCCTGATCCGTGAGAAAAAACGCACCGAAGTGCAGGCGAAGGCGCAGGCAAGTGCCGAGGAGCGCGTGCTCGATGCGCTCGTTGGATCGACGGCCTCTCCTGCCACCCGCGACAGTTTCCGCAAGCGCCTGCGCAGCGGAGAGCTTGACGAGAAGGAAATCGAGATCGAGGTGGCCGATACCAGTTCGGGCATGCCCGGCTTCGACATTCCCGGCATGCCGGGCGGCAATATCGGCGTTCTCAACCTCTCCGACATGTTCGGCAAGGCGATGGGTGGGCGCACCAAGAAGGTCAAAACCACCGTTGCCAAGTCCTACGGCGAACTGGTGCGCGACGAATCCGACAAGCTGATCGACAACGAGGTGATACAGCGCGAAGCCGTGCGTTCGGTTGAGAATGACGGCATCGTGTTCCTGGACGAGATCGACAAGATCGCTGCCCGTGACGGCGGCATGGGCGCCGGTGTTTCACGTGAAGGCGTGCAGCGCGACCTGTTGCCGCTTGTCGAGGGCACCACGGTCTCGACCAAATACGGACCGGTGAAGACCGATCATATCCTGTTCATCGCTTCCGGCGCCTTCCACGTGTCGAAGCCGTCTGACCTTCTGCCGGAGCTTCAGGGTCGCCTGCCGATCCGCGTTGAACTGAAGCCGCTGACGAAGGAAGATTTCCGCCGCATCCTGACGGAAACCGAGGCAAGCCTGATCCGGCAGTACAAGGCGCTGATGGGCACGGAAGATCTGGCGCTCGACTTTACCGATGACGCGCTCGACGCGCTGGCCGATGTCGCGGTGCATCTCAACTCCACCGTCGAGAATATCGGTGCTCGCCGGTTGCAGACGGTGATGGAGCGCGTGCTGGACGAGATTTCCTTCACCGCGCCCGATCAGGGCGGCACGGCGATCACGATCGATGCCGAATATGTCCGCAAGCATGTCGGCGATCTCGCCAACGATACCGACCTGTCGCGTTACATCCTCTGACCTTGAATTCGTGGCAGCCGGGCAACGACCGGCTGCTGCTCGCCTTGGCAGTGACGCTATTTTGAATGCCACTCTCTCGACATTACAGCATCTCTTCACGTAAGGGTGACGCGCTTTCGTGATGCGCCGCTCTCCCCCGCCTGACTGTTTCGGCGTCTGGAGCGTTATCAGTGCAGACCGTAATTGGGACACGACAATTTTGAAACGCCTTCTGCTTGCATTTCTGATGACCGTCACATGGACGGCCGCTTCCACGACCTACGCGGCCGCGGTGACCATCGTGCCGGAAGGCAACCGCAATACGGTGCAGCCGAAAGTGCCGGGTGCCTCCGTGCGCCGAACCCGCGCCGGCCGCACCACGTTCGACGACAAGTATGAAAAGATCCGCGATCTGCTCGCAACCGACAAGAAACTGATCGGCAAGATCAGATCTGCGGCAGCGGCCTACGGCTTCGATCCGATCCATATCGTCGGCGCGATCGTTGGCGAGCACACCTATAATGTCGATGCCTATGACCGGTTGCAGACCTATTACATCAAGGCTGCCGCCTATGCCGGCAACAGTTTCCGCTTCGGCTACGACGACGAATCGATCAAGGATTTTCTCGACCGCCCGCAATTTGCAAAATGCAGCACGGGGCTCGACTCCTACCGTCTCTGGACCTGCCGGGAAAATGTCTGGGAAGACGCTTTCCGGGGACGCAAGGTCGATGGCAAGGCGTTTCCGGACAATCGTTTCAGCGCGGTCTTCTTCCAGCCCTTCTATGCCGGCCAGACCTTCGGCCTCGGCCAGCTCAATCCGCTGACGGCGATGATGTTTTCAGACACCGTCGCCCGCGTTTCCGGTTACCCGAAGCTGGACGAGAACAAGGCATCGGAAGTCTATGACGCGATCATGGACCCGGACAAATCGCTCGCCTACATGGCGGCGAACATCCGCCGTTCGATCGACGACTACAAGACGATTGCGAATGTCGATATCTCCCGCAATCCCGGCATCACAGCCACTCTCTATAACACCGGCGGCTCGGCACAACGGGCGGCAGCCTTGAGGGCGCGCGGCGGTTTGCCGGAAGAGAATTATTACGGCTGGCTGGTCAACGACAAGATCGCCGAGTTGAAATCGCTCTTCTGAGTTCTGATATGTTCTTCATCTCTTAAAGATGAGGACCCTTCATATGGACATGCGCCCCGAACCTTTCGTGCCACCGGCACCGGAGCCGCGCACCGTCCCGCCGTCGCGGCTGGAAGTCATCCGCACCGTGATGCGCAATCCGCTCGAACTGTGGGGAAAGCCGTCCTACACGCTTCCCTGGATCGAGACGAAGTTCCTCAAGGAACGCACCCTCATCGTCAACGATCCGGGCCTTATCCGGCACATTCTTGTCGATAATTCCGCCAATTACGAGATGTCGGAGATCCGTCAGCTCATCCTGCGGCCGATCCTGCGTGACGGATTGCTGACGGCGGAAGGGCCCGTGTGGAAGCGCTCGCGCAAGGCGATGGCACCGGTGTTCACGCCGCGCCACTCCCGCGGTTTTGCCGGCCAGATGCTGGCGAAGTCGGAGGAGTATGTCGAGAAGTATGCGGCCGACCATCCTTCGGGCGCGGTCCACGACATCTCGGTCGACATGACGGAACTTGCGTTCGCCATCCTTTCCGAGACACTGTTTTCCGGCGAGATCGTCACCGAGAGCGAGAAATTTTCCGATGACGTCGACAGCCTGCTGCATCGCATGGGCCGTGTCGATCCGATGGATCTTCTGCGCGCCCCGCCTTGGGTACCGCGCGTGACGCGGATCGGTGGCCAGCGCGTGCTGGACAAGTTCCGCAAGGTCGTCGCCGATACCATGATCCAGCGCCAGAAGCGGATCCGCGAGACGCCGGATGCCGTACCGCAGGATTTTCTAACATTGCTGCTGCAGCTCGAAGGGCCCGACGGCCTGACGATGGCCGAAATCGAAGACAATATCCTGACCTTCATCGGCGCCGGCCACGAAACGACGGCGAGGGCGCTCGCCTGGACGCTGTATTGCGTCGGCCAGTCGCCGCATGTGCGCGATGCGATGGAAACGGAGATCGATCAGGTCTTGAGCGAAGGGGCCGAACCGGTCGACTGGCTGGAGAGAATGCCCTGGGTGAGGGCCGCTTTCGAGGAAGCGCTGCGGCTCTATCCGCCGGCGCCCTCCATCAACCGCGCGGCAATCCGTGGCGATCGCTGGACCAGCCCGACGGGCGAGACCGTGACCATCGATGCGGGCGTGACGGTTCTCGTCATGCCATGGACACTGCATCGGCATGAACTCTACTGGGAAAAGCCGCGCGCCTTTATGCCCGAACGCTTCCTTCCGGAAAACCGTGGCAATATCAATCGCTTCCAGTACCTGCCGTTCGGAGCGGGCCCGCGCACTTGCATCGGTGCCGTCTTTGCCATGCAGGAGGCGGTGATCGCGCTTGCCGTGTTGATGAAGAGCTACCGGTTCGATGTGGTGCCGGGCACCAAAGTCTGGCCGGTGCAGAAGCTCACCACCCAGCCGCAGGACGGAATACCCATGAAGGTGGTCCGTCGGCGCTCCACGTGAAACACCTCTTGAGGGTGGTCCATATCGGCCCATGATTTCATGGTCGATGGCATCGTCGGCGATTGACAGACAAAGTCTTGCGGGCAATCTGCATGTCACCAAAAAATCATACGGGAGGCGCGGCATGACTCGCATCGAAAAAAACGGACTGCAGATCGATCAAAAGCTGCACGACTTTCTGGTTACCGAAGCGCTTCCCGAGACCGGTATTGATGCCGACCATTTCTTCGCCGAGTTTTCCGCGATCGTTCACGACCTTGCGCCGAAGAACCGGGCGCTTCTGTCCAGGCGCGATGCGTTTCAGCTCGAGATCGACGAGTGGTACCGCAAGCACGGTGCACCGAACGACCTGGCTGCCTACGAGGAATTCCTGCGCGAGATCGGCTATCTTCTTCCCGAAGGACCCGATTTCCAGGTCTCGACGGAAAACGTCGATCCGGAAATTGCCGGCATCGCCGGCCCGCAGCTCGTCGTCCCCGTGATGAATGCACGCTATGCACTAAACGCCGCCAATGCGCGCTGGGGTTCGCTCTACGATGCGCTTTACGGCACGGACGCCATCCCTGAAACAGATGGTGCCGACAAGGGCAAGGGCTACAATCCGGTTCGCGGCAAACAGGTAATCGCCTGGGTGCGCGACTTCCTCGATCAGTCGGCCCCGCTTTCCGGTGCCAGCTGGAAGGATGCAGCCTCCCTCAAGGTGGAAGATGCCGCCCTGTTCGTGACGCTGTCGAACGGCGAAGTGACAGGCCTGACCGATCCGACGCAGTTTGCCGGCTATCTGGGCGAGCCGAACCGGATCCTGCTCGTCAGAAACAACCTACATGTCGAAATCGTCATCGATCCGGCAACCGCGATTGGCAAGGACGATCCGGCTCACATTTCCGATGTCAGGATCGAATCGGCGATCACCACAATCATGGACTGCGAGGATTCGGTCGCCGCTGTCGACGCTGAGGATAAGGTTGCTGTCTATCGCAACTGGCTCGGCCTGATGAAGGGCGATCTCTCGGAAGAGGTTGCCAAGGGTGGCAAGAGCTTCCTGCGCACGCTCAACCCGGATTTCGACTATACGGCGCCGAACGGTGCAACCGTCGAGGTCAAAGCCCGCTCGCTGATGCTCATCCGCAATGTCGGCCACCTCATGACCAACCCGGCCATTCTCGACCGCGACGGCCATGAAGTGCCCGAGGGCATCATGGATGCCGTCGTAACCGCCCTGATCGCCATCCACGACATCGGTCGCAAGGATGGCGGCATCACCGGCCGCCGCAAGAATTCGAAGCTCGGCTCCATGTATGTGGTCAAGCCGAAGATGCACGGGCCGGAAGAAGTGGCCTTCGCAGCCGAGATCTTCACCCGCGTCGAACAGGCGCTCGGTCTTGCCGACAATGCCATGAAGATGGGCATCATGGACGAGGAACGCCGCACCACAATCAACCTCAAGGAAGCGATTCGCGCCGCGAAGGAGCGCGTCGTGTTTATCAACACCGGCTTCCTCGACCGCACCGGCGACGAGATCCACACCTCGATGGAAGCCGGCCCGATGATCCGCAAGGGCGACATGAAGCAGGCGGCCTGGATTGCGGCCTACGAGAACTGGAATGTCGATATCGGCCTCGCATGCGGCCTGTCTGGCCATGCGCAGATCGGCAAGGGCATGTGGGCCATGCCGGATCTGATGGCGGCGATGCTGGAGCAAAAGATCGGTCACCCGAAAGCGGGCGCCAACACCGCCTGGGTCCCGTCACCGACGGCCGCCACTTTGCATGCCACCCACTATCACACAGTCGATGTCGCCGAAGTCCAGAAGGGGCTGAAGACTCGCACCCGTGCTAAACTCTCCGATATCCTGTCGGTGCCCGTCGCCTCGCGGCCGAATTGGACGCCGGAAGAAATCCAGCGCGAACTCGACAACAACGCGCAGGGCATTCTGGGCTACGTCGTGCGCTGGATCGACCAGGGCGTCGGTTGCTCCAAGGTCCCCGATATCAACGACATCGCGCTGATGGAAGACCGGGCGACATTGCGCATCTCGTCGCAGCATATGGCCAACTGGCTGCACCACAAGCTCGTCACCGAAGAGCAGATCGTCGAGACGCTGAAGCGGATGGCGGCTGTGGTCGATGGCCAGAACGAAGGCGATCCGCTCTATACGCCGATGGCAGCTAACTTCGAAGCCTCGGTCGCCTTTCAGGCAGCGCTCGAACTGGTGCTCAAGGGTCGCGAACAGCCGAACGGCTATACCGAACCGGTCCTGCATCGCCGCCGGCTGGAACTCAAGGCAAAGGCCGGTTAATCCGGCCCGTCGCTCAGACAACAAAAAAGCCGCCGGGAAATCCTCGGCGGCTTTTGCATTTTCAGGCGTTGAACCCTTACTGGATCACGACGACCTTGGTGTTGCGGCCCGGACGGACGCGGCTGTAGAGGTCGATCACGTCCTGGTTCATCAGACGGATGCAGCCCGACGAAGCGGCGGTGCCAATCGAGGCCCATTCCGGCGTTCCATGCAGGCGGAACAGTGTGTCCTGGCCCTTTTCGTTGAACAGATACATGGCGCGTGCACCAAGCGGGTTCGACAGACCGGGGCCCATGCCGTTTTCGACATAACGGGCGATGTCCGGCTTGCGCACTGCCATTTCCTTCGGCGGATGCCAGTTCGGCCATTCCTGCTTCCAGGCAACATAGGCGGTACCCGACCATGCGAAGCCCTGCTTGCCGACGCCGATACCATAGCGCATCGCACGACCACCCGGCAGGATGAAATAGAGATGACGCTCGCGGGTGTTGACGATGACCGTTCCCGGCCGCTCATTCGTCTCGTAATTGACGACCTGGCGAACGAACTGCGGCTTCACCCGGTTGATCGGGATCGCCGGCAGGGTGTAACCTGCATCGGTGATCGACCCATACGAATCGGTAAAGATCTGCGCCGTCTCGATACGGACCGGAGCTTCGGCCTGGGCGACCGTCCGGGGTGTGTCGGACGTAGTGGAGCAGCCGGCCAGGGCAGAGGTTGCCAACAGGCCGAGTGCGAGCATGCTGTTGCGAAAGCGCATGGATGTCTCTTGATGTACGAATCGATTGAAATGGGCGCTCAGGCGCCTTCGGACCCGTTATTTTCCATAGCGCAGCGCTTGGCAAGCGATAGCAGTGAGCCAGGGGATCGCGCTTCCACGAATGCAAAAGGCAATGTCCTTTTTGCAACATCCGTAACCCCCCGGAGGGGCTGTGACAGGTCAAGTGCATGACGATATTGAATATTGCCAATAATAACCCGCTGGTCGACGGCCGTCAGTCGTCGCGGGCCATGATGGTCCGCCGGGGCATGCAGATCCTGCTCCATGACATGCGGCATGCCATTCTTCCGGAAATGGCGCTTTCAAATGGTCGCCGCGCCGATCTGATTACAGTGTCGGAGAAGGGCGAGATCTGGATCATCGAGATCAAGACGTCCATCGAGGACTTCCGGGTCGATCGCAAATGGCCAGATTACCGCGCCTCCTGCGACCGGCTGTTCTTCGCCACCCACAAGGACGTTCCGCTCGATATCTTCCCGGAGGATTGCGGCCTGTTCCTGTCCGATGGCTACGGCGCCCACCAGATGCGCGAGGCACCGGAACACAAGCTGGCGCCCGCATCGCGCAAATCGATCATGCTGAATTTCTCCCGTCTCGCCGCGCGAAGGCTGATGCTGGCCGAATGGGCGACCGGCAAAAGCTTCGACGACATCTGACCGGCGATACTTACTTCGGTGCGCGCTTGGCAAGGATCCGCTGCAGCGTGCGCCGGTGCATGTTCAGCCGCCTTGCGGTTTCCGAAACATTGCGCTCGCAGGCCTCGTAGACGCGCTGGATATGTTCCCAGCGCACCCGATCGGCAGACATCGGGTTCTCGGGCACATCCGCCTTTTCGCCCGGGCGCTGCATCAAGGCGTTGAACACATCGTCCGCATCCGCAGGCTTGGACAGATAGTCGAGCGCTCCAAGCTTAACAGCCGTCACCGCGGTCGCGATATTGCCGTAGCCGGTCAGCACCACGATCTTGGTGTCCGAACCGGACTTCTGGATGGCTTCGATCACGTCGAGACCGTTGCCGTCACCCAGCCGCAAATCGACCACGGCATATTTCGGCGGCCGGGCTTCGGCCTTGGCGATCCCTTCGGCGACCGATTCCGCTGCATCCACGATAAAGCCGCGGCTTTCCATGGCGCGCGCCAGACGCCGCAGGAACGGGCCATCGTCATCGACGAGCAGCAGGAAAGGATCGTCTCCGAGCTGGGCATCGTCGAGGGCGGGCATGTTTTCAGAATTCGTATCCATCGTCTGTCTCCACGGACAACGGTCCGTTGCTGCACTTCAATATGGGTCGCGTTGGCAAAGCGGCCACTCATTTTATCGCCGGCCGGTCCATCAGGCTGCGCGGCCATTCGATCCGGATCCGGGCGCCTGCCTTGCCGGCATCGCGGTTGCCGAACTTGAGCGATGCCCCCGATCGCTCCAGCAGCGTCTTGGCGATGAAGAGCCCGAGCCCGAGCCCACCCGCGCTTTCGTCTTCGCGAGACCGCGTGGTCATATAGGGCTCGCCGATATGGGCGAGTATATCCGGCGCATAACCCGGCCCGTCATCCTCGATCGTGATGGCGACCCGCGACGCGGTGTGTTCGGTGGTCACCGTGACCTTCTCTCTGGCATAATCGACGGCATTCTCGACAAGGTTGCCGAGACCATAGAGAATTGCCGGGTTGCGATTGCCGACCGGCTCGCCGGCAATGTCGCTTTTTTCGACGAGTTCCACATCGATGCCGAATTGCCGATGCGGCGCAATCACCTCCTCGATCAGCGACGACAGCGGCAGACGGCGCATATGCTCCTCGCTCTCGGTCGACAGCGATGTCAGCCGGCGCAGGATATCGCGGCAGCGTTCGCTCTGGCTGCGCAGCAAAAGCACGTCTTCGCGAAACCGGTCGTCTTCGCGCAGGTCGCGCAGCATTTCCTTGGCAACGACGCTGATCGTGGCAAGCGGCGTTCCAAGCTCGTGCGCGGCCGCGGCCGCCAGTCCGTCGAGCTGCGACAGGTGCTTTTCCCGCTCCAGCACCAGTTCGGTTGCGGCCAGCGCATCCGCCAGAAGCGCCGCCTCGCTCGAGACGCGGTAGGCATAAAAGGCGGCAAACATCATCATCGAGGCGATCGCGCACCAGACGCCGATCTGCATCACCGGCTGCGTCTCCAGCGTCTGGCCCGCATACCAGGGCACGTCGAAGGGCGAAAAGGCGATGGTGGTGGTGCAGATCAGGGCAAACACGATCAGCATGATCGAATGGCGCAAGGGTTGCGAGGCAAACGAAATGATCACCGGCACGCAGATCAGCGGCGCGAAGGGATTGGCAAGGCCACCGGTGATAAACAGCAGCGAGGCCATCTGCAGCAGATCGAAGCCCAGAAGCGCAATGACGGACCGCGGTCCCAGCCGATGCGTCGCTGGAAACCAGGCCGAGAGGGTAAGGTTCGCCACGGCAAGCGCCGCGATCAGGATTGCCGCCTCCATCAGGGGCAGCGGGAACTGCAGCACTAACGCGACGATCACCACCGTTGCCGTCTGTCCGGCAACCGCAAGCCAGCGCAGCCGCACCAGCGTCTGCAGGCGCATCCGCCGGCTGGATCGGCTGCGCACCGCATCGGAAAGGGCGATGACGCCGCTTTCGCTGGTCGCCATCTCGTCGCCGGACATGTCTCTGGTCGCCATCTCTTCTATGTCCCGCTTTCCGCTTCGACTGTCACGACGCTTTTCATAGCGCGCCGCATCTCGTGGTCGCAGGCGGCATTCTGTCACGTCTGCCTATCATGTCCCGCGCGGTTTCGCCCGCGCCGTCGGCAGAGCTTCTGCCGGATCTTCCGGCCACGGATGTTTCGGATAGCGTCCGCGCATGTCGGCGCGCACGTCCTTCCACGATCCTGACCAGAAACCGGGCAGGTCTCTTGTCGTCTGGATCGGCCGGTGCGCCGGCGATGTCAGTTCGAGCAGCAGCGGCAGGCGCCCGCCCGCTACAGCCGGATGGGTCTTCAGCCCGAACAGTTCCTGAACGCGGATCGACAGGGTCGGCTCGTCTCCGTCGTAGCGGATCGGATGCCGCTGTCCGGTCGGCGCTTCGAAATGCGTCGGTGCCAAGCGTCCCAGATCCTGCAGGATGTCGTAGGGAACAAGCGAGCGCAGTCCTTCCGAAAGACTGCCGGGCTGGATCGCGTCGATGCCGGAGGCCTGTCCCTGAAACGGAACGAACCATTCGGCAAGCCGGTCCAGCAGTGCTGCGTCATCCATGTCAGGCCAGGGCGCACCGATCGTCCGGTGAAGGAAGCCCAGCCTCTCGCGCAGCTGCGCGCCGTCCTTGGAAAACGGCAGGAACTGAAGGCCCAGTTCCCGCACGCCCTCGGCAAGTGCCAAGGCAGCGGCTTCGCCCGTCTTGCGGGGCAGGGGCTTTTCCTCGAACACGATCGCACCAAGCCGGGTCACCTTTCGGGCCCGCAGCTTCAGGCTCTGGCGGTCGAACACCGTCTCGTCCTGGCGAACGATCAGATCGTCGAGCTCGGCTTCGATCTCGGCACGACTGGTTTCGGCCGCGGCAAGGATCCGCGCTTTGACGGCCCGCCCCGAAAGATCGGCGATGACAAGCATCGTTGCACCGGCAAGCCGCTCGGTTTCGGGCAGTTCCGCCCCGCGGCCGTTTGCCATCACGAACCGCCCACGCCCGCCGCGCTGGATCGCCACCCGGTCCGGATAGGCGTGCAGCAGAAGCTGGCCGGCTGTCGCTGGCAAACCCGGTTGCGTCTTGCGGGGCAGGCCTGAGGCGATCCGCTCCGCAAGCCGCCTTGCGGCGTCGGCGCGCTCGCCTTTCTCATTGCGAAACCGTCTCAGCCTCTCGTCGAGATCCACATCCGATCCGCCCAGTCCCTGTTCGGTCAGCAATACGGCCAGCAGACAGGCCTGCCTTCCGTGGCCGTCGTCCGCCGCCGAAATCGTCATCGCCGCAAGACGCGGCGGCAGCGCCATGTCGCGCATGGTCTTGCCCCGCGCTGTCAGCCGCCCCTGCTCATTGAAGGCGCCGAGCTGGGTGAGAAGGCTTTTCGCCTCCTTGAAGGCAGCGGCGGGCGGCGGATCGAGAAACGCCAGCGATGCCGGATGCTCCACGCCCCAATGGGCAAGGTCGAGGACGAGGCTAGAGAGATCGCTCGCAAGGATCTGCGGTGGCGTGAATGCCGGCAGGGCCGCCGTCTGGCCGGGATGCCACAGACGAATGGCGATACCCGGTTCGGTTCGCCCGGCGCGTCCGGCCCGCTGATCCGCCGAGGCGCGCGAGGCCCGCACGGTTTCCAGTCGAGTAATCCCGGTCGAGGGCTCGAACACCGGAAGCCGCTGCAAACCGCTGTCGATCACGATCCGCACGCCGTCGATGGTGATCGAGGTCTCGGCGATCGAGGTCGCAAGCACGATCTTGCGCTGTCCGGCAGGGCAGGGCCGGATCGCCAGATCCTGATCGCGCTGCGAAAGATTGCCGTAGAGCGGCACCACCAGCGTTTCCGGGCCAAAGCGCCCTTGCAGTCGCTCAGCCGTGCGCAGGATTTCCGCCTGGCCCGGCAGAAAGGCAAGGATGGATCCGGTTTCCGACCGGTGCGCTTCGATGATCGCGCGCGAGACGGTATCTTCGATCCGCTCGCCGCTAGGCCTGTCCTGATGGCGGATCTCGATCGGGTGGCCTCGTCCCTCGCTGACGATGACGGGCGGATCCGAAAGCAGCCCGGCAACGCGTTCCACATCGAGCGTCGCCGACATCACGAGGATCCGAAGGTCTTCCCGCAGCGCCGACTGGACATCGAGCGCCAGCGCCAGGCCGAAATCCGCATCAAGCGAGCGTTCGTGGAATTCGTCGAAGATGACAGCGGAAATGCCCGCAAGTTCGGGATCGTCGAGGACCATGCGCGCGAACACGCCTTCGGTGACCACCTCGATCCGGGTTGCCGAGGAGATGCGGTTGTCGAGACGCATCCGGTAGCCGACGCGCCCGCCGACTTCCTCTCCTATAAGAGACGCCATCCGCGCTGCCGCGGCGCGCGCCGCAAGCCGCCGCGGCTCGAGCAGGATAATTTTGCCCCTGCACCACGGTTCGAAGACAAGTGCCAGCGGCACCAGTGTCGTCTTGCCGGCGCCGGGTGGCGCGGAGATGACAGCCCGGTTGCCGTCGCTGAGCGCCGACAGGATCTGAGGAAGCACGTCCGAGACCGGAAGCTTCGGCAGACCCGCGATGAGGGGCCCGCCTGACGATGCAGATGGTAATGACGCAGACATTCCTGAACTCGCTTTTGAACGCTCTCTATATAACGCTCTCTATATAGAGACAGATACGCGCCACGACGCGGGCGCTAGCCCTTGAAGACCGGATAGGGCAACCAGGGCAGTCGGGCTGGGACGCACCTCTTCTAGCAATCCGTCCTGACATAGGAATAGCCACTTCCGCAAAGGCAGGCTGCTCCACCACAACTGCCCGCTTTGTCATCACTGCCCAAATTCTATGCCGTATCAGTGGCTTCCGCTGACTTGTGAAAGAAAAATGACATTTTTGAAAAACCCCTGTTGACTTGTTCTGGGCCTCGGATCTATAACCCGCTCACTGAACGAGGGCGGCGGCGCTGCTAGCGACGGACTTCTTCGTTTCGGTGAAAACCTAAAAAGATTGGCAGATGCTGATTGGGGCCGGGTTACGGTTTGGCTCTTGGGTTTTGTGACGTTTTAGCCTTTTGGGGTGGGAATGTCGGTTCTTTGACAATTGAATATGAGA
>NZ_JAALXU010000002.1:0-19850 GCF_013317225.1 Neorhizobium sp. AL 9.2.2
CCGTACAACGGACGTGACCGGTATCGTTTCGCTTCCTGAAGGCACGGAAATGGTTATGCCAGGCGACAACGTCACCGTTGAAGTCGAGCTGATCGTTCCGATCGCGATGGAAGAAAAGCTGCGCTTCGCGATCCGCGAAGGCGGTCGTACCGTCGGCGCCGGCATCGTTGCCTCGATCATCGAGTAATCGATAGATCAACCACTTGAAAAAGGCCTCGCGGGAAACCGCGGGGCCTTTTTCGTTACAGCGTGTTGAAATCGGTCAGGAGACGTCCGCAGGAAGCGCGTACGCCGTTCAGCCAAAGAGTTCATTCATATAGCGGAACTGCGTGCTGCCGCCTGGCTTGGCCCAGCTCTTCGGCAGGCGTGGCGCAGGCTCCATCAGCCGTGCTGCAACATTCTCGGCGCCTGCTTCAATCGCGTCTCTCCCGATGAAACCACCGCGGACCTGCGTCGTCGCGGCAAGCGCCCGCTGGAAGGCGTCGAACAGTTCCATGTCCGGCCGTCCCGGATTCGTCCAGAACTCCGCGAGTAGCCCTTGGAACGTCAGCCCGGGGATGTCGTATACCGCAGCGCCCAGCGCAACTACCGGCTTTGCCATCGATAGCGCGGTCAGTCCGACGGTCGAGTTGACTGTGACGACGCCGGCCGCGCGGGTGATAAGGTCGTCGGTGTCGCCCCCATCCGCATAGAAGACACGGTCCGATATTCCGTGGCGGTTTGAGGCGGCCCGGATGCGCTCGGGCCAGCGCGACAGTCCATTGTCGATCGGATGGACCTTGAACAGCAGGCGGTCGTTACTGCCTGCGTGCTTTGCGAAAGAAGCAATCACCGAATCGACGATGGCGAAGAGGTCGCCGCCGGGGGCGTGACGGATGATCTGGTAATCCCCAGGAAGCTGCAATGGAAACAGGAAGACCCGAGGCAAGCGCACGCCATCCGCCGTCTGAATCGGGGTGAGGGCGGCTGTGGTCGCGAGATCGGCGTTCCGTCGCCGAGATTTCATCCTCAGCGCCTTCCAGATCCAGCCGGCATATTCCCTAACCGGATGCACGGGCCCATGGGTCCGGTAGTGGGGATGAACGAGCCATCCCAAGAGAACATTGGGAACGTGATAGACAAGATCGTAGAGCGCGTAGGTCAAGAAGCTGGAGCGGTAGCGTCCGACCCCGTCAATGGCCGGTGCGCTTTCCGCGATCATGCGGATACGCTCCGCATCCTGCGGGAAGCGAGAATGTGCCGACATGCCATCCGGCTCTATCGTCAGCCAGTCGGGCCGCAGATACCCGTGTTCGAGAATATGGACGTCAACGCCTCTGGCTGACGCAACGGCAGCCGCGCTGTGATGCGGCGCACGACCATCACCAAGCATGACGATATCGGTTACATTGTGATCGCTTATGTAGCGATCGAGATACACTGCCCAATGTTCAGGCTTTTCGCGAAACAGTTCGCTTTTGCGCGGCCACCAAAACGCCACATCACCTATGGATAGGTTGATCTTCGATACCTCCGCGCCTTTGTTTTCAATGGCTTCCGCGAGCTTCTTGAGAAACGGCGAGGCGGGTCCTTGAAGCAGCAGGAATCGGCGTTGATGCATGGCGACGTAACCTTGGGATATGCTTCGTGCGTAAAAGGCGCCATTGACGACGGTGGTGCCTTCGTGAAAGTACCGGAACTGTTTAACGGTAATTGTGTGAATTGGCATCCGTCTCACGTACGGGGAGCTGTGTATTACGTCGGGAGAACCCCGATCAGGCTAAACGACCCTCAATTTCATGATCCCGAATCAAGCGGTATTGGCTTCGAATGACAAAAGTCCTGTTTCTCCAAGGTCCACCGTCCGTGTTCTGGCGCGAGCTGGCAAACGCGTTCGAAGCGCAGGGGATCGGTACGAAGCGTGTGAACTTCTCGTTCGGAGACCAGGCCTACTGGCGCAAGTCCGGAGCGATCAACTATCGCGGAACGCTGAGGGCCTGGCCACGCTATCTGGCTGAACTCATCCGTCGCGAAGGCATCACCGACATTCTCTATTATGCCGACAGGCTGCCCTACCATCGCTTTGCCGGACGCGTTGCACGTCGGTTGGGCATTCAGTGTCATGCCGTCGAGTTCGGCTATCTTCGGCCGGACTGGATCACGCTCGAACGCAATGGCATGGGCCGCTTCTCGCACTTCCCCAACGATCCGAACGTGATTCGCAAGGTTGCCGAGCAGGTTCCCGAACCGGATCTCAAGGCGCGCTACGGCCACACGTTCGGACAGGAGGCGACAAACGAGGTCATCTATAATCTCCTGGCATATTTCGGCCGCCCGATGTTCCCGTTCTACCGCTCGGACAAGTACTACGATCCGCTGTTCGACTATCTGTCGTGGCTGCCGCGCATGTTCCGTTCGCGCCACGATCTGCCAGAGGGATTTTTCGACGGCGAAACCGGCAAGAATTACCTCCTGGCGCTGCAATTGCAGAGCGACTACCAGATCCGAGCAAACTCTCCTTATCGGCATCTCTCTCAGATGATCGATCAGGTCATCCACTCGTTCTCGAGACATGCTCCCGAAAGCGCGCGGTTGATCGTAAAGCAGCATCCGCTCGACAACGATCTCGAGGGCTGGCGCAAGATCGTGTCGAAGATTGCCGCCCGCTACCGCGTCTCGAACCGGGTCGTGTTTATCGAAAGAGGTGATCTCGGAGCGATCCTTCGCCATTCGCACGGGACGATCGTTGCCAACTCCACGACGGCGATGCACAGCCTGAGAGCCGGTCTTCCGACGATTGCGCTCGGTGCGGCAGTTTACGACATGCCCGGGTTGACCCATCAGGGCGGGATCGACTCGTTCTGGTCTAACCCCGAGCCGCTTGACGCGAACCTGCTGCGCGCCTTCATCAAGGCATTGGCCGGCACGGTACAGATCAAGGGCAATTTCTATCACGAAGAGGGCCGCGCGCTCGCGATCGAATCGATCATCACCCGCGTTCGCGACCGCACCGTCAACGAACCTGGTGCCTTCGTCGAAAAACCGCCGCGTCTGGCATGGCAACGGCTTCCGCTGCCAACAGAGAGGCGCGTGCCGGCGACCGGGACGGCGACGGGCGCCGTCGAGCTTTCAACGCGCGATCTTCTCCTGGGGAAGCCGGATCAAGTCTTGTCCCCGGTCTCGGCAAGAGATCTCGGCGACAACGTCGGCGGCAAATTCAGATAGCCTGGCAAAGTTCGAAAAACACTCTTGCCAAGTCCGGCGCAGCGTCTTAAAGGGAGCGCCTAGCCGGTGACGGAGAGGATCTTGATGGTCCGTCAGTCTTCGGTTTGAAGGGGTATAGCTCAGTTGGTAGAGCGGCGGTCTCCAAAACCGCAGGTCGTCGGTTCAAGCCCGGCTGCCCCTGCCAGCCTTCGCACAACACATAGCTTGCGACTGTAATTGATAGGCGCTGAGCGGTTGTTGTCCAAAGTTGGGAATTTCATGTAGGCACCTTTTTCCTCTTGTTTAACGGGAAATGGGTGTTTATGTAGGGAACAACAGACACGCGGTGCGTGGGGCTGAACGATATCGGCTTTACGTGCCGTAATTGCGTGGGCAATCGATGGCATCCAAAACCAATCCGGCAACGTTCTTCAAGCAGGTTCGTTCCGAAGCGTCTAAAATCACTTGGCCATCCCGCCGTGAAACCGCGATCTCGACGATCATGGTTCTGGTCATGGTCGTGGTTGCGGCGCTGTTTTTCTTCGCTGCGGACCAGCTTATTGGCTGGTTGCTCGGCTTCGTGCTGAACGTCAGCGTTTGATCCTGGAGTATTAAGATGGCGGCCCGCTGGTACATCGTCCACGCATATTCGAACTTTGAGAAAAAGGTCGCTGAGGACATCGAGAACAAGGCTCGCCAGAAGGGGCTTGAGCATTTGTTCGAACAGATCCTCGTTCCGACGGAAAAGGTTGTGGAAGTGCGTCGCGGCCGAAAGGTCGATAGCGAACGCAAGTTCTTTCCGGGCTACGTCATGGTTCGTGCGAATCTGACGGACGAAGCCTACCACCTGATCAAGAACACGCCGAAGGTTACCGGCTTCCTTGGTTCTGACAACAAGCCTGTTCCGATCCCTGACTCCGAAGCCGATCGTATCCTCGGTCAGGTTCAGGAAGGTGTCGAGCGGCCGAAGTCCTCGATCTCGTTCGAGGTTGGTGAACAGGTTCGTGTTTCCGATGGTCCGTTCGCGTCGTTCAACGGCGTTGTTCAGGATGTCGATGAAGAGCGTTCGCGCCTCAAGGTCGAAGTGTCGATCTTTGGCCGCGCCACTCCGGTGGAGCTCGAATACGCTCAGGTCGAGAAGGTCTGATTGTTTTTAAATATGGGCTGCCATTGAGTTGGCGGCCCTGTGCGGCGTTTGCCGTAACCCGCGTGGAAGGTGAGGGGTCTAGCCGGACCTCGGTAAGCCGCACCACGCAACCGCAGCCGCCGGTCAATCCGGCATTTCGGACCAAGATATCGGTCCATAACGAAAGGCAGAGAAATGGCTAAGAAAGTAGCAGGCCAGCTCAAGCTTCAGGTCAAGGCAGGATCGGCTAACCCGTCCCCGCCAATCGGCCCGGCGCTTGGTCAGCGTGGCATCAACATCATGGAATTCTGCAAGGCGTTCAATGCTGCCACGCAGGAAATGGAAAAGGGTATGCCGATCCCGGTCGTCATCACCTACTACCAGGACAAGTCCTTCACCTTCGCGATGAAGCAGCCGCCGGTTACTTACTGGCTGAAGAAGGAAGCGAAGATCACTTCCGGTTCCAAGACACCTGGCAAGGGTGGCAAGGCCGGTACCATCACCAAGGCTCAGGTCCGTGCGATCGCCGAAGGTAAGATGAAGGATCTCAACGCAGCCGACGTCGAAGGCGCAATGCTGATGGTTGAGGGCTCTGCCCGCTCCATGGGCCTGGAAGTGGTGGCTTAACATGGTAAAGCTCGCAAAGCGCATGAAGAAGATCCGCGAAGGCGTGGATCCGACAACGCTCATCGCTCTCACCGAAGCCATCTCGATGGTCAAGGAACGTGCGACGGCTAAGTTCGACGAAACCGTCGAAATCTCGATGAACCTCGGCGTTGACCCGCGTCACGCAGACCAGATGGTCCGCGGCGTTGTCAACCTGCCGAACGGCACCGGCCGTGACGTTCGCGTTGCTGTTTTCGCACGTGGCGCAAAGGCTGATGAAGCCAAGGCTGCTGGTGCAGACATTGTTGGCGCAGAAGACCTGCTGGAAATCGTTCAGGGCGGCAAGATCGACTTCGATCGTTGCATCGCAACTCCTGACATGATGCCGCTCGTCGGTCGTCTCGGTAAGGTTCTCGGCCCGCGTGGCATGATGCCGAACCCGAAGGTCGGTACTGTGACCATGGACGTTGCCGGAGCCGTCAAGGCTTCCAAGGGCGGCGCTGTCGAGTTCCGCGTCGAGAAGGCCGGTATCGTTCACGCCGGCATCGGCAAGGCTTCCTTCGATGCCAAGGCACTCGAAGAAAACATCCGTGCCTTCGCTGACGCCGTCATCAAGGCAAAGCCAGCTGGCGCCAAGGGCAACTACCTGAAGCGCGTCGCGATTTCGTCGACGATGGGCCCAGGCGTCAAGATCGAACCTTCGTCGGTCACAGCCGCTTAATGAATTGCCGGAGCCTTCGGGCTCCGGCTCAATGAATTCCCTCTTCCTTCGGGGAGTGGGAATTTCCGGAGAAATCCGGAATTCCTGTCCGAGATTGCAGGTGGTTTTCCCTTAATCACTTGGCCTGCATGAGACGGGTAAGAACGCAGATTTTCGGCGCTCCGGCGTTGTCAATTCGGTTCGAGCCTTGTGTGCCTTAAGCCTGAAGCCGTCTTGGCGACAGAGCGGGGGGACAGGATCCTCAACCGCCACGGACGGTCCGTTAAACGATCGTTCGAGGCAAAGGCAAACCCGGTAGGGCCTGCAGGATTGCGGTCCTATCAACTGGAGACAGACAGTGGAAAGAGCGGAAAAACGCGAATTCGTCACGGAGCTGAATGAAGTCTTCAAGGCTTCTGGTTCAGTTGTCGTGGCCCACTATGCTGGTGTCACAGTTGCGCAGATGAACGACTTCCGTTCAAAAATGCGTGCTGCTGGCGGCACCGTCAAAGTCGCGAAGAACCGCCTGGCCAAGATCGCTCTTCAGGGTACGGAAGCAGAAGGGATCTCCGATCTCTTCACCGGTCAGACACTCATTGCCTACAGCAATGACCCGATCACTGCTCCCAAAGTCGTCGTGGATTTCGCCAAGACTAACGACAAGATCGTTGTCCTCGGTGGAGCCATGGGAACAACCACGCTCAACGCTGAAGCAGTCAAGTCGCTTGCGACCCTGCCTTCGCTGGACGAGCTTCGTGGCAAGCTGCTGGGCCTCTTGAACGCCCCGGCTACCCGCATTGCAACGGTTGTATCCGCACCAGCAGCTCAGCTTGCTCGCGTGTTTGCGGCTTACTCAAAGAAGGACGAAGCCGCGTAAGGCGGTTTTTCGCTGTTCAAAACCAAGTTCGAACCGAATATAAGGAACTGATAAAATGGCTGATCTCGCAAAGATCGTTGAAGACCTGTCCGCCCTGACCGTTCTGGAAGCTGCTGAGCTTTCCAAGATGCTCGAAGAAAAGTGGGGCGTTTCGGCTGCTGCTCCTGTCGCAGCTGCTGCTGCTGGCGGCGGTGCTGCTGCTGTCGTTGAAGAAGAAAAGACCGAATTCGACGTTATCCTCGTTGAAGCCGGCGCTAACAAGATCAACGTCATCAAGGAAGTCCGCGCAATCACAGGTCTCGGCCTGAAGGAAGCTAAGGACCTCGTCGAAGGCGCTCCTAAGGCTGTCAAGGAAGCCGTTTCCAAGGCTGAAGCTGCAGACCTCAAGAAGAAGCTTGAAGACGCAGGCGCCAAGGTCGACGTCAAGTAATATCGGAATACGGTGGGGGAGATCAGTCTCCCCCACTTTCTTCCTCCGAAACTATTACCCAGGGATCGTGAAAACGGCCCCTGGGTAATGGGTTCTCAAGAGGATGGTCCTGAACCGAACCGAGAAGGCAATCCGGCCTTTCGCTTTCGGGAAGTAGGACGAGTTTGAGAATACCATGTTCGACGGGATCGACTGGCCAGCGAACCCCGTCCGTTGCAGGCCCGGATGCAATTTTGAAGGAGCGACGATGGCTCAGACCCTTTCATTTAACGGTCGCAGGCGCGTACGCAAGTTTTTTGGGAAAATCCCCGAAGTCACAGAAATGCCGAACCTTATCGAGGTTCAGAAGGCGTCTTACGATCAGTTTCTGATGGTTGAAGAGCCGAAGGGTGGTCGTCCGGACGAAGGTTTGAACTCCGTGTTCAGGTCTGTCTTCCCGATCAGCGATTTCTCCGGCGCTTCCATGCTCGAATTCGTGTCCTACGAATTCGAACCGCCTAAATTCGACGTTGAAGAATGCCGTCAGCGCGATCTGACCTACGCAGCGCCTCTCAAGGTGACGCTGCGTCTCATCGTGTTTGATATCGACGAGGATACGGGCGCGAAGTCCATCAAGGACATCAAGGAACAGTCCGTCTACATGGGCGACATGCCGCTCATGACCGACAACGGCACGTTCATCGTGAACGGTACCGAGCGCGTCATCGTGTCTCAGATGCACCGTTCGCCAGGCGTGTTCTTCGACCACGACAAGGGCAAGAGCCACTCTTCCGGCAAGCTGCTTTTCGCTGCTCGCGTCATTCCGTATCGCGGTTCCTGGCTCGACATCGAATTCGACGCCAAGGATATCGTCTACGCGCGTATCGACCGTCGCCGCAAGATCCCCGTCTCGTCGCTGCTGATGGCACTTGGCATGGACGGCGAAGAAATCCTGTCGACGTTCTATACGAAGTCCAACTATGTTCGCGACGGCGAAGGCTGGCGCATTCCGTTCAACGCCGAGACCCTCAAGGGTGCCAAGGCGCTGTCGGAAATGGTTGACGCCGACACCGGCGAAGTCGTTGTGGAATCCGGCAAGAAGCTGACCCCGCGTCTGCTTCGTTCGCTGACCGAGAAGGGCCTCAAGGCCATCAAGGCAACGAATGACGACCTCTACGGCAACTATCTGGCCGAAGACATCGTCAACTACTCGACGGGTGAGATCTATCTCGAAGCCGGCGACGAAATCGACGAGAAGACCCTCAAGGTCATCCTCGACCACGGATTCGACGAGATCCCGGTTCTCGGCATCGACCACATCAATGTTGGCGCCTACATCCGCAACACGCTGGCCGCAGACAAGAACGAGCATCGTCAGGATGCACTGTTCGACATCTACCGCGTCATGCGTCCGGGCGAGCCGCCGACGATGGACTCGGCCGAAGCCATGTTCAATTCGCTGTTCTTCGATTCGGAGCGTTACGATCTCTCCGCCGTCGGCCGCGTGAAGATGAACATGCGTCTCGACGTCGACGCTCCAGACACGATGCGCGTTCTGCGCAAGGACGATATCCTGGCCGTGGTCCGGATGCTCGTCGAACTGCGTGACGGCAAGGGCGAAATCGACGACATCGACAACCTCGGCAACCGCCGCGTTCGTTCCGTCGGCGAACTGATGGAAAATCAGTACCGTCTCGGTCTGCTCCGCATGGAGCGCGCCATCAAGGAACGCATGTCGTCGATCGAGATCGACACCGTCATGCCGCAGGACCTGATCAACGCGAAGCCGGCTGCTGCCGCGGTTCGTGAATTCTTCGGTTCCTCGCAGCTGTCGCAGTTCATGGACCAGGTGAACCCGCTTTCGGAAATCACCCACAAGCGTCGTCTTTCGGCACTTGGCCCGGGTGGTCTGACCCGGGAGCGCGCAGGCTTCGAAGTCCGCGACGTTCACCCGACCCACTACGGCCGTATTTGCCCGATCGAAACGCCGGAAGGCCCGAACATCGGTCTGATCAACTCGCTTGCAACCTTTGCCCGCGTCAACAAGTACGGCTTCATCGAAAGCCCGTACCGCAAGATCATCGATGGCAAGGTGACGAAGGACGTCGTCTATCTCTCCGCTATGGAAGAGGCGAAGTACTACGTTGCGCAGGCGAACTCGGAACTCACCTCCGAAGGCACCTTCGTTGAAGAGTTCGTGGTCTGCCGCCATTCCGGCGAAGTCATGCTGTCACCGCGCGACACCGTCAACCTGATGGACGTTTCGCCAAAGCAGCTCGTCTCCGTCGCAGCGGCTCTGATCCCGTTCCTCGAAAACGACGACGCCAACCGCGCCCTCATGGGGTCCAACATGCAGCGTCAGGCGGTTCCGCTGGTTCGCGCCGAAGCGCCGTTCGTCGGCACCGGCATGGAGCCTGTGGTTGCGCGTGACTCCGGCGCGGCTATTGCTGCCCGGCGTAGCGGTGTTGTGGACCAGGTGGATGCGACCCGTATCGTTATCCGTGCGACGGAAGATCTCGAATCCGGCAAGTCCGGCGTCGATATCTACCGCCTGCAGAAGTTCCAGCGCTCCAACCAGAATACCTGCGTCAACCAGCGTCCGCTGGTCGCCGTCGGCGACATTCTGAACAAGGGCGACATCATCGCTGACGGTCCTTCGACCGACCTCGGTGACCTGGCTCTCGGCCGCAACGCGCTCGTCGCGTTCATGCCTTGGAACGGCTACAACTACGAAGACTCGATCCTCATGTCCGAGCGCATCGTGTCTGACGACGTGTTCACCTCCATCCACATCGAGGAATTCGAAGTGATGGCGCGCGACACGAAGCTTGGTCCTGAAGAAATCACGCGCGACATTCCGAACGTATCGGAAGAAGCGCTGAAGAACCTCGACGAAGCCGGCATCGTCTATATCGGCGCCGAAGTTCAGCCGGGCGACATCCTCGTCGGCAAGATCACACCGAAGGGTGAAAGCCCGATGACGCCGGAAGAAAAGCTTCTGCGCGCCATCTTCGGTGAAAAGGCTTCCGACGTTCGCGACACGTCCATGCGTATGCCTCCGGGCACGTTCGGCACCGTCGTCGAAGTTCGCGTCTTCAACCGTCACGGCGTCGAAAAGGACGAACGTGCGATGGCGATCGAACGCGAGGAAATCGAACGCCTCGCCAAGGACCGCGACGACGAACAGGCGATTCTCGACCGTAACGTCTACGGCCGTCTGATCGAGATGCTCCGTGGTCAGGCGTCTGTCGCCGGTCCGAAGGGCTTCAAGAAGGGCGTCGAGCTCTCCAACGCCGTCGTCTCCGAATATCCCCGCTCCCAGTGGTGGATGTTCGCGGTCGAAGACGAAAAGGTCCAGGGCGAGATCGAAGCACTGCGTGGTCAGTACGACGAGTCGAAGTCGCTGCTCGAGCATCGCTTCATGGACAAGGTCGAAAAGGTCCAGCGCGGCGACGAAATGCCTCCGGGCGTCATGAAGATGGTCAAGGTCTTTGTCGCTGTGAAGCGCAAGATCCAGCCGGGCGACAAGATGGCCGGCCGTCACGGTAACAAGGGCGTTGTTTCGCGTATCGTGCCTGTCGAAGACATGCCGTTCCTCGAAGACGGTACCCACGTCGACATCTGCTTGAACCCGCTGGGCGTGCCTTCGCGCATGAACGTCGGTCAGATCCTCGAAACCCACCTTGCCTGGGCTTGCGCCGGCATGGGTAAGAAGATCGGCGAGCTACTCGACGAATACCGCAAGACCATGGACATCGGCGAGCTGAAGACAGTTCTGACCGACGTGTATGCCAGTGAGGCCAAGAACGAAGTCGTCGACTTCGACGATGACTCGCTGGTCAGACTTGCCGAACAGTCCCGCAAGGGCGTCTCCATCGCAACGCCGGTTTTCGACGGTGCGCATGAACCAGACGTTGCTTCGATGCTGAAGAAGGCCGGTCTGCACGAAAGCGGTCAGTCGACCCTGTACGACGGTCGTACCGGTGAAGCCTTCGACCGTCAGGTGACTGTCGGCTACATGTACATGATCAAGCTGAACCACCTTGTGGACGACAAGATCCACGCGCGTTCGATTGGTCCGTACTCGCTCGTCACCCAGCAGCCGCTCGGTGGTAAGGCTCAGTTCGGTGGTCAGCGCTTCGGGGAAATGGAAGTCTGGGCTCTGGAAGCTTACGGCGCCGCCTACACCCTGCAGGAAATGCTGACGGTGAAGTCGGACGACGTGGCAGGTCGTACCAAGGTCTACGAGGCGATCGTCCGAGGTGACGACACGTTCGAGGCGGGCATTCCGGAGAGCTTTAACGTTCTCGTCAAGGAAATGCGCTCGCTGGGTCTGTCGGTCGAACTGGAAAATTCCAAGCTCGATACGGCTGACGCACTGCCCGACGCGGCTGAATAAAATTTGACAAGGGGCGTGCGGGGGCAACCGCGCACGCCATTCCCTCCGCCGGTGGAGTTTGCATCGGGTGAGGGGAGTTTTGCCGCATTCTGCGGTTATTGTCATTTATGGATCGAGGATCGGCATCCCGGGAATTTGCCGGTACCGCGACCCGACTGAGGGCGTAACGCCCCATCAAGGAGACAGGCATGAACCAAGAGGTCATGAACCTTTTCAACCCGACAGTGCCCGCACAGCACTTCGATTCGATCCGGATCTCCATTGCGAGCCCGGAAAAGATCCTGTCGTGGTCCTACGGCGAGATCAAGAAGCCGGAAACGATCAACTATCGTACGTTCAAGCCTGAACGCGATGGTCTTTTCTGCGCGCGCATTTTCGGACCGATCAAGGACTACGAATGCCTGTGCGGCAAGTACAAGCGCATGAAGTACAAGGGCATCATCTGCGAAAAGTGCGGCGTTGAAGTCACGCTGTCGCGCGTTCGCCGTGAGCGCATGGGCCATATCGAGCTCGCTGCTCCTGTTGCCCACATCTGGTTCCTGAAGTCGCTGCCTTCGCGTATCTCGACACTGCTCGACATGACGCTGAAGGATGTCGAACGCGTTCTGTATTTCGAGAACTACATCGTCACTGAGCCTGGCCTGACGTCGCTGAAGGAAAATCAGCTTCTGTCGGAAGAGGAATACATGATCGCCATCGACGAGTTCGGTGAAGATCAGTTCACGGCGATGATCGGTGCTGAAGCCATCTACGAGATGCTGGCTTCGATGAACCTCGAAAAGATCGCCGGCGACCTTCGCACGGACCTTGCTGAGACCACTTCGGATCTCAAGCAGAAGAAGCTGATGAAGCGCCTGAAGATCGTCGAGAACTTCATGGAATCCGGCAACCGCCCGGAATGGATGATCATGAAGGTCGTTCCGGTCATCCCGCCGGATCTGCGCCCGCTGGTTCCGCTGGATGGCGGCCGTTTCGCGACGTCCGACCTTAACGATCTGTACCGCCGCGTCATCAACCGTAACAACCGTCTGAAGCGCTTGATCGAGCTGCGCGCTCCCGGCATCATCATCCGCAACGAAAAGCGCATGCTGCAGGAATCTGTGGACGCGCTGTTCGACAACGGTCGTCGTGGCCGCGTCATCACCGGCGCCAACAAGCGTCCGCTGAAGTCGCTGTCCGATATGCTCAAGGGCAAGCAGGGCCGCTTCCGCCAGAACCTTCTCGGCAAGCGCGTCGACTATTCCGGTCGTTCGGTCATCGTGACCGGTCCGGAACTGAAGCTGCACCAGTGCGGCCTGCCGAAGAAGATGGCGCTCGAACTGTTCAAGCCGTTCATCTACGCCCGTCTCGACGCCAAGGGTTACTCCTCGACCGTCAAGCAGGCGAAGAAGCTGGTTGAAAAGGAAAAGCCAGAAGTTTGGGATATCCTCGACGAGGTCATCCGCGAGCATCCGGTTCTTCTGAACCGCGCACCGACGCTTCACCGCCTGGGTATCCAGGCCTTCGAACCGATCCTGGTTGAAGGCAAGGCCATCCAGCTGCATCCGCTCGTCTGCACGGCCTTCAACGCCGACTTCGACGGTGACCAGATGGCTGTTCACGTGCCGCTCTCGCTGGAAGCCCAGCTTGAAGCCCGCGTGCTTATGATGTCGACGAACAACATTCTGCACCCGGCAAACGGCGCGCCGATCATCGTTCCTTCGCAGGACATGGTTCTCGGCCTGTACTATCTGTCGATCCTCAATCAGAACGAGCCGGGCGAAGGCATGGTCTTCTCGGACATGGGCGAACTGCACCATGCTCTGGAAAACAAGGTCGTCACCCTGCACGCCAAGATTCGCGGTCGTTTCAAGACGGTCGACGAGGACGGCAAGCCGGTTTCCAAGATCTATGAAACGACACCTGGTCGTATGATCATCGGCGAACTTCTGCCGAAGAACTTCAAGGTGCCGTACGAGACCTGCAACCAGGAAATGACCAAGAAGAACATCTCCAAGATGATCGACACGGTCTACCGTCACTGCGGTCAGAAGGACACGGTCATTTTCTGCGACCGTATCATGCAGCTCGGCTTCACCCACGCGTGCAAGGCTGGCATTTCGTTCGGTAAGGACGACATGATCATCCCGGACTCGAAGGTGAAGATCGTCGGCGATACCGAAGCCCTCGTGAAGGAATACGAACAGCAGTACAACGACGGCCTGATCACTCAGGGCGAGAAGTACAACAAGGTCGTAGACGCCTGGGGCAAGGCCACCGAGAAGGTCGCCGAAGACATGATGGCCCGCATTAAGGCTGTCGAATTCGACGCAGAGACCGGTCGCCAGAAGCCGATGAACGCGATCTACATGATGTCCCACTCCGGCGCCCGTGGTTCACCGAACCAGATGCGTCAGCTGGGCGGCATGCGCGGCCTGATGGCGAAGCCGTCGGGTGAAATCATCGAGACCCCGATCATCTCGAACTTCAAAGAAGGCCTGACCGTTAACGAGTACTTCAACTCGACCCACGGTGCCCGTAAGGGTCTCGCAGACACCGCCTTGAAGACGGCTAACTCCGGTTACCTGACGCGTCGTCTCGTCGACGTGGCCCAGGACTGCATCGTCAACATGGTCGATTGCGGCACCGAGAGCGGTCTCACCATGACCGCCATCGTTGACGCCGGTCAGGTCGTTGCGTCCATCGGTACCCGCGTTCTCGGTCGTACGGCCCTCGACGACATCGATCATCCGGTCACGGGTGAGCGCATCGTCGATGCTGGTCGCATGATCCTTGAGCCCGATGTCATCGAGATCGAAAAGGCCGGCATTCAGTCGATCCGTATCCGCTCTGCACTGACCTGCGAAGTTCAGACAGGCGTATGCTCGATCTGCTACGGCCGTGACCTTGCGCGCGGTACCCCGGTCAACATGGGTGAGGCTGTCGGCGTTATCGCTGCTCAGTCGATCGGTGAGCCGGGTACCCAGCTGACGATGCGTACGTTCCACTTGGGCGGTACGGCTAACGTGGTCGACTCGTCGTTCCTGGAAGCGTCCTATGAGGGCACGATCCAGATCAAGAACCGCAACATGCTGCGCAACTCGGAAAACGTTCTCGTCGCAATGGGCCGCAACATGTCGGTTACCATTCTCGACGAGCGTGGTGTCGAGCGTTCCTCGCAGCGCGTTGCCTACGGTTCGAAGCTGCATGTCGATGACGGCGACAAGGTTCGTCGTGGTCAGCGTCTTGCAGAGTGGGACCCCTACACACGCCCGATGATGACGGAAGTCGCCGGTACGGTGTTCTTCGAGGACATGGTCGACTCGATTTCGGTATCGGAATCGACCGACGAATCCACGGGTATCACCAAGCGTCAGGTTATTGACTGGCGTTCGACCCCGCGCGGTATCGATCTGAAGCCTGCAATCGTCATCAAGGACGCTTCGGGTGCGATCATGAAGCTGTCGCGTGGTGGTGACGCCCGCTTCAACCTCAACGTCGATGCCATCCTGTCCGTAGAACCGGGCAGCAAGGTATCGCAGGGCGATGTTCTGGCGCGTATCCCGATGGAAAGCGCCAAGACCAAGGACATCACCGGTGGTCTGCCGCGCGTTGCCGAACTGTTCGAAGCTCGTCGTCCGAAGGACCATGCCATTATCGCTGAGATAGATGGTACGATCCGCCTCGGCCGCGACTACAAGAACAAGCGTCGCGTCCAGATCGAGCCTGCCGAAGACGGTGTCGAAGCAGTCGAATACCTGATCCCGAAGGGCAAGCCCTTCCACCTTCAGGAAGGCGACTACATCGAAAAGGGCGACTACATCCTCGACGGCAATCCTGCGCCGCACGACATCCTGGCGATCAAGGGCGTGGAAGCACTCGCTTCCTACCTGGTCAACGAAATCCAGGAAGTCTACCGTCTGCAGGGCGTTGTTATCAACGACAAGCACATCGAAGTGATTGTTCGTCAGATGCTTCAGAAGGTCGAGATCACCGATAGCGGCGACAGCCAGTATATCGTCGGTGACAATGTCGACCGGATCGAGCTTGACGATGCCAATGACCGTCTCATCGAGGAAGGCAAGAAGCCTGCCTTTGGCGACCCGGTACTCCTCGGCATCACCAAGGCATCGCTGCAGACGCCGTCCTTCATCTCGGCTGCATCCTTCCAGGAAACCACCAAGGTTCTCACGGAAGCTGCAATCGCCGGCAAGACGGATACGCTGCAGGGTCTGAAGGAAAACGTCATCGTCGGCCGTCTCATCCCGGCTGGTACTGGCGGCACCATGACGCAGATCCGCCGCATCGCCACTTCGCGCGACGACCTCATCCTTGAGGAACGCAAGAAGGGCTCCGGCGCTGGCTCGGCTACACCGATGCTGCAGAACATGAACCCGGAAAAGACTCCGGCCGAATAAGGCTGCGAGGGTAGGGCGCCCGGAAACGGGCGCTCTCTTTTCAGGAACGCACGACAAAAAAAACGCCCGGAGCGATCCGGGCGTTTTTGTTTTGCTGTATTCAGACAATGGTCAGTCGAAGCGAATGATCGCGACTTCGCCCTCAAGCGCACCCTGATAGGCCGATGCATGCGGCTCTTCCGGCGGCTCGTCGGTCAGGACGCCGATCTGATCGAGGTCGGCCTCTAGGAAGCCTTCTTCGGTGAGCGCGTTCAACGCCTCCCTTACGGCGGAATCATCGTCGGGCGCGCGCAGGATGACATGCATCTCGATGCCTTCGCCGCCCTTGGTCTCGTAAGCCTTGCCGATGATGATGAAAATCATCGGGTCATCGAGCGTATTGTCGTTATCGGCGGGGTTTGCCATGTGCAATCTCCAGGTAAAGGGGCTGACGCTTCATTGTCATCAAGAGGCAAGAGCGAGGAATGTTCCGAAACCTCCTTTATTGCCATATTCAGTGATTCCCAAACGGAAATCCCAGGGTCGAACTTTAATGTTTTGGGGCGGCTTTTCAGGAGATCGAAAACCCCGGTAAACAAGGCTTTCCGCCATTATTTTCGGGCCAGCTCTTGACGCAGAAGGGTTAAGTCAGTAAACGCCGCGGCATCGGACACCATGTGAGACATGTGCGTCTGGAGAGTCTTTCTCCGGAGTTCGCCTCAAACAGGTTTCCAAAAAACGCACGTTGACTACAAGAATGCTGCACGCACGACGCGTTTTCAATGCGTCCTCTGCCTTATGTGGTCCATCCGGATACGGATCGGGCCACGTTTCGTGCATGAGGAGATGTGTGTGTCGCCGCCGGAAACGGCATCCGAATGGTCCCGAAAGGGGCTTGAAAGAAGATTTTGCAAGGGATGGGTATATGCCTACCGTAAACCAGCTGATCCGTAAGCCACGCCAGGCACAGGTAAAGCGCAACAAGGTTCCTGCTCTGCAGGAAAACCCGCAGAAGCGCGGCGTTTGCACCCGCGTTTATACGACGACCCCGAAGAAGCCTAACTCGGCTCTGCGTAAGGTTGCCAAGATTCGCCTCACCAATGGCTTCGAAGTCATCGGCTACATTCCGGGTGAAGGTCACAACCTGCAGGAACACTCTGTCGTCATGATCCGTGGCGGCCGCGTAAAGGACTTGCCAGGCGTTCGTTACCACGTCATCCGCGGCGTTCTCGACACCCAGGGCGTCAAGAACCGTAAGCAGCGCCGTTCGAAGTATGGTGCGAAGCGTCCGAAGTAATCCTTCGGATTTCCAATTTTCCGGCGCTGCGCGAGGTTCTCCGCGTGATAAAGCGTCTAAACCGTTTGAGAGACGAGTAATATGTCCCGACGCCATAGTGCAGAAAAGCGTGAGATCAATCCGGACCCGAAGTTCGGCGATTTGATCGTCACCAAGTTCATGAATGCCATCATGCTTCACGGCAAGAAGTCTGTCGCCGAAAGCATTGTCTACGGTGCGTTTGACTCCGTGCAGGGCAAGGCCAAGTCCGATCCGCTCGGCATCTTCCACACAGCCCTCGACAACGTCGCTCCGCACGTCGAAGTCCGTTCGCGTCGCGTTGGTGGTGCAACCTACCAGGTCCCGGTCGACGTTCGCCCGGAGCGCCGTCAGGCTCTCGCCATCCGCTGGCTGATTGCTGCTGCCCGCAAGCGTAACGAAACCACCATGATCGATCGCCTCTCGGGCGAACTCATGGATGCTTCGAACAACCGTGGCAGCGCCGTCAAGAAGCGTGAAGACACCCACAAGATGGCGGACGCAAACCGCGCATTCTCGCATTACCGTTGGTAATCTTCACCCGATCGAGTTTCGAAAGGCAGTCCTATGGCTCGCGAATATAAAATCGAAGACTACCGCAACTTTGGTATCATGGCGCATATCGACGCCGGCAAGACCACGACCACAGAGCGGATTCTTTACTACACGGGCAAGTCGCACAAGATCGGCGAAGTTCATGATGGCGCAGCCACCATGGACTGGATGGAGCAGGAGCAGGAGCGTGGGATCACCATCACCTCCGCTGCGACCACGACCTTCTGGAAGGGCCGTGACGGCAAGATGCGCCGCTTCAACATCATCGACACTCCCGGCCACGTCGACTTCACCATTGAAGTCGAACGTTCGCTGCGCGTGCTCGACGGTGCGATCGCTCTTCTCGACGCAAACGCCGGCGTAGAGCCGCAGACGGAAACCGTCTGGCGTCAGGCCGAGAAGTACCATGTCCCGCGGATGATCTTCTGCAACAAGATGGACAAGACCGGCGCTGACTTCTACCGCTCGGTAGAAATGATCAAAACCCGTCTCGGCGCCATCGCTGTTGTCATGCAGCTCCCGATCGGTGCAGAAACCGAGTTCAAGGGCGTCATCGATCTCATCGAGATGAATGCCCTGATCTGGCGCGACGAGTCGCTCGGCGCTGCCTGGGACGTCGTCGAGATTCCTGACGACATGAAGGAAAAGGCTGCCGAATACCGCGAGAAGATGATCGAACAGGTCGTCGATATCGATGAAGAAGCCATGGAAAACTACTTGAACGGCATCATGCCGGACAATGACAAGATCCGTGCGCTGGTTCGTCGTGGTACCATCGACGTCAAGTTCCATCCGATGTTCTGCGGCACGGCCTTCAAGAACAAGGGCGTTCAGCCTTTGCTCGACGCCGTTGTCGAATATCTGCCTTCGCCGCTCGACATCCCGTCCATCAACGGTATCGACGTCAAGACCGAAGCCGAAATCGCCCGTCATCCGTCGGATGAAGAGCCGCTTTCGATGCTTGCGTTCAAGATCATGAACGACCCCTTCGTTGGTTCGCTCACCTTCGCCCGTATCTATTCCGGCAAGCTCACCAAGGGCACGGCCGTCATGAACACGGTCAAGGAAAAGCGCGAGCGCGTCGGCCGCATGCTGCAGATGCACTCCAACTCCCGTGAAGACATCGAAGAAGCCTTTGCAGGCGACATCGTTGCTCTCGCAGGTCTCAAGGAAACCACGACCGGCGACACCCTGTGTGATCCGCTGCACCCGGTTATCCTCGAGCGCATGGAATTCCCTGAGCCGGTCATCCAGATCGCGATCGAACCGAAGACCAAGGGCGACCAGGAAAAGATGGGCCTCGCGCTCAACCGCCTGGCTGCTGAAGATCCTTCGTTCCGCGTCAAGACGGATGAAGAGTCTGGTCAGACGATCATCGCCGGCATGGGCGAACTGCATCTCGACATCCTCGTCGACCGCATGCGCCGTGAATTCAAGGTAGAAGCTACTGTCGGCGCGCCGCAGGTTGCCTACCGCGAAACCATCACACGCACGCACGAAGAAGATTACACGCACAAGAAGCAGTCCGGTGGTACCGGTCAGTTCGCGCGCGTCAAGATCGTCTTCGAACCGAACCCGGATGGCGACGAATTCAAGTTCGAATCCAAGATCGTTGGTGGTTCCATTCCGAAGGAATACATCCCCGGCGTTCAGAAGGGTATCGAAAGCGTTCTGTCTTCGGGTCCGCTCGCGGGCTTCCCGATGCTCGGCGTCAAGGCAACCCTGATGGATGGCGCCTTCCACGACGTCGACTCCTCGGTCCTCGCGTTCGAAATCGCATCGCGTGCTTGCTTCCGTGAAGCGGCAAAGAAGGCTGGCGCACAGCTTCTCGAGCCGATGATGAAGGTCGAAGTTGTGACCCCGGAAGATTACGTCGGTGACGTGATCGGCGACTTGAACTCCCGTCGTGGCCAGATCCAGGGCCAGGAACAGCGCGGCATCGCGATCGTTATCAACGCTCACGTGCCACTCGCGAACATGTTCAAGTACGTCGACAACCTGCGCTCCATGTCGCAGGGCCGTGCACAGTATTCGATGACCTTCGATCACTACGCACCGGTTCCGTCGAACGTCGCGACCGAAATCCAGGCTAAGTATTCCGGTCAGAAGTAATCGGAATACCGATCCAAAATACGCCTCGGCCTCGTGCCGGGGCGACAACAAGAATTGGAGCCCTTGAGGGCTCACGCAAAATGGAGAGCCGGAAATGGCAAAGAGCAAGTTTGAGCGCAATAAGCCTCACGTCAACATTGGCACGATCGGTCACGTCGACCACGGCAAGACGTCGCTGACTGCGGCGATCAC
>NZ_JAALXU010000011.1:0-142470 GCF_013317225.1 Neorhizobium sp. AL 9.2.2
CATTCCGTGTTGGGGGTCGATGTCGCGCTGATCAGGCTGCCAGAGATGGTGGGCGACGAATTTCAGAGCCAAGGCTTCGGGTGCCGGCCAGGGGAGGGATGCACCGGTTGCGGCCAGCGACCAGGCTTGCAGATAGGCAAGGTCGGAGGTGAGCGCGCGCAGGGTGTTTTCGCCCATGCCTTCGTTGACCAGGTGGCGCAGCGTTTCGATGTCCTGGTCGGTGAGCAATTCAGCCAGTTCGTCGCGGCGGTCGATCGGCAGCACGCTGGCGATGGTGTCGAGCTCGTCGGCCCGGCGATCGACGGCGGTCTTTGAACGGGGCGGCATTGCCATAGAAAACCTCACGATCGACGGTTTCCACGGCCGAGCAGCCGTGGATTTACCGGATTCTTTCTGATTTGCGGCGTGAAATCAATCACCCTCGATAAGAAGTACTTATCGATGGTTAGGCCGCCAACCATCAATCATACCATGTGAGGAACCCTAATATTCAGATATAGTTCTTATAAGAAATCATTTACCATGATTTTAATGGCTTACGATCTCAAGAAAATCAGCATGACAGCTCTAATGCGGCTGGCTTTCGACGCCGGTGTGGCTTTTAGCTCCGGATTTCAATTGAAGGGCTAGGCGGAAATTCCGACATCAAAATCTCCGCTTACGATTTCATGCGGGGAAGGGGAGGGGGCCAGCTAAAGCCCTGAAGCTTTGGTCAGATTCACGCGGAAGCGATCCCGCCGGCGCTGATATCTGCGGGTCATTTCCGCGGAAGCATGGCCAAGCTGTTTTTGGACGTAGCGTTCGTCGACCTCGGCAGAGGAGGCGAGGCCAGCGCGAAGGGAATGTCCAGAGAACTTGAAGGCCCGCTCGATCTCGCTGAGATCGCCGCGAACGCCTGCGGCCATTGCGGCCCGCTTCACAAGCCGCGCCACCTCTTTGTCGTTCAGTCGCTCCGAGCCAACGGCCTTCCCTTGTCCCGTGACGCGGCGAAAGAGGGGGCCATGAGCCAGCTTGGCAAACTTGATCCAGGTCTCGATCGCGGCGACTGGACAAGTCGCATCAGACGAGCCGCGACCGACCTCGACCTCTCGCCATCCGGTTTTCCCGCGCAGGGTGACGAGCATGCCCTTGTCGAGGATCTCGATCCAGCCGCGCCCGTCTTCGGTCTGGTCTGCCTTCAGATCAAGACCAACGATCTCGGAGCGGCGAAGACCTCCTGCAAAGCCGACGAGCAGCATGGCACGGTCGCGCAGACCGCGCAGCGAACCGCGGTCGAGCGTTTCGACCATGGCGATGATATCCTCTGCCATGACCGCCTCCTTCTGCACCGGCGGCTTGGCATGGCTGTTGCGGATCCCCGCCATAACGGTTGCGATGTGCCGGTCCCTACGATCAAGGGCGAGCCCGCGCTGCGCATAATTCCATGACAGGGAGGAAAGGCGGCGCTCGATTGTGGAAACGGAATTGGCCTTGGCTCCTCTCTCGGCCGTCCCGGAGGCGCAGGCGGTAATATAGAGCCCAACGGTTTGCGGGTGTGGCGGGAGCGGAGCAAGATTTGACCGCCGGCACCAAGCAGCAAAATGCTTCCAGTCGGAGGCATAAGCCTTGCGGGTATTGGCGGAACTCGCGGCTTCGACATAACTCCGGGCGCGATCAGCAAGGCTTGCAAGATGGGCGAGCGTCTGATCCTGACCGGCGGGAGAGGAGAGGGGGCTGTGGCCTGCCACCTCCGGCGCGGAAACATCACCGCCAGAAGCAGTGCTGAGAGACGGCGCTGAGGTCTCCTCGACGTGAATTTTGGTGTTTTGCTCGATGATTTGGGCCATTTCTCTATAATGAACAATACGTCCGATAATGCAAGATTATCGGACGTTTTATCTTCGCGATAGGCTGTGCGGTTTATAACGAAAAAGTAGCACAAACTGCACATCTGATTTATGCTGCTGCGTATGGATTCGATCACATCTTCGTTCTCTGCAACCTCCACATGGACCGGCTACCTCCCAAGCTGGGCGCTGGCGCGTGGCCGTGACATTGACGAGCTGGATGCTGCTTTTGCCGCAGGTATCGCGCTGAAATCACTCGACGATTTAATCCGTTCGGATACACCATGGATAGGCTGCTGGCGCGATCGTCTTGCTCTCAAGTCAGCCGCCGTCGCGGCCAGGATGCTCGGTCGCAACGAGGAAGAGCCCGCGCTGCGGGACGCCGTTTTGTTGACGCCCGTGGACGGTGATCCCGGTCCTGCCGGGAAGCTGTTTTTGGCCACACGAATGCTGTCCCGCCGGATCGGCATGCCGGGCACATCGTTTACTAAGGAATTGGCCACGCTTCTATCGATCCGTTGGGACGACGATCTTGCCTTGGTCCCAGATCTTGTCGATTCTGCCATCCGATCCGGACGTTCGGCACCTTTCGCGGTGGCGGACCTTATAATGGCGATTTCTGCGGCTCGCCCGGACGCAGAAGTGTTGGCACTTGGTCTTGGCGAGATGGTGCTGGCTCAGAAGCTGAACTGGTCGCAACCGGTTCCTCTGTTGCTACCCGAGCGCTTTGGCCCAGCTTTCCGCACCATCGGTGGCCGGGGTCGCGTGAAGCCGGGTGAGTCAGCCTATTCGAAAGCAATCTGCATGGCGATTGTCGATGGCGCCGAACTGGCACTGCGTTCCGCTGCGGAGATCGATCGCCGCGCTAGCCGCTTGTTGGCCATCGCAGCCAAAGTCAGGACCAGAGGAGCTGAACCGGTCATCCGTCGGCTGTTGAACGAAGACGCTGTATCCGCTTCGGCAGCCGGGGCCAGCCTGTCACGATGGGCGGCAAACCGGCTGTTCGAGCGGCTCGAAGGCTTTGAGGCGATACGCGAGCTCTCGGGCCGGTCCTCCTTCCGAATATTTGGATTGTGACAATGGCAGGAGCGAGCGCAGCTAAACGCCGCCGTCAAGCCGGAGGACGCAAGCAAGAGCTCCTGTATGATCGCGAGCTACTGGACTTGCCGTCGGAAATGCGCTGGCGGGAATGGATGATGCGCGTCGAGGCGGTCATTTTTGCGTCCGCCGAGCCGGTCAGCCGCGAGACTCTGGCGCGGGTGGTCGGCAAAGACTGCAGCGTCGATCTGCTGATCGACGACTTGGTCGGAGAGCTGCGAGATCGCCCTTATGAACTGATCTCGGTCGCAGGCGGGTGGCAACACCGGACCCGACCAAGGTTTGCTGAGACGATCCGCGCTTCGTCCGCGCCTACGCGAGGCGGTGTGGCGGCGTTGTCTGAATTTGAGGCGATGGTGCTGATAGCTGTCGGATATTTCCAGCCGATCACGCGCGGTGAGTTGTCAAAGTTATTTGGCAAGGAAGTCAGCCGCGATACGATCGGCGGTTTGCGTGGAGCAGGTTTTATCGGCTCCGGCCCACGGAGCCCTACGCTGGGCGCGCCATATACCTATGTCACGACGCCATATTTCCTCTCGGCCTTTGGCATGGAGACCTTGCGGGACCTGCCAAACATCGAGGCGCTGGAAGACGCTGGTCTCTTGAGTAAACAGGGTAGCGCCGTGGATACTGACCCGGCCGCCGGAGACGACATGTTGGAAGATTGACAGGTTTGGGCTTGGCGCCGCGGTAGCGCACATCGGGCTGCCGCAAGAACTGCGGTTGTTTTTGACAACCGGCATTCTTGGCGGTTTTACGACCTTCTCGACGTTTTCGCTGGATGCTGTAGGGCTTTGGGAAAGGGGAGAGGCTAGCGCCGCCATCCTCTACGCCAGCGCTTCTGTCATCCTGGCATTCATTGCAATGTTCGCTGGCATGGTGCTGGTGCGTGGTATGGCTGGAGGTCAAACGGCATGAAAAGTATTTTTCTCGGCTGGCCCTTCTGGGCGCTATTATCGGCTGGCTTTGCGGCAATGACGGCTATCTTCGCAAAAGTCGGGGTCGAAAACGTCAATTCCGATTTCGCGACTTTCATTCGCACGATCGTCATTCTGGCGGCCGCCGGGATGATGGTCTATGTCACCGAAAATTGGCAATCGCCGGGTACGGTGTCCGGCCGTAGCTGGGTATTCCTTGTTCTATCAGGCCTGGCAACCGGCGCGTCGTGGATCTGCTATTTCCGGGCGTTGAAACTCGGTGATGCCGCACGCGTTGCGCCGATCGACAAGCTCAGTGTCGTCTTCGTCGCAATCTTCGCCGTACTCTTTCTAGGGGAGCGTCTGTCGCTTCCCAATTGGCTTGGCGTCTGCCTGATTGCCTGCGGCGCTATCCTCGTCGCTTACCGAGCCTAGAGCAGATCCGATGTCGAACCCACTTTGCCTCCCGATATGGCAGGTCTGGTACGCGTGGCACCCCGGTTCTGCCCGAGGATGATCGCGTATTCTGACTGGAGTATGTTTGGAGGCGATGGGATACGACGGCACGGCGATGATGGTATCGCTTGTTCGGAGCCACGAACAAAAAGACGCGGAAGCTGCGTCGCAGGAAACCTGAACCAGGAGGAAAACCATGCACATTGTTGCACTCATCCCACATCCTAAAACAGCCCTTTCCAGCCTGCTCATCGCCGACGCTGCATCAGCGGTCGAACCGGGATCAACAATCACGGCGCTCCATGTTTGCGTCGATCCCGCCAAGATCGGAGGCAGTGTAGAGGAAGTCGACATGCAGGAAATGCGGATCCGCGATGAGGGCACGGCCTTTCAGCGACGGAACGAGGTCAGAAAGATCTTCGAGGAGTGGTCGGCAGGGCGTGAACCGTCGCCGGCTGGCGCCAAGGTCGAGTGGGTGGAAGCTGATGGTGGAGAAGAAGACGGTGTCCGCAAACATCTTGGATCAGCCGATCTTGTGACCATCGCCCACCCGCAATCGATGGACGGCGGCGATGCCCTGCATGCGGCGCTCTTCGATCACCATAGGCTGGTGGTTTTTACGCCGGATACTAACGGCACTCCGGTTTCTTTCGGCCGCTCAATCGCCATTTTCTGGAGGGACGATGACGGAATACGTTCTTGCCTTCAAAAGGCCAGAGCTTGGCTCCGCGCTGCTGATACGTTGATAATTCTCGCAGCACACGAGAACGACATCTCAGAGGCGGTTGCGTTCTTTCAGACATTGCATGTCAGCGGGACAGGGCGGCTGCAGACCTCCGTGGCGAAAAACGCCGACGATTTTCTGGAGAAGGCCAATAGGGGCGGCGCGGATACGCTTTTGATGGGCGCCTACCGTCATGGCCTATTCCTCGAGACCGTCTTTGGCGGGGCCACGAAGACAGTGATGGATCACACAAGTTTGCCCGTGTTTCTCAGCCATTAGGCCTACGTACGACACATCCTCCTGTAGAACTTCGCCCTTGGAATCCGTTCTACCAGCCAAAGGGAGTTCAATATCCTTGAGCGCGGTGAGCGAGGAGAAAATTATTTTGCTGCCGGGTGGAATAACGCGTGATTGCCAGCGTCTCTCTCCTGTCATTTCAACAAGGAGATTATACTATGCGCAAAACAGTTCTGATGGCTCTGCCGCTCGCTTTTCTCATGTGCACCGGTGCAGCCCTTGCTGGCCCTGCCATGGACATGGCCAAAACCCGTATCGAAGCGATCGCCAAGGGCGATGTCGCGACAATCACCAAGGACTACGGTAAGGATCCTTCCCTTGCCTGGATTGGTGGTCCGCTCGACGGCACCTATGCGTCGGAAAAGGCGATAGCTGAAGTCTGGACCAAATTCTCGACGGCACAGGGCGAACAGACCGCCACAGTCGGCGAAGTCTGGGAGGCAGCCAATCCGAAGGGCGCGACCGTTGCAGCAAATGTTGTCTTTGCCGGCAAGAACAAGGTTCCCGTTCTCTATATCATGACCTATCGTGACGGAAAACTTGTCGACGAAATCTGGCAGGTTAACCCGCCTGCAAAGTAAGCCGAATGGTGGCCATGCCAGCATCCCCGGTATGGCCACCGATCCGAAGGGCTGATGATGTCGACAATGGCGATGCGACTGGAGGCGGAAATACCGGCACTGCGACGCTATGCCTTCGCGCTTCTGCGCGATCACAACCGCGCCGACGATCTCGTGCAGGATTGCCTCGAGCGTGCGATATCACGCTGGTATCTGCGTCGGACCGATGGTGACCTGCGGGCATGGCTGTTTACCATCATGCGAAACCTGCACATTTCGGCTGGACGCCAATCCCAGCGACGGGGGCCACACCACGAGCTCGATACCGTCACGCTCCCCGGATCGCCCGCCGATCAGGATCATGGCATCGCCGTACGCGATATACTCGAAGCGCTCGATAGGCTTTCCGACGATCAAAAATCGCTTCTGCTTCTGGTTGGCGTCGAGGATCTGTCCTATGAGCAGGCTGCCGCCGTCATTGGTGTTCCGGTAGGAACCGTGATGTCGCGGCTGTCGCGCGCCAGGCAGAAATTCCGATCCATTCTCGACAACAAGACGCCCGTGACCTTGCGAAGGGTAAAATGATGAACACCGGTTCGCCGATTGGCGAAGATGATCTTCAGGCTTACATCGACGGAAAGCTGACGCCTGACCGGCAGGCGCTTGTCGACGCCTATCTTGCTGGTCATCCTGAAGCGAGCGCAAGGGTCACGCAACAGCTTGCGGATCGGGAAGCTTTGCGTGTGCGGCTGTCTGAGAAATTCTCGGAGCCCATTCCAGCGCGGCTGCGCATCGCCAACCTTCAGTCCAATGCAGCTTTGCGAAGACAAGGTTGGTATCGCTCCGCCATGGCAGCTTGCATCTTCTTGGGAATGGGCCTGGCCGGTGGCTGGTGGCTAAAGCCTGAAGGCGTGCAAATCAACGCAGCGCGATTGTCCGAGGCGGGTTTCGCCGCGAACGCATCTGACGCCTATCGGACCTTCGTGGTCGAAGTAGCCCATCCGGTCGAAGTTGGAGCGGATGACGAGGCACATCTGGTCACATGGCTGTCGAAGCGATCCGGCCGGGCACTGACGCCACCGAACCTTTCGGCATTCGGGTATAAGCTGCTCGGCGGACGCGTCCTTCCGGGCGGTGGCGCTGCGGCTGCACAACTCATGTACGAGGATGACAAAGGCGAGAGGCTGGCCGTTTATCTACGCGCCGGCCAATCAGCGCAGACAGCGTTCACGTTTGAAGAGAAAAACGGCGTGTCCAGCTTTGTCTGGGTGGATCAGGGGTTCGATTTCGCGGTATCCGCCTCGGTCGATCGGGCAAAGCTCCTTCCGATCGCAACTGCGATCTATCAAGGAATGATTTGAATCCGGTCAATCTCAGTGCGGTATCAAAAATGACTGCGGCATTGTAAGAACGCCGCAGTCAACTTGTTTTGGGGTTGCCCATAACAGGTAGCCAAACTGTTAGTTGCTCTGCAAGACCGCATTTGCTGACGGTTCTGTTCCCTCAACGAGGATAACCTTAGGTGTCTTGGAGGCTTCGCCCGGTTTGACGATGGAGCGGGTCGGACTGGTGGCAGATGCCATCGCGGCACCTTTGGCATCCGTCTTGAACGCCACGATCGGTTCCGGCTGACCTTCGAACAACAGCGCATAAGCCGTGTCCGGCTTCAATTTCGAAACGCTGAGATCTACGATATCGATCAGGCCAAGATTGCGCGAGACGACCATTCCGCCGCCTTGCGCATCTGCGGCAGGCTTCAGCATAAGTGTGATGTTCTCCGGCATGTCCTTGCGTGGTTCAAGGTTTTGGCGGCCATCGCCTGTCGGGACCGCATCCGGAACGTAGATCAGCGCTTGTGGGGCCTGGCCTGAGGGGATATGGGCGATCTTCTCATTCTTCTGAGTGTCGATCACGTCCACCGCGTCGCCGTTTTCGAGGCCAACAAAGACGCGGCTGCCGTCGCCCGAACCCCAGACACCGTGCGGCAAGGCGCCGACGGGAATGGTGGCTATCAGCTTGGCCTCGTCGTCCAGCGTGTAGACTTTCACGACGTTCTCGCCGCCGATGGTCACATAAGCCAGAGTTCCGGCGGATGTGTCGGCGAACGCCAGATGGTTGGTGATCGGACCGCTATCTATCACGCCCTTGACTTTCAATGTCTTGGTATCAATTCGCGTCACCTTGCCGACATCCTTGTGGGTTAGCCAGGCTTCCTTTCCATCTGGCGTCACCTGAATGAACGGCGAGAATGGCGAGACCACCGGAATGGATGCAAGCAGCTTTTTCGACGCGACATCGAACACCTGAACGACCGGATTGAAGCTGTTGGCCACAAAGGCGCGCTTGCCGTCTGGCGTAAAGATGGTCATGCCGGGACCGCTCTCGGTCTTGATGCGATCGGTCTCCTTGAATGTCTTCGCATCAATGACCGAAAGGTAATCCTCGCCACGCACGGTTGCCCAGACGTGTTTGCCATCCGGCGTGAAGAAGGCCTCGTGCGGGTTGCGGCCGATATAGGCGACACCTTTGATCTTGTTTGTCGCGGTATCGATGAAGGTCACGGAATTGGTCACCGTCGAGACGGCGACGATGGTACGGTGATCCGGCGAGAAGCCAAGGCCGTGGACGTTGACCTCACCCTTGTAAAGCGGGCTCAAGACATTCGGGCGTGGGTCGCCGAGCTTGATCAGGCCGAGAAGCGTGTTGGTCGATGGGTCGATGACAGATACGGTGTTGCTGTTCTGGTCAGCAGCATAGACCCGGTCCTTGGATTCGGGCAGGGCAAAGGCTGGCGTGCTCGCCATCAAGGCGATCAGCAGGGCTGCGGAACGTTTCATTTCGAAGTCTCCGGGTTGGCGGCGACGGAGCCGCGCTGTTGTGTGAGCATCGAATTCATCAACTGAATTTCGTAAGCCTGCTCTGTGATGATCGACTGGGCGAGGTTTCGGATTTGCGGATCTTGGGTGGTGAGCAACACGGCCTTGGCCATGTCGATGGCGCCCTGGTGATGCGGGATCATTTGCGCCAGAAAATCGTGGTCTGGATTGCCTGTTTCGGGTACCGCCATCATGCCGGTATGCATTTTGTCCATGGCCACCTTCATGCTTTTCGAGAACGCAGTTGAAGGGCCGCTATCCTCCATGCTCATCGCCGGTTGGTGGTCGTGGAACTGCTCAGCAGTTGCACTTCCCACAATGGCAAAACTGGCAACAAGTATGAAACTGTAAACGCGCATGGCGGAATCCTTTTGGCTTTAGTGGATAAGAACGCTGTGGGTCGCCGTTTATTCCACTGCTCATCCGTATTTGTTCTCACGTCGGCGTGAGCGGTTGGCACGCGCGGTGCTATACCGGTCTGCGCGAAGAACGACGGAACGCGGATGGTGACTCGAGGCGTGCCGAAATACGGCTTGTTCATATGCCGCCAAGAGGATCACGCGTGTTGGATCCAATCGGCCTGTGAACGATGTCTGAAGGACGATACTCGCAGCGGATTGCGGTATGGAGAATGAACGGCCGGTTGGAACAGGGCGAAAAAGCAGACATTCTAAGCCGTTCGACGACGGCGCCCAGTCGTCCGTCTTTTCAGAGGAAAACCAGCCTGGTCGATCGTAGGAAAACTTCCTACAGGGAATTCCGCCACTCTCAGATTTTGGTTTCACTCCAGGCTGGCGGTGGCTTTCATGACTGCTTTGGCGACCTCGTTGAAACTCATTTTAATCCGAACCTGTTGGCCGTTGACGAAAAACGATGGCGTGCCGGCGACTCCGAATTTTTTGTTCGCTTCGGTTGTCGCAGCATTGAGCTTGTCGAGATAGGCCTGATCGGCGACAGCGCGATCGAAACCTGCGCGGTCGATGCCCATGCTAGCGGCGATCTCGCGCAATGCATCCTCGGCGTTGGCGGCGCCGGCAATCTCATCGAATTTCGTCATGAAGGACGATACCGTCTCGTCGAATTTGTCTCGGCCCCGCGCATTCGCCAGCATGAAGATAACGGCATCCACCGAGTTTCGCACGAAGGGCCGGTACGCGATCTTCAACTTACCCGATGCGACATATGTATCCTGCAGTTTCGGCAGGTCTCGTTCATGGAAGTCGACGCAGTGGCTGCAGGTTGGGGAGGAATAGACGACCAGCGTGACTGGAGCGGTCTTCTGCCCAACGAAGCTGTCTTGGAATACGGCCGGGGTCATCAAATCCTGCACGGGTTCGGCCTCGGCCGATGTCACGCATCCTAAGGCAATGCCGACGATCACGGCCATCATACGAAACGTCATGTCTTCTCCTGTTCGGTTACGAGAAAAAACACTCCGGCATGAGCAATGCCGGAGTGTTTCGATCATCAGTCGGCCTTGAGGCAGGGCGAGACGAAGAGCGAGCGGTCAAGAGTGCCCTTGATCGTCTTGGCCACGACCAGCAGCCACATGCAGACAAGTGCTATAACAAGAACCGCGCCAAAGATTGCGATAGACGACATCGGCACCATCGTTGAGAGACGAAGCGTGGCGACGGCGAACACGCCAAGCGGGAAGGTATAGCCCCACCAGCCGATATTGAATGGAAGGCCCTCGCGAAGGTAGCGCAGGGTGATCAGGACAGCAGTCGCCAGCCACCAGATGCCGTAGCCCCACAGGAGGATCGCGCCGAGGAAGCTGGCGCCACCGAAGGCCGGAGCAACGCTCGCCAATCCATTCGCCGACAACACGGCGGGTCCGGTCTGGCTCATGACGAGAAGACCAAGCGCACCGGTTCCGATCGGGCCGAGAGCCAGCCAGCTCGAGGCGGCCATGTTGACATGCGGAAGCTTGTGGACCGTCATGCGCAGGAAGAGGATGACGAGAACGCTCATGGCGAGCGGGACCGAACAGGCCCAGAGAACCAGGCTCGTCATCAGCACCGTCAACTGCGTCTGAGCATCGCCGATATGGGGCAGAAGCAGACCACCGCTGACGGCCGCTACTTCGCTTGCCACGATCGGCAGCAACCAGACTGCGGTCATCTGGTCGATCGAGTGCGACTGGCGCGTGAACATCATGAACGGGATGGCGAGGCCGCAACAAAGCGACAGAGCGACGTCAAACCACCAAAGCGTCGTTGCGATCGACACCGCCGTGTCGCCGATATGTGGGATGCCATAGATCAGGAAGCCATTGATGATCGTGGCCAATCCCATCGGAATGCAGCCGAAGAACATCGACACGACGGAATGGGAAAAGACCCGTCTTGCCTCTTGGAAATAGAGCAGCCAGCGTGCCGCGTAGAGCGTTGTGCAGGTTGCAAACAGCAGGATATTGAAGAGCCAAAGCGCCTGACCCATCGCGAAAAGCCCCGGATGCCCAGGAAACTGTGCGAAGGCGACCGAAAGGATGCCGGTGCCCATAGTGGTCGCGAACCAATTTGGCGTAAAGTTCCGTATGACATGGCCTTGCATAGGAACATCCGAGGCTGGCGCTACCGGCTCCTTGAAGGCAACAATCTTGTGCATCGAATTTCTCCTGATCGTCGAGGAGAAAATACGTGGGTACAACGATTAGTTCCAACGCATAGTTCAGGATATTTCAATCGCCGTTTCCGATTGATCTAGATTTGCGGCGGCAGCTTCGAAAGCCGCGTGAAGGCGGTCGCGCAGCGTCCGCGAGGTATTGATCAGCGTCGGGCTCGGATGGGGGCAGAGGATCACCTCGATGCCGGCATCCACCAGTACATCTTCAGCACCACTCGCCACCGCGCCCGCCAGGACGGCGACACGTAGGTTCGGCAGCAGCGGCAGAAGGCCTGCAAGTCCCTTGATGCCCTCGCGCCGCTCGCTGGCCACGATCGAGCTTCGGGTTGCGCGGACCCACGGGACCGTATTCCACAGAACGATGTCCCGGCGCGATATCCCTGCGCCAGTCAGTGCCTTGCGCAGGTTCTTCGCCGTGCCGGTCGGGTTATCGATCGAAACGAAACGCTGGCCGCGTTCAACCGGACTTGGTCCAGGCGTCTCCAAAAGGATCAGCAGTCTTGCGCTGATACCGCCATCGTATGGATCGAAGTTCGGCATATCCCGGTCGGAGTTGAGCTGAACGTGCTCCCGGAAGGCGTTCAATGGCTGCATATGCGCACTGTCAAGCGCGGCCAACCGCTCCTCGCGTCGATGCTCGTGCCAGAGCGTATCAGGTCCGCGATAGGTCATCGTGTCTATTCCGACAACAGGGCTTCGAACGCATCGGCCGCCTTGGAGCGATACCGCTCCTTATGCCGGAGCAGGAAGAATGGGCGCGGAAGCGGAGAAGCATTGGCCTCGACCAGCAGGCCGCTGTTGAGTTCGGTCTGGGCAGCACTTCGCGATGTCAGTGTTGCCCCCATGCCGGCCTCGACTGCGCCGAGCACGGCCTCGTTTCCGGGCAGGACAATTGCAACGTTCAACGCCTGCAGCTTCAATTTCTCTTTCGTCATCATCGTCTCGAAGGCGAGCCGTGTTCCCGATCCGGGTTCGCGAAGAACCCATGTCGCGTCTTCAAAATCGGCCTTTCCGAGCTTTTTGCCTTTGGCCCATGGATGAGTTGGCGACACGACGAGGATCATCTCATCCGTGGCGATCATGCGCGACGACAAGGCCGGTCTGTCGACCGCGCCCTCTACAACGCCGAGCTCAACCCGCCCTGCCTCAACCGCGTCGCCTACCGCCTCGGTATTGCCGATCCCGACGTCGAGACCGAGACCAGGATAGCGTGTGTGGAACGTCGCAAGCCTGGAGGGCAGCCAATAGGCGCCAACAGTCTGACTCGCCATAACCGACAATTCCCCGCGCAAAAGTCCGGCAAGGTCGCTTAGCGCAGACTCGGCGGCTTTCGCTTCAGCCAAGACCTGAAGTGCATGCTCGAGAAAGATCGTTCCGGTTTGATTGAGAACGATAGAACGACCGATCCGGTCGAACAAAGCCACGCCGTGCCGTTCCTCAAGCGCGATGACCGCAGCACTGACGGCCGACTGCGTCATGTTCATCGCTTTGGCAGCCTTGGTGATGTGCTGTTGGCGGGCGACTTCGGCGAAGATGCGCAACTGGTCGAGGGTCATGAGGATAGCAACCTTGAATCGGCTCCGAGTTATAATCGATTTATCCGAATGTTCGAAGCAAAATTATGCGATGGAACTGATGCAGAATGGCGCTAGTTTTCTCCTACCAGACACGGAGGAAATACCATGCTGAAATCCATCATCACCGGCGCGGTGATGCTTGGCGCCACGACAGCACCAACGCTTGCCGCCGATATCCACGTCTATGGTCCCGGTGGACCACTCCCTGCCATGAAGGAGGCGGCAGCCGCCTTCGAGAAAAGCTCCGGCAACACGGTGATCGTTACCGCCGGCCCAACGCCGCAATGGATCGGCAAGGCTAAAGACAATGCCGACCTGATCTTCAGCGGCTCAGAGACGATGATGTCGGATTTCGTGAAGGCGATGGACGGCCAGATCAAGGACGCCGATGTCGTACCGCTCTACTTGCGTCCTTCCGCTATCCTGGTGCGTCCGGGGAACCCGGAGAAGATCACCGGCCTCGCTGATCTGTTCAAGCCCGGCCACAAAGTGCTTGTCGTCAATGGTGCCGGGCAGAACGGTCTTTGGGAAGACATGGCCGGCCGGACCGGTGACATCGAGAAGGTGAAGGCCCTTCGCGCCAACATCAGGACCTTTGCCGCCAACAGTGCCGAAGCCAAGAAGGCCTGGACCGAGGACAAGTCCTTCGATGCCTGGATCATCTGGAATATCTGGCAGGTCGCCAACCCAGAACTCGCAGACGTCGTCGAGGTCGAACCGGACTATCGCATCTACCGAGACACCGGGATCGTGCTGACCGAGCGCGGAGGCAAGAATGCCGACGCCAAGGCGTTTTCGGAATTCCTTCAGGGCACCGAGGCCAAGGCGATCTTTGCCAAGGCCGGCTGGACCACGCCCTCGAATAACCTTATCCCGTCTCAGGAAAGATAATGACAATGCAATCCACTCCCAAAAAGATCGCCGTGACCGGTGCTGCCGGCCAGATCTGCTATTCCCTGCTGTTTCGATTGGCGAATGGTGACCTTTATGGCAAGTCGCAGCCGATCGAACTGCGGCTGCTCGATTTGCCTCAAGCCCAGGACGCCGTTCGCGGCGTCGTCATGGAACTGGAGGACTGCGCTTTTCCGCTGCTACACAGCATCGTCACGACCGACGATCCTCGGCAAGCGTTTGACGGTGTCGACGCAGCGTTTTTGGTCGGGTCCCGGCCGCGGTCAAAGGGAATGGAACGGCGAGACCTGCTTGCAGCGAATGCAGAGATCTTTAAGGTGCAGGGGAGGGCGATCAACGAGGTCGCCGGACGACAAGCTAGAATTTTGGTCGTTGGCAATCCGGCCAACACCAACGCTTCCATCCTGATCGCCAATGCGCCGGACTTTAACCCAAGGCAGGTCAGCTCGATGATCCGGCTTGATCACAATAGGGCTTTGACCCAACTGGCGCGCAAGGTCGGCTGTGGCGTCGGCGACATCGATAAGCTCGTGATCTGGGGCAATCACTCGCCGACCATGTTTGCCGACTGGACCTACGCAACGGCTGCCGGCAGGCCCCTGCCGGACACCATCGGCGACGACCATTGGTACAAGGAGGTGCTGATCCCTGAGGTCGCAAGGCGGGGCACTACGATCATAGAGGCGCGCGGCGCGTCCTCTGCAGCATCTGCCGCCAATGCAGCGATCGATCAGATGCGTGATTGGATGCGTGGTACTGATGGGCGCTGGACATCGATGGCTGTTATATCGCAGGGGCAGTATGGCATACCGGAAGGGCTTGTGTGTGGCGTACCTGTGATGTGCAAGGACGGTGACTATAGCGTCGTTGAAGGTCTCGATCTGGACGGGTTTCAGAAAAGTATGCTGGACAAAACGATAGAAGAGCTTGTCGGCGAGCGCGACGCTTTATCCTGATATCGCGGGATGCGGAGGCTGGCACAAAAGATGTGCGGAGATTGCACGCCTATTCTCCGCCTAATTTTGGAGAATAGGCGCCAGCCTCAGAAGAGGCGAATGCCACCACGACGATCAGCGAGCTGCAGTTTGACGGGCCGGTTCGATTTTATCTTTCATAATCCGCTTTGACCGCCGAATGGGAAGGACGAAGCCCTCATCCAGATAGGCGTCGTCGGGAATGAAGCGCTCGAACAAGCGTATCCGGCTGGAAACCGAGTCGGTAGAACTGCGATCAAATCTCGTCGCCAAGGCCATTTCGGCGGATTGTTCGTCGCAAGGATATTCGCCACTGTACCGATAGAACGATTGATTATCTGTTCAAAGTATTGCGCTTCAATTGTCACCGGCACCTTGGACGCCCGCCGCAGGTCATAAGCGCAAGAGGTGCAGACATGCTGGCCGACAAGCCGTGGCTGAGCGAAGGCAGTAATTCCGCGGTGGCACGATGGGCAACGGTCGCGTAATCCGCACCCGTGGATAAAGCAGGAGATTCTAGTCGAGTGTCGCCATCGCCTCCGAAAAATATGGGGGCTGATCAGAACCGAGGCACGCAGGACAGAATTGCAGCCACGTCGAAGCAGCACGACGGGCTTTGATGACCAGTGGTAGCGGCATGTGTCTGTAATCACATGGCTGCAAGGCCATTGACGACAATCGGTCTCTCGCAATTCCATTGAGGCGTGGCCGTAAACAGCCATATTTTCCTGGCGGCGAATCTCACATTAAGTGCCAAACAGAAGCCAGAGTCTCAAATTAAATGCCAAGTCTCAAATTAAGTGCCGGGCTATCTTACTGAAACTGTTAGGACTGGAATCTCACGATTAAATGCAAAACGACACCTTCAACATCGTGCATTCCTCCCCCTTGAAGTTTTTTGACGGTCTTAAGCCCTGTAGGCGACGAGAACGGCGCCTCCCGCGATCATCACGACACCGAGCCAGTTCGGGAGCGTCAGGCGCTCACCGAGAAGCAGCACAGCGAAAATGGACACGAACACCACGGACAGCTTGTCGATCGGCGCGACGCGGGCGGCGTCACCAAGCTTCAGCGCCCGGAAGTAGCAAATCCAGGATGCGCCCGTGGCAAAACCGGAAAGTACAAGAAATAGCCAGCTTCTGGTCGAGACCGTCGACGGCTCCTGCCAATTTCCGGTGATATAGACCATCGCGCCAGCGGCCAGCAGGATGACGATGGTGCGAATGAAGGTGGCGAAGTCGGAATTGACGTTTTCGACGCCGATCTTGGCGAAGATCGCCGTCAGGGCTGCAAAGCCGGCCGAAAGGAGGGCCCAGAACGGCCAGCTTGTAAGGAAGATTTTCATGCGGCTTGTCCATGTCCGGCCATCCGGATCAGCATGAGGCCGACAAAAAGTCCCGCCATCGACAGGACCAGCGAAAGAGCGACATATCCGGCAGCAACACCCCATTGCCCGCGTTCCCACAGCGTCACGGCATCCAGCGAAAAGGTCGAGAAGGTGGTGAACCCGCCGAGCAACCCGGTGGTCAGGAACAGGCGCAACTCCTGTGGCAGGCCTGAGCGAAACACGAAAAATTCCGTGAGCAGGCCCATGACGACGGAGCCGACAACATTGACGGTGAGTGTGCCGTAGGGAAAGCCGAAGCCGAACAGGCGCGCCGCTCCCATGTTGACGGCGTGCCGGAAAACACCACCGATACCTGCGCCAAGGAAACGATCAGATAAACCAAGATCGCGCCTCCTTCAGGATGTCGTGACTTTGAGCGCTTCTGCCGTTTCGACGTCGTGATGGACGACATCCCACTGTTCCAGGTGCTTGTAGACGATCACCTTGTGTTTCAGGACCGCGCCATGGGTCCGGCAGAACTCTTCGAGCTGGTCGCGTGATGCAATCATCTCGACGCACATAGTCAGATCCGGATTGGGGATCTCGAAGCCCTCGTCCTGAAGCTTACCGCTGTTCGAATAGCCAAAATGCGTATGGTGCGCGACGGCATTCTTGATGCCGGCCGACTTCGCCTGCACGACCAATTCCCGGTAAAGAGGCTTCGATCCGAACCAACCGCCCTTGCCGGGCGTCTTCTCACGCGGCTTCATGTAGATACGGACCATGCCAATTTCGGTAGAATGCAGCTTGTGTTGCTTCACGATGATGGGCCTTTCGTTGAGTGTTGCGGTTGTGGCGATCGACCGGAGACGGACCTTTCCGACGATTTCGCCGAGGCTCTGAGTCCGCATGTCACGCATGTGGCGAACCGAGATGTCGGGAGGAATATCGTTGGCGGCAGCGGTTTTCGGAACGCCGACGCGCTGCGACAGGTAGATGCTGGAATGGCCACTGCACAGATAGGCAACGAAGCAGGCGACAGCGAGGTAGACCGAATGGGTGGCGCCGAAGAGCTCAATCCCCATGATCATGCAAGCCAGCGGCGTATTAGTGGCGCCGGCGAAGACGGCCACGAAGCCAAGTGCCGCAAAAAGATCGACCGGTGCGCCGAGAACACCGGCCAGCGCACTGCCGAGACCTGCGCCGATGAAGAACAGCGGTGTGACCTCGCCGCCCTTGAAACCGGCGTTTAATGTGACGATCGTGAACAGCGCCTTCCAGGCCCAGCTCCAGTAATCCACGTGATTGGGACGGAAAAAGCCTAGGATCGTCGCGTCGTCGGGATTGGGGGACCAGACACCCAGACCGAGATATTCCCGCGTACCGAGGAGGTAGACGAGGCCCAGCAATATGGCGCTGGCGAGTACCGGACGCAGCGGCGCATAAGGCAGGATCGCCTTGTAGGCGGACGACGCGAGGTGGGAAAGTTCGGCGAAGAAATGGGCCGCCAGGCCAAAAGCCAAACCGGCAGTGACCACTTTGAGCAGGAGGAGGGCATCGAGGTGGAAACCGACCGCTTCTCCAACGCCGCCGAGATAGGCAATTGCGTAGTGGGTGTGGCCGATGCCCCATGCATGGCAGGTCCAGTCGGCAACGACGGCAGCCAGCAAAGCCGGCAACAGGGCCTCATACTGCATCCGGCCAATGGTCAGGACTTCGAGCGCGAAGATCGCGCCGGCAATGGGTGTTCCAAACACCGCACCGAAGCCTGCAGCAATGCCGGCCATTAGCAGAATGCGCACATCGCCCGGCGTCAGCTTGAACATCTTGCCAAAAGCGCTGGCCAGGCTGCCGCCGAGTTGGACCGCGGTTCCCTCGCGACCGGCCGAGCCGCCGACGAGGTGGGTAAGTACGGTGGTGACGAGGATGAAGGGCGCCATGCGCAGCGGCACGCCGCCGCCCGGCTCATGGATCTGGTCGACGATGAGGTTGTTGCCACCCTCCGCCGATTTACCGAATTTCTGGTAGGCCCAGACCATCGCAAAACCTGCGACAGGCATGCCGTAAATCAACCAGGGAAATTCGAAACGAAGCTCCGTTGCCCGGTCAAGGCTCCAGAGAAACAGGGCTACGAGCGAGCCGACGGCAGCAGCCATCGGTACGACGATCACGATCCATTTCGCGAGGCTACGGACCTGGGCGATACGAAGTCCGAAAAATGCAGAAAACGCCATCAGATGGACGCTCCCGCACGGTCACATTTCGTCTTGGAGGACAGGTACAGAATTCTAGGCACGACTCTACTCCTTCGCGTGTTGCGCGTTGAGTAGGAGTCATCAGCTTCATCGGGGAAGCGGTTCGGCGTAATGCCCGGCAGAATCCATTACCGTTGTGACTTCAATAGCCAATTGATCCGAATAATGTCAATCCCACTCACCATGGTGAGCGGGATTGCTTGGCACGGTGGCCACATCTTCGACCTGAACGCAGTTTTTTAAGTGATACCGATTTATCTCAGCACATATTTGGGGGGTGCGGAGGTCGGAGAAGGTCGCGGGAGAGTAATAGCAACTCAGACCGCACGCCTCGCTCGCCGGCCCGAGACGGTCAAAAAGACCGCACCCAAAAGACCGGACACAAGCGACCCCATCAGGATCCCGATCTTGACGTGATCCTGTACAACTGGATCGCTGAAGGCCAGCAGGCCAATGAAAAGGGACATCGTAAACCCGATTCCACACAGCAGGGCCACGCCGGTCATCTGACCCCAACTGGCGCTCGCTGGAAGATCGGCTAGGCCCAGTCTTACCAGAACGACCACTGTTCCCAGAACGCCGACCAGCTTTCCGAGCAACAGGCCGGCCGCTACGCCCATTGTGAGCGGCTCTTCGAAGACCGACATCGATAAACCGGCAAACGAAACACCTGCGTTGGCAAAGCCGAAGATCGGCACGATCGCGAAGGCGACCGGCTTGTGCAGCAAGTGTTCGAACCTGTGCAGAGGTGATTCATCGTGTGTGGCCTCCGGCGTCCCCGGCGTCAGCTTCAGCGGTATCGTCAACGCCAGCAAGACACCTGCAAGGGTGGCATGCACGCCTGATGCGAAAACCAACACCCACAGGACCGCGCCGAGGGCGAGATAGGGCCAGAGGGCCTTCACGCCCATGCGATTGAAGATGATCAGATTTCCAACGACGAGGCCCGCGCCAGCCAATGCGAGCAGGTTCAGTTCCGCAGTATAGAAGAGAGCGATAACCACAACGGCGCCGAGATCGTCGATGATGGCCAGCGCCGCCAGAAATATCTTCAGCGATGCGGGAACACGATTACCGAAAAGGGAAAGGACCCCAAGAGCGAAGGCGATATCGGTCGCAGTCGGGATTGCCCAGCCACGGATAGCTGTCGGGTCGCTCCAGTTGAAGTAGAGGTAAAACAGTGCCGGAAACAGCATGCCTCCTGCAGCAGCCGCGCCTGGCAAGACGCGCCGGCTCCAGCTTGAAAGCTGGCCGTCGAGCATCTCGCGTTTGATCTCCAGGCCAACCAGCAGGAAGAAGACGGCCATCAAGGCGTCGTTGATCCAGTGCTGGATGCTCAGCGGGCCGACATAGACGTGCAGCACATGGAAGTAGCTCTCTGCCAACGGCGAGTTCGCCGTGGCAATTGCCAGAGCAGCAACTGCCATCAGGATGATGCCCCCCGATGCTTCATTATCGAGGAACTGACGGAGAGTGGATTGAATGCGGCCCTGAGAAAATGTCGAAGACATGGGTTCGCGCTCCTTGTGAGAGGTTGATCGAAGTATCCGTCAATTTCGGGGGAAGCCCGCAGCGCACGCAGCACGCACTGTAAGCTTTAAACTAGGGTATTTGCTCGACGATTTCCAGCAGATTCGGCCCTATAGGGGCTTGGCCAGACAGCACTATCGTCATCACGCATTATTCGTACGCAAACGCGATCTGCAAACTTTTCGAAGCATCGGATTCGCGTCGAGCTGGAAAAGTTGAGCAGCGAGCCGGAAGTGTGGGTCATCACCAGCGTGGGGATTTGCAGCAATCGTGCAAGGAAAACGCGCTGATGTTCTGGAGTGACACTCGCCCCGCGGCACATCTGATCAATGCGATAATCCACCAGGTGCGCTGCAACGCTGATGATGACCTTTGACGCCTTGCGCAAATCGAAACCGCAGTGGACGCAAAAATGCTGGGGAACAAGCTTGCTTTGACCGTAGGCTTCGATACGTCTTTGGCAGGATGGGCACCGGTCGCGCAAGCCGCAGCGGTGGTGGCGGCAAGATACTTTGGTCGCCAAACGCCAGCTGCGGCGAAAATATGGATGCTCATCGCCAGCCAGGCATTGGGGGCAGTACTGCAACCAGGTTGAAGTCCCGCGCCGACCGCTGTTTCGTAACGGCAGCAAGAGCTCCGTCGGGATGCCACTTGCCAGGGTCATTGCCACGATCTGAGCGTGGGATACACCGGCATTTGCGCGAAGCAGGTTTTCGATGTCGCTCGAGGGTCTGAAATCGATGGCTGGTGACCACATGCCAGATCCAAGTCCGAAGACGCGGGCGAATCCACGTGGTGCAACACCGTTGGCATAAGCAAGGCGGTGCAGCCAGCTCGACAGCAATTCGTCGGTTTGCGGTAAGACGTCGATGGGCCACTGGTCGGAAACGACGTGACGGTATCTCCGTTGTATGCTGATTGTCGGGATACCAGCATCGCCCATCGTCATAACAGGTTGTCCCGTAAAGCCGGTAGGCGCCGCTGCGATATTGGTATGTGCCGCAGTTCGACGATGCCCGCCTTGGTGATACGTTCGGCTCCGGATTGTACCGCCGCGACGGCCGCTCTTGTGACGATGGTGACGGTCTCGCCTATCAAACCTTCCGATAACCTGAAGATAAGCCGCGCCGACGGCTCGCTGGACAGATCCGAGATCCTGGCAAGTGGCAACGCTGCTTCAAGGCTATCGAGCAACATCAGATAGGGCTCATCGTATTGCCATCGCGGGACTGCGACCAGATCAAAACGGCTTGCCATCTCGCTGGTGGCGTTGAGGAAGTCGTAGACGGATACGTCCCCGATCAGAACCGGGGCGATGTCATACTGACGGCCGATTCGTCGCAGGAATGCAAAAATCGCCTCGATGTCGCGCGCCCGTCCGCGCAATGCGTTGTGAAACTCGTCGAAGATCAACACCTTTGGCTTGAGATTTGCCAGCAAGTGATCCAGCTGTTCCGCCTTGCGGCTGACATTCCAAATGTCGCCCCCAGGAGCGTGGAGCGCCTGGAGAATGCTCGCGTAGAAATGGCCAAGGCCCGCGCCCTCTCGCGTCTGGACCATCCAAAGCTTCTGCTGGACAGATGTTCGCAGGTGTTCGACGGCAAACCGCTCCGCAATCATCGTCTTGCCATTGGCATAGGGGCCGACCAGCATCAGGCCCTGGGTTCGTAATGACGGCGGTCTTGAGAGTAGCTCGGTGAGCCGTATATGGCTGTCTTGAGCAACCTGATGTCCGATCCATCGTGGGGCACGGATGTAGGCGATCCGCTCATCCTGGTCGCGTTCAAGGTAGGATCGGACATGGTCGAGCAGATGGTCCGACATGCCATGCTACCAGTCTTCGACCGGTAGTCGGCTTTTCTGACGGGTGGGATGAGGTGAGGCAACGCGCGCCTGTTCCTGCATAGCCGCATAAGGCTTCTGCGACGCGCCCGCGTGGATACCGCGGACAGCAGTTCGCAACTGGCGTCTGGGTTGTTTCGCAGTCCCGACGATAGCAGCGATTTCGCGGCGAAACTCCACCCTTGCAACACTTGAGCGATGGTTTGCATCGCGCCGGCGGGCGCGCTCAGCCTCATGTTCCCATAGCGTCAGCGACGTAAGCCTGCCATCGCGCCGTTCGACGGGTCGGAAGTGTCTGCCTTCCGGATCCCGGACATAGATATGGCTGATGTCTCGAGGGTCATATCTTACTTCCAGCTTTCCCAGCCGGTCGCGCTGCGGAATGAGGCCGCCAAGCCATGACGCGTAATAATGTACGGCAAACATGCTGATCCCCTGCGGCGACAATCTTCTTTCCGTACCCGGCAGAAACGACAATAGAACGGTGTGTGGATCGTCATTGAAGCGCGGTAAAGCTGCGTTGTTGCGCTGCCACTCCGTATTCGGCACATTCAGTGTCTTGGTGTTTTCCTGCCGGTTGTGATCGAGGATGGCCAGCGCAACGCACCGCTCCAGGTCCGCGAATCCGAGACAGGCGCGCCGTTCCGAGGGATATTCATCGCGATCAACCACAGACCTTCCGGTCGAACCGCGATAGGTGGCGAGGATAGCGTTGAGTTTGCCCAGCAGTCGTTCGACCACGCCGCCTTGATGCACTCTTCCGCGGTCACGATATCGAATGCGGATGCCATAATCGTCGCAGCCACGCTGGAAAGCGTGCCCCTTGAATTCCATCGCCGAGTCGGTGACGAGTACCCGAGGCCTGCCAAATGTCGACCAGGCATGAGCAAGGCTACGGTTGGCAAGCCATTCGTCCTTCGCGCACATCGCATGGGCAAGGCAAAGTCCGACCGACAGAACAGATGGTTTCTCCAAAGTCAGGCAGAAACCTAAAATAACGCGTGATGCCACATCGGTCACGATCGTGAGATAAGGCCGACCCACAAACACGCCAGTTCCGTCAACGACCTCCACGAAATTGATATCAGCCGGAGTGTGATCGATCTGACAGACGTCGAGCGGGTGAGTTGCGTGAATATATCCTGGTCGTGGCCTCAGCCGGAGCAGGTGTTTCGGATTGGCTGACCGTTTCTTGGCGATCTCTTCAGCGCTAAACAGCATCGGGATACGTCGGGCAACCGTAACGTATGACGGCAAGGTCAGCCCGGCTTCCTCGCAACGAGCGCGGATTTCAGCCACGACCGGGGCAAGGGGCGGAGCTTCCAGTGTCAGCCATTGCTCGCGCAGTGTTGTCGCTATGATTGCTTCAAGTTTTTCTGACAGCCGCTTGCGGCGGCTTTTTGCGGTGCGCGGGAGTAAGGCTGTCACCTTCCTGTCCATGCGATAGCGGACGAGGAGATTGTAGATTTGTCGCCGCGTTAGCCGCAACTCGGCCGCCGCGCGCGAAACGGCCACCTGCTTCGGCCCGATGCCATCAAGGATCTTGTCCAGTTCGCGGGCCATGCGGAGCGCGACTGACCAATGCTCATCTGAGATCGCGCGTGTCGCCGGCAATCCCTGATCATGCAATTGCTTTGGCATGGGCAGACCTCGCTGAAATCCTTAGCGAAAAATCTACTGAAATTTATCGCCTAACCCTTACGTCCGTATGACAATTTCCGAGTTGAAAAATTAAACTAAAACCCACAGCCGGTATCGCTCTGGCGCGCCTTGACGAGCGCATCGCCCGCTCGACCGTCGGAAGCGGGTGGATCGAGCGTCAGAATTTCGCCGACGCCTGTGCCTCGCTGTGGATCGACGGCGAACTGGTCCATCTCGAGGACCTTGTCCTCCACGACGCCACTAAGGATATTCGCACACCCACCCATGAGCTGACAATCGCCCGCGACGTGCTGCGCACCCGCCGGCGCATCGCTGGGCAATCGCCGGACTGGGCCATGTCCGCCGACGGCATCCGCTCGCTACGGAAAACCTCGGAAATCGGGGCGGGCGGCGCGGACGAGGGTACGACGACCGGAGTTATTCGGCCGGCGATCGCGATCGACTCGGAAGGGGAGGGGGATGACGCCGACGACGCCCAAGATCTCCCCGGCGTCGACTATGCGGCTATCGATGCGCTGCTCGCGCGCTCTGACGCTGCGATCGAACGAGCCAAAAAGCCCGGCCGGGCTCCGGCCGATCCGCTGGTCTATGATCTCGACTGGGACGAGGATGCCCGGCTCGATGAATGGCGTGGCGTGCTGCGGCAGGCCGAAAAACTGCCGGCGGTGTTGCAGGCGATCGTCGCCCTCGATGCCTGGAATGAGCTGGCCGTGCTGCAGCACGCCCCTTGGCTCGGCCGGCTGCTGGCCGCGTCGATCCTGCGCCAGGCCGGCGTCACCACCGGTACCCATCTTGCGGCGCTCAATCTTGGGCTCAAGTCCATTCCCGTCGATCGGCGCCGGCATCGCGATCGCCAAACCCGGCTACTCGCCATCGCACATGGGCTTCTGGCGGCCGCGGAGACCGGGCTCAAGGAGCATGACAGGCTGGCGCTGGCTCGAACACTGATGGAGCGAAAGCTGGAAGGGCGGCGGACGTCGTCAAAGCTGCCGGAGTTGGTCGAGCTGGTGATAGCAAAACCGCTGGTGTCGGCCGGGATGGTGGCGAAGACGCTGGATGTAACGCCGCAGGCGGCGCGGCGGATCGTTTTGGAGCTCGGTCTGCGCGAGATGACCGGGAGGGGAAGGTTTCGGGCATGGGGAATTCTGTAGGCACCCACTGTCTTTCTCTAGATGGAGTCGGCAGGTGGTGGCGGGGTCGTGAAGACAAAAGCGGTGTCAGTATTTTCTGATGCGCTTTCTCTGGCAGGACACCAACGCCGATGAACGGATTGCCGAACCACCGAAGCTACACGTCGAGCTTGGGCAGATGACGGGCGGTCGATATAAAAGGTAGGCATGCTGAAACGTGCTACTCAATTGTAAGTCGCGGCCTGCTAGCTACGCTTTGGGAGGATGAATTGACGATCAACGTAACGGGACCAAAAAAATATGACTTTCAAGATTTGGTCTGCATTGCTTTTGGTCTTCGATCGGTTCACCGAACTGGGGCGGAACTGCTAATCGAACCTGATGGTGGCGAAGACTGCGAGCTTCGAGAGAACGGCGCCGTCGTGGAAATCCAGGTGAAGGGTGCGGAAGGTCGGTTCGGCATCAAAGACCTCGCCGATTACCTCGGTCATCCTGGCAAAAGGGTCGCGGGAAATACGCTTCTCGAAAGGCTGCTGGCGGACAGCTCCCGTTTTGTCGTACTCGTGTTGTCGAGCCGGTGCGACGACGCGACCTCAGCGCTGGTGCAACCCTTCGGGTGGAAAGAATCCCAGCGCGATCATTCCTTTGGCATAGCGAACGCCCAAGCACTGCTGACAGCTTTTGCTAAACCATCACGCGAAAAGAACCCAAGCAAACTGACGAAGGCGCGAGATCAGCATAGAGCTACTATTGCGGCCGGCCTTACACCGGACTTGTTGAATATCGCGCTACAACGCCTTGCGCTGATCGAGCGGCTTGACGAAATTGGACTAACCTCGGTGTGCGACGATATTCTCGTGCGCATTCACGACGTTCCGAAAGACCGCACGAGCGACACCATCAGTCGCCTACGAGACGTGATCAAGACAGCTAAAGGCTTGGCAGCGAATGTCTTGCCTGACATTGCGCGAATTCTGGACGCATCTTCGGCGGGCTCGCTCTTGCCCCAGGGTTACATCGAGCGGGGCGATGAAGCACATTGGGAAGATACGCTTTCCCAAAGCAAGGTCCTACTGCTGACAGGCCGACCAAGAACTGGGAAATCAGATGCTGCGCGATACGTCGCCGCAAAATTTCAAACGCTCGGTTACAGCGTTCGCGTCCTGTCTGACGTTAAAGAAGCGGAACGTTTTTTGAGCGAACCCAGTAGCTCCCAGCGGCTCGCCGTTCTGGATGACCCTTTGGGCGGGACTCATACAGAGCCGGAACACGTGAAGATGTACCAGCAGCTGGAGGATCTGATTGGTCACCTGCGCCACGACCGACGGTTGATTGTATCTCAATCGCAGGAGCAGCTCTTGGTGACGACTGGCGCGCGTGATGCGTCAAACTTGGATATTGACGGCCACCCATGGCACGACCTCAGCGACTTCAGGGCAGCCTTTTCCGCCAGAATCTGGTGTCAGGAAGCTGCACCAGTCGCCATGCCTCCCGAACTCGCCCGGTTTGTGAACGATGCACTCTCGTCCGGAAAATTGGTTTTGGATGCCGGCAGTATCCGTCACCTGGCGCGACACTACGCAAAGGCTCGCGTGCCTTACAAGGTAGGACAAATTGAGCGGATTGCGCACGAGCGCGCTTCAGCGCTGGCCGATGTATGGAAAGCGGAGGGTCTGCAGGCGCTTGCGCGAAGCCTCGCAATCGGGACCACTGCCATGGAGCCGATCTCAGAATTGGAACTTGCGTTCCTGCTGGGGAAGGGAGGGGAGGGGCTTCCGGGTATGCCAACCTCAAACTTCACCGTTACTCAGATCGGCGGTGATCCTCCCGAACCGTCACCCGATCCAGATTATGACGAAAAACCAAGGCTCGACCAAACGGCACTCGTCGGTTTGGACGCGTTCGAAACGCGCCGCCTGATCAGTTACGGGTCTTCAGAGAGTGTCAATTTCGCACATGCCTATTACCGTGCAGCGGGCGAAGCGTCAGCGGGGGTGTCGACCAAAAAGCAGGTCGAAGACGCACTTATGGTACTCACGCGGGCGTTGTTCTGCAGGAGCGGGTCGACCTCGAAGGCGGCCGCCCGGAATCTCGATTGGATCCACGACCGATTTGTGCGTTCCGGAAGACCAAACGCAATTCCGGAGCTCGCGGAACGCGGATTAGAGAGCTATTTTCCGGCGACGCGCGACCTTTGCTATGCGTTTCTTATGCGCTACATCGGCGAATTACCCCGGGATTTTCAGGCACGCCTGCCTGATTGGGTAATCGCAATCCAACGACGGGACGTGGCAACGATGGCGTGGCGAGAGGATGAAGCTTGCCTTCCGCTCGGCCGGACCTTCAGCGGCGCAGAACGGCTTGAAGCCCTTCTGTTTCCGCCTGAGCGAGAAGACGTTTTGACTGAGTTGAATCTCCTCGAAGCACCAGAAGAGTCCTATCTCCGGCCACAAGGTGCCTGCCGCGCCCTAAGCTATTACAAAGGCGAACCTTTTGCACTTGGTCACCAGGCCATGTCTCGCCTCCTCAACTATGGGGAAGGCTTTATTCGCGCAACCGCCGCTGAAATTTGGTTTTCAGTGGATCGTTCAGCAGATGACGACGTCCTCCGTCAACTCAACGCCGACGACCACCCAGCCGTCGCGTCCGCCATGCTTGATGGGGCGGTAAAGGGCTGGCCGACTCTTTCTCAAGACAGGAGAGCGCGCCTAATTGGGATTATCTCCGCGCAAGCGTCGTCTCCGGCCGCGGCGGCGGCCATGATGCCGAACCTCGTGAGGTTTGACCGCATTGAGTATACGGGGCCGGCCGGCGCATGGGATCTCTTCGCCGCAGTAATGCCGAGTGCCCTCGATGCGCTACCGGCAACGACCGATTTCACGGAGGCACGCCTATTCAACGTCGTTATGGAAGCGCGAGGAAAGATTGCACCCGAACTTCTGACGTCCATTTGCGAGAGTTGGCTGCACTGGCTCGAGAGACTTACAGGGGAGGGACTGGTCCCCGACGATTTTTCACTTGGTTTTGTCGACCTGCTTCTCGATATCACAAATGGGAAACCTGAGCTCCGAGAGGGACGGCTTGCACGCGCCCTCTCATTGCCGGGAAGCAGCGCGTCTTATGTTGTAGTGAGCGATATCGCGGAGCACTGGGAGACGTTAAGTAATACGGAGCGTGAACTCCTCAAAGACATCCTCGAATCATCCCGTTCGGATGCCGTGTGGCTAAAAGCGTCTGTTCTTACGTCGTCCGTAGTGCCGAAGGATTTGGAGCATTTGCTGTTGCCGGCATGCCTAACACTCGATGATCCCCCCGAAACCCTCTTGGCGGATATTCCAGTCGAGCTTTTGACGGCATGTATCCAAGCCTTCACAGGCCAGCCGTCGCGGCTGTGGAATAGGGCTCACAGAAATGCAGCCGTATGGCAACCGGTGGTCGATCTCATCGTGCGCCGGCCGGATCATCCGTTGTTCGAATTGGCATGGAATGCGATATCGGGGACGGGCAAGGCCAACATCGTGCGCCAAATCATCGAGGACTGTGGACTCCAGCACGCCGAACTGTTTCTCGGTCTGTTGATCAAACACAAGGTTGGACGCGTCGGGGATTTTATGCCTCAAGCATGGTCCGCTGTTCTGGACCAAGCCCCTGATCGCGACACGCGGACCGAATGGCTCAGCCGCGCGCTAATTTACACGACAGTGATCCTAGAAGACTTGGGAGACCTAGAGCTCTGGTTACTTGACGAAGGCGATAAGATAATTGCGCTGCACATCCTCGAACCGGATATCAAAGCGATCATGACCTCGAGGGAGGTTTCTGAAAGGGAGGACAGGCTCTCAGCAGCGCTCGAGCTCCTTGAGCAATTTAATAGACAACTTCCCCGTCTGCACGGCACTTACGGTCGCATTCAAAGACTTCTAACAGATCCGAATGAAGAGAATGTCGAATTCAACGAACTGCTAGAAAAGCTGCGCCTTAACAATTTGGCCTTGGGTGGCAAGCTGAAAAAGCACCTGCTTGGCGAAAAGGAATGGCCGGAGCCAGTAGGATGGATGCACCCTTGATGGCCGAGAGGGCTGACAGACAAGGCTATTCGGGCGGCGCGGGAGACCGGTTAGGAGCTTGGCATACGCGAAAGGCCCCGGTGGAGTGGTAGTCATCAATAGATGTGGTGTGCGATTAGTGCAAGAACAGGCGGGATCAGGGCTTGGTCGCGATCATTGAAGTGACGGTCTCGACCTTGTCGAGCCAATCGGCGGTGGTGACGTCGGTCCAGGCGACGATCGAGCGGATGCGATCATACTCCTGCTGGACATTGCGGCGGAAGATAGGTTCGTGATGGGCGATGCGGTTGCGCAGGTCGCGGATCCTTTGAAGCTTGTCAAAACCCTCGCCGCGCAGCTGCTGGACGGTTTTGGCCGGGTCGGCATTGGGAAAGACCGCCATCAGCTGAGAATTCCAGATCGTCTTGTCATGGCTCAAAGTGAACATGCGTTCCCAGAAGACGAACTTCAGTTCGGCGACGATCTTGCCGGCCGTCGGCAGCCGGCGTGCAAGATCGGTGAGGTCGCGCCGCGGACTATAGCCGCGCTGTGGGTTTCTGAGCGAAATCTCGAAGCCCTTCTCCCACGGCCAGTTGGCGCCGTACGTGTTTTCAATGGCGCTGACGATTGAATTTCGGACGCTGACTTCGCATATCTGAAGAGGAACAAAAAACGCTGCCGATACTTCCATGTTCCAGCGATACAGCTCTAACGCCGCTTCCTTGTCACTAGTCTTCTCGGCGAGATAGGTCGCAAAGCGAGGAGCCGACAGGACGGTCGGCAACCTATGGATCTCTTCGGGCGTGAATGGCATTGTCTCTATTCCATATGGTCAGCAGGCGACGATTTCGTTGACAGTAGTGCCGTGCTTGTAGTAAACGGGTGTCCGAAAGGCGCGTGAGGTCGCGGGTTAACACCACCCTCATCGTCATACGATCTAAGGGAAATGCCCGCTTCTGGCGGGCATTTCTCGTTTTGGTCCGCCGCCATCAGACGGTCTGCTCGCTGGCAGCTGCAACGGGTGCTTCGGAGGCGACTTGCCCCGCGGCTGCGGTTTTCGCTGCTTCCGCTGCGGCCTGCTGCTGTCTCACTAGGTCCATATGCTCGCGAAATCCTTCGATCTCGCCGAAAGCACCGACCTCCATGACCCGATCGATGAAGCGGGCGTAAAGACCATCCTGGATCTGCCCGTTCATCTTCATCCACTCGACCGCGACGTTGGGGTTGACGAGAAAGACGTAATGAAATTCTCCCGACGGACCCGCCTTGGTCTGAATAAACCACAGGGCTCGCAAGGCCTTCATCCGCTTTCGCCAGGTATCGACTACCCTTGTACCTGCAAAGCCAGCTTCTGCCGCAAAGGTCGTTGGGTTCTCGATTGTCAGGAACGGGTAGTCGGGCGCGCGCGCCCACAAGCTGAATAGGGTGTGGCCGGCCGGGTGTCCCTTAGACTGGTCGTCGATCGCCTGCATGGCGATCGGGAGGGTACGCGGCAGGGTGGTATAGCCATCATTCGTCTTGCGGTGCCAGAAGAAAGCTGCCGGCACGCCAGGAAAATGCAGCTGCATCTGCTGCTGTGCCCGCTCGGCCATCTTAAGGCGCTTTACCGTTGATTGCCGTCCGTTGGCCATTTGACCAGATCCTCTTCGGCTCGTTGCTGAACTGACAATGACTGAACCGGACGCGCGCCGCAACGAGGGAACACGCGCGCCAGATTGCTGTCTTCAATCCCACGAAATCGCCTTCGGCGTAGTGGTAGAGACACGATTTGGCAGGGCCTGATTACCTGAACTGCGCGATTTAGCGCAAAGGTGTGGAAATTATGGTTGCAATACAGTAGGTTGCGGAGTGTGTGCGGTGCTCCGCGTCTTCCCGTGCTGCCGTCCTCCCCTGTCTTCCCGATGCTCCTGGGGTTTTAGGGGGCTTCAGGTGGTGGCCTGACCCAGCTAAAAGCGCATTTTTAACCTGCCGGCTGTCGCCGATCGCGCCATCATGTCAGGCCGCGATCGAAACCTATTACATAAAAAGACGGTACGGATAGACACTCTTTGGCAGGTCGGGGACATTCGCGATCGTTCGCGCGAGCCGCTGTGAGTAGCGTATGCTTACCGGGACCGGATCGTAGAGCGCATCATTGTTCCAGTCCATTTTTGTCAATGCCAGTGCTTCATGGGCCGACAATTCGAGCGGGCCGCTCCCAGCGTGCCTGATCAATTGCAGCGGCTTTGGGATGCTCTTCTTACCCTGATAGTAGTCGCCCTTGGTCGAAACTTCAGGCGCATTGCCTGCCACCCAGACAAGCACCGAGGTCCCAGACCTGACGACACAGGTTCCCCTTGGGACGGGATAGCCCGACGGCTGCGAAGGTGGGGTCTTTCGCCCTGACGAGATGAGCCATACGCCACGCCAGCCGGGGGACGGGTTGATCTCGATACATTCTATTTCCGGAACACCGGCAAGAGAATCGAATGCTCCGTCGATCTCGGATTGTTTGAATGCGGTGGTCTTGTGAATCACCAGCCGCTTCGGGAGGATCCCGCCGTTGCGGCCCTGATAAAGCTCCAGGCTGCGGGCAAGCACGGCCCGCATGTCGTCCCGGCTCAGAAAGGGGTTCCGGCGGGCTTCGGCGGCATCCGCAACCGGATCGCGCGCCTCGAACGCGACAAACTGCATTCCCCCGCCATCCATGTCGAAAACCTGCGAACAACAAGTGACATAATGCGCGTCTCGCTGATCTCCTCTCAGCGCATAGGCCAGCCCGATATAGGCCGTATCGGTCGGAACACCTTTCAGAGGGGCAAGTTTCCAAGGCGTGCCGGCGGCTTTCACATAAAGAGCGATCGCGAGGCGCCAGGAGCGGGACGCTGCGTGTGAGAATGAGAAAACGCGGTCGTTGATAACCTGTGTCGGGATGTTGTATTTCGCACCAAGCGCCTTCAGCGCATCATGGGCGTCGAAAAACTTGCCGCGTGTCGCGAATGCCCAATCGTCGGGAAAATGCACAAGGACGACGTCGAATTCTGCCCGGACAGCGTCCAACCGCCTCAACGCGTCTTCCATAGCAAGGAAGAGACGAGACTGGGCATCGCCTTGGCCAGGGAGCTGATCAAGAGCGTCCGGCCATTTGATATGGGTGCCGCGTCCGGCGGGTTCGAGGCTGACGCGAAAAAGCGCCTCGAAGCCGGGATAGGGCGGCACATATTCAGAGCGATCACTCGGCTGATAGGCATTGCGCAACGACGCCATCAAGTCGCCACGGCGCCTAAACGAGGCCTCGGGCCCGACAGTCGCAATCCGTAGTTTGGATGTGTAGCCGCCAAAAGAACCTTTCGAAAAAGGTCCGAAATTGAGCAGGCCGCGCAGCGGATGAACATCGACCTCCCGGTCGTCGGACGCCGAAAAGGAAAGCAGCGGCTCGTCGAGGAGCGAGAAAGGTGGAAGCTTCGACGTAGGACCTTGGGTTGCCATCACTTCTTCCTGTCAAAATAGCGGTGGTGGTGACTCGGCCGGCTCCATCCCGTAACTTCGGACAGTCGAAATACAGCATCCACGCCCACTTCGTCCTCAAGGCCGAATGCCTTGGTCTCGCCATCGGTGGAACGGGTCAAAAGGCCAGCCCATGCGTGAATAATGGCGGCCCACTGCTTGTTGTATCTCTGCGCCCAGCGCTCCCGTCGCCAGTCGCCTGCCGGATCGCCGCCATGGCGTTCACGGGGGGCGGACAGCGAATCAACCGAAGGTTCGTCGACGATGCCGCCGGTGCCTGTCGTGGGGTCCAGCCTTGGAATGTCCACATGGGTGTATGGGTCAAACCCACACCACCATCGTCCGTCGATCTGTTCGAGCTTCAACAGAATGCCCTCAGAAAATGGATAACCAAGCCCGGGGACTGCGCCGGTCAGCGGGGTTTGATAGGCGTCACGCAGCGGTTTCAGGGTCTCGCTACGTCTCCGTCGCCGCTGCTCATCTTCGCCCTCGCGTGGCGACGATACGGTCAAGGAGTGCCCTGACCGTCGTAGGCGTGGGGTAAGCGGGCGCCAACGCGAAAAGGCGGTCACCAGCGCGTCATAAAGAATGCCGAGAGCCCAGCTGTCGGCTTCTGGGTCGAGAGAAACCGTTCCGGCAAGTTTCGGATTGAGCGACGACAGAGCCTTCAATAGCTCCTGGTCATTCCCGAACGCTGCGATCTCGCGACCGTTCGCGGCGACGATCGCCCGGCATTTTGCAGCTTTGAGGAGCTCCCTTACGGCGGGGGAGGTTGTCGACTGCCCAAGGACAATCTTTCGCGCATGCGAAGGAAGCGTCTCCACCATGAGGGCGGAATATCGCAAAACGGGAAAGGCCCGCGCCTCGGAGGTGGGTACAGTTACCGGAATTAACCGAGAGTTGGGCCTGGCCTTCATGATGTGGTCGTGCAATTCGCTTGGGAGGTCTATTGCACTGATGACGTCCGCCGCAAGCTCGTCGAAGGTTGCGCATTCGACAACCGCAACATCGACCCCTGCCCTTTGCGCCTTCGTCAAGAATTCGGTCACGGCCGGCAGCAGACGGGACGCGGACGATGTCATCCAGTAAAGCCCGTTGGGAAACGGCGAGCGCTCGGTCAGCACAGACGACAAGGCGTCCATGACGGAAGCATCGCGCCCACTATATCCAACAAAAACCATGCCGAACCTTTTACTGGCCTCCACCAGCACATGCCTCATGCGCTCGTCTTGTTTCTCCAGCTCGGAGCCGGTGTTCTTGATGGATATCTCCTGATAGTCGCCGTGGAGCTTTGCAACCAGCGGCCAGTCCGACTCATTGAGACAGCGTAGCGCCCGTTCAGCAGAATCGATCCCTGCCACCGTCGGCCTGCGCTGCATGGCAACTGAACGCTGCGCGTTGGCCGATAAGGTTGCATCTTCGATCAGCGGATCGAAGTTCGTGGTGAACACGCAATCAGTCTTGCCGCCGGCGATGAGGCTCGCCAGGACCTTCTGGCCGAAACATGGGGAACCCTTCAAGATTGCATCGTCAATATACTGCCGGCGATGGCGAGCCTGCGGATAGACCGCTTCAAAGGCTGCAGCATACTCAGTCGGATCTCCGTCTGGCGGGAGCAGGGACGTGCGATGGAAAAAAGCGTCGATCCGGTCGATCCAGACCGGGTCGCCGATGTCTATCTCCCGCTTAGAGAGCTTGTTCTCACGGCAGAAAATCTGAGCCTTAAAGTCGCGGATCATCGCGTAACCGGTCGGAATTCCGGAAGCCGCCGATGCGCCAGCGCCCAAAAACCATGCGACCAGATTTGGCCTCAAGGCGAGAGCAGTCGAGAAAGCTCCCGCAGAAATCGTCGGAATGGGTGGAATAGCTACGCTCCTCTTTCGCGCGATTCTCGATGTTTTATAATCTATTCGATAGCGTGGGGCCTAACGCGAAAGAACAGCACGCAGACTAATCCACCGTTACTGTCGGATGAGCTGGTGAGGGGTGATTGATGGCAAGAATTGATATCGGATTACGGCAGGCTCGAAAGATCGTTAACCTGCCTTTTGCCGAACGCCTGGCGTTCATCGCGGAGGGATTACCGATTCTCCTTCAGAGCGCGCAAGGTCTACACGCAGCATCCGAAGCGGTTTCGCAAATGCCGCGAGAATCCATGCTGCTCAAAGGGCATGCCGAAGAAGAAGCTGCCAAAATACTCATCCTCATGGACATCATACGGTGCCCAAAAAAAGAGGTTTCGAGGCGCATTGGAGTGTTGATGGGATGGTATTACGACCATTTGGCACGTCTTCTTTATGCTGAAGCCTGCCAGTGGCGCCCGGTCGATTTAAAGGAACTTCGCAGGATCATCGACCGACGTAGGGTGACCCACTATGTCGAAGGCAATATGGGAGAATTCATCGCACCAAACGATCTCATCTATCGCCGCGAAACGAGACTTTATGCCGACATCGAAGCCTTGGATGATGGTAGCCTGCAATGGGTTGTACCGTCTGCCTACGTCGGCTTCTACAATCCCAAGCCTGACGCCCTCGTCGTCGCCGAAGCGCTTGATGCGTTCGGTGCATTTACGGTCGAGGGCCTGGAGCTGATCTCCTCTATTTGGAGCGAGATCAATTTTCGAGATGAGACGCCGGCGCGGGAAAACGATCGGTTGATTGAAGCAACGCTGACGCTATTGTTCGAAAGAAAAATGGCATCGGAGAGCGCGACAACGGATAATGCTCGCGACCTGTATGGTCGTTGGCAGATGCCACTTTATGCGCTCGACATGAAGGCGATAGAGGTTGCTCGATCTGACTTGGAGGCAGAACAGGAGCGGTTGCTTCTGGTTGAAATGGGCGTTGAAAACGAATACTGACGCGGAGATAAATCGCAGTGCGGGTAGCCGCAATCGCGGCGCTGGCTAAGGCGCGCACTTTGATTAAGACCGCGGAAGGGGGATGTGAATTCCGAGACGCATTGATTCCTGTGACCTCCGTGGATGTGCTTCTTCAGGTGAGGACGATACGGAACAACCTCTTCCACGGCTCGACAGTGTATTTCACGGACCGTGACAGGGAATTTGTTCAGTAGGTATACACGTGATCCGTCTTATGTCTGAAGCGATTGAAAGGTCCGAGAAATCGAGAAGGATCCAGGCCGCCTGGGGCTATGCGCATGTAGGCCATCAATAACGGATGAAGAGTTGAGCTCGCCTGTCACCAATCCTCATTCTATCCGTCGCGAGTTCGTGTAGTCCAGCATAGTTCACGGCAGCCGAAGTGAGCTGGAGATTAGGCCACTCACCGGATTTGGCCGAGCAGGCGTTTAAGGTTCTCGAATACGAGTGATTGCACTGCGGTCGGATCACGTCCGATCTGGGCAGCGAGATGTTTGACGCAGATACCGACATCTTTCGGGCGGCTCGCCTTGCCGCCCGTTTCCGTGAACGGGCCATCTGTCTCCGTAAGCATCGCCTCCTCCGGAATGGCCTTCAGCAACTGCTCGGCCTTGGATCCGGTCAGCATGCGGTCGTTAATGGAGAACATGCAGCCGAGCTTAGCAGCCCGACGCGCTTCCGAGGGTGAACCGGAAAACCAGTGGAGTACCGGAGTGTTCGTCGATAGGTCGAGATGCTCTTCAAGCATGTCCAGGACAAGGGAAGCGGACCGGACAGCGTGGATGGAGAGGACCTTGCCGCCCTCGTACGAGCAGGCTTTTAGGACACGTTCGAAGACGTGCTTCTGTTCTGGCAGCGACTTGGCGTATTGGGGACTGGCATCAATACCCACTTCGCCCACATAGGCGGTTTCATGGAGAAGCTTCTCCCAGAGATCGATCTCATTGCCATGCGTACCGACAAGTTGGGGGTGGAGGCCAAGCCCGACACGGATGTATTTGGTCTTGGATGCGACGGACTTGTTCTTCGTCCAAGCGCGCGGCGTGGTGGTGACCGCAAGCGTGTAAATGGAAAGCCGCTCGCACTCTGTGACGAGGGCCTCGAAATCCGGGTAGAGGTCAAGGTGACAATGGAAGTCTACAAGACGGGTCAGGTTTCGGCCTCTGAAGATATGGTCTCGATCCCTTTCAGGAACGCTGCGACCTCCTCCATACCTCTCGAATAGACACCTTCCAACCCCTCGATCTTGTCCAGATCCTCCATGAGGGGGCCAGTCTTGTAGATGAAGGATCGGGTCCGGGTCGGATCCTGACGGAGACGTTCGATCGCGTATTCGAAGCCGCGGTACTGCTCGCCTTTCTTATTCGTGCTATCGAGGTCCGAATTCGCGGGATCTTCCATTCGATACTTGGACGGATCGGCCATGACCTCCGTTCCTTTGAGAAAGGCGGCGCGTCGGATGATGCAGGGCAGGCAATAGCCGCAGTGAGGCTCGCTGCTACCTTCCCACCTGCCGTGCGCGGGCTTGGCGCAGGAAATCGACAACCCCGCTGTCGCCCTGAGGATGTCCGGACGTGCGCATTCCAGGATCATCTCGCCTTTGGTCCTGTTCCAATAGGGATTCTGCACTGTCCCGGCGATGCCAAGCGTCGTCAGCAGCTCGTTCCAGCGGTGGAAATAGAACGGGTGCGTCGTCCTGGTGCTGTTGCTCGCCAGTCGCGTCGCGTCGAGCGGCACGTTAAGCGAGATAAGGCCGTTCTCCGGAACATAGATGGGGAATGGCGTTCCGAGAGCCGAGCCAGCGAACGCGGCCAGTGCGATGAAGAGGAATGAGCGCCCTCGTGTGGAATTTTCGCTCCCTAGTTCGGGGAATACGTCCTGAACTTTCCCCGTAGGAAAGGCCAACCGCATTGGAGAGCGGTTGCGGAAGGCCCGCGTGGCGAGCTCATAGACATCGTTCTGGGGCTTGCTGATCGCGCCGTCTGCCTTGTGGCTGACGAAATAGATGTTCTCGGCCCCATCGTCGAGTTTATCGATCGCGCCAATAAGACTATCGAGACCGCCCGAGAATAGCGACACTGCATTGAAAGTCGGTGTCATCAAGCTGCCTTGCAGACGCACTCGACCGAGTTCGCCAAGCCAGGCTCTGAAATCCACGGTCCAAAGGTCGCCAGTCAGGAAACGCAGCATCCTTTCGAGGATGGGTTTCGCGGGATACCAGCTCACCGGGTCGGCCACGGGAAGATAGAGCCCGATCTCGCGGGTCCATCCGTCCTGGCTTGAACGAGCCCGGTTGATGCGGGTGTCGGCCAGGGATACCACCGTGGCCAGAAGCAGCAGCTCGAGACCATGCCCGGTCGGGACCCCCTCCGCCTTTCTCAGTTGTGACAGAGCGCTCTTGATGCCCAGCCTTAGATGACCGTCGTGAAGGATGTCGAAACGGTGGATCTGCTCGTCACCCCTCGGTGCCGGATCAAAACCGTCGGATGGGCCAAGCAAGGGAGCGATTACGTATCTGGTCACTGGTCATCTCCATCGTGCTGTCCGGCCCGTTCGAGGATGCCGTAGGCGGTCTCGTAGATGCGGTCTATCTGAGCGGAAACCTGTCCTTCGCGGAACACCCCCTTGGTCGCCTCCATAGCATCCTGAACACGCCCGAGAATCCATTCCCGGAATGAATCGTTTAACGAAACGGCGGAGGCCGCCGTCTCAGGCAGCGTGATGGCACCGTTCCCGACGGCGTTGAGCAGCCTGCTCATGATGGTGTTCGTGATGAAGCGTTCTAGTACGAAGTTGATCGTCGCGCTGTCGGGGCGCTCGAGGCGGTCGATCATGTCCTTGGGCACCTCGTGCAGCGCCTCGGAATACGCGTCGCGGACGAAAGCCTGGTCGAGGTCTCCGCCTGGTTCGCAGACATAGTCGATCAGAGCCTCGAAGATCTCTGCGGTCGAGCGTTGTGCCAGCGACGCGAGGTCGAGGCGGCGCAACTCCTGGCGGATGTCAGAGCCCTCGGCACCTGCGCGCATGAGGAGATCGACCAGCCGTCCAGCGGCACGTCGGTCAGTGCTGGCTCTTGCAGACGCGCCCGCTCCGCCGCCGGAACGAGACACGTACGACGAAGCGGATCTTCCGAAGGCCCGTTCCCGATCACCCGAATCCCCTGATCGCGCGCCCTTGTTGAAGGCCTTCCGACCTGGAGTGAAGCGCTTGTCGGAGGGCGGAGGCGGCGCCGGCGCTGCGGGAGGAGTCTGTGTTGGAGGCCCCCCGGGAGGCGGCGCGTCGGGTGGAGGGCCGCCAGGTGGCGGATTACTCGGTTGCGGCTGGCCGGGTTGTCCAGGCTCTGGAGGGGCGGGTGGTGCGGGTGGTGCCCCCGGGTCGCCGGAGGGGTCGTCCAGCCAGGATGGCAGGAGCGGGTTCGAGTTCTTGCCGCCGTTGAAAGGTGTGGAGGTACCCATCAGTCTTCCCCATCAACCTGGATCATCGACTTGAGGCTGTCGCTTCCCGTGGTCTTCCAGCCCTCGATGATCTGCTTGAGGCGTGCCTTTCCTGCCAGAGTCTTCACCGCCCGGTTATGGCCCGACGCTGCCCATGCGCCGAGCTTGTCCGCAGGTAGCTGTGCCAGCAGTTCAAGGTATCTGCTCTCGAATTCCGGGACCTTCGTCAGGAACTGGATCATGCCTGTGACCGCCTGGGGCTTCCGCTCCCAATCAGTGGTTCTGAGTACTTTGGCACGGAGTTCTTCGAAAACCAGCATCCGGTCTTCCGGGACGAGTGCGGCCACTGAGACGAGCGCGGTAGCTGCCGAAATGTCGTCTTTCGTGAGCTTGTCGACGATGACGAGAAGGCGCGGGTCGAGTGCTGCCGCGAGCATCGCGAAATTCTTGACGTCATTGACCACGAACAGATAGGGCCTAAGGTCAAGCGCGCCGATCTTGAGTTCCTGCCCCGCCCAAGGAATGATGTTCGGCTGGATCATCCACGCATCGATCCGCGGCTCATGGGCCTGCGCGCTAGCCACCGGCGCGATCGGTTCCGCCTGGTCGGTCACCGCACTCTCGGCTGGTTTAGCCGTCTTGTCGCAACGCTGTTCCAGCCGTAGCAGGCTAGCGCTTATCCCGTCCGGATTTGCCCCGACTTCACGCGCGATCTCTTCGAACACGTCAGGGAAGAATTGCTCGGCAAGCATGATCTTGGCGAGGACCTGGCTATCGATTGCGTTCTCGAAGCCTCTCGCCTTGGCCACGGCGAGACGCAGCGTTAGGGAGTTCAGAAAGCGCTTGACGTTCCGTGGGTTGCCCTTCGTCCCGGATGCCAGAACGGCGGATATCTGATCGACCATAGTAACCGCCGCTACAACATCGGAGTCGTAGGCGTCGCCGAGGGCCTCAGCGACCTCGCTATCGCCGATCGACTTCTGAAGCCACGGTGTCGACATGTAGCCTTCGGCCTTCTTAAGGAGCGCCTTGAACTGATCGCTTCCCTCGCCCACCAGAGACCCCACCGCCAACAGAGTGAGGTACGTCTTCGTCTCAGCCTCACCCATGGCAGGGATGCGGAACGGAACCTGTATGAGTTTCTCGAGATAGGCCCGTGGATAATCCTGGGTCGCGTTCCCTGTAGGAAGATCGGGGAAATGCCGCGTGACCGCATACCTGATCATCGCCTCATCCGCGCCTATGACGAAGGCGGTTCGCGGCAGCATGACGAATAGCCGGATCGCCTCCAGTGTCTCGATCGCTGTCTCAGGAAGGCATCGGTCGAGGTCGTCCACAAGGACGATCAGGCGCTCAATATCCGCTTTTTCAATGAGTTTCTGGAAGGCGCTGTTGAACTCGCGGATGTTTTTCGCAACCGTCGGCTTGTCTTCGGCATCCTTGAGGTAGCCCTTTACACCCTCGGCCGCCGCTTCGACATTTTCCTGTGTCGCCCATTCTCCGCCTGTGATTTTCCCCATGGCGAACTTTGCGAGGTCGATGGCCTGATCAGGCGAGGGCAATCCGGTGGCGGCCGTGAAGGCAAGCCCGCCGGCCTTTTTTGCTGCCTTGAGCCAGTCGATGCGTTTGACGACATCGAGGATTTGTTCCTTGGCCTTGGCGTAGATAGTCTTGTTTGCGATCAATTGATCGACCACGCCCTCGATCAAGGCGATCTTGGCGTCCTCGAAACCTTCGAATTGCCAACCGTTGAAGCGGATTACCAGAGTCTTTCCACCAGGAAACTGGTGCTCGGCGATCATTTCGAGAACGCTTGACTTGCCAGCACCCCAATAACCATGAACGCCGATCGTGAGAGGCTTTGTTCCGCTTCCGGTGATGATGCCTAGGATGGTGGTTGCTATCGCCTTGTTCCGGAGAAGATCAACCTTCGTTTCGTGGTCGCTGATATACCCCAACTTCCGGGTAGAAGATGCGTTTGCCAAGCGATATCTACGCTGATTGCTCAACCTAGGATAACAGCTTGGCTCCTGCTGCGATTTGCTTGTCAATTACTTCATTGTCGGCCACGCAAGGAACCGGCCTGTATCCACAATCTTCTGAATGCAGATGGACGTGAGTTCTTTGCAAAGAGCATCAAGCCGACCTAGCAAAAATTTGGCGACGGATGGCGTGCTCGCGATAATGCCGTCCATCCTAGCCTACTTTCTGGCAAAATTGAAAATGGTTAGTGATTTCAATGCGCGAATCTTGATGCACAAGGGGTCGCTGGTTCGTATCTCTTCAAGAGCAAGCCATCTTTAGCTATAAGCCTCTGTGGCGAGACTAGACCAGGATATCTGTTTCTGCTGCAACCTTCGTCTCAATGCGAGCCTTCGCGGCGATAACGCCACTGTAGAGATCAACCTCGACCCCTGGAGCCTTCAACGTAACCACCAACGAATAGCGTGTCTTGCGATTGACGATATCCTTTGCAGCTCGATTGCGCCACCAGCCTACAACCGGCTTCACGCATAACAGCTCACGGCTCAACAGCTCAATAGCAGGACCTGACCAGACGTCACAATGCAGGGAGCCTGCCGAAATGCTGCCCGGGCCAAACATCCATCGGGCATCGTCGGCATGACTTGGCGCCCGCGCACCATCTTCGCGCTCTGCGGCATTGACCCGCTGCTTGAAGCGCTCGGCAAGCTCGCCTCGGCGCTGCATGTCGAAGCGCAGGCCGAAAGATTGGTAGCGCTGTGGATCGACATTGGCCGAGAATCCCGGATTGGGATCCACGAAGTACGACAGCGTGACCTTCAGCTCTACTACGGTGTTCTGCAGATCCTCCAAGATCGCAGCCGGAAGCGGGAGCTGGTAATAGTGGCACTCGTTGAATTCCCGCTGCCCCTTCAAACGGAACGGCTGGATAGCGTTCTGAGCGATCAGCGCCAGATGGTCCTGCGCCGAAGCCGAGGCGCGGTCGAAATCAGGTACGCCATAGCCGAACCGCCTCATCAGCGGATACCGGTCCTTCTTTCCCGCAGGACTGTTCAACTGCTCAAGCATTGGTTCGGTCCATTCGGCGCTATGAATGACAAGCGCCCTGACGGTTTCCGGCCAATAGTTTGGGTGCTCGGCCGTGAGCCTCGCAACCAGGCGCGCGGCTAGTGCGGTCGCAGCGCTCGTCGCCTGAAACGCCGTTAGGGCGTTTGCACCGGCTGTCGGCGATGTGGTTAGAAGTGATAGTGAATCTAGGCTGAGAACTTCTCGGCGGGCCGGGCTGAGCGCGCGATTACCGGCCTCCAGGACCACTTCCGGCTTGATCGGCGCGCGGGCGTGAGCCCAATTGACGCTCGTCCGGCTGTAGGGGCTGAGTTCTCCGGGGCCGGCAAGGCACGACCAATCTTCGTAGCCCATGTCGGCGATCTGATTTAGATCCGTGTATCCCCCGACGGTGATGGCGTTCCAGGCCTGACTTGGATCTTCGGCGGGGTAATCGTCCTGCGAAGAAATCCGAGCGTATTCGATCTCGGCGGGAACGTTGCCGGCAGAAATGACGAATAACCGTTTCGGAGCGTCGTCGTCGTCGCCATTCATCGTGCCAGCTGCGGCTTGGTCGATCGCAGCGCTCCAGGTCGATGGCCGGGCACCGGAAACATTGTCGTTCGTCACCGCCATACAAAATACCCGGCTTCTCTCGGGTGCAGCGATTTCTGCCAGCGATACGGCGGTCTGGCTGATCACGCCGTAGGAGTGCGGCTCGTTCGGGTCCATATTCTGCGGCGGCAGGAGCTTCACCGATTCCAGTCGATGGTTCAGCCGTCGCTCGGACCGATCGGATAGTGCGGCCGTCAAATCGCCGTGCAGTGCCAAGCCTGCCATAGCCGTGCCATGGCTATGATGATCGTCGACGCCCCAGTCACGGTCGATTGCGTGCTGGTCAGCTGCAGCAAGTGCCGGCTCGATCAGCGAGTGGCCGCGATTGACCCCCGTATCCATGACGCAGACGGCAGGAACCTCGTTTCCAGGCCAGACGATACGGCCAGCAAGATCGTCGACCCATTCGTTCTGGTTTTCCTGGGCGTCTTCAAGGAAAAACACCGGATTGTCGCTCGCGCGTCGGAGCTCGCTGACGACGCCGGTCGCGAAGGTCATCAACTCGATCGCGGCGCGGCGCGCGAGCACGGGGATGACGACGGCTTCCGGGAAATAAAGCCGGCGATCGTCGGAGGCGGCACGAAGGGAGAGCCGGCGGCAGACGTCTTCAACGGCCGCTTCATTATCGCGATGCGCCCAAATCGCCCACCACATTAGATGCTGAGGATTATCGGGCAGGGCATTAGGGTCGTCGGTCCAGAAGACTTCCAGGCGTACGCGCCTGATCTCCTCGATTTTCTCCACGCGGCTGGCGTTTGGCGGTTTTCCCTTCGGAGAGAGGGGACCTGAAAGATAGTCATCGAGGATCTGCTGAATGGCTTCTCGCGCATTGTCCGGAACATAGAGCGCCACCGTGCGCAAGTTATCGCGGTCTTTCGTCGCCCCTGGGCGTATGCCCTGCTTCTTCCATTCTAAGACGTCGGCACTTGTGCCCGGCCGCAACTCAACTTCGATGTATCCGCCTGCGGCAGGTTCCAGTCTAGGGTCTGCACCCCTGAGTTCCGTAATTGCGGCAAGCGCGACATCCAGTGAGTTGCTGAGTTTGCGCCCATGCTCCGCACGGATCCGCGGCACGCTCGAACCACCGCTACCTGTACCGGTATATGGGCTTGCGGTATGGAGCGCCGAAACATCAATGTGGGGAAGCGTGAATCGGCCTGCCATCGGTCAGTGTACACGCTTCTCATCAAGGAAAGCGTCGCGCATCTCCCGACGCTGGTCAAGACGTTGCACGACGTCCTCGGTTGCAATTGTCTTGCGTTCATCGAGGATCGCAGTCTTGACTGCATCATCGGCCGCGCGAACGATTTCGGATTGGCTGAGACCGTCGGCTGCCTTGACGATTTTCGTCCAGCCAAGTCTGGCCGATGACATCGGCTTGAGGTTTTTGATGACAATTTGCTTGATTTGGTTGGCCGTCGGCGCTTCAAACTCAAGGACCAGATCGTATCGACGCAGCAGCGCTCGATCGAGAAGCGAGGGGTGATTGGTCGAACAAACAATGAGGCTGTCCGTCGAATTACCCTCTTCCATGAATTGCAGGAATGAATTGAGTACACGGCGCATCTCGGCGACATCGTTCGTCGACGTGCGATGTGCACCAACCGCGTCGAATTCGTCAAAGAGGTAGACGCCGCGGCGCTTTGCCGTTTCGTTGAAAACTAGCCTGAGCTTTGCTGCGGTCTCGCCCATATAGCGGGTGATGAGCCCTTCTAGCCGGATCACGTAATATGGCAGGTTGAGCTCGCCGGCCAGCGCTTCCGAGGACATCGTCTTGCCCGAACCAGGCGGCCCGACGAATAAAACCCGGCGATTAGGTGTGCGGCCATGTTCCCGCAGCCAGTCGCGCTTCCGTTGCTGCCGGATCATATCTTCGAGATTTTCGAGCAATCCCGGCGCCAGAACCATGTCCTTCAGCTTGAAGCGTGGCTCGCGAAGCTCGAGAAGTCCTTCGAGGTCGCCTCGAGGCGCCGCGAGCGGAATGGCAACACTAGCTCCTCGGGATCTGCGAGCCCGGGCTCTGTCAACCTCGGCTCGCATCTCATCAGCCGTGGTCTTGTGTCCCTGACGGGCCTCGGATGCGGCAATCTGCAGAGCGATCGAGAAAAACAGGTCGTCGTCGCCCTCAGCGCGGCTTCGCAGCATGGCAAGGATTTGCTTGGCGTTCGACACGGTCATTCTCTCTTCGTTGAGCCATACTACTACAAAACCGGCCGGCAATATAAGGTAGCGGCGGAGGTCATCCACACCGGGATCGTGCAATGAAAGCTACAATATTTCATTACTCGCTCCTATCACGCTCGTCGAAGCAGCGGCCGCAAATCCTGCATCACGCTCAAAACACAGAGTCCACATCATGAAAATCGATTGTAGAACATATGAGGAACGTGATGGCCGCGCAAGTGAATCTCTTTTACCTTTATAATCAGCGCTTTGGTTCGACGTGCCAGCGGGTCGAAGGTTCGAATCTCTTCAAGGCGACGAATTTTGCAAGTCTCTGTGCGTTCAGGTCCCGGCAACCAAATCAGTCGAAACACCCTACCCAGAAGCTGCGGTTGCTTTGCGTTTGGGGCATCGACATCGTACCAGGCGGGCCAAAAGGCCAAGGTGACTGCCGTCCCGGCCCCATGCGAATGTAGGCGCATGCTGTCGTCCCAGACAGGTTGAACCTAATGCAGTCTCCATTTCCAACGCCTCCCCGTCCCCCTTTACAAATGCAACAGCTTTTCAGTGGTCAACTCGAACGGAGCCTGTTCTTAGTCTGCTTCAACCACTCCCAGCCCCCTGTGTACGAGGTCAACGAAATGTCTGAAACGTTCATCCCACAGCTTCAGGAACTCGCCAAGTCGGCGAGAATGTTGGCACTTGTCGGCGCGTCGATCAAGTTGCGCTCGAACGCTTCGGTTGTTCCAGCCATTCGTGAGCAGATCGACCTTGGTGCATGGATGGCGCTGGGGGAGGGTGCCGATACAGCCGAAGAGGGGCAGGCGTCTGTGGCTCTCACCATGGTCGAGATGGCGCTGAGCGAGGCGAGTGAACTCTTTCGCAATCCGGACCGGGGATCGAATTGGGAGATTGCCGATGGCGCTGCGATGCAGGCCATCGGGCGTGCTTCGAGAAGCGCCTTCACCCATATTCACTCCGTTGCTGCGAAGTACCCGAAGATGCAGGAAACGTTGAAGGGAGAATTCCTTGATGTTGGCACCGGGGTTGCAGGTATCGCGCTCGAAGCAGCCCGGACCTGCCCTGATCTCAAAGTTGATGGGATCGATATATGGGAACCAGCACTGGAGCTCGCCCGGCAAAACGTAGCTGAAAGCCCCTATGCGGACCGCGTGAACGTGCGCAATCTCGATGTCTCTGCGCTTGAAGAACGCAAGCGGTACTCGCTCGCCTGGCTGCCAACCATGTTTCTCAAGCGCCCGATCATCGAGACGGCGATCGACCGTATCGCGCGCGCCTCGATGAGCGACGCGTATCTTGTCGCGGGTGCCTACACCCGACCGGAGGACCCGTTCCTGGCACTCATGGCTAATCTTAGGACGCTTCGAAGCGGCGGCGACATCAACGATCCGGCCGCCATCAAGGCGATGATGGAAGCTCGAGGTTATGTCGACGTCGAAATGAGCGTGGCGCCTGTCGCAACCTTCGTCTTCGGCAGGCTCCCGTGAGCCTAGAGAGCTCCGCTTATCGCGGCGGCGGATCGGCGTTTTCGGTAGTCGACGGCCGGGGCTCCTTTGCAGCATTTTGGCGGACGAGGGTGAGAAACTCCCTGACGCTGGCCGAGAGATTTCGGCGGTTCGGATAGTAGACGCAAAGTCCGGGGAAAGGTGGCGTCCAGTCGTCAAGGACGCGGATCAGCCGGCCTGCCTCGATGTCCTCGATGACGTTCTGCTCCATGAAATAGCCGATGCCGACATTCGCCATGACCGCAGTACGGGCGAGGTGCGCTTCGTCGAGAATGACGCGACCGTCTACGTCTAGCTGCAGCGTCTGACCGTCCTTTTCGAACCGCCAGCGGAAAAGCGCGCCATCGGGAAGGCGGACCCGGATGCATTGATGGTTGAGGAGATCAGGAGGAACCATCGGCTTTCCATGCCTCTCGAAATACTCCGGCGACGCGACGATCGCAAAGCGTTGCGGGCGGCCAAGCGATACGGCGATCATGTCGCTCGGGACGAGGCCGGCCACACGGACCCCGAGATCGAAGCCATCGGCGACGATGTCCACCAGCCGTCCTTCGGTCACCAGATCCACCGTCATGTCGGGGAAGCGACGGAGGAACTCGATCACGAGCGGAGACATGATAGCCTGTGCGGCAAACGGCGCGGCATTGATGCGCAGGGTTCCAGACGGCGTATCGCGCTCGGATCGCACCGCTTCGAGCGCGCCACGAACCTCCTGCAGTGCCGGGCCGACCTGATCAACGAAAATCCTGCCGGCGCCCGTCAGGGACAGGCTTCGGGTCGTGCGGTTGAACAGACGTACGCCGAGGCTTGCCTCCAGCCGGGCAATCGCGTGGCTGAGAGCCGTCGTCGACATGTCGAGCTCGACAGCCGCAGCGCGGAAGGTTCCTTTCCTCGCGATCGCGAGAACGGCGGCCAGGTCATCGAGTGCCGCGTGTTCCATTGTCCCGATCCATTCAATACTCCGTCCTGATCTGTCCCGATTATAAAGATAATGGTCAAGTGTTATCTTCTGCTCGTTCCCTGAAGGAGAAGGATCATTTCCATGATTTTACCAGATGCCCTGAAACGCTTTTTCGAAGCGGAACGATCCGGCGACGCCGATGCGCTGACCAGCGCGTTCTCCGACAACGCAATTGTCAAAGACGAAGGCGCGACCCATCGCGGCCTTGAGCAAGTGCGCCGGTGGTGGCTCGATGCCAAGCAGAAATACAGCCACACGGCACAGCCGATCAGCGTGGAAGACGCTGGCGACGCAACCTGCGTGCTGGCTACCGTCAGCGGAAACTTCCCCAACAGTCCCGCACAGCTGCATTTCCGCTTTGTGCTCGAGGCAGGCAAAATTAGCGAACTGGAGATCGGCGGATGACTGGCTTTCTTGAACTCGAAGGAAAACGTGCCCTCATCACAGCCGGCACCAAGGGCGCTGGGGGGCCAACGGCAGCGCTCTTTCGCAGCCTCGGAGCGCGCGTCCTCACAACCGCGCGGTCCCGGCCGGAGAGCTTGGCCGAGGATCTGTTCGTTGCGGCCGATCTGACCACGGAAGAAGGATGCGAGACCGTATCCGAAGCCGTGCGCGAGCGGCTGGGCGGTGTGGACATCATCGTTCATATGCTCGGTGGCTCATCTGCTCCCGGCGGGGGATTTGCGGCACTCGGCGAGCAAGACTGGGCAAACGAGCTCAACACGAACCTTTATCCCGCTGTTCGGCTGGATAGAAAGCTGGTCCCGGAAATGGTGGCTCAGGGGCGTGGTGTCGTGGTCCATGTCACTTCCATCCAGCGTGTTCTGCCTTTGCCGGAATCGACGACGGCCTATGCTGCCGCCAAGGCGGCACTCTCCACCTACAGCAAGGCCCTGTCGAAGGAAGTCGCTCCCAAGGGTGTCCGGGTTGTCCGGGTATCGCCCGGCTGGATCGAAACGGAAGCATCGGTGCGCCTGGCTCAGCGACTGGCCGCAGAGGCGGGAACGGATTATGAGGGCGGCAAGAAGATCATCATGGACGGTCTCGGTGGGATACCGCTCGGTCGGCCTGCAAAGCCGGAAGAAGTTGCCAATCTCATAGCCTTCCTTGCCTCCGATCGGGCCGCTTCCATCACCGGCACGGAATTTGTCATCGACGGCGGGACGGTTCCGACGGTCTAGGCTTGCCCTATTCTTGAAGTGCTGCAAGCGCCCGATCAATGGCGTCGATAAGGATCTGCCCGTGGAACGGTTTATGCAGCAGGGTGAACCCTCCGCATTCGCGTACCCGCTGGGGCAGGGTGGCATCGGTGTGAGCCGAGACGAAAATGACTGCGACGCCGGATCCCAGCTCGTTCAGCCGTTCTTTCATCTCTATCCCGGTCATGCCCGTCATCTGGATATCAGAGATTATACAGTCCGCATCCTGGTGCGGCCTGTCGACCAGAAAAGCCTCTGCCGACGCATAGCCTGTCGCTTCGTAACCAAGCGATCGGATCAGTGCTTCCGTCGCGATCCGGAAGGAGTCATCGTCGTCAATGACCGCAATCTGTATATTCATGGGGGCCGGCATCGAGACTTGCCTTCTCGGCGTGAGACTTCAGATGCTCCCCCAATCGCACACTTTAGCCAGTACGGAAATTATACGGTGGTGTTACCGGCGCCTTTCATGCCCCGCTGCTTTAGCGCGTCTGCCATGCGAACGAGGTCGGGAAGCGTTCTGGCGCCCATCTTCTTCATCGCCGAGCCGCGATGGATCTTGACCGTGACCTCGCTGATGCCAAGGTCGCCCGCAACCTGCTTGTTTAGAAGGCCCCGGGTGACCATGAGCATAACCTGTTGCTCTCGGGAAGTCAGGGTCTCGAAGCGTTTTTCGATATCGACCCATTGTTCCTGATTGGCGCGACGTTTGCTGTCGACCTTCAGTGCGGAGGCAATGGCATCGAGCATGTCCTGATCGCGGAATGGCTTTGTCAGGAAATCGACCGCGCCGGCCTTCATGCCGCGAACGGACATCGGGATATCACCGTGCCCCGTCATCAGGACGACAGGGATCTGAATGCCCTGACTTGCGAGTTGCTCCTGGAAATCCAGTCCGCTTGTTCCCTGGAGGCGAATGTCCAGCACGAGGCAAGCATCACTGTCCGGGCGCTCGAATGCCAGAAATTCCCGGGTGGAAACAAACGTTCGGGTTGCAAAGCCAACAGACCGGAACAGACTATCGAGCGACCGCCGGACGGATTCCTCGTCGTCGAGAATGTAAATGATCGGTGCGCGCTTGTTCACTTGCTGCCTCTGCGGTCGACTGGCGACGCCGGTTGTAAAATCTCGTCAGAGGTGATGCCAAAAAAGCATCCGTATGGAAAGAAATTTAAACATGTTGCGGACCACTGGAGATCGGGTGACGGCTACGATTCACCAATTTTCAATGCCGTGAACGTTTTCCGGTTCGAACCATCACGAAACTTTTCCACAGGGACTTGTGATCGAAGAGTCCACACGACGCGCGAATAAAGATTTCGCTCCTAACCGCCAGCCCAAACTGATTCTGCGACCTAGCCACTCTCGAAGTGCGCCAACGATGATGTCTTCCACGTGCCGGCCGCTACATAGATATAAGCGGCTTAGAGTATGAAGGCGGTTCGCACTTCTCCCATTCATGCCAGATTACTCGGTCGGAAAGCTCCACCATGATTTTTTGTTCAATCTAGGCAGGACTGGTCTGGAAACTTTTAAGAGGCTATCACGACACAGACGACACGACCGGAAGCATATCTTAGTTTGATTGCTATGAGCGAAACGACGTCGTTGACAACAGCGCGACTGGATACGCGCCGGCCGTCATGCCAGCGACGTTCCGTACCCCAAGTTCGAGGGAGCATGGCGCTTTTGGAGGGTTGAAAACGTCGCGATCAGTCGTGAAGTTGAACTTTACTTTCGCTAAGGTTGTTGCGAAGTCGTGAGCCCTCGGGGGCTGAGCCATTGTCCTTCGAAACCCAGGTCGCCTGCAACCTTCGTCACCTGGAATACTTTAACCAACCTTGCTTGGAGACAGTCGCCGCCATGAGTGCCATTCCAGTTTGCAGCGAGATCTTAGATATTCTTGATGACTGCGTGATCATTCGTGACCTGGACGGTCGCGTCACTGGCTGGAACCGTAAAGCGGAAGAGGTCTACGGCATCCCGCGCGAGCAAGCGGTCGGCGTCAGCATGGATGCGCTGATCGAACACTCGGCGGAGGACCTGAGCACAGAGGTCCGTGCCACCCTCGATGTGGCCGGGAAATGGGCCGGTACGATCACGCGTGTAATGAAAGGAACCTCTGCTTCCGTATCTGTCTCAGCGACCGTGAAGCTCCAGCGGCGCGTTGACGGGCAGCCGGTCGCCATCGTTGAAACGTCGCGTCCTGTCGCCAGCGAACGCCACGTTCACAACGACGGTCTGGCCCGGCTGCTGGACGCCGCGGGCGTTGTCGTCGTGCCGCTCGACGTCACAGCAGTGGCAAGAAGAATTGCAGCGCTTAGCGCCGATCAAAGGGCCAACTACCGCGAATACTTGCAGGCCGAGCCACAGCTGATTGTTGAGATGATGCGGACTGCAATGGTTGCGGATGTAGAGGCACCGGGGCAAGCCCTGTCGACTTCAGCAGTCGCAGCATTCGGGCCCGCTGGTCGAGAACTGTCCACCTTCTGGCCCGAGGAGAGTACAGAAGCCTTTGTGAACACGATCGTTTCAGTTGTCATCGACGCAAGGCCGGTCCATGGCTCCTGCCGGCTGATTGCTCGCGAAGGCAAGCCCTTCGATGCCGAGGTGTCAGCGGTTCCATTGTCGCCAATAGGAGACGTTTCCCGTCTCCTATTGGCGATCCGCGATGTTTCGACCGAGCGCCAAGCGTTCGAGGACATCGAGGCAAGCGAACGTCGCTACAGGCACCTGTTCGAATACATGCCGATCGCTCTCACACAGGTTGACGCCAGCGGGTTGGTTGAGCTGTTCACTACACTTCGCAAGCGGGGCGTGACCGACCTTTCGACCTATATCGACGAGCATCCGGAGTTCATGGATGCGGCAATGGAAGCGCTGCTCGTGGAGCAGGTGAACCAGACCAACGCCGACCTTTTCGGTGCAGGCTCTCGGGAACAGATGAAGGGCTCCATCAAACGCTATTGGGATGCCGGCCAGCCGACGCTGCGCAGATCTCTAGAAGCTCGGTATCGAGGGGAGGACTTTTTCCAGCAAGAAGCCCAGGTGCGGCGCATGGATGGAGGCCTGGTGGATGTTCTCTTTGCTGCATCCAGACATAGCAGCCTGCCGAACAAAAGCCTCGTTGCTTTCATGGACATCTCCGATAGAAAGCGCGCAGAACAGGCATTGCAACGCAGCGAGCGGCGCTACCAGGATCTCTTCCAAGCCATGACCGTCTCGTTCTGGGAGCTTGATCTGACCGCGATCAACGAACTCCTTGAGGAACGCCGTCCGGGTGCCGATGGCAATTTCGCAGCCTATCTTCAGAACTATCCAGACTGCGTGGAAATGATCCTCAAAGCGGCACGGATCGTCGACGTGAACGATCAGACCCTCGCTCTCTTCGGCGGGATAGGGAAGAACGACCTGCTTGGAACGCTCGATCAGTTCTGGTCGCCCGAGCACTGGATAGATGGCGCGGCCGCTGTCCTGACCGTCTTGACCAATGACGAGAGTTTAACGATCGAGACGCGATTGCGGCGGCTGGATGGGGTCGAGTTCGATGCCCAGTTTACGCTCTGGTTCTCGACGGACGACCGCCGCCGCGGCCTCGCCGCCGTCACCGATATCAGTGAACGCGTGAACGCCTTCAGCCAGCTCGAGCAGAGCGAGCAGCGTTTCCGCGACCTCTTCCAGCACGTCCCTGTTCCCGTGCTCCAGGTCAACTCGACGGGCTTACTGACCCGGTTGGAGGAACTCAAGGACCAAGGCGTCGATGACATCGGCATCTATATGGCCGACCACCCGGACCTGCTCTGGACAGCGCTCGAAAATACGGTGATTGAGCAGGCGAACGACGCCGCAATCAAGGTGCTGGGAGCCAGGGACTTAGAGCAGATTCGCGGCCCGATCACGTCGCTGTGGCGAGATCATCCCGAAGTCTATGCGCGGCTGCTGCAGACCCGGTATCGGGATACTGGAGGTTACGAGGAGAACGTCACGTTCACCACCTATGACGGTCGGATCTGCGAGGGCGTGCTAACTGTCACGTTCCCACCCGGGATGGCGGGGTCTGGTATCACGATCAATGCCTTCGTCGATATGACCGAGAAGCGGCACGCTGAGCGCAGACTTCGGCAGATCGAGGCAGAATATGCGCACGCGGCGCGGATCTCGATGCTGGGGGAACTGACCGCATCCATCGCCCACGAGGTCAATCAGCCTCTCGCCGCAATCACCACCTACGGGGAGGCGGGCCTTCGTTGGCTGGACCGTCCAAACCCGGCGCTCTCAGAAGTCCGCGATATCGTGACACGCATCGTCGAAGATGCGCAGCGCGCAGCCGGCATCATCGCGCGCGTCCGCAACATGGCGTCCCCCCAGATGCGCGAAGAAATCATATCCTTGGATGCACTCGTCGCCGAGGCCGTGCTTTTTCTCAAACACGAGTTTCAGGCGCACGGTGTCAAGGTTGCGATCCTGCCGTCCAACAGTTCGGCACGCATTACTGTCGATCGGATCCAGCTCCAGCAGGTGATCGTCAACATGGCGGTGAACGCGATACAGGCCATTGCCGCGGGCAACTCCGGGCAGCGCGAGGTTGTCCTTCGGACGACGGACGAAGGTTTGCATGTGCAGTGTTCGGTCGAAGACTCAGGGCCGGGGATCCCAGCGGAGGGGGCAAGCCGGATATTCGAAACCTTCTTCACCACGAAAAGCGGCGGCATGGGCATGGGGCTGCCAATTTCGCGCTCCATCATCGAAGCGCATGGTGGGCGCATGAGCGCCGACAATGACAGCTCCCTCGGCGGCGCTCGGTTCTCCTTCGTCCTGCCGGTCGTGCGGTAAACGGCCTACGCTTACCCGTTGCTTGAACACACATCACTACCAGACCGCGTCTGGATCTCTTCGTTGCATTCGTAGGCATTTTTACCGTGCCTGAAACAGGCACGCGTCGCGCCTGGTGGACAGTCGGGTCGAGTTCAACGGTGCGACCGGCGAGCTCGACTGAAAATTCTTCATCGAGACGCGAGGATGAGATGATCAGAAATCTACGACGGATTTGGGATCGGCCACTGTTCAGGCCGGATTATCAAGATGGCATGCAGCGCGCCGTGCGCCGGTTCATCCGCTGGCGGCATAGGCGGCAGGGCTCTGAAAGCCTGCGACACATGCCGGACTATCTCCTCCGCGACATTGGCATCTCCAGGTTTCAAGTCGACCATTTTAAAGAGCGCGAACACTAGACGTCGGTGCCAAACTGAAGAACCGGGATTAGTGATATTCGTTGACACGCTTTGTCAAGGTTGTCGCGAAAGTATTTGGCCTGACGGATGTCTTTCCAATGTGAATTTATTGGCCATACCGTCCTGCCAAGCACGCGAGGGGCGTCAAAGCTCAGCTTAAGGCGACCTTCGATTTGTCCTCAGACCAGCTTAGTCGACTAATACCATCGGATGCTCTGGCGAAACGGATGGTCGATATACGCAGTCTGGCATTCCTGCAAGTCTAAGGATGCTGATCGACGGTCTCATGTCCCCTCCGAAACGAGCCAGTTCAGCAACCCCCACCCGGGCAGCGGTTCCTATTCGCTGCTCGGCAAGGCAGTCGCTTCAATTTTTTCAACACACGAAAGAAGGAACATGATGATGGAACTGACCCAACTCACCCTTTCACTTGCCGGCGCAACCACGCTCGCACTCGCAATGCTCACTCCTATCGCCGCGAAGGCTGAGCCTGTGAAGAACGTCGTTCTCGTCCACGGGGCATTCGCTGATGGAGCAGGTTGGCGTGACGTCTATGACAAGCTGACGGAGCGCGGCTACAACGTAAAGATCGTGCAGAACCCCCTGACCTCCCTCGACGATGACGTCGCAGCGACCAACCGGCTTCTGGATCTTCAGAACGGTCCGACAATCCTGGTTGGTCATTCCTGGGGCGGTACCGTCATCACGGAAGCCGGCATCCACCCCAAAGTAGCTGGTCTAGTCTATGTATCGGCCCTTTCCCCCGACGCGGGAGAAACGTCAGCGCAGCAATACGATGGCTTTGCCCCGACGCCCGATTTCGTTTTGGAAGTCGGCAAGGACGGCTTTGGCTTCATCAAGCGTGACAAGTTCAAGCAGGGCTTTGCGCATGATGTCAGCGATGCGCAGGCGGCCTTCATGGGAGATTCCCAGGTGCCGATCAACATGTCGTCGTTCAGCACGAAGCTCAAAAATGCCGCATGGCGCAGCAGGCCGAGCTGGGCTGTGATCGCGACGGAAGACAAGGCGTTCGACCAGGCGATGTTGGTTCACATGGCCGAACGGATCGGCGCCAAGGTCACGAAGGTCTCGGCCAGCCATGCCTTGTTCCTCACCCGTGCGACCGAGATCGCCGACACGATTGATGGCGCAGCGAAATCCCTCGCATCGAATTGAAACCAGTCAGCGGGGTGGTATCGTCTGAAAGGCGGTCTCGCCCCGCGCATTTTGGCAATGCGCTTGCGCCGAAACAGCGCACCCGACTGCCACTTCTTGCAAATTTTCTAATTTTGTCTACATTTGTTCCCACAGCAGTGGGTCCGATGATGAAAGATATTCTTACTACCGCCAATGCGGCAGAGCTTCTTGGCGTGTCGGTTCGTACCGCGCAGCTATGGGTCGAGAGCGGCCAGCTCCCGTCCTGGAAGACGCCCGGAGGGCATCGTCGGATCCCGCGACAGGCAGTTATGGACCTGATCGAAGATACCCCGCAGGAGCCAGTCACGCTTGCCGCTCATGCCGTCATCCTTGCCGGGAGTGGTCGCGGGCAGGCGTGGCAAAAGGTCGGACTTCCGGGCTCCGGTCTCCTTGTCTTCGTCGAGGAAGATGCCGATGTTTTTCTGGAACGTATCGACCTTGCCCCGCCGACATTGATGATCCTTGAGGATGCCCAGGACGCGGAGCGCAAGAAGCTCGCGACCAAGCTCGGGAGCGATGCACGATACCGGCAGACCCTCGTGATTGCGATGACGGAGAGAAGTATCGAGCCGTCCGCCGTTCGGGGCGCCAAGCGTGCGCAGTTGCAGATGCTTCCGAATGTGGCTGCCACGAGCGGCAGTGTGATCGACTACCTGAAGGGGACGCAACAGGAGGTGGGTGATCTCCCATCGTTCGGCGTTCCCTGGAACGAAAAGGCGCGTCTGGAGGCCGTCAAGCGATCAGCGCTGGTCGGATCCGAGGCAGATAGCAGGTTCGACCGCCTCGTTCGGCTGGCAGCCTATGTCACCAAGGCGCCGATTGCGATGTTCACCCTGATCATGAAGGACCAGCAGTGGTTCAAGTCCAGGGTCGGTTTCGACGCCGAGAACACCTCTCGCGACTGGGCCTTCTGCAACGAGACGCTGGTTGCAAACGAGTTCACTGTGGTTGAGGACCTGACCCGGGACGAGACCTACAAGAAAAACCCGACCCTCGAAGAACCTTATGGGTTCAGGTTTTACGCCGGTGCGCCTGTTCGCGATCCGCTCGGGTTCGCCCTAGGATCGGTCTGCGTTATCGATGTCGTTCCGCGTGTCCTGAAGGACGAGGAGCGCGATGCTCTGATCACGATCGCGGACGCTATTTCCAATCTGATCCGGCTTATGGTTCTGGACGCAGGAGAAGAGCAGGGCAGGTTGCCTCCAGCTCTGGATCTCATGCCATTGAATACCTGAACGCCTCACGGCGACGGACCTCGTTTAGTGATCTGACCCGCCGCATAAGTTTCTGACCACGATTCCCCGACAAGATGCAGGCTGCCGGCTAACCACCGGCGATCGATGACCGGCGAAATGTGATCTGTAACCAAGTGTGCCAGCATTGAAACGATGGGATTGCGCAGCCCGGACACTGAGAGGACATGTCCCATAATCTAGAGGTTTTCAGATGAAGTTCTCTCATGCGCCCGCCCGCTCGGGTGGCGAACTACCTTGTGTCAGCTCAAGCTCCCGCCCGATGGGCCTCCCTCGACTGAAGCTCGCTCTTAGCGCCGCAGCTATCTATCTCGTGTGCGGAGCACTTGCTTCAAACGCGACCGAGATCGGAACAACAACCGGAAAGGCTTGCCCCCTCGGCGCCTGCTCGGCCGGTATCTCCTTCAGCTATCTGGGCGAAGTCGTCATTCCCACCGGTCACCAAGAAGCCGGAGTTGAGTTCGGCGGAATTTCCGGCCTGGACTACGATCCACGTACGGGCCGTTATCTCGCGCTCAGCGACGATCGTGCGGAGCGCGGTCCGGTGCGGGTCTACGAACTGGAGGTGGATGTCGATGCTAAAGGCCTTCATGAAGTCTCGGTGCTCAAGCATATTCCGTTGCGCAATGAGAGTGAGCAAACGTTCGAGGTACAATCTGCTGATCCGGAAGCGATCCGTATCGCTCCCGATGGCATCTACTGGACCAGCGAGGGAGGCGGGAAGTCCAATCTTCCTCCATCCGTTCGCGTCAGTTCGAGAGACGGCGGCCATCTAAGGGTCTTCGACCTGCCGGAGGGGTTTGCAGCCAGCGCTGACGGATCATCCGGCATCCGTGACAATCTCGCCTTCGAAGCGCTTGCTGTCTTGCCATCAGGGGATGTTCTTGTAGCACTTGAAGCGTCGCTTCAGCAGGACGGACCGAAGCCTGGATTGATGCAGGGTAGTCTCGCACGCATGATTCAGTACGATGCCCAGTCTGGTAGGCCGCGAGCGCAATACATTTATCCCATCTCGCCTATTCCCGAAGCGAGCGTCGAGGGGGAGAAATCGATGACTGGCCTGTCCGAGATGATCGCTCTCGAAGACGGTTGGGCGCTTACCGTCGAGAGGAGCTTCGCCGAAGGCGTCGGCAATACGATCAAGCTGTTCATGATCGATCTCGCCGGTGCGACAAACGCATCCAAGGTCCTGGCGTTCACGAAGAGCAAGGACCGCATAGTCCCGATCCGCAAAACGGAAGTGCTGGATCTGAACGGGATGGGTCTCCAACCCGACAACATCGAAGCCATGGCGGTTGGCCGGGCTCGCGATGGCACGGAGATCCTACTGCTGGCCGCCGACAACAATTTCTCAAAGACACAGAAGACCCAGTTTCTGGCGTTCAAGATCATCCGTGCAGCTCACTGAACCCGAGAACCTTCGGCCACTGACTGCTCTCGCTGGTCCAGCCAGCGGGAGTTATTTTACGTTGATGCAGCAGGTTAGGTGAAATTTGCCGGCATCAACGCGCTCCTGCCAACAAATGCAAACTCATCGGTCTGGGCGCAGCCCAGTTCCAGCCACAATCGATTGTTGCAAACGCAATGGTACGCGGCGGCCGCGTAATCGAAAGGAAACAACTTGACCACATTCATCATGAGCAACTGGATTTTGGATGATGATGGATCGCGGCAGTGAATGTTCCCAAGGCGGTGACTCGCACGTAACGGGTTGTTTACAACCCGGAGGCGTCGTAGTCTGTTTTTTCACCCGTCGTCGGCTTCCTCAGCCTATCGATCACGGGTACGGCGGGCCCTGCTCGGACGTAACGTCCGGAACTGGCTTGGAGGAAGCGGACGTGGCTTCAAGCGTGCCGACGTTCGCCCAATTAGATGTATGGAGTGTCTTTCGAACAGGCGTAATAACCTTGATCTCGCTAGCGTCGATCTGGGCATACTCGTGGGCAGTCTCTGAGTTGCTCGGGACCCTGATGAACGTTCGCGTCACCGTCCCTTTCTAGATGGCAGCATAACTTTCTCGCAGCATGCGGGTTTCAACTGGTCGCACTTCGCAACGCCTCTTTTCAGGATCCGATTGCTTCGGATGCTGGCGGCTTTTGCACCTCGAGTCACAAACCTAGCAACAGTTGCATGATGCGCGCACCGAGAAGTATCGGGTAAACGGCAGGCAATTAGCTTGGAACTAGTCCGTTGCTATCGGTACATCCACAAATGGAACAGTCAGAACCTTCTGGAGTAAAGTCCGTAAACATCACGCGAAAGTTACAACTAAAAACTGATAGAAATGATAAAAACGTTGAAAATGATAAACCGCTACGGTAGAGCAGATCACCGAAACAATCGTGAAAAAGGTGATCCCCATGCTGTCTATGCCACAAGAACCAGAGACATGCGAAGAAGAGGCCCTGAGAGGGCAGGAACCCGAAACCTTTGACTTCATCGTCTGCGGCGCGGGCTCCAGTGGCTCCGTCGTGGCCGCCCGGCTTGCCGAGTGCGGTGGGCCCCGCGTCCTGCTCCTGGAAGCAGGAGGCGACAATCAAGTCGACAGCGTGCGGGAGCCGGCCCAATGGCCGCTCAACCTGGGCTCATCGAGAGACTGGGGATTTGTCGGCCAGCCTGCCCCAGCCCTCGAAGGCCGGCAGCTGCCCTTGAGCATGGGCAAGGGGCTGGGGGGCGGATCGAGCATTAACGTGATGGTCTGGTCGAGAGGCCACAAGGAAGACTGGAACCACTTCGCAGCCGAATCCGGCGACGACGCCTGGGGCTATCAGTCCGTGCTTGAATACTACCGTCGCATCGAAGACTGGCGCGGAACGCCTGATCCGATACGGCGTGGTACGGGAGGCCCGGCCTATATCGCTCAACCGGAGGCTCCGCAGCCGGTGGCCCAGGCCTTGCTGCAGTCTGCCGAAGCGCTGGGAATACCTGTCTTCGACAGCCCGAACGGGGCTATGATGGAAGGTGAGGGCGGCGCGTCTATCGCGGAACTGCGGATCCGCGATGGCAAGCGAGAGTCTGTCTTTCAGTCCTACGTGTCGCCGCTTGTGGCCAAGCGCAACCTGACGGTCATGACCGGTGCAATGGTGTCTCGCCTGTTGTTTGAAGGCAAGAGAGTGGTCGGAGTCGAAGTCCTGGTTGGCGGACAGCGCCGCCGGTTCAGGGCAAACTACGAAACGATCCTCTCGCTCTGCGCCGTGAACACGCCGAAGGTCCTGATGCAATCCGGGATCGGACCCGAGGACGAGTTGTCGGCCCACGGGATCCCCTTCGTCCAGCATCTGCCGGGCGTCGGTCAGAACCACCAGGACCACATCGGCTTCGGATGTACCTGGGCATACCGCAAGCCGGAAGTTGTCGGCGGTGGCGGATGCGAAGCAACGCTGTACTGGAAGAGCGATTCCCGCCTGCTGCAGCCGGACCTCCTGCAGTGCCAGCTGGAATTTCCCGTGCCGTCGCCCGCCGAAGCTGCACTGGAAACGCCCGAGCACGGGTGGACCATGTTCGCCGGGCTGGCGCAGCCGAAGAGCCGTGGCCGATTGAGGCTCTCCGGTGCGGGCGTGAGTGACGCCATGCTGATCGAGCCCAACTCGCTCAGCGAACCCGAGGACATGGTTGCCGCGATCGCCGCTGTCGAGCTCTGCCGCGAGCTCGGAAACGGTGCCGCCTTCGCTCCATTGGTGACGGGCGAGACCGCCCCCGGTGCCCGTGACCGGAAAGGCCTTGTCGACTTCATCCGCCGGTCGGCGATCACCTACTGGCACCAGTCCTGCACGGCCAAGATGGGGCGCGACGAGATGTCGGTGGTCGATCACCAGTTGAAGGTTTACGGCATCAAAGGTCTGCGCATCGCAGATGCCTCGATCATGCCGCGCATCCCGACCGGCAACATCATGGCGCCGTGCGTGGTCATCGGCGAGAGAGCAGCGGATCTCATCCGCACGCAGCACGAACTCTGAGTGAACACCAAAGCATCGATGAAACAATTAGCGGAGGGCTCCGGCCTTCCGCGATCGCCAAAAGTCATGGCGTGAGCAGACCGCTTTCGGCCCGACACCCAGCATTCACTCGAATGGATCTTGCGATCTCGAAAGGCGAAGACCCAGTGTTAGACAACATTCGTACTATCCCTGTCGTAGCGTCATCCGATCTTGAATCCGACGTACACGGAACATTGTCCCGATATCGCCAGACCCATCCGTTTATTGCGCTCGACACAGGCGGATACATGGTCCTTCGCTATGACGATGTCAGTCGTCTCATGCGTGACTCGCGGTTGCAGGCAACCGAAACGGCGATGCCGGCTCAGGCCGGGATCATGCAGGGTGCCCTGTTCGACATTTTCCAGCACGGCATGCTGACGGCCAATGGCGATGTTCATGCGCGCCGTCGCTCACCCCTGTCGAGATCTCTGGCGCATCAGATGGCGGAAGAGTTTCGACAGCATGTGCGTCGCTCGGCCGATGCCCTGATCGATGCATGTTATGACAGCGGAAGTCTGGACCTGACGTCCGGCTATGCCGCCAAGCTTCCGATCCTTGCGCTGGCCGGTCTGCTCGAGATCCCGGACGCGGACGTCTCGTCCTTCATGCAGCACGTTCATGCGATGAACGAGTTCTTTCGGCCTGGCCCGACGGAGCGAGCCGTCGCAGAGGCCGAACATGCAGCACTTCGGCTGCGAAGCTATCTCGATCGCCATATGAAGCACCCGGAGGCTTGCAGGCCGGAGAGTTTCCTCTACCGCTACCTGGCGCTTTCGCAGGCTGATGGACTGACAAGGCTGGAAGCCCTGGTGCAGATCGTCCAGCTCATCATCGGCGGGACGGAGTCAGTCAGAACAGCGCTTGTTGCGCAGACTGTGCACCTTCTTTCCGAGCCGGAACAATGGAGCGTCGTCTGCGCTGACCCGACACTCGTGCCGAATGCCGTTGCCGAGGGCCTGCGCTTCGAGCCAGGCATCGCAGGTGTCGTACGGGTCTCCGTCGAGGAGATCGACATCGATGGCTGGAGATTGCCATCAGGGCAACTGGTGATCTTGTCGACCCTGTCTGCCCTGCGTGACGAACGTGTCTTCGATCGAGCCGATGCCTTCGATATCTCGCGGCCGAACCTGAAGCTGGCGCGGCTGGCCTTCGGGGGCGGGGCCCATCAATGCGTCGCCGACGCGCTCGGAAGGGCCGAGCTGGAAGAAGGTCTATCTGTCCTGGTGGAGCGACTTCTCGGCCTTCGGCTGGACAGCGAACCGGCATTTCATGGCCACCACTTCGTCCGCAAGACGACCGGCTGCCCGGTCCGCTGGCAGCTGTGATTGCCACGGCGCGGTCCTCTCCGAGGCGAACGGCCGGACTGCACACATTCTCAGTACGCGCTTCGGAAGCCAGCTGAAGCGGGTCGCCGTGGTGCAGGCTGTCCTACAGATGAAACCGCATTGTCGCGTCTTGAAAGAACCCAGCATCACGAGTGCCCAAGAACCGGCTTGCTCAATGAAAGAGGCCTCCCTTCACCATGCCCATGCCATCCAGAAACAATGCATCCCCACCCGTTCTGACCTTCGCGGCTCTCAACGCCGCACCCCACGAACTCTACAGGGATCTGCGTCCCGAATTTCCGTTTGTTCAACGCGAAGACGGCGCATTCCTCGTGCTGCGCGCGGATGATGTCCAAAGTCTGGTCAGCGATCCCCGCACGCGGCAGATCGAGACGGAGCTTTTGCGGATGAGGGGTATTGCCAGCGGCCCGGTCATGGAGCTGGTGTCGAACAGCATGCTGTTTTCGAACGGCGATACGCACCGGCGCCGGCGTCAGCCTTTGTCGCGCAGCTTTGCCTTCCGGATGATGGAAGGTCTGCGCCCCAGCGTCCGGTCGCTCGCCGACGAACTCGTGGCGACGTCGCTCTGCGATGGAGAGATGCGTCTGCGGGACGATTATGCTGCCGCTATTCCGGCGATCACCATCGCTTCGATCCTCGGTATTCCGAGGTCCGACGTTCCGCTCTTTACCTCCATGGCTTACAGGGTCTCGAAGGTGCTGACGACCTCTTGGACGCAAGCAGACCTGCCGGACATTGAGGCAGCCACCAGCGAGCTTTCCGCCTATGTCGCAGCACTGATTGACGATCGCCGCCGGCAGCCGCAGGGGGATTTTCTGTCGGACTACGTCGCAAGCGTCGATCAGGCGGGAGAGCTATCGGCGGTGGAAGCCATCATGCAGATCGTCTCAGTCGTACTGGGCGGAACCGACACGACGCGGGCTGCAATCGTCATCATGGTCGGGCTTCTGCTCGATCGGCGGGACGGCTTGTGGCAGGTCTTGCGCGACCGGCCGGCACTGGTGCCGGCTGCGGTGCTGGAATCGCTCCGGTATGAGCCGGCCGTGGCATCGATCCCGCGGCTCTCCGTCGAGGATATCTGCCTCGACGATTATGTGATCCCGAAGGGGAGACCGGTCATCCTCTCCACCATGTCGGGCCTCAGGGATCCTCAGATCTTCGCGGATCCGGATCAGTTCAATCTCTTGCGCCCGGTGGGCAGGTGGCACCCCGTGTTCGGTGGTGGAGAGCACAGGTGCTTGGGTGAAGCGCTGGCAAGGATCGAGATGGAAGAAGCGTTGGCTGCCCTTTGCACGTCCCTTCCAAGACTCCAAACACAGGACCAGAGCCTGCGCATCCACGGACACGCTGGCATCCGCCAGGTCGAAGAGCTCGTCGTTCGGTGGCGCTAGCCGGAAAGGCTTCGTGGCGAGCGCGGCGAAGCTGCCGCTGCACGCATCTCAATCCGGTCCCTTTCTTTTTCTGCGGAGTAGGTAGTTGTTTTTAGCACTGAAATTTCTCGGCCGTTCTGCACTCAGCCTTCATCGAGGACTGGACAGCATCGATTACCGACGGGTGACGATCGTCATCTTAGAGGCGTTCGGTTCTGCGGCTGCTGCGTCCATTTATTGGTCACCGTATTTTCCCCTTCCGGGTGATGTTGTGGGCCGGGAGGAAGGGGAAGTCACTAAGGAATGCCGTGACGGCAGCCCAGAGTGATAAGCGGTTATACGATCACTATTAAATGATAAAAATGATAAAAATGATCATTGTAGTAATTTAATGGTCGAGTTATCGTGAGTCATTCTCACAATATAGAAGGATTGGCGTAATGAGCATTTTGCTCGAAGGTCTGACCTGCAGATGCCGCAAACAGAAGCAGGAGATGTGGACACACAGTGACCGGATGTTCGGCAGGGGACGTCTCGAAACGCGTTATGGCTGCCTGAGGGAGGCCGGCGTTCCGGCCATCCAATGCTGACGCAGCCGCTCGTGGCGCCATGGGAGCACTGACGTGAAGCACGTACTGGTCATCGACGACGATCTCGCCATCCGCAGCCTGCTGACAGACTATCTCTCCCAGCATGCCCTGAGAGTAACCGGGCTCAGCGGCAGCCAGGACTTGCAAAGAGTTCTCAGCACGGACGAAGTGGACCTGTTGATCGTGGATCTCAACCTTGGGCGGGAAGACGGTCTGGATATCGTGCGCAAGCTTTCCAGCACATCGGATTGCCCGATCATCATCATCAGCGGAGATCGCCTGGAAGAGGCCGACAAGGTGGTCGGGCTGGAACTCGGCGCTGTCGACTACATCACCAAGCCTTTCGGAACCCGGGAGCTGCTGGCCCGCGTGCGGTCGTCGCTGCGCGAGCGACCCGCCATCGGCATAAAGAAAGACAGGACCGTTTACGAGTTCGACGGATGGGAGCTCAACATCAAGCGTCGCAGGCTTGTCTATGACGGCGAGGAGGTGAAGCTCACTGCCGGCGAATTCAACCTGCTGACGGCGTTCCTCCGATCGCCGCGCCAGATCCTGTCCCGAGAGCAGCTCCTTTCGGCAAGTCGTGTCCACAATGAAGAGGTCTTCGATCGCAGCATCGACGTCCTGATCCTTCGTTTGCGCCGAAAGCTGGAGGTCGACCCTGCCAAGCCGAGCCTGATCAAGACCGAACGCGGTGCCGGTTATCTGTTCGATGCCGAGGTAAAGGTAATGCACCGCACCAAAGGGTGAGGTTCATCGAAGCCTCCAGGCTGCAGAATGCCGTTTCAATCGAAACCGAAAACGCCCTCTTCGACATTTGGGCAAGACACCCGCGCTTTAGTTGCAAGGGATGGCTGACATGCACCAGCCGGACAGGAGAACCGCTTTGGCAAAACTCGTCGCGACACTCGCATCCACCCACCACCCATTTTACCTCAAGGCGACCACTGCGCCACCCGAGGACCAGATGCCGCAGGCTCCGGAATGGAAGCGCAAGGTCGAGGCTTATCGGCAGACGCTGACATCGGCGAACCCGGATCTCCTTGTCATGATCGGCTCCGATCACTTCCACCAAATTTTTCTGGACAACTATCCGCAGTTCCTGATCGGCAAGGCATCCCGCTACGATGCCACCTTCTACAACGAGGAGCGCGAGTTCGGCTTGCCGAAATATGTCCTTGCGGGCGATGAGGACATGTCCGGTTTTATCCACCAGTCGCTGCTCGCCCAGGATTTCGATCTCGCCTTCTCGAACGAGCTGAAGATCGATCACTCGATCGTCTGCCCCATCATTACCCTGCGCCCACAAAACGATCTGCCGATCGTGCCAATCTACACCAACATCTTCGCGCCACCGCTTGCCTCGCCGAAACGGTTCTTCGACCTCGGGCGAGCTATCCGCAAGGCAATCGAGGAGTATCCGTCCGGAACGAGGGTTGCCGCGATCGGGACCGGACATCTCTCGCTTGAGCTCGGAGGCCCAAGGCAGTTCATGGAGACCGGGCCCGACCCCGCCTTCGACCGGCAGGCGATCGAGTGGCTGCGAACGGGCGATATCGACGCCATCCTTGGATCGGTTAATCACGAGAGCCTGGAGCGGAGCGGCAATGCGACACACGGCTTCCTGAATTTCATTCTGATGCTGGGCGTCGCCGGTGCCGTCGAAGCCGATTACGTCGATTCCCTCGATCTCTTTCACACGATGGAAGCCTACTTCACCTGGTACCCGAGCGAGGTCGCCCGATGAGCAAGTATTACCTCAACAAGTTCCTCTTCACCGTCGATCGCGATCCCCGCCTTCTCACACGCTACATGGAGAGCCCGCGCGGCTTCGTAGCTACCTGGGAGCAGTCGATCGGGCCGAAGCTGATCGGCAATGAAACCGAGGCGTCGACGGCGCATGTGTTCACGCAGAAGGAGCGAAACGCATTGGTCGATCATGACTACGTCGCGCTGTTCGAGATGGGCGCCCACTTCTTTCTCAATCTGACGATCTTCATCGGCATCTACGACGAGCCGTACAGGAAGGTGCACGGTCCTTTGTCGTTCCAGAAGGAATTCGCCTTGAAATTGCGGCACTGGCGAGACCGCGACTACCCTTCGATCGCGACATGACCGCGGATCCAACGTTCAAAATGAGACCTTCCATGTTTAGCAAACGGAATGCCGCTTTGGCTGTCGTCATCATCTCGTTGTCGGGATGCGTCAGCCACAGCCGAGACGTCACCTATCAAGCGCACGGTCATCCGTACAAGACCCGGATCGGTTGCACCCGAAGCACGGAGGTCAGTGCGTTCGATCCACAGTGCGACGTCCCGCTCCTTGGCTACAGCGGCTTCGCCAACCCTTAACCCGTCGTACTTCTTGTGACTAGATGAACACTCAAGTCGGGAAACAGCGACAAGAACTCGAGAGCGCACCATTTTCGCATCGCTGATCCAGGTAAGCCAGCCGCGTTAGCGATAATGGGTTCTGCGACGGATTGGGATCGGCCGCTGTTCAGGCCGGATTATCAAGAAGAATGTAAGGTGTTGTGCGCCTTTTCCTCCGCTCCCGGCACAAGCGGCAGGGTTTTGAGATTTCTGGGACGCATGCCGGACTCTCTCCTCCGGGCTATCGGCATCTCCGGGTTTCGCGTCGTCCATTGCAAGGAACGCGAGCGCTAGATGATAGTGGCGAGCGACGTGACCGGCATCCATTAATGTTCGTTGTCAAACGCTGTGCCGAAGGAGGCTGCGCGAGGTTAGGCTTCAGTTACCAACGCTCTCCCGTACAGGCATCGGAGCAGCCGATTCTGCGGTGGGCATGGCCACGTGTCTTCCGGCAACATTCGGCGCGTCTGCCGACCGGCTAGTCGACTAACACCAATGGATGCTCTGGCGAGACGCATGGTCGATATCCGCAGTCCGGCATCCCTGTGATTCTACGGACATTGAAAACAGTACCAATTGCGAAGAAAGGTGATCCCCATGCTGCCTAAGCCACAAGAACCAGAGGCATGCGAAGAAGAAGCTCTGAGAGAGCAGGCACCTGAAGTCTTTGACTTTATCGTCTGCGGCGCGGGCTCCAGTGGCTCCGTCGTGGCCGCCCGGCTTGCCGAGTGCGGTGGGCCCCGCGTCCTGCTCCTGGAAGCAGGAGGCGACAATCAAGTCGACAGCGTGCGGGAGCCGGCCCAATGGCCGCTCAACCTGGGCTCATCGAGAGACTGGGGATTTGTCGGCCAGCCTGCCCCAGCCCTCGAAGGCCGGCAGCTGCCCTTGAGCATGGGCAAGGGGCTGGGGGGCGGATCGAGCATTAACGTGATGGTCTGGTCGAGAGGCCACAAGGAAGACTGGAACCACTTCGCAGCCGAATCCGGCGACGACGCCTGGGGCTATCAGTCCGTGCTTGAATACTACCGTCGCATCGAAGACTGGCGCGGAACGCCTGATCCGATACGGCGTGGTACGGGAGGCCCGGCCTATATCGCTCAACCGGAGGCTCCGCAGCCGGTGGCCCAGGCCTTGCTGCAGTCTGCCGAAGCGCTGGGAATACCTGTCTTCGACAGCCCGAACGGGGCTATGATGGAAGGTGAGGGCGGCGCGTCTATCGCGGAACTGCGGATCCGCGATGGCAAGCGAGAGTCTGTCTTTCAGTCCTACGTGTCGCCGCTTGTGGCCAAGCGCAACCTGACGGTCATGACCGGTGCAATGGTGTCTCGCCTGTTGTTTGAAGGCAAGAGAGTGGTCGGAGTCGAAGTCCTGGTTGGCGGACAGCGCCGCCGGTTCAGGGCAAACTACGAAACGATCCTCTCGCTCGGCGCCGTGAACACGCTGAAGGTCCTGATGCAATCTGTGATTGGATTCGTGGAGGAGTTGTCGGCCCACGGGATCCCCTTCGTCCAGCATCTGCCGGGCGTCGGTCAGAACCACCAGGACCACATCGCCTTCGGATGTACCTGGGCATACCGCAACCCGGAAAGTGTCGGCGGTGCCGGATCCAAAGCAACGCTGTACTTGAAGTGCGATTCCCGCCTGCTGCAGCCGAACCTCATGAAGTGCCAGCTGGAATTTCCCGTGCCGTCGCCCGCCGAAGCTGCACTGGAAACGCCCGAGCACGGGTGGACCATGTTCGCCGGGCTGGCGCAGCCGAAGAGCCGTGGCCGATTGAGGCTCTCCGGTGCGGGCGTGAGTGACGCCATGCTGATCGAGCCCAACTCGCTCAGCGAACCCGAGGACATGGTTGCCGCGATCGCCGCTGTCGAGCTCTGCCGCGAGCTCGGAAACGGTGCCGCCTTCGCTCCATTGGTGACGGGCGAGACCGCCCCCGGTGCCCGTGACCGGAAAGGCCTTGTCGACTTCATCCGCCGGTCGGCGATCACCTACTGGCACCAGTCCTGCACGGCCAAGATGGGGCGCGACGAGATGTCGGTGGTCGATCACCAGTTGAAGGTTTACGGCATCAAAGGTCTGCGCATCGCAGATGCCTCGATCATGCCGCGCATCCCGACCGGCAACATCATGGCGCCGTGCGTGGTCATCGGCGAGAGAGCAGCGGATCTCATCCGCACGCAGCACGAACTCTGAGTGAACACCAAAGCATCGATGAAACAATTAGCGGAGGGCTCCGGCCTTCCGCGATCGCCAAAAGTCATGGCGTGAGCAGACCGCTTTCGGCCCGACACCCAGCATTCACTCGAATGGATCTTGCGATCTCGAAAGGCGAAGACCCAGTGTTAGACAACATTCGTACTATCCCTGTCGTAGCGTCATCCGATCTTGAATCCGACGTACACGGAACATTGTCCCGATATCGCCAGACCCATCCGTTTATTGCGCTCGACACAGGCGGATACATGGTCCTTCGCTATGACGATGTCAGTCGTCTCATGCGTGACTCGCGGTTGCAGGCAACCGAAACGGCGATGCCGGCTCAGGCCGGGATCATGCAGGGTGCCCTGTTCGACATTTTCCAGCACGGCATGCTGACGGCCAATGGCGATGTTCATGCGCGCCGTCGCTCACCCCTGTCGAGATCTCTGGCGCATCAGATGGCGGAAGAGTTTCGACAGCATGTGCGTCGCTCGGCCGATGCCCTGATCGATGCATGTTATGACAGCGGAAGTCTGGACCTGACGTCCGGCTATGCCGCCAAGCTTCCGATCCTTGCGCTGGCCGGTCTGCTCGAGATCCCGGACGCGGACGTCTCGTCCTTCATGCAGCACGTTCATGCGATGAACGAGTTCTTTCGGCCTGGCCCGACGGAGCGAGCCGTCGCAGAGGCCGAACATGCAGCACTTCGGCTGCGAAGCTATCTCGATCGCCATATGAAGCACCCGGAGGCTTGCAGGCCGGAGAGTTTCCTCTACCGCTACCTGGCGCTTTCGCAGGCTGATGGACTGACAAGGCTGGAAGCCCTGGTGCAGATCGTCCAGCTCATCATCGGCGGGACGGAGTCAGTCAGAACAGCGCTTGTTGCGCAGACTGTGCACCTTCTTTCCGAGCCGGAACAATGGAGCGTCGTCTGCGCTGACCCGACACTCGTGCCGAATGCCGTTGCCGAGGGCCTGCGCTTCGAGCCAGGCATCGCAGGTGTCGTACGGGTCTCCGTCGAGGAGATCGACATCGATGGCTGGAGATTGCCATCAGGGCAACTGGTGATCTTGTCGACCCTGTCTGCCCTGCGTGACGAACGTGTCTTCGATCGAGCCGATGCCTTCGATATCTCGCGGCCGAACCTGAAGCTGGCGCGGCTGGCCTTCGGGGGCGGGGCCCATCAATGCGTCGCCGACGCGCTCGGAAGGGCCGAGCTGGAAGAAGGTCTATCTGTCCTGGTGGAGCGACTTCTCGGCCTTCGGCTGGACAGCGAACCGGCATTTCATGGCCACCACTTCGTCCGCAAGACGACCGGCTGCCCGGTCCGCTGGCAGCTGTGATTGCCACGGCGCGGTCCTCTCCGAGGCGAACGGCCGGACTGCACACATTCTCAGTACGCGCTTCGGAAGCCAGCTGAAGCGGGTCGCCGTGGTGCAGGCTGTCCTACAGATGAAACCGCATTGTCGCGTCTTGAAAGAACCCAGCATCACGAGTGCCCAAGAACCGGCTTGCTCAATGAAAGAGGCCTCCCTTCACCATGCCCATGCCATCCAGAAACAATGCATCCCCACCCGTTCTGACCTTCGCGGCTCTCAACGCCGCACCCCACGAACTCTACAGGGATCTGCGTCCCGAATTTCCGTTTGTTCAACGCGAAGACGGCGCATTCCTCGTGCTGCGCGCGGATGATGTCCAAAGTCTGGTCAGCGATCCCCGCACGCGGCAGATCGAGACGGAGCTTTTGCGGATGAGGGGTATTGCCAGCGGCCCGGTCATGGAGCTGGTGTCGAACAGCATGCTGTTTTCGAACGGCGATACGCACCGGCGCCGGCGTCAGCCTTTGTCGCGCAGCTTTGCCTTCCGGATGATGGAAGGTCTGCGCCCCAGCGTCCGGTCGCTCGCCGACGAACTCGTGGCGACGTCGCTCTGCGATGGAGAGATGCGTCTGCGGGACGATTATGCTGCCGCTATTCCGGCGATCACCATCGCTTCGATCCTCGGTATTCCGAGGTCCGACGTTCCGCTCTTTACCTCCATGGCTTACAGGGTCTCGAAGGTGCTGACGACCTCTTGGACGCAAGCAGACCTGCCGGACATTGAGGCAGCCACCAGCGAGCTTTCCGCCTATGTCGCAGCACTGATTGACGATCGCCGCCGGCAGCCGCAGGGGGATTTTCTGTCGGACTACGTCGCAAGCGTCGATCAGGCGGGAGAGCTATCGGCGGTGGAAGCCATCATGCAGATCGTCTCAGTCGTACTGGGCGGAACCGACACGACGCGGGCTGCAATCGTCATCATGGTCGGGCTTCTGCTCGATCGGCGGGACGGCTTGTGGCAGGTCTTGCGCGACCGGCCGGCACTGGTGCCGGCTGCGGTGCTGGAATCGCTCCGGTATGAGCCGGCCGTGGCATCGATCCCGCGGCTCTCCGTCGAGGATATCTGCCTCGACGATTATGTGATCCCGAAGGGGAGACCGGTCATCCTCTCCACCATGTCGGGCCTCAGGGATCCTCAGATCTTCGCGGATCCGGATCAGTTCAATCTCTTGCGCCCGGTGGGCAGGTGGCACCCCGTGTTCGGTGGTGGAGAGCACAGGTGCTTGGGTGAAGCGCTGGCAAGGATCGAGATGGAAGAAGCGTTGGCTGCCCTTTGCACGTCCCTTCCAAGACTCCAAACACAGGACCAGAGCCTGCGCATCCACGGACACGCTGGCATCCGCCAGGTCGAAGAGCTCGTCGTTCGGTGGCGCTAGCCGGAAAGGCTTCGTGGCGAGCGCGGCGAAGCTGCCGCTGCACGCATCTCAATCCGGTCCCTTTCTTTTTCTGCGGAGTAGGTAGTTGTTTTTAGCACTGAAATTTCTCGGCCGTTCTGCACTCAGCCTTCATCGAGGACTGGACAGCATCGATTACCGACGGGTGACGATCGTCATCTTAGAGGCGTTCGGTTCTGCGGCTGCTGCGTCCATTTATTGGTCACCGTATTTTCCCCTTCCGGGTGATGTTGTGGGCCGGGAGGAAGGGGAAGTCACTAAGGAATGCCGTGACGGCAGCCCAGAGTGATAAGCGGTTATACGATCACTATTAAATGATAAAAATGATAAAAATGATCATTGTAGTAATTTAATGGTCGAGNTATCGTGAGTCATTCTCATAATATAGAAGGATTGGCGCGATGAGCATTTTGCTCGAAGGCCTGACCTGCAGATGCCGCAAACAGAAGCAGGAGATGTGGACACACAGTGACCGGATGTTCGGCAGGCGACGTCTCGAAGCGTTATGGCTTCCTGAGGGAGGCCGGCGTTCCGGCCATCCAATGCTGACGCAGCCGCTCGTGGCGCCATGGGAGCACTGACGTGAAGCACGTACTGGTCATCGACGACGATCTCGCCATCCGCAGCCTGCTGACAGACTATCTCTCCCAGCATGCCCTGAGAGTAACCGGGCTCAGCGGCAGCCAGGACTTGCAAAGAGTTCTCAGCACGGACGAAGTGGACCTGTTGATCGTGGATCTCAACCTTGGGCGGGAAGACGGTCTGGATATCGTGCGCAAGCTTTCAAGCACATCGGATTGCCCGATCATCATCATCAGCGGAGATCGCCTGGAAGAGGCCGACAAGGTGGTCGGGCTGGAACTCGGCGCTGTCGACTACATCACCAAGCCTTTCGGAACCCGGGAGCTGCTGGCCCGCGTGCGGTCGTCGCTGCGCGAGCGACCCGCCATCGGCATAAAGAAAGACAGGACCGTTTACGAGTTCGACGGATGGGAGCTCAACATCAAGCGTCGCAGGCTTGTCTATGACGGCGAGGAGGTGAAGCTCACTGCCGGCGAATTCAACCTGCTGACGGCGTTCCTCCGATCGCCGCGCCAGATCCTGTCCCGAGAGCAGCTCCTTTCGGCAAGTCGTGTCCACAATGAAGAGGTCTTCGATCGCAGCATCGACGTCCTGATCCTTCGTTTGCGCCGAAAGCTTGAGGTCGACCCTGCCAAGCGAGCCTGATCAAGACCGAACGCGGTGCCGGTTATCTGTTCGATGCCGAGGTAAAGGTAATGCACCGCACCAAGAGGTAAGGCTCATCGAAGCCCCGCCTCCGCACCCAGAGAGCGTCGAGTGGGGACGCGGCCAGCTGTTGTAACAGGACATCTGGACGTGCTTTGCGATCTTGCACAGCTACAGGTGCCGGGCTGTCGTGGTTAGGAGCCGGCGTGCAGTGAGGCTGCGGATGAAAGACTGTGCTACCTTTATGTGTCTGGTCGAAAGCCTTCAAATACGCTCCAATCGTCTATGGTGGCATCACAACGCGGCGGCTGAATGGCACTTGTAGCGCCATAGTACCAAGTTGAAATTCGATAGACATCTCTCAAAGCCACTGTCCACCATCTCAACGATTGGAAAATAGATGGTCCAGGTAATGCAACAAAGAGAGAAAGGTCCCACCATTTGCGTGGCCGGTGCGGGAGCGATTGGATTGACGCTCGCTGCGCGTCTAATGCTTGGTGGTTATTCCGTCGGCTTGATCGCGCGGGAGGATGGTGCCTCATTCATCAGGAAGAATGGCCTGCGACTGGTGGACAAAGATGGATGCTACCACTTGCAGGCTGATGTTGGCGTGGCTGCCGAGTTCAAACGGGCTGATATATTATTCCTTTGCTCGAAATCTCATGATCTGCCCGAGCTCGCTGTTTCCATCCGTCATATCATTTCGTCGAGTACGATCGTTATCCCAGTAATCAACGGCTTGCCTTGGTGGTACTTCGACGGTGTAAACGGTAACTGGGACGGTGCGCAGCTACACTCCGCGGATCCTAGCAACGTGTTGAAGCGGATCGTACCTTCTCGTCAGATCGTTGGTTCGACCACTTTGATAACAGCCGAACGGATTGACCGGGGATCTTCAACCACGTTCAACCCTTTGCAGATGACGCTTGGTGAGTTGGACGACCGCGTGACACCTAGACTAGGTGAAGTGATGTCGGTCCTTGAGAAAGCCGGTATCGTCACACGCGTCGCACCGCGTATAAGGGACGCGGTATGGACGAAGGTGGTGAGAAATCTGATCTCCAACCCACTTACGGCTATAACCGGGGCGACATTGCGGGAAAATTTCGCAGATGAATTTTTAGCAGGTGTTAGTGGTCAGATGCTCTGCGAGGTCCTCCCAGTGGTCCGAGCCTATGGAGCATCACTCGAAACGGATCCAGGCTCGATAATGGAGCTGGGACAAAAGATGGGAGACGTGAGGACATCCATGTTGCAGGACTTGGAACGTGGGCGAAAGTTGGAGCTTGCAACCATCTGCGATGCAGTCATCGAACTCGCTCAAGCGAAGGGAATTGCGATGCCGGTTATTCACGCAATTAGCAACATCGCCCACTACAGGGATTCGCGCGAACAGAAAGCCGCTGTTGAGGCTTCAGTGGTAAATCAAGCCTACGCCAACCGCCCAGAGAATGTTCCGGCTCAACGCTAACCAAGTTGCGGTCAGCGTTGATGCAGGTCTTAGCACTGACGACCTCGCGGGGCCGATTGGAATTTCGTTCATCGACGAACAGCGTGGTGTTTTCAGGGTCGAGCCGATCTGCAGACTTTTGCCGATCGCCCCATAGACCTACTATGAGGATGTCGCCAAACGTCTGGAAGTGGATCGCTTGCGATCCGTGCGCGCAGCGTTATCGGCCTGAAGATCGAGATACGTCGTGTCTTCGAACAGAACTTCCGCCTCTATGGCGTTCGTACGTTCGTAAGGTCTGGCGGCAATTGTAGCGTGAAGGCTTTGACCTCGCCCGTGCAGTATTGTCAGGCTTATGAGGTCGATGATCCAGCAAAGGCCTCATTCGAGGAAAGCCGATCCGCACGACGTTCTCAGACAAGACGGCTCCAAGCCCGCTTGACCCGGTTAACCGCCAGTTCAAAGCCCTAGCACCAAACAGGCTGCGGGTTTCGGACTTCACCTACGTTGCCACATGGCAGGGTTTTGCCTACGTGGCCATGCGACAAGTGCTGCGCTTTTGTGCAGATTCCATCGACGTGTTTGCTCGTCGCTTCGTTGGATGGCGGGCGAGCCGGACGGCACATGCTGGCATTGTCCTCGATGCCATGGAGCAGGCTCTTCATGATCGGCGTCCCGCTCATGGTGGCGACCTCGTGCATCACTCGGATCGTGGCGTCCAATACGTGTCCATCCAGTATTCCGAGCGGTTGGCAGAAGCTGGGATCGAGCCCTCAGCCGGAAGCGTCGGCGACAGTTCCGACAACGCCTTCGCCGAAACGATCAACGGTCTCTACAAGGCTGAAGTCATCCATCGCCAGGGACCATGGAGGGCTTCGAAGCGGTCGAGTTCGCTACCCTGGAAGAGGTAGACTGGTTCAACCACCGGGGCCTCCTGGGGCCCATTGGAAACATACCGCCAGCCGAAGCTGAAGAGCAGTATCACGCCAGGCTGGAAGAATCAGCCATGGCCGCATATTTTAAACGGATGGCCTCCGGCAAACCCGGGGCGGTTCACGGGCATTTCTCGCTACTTGCTAGAGTCGCTTCACGACAAAGAGTGAATAATATCAGCGATGGCAAAGGCGAGAGTTTTTGAGCTAAACGGTTTCTTCAAAATGGCATCGGATTCGGTTGGACCGATCCCATCGTCGTCTTCTACGAGAAGAAGATACCGCCCGGCAGGCAACTTGGACCTGAGGGTCTTTAACGGCTGCTCAGAAGTAACAAAACCCGTGTCGATGATAAGGATATCCGGCGGCGCTCCGCTATGTTTTATCGCATCCTCCAAGACATGAAGGTCGCAATAACCAAGAGGTTCATAGCCAAGCGCTGCCACCTTCTCTTCGTACATCTCGAGTAATGATGTATCTTTTTCTAAGATCATGATCCGCTCGCCATTGCCCTTCGGTACCGCGCGGTCATCGTAAAAGCTGCGTAGGGGAAGGGGTGGCAGAGGGCTTACTGGAAAGTAAAGCTCAAAACGCGTGCCCGAGCTTGGGGAGCTTTCGACGTGGATACTTCCACCGAAACCGGAAACGATCCCGTGAACCGCAGAAAGGCCAAGGCCCGTGCCGCCCGAAGTCGATCTCGTGGTGTAAAATGGTTCGAACACGTGGGGGAGTACGTGCCGGGGAATGCCTTGCCCGTGATCCTGCACCGACAAGCAGACATACCTGCCAGGCGCGATTTCGCTATGAGAAAGAACCAGTTTTCTAGTAGATGCAACATGCTTCACCTCAACCTCAACCTCTTGATTTCGCGAAGACGCTTCCATAGCATTTTTACAAAGGTTCAAAACAAGCTGGTGCACCTGCACCGGGTTGCCTTCAATGACCGCAGGTTCGTCGCTGATACGAGCGTTCAAAGTAACCGTGCTTCCAAGAGTGACCTGGAGAAGTGGCATGATGTCGGCCACAGCCTCGGACACGTTGAAGGGCTTCATCGCGCGTTCCCTTTTACGACTGAACGTAAGGATTTGGTCGACTATATGCTTTGCTCTCTCGCCGCTTGTAAGGACCTCCTGCACGTAGTGTCGTGTCATCGACGGTTTGCTGAGCAACTGCAGCGCCATCTCACCATAGCCAAGGATCGCGCCCAGAACATTATTGAACTCATGAGCGATCCCACCGGCTAATGTGCCAACTGCCTCTAGTCTCAGAGAATGCTCGAGCCGATGTTCAAGTGCATCGTTCTCCTGTTGGCGACGGTTTGTCTCAACAAACTCCATCAGGATCTGTAAGCTTGCCTTTACCAGCGTGATTTCGTCTGCTCCGAGTTTGGATCGAGGAACGTCCAGCACGAATAGCAAAGTTGCGACAAGCCCGTCCGGCAAATGTGAACCGACGATAAAGCCAGAGATTATAGCGTTTCTGGTAAAAGTTAGCTCGTCCGTCCTCAATAGATTCACATGAATCGCATGGTCTGTGCCTGATGGAGCGACCTGGCTATGGCTCTGCAGAAAGGTTGCGAACTGGAGAGCCAGATCGCGACTGCCAGTATCGCCTTCGTCATGCAACATGTAGAGATTTCGAATGTCACTAGCGACAGTATCGATAATAGCGAAACCACAGGTCTCGGAGCTAAAAAAGCAGTTGAGCACCTTCAGGGCTCGCTCCATGAACTCTGGAAAATCACGCGGAGCGGCGTTGAACATGTCAGCTTTGATGTCTGCGACTACTTGCTCAAAATGCAGTCGACGTTTTAGTCGCTTTGTTTGCTTGCGGAGACGGTAGACGAGCACAAAGACGTAGATACAGAGGCCAATAGCGGTGACTCCCAAGAGCATACGGCTTGCCGCCGCCTTTGAGTTCGCTTCTGCGGCGACCTCAAGATATCGTGATTGAAGCAGCCCCGCTCGCGCCGGAGTGGGCGATGCTTGAACCATGTCGACCTTCTCGTCCACAGTTGGTAGTATGGAGAGGATCATGTTGGCGTGCGCAGTAAGGGTCTGCGCCTCTCTGGATGAAGTAGACACAGCCGTTGCCGCGTTCAACTGATTGAGGCGCGTGGCTATTGCGTCTCTCAAATCCGCAGTCGGACCAGTTGAGAACCTGAGCATCAAGTTCCCCAAATCTCCGACTTGCGCCAAAGCCAGTTTTACTTGTGGACTGAAAGATTGATGTAGCTCTGTGAGTGTCTGGCCAAATACCGAAATAGAGTTTTGAAGCAAAGCATTTCGTGTCTTAAACTTCTCAATTAGAGCCTCGTCGGCCTCAATACCTGACTGAAGTTCAAATAAAAGTTGCTTGAGGTCGGCGCTCGACGCAATGCCTGACCCGTTAAATAGGTCACTCAGCGTAGCAACTGTGCTTCGTAAAGCAACAACCGATTCCACAAGAGGATCGTAAGACGTCAATAGACCAGCCCGAGCGCGCAGCACATCACGCTGCAACGAAGCGTGGTTTACATCGACGGCGCGTAGCGTCATCATTACAGCTTCATAAGAAGGCCTGCCTGTATCTCGTCCAGATGCAATGACGGCTAGGAATATCGCGGCAAGTGTCGCTGCTGCAATAAACCAGCCCTCACCTCTGATCCTCGTGGACCGATGTTTCGAGCCGCTTGCCATTATAGTCTCCAGTAAGGCTTTGAAGAAAGGCCACGATTGCGTCTATCTCATCTGTTGCGAGTTCTCTTCCTAACTGGGTGATTCCCATTATGGATACCGCCTCGCTTAAAGTTTCGGCCCGACCATCGTGAAAATACGGGGCCGTCACCTCAACATTTCGGAGACTGGGTACCCGAAACGTTTCTTGATCTTGTTGTGCCGCGCTTAGTGGCCACTGAGGAGTTTTCGAGGCGGGCAGATCGACAGTTGTTGGATCCGCGAAGACTCCGAAAATCTGAAACATGTTGCCGCCAACGTTTGAGCCCTGATGGCAAGAGACACAGCCGTACTCTTTGAAAAGCTTGTATCCATACTGCTGGCTTGACGTGATTGCGTCGCGCTCGCCCTGCAGAAAGCGGTCAAAGGGCGCGTTTGGTGTTGCGAGCGACCGTTGGAACGCGACAAGCGCGTCCAAAACGGCTTCTCGCTTGGGTTGGCTATTGTAAACTGACGCGAACTGCGTTCGGTAGAATGGCGTGGCGCTCAGTCGCGGTATTAGTGTTTCCCAGTCGTTCGCCATCAGGTTCGTGTCTAAAAGAACATTCTCGTTCTGAACCTCCAAAGAGGTATGTTTGCCACGCCAGCCCAGCCTGTAATTGTTGCCTACGTTAAAGATCGTCGGCGCATTGAAAGCGTGCATTCGGCCTTCATATCCAACTGTGCGTTGAGCCCGGATCGTTCCTCCAGTAGCAAGGTCATGGCAGGAACTACAAGCCAAGGTTTGTCGTCCGGAGAGGATTGGATCATGAAAAAGACGCCCCCCAAGGCGCACCTTAGTTTCGCTAAGTACAGGTGCAGTTGGCAGTGGAGAAAGCGGCTCGTGCTTTCGGGCAATAGCGGCTTCACCCTTGTCGTCCGCATGCAGATCAGTTGTTGAGAGTGCAAACAGAGAGAGCGCCACTAGCAAGGGCATTGATAAAATTTTCAGGCCTTTTAATTGAAGGTCCCTCCTAGCTCGATCTACCAAAACAACCTTATCGAAGATACAATCTGCCCCATCAAGCGACGAGTTATCTGGGTAGTGAGACTTGACGTACTTCGACCCTGAACATCTTCTTCGCCCCCTGCGGAGAGTGGATACGACGTGGGCGCGCAATTTCCGTACACCGATTAGTTTGGTGGTATATGGAACTGCACCTAGTTCCAGCCAAACCAACTTGTTCGTCTCATCACGCCTGTCGTCACTGAGAATAACAAACGGAGATTCTAGGTGCGCAGCGATCCGCCTAACCACCTCTCTACAGTCCGAATGACCCACATTACGGACTACGGTCACATGGTCCGGAGGGTCACATATTACGGTTCGAGACACGTTCCTGTTGTCTCGAATTGCAGTTACCCTAACAAGACATCGCGACAAGTCTGTCAGCAGAGATCGAGTTGCTTCGTCGTCATAAGCGAGGGGAACGTTCTTCACGGCTGTTTTGCTTTCTTAATGCAACACCACACGGTGCGTGTCGGCCACTGGTAATCGCGATAACGAACAGGTTTGCTATGTGAACGACGGTCTGTGTTGGATGTTGCGGGAGTACGTTTCGCTGGAATGTCAAACATCGACAGTTTGTTACATTTGAAAGCAGGGCCGGGAGGTTGTCAGAAAAGCCTTGAGCGGATTCCTTTACGGCGGGCAACTAGCGTGAACTGTAACTTTGTCGCACCCTGGGGAGTTTAAAAGGCAGATGTAGCTTTCATGAAGTTCTACCCTGGTAGTTGCGTTTTGATTGGCAACCCTGTCTCTAGCCGAGCATAAGGGCACCGCTGCCTGGGCAGTCGGCGGGATTTGACCCCTCCGGCGCAGTAGAGCGAGAGCTTCGATAAGCACAAACAGTCTCGCAGAAACAACATCGACGAGCGATTGAACGAGAGTATCGTTAACCCATCCCTTCGTATTATCAGAATATACGTGCACAGTGCCGAACGACGAGAGGTTGGCTCATTGGTTTAAAAGCGGCAGAGCACAATCCGTCGTGAAGCTCAGTCGCAAGGCGCTAACAGTCGCAGGTTTACAACAACGAGGCGGCACAATCAGGCCCGGTTCGTTCTTGCCCAGGGGAACCGGTTCGAGTTCGCGCCGCGGTTCAGCGAACCGGCTCTAAATCAGGTTGCAAAATCCGGGGATGGCGACAGATGTAGCAGCCGATAGACCAGGCAAGACATGCGATGAACAGCAGGTAGTAGGCAGGTGCCATTCTGTCCAGCTTCACGAGCCAAGCAATTAGTCCCGGTGTCAGTCCTCCAAAGAAGGCATAAGCGATATTATAGGAAAAGGATATGCCAGTCATTCGTACGCGGGGCGGGAATGACAAGACCATTATGTATGGTGCAGCCGCAATGATACCGGCTGCAAAGCCCATCCAGGCATAAAGCGCGTACAAAATCGGTATCGAAAAACCCGCGAGCGAGTAGAAGATGTAACTTGCGAATGCAAATTGGATACTGCCCCCCATCAGGCTAGGTCCGATACCGATGCGGTCGATCATAAGTCCCGATATCATTGTGCCAAACATGAAAGCGAGGGTTCCGATACTGGCTGCCCACAGTGCGTGATGCGCTGAAATTCCGTAGGACGTCTGCAAGAGCGAAGCTGTCATTAGTCCTGTGATTAGGATTCCAGCTGAAATGACCCATGTGATCAGCATGCATAAGACAACAGCGTCGCGGTGTTCGCAGAGCACAGCTTTCAGTGGAAAGACCGGGACCAGTTTGTGGCGGCGCGGGAGAGACGCGAAGCCTGGCGACTCCTTCAGTTGCCATCGAATGAAGATGGCTGGAATACTGAACAGTGCACCCAATACGAAAGGGATTCGCCAGGCAAAGGCGTCCATCTGCGTGTCTGAGAACGCACATGTGACAAAAGCAACGACTGCGGAAGCCAGCAAGATCCCTCCAGACAGACCAGTGGAGACAAGGCCGCAGCCAATTCCCATCCGCGGAGCCGAGGATTGTTCCGCTACCAGGGTCCATGCGCCTGGCACCTCTGCCCCGATCCCAATGCCTTGGACAACCCTGAGCAGGATCAGCATCAAAGGTGCTGCAATGCCTATCGAGGAATAGGTAGGCAAAACAGCAACCCCAAGGGTTGCGCCTGAAACGAGGACTATAGAGAACGCAAAAATATATTTGCGGCCAAACAAGTCTCCGTAGTGTGCGAGAACTACCCCTCCGAGTGGTCGAAAGAAATAGCCGGCAGCGAATATGCCAAAGCTTTGCACCGTCGCAAGCCACGGAGCTACACTCACCGGAAAAAAGAGTTTGCCAATCACTGGTGCAAGGAATGCAAAGACGACAAAATCGTAGAAAACCAGCGCGCCTCCGACTGACACAAGTCCAATAATACGGAAATTGCTGGTGGTCCGCAGGAACGTGTCCGTGCCAGCTGGTTCATCTTGTACCACTGCAGTTTTCCACATCGCAATCTCCGATCTCCCAATCGCACGCTCAAGCACGCATCAAATCGTGGGATGTTGCATTGATTTCATTCGACGCCTCCGATGTTACGAATGAAATCATCAGACTGAAGAGCCGCGCTCAGTGAAGCAGCAAGTCCTCAGGAAGGCAGTGCATGCGCCTTCGGTTCATTGCAGCGTTCCAATCACGTCCCATCTGCGCGCCCACAACGGACACGTACGCGGCCGGCTCCGATCGGGCAATGTATGACGTGTGTTACTTTCGACGCCGCCTCGCACCCGCAAAACATCAGTTACCTTCGAAACCACATGCCGGAAAACTGAAACATCGTTGAGGTGTTGCCGAGAGAATCTCATTGAAGAACAGGGTGAAATTACGCCCAGGTATTCCAGGCGTTCTCGCTCAGTGAGTTACCGCGCGTTTTGCTCCTACAGCCATCCAGGATGGGCTAACGATGATAGGTGCGCTTTGACGGTTATTAATACAACGTTTGTCCGACTTGACGCATACGTCGTTCGTGGACAAATTCAAGGTCTACTGCAGAGACCTTTGACGGGCTGGCTGCACTTTGGCGACCTGCTTGACCCTAGCAACCTGAATGAGGATCAGTCCAACACTGCGTATTTGTACATGACGAAAATGGTCATCGCGCTGAACGTCTATCACATCCTGCAGGGCTATCAATGGAAACGCATCATCAAGATTGTTGATGGCGATGTGTGCGGTGCGAAGGTCGAATTTACCTCGAAGGATGAAGCCATGAGATTCGACGTCTATCATCGATCTCTCGTCGAGCGGGCAAGCTGTTTATCTAACCCTTGCTAATTCTCAAGCTGCCGCCTTTAAGGTGAGGCAGCGAGAGACCCTTAGCTAGGAAACGAAGGAAGCACAAGTATATCATGCGCAGTTCTGGGGAACGGTAAGCCGGCCTAATCATAATCGATCGCATGATCCAAAACAAACGTGATGTTACAAGTACGCTTGGCAACTTTTGTCGGCCTTTACATAGACGTCAGATTAATGGCTGAAGTTCAATCAAGTGATAAAATCTGAGTGGTGCGATTCCCGCTCAAAAGGGGGTGGTGGCGCCACCTGTCCCTGATCATATGCAATGCTTGGCAGTTAAGGGTCACAAGCTCACGCAGACTCAAATGAGTTTACAATCCCTCCGCCGGGCCGGCCTGTTTTTTCGCAATCGTAGGCACGTACGTCGACCTGAAACGATTAAGGCCTAATTGTTGCAGATGGAACCAATTCTGCCGCCTTTGTAATTAAGCAAAAATTTTGTTTACGTATTCGACTGTAGTTGAATGAGCGCATGTGTGCCCAATACAAGGCGCTCTCAAGTGGCGGGAGACAGGCAGATGACATTGACAGATAGGCTCTCCACCTCCAACTGTGACCAGCTCTCGGATGAAGAACTTGAGGCTGCTGGTTTGATGATTCTTGATACACTGTCCTTCCAGTCAATGCCGAGAGTGTGCAGTCACGCAGGGCACTTCCACTCAAGTAAAAAGAGTTGGGACGTTGGAGGTGCTTCTACGATGCGAGGTGCTAGCTGTAGGACAGGACATGCTGCTGATACACTTGGCGACGGCGATTGAAGGCCGGCTGATTGAGAGCATACGTCAGCTGGTACTGCGGCTCCGGGGGCTTTGATAACAGACTGGTCTACTGCCAGTTTCATAGGTATCGAGTTGGGTGTTTGGACCGGACCGGGTTTGGAAGCCATTTCGTATAAAGTTATGCGGCCATGGCTGGTGCGTCCAGGCTGGCGTAATACTGCGCGTGGGCTTCCGCTGGCGGTATGTTGCCCATGGGCTCCAGAAGACTGCGGTTATTGAACCACTCGACCCATCGAGTGTGGCGAACTCCACAGCTTCGCATTTGCGCCATGGTCCTCGCCTGTAAATGACCTCTGCCTTGTGAAGACCGTTGATCCTTTCGGCGAAAGCATTGAAGCTACTATATCTGTCTAGACCCAGAAAACTGTGAAGCGGACGACGCGCAGAGATATGGGTATGTCTCTCTGATGATATATCGCTTTATGCATCGAGCGATTTCTCGCTTGGTCTTGCCTTCTGCGGTTCGACGCGCCGCTTATGTTTTGGTTCTCTCGTCAGCACGCATTCGAACGACCGCAACACGATAGATGGCCGCATTTGCCTGGCGATCTCCACCTCGATCAAGCCGCATTTGGTTGGTTTTGCCACTAGACGCCGGAATAGGGCAGAAACCGCACGTTTTTGCCAAGGCAGCTTCCTTTTTGATGCGCTCGGGATTGTCGCCTATTAGGACCAACATCGGCGACTGTCATCGTCGAGATGCCGAACGACGGCATCAATACAGGAGCCCTGTCGGTGACCACGCGGTCGAACCACAAAGAACGGCGAGCGGACTTCTGGAAACACTCTTGGAGTTAGGGCCACTCTGCATGAGGAATGCCCACAGAGGCAAGGACGTCACTGTCGCTAAATTTTCCGTACATGGCCGGCATCGCTCATTTTGGGTTACAAGAGAGAGACGCAGACTTCATACGCTGTGCCATGTACAGCTTGCCAGCCCAAAAATTAGCGAGCCGGCTGATCCATGAAATTTGCAACGTAAAGGCGTTCGATTGAAATCATTGCGATCAGCCCACATGCTACCCGCCTCCTTGTCTGGAGGATCAAACATCATGACAGGTTCTAATACCAACGAAGCAAGCTTCACAAGCGCGGAGAGGGGTCGTTCTCTCGGCGGGCAGGAGCGTTTGCTATACCTTTACTCTAAACGACACCATCGTCACTTCTGTCTCGTCGGAAAGCTCTCTGGCAATATCAGTCGGCATGACCTAGCAATAGCCCTTCGTAAAGTTCAAGCGCGTCACGCCAAACTGAGTTACTCAGTGCATGAAAGAGAGGAAGGGCCCCACTTCGTTTACAGCCCTAAAGACATCACGGTGAGGGCGCATTCTTTGAATGTAGGCTCGACCTGGCATGAGATTGTTGAGGCTGAGCTCGCAACGCCCTTCGACGCGTCGCAAGCACCGTTGGTAAGGATCACAGCTCTTCGTGAGCCGCTAAATCAACGTGAACTGACACTTGTTTTGACGTTTCATCATGCGCTTGCTGACGGTCTCTCCGCTGTGGCGTTTCTCGACGACCTTGTAGCCGCCATGAACTCCGCAGAGCTGCCACCCGTGCTGATGCGCCCATCAGTCGAACGACTACTGGAACTCGAGGCGCCCCGAGATCCATCACCTCAAGAAATTAATGTTGAAGCTGCTCCACTCGTACTGGAAGAAGTTGGTCGGGAGCCTCTTTGGCGCTCATTTGAGGGCGATACTCCGAAAGTCGGCTCAGTCGAGTGCACTGCCAATTTTACTGCAGGGGTAGTTGCTCGATGCAAACGAGAGCTTGCAACTGTACAGGGAGCACTAGCAGCAGCTTTAAGCGCTGTGAACTCCGCGCGACACGAGTGCGATGATTATGCTGTTTTGTCTCCAATCAGCGTCCGCCACTTTGCGGGAATAGATGCGTCGGATATCGGCGTCTTCCTCACAGTAGGGCTTGTTCGCTTGCCGATGAAAAGCTGTGTGCCGTTCTGGGAAAGAGCAAGGAGCTTTGGTCGCGAGCTTCAGGCGCTGCGATCAAAGGAAGCGGTCGCGCTCTCCGCGCATAAGCTCGAGAAAGCTCTACCTCCTCTGTCTACTGTGGATCATGCCTGCGGATTAATCGGCTCTATGCGCTATGATGCGGTAATTTCAAATCTTGGTGTCCTGCAAACGAGGGCGAGTAGCGAACCTGTTCAATTGCAGGCGATATGGGGTCCGATGGTGCTTGGACGAATCAAAAATGAGCGCATGATCGGGGCTTCCACCTATGGCACAACCCTACGCCTGACAGAGAGCCGCCCCGCTCACGTGGCAGGATGCCTTCCGCAGCTGATTGGTATCCTTTCTGAGGAATGCGATGTTTGACAATGCAGCGATCCACGAACGACTGGACAGCATTCTTTAACGATAGCGCCGTCTTTTGCCTGCAGCCGGCATGACAAATTTGCCTCCTCAGTGATTTGGGTTAACTACATCGCGGGCAATGTGACGGCGCGATACGTCCGGCGCGACCTCGTTGAGGGATACTTTGATTTGCACAGCGTTTGCGGCTTTGAACATTGTCCGAATGCACATGGAGGAAGAACGATCGTCAAGACGGTAGCTCGCGCCGCACGCAGGGATATGTTGAGCCGTGGCGCATTCGATGCATCCGGGTGCAGCTTTCATGCTGGATTACTCGTCGGCTGTCGATTATTCTCAGGCTTACGGGATTTAAATGCGATCATGGATGTTATAAACGGTCGGCGGCGTTTCAGCGTCGCTGCCTCGCGACCAGTGCTTGCTCGTTGCGACATCATTTCCCATCAGTATAGTTGCCTTTAAATGCCTGCATCTGCGATATTTCTTGCGTTTTTTAGGGATATGTGGTACACAGCTTATTGAAAACTGGTGGTTATGACGATGTCTAGCGTTGCCTTTAAAGTACTGTCGACGGTGAACGCCCCCTACGGGACGAACCTTTCGGCTGTGCAACTCGCTTCGAAGATTTCCGATCTCGCGAGCGTAGAGAATTTCGATGCTTCCGCATTCTCATTCTATTCCGAAGTGAAAGCCGAGCTCCAGCACCAGTTTTTGGATGAGATGGAAATTGACCACGGGGCCGCATCCGAGATTGCTAAGAAATTCTCGCAGCTAGCCGGATACCCGCTCGCCCTAGCCGCCTGAGGGCTGTCCTGATGAGCCAATGGGAAAGCCTCTTCGACCAGTCTGTGTCGATAATCAATCAGGCGAACTCTTCCTTTACACTCATCGATAGTTGGACTTTCGGCGGCGGGACCGCCCTTATGCTTCAGATCAGTCACCGTGACAGCTTCGATATCGACATATTCATCGACGATCCGCAAATCCTCCGATATTTGAATCCGACAACGCAGGGCTATACCTTGCAGGTGAACCCAGATGAATATGTTTGGGACGGGACGCATGCGCTCAAGATCGTATTCGCGGGCATTGGTGAAATCGACTACATCTGCGCTCCAAGCCTGACCGACGATCCTACGTCCCGTGTCACGGTGCGAGGGATCGAAGTTGACCTCGAGACACCGGGAGAGATCATCGCGAAGAAGGTTCACTACCGGGGAATCTCTCTTCAACCACGTGACATGTTCGATATCGCGTGCATTGCCAAGGCACTCGGCGATGAATACGTTGTCGACGCTCTCTTGCCATTCAGAAACAAGGCCGCCGCTGCATTGGCAGTCGCCGAGAGAATGAACCCAGGCCTCGCTAGTACGGTTATGGGGAAGCTTCAATATAGAGAAGGCTATGCGGATATTTCGAGAACTGCACAAGCGAAGACAATCTCGCTTTTGAAAGAGGTGTGCAAATACGCGCCACCGGTATCCGCCGCACCTTCCTCTCCGTTCCCGCGCTGATTACTAAGCAACCGGGCGATCTCAGCTGTAGTGCCTTTCGGTTAACCACCCCTTGGATGCGTATCATTGCGGGTCAGCCAGCGAAACCAAGTGGGGTCGGCGTCAGCGAGCGGAGGTCCTTGCTGCGAGTCTGCGAGGCTCGGTGATGACCAACATCTCCCGGTGTGAGTGAGCCGTTTTCCAAACATTTAGCGAGTCGACGGGTCGTGGTCGATGGTTCGTATTTTGAACAAAAGCAGATCCGCCAGAATAGGCCACAGGATCGCAAGATACTCGAACGGTGCAAGCAGTGATGCTTCGGCATGGCGGAACGAAAGCGTCATGGCAATGTGCGCAAAGCCTCCGAAGAGGCCCGCCAATATGAGGAGGATAAAGGCAAAACCTCCAGGCATGACCCAACCAAATGGCACGGTCGCAATACCGCCGATCATCGAAACAATGACGAAGTAGAAAGCGATCGCTCCGGGACTTTCAGTTCGGCTAGGCTACGGACCATAATCAACGCAAAGGCCGTCAGGATCCCCATCAGCAGGCCCCATATATATCCCCACATACGACCGGCATCCATATCGACGTGACCAAGCTCCGGCCAAACAAGAACAAGCACCCCTGCCAAGCCGAGCACGACGCCACCGATCCGCCATACCGTAACCTTTTCTGACAAGAGAAGAACGCCAGCCACGCTAGTAAACGCAGGTGACAGGTAGGTGAGAAGCGTCGCCTCTGCGAGCGGAAGCCGGGCAATGGAGGCAAATGATGCAAACATCGCTGCGGCACCCAGGCCTGAGCGCAACAGGTGCCCAAGGGGACGTTGTGTCGCGAGCCCGTGCGGGAACTCTGCCCGCACCCACAGAAAAATAACCAGCGGTATAAGCGCAAACGCAGAGCGGAAAAACACGATCTGGCCAACTGGTATCTCGGCAGAGACTGCCTTGACGCAGGTCGACATGCCCGCGAACAGAAAGCCGGACAGGATCCGTAGGAGCATCCCCATCCTTGGGCTTTCAGTCATTGGCTTGGCTGACGCCATGAGCGGAGTGCTACCTTTAGCTTTAGTGATAACTGTGTCCTCGTACAGACTGCCCTCTAGTCGGGCAGGCGAAAATTCACCCACCACAAGAAGTGGATATTTTGCTTTGAACGATAGGGCGAGCTTTCAATCGCCGCATCCCACCGAAAACATGGCATTCAGAAAAGCCTTTGAGATGATCTCATTAGGATCCTGACACTGCGGGTCCGCTCGAATAGATCGTAGAAGCGACCGCGGCAAGCCTCCGTGTCAGTTCAGGAACCCGCGGATTACACGGGCGGGGGCGGTAACAGCAACACTGCCGACGCCTGCCAACCACATGGCAACGAACCAAGCTGTCTTGCGAAGGTGCTCGTCCATCAGTGGTAGCCTTCCGGGTCGATTTTGCCGCGGAAAACCCAGTACGCGTATGCAGTGTACGCAAGGATCACCGGCAGGAGCACAATTGCCCCGACGAGCAGGAACGTCATGGAGGTTACCGGCGCCGCGGCCTGCTTGATGGTGATCGTGCCGGGGATGATGTCCGGATGAAAGCTGATCCCGAGTCCCACGAAATTCCGCACGAACAGGCCAAGCGCCGCAGCATCGCGGCTTTGATCAAAGGGTAAAAAACTTCGACTGCATCTGCTTCACTCATCCTGCCTCGCACGACCGTGCCTGCAAGCGCCTCTCCTGCTCCAACCAGACCAATACATACTTTCTCGAGTTCAGCGCGCATCAACACGCTATGCGGTTCAAGTACGGTGATGAACATCGTGACGCAGTGATCGAGCATTTCTTGCAATACGACTGCTTTGTCGGCGCTGCCTGTCAACGCCGCGCCGACGGCATGAACCTCGCCGTTGCTATCGGATGCGCAGTGAATGAAGGCGGAGGAACGTAGCGTCGGCGTTGGGGCTAGCGTTGACCGAACATGAGGGTTCTGGTCTGCTGGCATGTAGAAAGATCCCGATTACCGAACTCAATCGCGCTATGGTCGCAGCGACGGGATCCCCTCTCACGGGAGGAACGATTGCGATGTTCGTAAACTGGTACATCGGGCAGGAGGTTCCGTCTTTCGCATTACAAGTTGGGTTGCCGATCGACCCTAGTCTTCAAAGTATAATCACAAACGGCGGAGGGGAAGTCTCCGGCAATGGCTGGGCCAAGTTCGCTCTTGAACCTGATACAGGATCAGTGAATCTCGGTGAAGACGTTCGCGTGGACATTGTGAAGGCAACCGCGGCGACTGCGGACGAATTCGGAAACCTGACACAGTCGGGATTTGGCCTCCCTGAAGCCACTGCACCATGGTTCGCTGCACTGGTAGGGCGACCAGGATGGTTAGCTTATATCGCATCGGTTGAGGGGGAGGGTGTGGGCGCCGCGGCAATGTATGTGAAAGGAGGGGCTGCTTGGTGCGGTATAGACGCCACGTTGCCGAGCTATCGCCGACAGGGCGTTCAGAGGGCACTTATTCACAGGCGCGTGGAGGACGCACAGCGTTCTGGATTGAGCATCGTTACGGCTGAAACGTCTTATCCATCCAATTCCGAACAGGCTGACGCCGCCTCCTATCGCAACTATGGCAGAGCGAACTTCAAGATGGTTTACGCTCGGCCCATTTTCCGTTTCTCAACAGCCTCTCTTGCAACGAGCTAGCACGCTGCGTCAGCTGTTAGGGGAGCTGAATGTCCGAACCGACGCGGTCAGGTGCGATCTGCCTATTGTTGTCTCTGCTGCCTGGTCGCTGTCCGGCCCATGAGGTCGGTTTCAACCGGTTCGTTCCCCGATTGCCTCTGGGGCATACAAGCCAAATATCGAGTGCGCGTCGATCGACGCCCGATAAAGTGGAGTCAGTCAATTGTCGATACGGAATACAAACATGATCGGTCATGCACCAATCGGCGTTTTCGTTAACGGGACGGAGGATACAATGGGTTTAGCTGAATTGGCGCGTTCGCGGAAAATCGCAAGTACTGTCGTGTCATCGACTTCAGAAATCCCTTCCGATATCGCTCCACTGTTTTTTTGTGAGCAGAGCAGAGATTTACTAGCAGAGATAGATTTTGCGACCCATCTGTTCATCATTACGAGACGCTGATGAGCACCGTAGTCCCCTGCGAGCTAATTTAGCGAGCGTCACCACAACGAGCTTGCCTCGGTTCAGTCGCCACATGAGAGCAGAGGAAAAATTCTGCCAGGATCGCCTACCTGAATTACGGACGAGTAGTCCCGAAGGAGATGGCACAACCGGGATGCGTTCTCGGCCTTCGCAACCATTTGCAGTGCATTGTTCCGCGCAGTCTGCGCAGACGCATGTTGGTGCCATTTCCACTTCTAAGAAGGGTCGACCTCCGCCCGTAACCTTGCCCCTACGCTTCCCCCGTAAGACAAAATGGTTGCGAAGAGGAGGACGTCGCATCGTTTCATACTGGTTAAGGCGCCAGCTTTTTCTCGAGAACGACCAAACTCAAATCAGGACGGAGAGGGACGCCGACAGTGGAATCGTCGTAGGGGAAAGGAATCGTCTTGCCGTTTAGCCGGAAGCCGCGGCGTTCATACCATGCAATGAGTTGCTGTCGCTGCTTGATCACAGTTATTCGCAGACAGTCTGCGGACGCGGCAATAGCTTGTTGTTCTACGTTAGTTAAGAGATCGGCCCCAATACCTTTGGCTTGGTTTGTTGGGTCAACAGCGAGTAAGGCTATGTACCAGATTTGGTTCTCCAGAACCGCGATATGTACACAGCCAGCAATCGGCCCATCATGCGTAGTTTTACATAGGAGAAAGCGACCGGCGACGAACTCGGCGCCGATGGTCTCACTACTAATCCTGGGGCCCGACAGTAGCTGCCTTTCATCTGTCCAGCCCGGCTTTGACCCTGATAAGCGGTAGGCCGAATTGATGAGACGAACCAGTTCTGGCCCATCATCCACTATCGCATTTGAGAAGTACATTTGGACAGTCTCCATATCGATCGCCACCAAATCGTAGAGATCGAATTAGCTATATTGCATTGGTCCGGTCGGCGTCGGATGCCCAAGCCTAGGCTGCGAGTAACTCGTCAGATGGTCCAAAGAACTCGAAGTGAATTCGGCAAGGCTCAATTCCCGCTTCCCACAAACCGTTGATCAACGACCGCAAGAACGGTTTTGGACCGCAAAGATAGAAGTCAGCGTCAACAAAAGGCGTATGGTTTCTCAACCAGTCGATGTTGATGAAGCCGTTATAGTCGTGGCTTTGCCCGGCGACATCCAAAGCGCCGGGGTCGCTGTAGAAGGTCGAAACCGCGATGCGGCCGTGAGATTTTGCGATCGAACGAACGTGCCGATCCATTGCGTGGGTGGAACTATTGAGCGCGGCATGAATGTAATGAACTTCCAGAGCAGGGAGATCGGTATTGATCGACTCGATCATACTCACCATTGGCGTAAGACCAACGCCGGCCGACAGGAGGATAACCGGTCGTACCTGATCCGAGTTAAGGAAAAAGTCACCCGCAGGCGGTGAAAGATAAATGGTGTCACCGACTAACGCTATGTCATGAAGGTGGCGTGAGCCGCCAGAACCCGCTGCTTCGCGTTTCACAGAAATGCGATAGTATTCATCATTCGGTGCACTGGAGATTGAATAATTACGCTTTATCTCAGTGCCATGTTCCAGTTCGAAACGCAAAGTAAGATACTGCCCCGGATGATGTCGAATGACAGGACTTCCATCCGAGGGACGGAGAATGAAGGACGTGATCACTTCGCTTTCTCTTATCCGCTCCGATATGATGAACTGGCGCCAGCCTGTCCAGCCGCCTGGGCTTTGTTCGAGATCACGGCGAATATCGGCTTCGCGTTCCTTCAACAAGTCCGCAAGGAACCAATATCCTTCTGCCCACGCGTCCAAAAGTTCTGGAGTTGCTGCCGCCCCCAAAACGTCAGTAATCGCGTCGAGCAATGCCCTTGCAACAAAGGGGTAATGCTCTGGAAGGATGTTGTAGCCAATATGCTTTTGCGCGATGCGCTCGACCACGGGCAATAATGGCTCAAGATTTTCGATATTTCTCGCATAGGCGAGGATCGCAGTCGCAAGAGCGTTGACCTGGGAACCGCCTTCCCCCTGATTGGAGTGGTTGAACAAAGCTCGGATATGATCATCGAGAAAGAGCCGGTCGTACATCGCTTTTGTAATCGCGGGCCCATGCGCGGCAAGTGCCGGAACGCTGCTCTTGATGACCGCAGTTGTCTTTAATGAAAGAGGCTTTGGCATTCGGATTGACTTTCTGGGTTACGACTAGAGAACTCGTTGCCGGCTTCGGCAACGGATGCTCAAATTCAATTACTGAGATCGCGGAATTAAGCGCCGCTGGGTGGCTTTATCTCGACTTCACACTGGCTATCATTACACGCAGTATCTCCAGCACCGATTTTACTCGGCGCGAGTGAGACCTTCTGGGCTGCGAGTGCCATGGCGATACGCGCGCCGACTGTCAGATCGTCCTCGACCCCAAAAGCGTGGTGATGAACTGTACCATCACGGCCAATCAGCACGGATGACGGAGTGCCGCGCATTCCGTAGAGCTGCATGGTCACAGGCAGTGTTGACTGATTGTGGTCGATAGCAACCGGAAACGTTATTCCGTACTCGTGGATAAACGCTTCGAGCGTTACAGGGGGCATGGCAGCATGATGCTCAAACACGGTGTGAAGACCGATTATCTGTAGATCGGTACCGCCAAAGACTTTTTGGATGCGCTTCAGTTGCGGAAGTGCCTCGGAAACACATCCCGGGCACAAGAGTTGGAAACCATGGAGCAGAACAGGCATCCCGAGCAGTGACGCAAGTGTGATTGGTTTATGGGTATTGAACCACCTGTCGACAACGAGTTCGGGCGCGCATTCGGTATTGGATGGGGACATTGGATCGTTCTCCGAATGGTGCGGGCCGCTGAGGCGGCGGCCCGCCTTTAGACCTGATGCTCAGGCGGCAGAGCGAGTGAGCTTCACGCCTGGAAAATCGACAGGGACATCTAGAGCGACGTTGATGTAGTTGGTGAACAGGTTCAGCGCGATGTGCGCGATGATTTCAACGATGTCCTCATCATCGAACCCAGCCGTACGGAGAGCGTCGAAATCTTCATCGTGCAGTTCGGCCCGCTTTTCGACAGTTTTAACCACGAAAGCCAGGGCTGCTGCAGTACGAACATCTTGAGAACGCCCAGCCTGAGCCTCCGCCATTTCCTGACTCGTTGCGCCCGCTTTACGGCCAAGCGCAGTATGGGCGGCTAGGCAATAGTTGCAGTTGTTGCGATCTGCGACCGCGACCGCGATCTGCTCGCCGAGCTTGGCACCAAGCCGGCCGCTACCAAGGGCGCCGAATGCACTCCACATGCTGTTCAATGCCGCTGGCGAGTTGGCGACGGCCTTAAACATATTCGGCACAACGCCGAACGCGTCCCTGATTTGGCCGAGCTGGGCTGCGACTTCGGTTGTTGCATTGGAAGGGTCAATAAGGGTAATCCTGGTCATGTTCTTACTCTCTGTTAGCCTGGAGGGGGGAATGAAGCCGGTTCGTCGATGGCAGTCGGCGAGCCGGCGCTTGCAGATATTACTTCGTGGACTGAACCTTGCCAGGCAGGCTAAGGTCGCCAGAAGCAATCTTGAAGACGTCGGTAACGCACAGAAGCGGTGCATGCAGGTTGCCGTTGACTTTCAGACCAGCGGTCACGCCGTCGAAAGACGCACCCTTAATGCCGTTGATGAAAGCGAGAGGGATCTCGACGTCGACTTTGTCGCCGGTAAACGTTGTCGGATACTCAGGGCTATCGATGAGAAGCGGGACGCCCGGCCAGGTCTTTGGCACTTTCGGCTTTGTCCCTTTTGGAATATCGACCACCTTAAGACCGGCGCCACATGCCTTGTCTTTTGTGAGCACTACCCAGTGCGGATGCCAGATATGACGGTTCTTAGCACCGTTCGCGGCATCGTCGAAGTCTGGGTGGAACGTGACGGCGAGCGCTACGATTCCTTGCTTCTTGTCAAACCCGATTTCACTACTGTCGAGGCTTGTTGGCCAGACATACGCGTAGACTTCCGACCCTTCGAACTTGCCAGTCGCGTCGGGTTTGTCTTTGCCAGCCTCACCTCGGACGCGGGTCGAGAAGACAGCGGTGGTGCCCTTTGTCGTAATTGCCGTTTCGACAATGTCAAAAGACGCAGTCACGCCATCTTTCGCGTCAGCGATGATCGGATCGGCTTGGGCGGCGCTTAGGCAAAGCAGTGCTGTTCCGGCGACAAAGGCGCCAGTTAGATATTTCGGGTACATATTTTATTTCCTCTTCGGTTGCCTGGAGGGTGGACTATCCCTGTGTAAAAGCTTTCCAGGTGGCAGCCTGGTAAGCGGGATCGGCTTGCTCGTGTTCGCGACAGTCGATGCGCAGATCATGCTGGCCGAATGAAGCATTCACGAAATGACAGTGGTGCGGCGAGCTACCATCCGCATGGGCGAAAGGTTCGAAAAATCTACATGTCACGCACATCCGCTGCACCGGAAAACTGTCCGCCTGCTGCAGTTGCCGTATCATCCGCACTAGGGCGACTAGTAGCTCGACCTGAACATCTTTCTCAAGTCCCGCAATCGACCGTTCAGTCATCGTTGGTAACTTGTCTGCGGCGAGGAGTGCGTCAGCACCCGCGTCGGTTATTACTACAGTGACACCGCGACGATCAGTCTGTCCTGGTTGTTTCCGAAGAAGCCCTTTCCGTTCCATCGTACTTATTGATTCAGTCGCGCTCGGTTGGGTCACTCCCAACTGATTGGAGATCTCTTTCACGCTGACCCCATCTTCGCCTCTGCTCTCAAGAAAGGTAAGAATGCTTAGTTGGGTCGGATTAACGCCGATTAATTTGGCCCTATTCCAGTCGTCTACCCGCATTGCTGTTGCGATACGTCCAAGGCCTTCGCGGATACGGTAATCTATGCTGAGCGGGTTCTTCGGCGTTTCCATGGAAATTGTATATAGGACTCCTATACAATAAGCAACACGTTTTTCGAATTGTCCCAATTTTTACAAGATGGTCTCATCCGGTATTGACGCCGCTAGTAGTGCCACTGCGGTGTGAAGTTCATGGTCATCTAGAGCTGCATAGCCCAGCCGGAACGTTTCAGATGCCTGAGCAACATCAAGCACGAACTTCATGCCAGGTAATACGGATAGGCCGATGCGAGCTGCATTTGCTGCCCACGTTTCGGCGCTCAAGCCGGGCCTAAGCCTAAGCCAAATCGCCAAACCACCGGCCGGAAGATCGAAATGAGCATCGACGCCCAGGTTCTCTCGCAGTAAGCTCGCTAGTACGTCACGCCGATGTTGATAGATGTGACGAGCTTTTCGGGCATGCCTGCGGATTGTACCATCTGCAATCAGATCACCTAACGCCTGCTCCAGAGGAAAATCGCCCTGCCGGTCGATTGCTTCTCGAATGTCCGCCATACGTCGAAGCGTCGCGTGTGGAGCAACCGCGTAGCCAAGCCGGATTCCCGGAGCCAGTAGCTTCGATAGTGATCCCAGATAAATGACCGACGGTTCGTTATTTCCATGGGCCGCCACCGGCAGGACCGGCGGGCCCTCGAACCGATATTCGTGATCATAATCATCCTCAATTATCGTCAGACGATAACGGCAAGCGATTTCCTTCAGCCGATTTCGGCGAGCTGAGCTCATTGTAACGGTCGTTGGGTACTGATGGTGCGGAGTGACGTAGACAGCTTTGAGATCCGGCCGAGAGCCCGCTACTTTCTCGAGGTAATCGACATCGAGCCCGCCTTCATCAATCGGTATGCCCCTGATACCTGCGCCCGCCGCACGAAACGCCGACCATGCTAGCGGATATCCCGGCGACTCTACGGCGATACTCATACCAGGCTCTCCGATCGCACTAGCGGCGAGGAAAAGTGCCATCTGGCTACCTCGCGTTATGAATACGCTATCCGCTCTCACATTGAGTCCACGATCATCTTTGAGGTAGAACGCTAAAGCCTCTCTGAGAAATGGCGTACCCATCGGGTCGCCGTACGCATTTTCGGAAAGGAAGGCAGGCGAAACGATCGCACGCCGAAAGGCCTGTCCGAGTGCAACGGTCGGTGCAAGACGTGTATCCGGTATTCCGTCTGAAAACCTGACGCCCGGTGGCTGGACTGCTTGTCCATAGATCGCCTTACGGGAAGCCGGCCGGAACAGACGCGTTTCTTTGCCGAAATCTGGCAATGCTCGAGCGACGAAGGTTCCTCGAGATGGAGCCGCATCGAGCCAGCCTTGCGTCAAGAGTTCCTGATAGGCTGCATCTACCGTGTTCCTGTTCAATCCCAATGACTTTGATAGAGATCGGGTGCCCGGTAGTGGATCGCCCGAGGATAGCCTTCCACGTTCAATTTCTCCAATTATTGCTCGCGCAAGGGCAAGAAATATCGGCTCGCGTTCGTTTCGAACAACTTGGAGCGCCAGAACGGTCCCTTTACCCATCTTAATCCCGTCCGCATTGCTCTTCGAAACTGATTGCTCTTCAATGGACCTGCAGTCGCCGTGTCCAGTCCTCAACCTCTCGCGTCTCGATTCTCCTGCTAGCATATGATCGCCAATTTTCTGGCAAATGCGGTATATCCTGGATTTGCGAAAGCTCTTCGATGTTCAGACGATCGACGTAGAATGCATTCCATAGCCGACGGATGGTCCACTGAGGAGAAATCCGGTCAATGAGATCCAATTCATCACCAGGCTCCAGAGTACCGGGTTGGAGTACTCGGTAATACCAGCCCGTCATCCCTGTGGCTTGAACCTTCCGCGCCATATCGTCAGTCTCAAATCTTAGGTTGAGCTTCCAACATGGCTGTCGCCCCTGACTGACTTGGATCACAGCGCCGCCAATCCTGAATGTATCGCCAACTGCAACGTCAAATTCGGTCAGCCCTTGAGTCGATAAGTTCTCACCAAACGCACCCGGTTGTTCGAGTATATGCCTGTCGCCAACGATCTCGCGCCAAAGCTGGTAGTGCTCATATGCATAATGATGAACTGCTTTCTCCAGGCCGCCGTGGTATTTTGGATCACCGTGTCCATCACCCATAAGACCAGTCACCGTCAATTCTACAGCATTAGCAACGGGCGCCTTAGCGATCCCTGATCGCGCCTGTCGTTCTCCCAGCGGGCGCACAGATCCCACAAGGATTGTATCAACTTTCGTCGCCACAGTACGAAGCTCCAGTGTTCGAGGGCCGGTAAGAACTACAACGCTGCTTGCGTCGATTAATCGGCCGGTTCTGGTTTGTCTGGTGGGCCGGCATAGACTGCGGTTTGCCCGGACCATACCGTCTGGAAGATCCGGCTCTCCATAATGGAGGCCGACTGATGATTATTTATGATCTCATTCCCGAAGAGATCACGAAATGCTCAAGACAGCCGTTGCGATACGACATGTATATTTCGAAAATCTAGGAGCGTTCGAAGCTGTGTTGCAGCCGGCGGGCTACAAATTGCACTACCACGACGTAGGGATTCACGACCTGGCCGCTCTGGACCCAGTAGAGCCTGATCTCCTGTTCATTCTGGGAGGCCCGGTTGCAGTGTACGAGAGTGCTCTTTACCCGTTTCTCCTAGAGGAACAGAGATTGATATCAGCCCGCTTGCGTGCGAACCGACCGACGGTGGGAATTTGTTTAGGCGCCCAACAGATAGCGGCCGCACTGGGTGCAAAAGTCGCTCCTGTTGGACAGAAAGAGATAGGCTTTGCGCCGCTCACTCTTACTCAGGACGGTCAAAAAAGCCCCCTACGTCATTTGGCCGGTGTTCCCGTCCTCCATTGGCATGGAGATGCGTTCGAAATCCCGCCCGACGCGACCAACCTTGCGACAACGTTGAAATGCACTAACCAGGCTTTCACAGTCGGAGCGTCGGTTCTTGCCGTGCAGTTCCATCCCGAAGTGGATGCTTGTGGGATGGAGGAATGGCTCATCGGGCACGCCTTCGAGTTGGCAGACGCGGGCATTGATCCCCGTACAATCCGGCATGATGCTAATCGATACGGTCCTACTTTACGCGACGCTGGACGGCGGATGCTCGCAGAATGGCTCGCCCAGGTGAACTAAGGTCGTCGCTCGCTGTTTCTATCCGAATTCGAGTACGTATTTATTTTGTCGGAATCAGTGCCGCTGTTACCCTATGCATCGGTAGCGTCTCAGTTGTCGCGGAACGCGCGGTTCCTCAGTCCACCCACCGTGATTACCCTACCCGTAAGGGAAAGATCCACGATGCAGGTTTTTGCGGCGCGGCAGAAGGGCGTAGATGGAGAGGTATAGTCGGTGACACAAAGGTAATTGTGACCGGTTTTCTAGGGCGCCAGAACCGGGCGGAGTTGAAGCTGCGTTAACCTTCCGACGAAAGGGACTGATACTCGCTGACCGCGCTTGTCGAGGGCTTGAGCAAAAGGGGCGGATGTTAGGACTTCCGCTCGCACCTACGCGACCCTCGAGCGGACGGAGATGGTGAGGTCGGAATTGATTCTGCTCGATGGCTGCAACACTCACCATCTGATGAAACCTGATACGAAGCAAGAGACCGGCTAGTTGCCGGTCCCCTACAGTCGAGAAGTGAGCTATTTTGAGCGCAGTCCTAGAGAAATCGCGTAAGCGGTCGTGCGCGCTGAAAATATCTCATCAGCCGGAGGATTTATGCCGACCGCCAAACGCCCGGGATCAAAAATAGTTTGGTCGCAGGTGTCGTTCGGCTCCAAGCCTGTAATGCTGACATTTCCTATCGTTACCATCGAATGGGTATCCTCGTTAGTCCACCGAACCGTAACGTCATCGTGACGGTCATTCGGTTCGGCCAAGATAGCGATAATATCGAAAGTTGCTGGCCCTTCCTTGATGCGATCTGCTAGCTCTGAAACCAAGAATGAGGCCGGTTTGTTTGCAGCTTCGGCGTCGGAGATTGTAAGTTCACCAGCACGGGGCTGTACCTTGAACTTGAACGGGACCTTGTTCCCGTTTTCGTTGATACCCGTGAAAACATGAACACCCCAGTAAACGATACCAGCATAGCTCGCCGGCAAGAGCTCGTCTTTGATGAACGCAGCCTGTCGCGCCGTTTCAGGGTTATCGCGCGCGAAAGCGGCAATTCGTGCTGGATCCGGTTTGCCATCGGCAGCTGGAGCGCGTGCTTGGAGGAAACCCAGCATCTGATCGAGCGTTTTGGCGAAATGGACGGGCGCGTTTTCGAAAAGCACGTGACTCTCGTCGTTCCCTGAAAGGATCTTGATCGACAAGCCTCTCAACGCCGTCCTCGATGAATCTGCTACCTTAGGGTTGCCACCACTAACCGAGAACCGTCCGATCACAGGCCAGGACTGAGTGAAGCTTTTGGACGCTGTCACGCGCCCGGCATTTGGCTCGGGGGTGTATGTTCCGTGCACGCACTGACCCTTTGCAAATGTCGCACGCACACCTTCTGGGTTTCCGGCAACAGTCTTCAGTGCCTCAACGATAGTTTGAGCGTCCGCAGCGATAGCATCACTGGGCATGCCTGTGTTCGCGCTAGCAGCAAGCCCCGCTAGCAACCCGGCCGCACAAAGGTTTAGAGCTTTCATTAGATTTCTCCCAAGGCTCTCATGGAGCTGCGTGTTTACGTACTGCCAAGGATCATGGATTTAATAGCTTTCCTCACCGTCCGGATTCTTTCGGAAGAGTAGTCCGGATCTCCCTCAGCGGCCCAGCTTGGGTCGTAAACCCGGCACGCTGACCCCTTGGAGCTTGGAGATAAGGTGTGGGCCACTGCTCAGTACCGTGAACGCTCACGGCAGCCAGTCATGACGGAGATGAGGTATGGCTAAACTTACAACTGCTTTCGGCGCGCCCATCGCCGACGACAACAACACGATGACTGCCGGCCGTCGTGGCCCTGCACTCTTACAAGACGTCTGGTTTCTGGAGAAACTTGCGCACTTTGATAGAGAGGTAATTCCTGAGCGCCGCATGCACGCTAAAGGAGCCGGTGCTTTCGGCACGTTCACCGTCACGCAGGATATCACTCGCTACACGCGGGCCAAAATTTTCTCGCAGGTCGGCAAGCAAACCGAAATGTTCGTGCGTTTCTCAAGCGTGGCGGGCGAACGCGGTGCAGCGGATGCGGAGCGCGATATCCGAGGTTTTGCAATGAAGTTCTACACCGAAGAAGGCAACTGGGACCTTGTTGGCAACAACACCCCGGTCTTCTTCATCCGTGATCCTCTCAAGTTTCCAGACCTCAACCACGCGGTTAAGCGAGACCCACGTACTGGCATGAGGAGCGTTAATAACAACTGGGACTACTGGACCTTATTACCCGAGGCCTTGCATCAGGTCACGATCATCATGAGTGAACGCGGAATCCCCAAATCCTGGCGCCACATGCATGGTTTTGGAAGTCACACATTTAGCTTCATAAACGCGCAGAACGAGCGGACGTGGGTAAAATTTCATCTTCGTACGCAGCAAGGCATTGAGAATCTCTCCAATGACGAAGCTGCCTTAATCATCGGCAATGACCGGGAAAATCATCAAAGGGATCTTTTCGAAAACATCGAGTCCGGGAATTTCCCCCGGTGGAAGATGTTCATCCAGACGATGACGGAGGATGAGGCAGATGGTTGTGGGTTTAACCCATTCGACCTGACAAAGGTTTGGCCGAAGGGAGAATTTCCCCTCACGGAGGTAGGCGTTTTCGAGCTGAACCGGAATCCAGAAAATTACTTTCAAGACGTCGAGCAGGCGGCATTTTCCCCAGCAAATGTTGTCCCCGGGATCGGTTTCTCGCCTGATAAGATGCTGCAGGGTCGTCTCTTCTCCTACGGTGACACTCAACGCTACCGTCTTGGCGTCAACCACGCGCAGATACCAGTTAATGCTCCGAAATGCCCTGTTCACTCCTTTCACCGCGACGGTGCCATGCGCGTAGATGGAAATGGGGGACGCAGCACGCATTACGCGCCTAACAGTTTTGGCGCACTGCACGATCAACCAGATTTCTCAGAGCCGCCGTTAAGGACCGGCGGCGCGGCCGCCAGATGGGATCACCGCGACGACGAGGACTATTTCAGCCAGCCGGGCAACTTGTTCCGCATGATGAATGAAAACCAGCGCGCGGTTCTGGTCGAGAACACCGCGCGAGCGATAAAGGGCGCTGACAAGGCAATCATAGACCGCCATATTGCAAATTGCACGATGGCAGACCCTCTTTACGGGTGTGGCGTTGCGCGTGCGATTGCTGGCCTTGGTTCTGATGAAGTTGCGCATTCAGCGTTCGAGCCAGCCACAGAGTGACATCTCGAACCGACACGACCGGACCGCGGCTTGCGATCCGGTCGTGTTGCATTGTGCTGAGCGAGCCTCAGGGGTTTCATTGGGCGTCCCTGACGGGAGGCCGCTATCTCTTTATTCAGAGTTGTTCCAACTTCGACCGCAGGTAGGCAGTTCGCATCACATCAAGGCGGGACTTATTCATCCGGCGTTGACCAGGAGAGCGGCTCGCCATGCGGTACGGCGGTCGAGCGCAACAGAGACTGCCACTGATTGGTTCCTGGAGAGCAGCCGCCTCTTGGCCGTAAGGAACGGCACGCCGGGAAGGGGCTGCCGCCGAGCACGAAGCAATACAAGTGGAGCTAGACGGCAAAGTTCTGAACCCAGGGGCGCTGGGTGCGTTTGGTCAACATACACACAACTTTTTCCCCAAGGCTTTGATCACGGACCCGCCACGACGATCCAAGAAATCCGGCGGGCAACGGCTAATCGGTTCGCGAGCAACACGGGCTTTGAATAGCCCCGAGTTTCCGAGACACCCTCGGGTTAAGTTTTCTGCTGCTTTTCGAACTCTACGGGCGACAGCATCCCGTTTCTGACATGTTTCCGCTTCGGGTTGTAGAACATCTCAATGTAGTCGAACACGTCCTGCCTGGCTTCGTCTCTTGAGCGATAGACCTTTCGGCGTATCCGCTCCCGCTTCAACAGATTGAAGAAGCTCTCAGCGACGGCATTGTCATGGCGGTTGCCCCGTCGGGCTCATCGAATGAACCAGATTGTGGTGCTTCAGGAACGCTGCCCAGTCCATACTGGTGAATTGCGATCCCTGATCCGAATGCACTAGAACCTTTTCCTCTGGCTTTCGCCTCCAGACAGCCATCAGCAACGCCTGCAGCACGACATCCGTTGTCTGACGGCTCTGCATCGACCAGCCGATAACACGGCGGGAATAGAGATCGATCACCACCGCGAGATAGGCGAAGCCTTCGTTGGTCCGGATGTAGGTGATGTCCGTGACCCACGCCTTGTCCGGAGCAGCAACGCCGAATTGACGGTCCAGAGTGTTGTCGATGACAATGGAAGGCCTGCCGCCATAAACTCCGGGACGGCGCTTGTAGCCGATCTGAGCCTTTATCCCGGCAATCCGCGTCAGACGCGCAACCCGGTTGGGGCAGCATGTCTCGCCGTGATCGAGCAGGTCGTCATGAAGTTTGCGATACCCGTAGACCCTGCTGCTCTCTTCCCAAGCCGTCTGGAGCAGATCAATCTGCCGCTTGTCCTCACAGGCACGCTTGCTCAAGGGCATCCGAAGCCAGGCATAAAACCCGCTGGGATGGATGCGGAACAGGCGACACATCATTCGCACCGAGAACCGCTGTTGATGCTGGGCAACGAACGCGTACTTCACTCATTGCCCGGCATACGATGTTTACATCGTCGAGAGGGGTGCATCCATGGCGAAATACGCGGTCGCTTTTTTTAAAATGTCGCGCTCCTCCGTGACCCGCGCCAGTTCTTTTTTTTGCTGCCTGATCTCTTCGGACTGGTCGTTACCCTGGTTCCCAGACGCCAAGGAGAACTTCTTCTTCCACTCATAAAGTGAGTGCGGGCTTACACCGAGCCGCTGCGAAACCTCCGCAACCGGATAGCCCCGTTCCGTGATCTGACGCACCGCGTCGCGCTTGAACTCTTCGCTGAAATTCGATTTGCTCATGGTGATCTTCTTGCCTCAAAATTAGGAAAGAAGGCGTCTACAAAACTCGGGGCTATTCAGTGTCATTTAAACTTATCCACTTATTTAGTTGTATGACGTTTGATGACTGTCAAAATTCGAGTCTGGGCGTTCAATACACGTCTGCGCTGTGACCCCCGCAGTTGAATCGAGACACCTACGCTATCGTCTTGACGGACGCATCATTCCTTGTCGGGCTTGGAAAGCGACCGGCGTTTTCGAGTTGGCTTAATTCTCAATTGCTGTTGTGATGCTCCGCTTCCCATTCATTTGGAATACTCGCTAGGTGGTTCGTAGAACCAAGATCTTGTAAATTAACAGTACTATGCAAGCGAGCGGTCAGACGCATGCGGTCAGCGCGACGCATCGTGTCTACAGGTTAGGCTTTTGCAAGTGCAAAAAGGTGGGCTGTTGCGAGGACAAACCTTCCGAACCAGTGGGCTCGGTTTGGCTTTCGGATCAGGGAAAGGACTGCCTACATCATCAGTGTGAAGCAGGCTCAAGCGCGAGGCAGTTTTTCAAGAATTGAGGACTTGGGAAGGCTGATTAGTATCAGCCTTCCCACTCGAAACAGAAGCGTCATGCGGGGAGCATGTTGAGGGCACTGTTCCAGTCCGTACGATGGTTCAGCCCGCAATATGGTCGCACCCTCGTCTGGTTTGCCAAAGCGAGAGGGATCAGCTCTCGGCAACATATGGACTGTAACTACGTTTATACTGCTGGACAAGGCTTCAGTTGCGACGGCGATCAGCGAAGGTCGTTGTCTCGGAAGGGGTAGGAGAGCATTTCGGAAATAATTAAAAAACACTACCGACATGCTCGCTGGGTAACCGGTATTGAGGACCACAAGCAGTGCCACTGCATACCTATCGCCAGACGGGCGAAACGCCCATGTCTGAACGGCTAAGCGAACCGGCGGGACCGAAGGTCAGTCGCCTCCTTGTTTCCCTTGAGGCCGTGAATGCCGTTGGCCGTCAAACGGTGAGGTTCGACTGAAGCGCACAGACCAAGCGACGAAAGTTTTTCTATGCAAAGAAACATGCTTCGCTCCAAGTCGGCGCTGAAGCTGACCAGAAAGCATCCAGGGACCCCGGCGATGGAGTGTTGGACAACCGCTGGGCGGCAGCACACGCGGCGACCGCTGCAGGCGACGAAATGGCTGATCTTCTGCAGCTAGAGGCGGAGAACCAAAAGCTCCGCAAGATGCTGGCTGAAAAGTTGCGTGCCGAAAATGCTGATTTGCGCAAAAAGCTCAATCTCGGCTGATCTGGCCGACCCAACCGGAAACGCATCAGATCTCTTATTTGAGATAGCCAAGTTGGCGGCGGTCAGACCGTCGCCGGACCTAACCCGCATAGATCGATAACTGATGCGAGGCCTATCCCATGGCATCTCCCTGGAAGTTTTTAAGCCGACTCGTGTTGCGCCGCCGTGAGCCGAAGCAGGACGCTGAGGTTGCCGATGTGAAGCCGAATGTCCTGGCTCTTTCCGGTCCCGTGGAGACCGTAGCGGAGGAGAACCTGGCTAACTCAAGCGCACTCGGAGATGTTGAGCTATCACCGTCGGCTGTATCCGATCCTGATTTGGAAAAGCCTGCGCCGGTGGAAAGCGCTGTAAGCAGGGCGGATGATGGGGCAGGGACTGTCGTTGCTGACAAAGTCGTTGGTGATACTGCGCCATTCAATCTCCCGGGTACCGTCGTCATCCCATCTCCGGACGCAGCGAATTTGCAGCTGCGGGTAGAGAGCAAACCGCGAAAGCAGTTGGGTCGAGGCAGGAAACCGGAGCTGGTTGACACGACTCAAGTCCTACCTGACGTCAGCATCCCGTCAGACGATACGCTGAGCCTCGACGACGAGATCAGGTTGCTCAGGGGCCAATTGGTCGGAAAGCTTCGATTGCAGAACGCGCAACTGCGAAAGATGCTCGAGCGGTTCGAGCGATAGCAGAAGAGGCTGTCAATCGAAAAACGGGGATTGGGCGCCGTTTCGGTGTTGTACAGGTCTCTCGAGCTACATATAGGTGCCAGTGCATGGTAATTCTGTAAGGATGACGCAGCAGCATCCGACGGACAAGCCAGCCCAATTCGATATGTTCATCGACCCGGCGAACGGCCAAGAGGATCTGGTCTACTCCCCCTCGCGGGGCAGACGCGTCAAGAGCCAACCCATGGAAGAGGCTGAGATGCTGGCGGAACTCGCCGCGACGGGCCGCTACCGGATCCTGCACAGGCTTAAACCTCGTCAGGTCGCAGGTGTCGGCTGGACGCGGCTACCATCTCCATTTCGCCGAAGCTAGCGGCTTTACGCTGCGCGCAGTTTCCGGTGGCACCTCATGATACAAGGTGATTGACACGCCTATGTGTCGAGCGCTGCTACGCCGAAGTCCCGCTGCATCGTTGCCCGACACGAGCAGCTGAGACCTTGAGGCTTTTTCATCCACTACCATATAGCAGAAATCCGCGGCGGATCTGGCGCCATAAGCGGACCGGAGGAAACACATGCCCACATTCTACGGCAACGATTACGCCAATACCGTCTATCAAGACGACTACGATTCCGATCTAACGGTATACGCCTACGGCGGCAACGACAGGATCTATCTCAATCTGGTCGGCAAATACGGCGGCTTCAATACGGTTTACGCAGGAGCCGACAACGATCTGGTCCGCAATTCCTTCGAGGGCGGCAACGAGATCGACCTCGGCTCCGGCAACGACAGTTACATCGCGACAGGGTTTTCCACTTCAAGCAAGCTATATGATGTCGTCTATGCCGGCAGCGGTAACGACGCTCTCGAAGTCTCCACCTATCACAGCGACTATTACGGCGAGACGGGCAATGACGCCTTCTTCTCGGTCGGCTATCGCAACTATTTCAACGGTGGCTCGGGGACCGATACGATCAGCTATGAGACGCAGGACGAGGATGATGATCTTGAAGGTCTCGGTGTCTCCCTCGATCTCGGCAAGGGCACGGCGCAGACGCTCGGAACCAGTTACAAGGAAACCCTTGTCAGCATCGAAAATGCCATCGGCACCGGCGCCAGCGACAAGATCTATGGATCATCCGCTGCCAACAAGCTCTGGGGCGATGCCGGTAACGACCTTGTTGACGGCAAGGGCGGCAACGACACGCTCTACGGCGGCGCCGGTAACGACGACCTCTATGGCGGCAGCGGCAACGACAAGCTCTATGGTGGTTCCGGCAACGACCATCTCTATGGCGGATCGGGCGCCGATACGTTCGTCTTCACATCGATTTCCGATTCGAAGGCAAACAGCAGCCGCGACATCATCCAGGACTTCAGCCGTTCGCAAGACGATTATATCGACCTGCGGCCGATCGATGCGGACACGACCTTCGGCGGCAATCAGTCCTTCGATTTCATCGGATCGAAAGGCTTTTCGGGCGAGGCAGGCGAGCTGCGCTTCAGCGGCGGCATTGTCTCGGGCGATGTGAACGGCGACGGCTACGCCGATTTCCAGATCAAGATCGCGGGCCAGACCAAAATGTTCGACAGCGATTTTTTAGCCTGATCCATCTAGCAGTTTCGCAAAAGGCGCCTTCTGAAAAGAGGGCGCCTTTTTGTGCACCGACGAATGCGCCCGCAGAAAGTGAGATCGACCCGGCACCGAGTCCGAGGATGATCACGGCGACGGTCCCGGTCGAGGCACCGGCGGAGATGTCGAGGACATAGAACTCCGAGGATTAGGCAGCAACGACTGCAGGATCGCGCCCGAGAGGCCGAGCCTGCCCGCAGAAGACGGCGACTAAGCCCGGCTCAGGCGATAATCCCAAATAATCGTTTCGTGGATCAGGTTCAGGTCGACACTTGTCCAACCCATCTGGTTGGGAATAGCGGCATACGTCGAGCAGAGCGGGGATCGGCATGTCGCCAATCCCGACGCCGAAAATCAGCGATATGCCAATGGCCGAGGCGAGCAATGTGGCGGCAAGTGCAATGAAGCGACTGTAGAGCCGCACGCCGCCGCCCCTGATACTGGACGCGCTCACTAACGCAGGCCAAGCACCTTGAGCTGCTCGGCGATCTTTTCTGCGCCAAATATGGTCTGGATTGTCGGGTTCATGGCCTGACCCTCCATGATCACGATGGCATTGTTCTTGACGGCCGGCATCTGACTAGTGCCAGAATCTGTCTTCAAAAACTTGACCTTCGCTTCTGCCTTATCGAGTTCCCAACGATTGCGGTCGACCTGAGCTACCACGATGACGTCAGGGTTGGCAGCAATAATGCTCTCCCAGCCAAGGGCCGGCGAATCTGCCTCAGATGTAATTGCATTTGTTCCCCCCAGAACCTCGGCGATGAAGCCAGACGGGGTATTTTTCCCAGCAAGATAAGCGTCCGCGGCAGGCGATGGGCTAGAGAACCAAAACAAATAGGATAGCTTTTTGCCATCCTTGGGCATGTGTCCGCGAAGGGCTGCCTCGCGCTTCTTGAGATTTTCGATGAGCGCTTCACCGCGGTCGCTCACGTCGAAGATTTGCGAGAGTTCTTTGATCTCATGGTAGAGCGCCGTCATGTTCCACAGCTGGTCGCGGTTGCCATAGCCGAACTTGTCCTTCGCAACACCTTCGCCAACGCATGCGCTCGGCGACAGGTAAGCGGGGATCCCAAGCTTGTCGAAATCTTCCCGTTTTGAGACCTTGCTCGACGGGCCCATCAGGCTTGGTAGTGCCGCTGCGACAAAATCGGGCTGCTGGGCAAGGACGGATTCGAACGTCGGAAACTCGATGGAGAGAAGGTTTACCTTGGCATACGCGTCCGCGAGTTGTGGCATAGGCTTGTTCGGCCAGAAGGCGGTCCCCACCATCTTGTCGTCTAGGCCGAGCATCATCATGATCTCAGCGCTGCCCTGGCCAAGACCAACGGCGCGCTGCGGGGCCTTGGTGAATGTCACCTTCACGCCGCAGTTTTCAACAGTCAGAGGATAGGCCGTGGAAGCCGCCGCCACCGAGTGTGTAGTGACGCCGAGCAGAGTGCATAAACCTGCGATTGCCAGTATTGTTCTCATTGTCTGCCACACCTTCATGTCGAGGCCTGATCTAGGCCGGTATCCGTTGCGGTCGTCTAACTATTTTTGAGCCCGAAAACAAGACTCGAGCGCTCATGTTTTGCATCTCTGCATGCCGTCGCGTAATAGCCTTGAACTCTTGGCTCGCTGGCACGAACGATCCAAAGGTTGCTGGTGGGGGATGCCCGCTGATTGGCTTGGAAGAGGCGTTTGTTGCTGTGGAAATGCGTTTAGTGCAGGCGCTCCCATCAGCTTTGCGACCCGGCGGAAGGGCGGCCGTGAAACCAAACAAATATAGGACTTGTCTGTTAGTCGGCTAATGAAATCGCGTAATGCACGTTATGGAACTAACTACAGAATGGATGCCTGGACAAAGGTGATTGCGTTTGATGCCCGTGCATAAGAATTCAAAACCAATTTCTCGATCCGATACCATCCGAGTTGGACGGACCGTCCACTGACCCGTCGATGGACAGGGCGGACGGCTCGACGATGCCCGTCACCGTACTCAAGGATTGAATCCCGTTCAGGCTTGTGGCTATAGAGAAGGTGGAAACAGTGAAGCTTGAGGAGCAACAATGCAGATACAGGTCAGAGATAACAACGTGGATCAGGCACTGCGCGTTCTGAAGAAGAAGCTGCAGCAGGAAGGCGTCCTGCGGGAAATGCGACGTCGCGAGCACTACGAGAAGCCATCCGAAAAACGTGCGCGCGAGAAGGCCGAAGGTATTCGCCGTGCGAGAAAGCTTGCCCAGAAAAAGCTGAACCGGGAGCTCGGCATAGTCCCTGCGAAGTCGAAGCCCGCCCGAGGTAAGTAGGCCCTCACTCACCAAGCTGCTCGTTAAGCTCGGCTGTCTCCCATGGCATACCGCTCGAAGAAGCTGCCATGGAGGAACCGCTCTTATTCCGCCGTCAGACGTCTCGACGCGAACACTGCCTCCATCGCTTCCACGACCGCCTGCTCTACCGACATCTCGAAAACCACTTCCGGTCGGGTTGCCAGGGCTAAAAATGTCTCTTCGATGAGATCATCCTTTTCTGGTCCCGCCAGGTGGTATCTTAAAGCGTATCGTCCAAGCAGGGATTGAAGCACGAGCTTGTCGTTGTCCGAAAGACTACGCACGGACCTGTTCATTGAACCCTCCCAGTCAGAGGTCCTCCCGACCTCGTCCTTTCTTCCGAAGGTCCGTAATCTACAACAAACGTCGATCACGACAAGCCTGATGCGGGGACGCCTTTAAACAATGGCTTAGCCGTAGAACGTTGCAAACCTTTCCAGTTTCCGGTGCGGACTGGCTGAACATCTGAAGCTTTCCCGTCTTTGCGATGTTCACAATCGATATGGCTTACTCCAAGCCTGTGGCGTGCACGTTGAACGACGATTGACCATTGTCGAAGACACTAATTTGGGTTGTAGTGTCGGCGTAGAGAAGAGGTCCGACATGGGGAAATCGCACAGTGGTCTCGTCGAAGGCGTACTCAGCGGTGGTGGCTTTTACTCCTGGTCGTTGACGACGAACAGGCTTACCGCGGATGCGGCGTTTGCGGCGATCTACGAGATCAGCGAAGCCGATCTGGCGAGAGGGATTCCAGTCGAATCCATCCTTGAGCGTATCGTAGCAGAAGATCGACCTCGCCTCGCCGAGCGCATCCACGATGTCATTCTTGGGGGCAAGCCCTTCGTTTCGCCGTATCGCATCATGACGCGTGACGGACGTATAAGATCTCTACTGAGCATGGGATCTTGTGCGAACGATCAGGATGGCGTGCCCTCCACCTATTCTGGGATCGTGCTTATAGCAAAGGAGGTTGAGGTGACCGTCAAGGCTGCCGGGCTGAAGATGCAGATAGAAACTGCAATCGATCTGGCAAAGAAAGAAGGGCTTGAACTGACCGAACGCTACTTGTCGTCGGCATTGCGGTCTCTTTCTTCCAAAGGATCGTAGAACTTACTCAACTGCCTGAGCACTCGTTGAACCATCTCCCTCTTCCCGATGTGGGCATCCTGGTCATCTATGGGACGGATCGAAGCTGTCCGAATACGGTGGATCAACTCCGCTAGCTTTTTCTCTTCGTCCATGTCTGTACCCACTGATTAGACTTGCAAAGCCATAGCGTCCAGTAAGAGGCGCTATGGCTGCTACGCAAGTCCTGAGCGACACAGAACAGCAGTCGAGTTGGCACGTTGTTAAGGGATGATGCCGAAACGCTCGGACGCGGCCTGTTATAAAGGTCGGTCGTTGGAGGGCTAGTCGTTGGCAGGTTCTTCGACGTCACGGGTACCGTCTACCGCGGATTGACGATCACGTTGTCTACCGGGTCGTTTGCTTTGCCGGTCTCACCCGTCTCTGAGGCGGACTGTGAACGTTACGGTTTCACGAAAGCCGCCCTCACCCATATGAAGGACCGAAAAGGATATGGGATGAGGCTTCTTTACTCAAATGGCGACGATTAGGCGCTTGGAACCAATCGGCTCGGTTTGCATTCTGACAACAGCAGACACATGTTTACCTCCCCCGGTCATGCTACGTGTCTGCTGAAGATCGAAAGCCTGTCCGGCGGTGGCTCCTTCCGGATAGGCTTTTTTGTTTCTGGCTACTTATCTCAGTTCGCAGACGCACTAACGGCTACCGCCGATCCCATCGCTCTGCGACGTCCGTTGCTGATCTGACAGACTCAATCCCGATTAGATCGGATGATGGGAAACGATACTCGCCACCGTCTTGGCTTACTAAGTAAAGGCCGTCCGGTGACAGCATCACCATCGAGCACAAGAACACACGCTCGACATCGTCTTGAAAGACCGTAACGATGTATATGCTGTCCATGTATATGCCCCGGTCCCCATACGATCATCACACGTAGTCGAAAGACTGGAACAAATCGAGTCTCGCCAGCAAACAACGTTGTTAGTTAGCTAAATCGAATATTCTTGTTGCAACGGCTTTAAGATCGAGATCTGATTGCCGGGGATAAGTTGGATAACCTTCTGAGCCTCCAGTAGACAGACAGCATCTATGATTGCTTCCGGGTCGAACCCCATGTCAATGAGCGGTGCCCCGATGGCATAGATGTTGACGCTATCGCCCGGCTTCAAATCAAGCTTCCGCAAGCACTTAATGACATCTTCCACCGCGTCCATGAAGCGCTACTCCCGAACGAACCGTGGCCGCCATCCCCTCGCCGCTCCGTAAGAAACGAACGTCGATGCTATCAGTAGCTGTCCATGTAGGAAGGACGCGTCGGCAATGACGTGCCTAAGCGCGGCAACAGCATCGCCTTCGTGCGCGGCCAATAAGGCTTCCGCATGATCGATCTCAACGTCATTCGTTGTTACGGCTTGGATAATTGCTGACATCTCGCACCTGATCTGGAAGGGTAACGTTCTTGTTGTGTTCTCATTAATCACATGAGTCAACGGCTTCTTCCGCACAATTAACAATCGGAACTAAACTGACGGTTTGTCATTTCCTCTACAACCATAGGAAAGACTTCATGCCTTATCTGGCCAGTTCCAAAAGACGCACACCCGCCCCACCCTCCTCGATCAAACCTCACCAAAACCATCTGATGACGGTTGTTTTAATGGGCGTGATGATTGCAGCAGTCTGCTTGACTTCCGCGTTCTTGGCGTAAGCGACAGAGCGATCACCCCCCCCTCACTACTACAACTCACTGACTAAAATTAGCAATTACGAATACTCGCATTAATGGCAGAATTGGTATGATTCGATCAGGGGTTTGAGATGGCCTTCAGTGAAAACGACGTTCCTAACTTAGGGTTCTACAACTGGAACGTGGTGGATAATTGCCTTACCGGCGATGCGATATTCGCCAGTCTCTACGGGTTCACTTTGGATGAGGTGGTTAGAGGTGTGACCATCGAAGACGTCATGGCACGCATCATCCCCGGCGATCGTGAGAGGGTGGCTTTTGAAGTCCACACCGGCATACTCAGTGGTGAGGCTGGCTCCACCTGCTACACCGTATTTGACGGCTTTTGTTTGAAAAAGGTCATGTCGATTGGCAGATGCCTACACGATACTACGGGCTTGCCTTCATTCTACACAGGTACGATTTTCGAGCGACCAGATCGGCAGCAGGACGTTCCGACAGACGTTTCTGGTCATAATGTCGTGCCGTTCCAGCGACTATCACGCTTAGAAGGGCCAGCGCTTTAACACGACATAAAAAATATGTTGTTGAGGAGACGTCATACCTTCGGAACCCTCACGAACATCGGTAGAATAACCAAGAACCCCGCCCTCTTTCCGGGCTACTCGTGCACCTCGCAACGCGAGAAAGGTTCAGCTTTGCGGCCCCCTAAGCCTAATGGTAATGAAATGGGTAAAGGTTAGATTTGCCACCTCAACCAATGGCTATTTTGAAGGTAACTGCTGGACCTTGCCAGATCCTATCGACACCAATGGATACGACTGCCGATCTCTGCATTACGCTGAATTGATCTGGATGGCGCTACGGGACAAAACCACATCCGACAGAGCCTTATCGTATCGAACCGTAATTCCAGGGTTTGAAGTGGTGACCGGCATAACGCGAGTAGGTCCAGTTTCGTAAATCTGAAGTGTGAAATAGCCTTGATTCACAAGGGGTCTGGGAGGCTATATTTCCGCTTTTTTCGCGAGTTGCCGCAATCGCACGTCCCACCACAAAAAAAGGGAAGGCTGTCGCGAAGACAGAACCTTCCAAGTCAGAGGTCCGGGTTTGGCTTCGGACCAGCCGAAGGACTATCAACGCCACCCTTGTGAGGCAAGCTCACCAACAGGCTGTTTTCAACGACTGGGGACTTGGGAAGGCCAACTTCCATCAGCCTTCCCGTTGAAACGACGCTTCATGCGGGGAGCATGTTGAGGGCAACCGTTCCAAGTCGAGACAATGGTTCTGACGTCCTACCGCTGAACCATCGTCACTTGTCGCCATAGCCGGAGGAATCAACTCTCGGCAACAACCCCAGCGTAACAATGATCCGTTTAAGGAACAATGGTCAGATGCGCTTGGCGGCAACAGAGGGGTTAAAGTGAGGATTGTAGCGGAGCATGTCGGGAGCAGGTACCAATTACTGCCGACATGCTCGCTGAGCTACTGGTATTGCGGCACCAGACGCAGCACAGATATGAGCGATTCTGATTAAGGAAGCATTGTGGATGGGGAGCACCTCATCTCGCGAAAATAGGCGAATGGCAAGTCAGGATGGCCTTGACCTGCCCTTCTGCCGATTGGGAAGATCGCAACTTTTAGGGAACGAAGCATCATGCGGTCACGATAGCTATAGCAACGGCTCACATCACATTAATGACAATTAACCCGAGCAAGAGACAGACAATCGCCAGGTTGAACCATCGTAGCCGCCGTCTCCAACGTGATGCTGGTGACCACTGACCGAACCAAGAAGGCAAAGGCTGTGATCTGATACCTTTGCCTTCTTGGAAGCCGACAACGACCGAGACGTTCATGCTTGAAAAGCCCGTCCCGGTCGTCACGCATCTCGGCAAGGCGTTGCCAAGACGCTGACTGGTTATCAGGCTTTTGTTTAAGGAGTTATTGCGGGCTCATCACCGGTCTTCAGTAACCAACCGTCGTTTTAGCGGGCGTGTCGGTAGAAGGTAACCACCAACTCCAACACGCCCGCTCCACCATCTGGAACGGCATCCCAGAGGCATGTCACCAGGCACGAGGGGGTGTCCTGCTGGCAACGCGTCAATATTAGAAGATACTACTATAAATGCAAACAAGGATATAGCGAGCAATAGTGATAATGGTCTCAGTTAGGCAGCAAAGTTCATCCATCGAACATGTGTTGTGCGCGGCCCGCACGGTAGCGCCGAAACTCTCTGCTATACGTGTAATGCTGTCACATTCGGACGAATCGCGAACGATTTTTAAGGGCAGATCATGCTGATGGAGACACGGCCTCCCCTCAAGCCGGGTTCGACAAGCACGATCGACATCTTTTCTGGCTTTCTCCTCCCAGGCTGACGTGGGGTTGCCGCGCTGACCACAAATGTTCCGACGACTGAAGGTCGTCGTCCCTACAAACTCGGATCGAGTTTCCCTCAATGCAAAGTTGAAGTTAATCCGTAAAACAACTCTCATTTAGGAACGATATCCGCACGGTTCTGTTGTCCCGCCACATGCAAGGGGTGGGTGATGCGTAAAGTACTGGTAGTCGACGATGAAGTTCTGATCCGTCTGACCGTGATGGACGCTCTTGAGGATGCGGGCTTTGAGGTCATTGAAGCGAGTACGGCAGACGAGGCCATGGACAAGATGGACGATGGGGCAATCCACTTCCTGTTTACCGACATCCAGATGCCCGGTCGTCTTACAGGTGTTGACCTCGCCAACGAAGTGGCGGCGCGGTTCCCAGGTGCTGGGATAGTAGTCGCATCGGGCCGTATCAAGCCATGCGACGTCGACTTGCCCCCGTCGGCTCATTTCTACTCGAAGCCATACGACCTCGACCTGATTGTCGCGAGGTTCGAGGCTATGTCCCGCGCGCAGATCAACGATAGCTGACCGCTTCAGGTCGGAAAAGACAATCTGCCGTTCCGGTCTGTGATCATCGAGTTCGAATGGTCCCGTACCAGACCTTCCTGGCCCATCATGCGCAGACCTACCTTCCCCATACCGGGGAAGGACGTTGTGCGCCCGGAGATACCACGATGCGTATGACCATGCCCTCGGCGACGGAAATTGCCCAGGCCTCCAGCTTCCTGACTTTGATCGGGAACGGGAAGCGTATGCTCATCCTCGATATCGTCAGCCGAAACGAAACCTCGGTGGGTAAGCTGGCCGTCATGGTGGGCATGGGACAATCTGCCTTGTCACAGCATCTGACCATCCTGAAGAACGCCCACCTGGTACAGACGCGACGCGACGCCCAGACGATCTATTACAGAAGCGAGTCTGCATCGGTCGCTTCGATACTGGCGGTCCTCTACGAGATTTTCGACATTGAGGTTCCCGGTTCCCGAGACGTCGAAGGTGTCGACGAACCCATGGTCGTGGAACTGCTCAGGCAGTAAGCGCGACAGCAGGAGATGTCGGCATGAATATCATCGTAGTCGACTTCCACGCGCGCTGGCGGGCGCCCGTCGTCATCATCGGAGACGAGCCGTCATCGACCATCACCATCCTTGGTCCGGCCGACGCGTTGCGGTATCTGAGGACGTGCGCGGTCAGGTCGGACAGGGTTTACATCCGTGCAGTCGATCTCTGCCAGCAGCCCTCCTGAACGGCGTCGACCCGGAACTGTCGCGTCCGCATATTATCGCGGCGTGCGCCAGCGAAGGTCTCGGGGAGCAAAGCTAAGGCTGGACGAAACGATCAGGAAGCCAGTCGGTTCGCGTCGAGCTTAAGCGTGACCAAGGCCCCGCCAGGGGTCCAGTTATAGGAGAGCGTTCCCCCGAGGTGGCCGGCCACGGTCCGTTCCAGCAATTTGCTGCCGTAGCCCCCCGCGCCCTGCGGTGTCACGACTTCCGGACCGCCCTGCTCGGTCCAGGCAAGAACCACGTCGTCTCCTTCGATCGAGCCGGAGACGTCAAGCGTCCCCGTCGCAGCCGAAAGAGACCCGTACTTGAGCGAGTTGGTGGCAAGTTCGTGGATCACCAGCGCAAGACCCGTCGCCGCCGCCTCGCCCACGCCCATCCGTGGGACCGCCACGCGGATGCGGCCGGAGAACGCCGCCGTCTCGTCGTAGGGAGCGAGAAGGATGGTGATGAGGTCGCCGAGCAACGCGGCTGTCCCCTGCCCGCCCGGCAGTGGTCTTACCAGGTCGTGGGCACGGCCAAGAGCTGTGAGCCGCTCTGTGAGCTGTGAAGTCATGTCGGCGATCGAACTCGAAGACCGCGACGTCATCTGGGTCAGCCCCGACGCGATGGCCAGCAGGTTCTTGACGCGATGGCTCATCTCGCCCGCGAGAAGCTCGTGCCCCTCTTCGGCCTGCTTGCGGCTAGTGACGTCGAGGAAGATACCCGTCATCTGGCGGGCGACGATGTCCTCGTCGCTTCCCTGGCCGCGTGCCGATATCCACCTGACGTCGAGACCGCTCAATATTCGGAAGTCGATTTCGTAGGAACCGATGACAGCACGGGTGGCAGAGAACGCAGCCCTCACACGATCACGGTCGGCCGGATGTATCATTGCGGATAGATGTTCGAATGACAGGACCCCATCTGCCTCCACGCCCCAAAGCTCGTATCCCCGTCGATCCATCAGGAACGCGTCGGTGTCGACATTCCACGTCCATAGGGCCACGCCCGCAGCCTTGATGGCGCGTCGTAGCTGGCTGGAGCTCCATTCGGCGTTCTGATCGGTCAAGCGGATACCCTCAAAGATCGTCTTTTCGGGCGCGCTTGGCGATCAACCCCGCGGATGCAATCGCGATATCATCGGCTTCCTTGGCGAGGCGTGCCTCACGCAGCCGCTGCGTTTTCGCCTCGCGCGCCTGTACGACTGCATCCAGTTCCTCGACGGCATGGTTGCGCGCGAAGAATTGTGTCTGCGTTTCGTCGAACGCGATCTCCGCCTGCTGCCTGGATTTCGAATGGTTTTCCGTCATGGTGTCCCTGCCCTCGTTCACGCTAAAATGTCGTCGTCGATAACGTGTTTCACCGACTCGATGCTTATCTAATCCGACGTGCTGTATCGGCGTTCGATTCCTTCGCAGACCATGAACAGGCCATCCGAAGAAAGCATGGCAAAACTACAGATAAAATTGCGCTCCAGCCCATCGTCGACCACGGAAACTACGTATGCATTCTGCATGGAAACATCCCCAGAATGGAAGCCTAGCAGATCAACGCAGCCATAGAAACGAAATCTAAGCACATCTCAACCGTCGTTCTTACAGGTTCGGGGCGGACAGCTTAGGCGCTCGCTTCTCCCCCGGTTGCCGTGTAGGCAAACAAGAAAACCGATGCGTTCGCGATCCCCCTCCCGTTCACGCTTACGGTCTTATCCGATATGAAATGGCTCACCACGATCAACGAAGACCTCGCCTCGGGTTATCACCTAGTCTACTCCTTCCTAACGGTCGGTCCTGGATCCAAAGCGTCCAGTGATCTGAAGCTGATCGAGGTCGAGCGCTGATCGCCGCTCAAGAGGAAGTGCTACTTTTGGGTAAGGGGATTGAGGCTGACGCAAGGTGCTTAGGTCAGGTGGACTACGATGCCTTCATAGTTGCGGCGCACTGATCTTCTCGGACGTTATTGTCGGCTCGCCCAACGTCTCCCGTCGCATGAACGCCCAGTCTATCAACTCCGCCATCGCGGGGCCAAGCGAGATGCCCATCTCGCTCAGCTCGTACTCCACTCGCGGTGGCACCTGCGGAAAAACGGTTCGGGTGATGATCCCATCCTTCTCCAACTCCTTTAGCTGTTGGATCAACATCTTCTGATTAACACCCTCGACCCGCTTCTCCAGCTCCGAAAATCTCAAAGGCCCTTTCGCACCGAAGAGCTGGCAGATGATGACGATCTTCCATTTCCCTTCCAGCACCTGAAGTGCATCTCTTGTCGCCGCTGCCCACACAAGTTGCTGCTTCGGGTCATGACAACGCCAGTCTCTTTCGATCGCCATACTTACCTCCATGTAGGTAACCCACCTTTTGGTAGGTTCTTGCCGCTTTATCTAGCTACACCTACTCTAATTGGTGAAGTAGAAATAGGAAGCCAAGATATGAAGATCGGAATCATCGGCGCAGGCAACATTGGCGGCACCCTCGCCCGAAAGCTGGTCGCCAGCGGACATTCCGTCAAGATTGCAAATTCGAAGGGTCCGGAGACGATCGCTGAACTAGCACGTGACATCGGTGCGACCGCGGTCGTTACAGACGACGTTGTAAAGGATGTGGAGGTTCTGATCCTTTCGGTCCCGTTCGCAACCTATCCCAAATTGAGCGATCTGGTGACCAGCGTTCCGCAGGACGTTTCGGTGATCGACACCTCGAACTATTACCCCTTCCGAGACGGCGCGATACCAGAAGTGGATGCTGGAAAACCGGAGAGCGTATGGGTCACCGAGCAGATCGGGCGTCCGGTTACAAAGGCATGGAACGCTGGCCTCGCCGCAACGCTTGCAGACAAGGGACGGCCAGCAGGCGAGCCTGGTCGCATCGCACTTCCCGTTGCAGGTGATGAGGCGAGCGGGAAGGCCGTCGCGATGACCTTGGTCGAGGAGACGGGGTTCGACGCGTTTGATGCAGGCGGACTTGCCTCATCTTGGCGGCAGCAGCCGGGCACGCCTGCATACTGCACCGACCTCACCCGTGCGGAGTTGTCAGTCGCCCTACAAGCGGCGGACCAGTCCCGTGCTCCCGAGAACCGCGACAAGCTGATCAAGCAGTTTTCCGAGACGGGCAAGATGCCAAGCCACGACGAGGCCATTGCTCTCAATCGTGCAGTCACAGCGTAAGGAGATCGATTATGAAGATAGGTATTCTAGGCACTGGCCACATTGCAAAAAACTCTTGTCCAAAGGCTGGCCGCCGCAGGACATGATGTAAAGGTAGCAAACTCCCGTGGGCCGGAGACGATCGGGCACGACGTGCTCTCGTCTGGCAGTCGTGCGGTTACCGCCGCGGAGGCTGGTATCGATGTCGACGTACTTATCCTCTCGATCCCGTTGAACCGCATCCCCGAGACTGCGGCCAGTTTGGCCAGGATTGCTGAGGACACAGTGGTTATCGATACTTCGAACTACTATCCTATGCGGGACGAGAAGATCGTAGCCATTGAGGATGGGCAGGTCGAAAGCCAGTGGGTCGTGGAGCAACTCGGCCGCCCGATCGCAAAGGCATGGAATGCGATTGGCTCGGATAGTTTTGCCCGTTTGAACACCCCATCGGGAAACGCAGATCGGATCGCCATCCCCGTAGCGGCCGACAATGATCGTGATCGCTCGATCGCAATGGCGTTGGTCGAAGACACAGGCTTCGACGCTGTGGATGCTGGGACGCTGGCGCAGTCGTGGCGGCAGCAACCTGGCGCGCCTGCATATTGTACCGACCTGACGAAAGCTGAGATGCCTCATGCCTTGGAGTCGGCCGAGAAGGAACGTCTGCCAAAGCGTCGCGACCTAGCGGTAGCTGCCATCATGGAGCGCATCGGCGGCGGCGGAAAGAATCCCGTAACGGACGAACTTGTCCGCATTAATCGCGCATTGTTCATGTAACATCTGGTCAAGAGGTCATCCCGTCTGAGGGGTAGCCTCTCCTTGTGCACGGCAATGTTCATAGCTCCGCCTGTCGGACCGGATCCAACGAAGCATCGGGCTTGGTAGTCGGCCGGAGGCGGATGTTAGCAACTCGACTGATGTGACCCGCATGTTCGACGCGATTAAGTCGCCGACTACGGTTCCACGAGCCTCGTGTCGAACATCTGGAGCATGGGTTTTACCCCAAATACTCCATCTCCCCGACGACACGTCTGATCAGTTTGCTCATCGCACCGACTTTGACATCGTCAACCACCGCGCGGGAAGCAACATAGAGTCTCCCGTTGTCTGCGGGAGGTGACGACTCGACAATACGAACGCCGCCATCGCGGACGTAGCGCTCGGCCATCCGCACGGGGAGAAGCGCGGCGCCCAGACCGCCGGCGACCAGTTCAGCAATGACGGAGACACTGGTGCATACGCTCATCTGCGTGGGCATCAGCCCATCTGCGGCAAACCAGCCAGTGACCTGACGGTACATCGCGGAAGGGGCCGGATTGGTGACGACCGGAAGCAGCCACATGTCCCTCGGCGTAATCGGCTCGGCAATCTCCCAGGCCTTCGGCACCACCCATGTCGTCGGCTGTGTACCAAGAGGTACCAGCGACATCTTTTCATGACCGATCGGATTTAGAATTACTGCCATATCTAGACTATCCTCGAGAATCGCAGCTTCAAGGGTGGTGCTCGTCGACACGTTCCATTCAGGCTTCAGATGCGGGTGCTCGATACGCATCGCTTCAAGCAATGGAGGCAGGCAGTTGACAGCGAAACCCTCGGCTAGACCTACCCTGATTTGCCCTACAAGCGACTGTGTCGAGTGCTTCTGCCTGATCTCTTCGAGTTCGCCGAGAATGTTGGTGATGTGCGGGAGCAAAGCCTTACCGCTCTCTGTCACTGACAGGCCGCGGTTAGTCCGCTCGAACAGGTCTTCTCCCAACACATCTCGTAGTTCCTTCAGTCGAAGCGACACCGTCGGCTGGGCGAGCTTGAGGTGATCGGCCGCGCGCTGTGCCGAACCCAGCTGCACGGTCCAGTAGAATGTCTCGAGTTGAGCGACCGTCAAGCGCATTATTATTTTTCCAAATGTTGCAACGTCAGAAAATCAGATTTGATCGTGAATTACAATTATGACTAGGTGAATTTCGAATAAGCCCTTGGAGGAGGACAAATATGGATTTCGAGAGCGCGATCGTCCGCAAAGCCGCGTGGCGCATTCTGCCTATCATCATGATCTGCTATTTCGCCGCGTTCCTCGACCGCGTGAATATCGGGTTCGCCGCACTGACGATGAACAAGGATCTGGGATTCACTGCTTCCCAGTTCGGGTTTGGAGCTGGGATTTTCTTTCTTGGATATGTCCTGTTCGAACTACCCAGCAACATCGTCCTCTCCAAAGTTGGCGCAAGGCGCTGGATTGCCCGTATCCTGATCACCTGGGCGATCCTGTCTGCAGCAACTGCTTTCGTCTGGAACCCTGCGAGCTTCTACGTCGTCAGGATTCTACTGGGCGCCGCCGAGGCAGGCTTCTTCCCCGGCATCATCTTCTTCATGACGCTGTGGTTCCCGGCGCAGTACCGCGGCCGAATGTTTGCAACTTTCAACATCGCGGTGCCCTTCTCGACGATCATCGGAGCACCTCTGTCTGGCTACATCATCGAAGCCATGAACGGGATCGGCGGTTTCAGCGGATGGCAGTGGATGTTCATGTTAGAAGCCCTCCCAGCCCTAATCATGGGATTCGTGGTCTTCTTCTATCTTCCAGAAACCCCGGAAAAAGCGGCGTTCCTCACATCAGATGAGAAAACGGTTCTGATGAAACGGCTTGAGACCGAGAAGAACGCACGTGAGGCAAAGGAGAAGTTTACGATCGGCTCGGCCTTGCGCGATCCACGCGTGCTCCTGATGTGCTTTATCGCAGTCGGTCTCGTCATGGGAACGACAGGGATCGCCATCTGGATGCCTCAGTTCGTAAAGGAATTCGGCCTTACCAACATGCAGACGGGATTCGTCACGGCCATCCCCGCCATTTTCATGGCGCTCTCGATGATCCTTGTCGCACGCAGTGCTGACCGCACCGGTGAACGCGTCTGGCATGCTGCCGGTCCTTTCATCGTCAGCGCCTTGGGATTCATCTTGGCCGCTTTCGCACCGTCTCCACTGATCAGCCTGCTTGGCCTCACAATCGGGGCTGCGGGGATCGGCGGAGCATCTCCGAACATCTGGATTTTCCCGTCGACACTGCTGACGGGTAGTGCCGCGGCAGCAGGCATCGCCCTGATCAACTCGGTCGGAAGCACCGGGGGGTTCTTCGGCCCGTCGATCATCGGCTGGGTTCGCGATGCCACTGGCGGCTTTCAAGGCTCGCTGCTGTTTTTGGCTTTCGCCATGCTCCTGACAGCGATCGCCATCCTGATACTCGGCCGCTCGATGCGCGAGATGATGCAGGCCGCTGACGCTCGCAAGGCGTAAGGGAGAACGTTGTTGAAGATCAAACAGATTAACCTGTACCATCTGAGTGCGAAGCTGCCGGAGACGATCGGAAATGCGAAAGTGTTTTTCGATCGCCGGGATACCCTGCTTGTCGAGATAGTAGGCGGCGGGCTGTCCGGATGGGGTGAGACCTGGGCTCTCCCTGCCGCTGCCTACAGTCTAATCGAGTCCCATCTCGCGCCGCTGGTGCTCGGCCAGGATCCCCAGCACTACCGTCGAATATGGGAGGACATGACGCGCGCGTTCGAGTCCAGAAGCGGCGTCGCGATGATGGCCGTAGCCGCAGTCGACATGGCACTCCATGATCTCGCCGCGCGAGAGCGTGAGATTCCACTTCATGCATTGTTGGGCGGTGCTCGCCGCACCAGTGTGCCGACCTATGCAAGCGGCCCGTTTTTCAAACCGAACGGCCACCCCTATCGTGACTTCGAGCGAGAAGTCGAAGGATACCTTCAAGAGGGCTTCAGATCGATCAAGCTTCGCAGTGGCTTTCGTCCCGAAGATGACGCCAAGGCTGCGTTAATGGTCAGAGGCATGATCGGCCACGAAGCGGATCTGATGATCGATTTCAATCAGTCCACGACACCCAGGAATGCGATCAAGACCTATGATCTCCTGAAGGAGGCTGATCCCTTGTGGATCGAGGAACCGACGATACCCATAGACCTCGACGGCTACCGCCAGGCATCGGCACACATCTCCACCGCCATAGCAGGAGGAGAGACGTTCAGTGGGCCGGCTGACTTCATGCCGTTTCTCAACGCTGGGGTAATGGATGTGCTTCAACCAGATATCGCCATATGCGCAGGACTGACTGGCGTGTCCCAGGTCGCGGTGCTTGCCGATCTCTTCAACAGGCCGCTTATTCCGCACGTATGGGGAAGCATCGTGAACTTCCAGGCGGCACTGCATCTCACGGCAACGCTCACCTCTCACCGGGCGGGTGGAACGACCCCTTTCCCTTACATGGAATTCGATGTGGGTCCGAACCCGCTACTCGATCTGGCGGGGCGACCGAAAGTCACGGCTGGAAGCACTTTGGAAGTCCCGGATGAACCTGGCCTTGGCGTGGATATCACGCCTGGGATGCTTGAACCTCACCTTGTGAAATTCACAACCCTTGAGGCCAACTGAGCCATTCAGATCATGGGAATTGCGCGACTTCGCATGTGTGCAGAACGACAACAAGTGGAACAACCCAGTCTACGATCTATTAAGTGGACAGACAGGTTCAGCGCGGCACGGCAATGCATGGACTTCCCCGGCGCAAGACCGGATAGCGACTGCGGAGCGTGCCGCGTATCCTATGAGCGGAACTAGAAGACCTACCTGCGAAATACATGCAGTTTTCAGAAATGCGGGGCTACTAATTCTACCGATATGCCTCCAGTGCGTGTTCCCGTAGCCTGAGCGCCATGGACACAACTCATGACACAGGCAACAAGACCGCTCAGTGCGATAACTGTTTCGCCCGCTTCCGGCTCGCCGCTCGTCGAGCGGGCCGCAGTTCCTCAATAGTCGGTTGCCACCATTCCGCTCCATCGGCCACGGGCGTCTTCGAGGGCGACGCTTGCACAAGCTCTTCAAACGTAGGTTTCCGCCAAATTCCCCAGACGTGGCCATCGGTGGCGCCAGGGTAGAATTCGCCGACGACTTCCGGTTCGACGAGTTCCCCGGTGAACTCTTCGAAGACAACCAGTCCATACTGGATTGCGACGACACGGCCGAGTGGCGGTAGCTTGTCGATGTCTAACGGATAGCGTCGCCGCTTCCGCTCTGCGGTCCGCGCCTTCGACTTCGCTTCCTGTTCGGTACCCTTCCTCTCTTCGGCGCGGCGTCGCCTTTCTTCTGGTTCGTTCCGGCGCGCTGCTTCCTCGATTTCTGGCCATCGCTTCTTGAGCTCTCGGTACGACCGAAAGGGAACGTGCCATAGCTTGAGGTCGCTATCCCACCGCGAGTAGGGAATCTCGCGAAGCCTCTCGACGACTGTCCTCGAATAGGGAGTGTTGATCCGCAATCCCGCTCTTCCAAGCTCAAGATAGACGCTCGCGATCGGATCGAACTCAAATGCGTCCCTGCCTTTCGCATCGGCGAATGCATCGGCTTCCGCCTCCAGCTCCGCGAGCCACCGCGTGAAACGACGAGAGGCAGTGGGACCTGGGACGAACCATGCTTGGCGGGCGTCACTCCACCGTGCACGGGGGAAGCGTTTCCGGAACTGCTCCACGGTCATTCTGTCGAACGGAAAGCTGACATCAGCACCGAGCCTGGTGTCGGCTTTATTCGTCGGTTCGACGTCGTCTGGTGTAGCTTTAGCGCTCATAGCCATGTCAACGCCCATCGGCCTGGTCAGGTTTCAGTCAGGACTATGCCGCCGCCCGGAAGCGTAGGGCGGTCAGCTCAGCCGAGAGGTTTGGGTCGACAGACAGGTCAGACCGTATGAGGCCGTGGCTCCAGCGGTCACCGGAGAATGGTCGATGCCAAGGAGGGCAGTCCACGATTGGATACCAGCACACCCCAGCTATGACAGCACCATGGAACACCGCGATATCGACCTGCTCCAGCACGTGCCGTAGCCAACCACCCTTGTTGAGGCCGGGATACCGGCGGTGGTGGACGGGATGTCCGTCGTGCCAGCTTGTCTCCGATACCATAATCGGCTTGCGGTAACGTCTCCATGTCGCGAGCAAGACCTTCACGAGCGATGTTCGGGCTGTATGCGGGTAATAGTTCACCCCGACGACGTCCACATCGACCGCGGAAACGATCGCGTCTGTCGCCTCGAACTGGCGCTCGCCCACTCCGGTGATGGGGTCGTTCGTTAGAATTCCGACATCGGGATGATGATCCCGAGCGACCTTTGCCATCAGCACTGCGATCTCGACAGCTTCGTGACGCGGCATCCCGGCGATCATTGGATAGAGCGACGGCTCGTTGACAGGACAGAGCCACAGCTTTTCATTTCCATTCACCGCAAGTGCCGCCTCGGACGCGATACGAGCACAGCGCACTGGATCCTGATTGCGATGGTAGTGGGAAAGATCCCAGATCGCTTGAACGTCCGCGTCTCGTGCTGCTGCAAGGCGAGCGAGCGCGTGGTGTCCAGGAACCAGGCCGTCGCGGATCGTGAGAAGTCCGTACTCGCGAACGATACGGAAATGGTCGGCCAACCGGTCATCCGCCGTGTGCCCGGTCGTAATCAGGAGATCATGACGACCGCGATGGACGAGGCCGCACTCGAAGCCCGCCATGATGTTGCTTCGGAAGAGTCCGGCAAGCCGAAGCGGGAGCGGCAGTTGTCGAGTCAGGTCCATCGCTTTCCATACCACGACCACGTCAGGCCTCGTACATGACGTCAGCGACTTCGCTCCGTCTTCGGAATGAAGCGCACATCAGGTCGACTTCTGCCGAAGCGCCACCATGATCCGTGTGGACGACCTTACGGTATTTGTCGAGATCTGGCCGACTATGCAGTCAGGTTCGCCACCAAGGCCGTTTCCCGTCTCGGACGGCGACGTGTACGAGCACTGAAGTCGCAAGCAGAATGCCAGAGACAAGCGCTGCCACCGAAAGCAACCCGCCGTTCGAGATGTCAACCTTGGCTTTCAAGCCCACGTCTCTCGTGAACATGAGAGATGCGTCTGCCGTCTGTCTATCGGCTAAGAACTCGTTGAGCGTGCCACCATTGTGAGACACGTTTCTGGACGCGTCTCGCGTCTGGAATGGCTCAGGGGCGACCTGGTCGGAGACCGCAGGAAGCCTGCGCACGCTCAACTCTTCTTCTCCAGTTCGGCCTCGACCTTGTCACGGCTGTTGCCAGCGTTCCTGACTGCAGATCTTACCTCATCTTTGGATACGTTTTCTTTGGCGGCTTCGTATTTGACTTCATGTTCCTGTCCGCCCGCAACACTTTCGCGGTCCTGAGCACGTCCTCGGGATGTGGTCGCCATTGTATATCCTCCTGATTGATTGGCTCAGGAGAACGCGACAGGGATTCGGTAAGTTCCGTGCGGCTGGTCTCACAGCTATGGGACAAAAGCTTTCATCAAGTCGTGATCACGGTCTCCTGGGCGGCTAGACGGTTCACGTGACTACCGAGTCACTGCTCTCGCCGTCTTTCCCGCCTCACCGACCGGTGGATATCCGATTGGGAGAATGTACTCAACCAGACGAACTGCAGCTTGTGGCAACGTGAACTTTCATCGGTTCGCGACAATCTCGGTTTGGCGGCTTTGGACCAATGAGCATCAGTGGATCGACCCATCCTGCAGAGGCCGCGGCTTATATCCTCGGCCGCGCTTTTGTCTCACCATGTCCAGGAAGTGCTGTAGCGCTTGAGATTGTTCAGCGAACAGGTCGATCCTCAGGCGACCGCGGGATCCTACCCTCCCCCAGCCACGACCTACCGCGTAGTCTCCGAACAGTGTCGGTTCAATTGACACTCTGTAGAACCGGCACATGTTACGACTACGATCGACACGGACGAGGTGAACCTGAAACTGTTGAGTGCTCATAGCAGTCAGACTGAGAGATAACGCAATCCAGGTCCAACGACAGTTTTAAATCGGTACGACGAGATCGATTCACAGCGTAAATGCCAGGATCAGAACCCGAAAGCGCCGAAGCCTCCGGCGCTGGTGTCGGAATCGAAACTGGCGGAAATGGGAGGCCCGGGGACCCTGCAAATTTCCCAGGAATTTCGAAATTCCTGGCCGAAATTTCAGACCCTTGTTTCTTCCTACGAACTCTAGGATCAAACATCATCGAACCCTATTCCGGGAAGAGCCTTACTGCCCCGCAATAAGGCGGTTTGGCGGACGACGCTGCTGTGGCGTACTCGGCTGCACCGTCGTCGGTCTTCGAAACTGTTGGAACCCTGCCCTCGCAGATGAACTTGGTCCTTGCCTCCAGCCATTCAGTAGCATGCAGCGTTTGAGGTATTCCTGCCGGCTCACTTCATTGGTGATCGCGTTTTTTAGCACCAAAGACGTAGCCCGGTGTCCCCATGGCGAACATCCCCTGCTCCGTTGACATCGCGTTGATCTCGCACTGCGCCGACGCGTATTCCAGTTCAGGCCGGTCCAATTCGAGAATACGACCCAGACTGGCAGCCCACCAGAGCTGCAGCGCACGCGACGACAATCGTAGTGTAGATGACATTTCGTTTGTTCATTGCCTATGCTCGCTTCGATGAGAACGAACGGCGCTGAGCGGACCGTGATCCAGGAACTGGAGAAGTTGCAACGCCGTTTGGCTGTGGTCGGTTAGCGCGATCCTGAGCCGGTCTTTTCACCACGCCTCACCGCTCTGAATACGGATTCGCTTGAAGAGGTCCCGGCCTTTCTTAGAAGCCAATGGCCGTGTCTCATGCGTTGGTCATAGTTCAAGCAGTAGGTTTGATCTTCGCCAGACGCCGAACGTTCACTCAAGTTGCAACGGAAACTGCATACTTGGAAGGAACGGAGCGCCAGAGGCTCTGAGAATTTTGAAGCAAATTCGAAAACCGGCCAAACTTCTAGCTGTCATGGCTATGGCTGCAACCGCCCTGCCACTTGAGTTGGTCACAGATGTTGGATCTTGCCCGCGGTCGATGTGCAGTATCTGCATGTACGAAGCCAGAACCAGACAGATTTAGTCCAGAATGCTACTGTCGGACGGCCACCCCTTACGCGCCGTCGAAGTCGACCATTGAGATATTGTAGATGATTTCTGGTCGCCACTCTGGGTAGTCCGGTCTACGCACGACCGAACGCTCAGGTTATCGAAGCCGCGTGGTTGATCTTAAGCCTTCTTACTATGGTAAACGTAAATGTAAACCTTAATATCTATGGTTAAGTACTGGATATTATTGGATTTCGTTGACGTTGAAAAGTTTCGTGCCATGCTTTTACTCATCGCCGGCGAAAGAAGTGCCGGACCAAAACTCAAGGAGACGGCCATGGACATTTATCATACGAAGCAAAGACAACCTTTTAAGACACCGCACAACAATTCGGGCGACAAAATTATCTACGTAAATTTTGGCGCTCCTAAGCGCCTTGCGGCCCGTTGCTTCAAACGTCCTGCGCTGTTGCGCATCAACCCGCGGCCCCTACCCTGCTTTCTGAACGACTATGAAGGGTTTCGAAACCGGGCAGACACTGATCCAGAATTCGCTACTGACTTGAGCCGCTTCGGCATCAAGGCGGCTGACCTCTGCGCCTCAGTCTCGATTTTGACTAACGCAGCTTTTCGAACTGGTACCCGTGTAGAAGACCTTCAGCGCGTCTCAGATTTCGCATCAGAAGCTGTTTGGGGTCCTGTCTGCGCCGGCAATGCCAACTGTTCCGACAGCTTGCGACCGGAGGTGCTCCGAACCCTACTGTTTATTGCCCGGTTTCAAGCCGATCACCCGGCAGACAAACTCGCGGTGCTGCATCGGCATGTATCGGCTGCGCTTGAAAGGTCGCGCGCTGCTGGCTAGGAAAAAATCCAAAAGATTCAGAGGAAAATACAGTGAGGCAAGCAAAATATGTCGAGTAACGTTACTCAGTGTAATTTGATTTATCCTGTAAGGATATGCAACGCCCGTGCTTTTTCTACATCTAATCATGATTAGTAAAAGACCGTTTCCGCACAAATGGCCTTTTCCGAAATTCGAGAAATCCGGAATTTTGACGTCACAGTAAGGAGTATCTCATGACGCCTGCCGATCCGACCAATTTTTCGTCCAACCTCATCTCGGAACGTTACCTGTGCGTCGAGTGGGCTTACACTTCCGGGCTGATTACCAAGCTTTCCGCAACCCATCCCTTGATCCGGATCGACCGGATGACGGTAAGGCAGTATCTCGACCGGGCAATCGGCTACCTCGTCCAGGAAGGCGTTGCACTTCGTAGCATCTGGGGCCTTGCAGACCTGGTCGAACCCGAGGCGTTCAAGAAGATCATCGATCCTGCTCTGTCACAATCGCCCGCCGCTGCCCAGTGCATGGCGCTCGTCCTCCTCACGACCGCACGGGAATGGTTGAACGTTGATCTCGACCACCTTGCACAGCTCGAAACAGCATCAAACCATCTGCCGGGTATTGCCACTGACCGTAGAAGGGCGATGGCGGCACACCGTCTGGCAAGGAATCACGCAACTACGAATTCCGGCCGCCACTCCGCCCTGAAACACCCCGCTTAAAACCACCCATCACAAACAACGGCTTTTAACATCGGCAGCTGCGTCGATGAACGAGCCACTGTGCCAGAAAACGAGAAAAACATGACAACTCATCATCAGAGTCAGCCGACGCTGGCTGACGTCCAAGCCACCCTCCGCGGCGCAACAGATATCAAGCCTGCAAAGCGCCGCCGTATCGAAAACGCGTTTACCAGCGTTTGGCGCTACACGGGGGTGGCACTTCGGGACATTCCTGCCACCATGCCCGGTCTGGTCAAGATCATGCAGACCATCGAGCCGGCCGCGCACGGTATCAAGCGGGCGACCGTCACCAATATGCGCAACCTGGTGATGCACGGAATGAAGCACAGCGGGCTCGTGCCTGAACTCGCTCATTATGGGGAGCACCGCAAGCCGCTGTCGCCGTCCTGGTCGGTCGTGATGTCGCGGGTTGCCACCCTCCACGAGAAAACGACGCTGTGGTCTTTCGTCCACTATCTCAACGATGATGACCTTGCGCCATCGACAGTCTCTGACGCTCAGTTCGACGCCTTCGTAAAGCATTTGGAGGCGACGTCGGCTCGCGCCAATCAGCATACGCTGACGCGCGCCACCGGCCGCTACTGGAATGAGCTGCGAGTTCGCTACCCGGACCTTAAGCTTCAGGAACTCACCATTCCAGCCTCTCGCTTGCGTCGGCACTCCAATGCAATTTCAGATTTCCCCCATCCGTTTCAGAACGACCTCAAGATTTATCGTGCATGGCTCGTAGGAGATGACATCTTTGATGACAATGCCCGCGATCGCTCCGTCTCTGAACGTACCGCTGACATGTACGTGCGCCGCATTCACCGGGTGGTGTCCATTCTCGTCGCTGGCGGATTGCCGATTCAGAAGCTGACTGGACTTCATGTCCTTGTTGAACCTGACATGTTCAAGCGCATTCGCACCGCGCTGCAGGCCGCCGATAAGTCTGCACAGCTCACAGAGACGTTCCAGACGCTCATCCAGTTAACCCAGATTGCCAAGGATTGGCTTCGTTGCGACGGAGAACATGTGCAAAGGCTGGTGAAGGAGAGAAAGAAGATCAAGAAGCCGGTCATGGTCATGACAGATAAAAACAAGAAGCTCGTGGCACAGTTCGATGACCCGGAAACCACAAAGCGCCTGTTCAAGGCGCCAGCAGAAATCTGGAAGCGTGTGAAGAAGGATTCGAAGCTGTCCGACCGGACACGCCTGGCGAAGGCTCAGGCCGCTCTCGGAATTGGGATTTTGACGACGATGCCGCTCCGCCTTGGAAACCTTACCGATCTTACCTTCGGCAAGACGATCATTCTGCGGCCAGGTGGCACGTCCAGCATTATCATTCCAATGGAGGCTACGAAGGCCCGCCGTGCTATCGAATTCGATATTCCCGATTATCTCGCAGTGATGCTCGGAGAGTATTTCACGGACATCGCTCCGGCCATGCTGGGCTGCTATCCGAAACAGCTGTTTTGCCGTACAGACGGCGTTGGAAAGGGTTTTGCGCAGGTTCGCTATCTGATCCAGAGTTATTTCAAAGAGTATGTCGGGTTTCACATGAACCCCCATGCCTTTCGGCATCTGTGTGCCAAGCTGATTTTGGACAACGATCCCGGTGCTCATACGCTGGTGCAGGAGTTGCTGGGCCACAAGAGCGTGGAGACGTCGACTGCCTTCTATGCGGGACTGAGCTCGCGGCGTGCCGGGCGGCACCACAACGCGCTCATCCAGCAGACGATGGAGCGCGAGGATGCGGCGCCAGGTCGCCGCCGCAAGTCAGGAGCTAAATAATGGCCAAGCACGTCAACAAGGGGCTGGCATTCGATAGCTGGCCGGCAGACGACCGCGCGATGTTTGAAAACCTGACCGTCGAAGGAGCCGTCGATGACGGCCCCTGGCTGCAGTTGTCAGCGACTACCATTCGCAATCGCCGCTATTCCTACGGCCACTGGCTTGGCTTCTTGCGCAAGGCCCACGCTAGGCTCCTGAAAGAGCCTCCAGGAGCACGGGTCACTGCGGAAGCGGTCAAAGACTATGTCCTTGCCTTGCGGCAAAACAATACTGAGACGGCAATTTCGATTCAGCTGCAGCGCCTCTATTTTACTATTTCTGCTGCGGTGCCGCAAAACGATTGGGGCTGGCTCTTCCGCTTGACCCGTCGTGTCCGCAAGCGCGCAGTGCCGCTTTCCAAGCCATATGTACCCAGTGTCGACCTGTATCGTCTTGGGCTTGAACTTATGGAGGATGCTCGCAACAAATCGGCGCTCTTCACCCGCATTATTCGATCCCAGGCTGAACAGTTTCGGGACGGTCTCATGATCGCTTTCTTGGCCATTGCGCCGATGCGGCGAGCTGGATTCACGAAACTCTGCCTCGAAGAGCACGTCATCAAGATCGGTGGGATGTGGCGGGTCTTTCTCTCCGCGGATATGGTCAAAACCGGGTTGCCGGAGGATTTTGAAATACCAACGGATCTTGGGCGCTTTGTCGACGAATACGTTCAAACCTATCGGCCGGCCTTTCCGAATTCTGATGCCCATGCTGGCATGTGGCCATATGGCGATCGGCCCATGACCGACAAAATGGTGCGTCGTTATTTGTGCAAACACACGAAGGACCGTCTTGGGACCGCAATCTCTCCACACGGTTTCCGGCGCGGCGCTGCATCATTCCTGGCGGCGGCGGATCCGAAGAGCGTTCGTGCGGCAAAGGACCTTCTTCAGCATCACAGCTTCGCAGTGACTGAAAAACATTACATTTATGGTGCCAATAGCCGGCGTGCCGGTCAGTCGCTTGCCGAGATAATCGCACAAAAGGCGGCGGAGATCGAATGAACGACATTCGTAGCGGGGATAAGATCGCCCGAATGATTTAAACGGCCATCGTCTCTTAGACTTGTGCCGCAATGATGACGTCGCGCGATAACACGTCCTGTAGAAGATCTGGCGGAGTAGATCCGGCGCATAGCGGATCGTATTTGGCAGCGGGCGGTGCGCCCGGACCGCGACCAGCCGGAAAGCGATGCCGACCGTGCTGCCTACGTCAGAACGACGCCATGACCCCCTCCCCGCTGTGGCCGGCGTCGCCTTCGGTTCGGGAGTTCCTTGCTCGGCTTTGCGTGAACCTCTCCGATCGACGCGCCGGTCGCGCTGAAAGGGCAATGATCTGGGGGCTCCAAGCAGTACGCCCCCAACGATGGCGACGTAGCAAAGCCGTCTCGCGAAATCATTCAGTTCGCCTCCGAAGATCAGCATGGCGCCGGCAATGGCGACCGCGGCCAGCGCGATGAACCCGGCGACTGGCCCCGTGATCGATTGCTGGATCTGTTGCAGTGGCGATTCCCAAGGAAGACCGCCGCCTCCCGATGAGGCCAGCGCTGGTTCTGCGAGACCGACTGAGACTGCGACCAGCGCCGCGCAGGTGAGTAAAATATTGGTTCTACGCGACATGGCTGTCCTCATCGATGTGGGCATAGTGTTCGGTCTGGTAGCGGCCATTGCGGTATCCTTCGATGTAGATAACCTCGCGGACCCGCCTCCCCTTCCCCGTTCGCTCAATAGAGACGATGAGATCGACTGCCTCGCCGATCACCTCCTGCATTGGCTGCTGGCTGGCCTCCGCCGTCAGCTGCTCCAGCCGGCGCAAGGCTGACATCGCCGTGTTGGAATGGATCGTGGTGACGCCGCCCGGGTGGCCGGTGTTCCAGGCCTTGAGCAGCGTCAGTGCCGCGCCGTCGCGGACCTCGCCAACGATGATGCGATCCGGACGCAGGCGCATTGTGCTCTTCAGCAGGCGGGCCATGTCGATGGTATCGCTCGTGTGCAGCGACATGGCATTCTCGGCCGCGCACTGGATTTCGGCGGTGTCTTCGAGAATGACCATCCTATCGTCCGGGGCCGCGGTGACGATCTCGGCGATGATGGGGTTGGCGAGTGTGGTCTTGCCCGATCCCGTGCCACCCGAGATGACGATGTTCATCCGCGCATCGATCGCGCATCGAATTGCCGAAGCCTGTGCTTAGGTCATCACCTTCGACTTCACATACTCTGTCAGTGGAATGAGGCGTGAAGCACGACGGCGGATGGTGAATGCCAGTCCGGAGACCACCGGTGGCAATAACCCTTCGAAGAGGTGTCCGCCAATCGGCAGTCCGCCGGAGATGATCGGCCGCTCGTCGTCAGCCTCCGACTGCAGGGCATGCGCAACACTACCGATGACGACTTCGGCTGCGGCGGTGCTCATCGCGCCGGCCAGTGCAACGCCGTGCCCCAGCCGCTCGATGAACAGCCTGCCGTCCGGATTGAGCATGATCTCGACCACGGTGGCGTCATCGAGGGCGATGCAGAGTTGGTCGCCAAGCGCGTCCTGTAGTTTGCGGACCAGGCGAGGATGAGAGCGGAGCTGGGTCACGCAGCGCTCCTGAGCAATGCTCCGTCGGTCCGGGGAAACGACTGATAGCCAGGAGGGCATACCTGCTCGAAGCTGCCACGGTCGGCCGGCAGGCTTCCGGCGACAGCGATGGTGTTGCCGATCGGAGCCGGTTCACCGAGACGCTGCATCGGCCATCCCGCTCGCTTCAGGATGCGCTCGAAACGGAGATCGGTGGCCGTGACGAAGCCGCTCGCCATCGACCATTCGATGAGCCCGGCGAACAAAGTGAGCGTCGCAAGATGAGCTTGCCCCCTCCCCTTGCCGCAGCCAAGGACGTATCGATGCAGAAGCGCGAACTCTCGACCATGCCCGAATGAGGTGAAGCGAGCCCGTATCGAGAGGCTGGGGGAAGGTTTGCTCCAGCATCGTCGGGCCAGAAGCTGGAAGAAGATGAACGCAACCTGCAACCAGTCCATCGTCGGCAATTGCCAGAAGATAAGTCGGCTCGCAATCGTAGTACTGGTCGCGCTCTTCTCTCCCCGTAATCGAAACGTCCCGGGCGAGACGTCCGCCGGATACCGTCGCGCGAAGACGGTGCATCTGTCTCAGGTCGTTGCGATAGCGCTCGTATTGGTCGGGTGCGACGGCTCAATATCCGCATGATGATCTCCGCTTGAACAAGGTCATGCGGACAAAAATCATCTCCTTCAGCGTGTGCATACGTGCAGATCTGCACCTCAGGTGATTCTAGCGACTCGCTAGTCAGGCTCTTAGAGCGGGAGCGTGTGGGCAGCTACGATGAGGAGATTTATGTGCAAATCTGCATTTCGCCCTAACAAGATTGACTTGCGCAAACAGATGTAAGTGACAGATTCAAATAAAGGAATCGGGATGAGCCGCTGATACGACGAAAACGCGTTAACTATTGATTAACTTTAAATATCTTGCAAACCATGCTGAAATCGGTTGTGCTATCCACGGCAAATAGGTGTGTTTACGAAAATTACCGTGTGTACGAGAGGAAGTCGTGGAAAATCCCGCTCAGCTTCAAAAGGCTATTCATAAACTGATCGCGGCCCACGCGCGAGACCTCTCGGGAGCGCTGCACGAACATCGTGTAAAGTTGTATCCGCCAGAGGCGCGCAAAACTTTGCGTTCCTTCTCCTCGACGGAAGCTGCAAAGCTTATCGGTGTCAACGACGGATATCTTCGTCACCTCTCGATCGAAGGCAAAGGTCCTCAGCCTGAAATTGGCAACAACAATCGTCGCTCCTATACGGTCGAAACGATCCAGGCCTTACGCGAATACCTTGATCTAACCGGGAAAAACGATCGCCGCTACTCACCCAAACGATCAGGCAAAGAGGATTTGCAGGTCATCACTGTTGTCAATTTCAAAGGTGGCAGCGGGAAGACGACAACAGCTGCACACTTGGCGCAATATCTCGCCCTGAACGGCTATCGTGTTCTTGCGATTGATCTTGATCCGCAGGCCAGTATGTCGGCACTGCACGGCTTCCAGCCGGAGTTCGACGTCAAGGACAATGAGACGCTTTACGGTGCGATGCGCTATGACGCTGAACGTCGCCCGTTAAAAGACGTGATCAAGAAGACCTATTTCGCCAACCTTGATCTGGTGCCAGGCAACCTTGAGCTGATGGAGTTCGAGCACGATACGGCAAAGGTCTTGGGCTCGAACGATCGGAAAAACATCTTCTTCACGCGCATGGACGACGCGATTGCTTCAGTCGCGGACGACTATGATGTCGTCGTCGTCGACTGCCCTCCGCAGCTTGGCTTTCTAACCATTTCCGCTCTGTGTGCAGCAACCGCCGTCCTCGTCACGGTTCATCCGCAAATGCTGGACGTCATGTCCATGTGCCAGTTTCTTTTGATGACATCGGAATTGCTGAGCGTCGTCGCAGATGCAGGCGGAAGCATGAATTACGACTGGATGCGGTACCTAGTCACTCGCTACGAGCCCGGTGATGGTCCTCAGAACCAGATGGTATCGTTTATGAGGACGATGTTCGGTGACCATGTCCTAAATCATCCAATGTTGAAAAGTACAGCTATCTCCGACGCCGGGATTACGAAGCAGACGCTCTATGAAGTCAGCCGTGACCAGTTTACGCGCGCCACCTACGACCGGGCGATGGAGTCGCTGGACAACGTGAATACTGAAATCGCACAGCTCATTCAAAGCGCATGGGGGCGGAAATGAGAACGCTCACATCTCGCGTAGAAGCGCAAAAGTTGTCAGCCGGAAACTTTCGGGAAACCCCTTATTGTGGGACGGCAATCTCGACACCCGAGGGGGCTACTAATGGCTAGAAAACACCTGCTCTCCGACCTTGCTGGACCAAAATTGCCAGCCGGAAACTCCGAAGACACTGCCGCGCAGGATGCTGCCACTCCGCAGTATTCCCCACGTGGTGCGATAGGTGCGGTCTCGCGCTCCATTGAGCTTTTGAAGTCTCAGTCGCTTACGGAACTCGATCCAGATCTCATTGACGCGCCGCTCGTGGCAGACCGCTTGGAGGAGCCTCCAGAGCAGTTCGAAGAGTTCGCTCGTAACATAAAAGAGCACGGTCAGCAGGTCCCCATCCTCGTGCGCCCTCACCCGTCTGTCGAAGGTCGATACCAGATCGCCTACGGGCGCCGACGCCTGAGAGCAGTGAAGGCTGCCGGCATCAAAGTGAAGGCTGCGATTCGCACCTTGTCGGATGACGAGTTGGTTCTGGCGCAAGGGCAAGAGAACAGCGCTCGGCAGGATCTTTCATTTATTGAGCGCGCCCTATACGCCGCAGAGCTTGAAGCCGGTGGATTTCAGCGGCCGGTCATCATGGCGGCGCTTGCGGTTGATAAAAGCAATCTTTCCCGGTTGATCCAGGCCGCCAAACAGCTTCCAGCAGATATTATCCGCTTGATCGGCCCGGCCCCTAAAACCGGTCGGGACCGTTGGTACGAATTGTCAGGCCGCCTGGGAGAAGATGGCGCTTCCGAAACTGCCCGTACGTTACTCAATGACGATGCGGTGAAAAGTTTGAATTCTGACGAGCGTTTCGCTCGAGTATTCGAAGCTGTCACCCCTAAGAAGACAAAGGCAGTGAAGACTGAAACGGAAGTTTGGAAAGCTGAGGACGGCACCAAGGCCGCTCGTTACAAGCAAGAAACGCGTACGCTGACTTTAATTATCGACAAAAAGGCCGCTCCGGATTTTGCGGACTACCTGATGTCGGCCCTCCCAGAGATCTACGCTTCGTTCAAGAGGTCGAAGCAGTAGGGCGAATCGCAAACAGGAAAGGAACGATAGCGCAAAGAAAAAGCCCTCCGAAACGGTGTTCCAGAAGGCCTCTCTCAGTTTGGTCGCTTAGAGAATCGCATTTCCCGGAATCCCAGTCAAGAGTCAACGCCGTCCTGGCGTAGCCTTTTCTTTGCCTTTTGAAAGGTGAAAGAAATGCAGACAGGAAGTGTAACGACGCCCTTTGGGCGGCGGCCGATGACGCTCGCCTTGGTGAAGCGGCAAGTGGCCACAAACGATATCAAGGCCGGGAAAACGGTCGAGAAATGGAAAGTCTTCCGTGATGCCTCGGAAGCGAGAGAAGAACTCGGCCTGCAGTCGAACAGCCTAGCTGTGCTCGACGCGCTCCTGAGCTTCTACCCGGAAAACGAATTGCGCCAGGACGCGCAGCTCGTGGTGTTTCCTTCAAACGCGCAATTAATCCTTCGAGCCCACGGCATGGCAGGCGCCACGTTACGTCGTCATCTTGCGCTTCTGGTCGATGCAGGCCTTATTGTTCGCAAGGACAGCGCCAACGGTAAACGCTATGCGAGGAAGAACGGCGCTGGCGAGATCGAGAATGCGTTTGGGTTCGACCTTTCGCCAATCCTTGCCCGATCCGAAGAGCTTGCCGTCATCGCGCAAAAAGTCGTCGCTGCTCGGTTCGCATTCCGTAAGTCCAAGGAGAACCTGACAATCTGCCGCCGGGATGTCCGCAAGCTTATCACTGCTGCGATAGAGGAGGGGGCGGACGGTGACTGGATGGCGATTGAGGCGATGTACACTGACCTCGTTGCCCGCATTCCACGGTCTCCAACCCTTGCTGACGTCGCCAGCATCCTCGATGAACTTGAGCTTCTCCGGGAGGAAATCCTTAATCTGTTGGATACGCAGTCGAATTCAGAATTTAATAGCACCAATGCTGCTCATATTGAGCAGCACATACAGAGTTCAAAATCCGAATCCTTAAATGAACTTGAACCTAGCTCTGACAAAGAGCAGGGCGAAAAGCCGAGCAATGGCCGCGGGCCTAACAGCGAGACGTTGAAGGCCTTCCCTCTGGGTGTAGTGCTGAAGGCGTGCCCGCAGATTATCGACTATGGACCGGCAGGCGCTGTGGGTGGTTGGCGCGATCTCATGTCGGCCGCGATCGTGGTGAGATCGATGCTGGGCGTCAGCCCGTCCGCCTACCAAAAGGCCTGCGAAACCATGGGGCCCGAAAATGCAGCGGTTGCGGTTGCCTGTATCCTGGAGAGGGCAGGACACATCAATTCCGCCGGTGGCTATCTGCGTGATCTCACCAACCGGGCGGGGCGGGGCGAGTTTTCCCTTGGACCGATGGTCATGGCACTGCTGCGATTGAACGGGGAAGCCGGAAAGAGATCGGCGTAAATGACAGTTGAAAGAAAGACGCTCCAAAACTGCGGAACGCCATACGCCGCGGCGAGGTGTCAGTCTTCAGAACGATCGGTGCGTGAAGGCACTGATAGTACAGTGATATTCTTTCCTCGCTGTTAGAGTTTCCGGCTGGCAACTTTTTTATGGGACGTGGAAATTGGATTCAATCCAGTGTCATTAATGGCATGATGAAACGGTTGGCGCATGATGCCGAAGATAAAAGGATCGCTGCAAATTGAGCGGCTGCTGTCCAAGACCGACCAAAGGAGTTGGACAGCAACCGCCTAACAGATTTGCACCAGCATCTGCCATCGTGACATGTGCATAACTCCTTATTCTGCGACGTCGCAAAAGTCGGAAAAACAAGTCTCGCTTTAATCGGGAGATTCTCGAAACCGGAGATAAGGATTGACCCTAAGGCCATGACCGACGCCGCCGCCCACATCATAGATCTCTATCGTCGTCATGCAGGCGTCTGGACAAGTGCTCGCGGTACGGTGCTGTGGGAGCGTTCATGGATAGAGCGGTTTGCCGACCTCCTGAGGCGAGGAGCGCCGGTGCTCGACACTGGATGCGGATTAGGCGAGCCGATTGCTCGTTTCCTTGCCGGCAGAGGTCATCCGATTACCGGCGTGGATGCTTCACCAGAGATGATTGCCCTGTTCAGGGCGAACCTGCCCGGCGAGATGGCGGAAACGATAGACATGCGCTCGCTGAAAATGAACCGAAGAAATGGCGGGCTTATCGCTTGGGACAGCTTCTTTCACCTTACGCCTCACGATCAGCGCATGATGTTTCCCATCTTCCGGGACCATATCGAACCGGAAGCTCCACTGTTGTTCACTAGCGGTCCCAACTTCGGCGAAGCTATGGCACGTTGGAAGGGAACCCCTCTATCATGCCAGCCTCGACCCCGACGAATACTGCCTGCTGCTCGACCAGAATGGCTTTGACGTGTTCTGGCCCATGTTGCGGAAGACCCTGACTGTGGCGGGCACACGGTCTGGCTGGCGCGTCAGCGGTAGCCGTGAGGGTATCGCGAAATTCCTAAATTTCGGACGCTGCAAAAGGCCGCTATAAAAATCGAGCAAATTCCGGGAATTTCGCGAAAGCGACGGCGGAAAGCCAAGTCCAAGGGGCAATGTTTTGAATATCGCATCACCTATTCGCACTCTGCGCCTGCCGTCCGATCTCGATTACTATGATACGCCCGTGACAAAGCCGCAAGCCTTCGCAAACTCGACCGCACCAGTCGCCCGTACCGTGGCTGGGCGGAAAATCAGAGCCTAAAAGGCCGCATCTTATCCTCGCAGGCGTGCTTACATTTGAGAGCGACTGGAGTCCGCCGATGGGCAAAACCTTAACGGATCTGCTCGACGCAGGCCCCGGTGAAAGCCTCGATCTGGGATGCATCGCTGCCCATGGATGGTTCGCGCGAAACGCGGAAAGGGAAGCCCGCGACGGCTTTCCTTATGGAGCTCATTGCCCGGCTGCAGGAGATCGCCACTGTGCCCATGATTGATGACCGGGCCTATTCGCCTTGGCTGAAGGAAACCTGAGTTTCAGCCAAATTCGCCGTTTCGATCGGTAAGCCGGCATGCTAAAAGGGGTCTGTACCGTAAAAAACAGATGCAAGGGTGCGGAAATTGGCGAACCCACCTGTCTGGCAGGAAATTACCCCACGTGGGTGCAAAATCCTACCACTAAAGGAGCGTGTATCTTATAGCGCAATACGGGGATACAGCACAATTAGCGTATGTACGGGTACCCCCTCCAATTTCCATACCCCAAATAGCCTGTAGCATTGAATGCCTGTATTGGCCCGCGTATCTTCTTTGCATGAAGGAGATTCAAACGATGAGCGCCAAGACTACTGAAGCAGAAGTGATCGACTTTCCCAAGCCAGCTGCCCGCAAACCGTCCTCGACGGAGCGTATCTGGGGCAAAGCCATTTATAGTCACGGCTATGCCGGCATTCCCTCTATCCTGATCCAGGCGCAGCGCCGCCTTGGCATCAACTCAATGCAGATGAATATCATCATTCAGCTGCTGGATTACTGGCATGAGCCGTCCCGCAAGCCGTTTCCTGCGAAGAAGGAACTGGCAAAGCGGATGGATGTCACCGAAAAGACCATCCAGAACAATATCCGCGCCCTCGAAAAGGTCGGCTATATTCAGCGTGAGATGCGCAAGACGGCTGCAGGGGACTGGAATAGCAACATCTACCACCTCGACGGCCTGATTGCGAAGGTGCAGGCCCTGGAGCCTGAATTCGTGGCCGAGAAGAAGCAGCGCAAGGAGGCCAAGGCCGCCCTGCAGACGCCGAAGGGCCTCAAGTGAGGCAGGCAAAAAATTACCCCGGCCGCATGCCTAGGGCAGAGACGGTACCGGGGTGTACGAATACCAATGTAAAGCAGGTGGAGAAAAGATGCAAGAGGAGGTAGGTAAGCCGGTTTCCTATGAAGCGCTTGAAATGGCGCTCTCCCTGGAGCGGTTCGGGCGCTATATGGACTGGGCAAAGGGCGACCGTACCCGCGCTATCGAGCTATATACACTCAACACCCTAATTTCGGAAAGCCTTTATACCCCGCTTCAGATGCTGGAAGTGGCCCTGCGGAACCGTATTCATGCCGTCATGACCGAGGCCGTCAATGAAAGCTGGCTCCATGAGACCGGTCAGCTGCTGGGTGAATGGCAGCCCGATCAGCTCGCCAAGGCTATCCATGACATCGAGGAGGACAGGAAGGAGCCCATCCCTGGCCGAATCGTCGCCGCGCTGACCTTCAGTTTCTGGACTGCCATGTTCGGCAAGGATTATGAGACGTTGTGGCAAACGACACTGCACAAGATCGGCCGCAGGCCGGATGGAAAAGGGCTGCGAAGGAAGGATTTCTCAGGCCCCCTTGCGCAGATCCGCAGTCTGCGAAACCGTATCGCGCATCATGAGCCGATCATCATGTGGAATCTCCCCAAGCGTCATGAAAGCATGCTGGAAATGACCAGCTGGCTTTCGCCCCCTGCCGCTGAATGGTGTCAGGTGCACTGCCGCTTTCCTCAGGTGTATCCGCAGTCGCCGATCGAGCTGTATCAGCCACCCAAGGAAAAGAAGCCTGAGAAAGCGGCCGTAGATGCACCCCTCGCCACGAGCAGCTGAACGTCGATTATCGGCGAGTTGTCCCAATTTGCTGATCCAGCAACCCCGTCAATGACACACCATCCGCCTCAGCCTTACGTGCCACTTCTTGCAACACCTCGAAATTAATTAGAAAAACCTGATACTGTCCCGTTCCCGATTGCCATCATCTCGGCATGCGGGAGCGCACGAATTTTCGCCAGGTGATCTGGCGCGATCAGCGTGCTTCAGAGAGTTCGCAACGCCGGACACGGCTTTCCAGCCTTCTTTTTTTATTATCCCGTCAAGCTGAGCGGCAAAACCGTCCTGATTACGGTGCGGGTAAAGGTCGAAAAGAACCTTCAGTCTTGCAAAGCCGAGCGTATGCACTGACAGTGCTATCGGCAATGTCGAAATAGAGGTCCATGGCTGTTTCAAACTGCCGGCGTGCGGCTTCGGCTTTGCCGATCGTCATTGATCTCTCCATAGCTTTTGATGGCGTCTAGGTATCAAGCATATCCCAGTCGTCACCAGTGACCCAACGCAGGGCGGATAGCTTTCCGTTGATCATCCCCCACTCGAAATCGTCCCACGGGCCTAGATTGTCGATTCCGACCTCATCTTCCGTTCTTTTCGCGGCCGCAAGCGCGCCGGCCCATACCGTGTCGAGCGTTTGATCCTGACGATAGGGCGACCGGGAATATTCGGATTCCGGCACCACATGGTGCGTGCCGTCTTCAATTTCCGTCCGGAGGTTCGAGTGCCGGTTATACCAGACCTGGCGGAATAGCAGGTGCTCGGCCTCAAGGATCTCCGACAGTCTCCGGAACTGCGGCGAATAATTGAATTCAGCGTCATGATCTTCGAGCAGATCCGGATCGACATCGTTCAGCGTATCGAGCAGCGAAACCCAGTAGCTGGATTTCGGCGGCGCAAAGAGTGGCAGCAGATCCGGATGCGGCAGCCGGCGATCGCCGTTCGGATCACTAAAGTCCTTGATGTTATAGGTGACAAATCCAAAGCGTGTCTCGTCATCGGCCGGGTGCGCGACAGCGTCCGCATATAGCTCGATGAGAATAGCGTCGCTGACGCTATTTTTAGACCGGTGGTAGGGCGCCAGATTGGCAAGCGCCCTGTCCGTCACGCGCCCCTTGATCGTGTCGGTGGTCAGGACCGGGTTTTTCGCAAGCAGCAGCTTTTCTATCGCTTCCACGGCACTCAGGACAGCGTCACTCCCAGTGGCGATCTTGTGATCGACCTCGTTGAGGCCCTGCAGGGTAGGGGCCTTGATGTCTTCAGCCCCGAAATGGTTGACCGCTTCGCGGACCAGTCTGAAATGAGATTGTAGGCTGCGCTGCGCTTCAGTGATGACGCGGCTCTTGTTCCTCAGAAATTCATCGACGACGATCTGGGGAACGATGAGCCTGATTTCATCCGCTGCGACCAGGTCTTCGAGGGCGCTGATCAGTGGCTGCGACCTGTAATCCTTGGAGAGGTCGAGCCATACGCATGTATCGATCAGCAGATGCAACATTGAATGGGGCGCCGGTTTATGGAGTTAATCGGGAAATCATGCTGTGACTGACGTTATAGCTTTTTGCGATTTCCGTCAGTGTTACCAGTCCCAGTTCGCAACGTGCCGTTGCTTCTTTGCGCTGATGGTCGGTAAGCTTTGGCTTACGGAGTTTTTGACGCCGCGCGCCTTTGCCGCCTCGTGCCCGCGCGCTGTGCGGTCGAGGATGCGACGGCGTTCGAGTTTGGCCGCAACGCCGAGGATTGCCAGAACCACGTCGGTGAAATCGCTTGTCGTGACGACTTCCGATGCCAGTGACTGCCCCCTAATATCGCGAATATCCTGATTTTGACGGCTGAACGTGCGGAGCGCCTGCAGAAACAATTTGTCTCTCCAAAAAGGTCATCTGCACAAGCGGCCAGCTAAATCCTCCAACAAATGCGAGGCCCGAGATTACAAGCGCTGTCGCCCATGAAACTTTCCAGCAGGTTTGGTTCGTCCAAGCCTGCTCAGCTTTTTCATGTTCCGCCTTTGACTGATCGATAAGCTTGTTCCGCTCCGTGTTCCCTGGATCGGCGAGAGAGTGAGGAGATGAAATAATTTCAGGCATGGAACGTAGCGCTGAATTTATATTATCCCGATTGTGAGCGCTCGCGAAGTGAGCGCTTTTTTCCGACGCACGCATCGCTAAAGCAAAGGTAGCAATTCCGGCTGAAACGATGCCAATGAGAAAGCACCAGAAGCTGTTGATCAAGTACGCGAAACTGTAGCCGGGGTCTGGTAAGTTTGCGGCTAACGTCGCCATTGCGATTGCCCCACCCGCAGAGGCTGTGCCAAGCCATACGTGAAGCTGACGCAGATAGTTTTCGCTTTCCTGAGCGTAGTTTTGAACAAGCCTCTTTGTATCTTCTGTGTTGAAAGTCATCACACAATCCCCTCGCTACGGAGATATGTAATGCCGCTTAAAGAGATCCGTAAGGCTTAATTTCTGTCGCAAAATTCGGTCGCCAAATTTGGAGTTTTGCAACCGAATTTTGCGACAGAATTTTTCCCGACTTTCCAGTGTAGCTAATTTTGTTGCAAAAATTAGGGAAAGTGAGCGAAAACTACTGAATAAGCCTTGCGGCCCGTCCTGTCCGTCTGGTTGCGTTGTTGTAATAAGTGGAGGCCTGCTGGACCGATCTATGTCGCGACTGCTCCATAGCTTCTGGCAGGGGGACGCCACGATTGGCAGCCTCCGTGAGATAACCCGACCGCAGCCCGTGCGCCGAAAACTCCCCAGGCTCCAGTCCAGCCATCTCCGCCCGTTGTTTGACGATCTGGTTGACTGCACTCGGCTCCAGCGCGCGCTTC
>NZ_JAALXU010000012.1:0-2339 GCF_013317225.1 Neorhizobium sp. AL 9.2.2
TCAGTAAGACGGTGAGTCCCCATAGCCCATCCAGTGCTCTACCCCCGGGAGTATTCGCTCGACGCTCTACCTAAATAGATTTCGCGGAGAACCAGCTATTTCCGAGTTTGATTGGCCTTTCACCCCTAGCCACAAGTCATCCCAATCTATTGCAACAGATGCGGGTTCGGTCCTCCAGTTGGTGTTACCCAACCTTCAACCTGCTCATGGCTAGATCACTCGGTTTCGGGTCTAATGCAACAAACTAAATCGCCCTATTCAGACTCGCTTTCGCTTCGCCTACACCTACCGGCTTAAGCTTGCTTGTTACACTAAGTCGTTGACCCATTATACAAAAGGTACGCCGTCACCCTTGCGGGCTCCGACTGTTTGTAGGCATCCAGTTTCAGGTTCTATTTCACTCCCCTTGTCGGGGTGCTTTTCACCTTTCCCTCACGGTACTGGTTCGCTATCGGTCATGCACGAGTACTTAGGCTTGGAGCGTGGTCGCCCCATGTTCAGACAGGATTTCACGTGTCCCGCCCTACTCTAGGACAATAAGTGTATCTACGCGTACGGGGCTATCACCCTCTACGGCAAACCTTTCCAGGTTCTTCCACTTTAACACTCATTGCCACTGGCCTGGTCCGCGTTCGCTCGCCACTACTTGCGGAGTCTCGGTTGATGTCCTTTCCTGCAGGTACTTAGATGTTTCAGTTCCCTGCGTTCGCTTCTTACACCCTATTTTATTCAGGTGTAGATACCTTATGATAATACCTAGAAACCTGAAGTGTTTCACCAGCCACCAAAACGTTGAACCTACACCGCATAAGCGGTGACGGCCCTTGGCCTTGCAAAGCCCAACGGGCTTCGATCCCTTTCCCTCGAGAGTTTCGAAGAAGAGAGATCTCAACTAGTCAACAGTTCAGATTTTCTAGGTATTTAAGGTGGGTTGCCCCATTCGGAGATCCATGGATCAAAGCTTATTCGCAGCTCCCCACGGCTTTTCGCAGCGTATCACGTCCTTCATCGCCTGTGCATGCCTAGGCATCCACTAAATGCCCTTATAACACTTAATCGTTCTCATTGCCGATGCTCATCATCTTTGCTTGGATTTGGAATTCCTATCCTTCTCGCTTGCGCTCGAAGGGGTTCCAAATCTGACAATCCGGACACTTTGCAGTGTGCCGAACCAGCTATGCGCCGTTACCTTTTACAACGGACGCTTTCTAACAATGCCATCGACGTGTTCGACAGATCTGCTTTATTGGAGCTACGCCGAGCAGCTCGCTTGCAGTCTGTCTTAAGACCAGCTTCTCGAGATTGGATCCGATACCGCGCGGTCAGGCAACGGTAATCCGGCCGCCGTCGAGATGCATTCCATCAGGAATACAAACAACACGCGCAAACCGCTTTCGCAATTTACGCTGGCGACCCAGAGCGACAAGCTTCCTTCCTACCTCCGTCCCCTCCTTCGTTTCCAGCCGGCTAGGCCATCCACGTTCTCATAAGGTCCGGGCTCGGACGCTTTAAACAACCTTGCGGTCGCTCAAAACACCTGGAAGCCTCCAGATCAATCTTCTCTTCACAATGTATGCAGAACACGCATCAAGCTCGAAAGCCGATGCAAAACGTTTATTTCTTCAAAGGATATCTCTTAATCACCGCCTCGGCTCAAACACCAAGCGAATTGGTGGAGCTGAGCGGGATCGAACCGCTGACCCCCTGCTTGCAAAGCAGGTGCTCTCCCAGCTGAGCTACAGCCCCAACCATTCCAGCGTAAGCCCAAAGGGCTTATCGCGACGAACACCCATCAGGCAAAACCTTATGGGATCAGCATAAACCATCAGACGTCTTCGCGGTCGTGCCATGCATAGCCTAAAAGACAAAGCATGGTGGGCCCGGGTAGACTTGAACTACCGACCCCACGCTTATCAAGCGTGTGCTCTAACCAACTGAGCTACGGGCCCTAACTCGCTGAACTCTAAAGCTTGCGAGCGGTCGCCCATAAAGGCCAGAGGCCGTCACCGGTCGTCCGGTGCCCTCGCGGAGCGCAGCACCGAAGGTGCGAACAGCGCGTGAGCGCAAACCAATGGTTCGATATCCTTGTGAAGAAAGAGAAACGTGGACGGCGCAGCTCGCCATACCGTCATGACCAAAGTCATCCGGCGTATTACGTTGCGATCGTGACCTGACTGGTCCGATCTATGTTCTAAAAAGCACGGGAAGGTTCATCCAGATCAAGTCCGGCGTCTTACCAATTCCACAGCTTCCTTAGAAAGGAGGTGATCCAGCCGCAGGTTCCCCTACGGCTACCTTGTTACGACTTCACCCCAGTCGCTGACCCTACCGTGGTTAGC
>NZ_JAALXU010000013.1:0-2123 GCF_013317225.1 Neorhizobium sp. AL 9.2.2
GCTAACCACGGTAGGGTCAGCGACTGGGGTGAAGTCGTAACAAGGTAGCCGTAGGGGAACCTGCGGCTGGATCACCTCCTTTCTAAGGAAGCTGTGGAACTGGTAAGACGCCAGGCACGTATCGCAAGATATGGCCCTGGATGAACCTTCCCGTGCTTTTTAGAACATAGATGGCGCCAGTCAGGCGACCATCGCAAACGCAATACGCCGACCACGGATCGTTCATTCGGTCCATATGTGATCGGTATGGCGAGGTACCGCCGACTACGTTTCTCTTTCTTCATGAAGACAAAAAACCGCACGACCGGTTTGACTGAATGGGCCCGTAGCTCAGTTGGTTAGAGCACACGCTTGATAAGCGTGGGGTCGGTAGTTCGAGTCTACCCGGGCCCACCATTCATCTTGGTGAATGTGGTGCTGGTCGGGGTGGCGGACGCAGTCGATAAGATCGTGTGGGTTATGGTGTTGATGGACGGGCTTTATGCTAATTCCTATTGGCTTTTGCCTCCGTTGAAACGATTGGGGCTTTAGCTCAGCTGGGAGAGCACCTGCTTTGCAAGCAGGGGGTCAACGGTTCGATCCCGTTAAGCTCCACCATATTTGGTCCTGACGGCGAGCGCGCTCTTTGAGCGCTGCCTGCGGACGGCCGGCCTCTGGCCTTGCGAAGCTTCGCTTCGTTGGCTGTTGAGGCTCCATTGTCTTCTGAAGAAATAAAAGTTTGCATCACTTTTAGGAGTGCTGCCTGTTCTGCAAAATTGTGAAGAGAAGATTGATCTGGATGCTTCCAGGTATTTTTGGGTTTTGAAGCCCAAAGATGTCCGAGCCCGGTTCTGATGATACCAAGGATGACCTAGCCGGTCGGATCTGGAGGAAGAGCTGGAGTAGGTAGGAAGCATGTCACTCTGGTCGGTCGTTGTTGGTGTTTTGGGGCTTGGCCCTAAACCACCTCTGACGACTTATTGATGTCCGTTTGCTAACCGCGCGGACCCGGATTTAATCTCGAGAAGCTGGTCTTAAAGATCAGGACACAAGTGAACCGCTCGGCGTGGTTCCAATAAAGTGGCCTGATCGAACACGTTGATGGCATCATGAGAAGGTTGGGTTGTAAAAGGTAGCCCTTCCGCTTGCTCCTCTGGGGTGAGCTATATTGATGAGCATTGGCAATGAGAACGATGAAGTGTTTTAAGGGCATTTGGTGGATGCCTTGGCATGCACAGGCGAAGAAGGACGTGATACGCTGCGAAAAGCCGTGGGGAGCTGCGAATAAGCTTTGATCCATGGATCTCCGAATGGGGCAACCCACCTTAAATACCTAGAAAGTTTAAGTCGTCTTTCGGGACGGTTTAGATTTCTAGGTATTATCAATAAGGTATCTACACCTGAATACATAGGGTGTAAGAAGCGAACTCAGGGAACTGAAACATCTAAGTACCTGAAGGAAAGGACATCAACCGAGACTCCGTAAGTAGTGGCGAGCGAACGCGGACCAGGCCAGTGGCAATGTTGAATAAAGCTGAACAGGTTGGAAAGCCTGGCTAGAGTGGGTGATAGCCCCGTAAGCGTAGAACAGACATTGTCCTTGAGTAGGGCGGGACACGTGAAATCCTGTCTGAACATGGGGAGACCACTCTCCAAGCCTAAGTACTCGTGCATGACCGATAGCGAACAAGTACCGTGAGGGAAAGGTGAAAAGCACCCCGACAAGGGGAGTGAAATAGAACCTGAAACCGGATGCCTACAAGCAGTCGGAGGGCGCTCTTTTTAGTAAGGGGCCTGACGGCGTACCTTTTGTATAATGGGTCAACGACTTAGTGTATCTAGCAAGCTTAAGCCGGTAGGTGTAGGCGCAGCGAAAGCGAGTCTGAATAGGGCGATTTAGTTAGATGCATTAGACCCGAAACCGAGTGATCTAGCCATGAGCAGGCTGAAGGTTGGGTAACACCAACTGGAGGGCCGAACCCGCATCTGTTGCAATAGATTGGGATGACTTGTGGCTAGGGGTGAAAGGCCAATCAAACTCGGAGATAGCTGGTTCTCCGCGAAATCTATTTAGGTAGAGCGTCGACCGAATACCCTCGGGGGTAGAGCACTGGATGGGCTATGGGGACTCACCGTCTTACTGA
>NZ_JAALXU010000010.1:0-128607 GCF_013317225.1 Neorhizobium sp. AL 9.2.2
CATTCCGTGTTGGGGGTCGATGTCGCGCTGATCAGGCTGCCAGAGATGGTGGGCGACGAATTTCAGAGCCAAGGCTTCGGGTGCCGGCCAGGGGAGGGAGGCACCGGTTGCGGCCAGCGACCAGGCCTGCAGATAGGCAAGGTCGGAGGTGAGCGCGCGCAGGGTGTTTTCGCCCATGCCTTCGTTGACCAGATGGCGCAGCGTTTCGATGTCCTGGTCGGTGAGCAATTCAGCCAGTTCGTCGCGGCGGTCGATCGGCAGCACGCTGGCGATAGTGTCGAGCTCGTCAGCCCGGCGATCGACAGCGGTCTTTGAACGGGGCGGCATGGCCATAGAAAACCTCCGGATCGACGGTTTCGACGGCCGAGCGGCCAAGGATTTACCGGATTCTTTCTGATTTGCGGCTTGAAATCAATCACATTCGATAAGAAGTACTTATCGATGGTTAGAAGCCCAACCTTCTATTATACCATGTGAGGAAACGTAAAATTCTCATAGAGTTCCTATAGAGAAACATTTATAATGATTCCAATGACTTACGATTTCGCGAGAATCAGCATAACAGCGCTGATGCAGCCGGCTTTCGACGCCGGTATCGCTCTGACGCGTTTGGACGAGTGTATCGCCCGTACACAGGTGGCGGGGATGGATAGAACGGTCCCATTTCGCTGACGCATGCGCTGCGTTATGGATCGACAGCGAACTCGTCCATCTCGAAGACCTCGTCCTCCACGACGCCACGAAGGATAGTCGCACACCTACTCACGAGCTGACAATCGCCCGCGACGTGCTGCGCACCCGCCGGCGCAATGCCGCGCAGCTCTGCCGGCGCGTCCTCCGAGACGATAACTGGCACCAACGTGTTCGCAGCCTCGACCCTCGGCTCCTCGATTTAGCAAAGCTCCTTACGCCACCGAAAGAGTTGGCTGACGTGGATGCCGGCCGATCGCGAAATCTCGGAAAGCACCGCCCCAGGCTGAAGGCAGGCTGCAACCAGCCGCTCTTTGTCCTCGCGAGACCAGCGCCGATGGCGCTCCACAGACGTGATGACTTCAACCGGACGATTGGTCACAGGAATACTCCTAGTGTTTGCACTAGGACTTCCGATGTTCGCATCAACCTCGCAAGACCGCCCTCACCGGGGGCTTACGTCTCAAAGATCGCTTGGGCATTAATACCGCATACGATTGACAGCTGCCAACGTACCGACACAGCCTAGATAAGCTCAAAAAACCCAGCCTTGACCCTTTGGTACGGTGTTACGAGGTCGGCGGACCGCCAACCCGTATAGATGCTCACGCCACGACTTCGGCTTGCAAAGTCAGCTTACGGCGAAGCACCATACAACGCGGATCGACAGTAGCGGAAAGTTTTACTAGATCTTCGAGATTTCCAGCTATTATCGGAAAGAAACAATAGATATTTGTCTCTATTGTTGATTTATTCTAATCATCTTCGCGCCCAATCAGCCTACGAAGCGTGTAAACGACGGGGATCGCAAAAGCTGCGTTTTCACAGTATTTTCATTTCTCGAACTCGCTTTTAAATGGATAGTAGACTTCAAGGAAGTCGACTACGAGCTTATCGACCTCATTCTGTCTCTCGATTGTTACGCCGACATCATTGATACAAAAAGTTTTATACCGCCTAGTTGAAGCAACTCCAGAAAACTGCTTTGCGATCGCCGGCTTCCACAGTGCCAGGTACCTATGACTGATGCCTGACGGGACAGCCAACCCTTCTTGCAAACCAGCGTGGTACTGTAAAAATGCAATAGGGCGGATGTCATTACGTGATCTAAAGGGTTCGCCCGCACATCTGTCAAAAGCGCTTTGAAACTCACTTTCTAAGCGTTCGAGCAAGCTCTTACGTGACGGGTACGGAATGTGCTGCATTATCTCGCGGCCATACTGGCCATACTTTTCCTTCAACAGATTAATCGCGTTGAAGTCAGCAAAAATGTACTCTTCACTAGTCTCATCTATATCGGGCTCGAAAACACGTTGGTCGGAAGGAAAATATTTCATTACGCCGTTGGGCAAGAAGAAATCATCGGGAGTACAAAAGCTGCCCAGAAAGAAATCATCATTGAAGTACAAAAAATGCTCCGACAGGTCCTTAATGTGGTGTAGCTGTGTCTCGATGCCGCTTGAATTGAAGGTAGGAAGACTTTCTGGGTTCTTCCAGATTTCCGCATGCGGCACAATTTTTACTCTCGGATTGGTATCATTTAACCAGTCTGGTATTTGGCCCGACGTTACAATGAAAATGTTTCGTACCCAAGGTGCGAACATAGCCACTGAGCGTAGGGAAAACCTGAGCTCATCGCGGTTTTTCCATCGTTCTAGATTGTGGGCTCGAACACTCTTATGGACCTCAACTGCACGAGCTACCCTTTGATTGTTCCAATCTTCGTCCTGATCATTGACCCATGTGTAGACTATATCAATTGGAAATTTCGGCGTGCTCATCACATCTAAAGAGCAGCTTTCGAAAGATGCTTTGTTTTTGAGGAATGCGTCAATTGTTTTGTGGCGAAGTCGTTTAGCGTACGGTGTTGTTAAGCCTGACTCGTAAATAGTATCACCGGAGTAATTGGTAACGGCAGCCCAGACATTGATCGTAATGTAAGAGCAAGCCGCTATGAGCTCCTTTCTCTCCCCGCCATAATTCTCGACGCAGAAAATTCGAAGCATTTCTGGCGGGGTTGTACCAAACATTGAACCAAGCTTCGTAACCCGAACAGGTTTCCTAGCTTGGGTTTCGATCAGTACATCTGGATCTATACTCAGCCACTGCTGAATTGCTGCCAAGAATGCCCAGATATCTTGTTGTAAAATATTGATTGTAATTTCCCCGTGGGCGGTACCGCCCCCAAGGAAAAATGGGATTTCCAAGCTACGAAGCGCTTTAGTAATTAGAGCTAGAGTTCGTTCACACTTCGGGCCGGGCGCCACCTGCGCTATGTGAGCTATCTTACCGCGTGTATTTCCCGAATGAAGCGAAGCGTCGCCACCGATATCTAAGTTTATCGCTTGCGCCATCGCCGTCAGCTTGGTCGGTGTAAGCGGGTAACGGGAATTAAGATAATTCCGCAAAGCAACGCCGGGATGTGGTATGTTTTTTAGCATTCTAGATCCAGTATATGATTAACGGTCGAGACCTGTTTGTCCCATTTGTTTCTCGATAGTCTTCAAGCCCGCTATGCAAAGTACTACCGGTAAAGTTCGAGCATATATAGGGGTTTGGCCTTCGACGTGAGCTTTAGCTCCCTCTGGACCGAACGAGCATGCTGCAACCATATCTTGATCGAGGCCGCGCACGAACTCGTAGGCGGACTGCACGCTCTCTGTGAAAAAAGGCACTTTCCTTGCCTCTGAGCCGTCGGGTCGATACCACACCCCAATCTCGATTACATTACCATCGCTTTTATCTCTTCGACGTTCCATCTTCTTGGTCCAGCCGACTGCGCGTGCTATTTCCGCATCAAGTTTCCGGTTCGAGCCATCGATATCGCCCAGTGCAACAATCAAATCAGCCAAAAACATCACAGTCTCCAAAACGTGGTGGACATCTTAAGGTATCGTCGGATGCAACGCTTTTGAGTAGCTATCGCGACATCCCAAGAGGCAACATGCGATACAGCTCGTAGGTCGGCCGGTTTCTAAGGATGCCTCTAGTGAGATCCTTTCGTTTCGTCTGGTTCCCGAAGTCGATCGGCAGAAGCACCATAGTAACTCACGATTGCGAACCTCCCTCTTGTAACCTTAAACGATTCGTCACATAACTGTCATAAATCTGGCCAGCGTGACAACAGTAAGAAAAATGATTGCTCTTCGCGTATTGCAGGCTTTTCGACGGTATCCGCCTTCGGTTCTTGCGAGTATCCCCTTCGTAGGGAAACCGCTTTCCGCGATATATGAGTTTGTCGACTTCAAAGGAAGGCTTTCGGATTTTATCGCTGATCCATACTTATTATGGAAAAAAGATGAAGAGGACGTCGAAGAGGGCCCTCTCGTGTCTGTTATCATCGCTACGAGAAACGATAGCCTTACTATTGAAAAAGCAGTAAATTCAATCCTCCGTCAGACTTACAAATCCTTTGAACTCATTGTAGTAGATGATGCTAGCGACGATGGCACTAGAGAAATCCTAGAGCGTCTTTCAGCGACAGACTGTCGACTGCTTGTGCTATCGAACCTGACTCATCAGGGAACAGGACGGTCTCGAAACCGAGGACTTCGTCATGCGAAGGGTCGATATGTCACATTTCAAGATGGTGATGATACAAGTGCCCGCAACCGCATAGCACTTCAGGCCGCAGCTTTCGGAACGTACCCTCATGCTAAGCTTGTCTTGTGCAATTACGTGAGGGTGGACGGCGGCGATAGAAGTCTAGTATTGAATAACAAACGAACGATGAAGTGCATAGTCTCTATGATGTTTCCACGTAGGGAAGTGATCGAGAAGATCGGTTTCTTTAGAGAAGAATCTGTCAGCGAGGACGCAGATTACTATGAGCGAATTAAGGTCGTCTTCGGCCCTCAAGCGGAAATAGTTGTTTTTCGCACGCTATACAGAGCGTTGTTTCGGAGAAATTCAGCGTTTTTCAGCGCGTCGCGGATAGTAGAGGCTTCTGGTCGACGGCTCGTTTTTGAGCGCAGTGCTGATGCCGTTCTACGTTGGCAGGAGATGCAGATCGAGCACAGTAGGATGCGCGACGGCTCGATGTCCCCCCTGATCTGTCCAGAGAGTGATGTTAAACAACTTTGACCATCAAGTTTAGGATGTTTCTTTTACGAACTTTGTCTGTTCGGCGTCTGTTTAAGCGTCCGAAAGCGTGGAGTCTGAGACCCAAGCGAGACCGTAGTTTCGATGCTTCGCGAAAAGGCATATGGACAGAAAACAATGCGTGGGGTCTCCTCAATTTGGACAGCCTGTCTAGTGCTGGTGCTATTTTGGAGGGCGCGAGTCGAAAACTGACCTCATCTATTACAGGCGATCTCCATGATATCGACTTACTTGAACGCGAGCTCGAGCCAGTACTAAAGAGGCTAAAACAATCTGGAAGGCAGTCATTTCAGGATATCTATATATTTGATCGAACGGTCGGCAAATGGTGTGGTATTTCTCTCCCTTGGGGAGCGAGAAGACTTCAGAGGAAGTCGAATGGTGCGTGCACTGAGGTTGCTGTTGTAGATGTTGAGCGACGCTTAGTTGAAAGATACTCGATAACGATTTGGAGGCGGGAGAATAATTTTATCGAAGCGCGAAACTCTACGGCCCCTGTCAAAAAGGTTCGAATAGATTCTGAGAGCAACGCAGCGCCGATACAACGCCCAGTTTTGCACGAGGCGCCAATAGACGCGGTTTACACATGGGTGAACTCCTCCGATCCCGCTTGGCGGAAATCGTTCGAGGAACATTTTTCAAGTAAATTTGTCGACAGAGATCGTTTCAGTCAATCTGATGAGTTGCGATATTCCTTGCGGGCATTAGTACAGTTTGCCCCGTGGATCCGTACTATTTACATACTTTCTAATTGCCCGCCGCCTTCATGGTTCGTGCGTACTGCTAAGGTAGTATGGGTTCCGCACGAGGATGTGATTCCGGAACAGTATCTCCCAACCTTCAACTCGCACGCAATAGAGACCTTTCTGCACCGCATCCCTAATATCTCCGAAAATTTTATCTATCTGAACGATGATTTTTTTGTTTCGGATTTCGTAAAAAGGAAGGATTTCTTCAGCGATTTCGGAACCTCAGTCAGCCGATTAGAGCCCTACGGAGTACTTCAATATCTTGAAGAGCTGTGTCTCGCAGGACACGGCGAGGAATGGCAACATGCTGCCGTGAATGGAATGAATATCATATGGGAGAAGTTCGGGACTCGACCTACACAACTGCACAGACATGCACCTTACGCGTTCAAACGATCTGTTCTCGTGGAGATGGAAAAGGAGTTTGCCAGAGAGTTTCATGCGACTAGGTTAGCTAGGCTGCGTTCGCGTAGTGATTTATCCATAGCGTCCTTTCTTTACCACCATTACGCACTCTCGACTCGGAGGGCCGTCGAAGCGAACGATGAGTCCATGATCGTCCGACACACAAACTACGTCCGTTTCGAAACACAGAAGCTTTACAGACAAATGAAATTTTTCTGCGTCAACGATGGAGGGGGCAGTGGCCACGACCTTGGGTTCAAGCGCTTCAAACACAGGTTCCTCTCTAAGCTTTACCCGTTCAAATCCGAGGCTGAACTATAATCTGCAGTCCAAGCCCAACCTGCGTACGTTCTTGAAGGGTAGCGTCGTCAACGTGCTAAATGCGGTAATGTCTTGGATTCCCGCAAAATTAAGTTTCGAAGTCGCTTCGAGATGCCGCCAGGCGAACAGGCCCGAGTCGATTTCGCCCAGTTCCATGACGTTCTCTCCCTTTGAATAGCCCCAAGATTTGTAGACGCCTTCTTTCCTAATTTTGAGGCAAGAAGATCACCATGAGCAAATCGAATTTCAGCGAAGAGTTTAAGCGCGACACGGTGCGTCAGATCACGGAACGGGGCTATCCGGTTGCGGAGGTTTCGCAGCGGCTCGGTGTAAGCCTGCACTCGCTTTATGAGTGGAAGAAGAAGTTCTCCTTGGCGTCTGGTGCTCTGATCTCCAAAAACTGGACCGTTCATAATTGGAGTTTTCCGCGGTAATTTCCCGGCTGGGAAAAGGAGCGGAAGTATGAAGGCATCGAAGTTTTCGGACGCCCAGAAGGCGTTCATTTTGAAGCAGGGCGACGACGGCGTGCCGGTGGCCGAGATCTGCCGGAAGGCTGGGATCAGCCAGGCGACCTATTTCAATTGGCGCAAGAAGTATGCGGGTCTGCTGCCTGACGAGATGCGTCGATTGAAGGCTCTGGAAGATGAGAATTCCAGGCTGAAGAAGATTGTCGCTGATTTGACGCTCGACCGGGAGATGCTCCAGGACGTCATCCGCCGAAAGCTCTGAGGCCTGCCCGGCAGCGCAAGCTGATCGACGGGATGCTGGTTGACTGGGGGATATCGATCCGACGGGCCTGCAAGGTCCTGAGGTTCGACGCCTCGACATACCACTACAAGTCCCGCCGCACCGGACAGGCCCCACTCGAACGACGCATCAAGGAGATTTGTGAGACCCGCGTGCGGTATGGCTACCGCCGTGTTCATGTGCATTTGCGCCGTGATGGCTGGAAGATCAATATGAAGAAGACACGTAGGATTTACAGCGAGTTAGGCCTTCAGCTGCGCAACAAGCATCCCAAGCGTCGGGTGAAGGCAAAGCTCAGAGAAGATCGCCAGGAGGCTGTCGGGCCGAACGACGTCTGGGCGATGGACTTCGTTCACGACCAGCTCGCAACCGGCAAGAAGCTGCGTATCCTGACCGTGGTCGACACCCACTCGCGCTACTGCCCGACCGCCGATGCACGCTTCACCTATCGCGGCGAGGATGTCGTCCAGACCTTGGAAGGCATTTGCCGCAAGACCGGCTATCCGAAGACGATCAGGGTAGATAACGGCAGCGAGTTCATCGTAAGCGGTGTTTTACTCCCACGTTGACAGCAAATGCTTGATCGGTGTTGAGCATCTACAGCCAACATGGCAAAGCAGTTACGTGCCGATTGCGGTCACTTGCAGCGTTGGGAGAGGAGCATCAAATTGCAGGATGACGACACCAACCCTAGCCTAGCTCGTGGTCTTTTCAGACTCGGCGTCCTCTTTGGATGTGTCGCTTTCATCCTGTTCTTCTTTTGGGAAACTTACAGTTCAAGCGCCGCCCTCAGCCGCCTATCAGCGGCGGCAAGCAACTTCTCCTACACAGAAAAGTGTGATGCCAATGGAAACCCGACGACTACGGGCGAACCAAATTGCATCGACCTTGGTCGCTACCTGTTTATCTATGGCCCTGTGATGAAGGCCTTTCGAAGAGCGTGCTCAGGGAGTGACGATGGCGCTGGCGTCTTAATCCTGGAGAAAAACAAAGCGCCAAGGATTGAAATCCACCGGGTGGAAAAGGCCTTCAGGTTTCGATCTCGCAATGGCGCGAGTGTTCCTTGCCTGCCACCCAATACGACGTCGTAAGAAAAATCGTCTTTTGTCTTGGTGGGAGGTGCGGTTGGCCCAAGTGCATTGTTGCGGTCAGGCTATCCCACTTGAGGCCGAAAATTCCACGGTAAAAGCTCACCAATTCGACTCTGCTTGTGGCCACTGACGATGGCAGCGAGCACGGTGGTCAGATAGGCCAGGGGATCGATAGCATTGAGCTTGCAGGTTTCGATGAGCGAGGCGATGGTCGCCCAGTTCTCCGCACCAGCATCATGACCTGCAAAGAGAGCATTCTTCCTGTTCAAGGCAATCGGCCGGATGGTTCGCTCGACGCTATTGTTGTCGATCTCGATGCGACCGTCGGTCAGGAAGAGCTTCAGACCATCCCAGTATTTGGCGATGTAAGCCAATACCTCGCCGAGCGGGGACTTCGTTGCGACGCGGGTGCGGTGATGGACAAGCCACGCCTGCATGTCGGCTACGAGTGGTGCTGATCGTTCCTGCCGACCTGCAAGGCGAGCCTCAGGATCAAGACCGCGCAGCTCGGCCTCGATGCGATACAGCGCTCCGATCCGTTTGACGCCGTCCTCGGCAATCGGTGCTGCTCCGTTGCGGGTGATCTCCACCAGCTTGCGCCGGGCATGCGCCCAGCAATAGGCAAGCCGAATGTCCGGGCCTATGCGGTCAGGTGCGATCAGCCTGTTGTATCCGGCATAGCCATCGACCTGCAGGATGCCAGAGAAGCCCTGCAATATCCGTTCGGCATGAATGCCTCCGCGACCGGGCGCATAGGTAAAGCGACACCTGGCGGAGCACCGCCGCTCCATGGGCGATCATCCCGCGCCAGCGCCCAGAAGTATCCGGTCTTGGTTTTGCGCGAACCGGGATCAAGCACCGGGGCACGGGTCTCGTCCATGAACAGCTTGGTTGAGCGCTTCAGGTCGGCGATCAACGCATCGAAGACGGGCCGCAGTTCATAGGCTGCCCGACCGACCCAATCGGCCAGCGTGGAACGGTCGAGATCAATGCCTCGGCGGCTCATGATCTGGGCCTGCCGATAGAGCGGTAGATGATCGGCATATTTGGAAACCAGCACATGGGCGACGGTGGCTTCTGTCGGCAGCCCTGCCTGGATCAGCCGTGCTGGTGCCGGAGCTTGAACGGCTCCGTCTGTGCAGGCACGGCACGCATATTTGGGGCGGCGGGTGACGATGACGCGGAACTGTGCCGGGATCACGTCCAGCCGCTCGGAGACATCCTCGCCAATGCAATGCAGGCAACCGCCGCAGGCGCAGATCAGGCTTTCCGGCTCGATCACCTCTTCGACACGCGGAAGATGCTTTGGAAGGGAGCCGCGATTGATCGCGCGCGGCTTGGCGATCCTGTTTCCCGCAGGAGTGTCCGCCTCATCCTCGGCATGGATCACGGCCATGGCCGTCTCCAGGTCTTCCAGTGCCAGGTCGAATTGGTCGGGATCGGTCTTCTCGGATTTGCGCCCGAAGGCTGCCTGCTTGAAGGCCGCAACCAGCTTCTCCAGCCGTTCGATCCGCTCATCCTTGCGGGCGATATGCTCGTCCTTACTGGCTATCGCGAAGTCCTTAGCCGCCTCGCTTAGCCGCGCCGCGATCAGCATCGCCTTCAGAGCAGCAACATCATCGGGAAGATCGGCGGCGTCCAGCATGGCCGGAACCTACCAAATCCTGAGCCGATTTGCCTTCATATTTGTCGTGCTGAGTCATCGTGCCGCAGCTATTCGATGGCTTGCGGTGTTCTCGTCTGGACGCTATGTACCCGTCGCCAATCGAGGCCCGCAAACAGCCCTTCGAACTGTGCGTGGGTCAATGTCATCAAACCATCTTTGATGCCGGGCCAGGTGAAGCTGTGCTCTTCCAGCCTCTTGTAGGCCATGACGATCCCAGAGCCATCCCAGTAGATCAGCTTCAGCCGATCCGCCTTGCGTGACCGGAACACGAAGACAGTTCCGGTGAACGGGTCCTTGTGCAATTCGTTCTTCACCAGCGCCGCCAATCCGTCATGCCCCTTGCGGAAGTCTACGGGTTTGGTCGCCACCATGATCCTGACGCGGTTCGACGGAAAGATCATGTCGCTGCCGCCAGGGCGCGAGCGATGGCAGCGATCCTGGCAGCAGACGCACCTTCCTCAAGACGGATCGTCACCGGACCGACGATGATCTCGGCGCGCGTGGCGGCCTTGACCGTCAGCGGCTCAGGCGACGGCGGCTCGACAACCATGGCCGCGAACTCTACCGCATCCTCCGGTGCAGGCAGGATCAGTTTGCCCTGCCGCGCCATCGTCCGCCAGGTGGAAAGGCTGTTCGCCCGCAATCCATAACGCTGCGCAACTTCATTGACGGTAATGCCGGGCCGCAAGCTTTCCGAAACGATCTGCGCCTTGACCTCGTCAGCCCAGTGCCGGTGAACCTCACGTCCAGGCTTGCTGGTTGTGAGAAACTCCAATGAGGTCTCCATGGAGAAACTCCCGTTCATGATCCATGGGATGTCGATCACAGATCAGGCGGCAACGAGCAACGTGGGACCAGAACACCGGGTACAGTTCATCTCCCGTGATCTCGATCTGTGGGCTTATGCCAACAACGTCACCCTGGACTTCTCACGACCTGGCAAGCCGACCGACAACGGCTTCATCGAGGCCTTCAACAGCAAGCTGCGGTCGGAGTGCCTGAACGCTCATTGGTTCCTGACCCTTGCGGATTCCCGCGAAAAGTTGGAGACTTGGCGTCGATACTATAACGAGGAACGCCCTCACTCGGCCATCGGATATAACGTCCCGATTGCCCTGCATAATCCCGGCGGTGCAACCAGCCAGCCATCGTGATCAGAGCCGGAAAACTCCAGCTTCCGGCGGTCCAAGGTTTGGTCCCAGAGCAGAAAACCCAAGACTCTCTCGAAAACTGGAGGGGAGTTGGGTCTCAGGTCATCATCGACAACACTCTGGACCGTCAACTCGACGTTGCTGCTCGAGACAAGGCGTGGGTCACGGACATCACCTACATCCGGACCAACGAAGGCTTCGCCTATCTCGCGGTGGTGATCGATCTCTATTCCCGCCGTGTTATCGCCTGGTCGATGCAGAGCCGTCAGACAACGGATGTCGTGCTGCAGGCGTTGCTGATGGCTGTCTGGAGGCGAAAGCCAAAGGAAAAGGTTCTGGTGCATTCGGATCAGGGATCGCAATTCACCAGTATGGACTGGGCAGCGTTCCTGAAGCACCACAATCTGGTTCATTCGATGAGCCGACGGGGCAACTGCCATGACAATGCCGTCGCTGAGAGCTTCTTCAATCTGTTGAAGCGGGAGCGGATACGCCGAAAGGTCTATCGCTCAAGAGACGAAGCCAGGCAGGACGTGTTCGACTACATTGAGATGTTCTACAACCCGAAGCGCAAACATGTCAGAAACGGGATGCTGTCGCCCATCGAGTTCGAAAAGCAGCAGAAAACGTAACCGGAGGGTGTCTACGAAACTGGAGGTTATTCACCGTGCTTTGACCTCGTCAGGCCAACGGCAATGCGCCTCACGCCTACTCGGCCGCGTTGTGATAACCTTGAACGTAGACTCGATGGAGAAACTACTTCTCGCTCATCCATGGAATGTCGATCACAGATCAGGCAGAGGCTGCCAATGTGGGAGCAGAACACCGGTTACCTTCCAGCTACCGCATTGTCGTGGCAGTTCCCACGTCGGGGCATGGTAAGCGCTGTGCCGACAGCATCTACACACTTCAGGCGGTCGAGGACTGTGGCCGCGTGGAACGGATGATCATTTGTAATTTTACTGAGCTTGCTTGAGCCGAGTGTTGTAGTTATCTCCGATGACAGATCCGCCTCATCACCCTTCACGCTTGCGTGTATCCGCTGAAATGTGACGTAGCCTTATTCTTCAATGGAAACCTCGAAATTGATTTCAAGACTTGGCTTCCAGCCAGAGACACGTTCGATGATTTCGAGAATTTGGCCGTCCTCCTCCGGCAGTTGGTCGGCAGTCTAGGTCGCTCCACTCGACGCAAATCGATGGCTCACCTCGAACTCAGAACGATACACCGATATCTCTACCCGTCGTCCTCTTCCCAGTCTTCTCGGTCTTGGCAGACATAGGAGCTTCAATGCCCTCGCCGAAATGACCATCTGTCTTTACCCCGATTCTCACGAGTTGGGTCCCAGGCCGAGCCGGACAGTTCTAGCTTCGGTACGGACTAATTAGAGGAAATGATCAGTTGCGGTCCCTTATGTTGTAATACACCATAACCATGACACCCCAAATCAACATCCCGAAACCAAAAATGAGCGCCGTGTTTAGGAACCGGCTCGGATATTGGGCGAGTTCTGGCAGCGTTGGCTTGATGAACGTTGCCATATAACGCTCCTTAGAAGACGCTTCTATTTGCGCCTTTTCGAGGCCGCCCAAAGCTGCAGTGTATGCGCGTTCAGAAAACTGTCGCTGAGTTTCCAGCTTCTCGTACTGTTCGATACGCCCCGCAACATCACTTGAGGTTATGTCGTAGTTTCGGCCCGATTTTGCGGGCTCACCGCTTCCGAAGCGTCCCCGTTCTTTCTGGACCTGCTGCTCGAGACTTGCGATCTGGGACCTTAAAACCTTCACCCGCGGAGAGGTTTGCCCCATTTGGGCAAGCGCTGTACTCAGCTCTGTCTTTGACATGGCAAGTTGCTGCTCAAGTGTTGAAACTATTTGTGAGGCCAACTTTGCGCCCTCAATTGGGTCCGCCTCTTGCATTAGATCTCTAAACTTTCGCAGGTTGAGTTGTATACCAGCTAATCGCGACTCATTCTGCTCAACGGCGTTCTGCGCGTCTTTGAGAACTTCCGACTTTGCTGCGTCTGAAATTGTGTTGACCAAACGCTCGCTTGCACTAACGATGAACTGTGTTAGTTCCTGGGCGCGTTTCTCGTCGAATGCTTTCACATTAAGTTTGAGAATGCCAGACGACTGGTCAAAGCTAATAGAAACCATTCTCTTCCAGTAAATCATTTTTTCTTCAATTGATCGATTCGGCGTCAGTCCGTAATAGAAATCATTACCCCTCGACGAGTAAATTTCGTCAAGATTGAGTTGTTCGTCTGCTGACTTCACAAGTTCAGCACTCATAACGTAGTCGAGCAGCATATACGAGTCGTTCACAGTACTTCCGCCGGAAGCCTGCGTAAACATGCCTAGCAAATCGCCCGGCTGTGAAGCCTCAATGCTACGCACAGAAAACGATGTTGTACTGTTAAACTGGTCAGCCGCAACGAAAGCCATGTAAGTACCGGTCGTTACTGTGGGTATAACCACTACGCCGAGAAATGCCACTGAAATAATCCAGTGACGAAGTTTAAATCTTGATGCAGTCAGACTGTCCGACGAAGGCTCTATCTCATGAGGCGTTTCAGCCCCCTGAACCTCAGTGTCAGTCTGCGGTTGTCTCAATTCGAGTAGAGTAGTTAGCAATCTCATGTGTGCCGGGATTTGAACACTCTCCCGGACAGTATGGCCTGACACTACATCGTGGGATGTGACTCTCATTCTTTATAGGACCTCGCCATATTGCGTTCGTGCACACTAATTGCGTCAGACAATTTCTCGAAATACGTCAATTTACCATGTTCTAGTACGATCCCTGACTGACAGTAGTCTCTCAGCGTTGAGACGTGGTGGGAAACCATTATAACATCGGATCCCTTTAACCTTTCTTTGAAAACATGATGCGATTTCCGTTTGAAATTTGTATCCCCAACGGCCGTTACCTCATCGACCAAATAATAATCGAACTGGACGCCCATACTTACGCCAAACGCTAAGCGAGCTTTCATTCCCGACGAATAGGTGGCTACAGGAGATTTATAGAATTCGCCTAGCTCGGCAAAATCACCAACGTAAGACACAAGATGCTCGGTATCTACACCGTAGATCCTTGCCACAAAACGAACATTTTGTTCACCGGTGAGATCCCTCTGAAAGCTTCCTGAAAAGCCCAAAGGCCAAGAAACTTTCGCCTCTCTTATAACGCGGCCCCCATCCAGATGAAGCGTTCCAGCAATTATCTGAAGTAGTGTGGATTTTCCTGCGCCATTTCGACCCAGTAGTGCCAAATTTCTGCCTCTAGGAATGGTAAATGATACGTCCTTTAGTATCGTCTTACGTACGCCTTTGGCATCTGCGAATTTCGTAGCGTGTTCCAGTTTTATCATCGTCCCCTCAAGACCCGCCGGGAAGACGTGAAAATACACAATCCCGCGAATAACGCGATCGATGCAACCAGAAAAAGGTAACCTGGATCGTACCCAGGTGCACGGTATTCGGAATAGAAACCTTTCCGGAAGGACATTATGACGTGGCTAACTGGGTTAAGGAGAATTATTTCCCTCATGGGGTGAGGGAGCATGTCGGGCAGATAGAAGACACCTGACAGCATAAACAAAGGTCGATTGATGATTTCGAACAATTTTTCGTACAGCGGGAATTGCTGAAATAATACGTTGTTTGCAAATGCAATCCCTAAAGCGAGCATGCTGCCAGACACAGCGCCTTCGAAAAGCGGAATCCAGTTAACCTCGATTGGGTGTTTCAGAGTTGCCACGATAGGCGAAAGCAGCGTGATGCTTACAACTGCTGTTGTCGCAAATTGTAGGATGTACCGAGCAAAAATCGTATCGATTGGGGCTACGTTCGGATAGGAAAGTAGCGAACGGTTACTTTTTACCGCGGTATTAACATAACTCGCTACGGCTTGATAAAATTGGAACCCTATGTAGCCTGTCGCGAAGAACATTATGAAACTTGATCCAAGTGGAGGATGACGGGCGATCCCCATAAAGATGATCGATAAAAAGGCAATGTGAGCTAAAGGATCTAATATCGCCCATACGTAACCGCCTGGTTTGCGACCAAACCGGGTTGACATTTCACGTACGACTAACGCTGCTACTACACGGAAATGTGCGACTGTATCTGTCAACTCGAAATTTCCAGGCTACTAGGTTTCCCGACATATGCAACGCGTATAGCTCGCAAAACAGCCATTTTCAAGACGAACGAGTACTAGTGTACAAAGTTGGCGGAAAGACCCACTCATCATAAACGGTTCTAATGTGAAGCCATATAGACGATGGTGGCCGATGGTTCAGCGTCTTAAAGCCTGACCTTTCAGCATAAGATGGGCTGAACGTATCCGGTTGCTTCGAAGGTCTGTATCGGGCCCCTGAGCGACGCCATCCGTACTCAGTGTGGCATTGTTGTCAGAGCACAGAACCTTCTGCGTGGAACGATAGCGCGACTCATCTTTAGTCTCCTGCGGTTGATGTCTCGATTAGCTGGCCCCGTCGGGTACCTAGACCGCAGTCCATGCGCCGAAACTCCGCACGCTCAGGCCCCTCGCCCGCAGCCCAATTATGCCGATATCGCTGAAGGCGCTTGAAACGAGCGCCCGCTTCGACACATCGGCTACGATCGCCGTCGCGGAACACTGAACCCGCTAAGCTCTTTCCGACTAAAAGCTAGGCATCTGAAGCATCAACCGGATAGCCGTTCAGATAAGCAGTCTGGTGGTTTTCGAACAGAATGATTTGGTGCAACAGACATGAAATAACAGCGAGGGGAAGGAAGGCTATCCTTGTCAGCAAGTGGCGGTGCGACCGTAATCTGTTCCGAAAGCAACCCTGAGATTACAAGGCGCCGGCGTCCGTCGTAGACAAAAGCGAGTCTAACGTCTCAGCCTTTCTCGATCGAACGAGATCCACATTGCAATAATCCATTCTTCTGGTAGACCCGTGGTGGTCGGAGTTCTGGTCCGGAGTGAGCGGGTCTTACCTTGGTCGCCAACGCCACATCAGCCATCATTTCCTGGCACACAAGCGAAAACAACGATGTAGGCAACAACCCACCCGAATTCCAAGGCAGGTTACCTCTTCTAGACGTTAAGCTAAGTCGGCAATGTCTACGAAAATCTTGACCGCCGTACCCCTTGTCAAACCCTCTCGTGCAACGTTGAGTCGAGCGCTTGATCAGCGGAAAAGAAAGCGTAAGCGCCAGTGGCGCCTAGGCTGCGAGCTTGTGGCGTCACGGAGCAAGACGATCCTAGTCGAGGCTGGCTGCGAGTTTGGCATTCAGACCGGTTATGGGAAGCGTCTGTTCGCTGCCACAAGGATACCGCACTAACGAGAATTGAACCGCACCGGGTTTGCCGGAGGCCGTTTTGTTTAAGTCATGCGGCCATGCCCCAGCTTGGCGTAATACAGATACTCAGCTTCGGCTGGCGGTATGTTCCGATGGGTTCCAAGAGGCGTCGGTGGTTGAACCAATCAGGCCGTTCTAGGGTAGCGAACTCGACCGCTTCGAAGCTTTTCCATGGCCCAGGCACATGGATGACTTCAGCCTTATAGAGACCGTTGATCGTTTCGGTGAGGGCGTTGTCGTAACTGTCGCTGACGCTTCCCACAGAGGGCTCGATTCCAGCTTCTGCCAACCGCTCGGAGTACCGGATGGACACGTATTGGACGCCGCCATCCGAGTGGTGGATGAGGCCGCCACCATGAGCGGAACGCCGATCATTAATTGCCTGCTCCAGGGCATCGACGACAAAGCCAGCATGTGCCGTCCAGCTCGCCCGTCACTCCCAAGATGCGACGAGCAAACACGTCGATGACATCAGAGTAAATGCGCAGCATTTGTCGCGTGGCCACGTAGACAAAGACCTGCCATGTGGCGACGTAGGTGAAGTCCGAAACCTGCAGCCTGTTGGTGCTGGGGCTTTGAACTGGCGGTTAACCCGGTCAAGCGGGCTTGGAGCCGTCTTGTCCGAGAGCGTCGTGCGGATCGGCTTTCCTCGAATGACACCTTGCAGGCTCATCGACCTCTAAGCCGGACGACAGTGCAACGGGCGGCATCGAAGCCTTCACGCTGCAATTGCCGCCAGACCTTGCGAACGCCATAGACGCGGAAGTTCTGCTCGAAGACACGACGTATCTCGATCTTCAGGCTGATATCGCTGCGGGCGCGGACCGACAGGCGATCCACGTCCAGTCGTTTGGCGACATTCTCATGGTAGGTTGATGGGGCAATCGGCAGCAGCTTGCAGATCGGCTCGACCCCGAACACGCTACGCTATTCGTCGATGAACGAGATCATCGCTTGAAGGGGCGGTCGAGCTCCGCCATGGCGAGATATGCAGAAGCTTTGCGCAGAATCTACGTTGGCCTGACGAAGCTCCCGGTTCTCGCGCTCAAGAGCCTTCATCTTCTCTGCGACATCGCTCGGCAGGCCTGTTCTTGGTTATGATGGCTTCACTTTCTCAGAAGTACAGCCTCCAGCAAACCCGGTGCGGTTCACAGCTTCCTGCGCAAAGCATCCGAACACGATATGGTTCTGCGATCCGCAATCGCCGATCGTCTTATGGCTGACAAAGATCGCAGGCCGCTTCAGTTACTTCTTTCGGAACTGGATGAGGTCGCACTCCCAGGGGCCGAACTGTTTGCGCCCAGCAAGGTGCCCTTAGGCTTGCGGCTCGGATTGAATGATGTAGCTTGCGGCGATGAAAAAGATTCTTATCAAACTTGCTTCCGTCGCAGCTGTGTTCGCTACACTCCTACAAGCCTCCGACGCATCTGCCTGGGGCGCGCGCGGACACTCCGTTGTCGCGCAGATAGCCGCCGACAACCTATCCCTGGAAGCTTCCGCGATGGTCAAAAAGATACTATCGTTCGAGGCTAAGAAGAGCATGGTTAGCGTTGCTAGTTGGGCCGACGATGAGGCAGAGTTGAAGCGCCAGCCTTCAAGCCCCATGCATACAATTAGGATGAGGATTGGTACTGCGCCGTATAAGGAAGAAATCGATTGCGGTGACGGTCGATGCGTCGTGGCGGCGATTAAAAGATATGCCCATACCCTATCTGACCCCAACTCAAACCCGCAAGATAAGATCACCGCGCTTAAGTACCTTATTCACTTTGTTGGTGACGTTCACCAGCCCCTTCACGCCATCAAATTCATTGGCCATCAGAGAGTAATATTCAACGGTAAAGAAACCAATCTTCACCACGTTTGGGACCAGGATATTATTGCGTCGAGAGATTTGACGTATGGCAAGCTCGCCAAATATATCAGGCAGCAAAGGCGGTCCTCCGTGCAGGCTGGAGACCCAGAGGTATGGGCAACGGAGAGCCGGGATATTGGCAATACGATCTATGCTGAAATACCCCCGGCCTCACCTTCGTCGCCCGCCATAAACTTGCCGGCCGACTACGCAGATAGGAACTGGCCGGTAATAGAAGAAAGATTGTACCAAGCTGGGATTCGGTTGGCCATGATTTTGAACGACATCAGTGACCGCGAACGGAACTCAAAATGGTAGAAGAAATCGCGTCTCTCAAAACCCTTATCTTGAGTCTGATAAGACTCCACGACGCCGACCGTGAGGCAGACAAAGAAATCGCCAAACATTTTGGTTGGACAGTGGTTGAAAAGACCTTGAAGGATCCAACGACAAGCGATGAGAGCATTCGTTCAGACTGGTTCAATCACGAAGGCGAGAACCTCAAGGTTCCACGCTACACGAGCAATTTGGATTCTGCCATCAGCCTTCTCGCCTTGGCGTCTCCCTCGGTTTATGGTGGATTCTCTTGGGCACCTGGCGTAGGGGCGGCAAAATTCAATGACGAGAAACCTGTTCAAGCAAAAACGCCAGCCATTGCTATTTGCGTGCAAGCGCTTCTGATGCGCTTACGCGCCCTCCAAATCCCACCCAACGCCGGCTAGTTCAAAAAAAGATGTTGCTTTGACCCAAGAGCAACGTCATCCATATCAACTTTCCACTCTGAATTGGTTCTCCACCCGTCCGTAGCCGGAACGAGCGGATCGCCAAACACGTAACCAAGATCCCCCTTCTCTTGCGCGATGAAGATATCGGCGACGTGAAGCCAAGCGGAAGATGCAATAATCAGTACCCTTGTATCCTTCTGGCTGAAAAGGGTGTTGTGAAGACCAGAGCCGGCTGGACCCGCAATCAGTCGCGCCCCCGCGAAAATTGCAATCTGGTCCTCGATCTTATGGTGTTGAGGATGCACGATCGTAAATCCGCGGTCGGCGTAATAGGCTTCGACCTGGTCCTCGTTCGTGAGACGTCTTTTTTCTTTAAGTAGCCTGCGCGAGACGTAAATTTTCTCACGCGGAGAGACGTCAGACTGCTTTTTGAGCTGACTAATGCGATCGAATAAATCGAATGCTTGAGGGTATATGCCGTCCCTCCGACCGAAGGTGATGCCAGGGAAGTAGCACTCATCCACGAGGGTGGGGCGATTAAGTTGGACGATATTCCAAGGATCGATATCCAGTGCCTCCATCATCTTCGCGTACGTCCGGTTGATTTTGACCGTCGTAGCCACGGGCGTCCCTTTCGGAACGACTGCGTAGGCCCATAGTTTCGCAATCATATCGAACAGCACATGTCCGTATACGTTCGGGTGATCAGCGTCCGCGAAGTATACTGGGCCCTTATGTTTCTGGAGCTTGTTTCCGTCGATCGGCTTAAGGTAGGTAAACCTGTCGTCTTCAGTGGACATCCGCTTGATGTACCCATGCCACTTATGCCGACCGTAAAAGAACGTAGGAGGCAAAACGGTTGGCTGCTCGCTTGGACGGAGCACGACGTTGCCGGGAAGGAGAGCGCACGGTTTCGTATACAGATTCAAATCAAGCGGCTTTTGCTCGTATAATTCTTTGATCTCGGCGTCTGCCTTAGGAAGCTCGTTCCTTCCGTACACTTTCGGCAAAGCTAATCGCTGAGGTGCTGGCGGTGGAATGCGGACAACCCGGGTGACTTCGTCGTTAGTCCATGTCTTGTATGGCCAAGGCTGCGCATTAAGATTGATCAAAGCTCACCCTCCGTTATCTGCCTGTTGAGAATCTGATGAAGGAACGCTGTGAAGCATTCTCCACGGTCGCCTTTTTCCTTAACAAGTAATGCAAACGAATATAGCTCCTCGTGTTCATACTGTTGAGCGAGCGTTCTTAGATCTGCCGAAAGTGTTATGTTTTGGTATTTCGGCGAAAGCCACGAGAGCGCTGGCGCTAAATTCTCTTCCACAGTATCCATAGACATGCATTCCCAGTTTCGGCATGGAAAGCATGGCACGGATTTCGCGTCAAGTGAGAGATCATCTCGGTCGGCCAGTCGTGAAAGCGTGGAATGCCATCCGCTCCGACTCGCTTGCGAGACTTGCGCAGTCCTCCGGCTCAAAAACAGGGGATTGCCATCCCGGTCGCGGGAGACTCTGACAGGTATCGCAGGGTGGCGATGGCTTTGTTTGAGGACACGGGTTTCGACCCGGTAGATGCGGGCATCCTCACCGAGTCTTGGCGATAACAGCCCGGCACGCTGTCTTACTGCACGATCTAGCGATGGCGAAGCTTGTCGAAGGGTTGGCATCTGCTGACAGAACACGGCTACGGCTACGGCGACGCCGCGACCTTTCTGTCGCAGCCGTGCAGGAAAGGGTGGGTGCGGACGGGACCAATTCCGACGCCGATTATCTCGTTCGTATCAATCGCGAACTCTTCATGTAGCCGTTGTCGGTCGAAATGTCTCGGACGGATTCACCAGGCTGTTCGGTCCAACATGACGCGGCAATTTAGAAGTAAGTCTGTAGAGCGCATTGCTCTTCGCTCCTTTTCTATACCTCAGGATTGAATCGCCGCAGGCGTGTGGCTTGCCATGTGAAGCGTACTCGTAGCTGCAATGCCGTGATAGATATGGCTTGCTGTAGGCCAGTGGACTGCACGTTGAACGGAGTGAAAGTGCAATTTGTTGAAGGGCTGGGACCGAGGTACGGTGGCTGGGGACACGCACCCGGAGCGTGTGACGGATGTGCGCGACGCAATTGGCTGTTGGTATTATATGCTCTCGATCTCGTTCCCATTGTCTCCGCGTTCTTCCGTTCCTGGATGCAAAGAAGTGCGGTATGCTGACTCCCGTCAAGCAGAACCGATCCATCACCAGTGTGAACGGTGACGCTGAAGCCGTAGAGCGTTAGGTCATCACGAAGAATTGTCCGCAGAACAACCGGGAGCCAGCTGTTGAGATAGGTGACGGGCTTCGTAAGTGCGGTCACGTCAGTCTCGCTATGGTCGTTCTCGTCGTAGAACTGCTCTGCATCCCAGTGCGACATAGGCCGTCCTTTCTTCTGTCATCGACAGTGCGCGCAGTTCTATCGGAGCGCAAGGCTATGACCGATCAGGTAACGGCGCTGAACCCACGACCTGAATTACCCTGAGCGTTTGCTGGAAGTTGTGGTTGCTCGAAACGCGCGTTTTCTGGTGTCGGTCGTCACCATGTCGACGGCACAATATTCGCGTCCGGATACCCCACGGCTATCTACTATGCCGGGTTCAGCGCCTGACTGGGAACTTGAATTAGGAGCGACCGGAGTTCATCGCTTCCGCCTGCGGCGCCGTCTCGAGCGAGCCGTACGCCAACGTTTATCCAGCGATATATACGACCGTCACAGAACTCTTACCGCGACGTGCCAAGATGGAGAGTGTCACGACGGAGGCCGGGATCCACCAAAAGAAGCTTCGAGAGGTCGAGCAGATGGCGGCTACCAACAGGGAACTCGCTCGGCCACGCATGAGCACGAAGCAACTCATCGTCCTGAACCCTCATCCGTGGTGATCCGTCCGCAAATGGTTGTCGTCGCACGTCAACATGTATGTTCCACCTGGCGCGATCCGGGTCGGAAAGATACGACGTTGCCCATCGAGACGTGATCAGAGGCGGGCACTTTCTTCGGACGTTCGAAGACCGTTCCGGTGTAGACTTAAGGCACTCCGTCTGTGTCCTTCAGGCAACGACCTATCGAGGCTACGTGTCGGCACCTAGAGCCGTCGAAGACCGTGAATGGTTGCCATTTAGAGCGACCTGCGACCTGACCTACACCCGTGGAAACGCCCTGCATCGTCACTGATGAGGGCACGCTGACGAAAACGGTCGAAGCGATCGCCGCACAGCTGACGTCCATAGAGTTCGAGCCAAGCATGGGAGGCGAGGATTTCGCGCGCATGGCCGCAATGGTGCCGTCATTCCGCTTGCTCGTGGGCTCATCGCAGCCGGGCCGGCGGGACAAGGTGCACAGTCCAATCTATCAGCCCGACGATCGCTCGATTGCGTTTGGTACGATGGGTCTCGCGAGAACCGTGGTCGATTTGCTGAGCTGAAATTCCAACACGAGATGAGCTGAATATCTGACTCAGCGGCTTCGATCAGTAAGCTCGCTCTTTTCCAGCTATCACCCGGTTTGCAACTTCTTCGTATTTTGCAGCATCTAACGAGCCCGTGCGATCAGGCAAAGTTTGCGTCACGCATCACTTTGAACACCCCTGGGTATCCGGTTGTGCGTTGACGCAAAAAGGTGAATTTCGTAAATGCCTAAGCAAGATGAATTCCCTAGAGTAGCTTATGCCGCAACGAAATCAGAACGTCGAAAAGAGCCGTAAATCATCTACTTATTCGCGCCGGACCACGTGTCGATGGTTCGATACGTCTCAAGGCGTGAGTAATTGTTACTAGCAATTCGGCCGCGGGGAGACACGTACATTGTTGGTGCCGCTTGCCGATCGCGTCGTCGCACGCAGCTATCCCCTGAACGTCTCAAGCATGAAGTCGCAGAATTTTGTCCGGTCCGCGCCGAAGGCGAAATGACAGTTCGGCTCGTCCTTGCCCCTTCGTGCGATATCCACGACGGTGCGGCCGATAGTCAATTCGCCTTGTGTCTCCACGGCTACGTGATGGAATTGCGTCGTGATGACCGTCGGGTCGACCAGATAGGCAATACATAGGGCATCGTGAACAGGGGCATGTCCCAGTTCATCCATCGGCTGGTTGGCATCATAGGCCGTGATACGGCGTCCGATGAAACGTTCCGCCGCAATTCCGGCCGGCGTGCCAAGCGCCTTAAGAGCATCGCTGACCGCGCGTGAGACGAGAGCTTGATGCGTCGCATCGAGCGGAATGCAAACAAGGCGCTTAAACCCGGCGCGGAAGACTGCGGCCGACGCATCCGGGTCAGCCCAGATGTTCATTTCCGCGCAGGGCGTTGTATTTCCGACATGGTGGGCACCGCCCATCAGGACAAGTTCGTCGGCGCGTTCGATGATCTTCGGCTCGATTGCGATTGCCGTCGCGATATTGCTGAGCGGGGCGACGCCGACAAGCGAGATCGGCTCGGTCGTCGCCCGGTAGGTTTCGACCAGGAACTCGACTGCGGACTTGTTCTGCTTCTCCGTTCGGGGTGCCGGCAGGTCCAATTCGTTCCCGTGGACGCCAGAATTCCATTTCAGGGCTCTGGGAATGGGAAAGTCGGCCCGCGACATCGGCTTGTTAAGGCCTTGGAAAACCGGCACCTGGCTGCGATCGATGAAATCTAGAACCCGAAGCGTGTTGTTGGTGCCGTACTCGACTTCGACATTGCCGTTGACGGTCGTCACACCGAGAAGATTGAGATCGGGATGCAGCGCCGCGAGCATGATCGCAACCGCATCATCGGTTCCCGTGTCGACGTCAAGGATGAGCTTTCTCTTGGTCATGCGGTTTTCCTGTGTTCTGTCGATTGGCGGGCCGTTCTGGCCCTGTGAGATCCAGCACCCTTTCGGCCTACAAGTTTCCCTTCGCGGACCATCACCTGGCCGCCAAGAAGAACGGTGACCGGCCAGCCGGTAATGTCCAGGCCTTCATAGGGAGAATAATCCGCGCCGTCATGAAGGTCGGCATGGCGCACAGTCCGGCGAAGTTGCGGGTCCCAAATGGCGATATCGGCGTCCATGCCGATTGCGATGCTTCCCTTGGTCTTCAGTCCATAGACCTTGGCGTGGTTCGTGGCGGTCAGAGCAACGAAACGGGGCAGGTCGATCCGCCCTTTGATCACGCCTTCCGAAAACAGGATCGGCAGGCGCAGCTCGACGCCGGGAATGCCGTTCGGGATATGGCGGAAACTCGTCTTGCCTTTCGGATTGAGCTTACCCTGCGGGTCATCATAACGGAACGGGCAATGATCGGATGAGAAGAGATCGAATACGCCCTGCTCCAGGCCGTTCCAGCAGTCTTCCTGGCTTTCCTTGTCCCGCGGCGGCGGCGAGCAGACGAATTTAGCCCCCTCCCAGTCCATTCCGTCGAGATCATCAGCCGTCAGCATCAGATATTGCGGGCAGGTCTCGCCGATCACTTTCAATCCGCGGGCTTTGGCTGCGCGAATTTCGGCGATGGCCGGGCCGTTGGACACATGGACGATGACGACCGGGACGTCTACCACCTCGGCCAAGGAAAGGGCTCTATGGGTCGCCTCGCGCTCGACAACAATCGGTCGTGTCGTGGCATGCGCCGTGGGCGCCAGGTTTCCTTGGGCCTCATGAAGGCCGATCAGATAGCGGATTGCATCCTCGTTTTCGCAGTGAACCATGACCAGGGCGCCGGTGCGCCGGGATGTATCCATCACCCGCAGTATGTCGGCATCGTTCAGACGCATGCCTTCGTATGTCATGAAAACCTTGAGCGACGTGTATCCGTCGGCGACCAGTGCCGGTAGTTCCTGGCCGATCACAGCTTCGGTGGGATCGGTGACGATGAGATGGAACGCCACATCTGTATAGCAGTTACCGTCGGCGAGCTGGTGGTAGTCGGTCAGGGCATCGCGCAGTGATTGGCCTTTCTGCTGCAGGCAAAAGGGCATCAGCGTCGTATTGCCGCCGAAAAGGGCAGAGCGGGTGCCGCTTTCGAAATTATCGGCCATGACGATGCCATCGCCGGACGGCTGGGAAATGTGAACATGGCTGTCTATGCCGCCGGGCAGAACGAAGTGCCCTTTCGCATCGATCTCCTCAAGCCCCGGACCGAGCGTGGATCCCAGCTGGACGATCTTGCCGTCGCGAATGCCAACGTCGGCGACGAATGTCTCGGACGCGGTGGAGACGGTACCGCCGCGAATGACTACATCGAACTTCGTCATCGATACTGTTCCCCCATGGGCCCCATCAATCTGTCAGACTGTTGCGCAGATCCAGATGTTCAAGCTTTGCCGCCAGCATCGGATGAAGGCCGGATGTCGCCTTGGCATCAGGACGGCGAAACGAACCCGCCAACGGCTTTCGCGGTTTGAGGGCGATGATCGCCTCTGCCTGTTTTACCGCCGCGGAAATTGGATCGACTGTCGGAACGGGTATCCGTCCCCCGACGCGTTCCGCAAGACCTGCCAGGGGAGCGCCGCCGAGAATGATCACGTCCGCGCCAGCGGCTACGGCTTCCCGTGACAGCCTGACCAGGCATTCCTCGGCTTCGTCCTGGACGGTGGTTAGATCCGTGAATGGGGTGTCGCTGGAATGAATTCCGCTCAAGCGGCCCATCAAGCCATGCATCTCGACGCAGTCCTGATACCAGTCCGCCAACGATCTTGCGAAGGTGACGATCGCGAAGCGCTTGCCGAGCATGCATGCGGTCAACATTGCCGCTTCTGACATGCCGATGACCGGGACCTCAAACAATTGCCTTGCCGCAAGGAGGCCGGGATCGCCGAAGGCTGCCAGGATGAAGGCGTTCGCGTCCGTATCCTGCTGCTCATTGGCCATCATTTCCAATGCGATCACGCCGCCGATCAACCCTTCTATCGGATTGGAGATGTACGGGACGCCTCTGGGTGCAGTCAGGCCGTGAAGTACGGTATCGCTCGCGGCAACCTTTCTCGCCGAGGCCAGAAGGAGATCCGTGACGGAAGAGGTCGTATTTGGGTTAATGACGGTTATGGTAGTCGTACGGGTCATCGCGAAAACATCGATCCAAATTTTGACAGCCTGCCCATCGGCACATTCAAGGCATCGAGACAGGCCCACAGGGTGAAGGACACGGAATCGAGAACGGGGATGCCAAGCTGCTCTTCGAGTTTCGGGGCGACGAATGTCCCACGGGCGTTGGTACAGACGATCGCGATCGCATCCGGTTTTGCCACCGCCGCACGGACGCACATATCCTCAATCGTCTGCTCGGATATGGTCGCAAACGAAAAATTGTCCGTCAGTCCGCTATGCTGCTCACTGACAATCTCGATGCCGTGGGCCTTGTAGTTGCTGATGATCCTCGCCTGCACATCGGGCGTATAAGGTGTCACCAGTCCCAGCTTTTTGACCGAGAGTTTTTCGAGAATCCTGTTGAAGCCGAGAATGGCGGTGGTCGCCTTGATCCCTGTCCTCGCGGCAATCTCGGCACAGAGGACCTCGTCGGTGTCGAAGCCGAGCCAGCTTGCCGAGGTGCCGTTCCAGGCGATCACATCGCAACGTGCATCGGCCAGCAGTTCGGCGGCATCCAGGATTGGCGCCAGGGAGAACTGCTTGTTGGCAGTATCGTCGAGTGCGATTTTGGTGACGCGAAAGCGCGTGGAATGCGCCGAGACATCCGGAAAAAGCGGCTCCATCAGCTTGGCGGTAAAGGGCTCAAGCACAGTATTGGATGATGGCGTCAGCATGCCGATCCGGATGGATCTTCCTTCGCCAGTCATGTTTTCGTCGTTAGATCGCATTTATTTCCTGCTCCGCAGTGCGAATATCAAAGACGGCTATTTCCGTCGGCGGAGAAAAGATGCAGCTTTTCCATATCCGGCCGGAGGAATAGCCGGTCGCCCGGATTGGTGGTAATCCGCTCGCGGACCACGGCAACGATCGGGGTGGCGCCAAAGTGGGCAAAGATTTGCGTCTCGGCACCGGTTGGTTCGATGACATCGACGGTGACGGCAAGCGTGTCCGGCGCTGGGAAATCTGCAATGGCAAGATGCTCTGGCCTGATGCCGTAGATCGCTGGGCGCGACAGGGTCTTGTGATTGGGCTCTAGAGGTGCCTGCAGCCCGTCCGCGGTGGCAAAACCTTCCGCGCCGATCGTGCCATGAAGCATGTTCATGGACGGCGATCCGATGAACTGCGCGACGAACAGGTTTGCCGGATGATCATAAAGCTCCAGAGGCCGTCCTGCCTGCTCGATGCGGCCGTCCCGCATGACCACGATCTTGTCGGCCATGGTCATGGCCTCCACCTGGTCGTGAGTGACGTAGATGGTCGTCGTCTTCAGGCGCTGATGCAGCGCCTTGATCTCAGTGCGCATCGCAACGCGCAGCTTGGCATCCAGGTTTGACAGTGGCTCGTCGAAGAGAAATACGGATGGGTCTCGGACTATCGCCCGGCCCATGGCGACGCGCTGCCGCTGTCCGCCGGAGAGCTGCCTGGGATATCGGTCCAGCAGAGGGGTGAGGCCCAGGATGTCCGAGGCCTTGTCAACCTTGGCCTTGATCTCCGCCTTGGATATCTTGCTGAGCTTCAGCGAGAAGGCCATGTTTTCTGCGACAGTCATGTGCGGGTAGAGAGCATAACTTTGGAAGACCATGGCGATATCCCGCTCCTTCGGCGCGATATCGTTGACGATCTTGCTGCCGATGCGGATCTGTCCGCCGCTGATGTCTTCGAGGCCAGCGATCATCCGCAGCAAGGTCGACTTGCCGCAGCCGGACGGTCCGACAAGGGTGACGAACTCCCCGTCGGCAATGTCCAGCGAAACGTCGTGCAAGACCTTTGACGAACCGTATCGCTTGGAGGCTTTTTCTATCGAGACTGACGCCATCGCTATTACTTTCAAATCTGTTTGGATCGCCGGGACGAGGGGCTACTTGACCGCGCCTGGAGCAAGGCCGACCAGAAGGTAGCGCTGTCCGAAGAACACCACGACGAGAGCGGGAAGAATGCCGACAATGGTTGCCGCAGCCAGCTCGCCCCAGCTGACATAGACCTCGCCGACAAAGCTCGAGATCGCCACCGGAGCGGTATAGGTTTTCGTGTTCGACAAGATGGCCGCGAACAGGAACTCGTTCCATGAGGTGAGGAAGGCGAAGATCAGGGAGGCAGCGATGGCAGCCTTTGCCATCGGCACGATGATGTATCGGAAGGTCTGCCATTCGGATGCGCCATCGACCATGGCGGCCTCCTCGATTTCTGAAGGGACCTCGTCGAAGAAGTTCTTCGTCATCCACAGCACCACGGCGACGCTGAAGACGCTATGGCTAATGGCGATCGCGCTGAGGCTGCCGAGCATCCCGGCCTTCTGGTAGAGGAAATAATAAGGAATGATCAAAGCAACGGGCGGCATCATTCGAAACGATAGCATCCAGTACGACCATAGCTTCGAGCTGCGCTTACGTCGGCCGGACAGCGCAAATGCACCAAGAGTGCCGATGCAGACCGCGACAACGGTGGACACGCTGGCAACGATCAGGCTGTTGCCGAGGTAGAGTAGGAATTTGGAGGACCCGCTCAACACGTTGACGTAGTTGATCATGGTCGGTTTGAAGCCGAAAAAGGTTGGTGGCCAGGTGAAGATGTCGCCGCGCATTTTGAGCGAGATGACCACCACCCACGCTATCGGCGCAAGGAAGATTGCGAGAACCGCCAGGCAGGCAGCATAGACGCAGGCGATGCGGAAGATCTTCATGATCACGCTCTCCCTTTCGCGATACGTTCGTTGAACTTGATCAGAATGAGCGCCAGGGTGGCGACGACGATTAGCATCACGGTCGCCAAGGCGGCCCCGTAGCCCATGTTGAAGAAGCCCATGCCCTGCTGATAGACGAGATAGGACAGGGTTTCCGTACTGTCTCCCGGGCCGCCGCCGGTGGTTGCATAGATCACATCGAAGACCTTTAACGCATCGATGACGCGGAACACCAGGACTGTCGAAATGATGGGCATCAATAGCGGCAGGGTGATTGCGGTGAACCGGCGGATCGGACCGGCACCATCGAGCTTGGCCGCTTCATAGAGATCGCGCGGAATGATCTGCAGGCCGGCGAGGCAGAAGAGAACGACAAAGGGAATCCATTGCCACGAGACGATGATGACCACCGCATGTATCGCAAAGGCGGGGTCGGACAGCCACAACGGAGGCTCGCTCCACCCGGCCAGCTGCAGCAGGTATTTCGCGAGACCAAAATCGTCCGAAAGGAACAAGCGCCAGATCATGCCGGCAAACACGGGTGCGATCATCATCGGGGCGAGGAACAGTGTCCGAATGAGAGACAGCCCGGGAAGGCGGTGGTCAAAGAGAAGGGCGATAGCAACACCGGCGACGATCTGGAGCGCGACGCTCTCGATGACGAAGGCAATCGTGACGCGAAGCGCATGCCAGAAGGCAGGATCTTGGACGATGGTAACGTAGTTCGATAACCAGACGAAGCGGTACATCGCCATCTGCGTCAGGTTGAACTCGAAAAGGCTTGTCACGAGCAGGCCAAGAAGGGGCAGGCCGATCAGCAGCACGCTCATGGCCCCTGCCGGAATGAGAAACAGGTTGGCTGTATTGGAAACGCGCCTTGGGCGCGCTTCCTCGTTGTCAGCGTCAATAGCCGATGTGATGACAGGTATGGTCATTGGTCGCTTTCGCGCTGAAGTCGGTTTTACTTGACGGGATAGCCGGCGGCGACGATCGCCTTACGGATCTGTTCGTTCGCCGTCTTCAGTGCATCTTCCGGAGTGACCGTTCCCAATGCCGCACTATTGAGCTGGAGCCCGAGGGCTTCGACGATCTGCGGCCAGAACGGATAACGCGGCCTGAAGTCGGGCGAGACCTGGCCGGCTTGCTCGGCCTTGTCGACAACCAGCATCCACGGGAATTTGGCCTGTACAGCCGCGTCGCGCAATGCTGAATAGCGCATCGGTGTGCCGTTCAGCAGGGCAAGCTTTGTCTGGACCTTGGCGCTCGACAGCCACTTGATGAAGGCCCAGCTGTTTTCGACCTTCTCCGTCTTGGCGTTGATCGCCATGCCGAAACCGCCGAACGGATAGACCGGCTTCTGCGATGCCTCGAGCCTCGGCATCGTCGTATATCCCACTTTGCCGGCAACCGACGAAACCTCAGGCTTCACAAACTCCGTACCATTGACGGAAAAGGTGGCAGCCATTGCAATCTTGCCGGTCTGCATGGCAATCGTCTGGTCCGGACGATCGTGTCCGATCGCGCCGTTCGGCGCCGATTTCAGCCAACCGATGTAGTTCTTAAGAACCTGCGCTGCCACAGGCGAATCCAGTGTTGGTGTAAAGTCGGTCGGGGCGTCTTTCAGGATTTTCCCGCCGGCGCCTGCATAGGCAGCCAGGAACCATGTCGCAAAGGATTCGCCGCGCTTGTAGGGCATGTCTATGCCGTACTGGTTCTTGTCTTTTGCTGTCAGCTTTTCGGCAGCAGTGTTGATATCCGCAAAGATAACGGGCTCGGCAAGGCCAGCCTGTTTGAAAAGGTCGATGCGGTAATACATCAGGAAATACGTGGCGGTGACCGGAAAACTCCAGGTCTTTCCGCCTTGCTTGGAGACCGCATCGAAGGCGCCCGGCAGGACGTCCTTCAGATCGTCAGGTGTGATATCTCTGGCGATCAGGTCATCCAGTGGCCTGACATAGGCGTTCTTCGACCACTCGCCGAGCCAGACGATGTCCTGGGCATAAACGTCGGAATTAGCTGTACCGCTGACGAAGTCTGCGGTGGAGCGCTGGCGAAGTTGGTCGTAGGGAAGGATCTGAAGATCGACGGCAATGCCGGTCTCGGCGGTAAATTCTGGCACTAGCGCCTCGATCAGCTTGAAGCTGGAGACCGCCGAAACGGTGATGCTGCCCTTGCTTTGTGCGAGAGCGGCCGTGGAGGTCATCAACGTCGCGGTCAGCGTAGCAGCTGCGATCAGTCCAAACGTCTTCCTGCGCTTAATTCCAGATATCATTGTCCGTTCCCTTTTTTTGCCTGAGCGTGCCTGACGCCACCCATGGCCATTGATGCGAAAGCCTAGACCAACTAATTTGCGATGCAAGACACAATGTGAATATTGCATTATAATTTCGATATCACATTGAAACATAGATATATTAACCACAACGGGGATTTCGATGAGTCCGAAAATGGCGAGCACTAAGGTTGCTCCGAGGCGTTTACGGGGAAGCATGCATGAAGATGTCACAGGCCTCGTTCGTGATATGATCATCCGTCATGAACTGAAGCCGGGACAGTGGATCGGCGAGGCTAAACTCAGTCAAAAGTTGGGAGTGTCTCGAACGCCGCTCCGGGAGGCGCTGAAGGCACTTGCCGCCGAAAAGCTTGTAGAACTCCATGCGTTCCGCGGTGCTGCCGTGACCGATCTCTCGCCAGACCAGGTGGTCTATCTTTTTGAAACTCAGGCGATCCTTGAAAGTCAGGCGATCGAACTGGCGTGTGCGCGCGCGACCGATCAGGAAATAGCCGCCTTCGCCAAGCAGCACAGACGCATGGTCGGTTTCTTCGAAAAGGGAGATAGGAGATCCTATTTTGCGCTAAACCAGCTGTTGCATACTGCGGTTGTGGGCATGTCGCACAATCCTGTACTGATCGAGATACATGCCTCAGTCATCGTTCAAGTCGAGCGAGCAAGGTTTAAGGCTTTGGATATAGGCGATCGTTGGAAGCAATCTGCGGATCAGCACGAAGACATCTTAGAAGCGCTCGAGAAGAGAGACGGGAAGCGGGCGGCGCTTCTCATGCGCGAGCATGTCCTTCAAACAGGGAACTCTGTTCGTGCTTCACTTGCGTCGTCCCAAATGGCACTTGCGCCAACCGGCGGTCGACGAAGCCGTGTATCGGCAGATAGCATTGACTAGTAGGTTTGTTCAGCCAGTTAATAAGCTTCTTACTGAAACAATACGTCCACGCTTTCCTGATGCGTAGATATTGGCGGTCACCCTTGGTATCGAGTTCGAATGCCATCACAAGCATTTTAGCTGTCACTACCCGCAATCGGCCGAAAGGGGTCATTTGGCGCCGGATCAAGCGCCACGAAAGCTAGCATTCGCGACCGACTTTTGCGAAGGATGGGTCACCGGAAGTGACCGTTCTAAACCGTTCCACTATTGCTCGCTAGACTGCCGTTCACTTTTCTTCTTCATTGCCTAAACCTGTATCGACAGAAGCCGTAGAGAGCCACCGCGCCGCATGTCGTATCGCACCATCCTCCCGCAGCTCATCGCGGCAGCCCTGTTTCCTGTTGGTCCATCACCTGCCTTCGCAGAGGAGCCGGCCCTGCCGCTAGGTGCCGAGACCGCGGGTAACGCGCTGCCCGGCGAAATCATGCTGCGTGCGGCACCTCTGATGCAGGCGGGGAGGGGTGACGAGGCGACGTTCTGGTTCTATGCCGGACAACTTCGCTGGCGTTCACGCTTGAACGGCGGCCCAGCTCAGGACCCGACCGGCGAACCCGCTCTGTTCTCGTCGCTGTTCGAGACACTTGGGCCGCCCGTCAATAATTGGGCTTTCGGCGATATCCCCAAGCTCCAGCGGACGATCGACGCCGTGCTTCTTTGGGACGCACATTATCCCGATCCTTCGCTGGATCCGGTTGTACACGAGCGGATGCGGGCAGGACTGAGGGACCTTCGAGACCAGATCGGGCGAGAAGCTGGCATGATCAGAGCTGAGCGCGCCTCACGTGGTCTGGAGAACCGATAATGCTGCGCATGAGGTGTTGCATCGACATGGAACGCTTGTTCCGCCTGCTGCTCGCCGCGATGCTACTTGCCATCTCCGGATCCGCATCGGCGCAGGATGGTCCTGTCGCGGATCCGTTGCGCAGCGGCCTGGAGGGCGCACTGCGCGGCTGCGAGACTTGGGTCCTCGACCCGTCAAGCTGGCTGAACAATCCGACGCGCTTCCTCGCGGCCATCGATCTTGGCAGCGCGGTGTACGAGACCGAGAAACTGCCCGAGCCGCTCCTCCCCCCTGAGCCCCTCCGGCGTGGCAACCGCTACTGGCGGATCAATGCCGGACCCAACGAGGGTTACGCGCTGGTGGTCTCGCGCGACATCCCGATGTGCCACATCACGGGCGGCGGCGGGGTCGACTTCCAGCCGGCGGCCGAAGCCATGGCCGCCTCGCCGGACTCCTCTGATCGCTGGGAGCGCATCGGCGAGGAGCGCCAAGAGGGAATGGTCTCGACCTTCTTTCGACTGCGCGAGGAGCCAAAGCTGGCGCTGGTCCTCAGCCGTGCCGACGCGCCGGGCGCACAACGTGACCGCGCCGAGGTGATTGCGACGGCGACCTACGACCTTGGTCGCTGAGGCGACGCAACTTCGTCTGGCCAGCGTGGTGGAAACGGTAAAACAAGAACCTCACCGCCCGGCGGGATCGGTCCCAAATGGCGCAGCAAACGGTCATAGTTCTGATCGCTCGGGGAGTAGCGAAACTCACCATGTCCGACAACGGACCCTTCTTCGCTTTTGGCTCGCAGCCATAGGACCAGCGTGCCATCGGGCTCGCGATGCGCTGAGCCGATCGACGCCTCCGTGGAAGGAGGAGCCGGCGCATGCTCCTACAAATTGGCTCGCCGGTTGGCGGACCGCCAACGCTTCCAGAACTGCGAGGAAACGTGGTCTCGGACAATCGGTGCGAACCTCCTGCAGGACGTCGTCGCCATCGAACACGGCGATGCTGCACCGGTGGTCTGTCGGCTCACCGAGTACTGGCGGATCGTAATCCGGCATGATCAGACCTCATTTCCGGATGCAATCACCTTGCGCCGCTCGTCATACGAAAAGGCATCGGAACGTTCGCTTACGATCTTCACCGGCCCTCCCGCATCGGCCAGACGGGTCGTTGCCTGCCGGATCGTCATGAGGTGGAGATCGATGACGATCCAGCGAGCCAGCGGCGACAGGACGTTGCCGATCACGACCAGCATCCCGCGACGCGGAAGTTCACCGGCAGGAAGTCGTCGAATACTATCGTACCGTCTCAGACACAAGTGAAGTGAACGAAACGCCGATTAGACGCAGAACAAAAGCGGGCGTTCGGCTTGGTCCAGCAAAAAACTCTCACGCTGTGACGGAATGCTCTCGGTCGAGAGTTTCCTAGGAAATGTGTTTCCCGCAATAGCATTGCCCTGCTGCAGCGTAAGAGTTTAAGACCGCGTCCGTTGGCACGAGCGGAGGTATGCTTTTGAAAAGCGAACGCATGAAGATGGAAGCGGGAGAGTGGTATTGCTGCATCGATCCTGAACTCGATGCGCTGCGAAATTTGGCGAGACTTGCCGTGCACGCTCACAATAGTATGCCGCCAAACGAGCGGGGAGCAATGGCCCCAGAACTTCGCGTCTTGTTTGCCGAGCCGGGTAATGCGTTCATCGAGTCACCATTCCATTGCGCCTACGGAATGAATATCAAACTTGGAGACCGCGTTTATATCAACGCAGGCTGCGTCATACTTGATACCGCATTGGTCTCGGTAGGCGACGGCACGATGTTTGGACCTGCAGTCCAGATGTATTGTCCAGAACACCACCAAGATGCGGCCCTACGCAAGGCGGGGCTCGAAATTGGGCGGCCTATCACCATTGGCAAGGATGTCTGGATCGGAGGAGGTGCCATAATACTTGGCGGGGTGACTATCGGCGACGGAGCGACCGTGGGCGCGGGCTCGGTAGTAACCCGGAGTGTGGCGACCGGGGTTACGGTTGTCGGAAATCCGGCGCGACCGATCCGCTGACGACGAACTCACGGTCATGTTAAGTCAGATGGGGTATAGTGAGGTTGGCAATGCTATGATCACCCCGCCGGCTTCGGCCTGGTCGGGACATGATGCCCCGACTTTAAGGCGAACGTCTAATGGGGGAAACGGCGGCATCCGTTGGCAAGACACAAGCGCTACGCATCGGTACTACCGTTGTCGTCACCGTCCTGTCCGGGCTGAAGTACGAGTAGGAGCGAAACGATCTTCGAACGCATCGAACGCGGAAGCTTACTCATTGCATCGATGACGTCGTATCCTTCCTTGCTAGATCTATAAGACTGTTGACGTTCGAGGTTTGCCATGGGTTCTCCAGCCATCTTGTCGCTGAGAGCCAGATCCTCGAAGAAGTACGTTATTGGCGTCTCAAGAGCGATCGCTATCTCGTAGAGCTTCGACGTGCTTATACGGTTCGTCCCTCGCTCATATTTCTGCACTTGCTGGAATGTAATCCCCAACCCGTCCGCGAGGTTTGTCTGAGACATTCCTACCTCGTTTCGCCGCATCCGGACGCGGCGGCCCACGTGAATATCGACAGGGTGCGGGCCCTCAGCGTTCATTTTGCCTCTGCTCATCGGTCCCTCGTGTTTCAATCGCGACTCAACGAGAGCCAAGCTGCCAATAGCACAGGCAATCATCGATTACATTCGACAGAGACGGTGAAGAAAGCGACCTAACTGGTCTCCTATGTCGCGAAAGGACCCGGCTGTGAGCACAAGGTCAGTTTGCCACACCTGTAGCGATTTTTATATTGAAGGCAAAACTGACTGTGGCGACGGATCGAACTTGTTCATCACTGATGTCCACCTGTAAATTCTCAGGCGGCGGGAAGTGTTTACAGACAAACTGGGCGAGCGCGGTTACGCCTGTCTCAATGGCCTCGTGCGAGTTCATGGCTTCAATCTCAACTTCCGCCTCTTTGCCGTCCAAACATGCCGACTTCCTTCGGCTGATTGGATTTCCGCCATCGATGGGCAAGACTACGCTGGTCGGTCCCCCGCTACATCGTCCTCCAATGGCGAAGCGACTTACCATGCTTTTACCTTTCTTCGTTATTTAGCATGCCCAGTGCGAGTTGTGCGCGCGGAACTTTGATAGTGACAAACATGAACGGCGCAGCTTTCTTTCTAGCAGTAAATTTTATTATAGCCGTATCGTTCAGTACGGTATTTGTTGCCGTTGCAACCCGCAGCCGTTCTCGTATAGCTACGCTGTGGCTGGCAGCAGGGTTCGGTGTCGCTTCTCTCTCAGCGATCTGCGAGCTTTTGGTGGCTTACGCGTCGATGACGAAGTTCTGGGCGCTTGGCGCTTTTTCTACCTTGCTAGTTGGGATGGTACTGCTTGCGGTCGGTATCTGTCGTCTTTACGGGCGTCGGCCAAACACGTTGGCAGTTCTAGGATTTGTACTTGCGTGCCTTGGGTCGTCTTGCGCCATATACGACTTACCTCGTGGAAGCATGACGCAAGCTGTCTTGTACCAAAGCCCGTTCGCGATCGTATTTCTCCTCAGCGTCTGGTCACTCCTTACATCGCAGAGGCGTCAGGCAATTGACCGCTTCCTTACTGGCTTGCTTTTATTCACCAGCTTTCATTTTTTGATGAAAGCGGGGTTCGCCGTGCTTGTCGGGTCTGGTGCTAGCGCCAAGGACTACATTCACACAAACTACGCTATAATCTCACAAGGCGTGACTGCTGTGCTGGTCGTCGCTGTCGGACTAACACTTCTTACCACACTTGTGTTGGATATCATGGCAGACGAGAGGAGCAATTCAGAGGGCGACATGCTCTCCTCTCTGGCTAACAGGCGGGGCCTTGACCGGCGTGTCGCTTCGATCTTAGCGAAATATCCCGAAGGGAAGCACGCCGTTGTCCTTTGCGACCTCGATCGGTTCAAAAGGATCAATGATGCTTACGGCCACCATGTCGGTGACTTGGTGATCCAGGGTTTCGGACGAATGTTAAGTAGATCGGTTCCTGAAAATGCCGCCTCCGGGCGCATAGGAGGTGAGGAGTTCGCGGTGTTCTTGCCTAACACGGAAATTGAAGTCGCGGTACGTGTGGCTCAGACGCTGCGCACAGCAACCATGGCCTTGCCTGGCCTTCCAGATGACCTTCAGGTCACTGCCAGTTTCGGTATCTCGACACTCACGTCTTTTGACGGACTGAGTGAAGCCTATCGCCGAGCTGACGAGGCACTCTACAAAGCGAAGCATTCAGGCCGAAACAGGGTCAAGATAGCGAGCAACGACTACGCTCTGCCCAGCCCGACACGAGCTCTAGCTGTGCCTCGATATGAATAAGCAATGCTTACCCGACTGAGGGCGCCATTAGAAATGCATACGCGCGCAGTTGATACTCCGTGCGTAGATGTTTGATGAATAGTCCTGACGCGTAGGGCCCAAAAGGGCTTTGCATCTTCGCTACGAGCATGGCCGGTAAAAAGTCTGTATCATACCAACGGTCATCTTTTATGTTTGCGCATCTTGCACGTGTGGTGCAGCGATCTAGGTATCGGGGCCGCGGTCGTCTGGTGGGGCGTTGCCTGCCTGTAGTGCGTTTGCTTGTGAATTGTGCTCGTGAGAAGTTCCGCAATCATCTTACGCAACCCTGGCAGGTTCTGTCCTGGACAAGAACCAATGTTGGAAGGATCGCGCGGTTAGCGGTTTTGAGTAGAGATATCCTTGTGCTTCATCACAGCCCATGTCCGTCAATGCATCCGCTGCCTGAGCCGTTTCAACGCCTTCTGCCACAACCCGATAGCCGAGGTCATGAGATAGCGCGATCATTGAGCGGACGAGACTTTCGTCACGCTCTCCAACGTCAAGATTTCTGACAAACGACTGGTCAATCTTCACGACCGTCGTGGGCAACCTTTGGAGGTATGATAAACTGCTGTAGCCGGTTCCGAAGTCATCGATCGAAAGGGTAATGCCGGCGTCGGCCAAAGCCTGCAGTTTCTGCAATGCAGCGCCCGCATCCTTCAGTACCGCGCTTTCGGTGACTTCCAATTCAAGGAGCGATGGATGGATGCCGTAGCGAAGCAGCGCTACGATCACCCGTTCTACAAAGTCCTCTTCTTCCAGATTCGCCGCCGAGACGTTGACAGATATAGGGACCGTTAGTCCTTGTTTTATCCACGAGCGTACCTGACGAAGCGCCGTATCAAGAACCCAGCTGGTCATATCTCTGACGTGCGTCGAGCTCTCAATAATAGGGACGAACTCCCCTGGAGATATGCTCCCCAGTTCAGGGTGGTACCAGCGCAAAAGCGCTTCAGTTGCGACGCACTGCCCGGTCGCAAGTGAGAGGCGCGGCTGGAATACCAACGACAATTGCCCGTCAGCCAGTAATGCAGAATCAAAATCTTGCAGCAGCCTGAAACTGCGACGGTGTCTGTCATCGCTTTCGGCTGAGAAAACATCAACCTGCATGCCGTTCAGGCGCGCATCTTGAGCAGCGCTACCCATAGCCCTCAAGAGGTCATCCGGATCAATACCAGCACCAAATGGCGCCATGCCTGCAACGGGTGTCATCATGAACTGGAAGCTTAAGGCCGCTTGCAGTCCCAGAAGCAGGGCAGTGACATCATCGATGCACTTTTCCCGGACGCGTTCAGTCGTTACGACCGCGAACTGAGTTGCCGAAATATGATAGGCAGTGCGTCCATCCAATTTCGTCCTCAGAAAACGTGCGGCCTCTCTGACGCCTCTATCAATCTCCGCAGGACCAAGCACACGAGACAGGTGGTCGATCTGTTTGGTTTCGGCCAGGTCTATGAGAACCGCAAACCGCTGGATGTCGCCGGTATCATCCTGCCCAATGTCACTGATGTCGTCCAAAAATTGTGTTCTGTTCGGTAAGCCGCTTATCGGATCAATACGTCCAAAGGCATGTTGCAACTCGATCTGTGCCATGACCATGGCTGCAAGGTCCGTCAGTGATGCAATTTCTTCGGTGGTTGTTTCTCGGGGCAATGTCCCGAGAACACACAGCGCCCCGAGCCCAAACCCGTCGCGTGTGACCAAGGGGGCCCCGGCGTAGAAGCGGATGCCACTTTTACCAAGCGGGCTGTACTTGTAACAATCATCCTTCGCCATGTCTGGGATCACCAGGACGTCGGTGCTTTCAGCAACCTGGGCACAGGGGGCTCGATCTCTGGGTATGGTTTGATGGTCAACGCCGACACGAGACTTAAACCACTGCCGATCAACGTCGGTTAAGGAGACAGCTGCGATTGGGAGATTGAATATTAGGCTCGCCATCCTTGTGATGCGATCAAAGCTCTCGCTTACTGGTGTGTCCAGCAAATCGAGGTTGTACAAAGCATCGAGACGATTAGCCTCTTCTATTTTGATCATCTGACGTTCATCCAAGGCTTGCACTCCCAGGATTACCTAGTGCGGTAAAAGAATTGAGATATGAATAAACTAAGCTTTCGAACTCTGTGCGTATGCTCGAATTAGCTTATATTGAGATCGTCATGGCAGTCGCTCTCTTCCCATCAAAAAGCTAAGCGGCCTCTTCCTCAATCGCGAGCTCTTTCAAGAGCGAATGGATTTCATCGCCACTCAGTCGGGAAGGATCGAACCCGCTGGAGGAACCGATACCGGCGAAGCGCTCAGCGTGCATATCCGGTCGGCCGATAAAGCCCATCGCCCAGTTCGGGAAAGACCGATGGCCTATTGGGTCTAGCGCGAGCAGCGAGACATCACCGTGTCGCTCGTCCTGTTGGATACGCTCGAATGCGGCTTCTACTCTGTCCAGAGGTCCTTCGAGGACCTGGGCAAAGCACCCCGCATTAAACAGGAGCGCGCCGGTAATCTCGTTGCGCTCGTTGTTCACCCGGCTTTTGGCCAGGATCTCGTCGACATTCGAAGCAAATACTGCTTCGTCGTGGGCGATATGATTGCGGCTATAATAGACGAGCCGGTACATGCTGCTAGCCATGAATGAATTCCTTTTTCTCTAAATCGTTTTGCGCCAGAAAGGCAGGGACTTGATCCGTGCCCATTGGCCGACCGGTGAGATATCCCTGGACGTGCGTGCATCGCTCGCCGCGGATCCGCGCCAGCTGTTCAGCGGTCTCGACGCCCTCGGCTGTGATGGCCATGCCGAGGCTCGTGCCAAGACTTGCGATCGATCGGAGGATTGCCTCGCTATCAGCGTCGTCGCCGGCAACAAAGGAGCGATCAATCTTGATCTTGTTGAATGGGAACTTCTGTAGATAACTCAACGACGAATAGCCGGTCCCGAAATCGTCCATCGAAATCTTAACACCTAGATCGCGCAGGGCCCTCAGCGTCTGAATAACGTTGTTTGTATCATCCAGGAGAGCACCCTCGGTGATTTCGATTTCAAGTCGTTGAGGTGGCAATCCCGAGTTCTTAAGCGCCGATGCGACTGTTTCCAGCAGCGTGTCGGCCTTGAACTGAAGCGGTGAGACGTTGACAGCAACGATCATCTCCCCTGGCCAGGACATAGCTTCGATACAGGCAGTACGCAGCACCCACTCGCCGATCTTCACGATCAAGCCATTCTCTTCAGCAAGTGAAACGAACGAAAGGGGCGGGATATTACCCTTGATCGGATGCTGCCAGCGCAAAAGCGCCTCGAAGCCGTCCACGCTATTGGTGGTGACGTTGAGAAACGGTTGGTAGTTCAGCTTAAACTGTTTGAGCGCCAACGCACGACGTAGATCAATCTCCATTTCGCGGCGACCGAGAAGCAAAGCATCCATGCCGCTCTCAAACATGCGGTAACGGCCACGCCCGGCCTTCTTGGCCTCGTACAGAGCAAGGTCACCATTGCGCAGTAGGTCACGCGGCTGGATCGCATTGGTCCCAAGTGCGACGCCGACGCTCGCGCCGATATTTATCGTGTGGCCGTTGATGACATATGTGCGGCCGACGAGGTCCACGAGGCGAGATGCGAGCGTCACGGCCGCCACCTCCTCATCGACGTTATGCTGCAGGACAACAAATTCGTCTCCGCCTAACCGAGCAACGATGTCACCCTTGCGACAAGCAGCCGTCAGGCGGTCGGCAACCTTCTTCAACAGGAGGTCGCCCACCGCATGTCCAAGCGTGTCGTTGACCATTTTGAAGCGATCGAGATCAAGGCAGTGAATGGCGACCGACGAGGCAGCCGGACCGTCGCTTAGAGCAAGAGAGAGTTGGGACAGAAGTGCGTTGCGCTTCTTAAGACCAGTCAGCTCGTCCAGGGTTTCTTGCATCTCGGCGGCTGGTGCCTCGCTTGAAGGTCGCAGATCGATAAGGAAGCGCCCTTCCCCGAGGGGAGCAAACGCTGCCTCGAACTTCTCGCCGTTCAATAAGGTCAGGATAGCGGATGGGGTGCCTGTAAGCCAAAACGTAGAGCCCGGAAACAGCGAGTGTACGTCACATCCAACAACTGCTCCGAATACAATTTGGCCTGCCAAATTTGAGTATATGACGATAGCATCGGCGTCGGCGACAAGGACGGGATGCGGCAAGTTTTCAAGAACCTGCTCGGCACTCGGCGTTCCAGGGGAATACTGTGCAGACCTGTTCGGTGAAAGTGTAGCAAGTGACATGACGGCCTACCAGTGCGAGTTGTCCGAAAGTAAGTGGAAGATATTACTCAACAATAGCTTCATTTCCGAAAATATGAGGGTTCCTGGCGACAAAGTTAGTGACTGCTGAACGAATATTAGATCTAGCTTAGGTAGATGGAGAGGCCGGGGTTGGCGCAACAAGCTTACTGGAGAAATGCCGAAGAGCGGCCCCTGACGTTACGCCACATTGTCTATTGTCGTGGAGGGTTAGGCAATTCGCGGACTGATTTTTAAGCGTAAGCAGGCTGTTGCGGGTATGTACTTAAAGCCGTGATTTGCGCGGCATCCTGATAACTCTTGCTTACTCAGACCGGCCGAACCCGCAGGTGCGCCACTAAATTGGTTCAATGGCTCGACCTCCGTTGTCAGACACAACGGGCGCTTGATCCACGCAAGTCGCTCCAGCCCGCAATAGCCGCGGTATCGACTGATATCCGCGGCTATTGGCTTGCTGATCGCTGGGAGCTGAGCTTCAGAATTCCTCCCACTCGTTGGCAGCTACAGCGGCATTGCCGTAGAAGGCCGTTGCCAGCTTACGGCTCAAGGCACGGGCCGGCGAAGCTCCGGATGTTTCGCGGCGTTCTGAAGGGCGCATTGCCTGAGCGAGTGTATATCCACGTCGACCGCTTCCACCCGACAGCTTGAACTGTGACAGGAGTTCGTTCAGCGAAGCTGCATCGCGCGCCATTCCATGGCTTGCGGCAGTCTGCTCCTCGACCATTGCGGCGTTCTTCTGGGTGTCCTGGTCCATCGCGTTGACGGCGGTGTTTATTTGCTGAAGGCCGGACGATTGTTCCTGAGCGCTCTCGACGATTGCGCTGACATTGCGGTTGATTTCCTGGACTTCCGCAACGATCGTTTCCAGTGCGCGGCCGGTTTCGCCAACCAGAAGTACGCCGTTCTGGACCTGTTGGTTGGACGCATTGATCAATGTCTTGATCTCTTTCGCAGCATTGGCAGAACGCTGAGCAAGTTCACGCACTTCCTGTGCGACGACCGCAAAACCCTTGCCGGCCTCCCCTGCGCGGGCGGCTTCGACACCGGCGTTCAGAGCGAGAAGGTTGGTCTGGAAGGCAATCTCATCAATCACCCCGATGATGTTGCCGATTTCGCCCGAAGACTTCTCGATCTGCTGCATAGCCCTGACAGCGTTCTGGACGACTTCACCGGACTTCTCGGCGCCCTGGCGGGTGCGGGCAACGAGAGAGCCGGCTTCCTGAGCGCGCTTGGCGGCGTCCTTGACGGTGGTGGTGATTTCTTCGAGCGCTGCTGCGGTCTCTTCGACAGACGCGGCCTGCTGTTCGGTTCGCTTGGCAAGATCATCGGCGGACGACTTGATTTCAGCGGAACCAGCCTCGATGCTGCGCGCATTCTCGGCAACATGTTCAAGTGCCGACTGCAGCTTTGACGCAGATGCGTTGAAGTCGTTACGGACGCCGTCGAGCGCTGGCGTAAACGGCGTATCAACGCGGTATGACACGTTGCCTTCGGAAAGCTGGCTGAGCGCTCTGGCAAGGTTCTCTACGGCGAACTTCACGTCGGCAGCTTCTTGGCTTCTCAATGCTTCGCGCTCGACGCGTTCACGTTCAGAAAGACTGAGATTGTCGATTGCCTCCTGCTCAAGGCGAAGACGCTCCAGAGCGTTGTCGCGAAAAATGGCGACAGCCTCAGCCATCATACCAACCTCGTCTTTGCGGCCCAGGCCATCGATCTCTGCGTCTGTGTTGCCGGCAGCAAGCGAAGACATGCGTTCACGAAGGCGCGCCATCGGAGCGGTGACGCCTGTGTGGGCGATCGCCATGGCAATCGCAACAGCAACCGCGATACCAATAAGCATTCCGATGAGGGCTAGCTGGATAGTGGAGGAAACTTCCGCCGACAGCTGGTCACCGCCGTTCTTGATCATATCCGTCATCGCTCCGTTGTTTGCACCAAACTTGGGAGACAATTCGATGACGATTTTGTCGAGATCGCCTGACAATGCAGTAACCTTAGCAGTGTCGCCGGCGGCATGAGCCTTCAACAGAAGGTCGCCGATGGCTGCCAGCTTGTCGATATCGAGGAGAAGCTCTTGCACCGCAGCATGACGGCTAGGAACGAGGCCTGGGACGTGCTCTAGTCGACTGCGGGCTCCTGCAAGCTCCTTGCCAAAACGTTCAGAAAGATTTGCAAAAGCCGCCGACTGCGGGGCCTGAGCCAGCGCACGGCTGAGCCACGTTGTGGCTGTCCACGTGGCTGCTGCGCCGCGTGGAAGAAACGCTGCAGCGGTGCTCTCTTTATGGAGAAAGCTGGAATAGGACTGGTTCGCCGCGCTGAAGCGCTGTGTGACGAACAACAGGCCAGCGAGGGAGATGACGCCGAGGACAGCGATCGCCATCAGGAACTTGGTCTTGATCTTCAGGTTTTTAAGCATGGATGACCTTTGCAGGGAAAGGAATGAGCGCAGCGGGGAGAAAGGAGACAGGAGCCGTCGTAGACGGCGCGCATCATGCGCGTAAAAGGATCTGATCGATCTCGGTGTCCTGGCGGGAAGGTAAGAGAGTTCTTATAAGAAAAGATTACTCAGGTTTCCCTTGAGTTCTGGTTTCCTTGTGAATACGCGATAGCCTGGTAGAAATATGCGCATGGGACAGCGCATGATTGCTGCCGTCAGAAATTGTTGACCCGCTAAAGCTGCGGAATGCAATAATCGCAATCATCGCGACGCACTAACTCAGACGTTCCCGATCGTCGATTGTGTCGCATTCATATATGGCAGCCATGAAACCCAGTAACTCGGCTGAGATAGGGAAACAATGTATGCCACAGGAACGGTTAAGTGGTTCAGCGTAGCCAAGGGGTTCGGATTCATCACACCTGACGATGGCACTGCGGACGTATTCTTGCATATCTCAAAGGTTGAGGAAGCCAATCTTCCGACCTTGGAGAATGGCATTGCTCTTCGGTATTCCATTGGCTCGCGGAACGGGAAAGTCTTTGCAGAAGGCCTCTCGGTCATTTCCAAGCCGAAGGCACCTCAACGCGAGCCTGAACCGGATAATGCAACTTCAACTTTCGAGAAAGAATTCGAGAAGGAGTGGGGTCTTCGACGGCGATAGCTGTCATGGATGCTCAAATCGTGAGCGACTTCGTTTGACGCGACATCGATCCACATTGTGCGCAACCAGCTCGGCAGCTTTGTCTAATAACCATTTGCGTGACTGGTTCGTTCAGTTCAGTTCAAAGTGTGAGTATGGGATCTAGTGCCTCCGAGTACCGCGCGCGCGTTGGGTGAAATCGCATAGCGCGATAGAACCTCGAGCTGTGACACTTGAAGGGAACGAAGCTTCGTTCCGCCAACCCATGTACGACACAAATCATATTTACTGGTGATAAAGGGCGAAAAAGACACAGTAACTTGCTGAGTGGAGAGACGGGTATGGTTCGGCAGGTAGCGAGCAAGACAACTACCGATACCAATTGATTGTCATCTCGCTTAAGCCACAACGCGGTAACATCCCTGGCCTGCCAGTCTCTTATACCACGGTCGGGTCAAGAAGTAGTTATTTGGTCGCTGTCAAGTAGGTGTCCTGCAGTTCACCCCGGCAGACTCTTAGTTTTTATAACCGATAAGACCGGCAATTCACTGACTTTACTCGCTATCGAACGAGCGTGTCGTGAGATCACCACGATACTGAAGCGTTGGAGGCTGCTGTTTATTCCACCCAATCTGACGCTTTCCCAAATTCATTGGTGGGTAGATTTGTGCCGAAGGTCCAGCTCTTTGGACATTCAACGGCGGACAGGCGTTGCATGCACCACTGGTCGAGTCTTGAATGGAGACCGATTTCCGCGTTGGCAGAAACTGGAACGACGAACGCTTTTAACCGCGCGCCTGAGGGAGTCGATTTTAGGCGAACGGACGCCCGCTCCACCTCCGGATGACGCTCGAGTTCGGCTGCAACCCGCTGAGGCCAGACATTAACCCCTCCCACCTGCACACCGCCATCCCGCCTGGCGCCGACGGTGAATGAACGGTTGCCCGTTCTGATAAATTCATCCGGTACATCATACGATTGCTCACCTCTTTCAAGCCGCGTCAAACTGCCGGCAGGCTCTCCGTCACTACTTGGGAAGCGCCAATGCGGCATCAAAGTGAAGCCATCGTCCGGATGTCGACGCCACCCAATACCAGCGGTCTCAGTTGATCCGTAGAGTTCGGTCATGCCGGAAAGACCGCGCTCAAGGAGCGACATTACTAACTGAGCTGGGCAGGGAGCGGTCGATACGACGCCGTTAACACCGGGCGGCCAGGCTGACACTGTCCTGTTTATAGCCGCCCATCGATCAGGAAACGTAACGACAAGGTCCCCAGGCACCAGCTCGTGATTCAAAAAACTATGCGTGCACGTTGTCTCGGCGATCACCTCCACGCCCAACTCGTCAGCCAGAAATGCAGTGAGAATGCAGCCGTAAATGTGATGCGCCGGAGTCAGTGCGATAATCCGGCGGCAGGACTGGAAATAACCAGCCAGAAACTGAGCTTCTTCGATCAGGAAAGTCGCATCATGCGTGTATCGCCTAGGCAGTCCGGTCGATCCAGACGTCAGGAAGGTAATTTTCGATATGCCCTGATCCCACGCCTCTTCGATCGCTTTCAACCAGCCTCCAAAGGTCTCAATCTCCATGAGGTTAGGGGTTGATGTGTTTTCGTAGAGATGAAACACCTCGTTGACGGCGGCACCTATCGCCATAGTCTCCAGGGAGTCGAGCCCTAGCCCGCTGCCCGTTCCATCTCTCAATGAAAGGTCTGCGTGCCAGACCTCATTAGCGGCAGCAGCCGAGTAACCCGGGCGGGAAGATGGTCCCCGCTGGGTTTTCAACTCGGCTTCGATGAGGCTTTGCAATACACGCGCAGCCGACCTCGGGCTCAGCATTTGCTCATTGCGTCTCGTTTGCAGTCAGTGGTGGGGCAGTCCTGTTGCGGCCCGCGCGCTTGGCTTGATAAAGAGCTGCGTCAGCATCAGCGAGTATGGAAGCAACGCTTTGCTGCGCGCCCAGTCCCTCGGCGCAACCAAAACTGGCAGTCACATAGATTGTCGACTTTTGCGTTACGATCGCAGTTGATGCGATAATTTTGCGAAGGGACTCCGCGAGCTCAACTGCTTCCTCCAAAGCTGCACCTGGAAGAATGATAGCAAACTCTTCTCCGCCTACCCGCGCAAAAACGTGTCCAGGGCGAACTGCATTGATACAGACCTTCGATATGGTCCGTAGCGCATCATCACCGGCACCATGGCCATAGCTATCGTTGATCAGCTTGAAATGATCGATATCAAAGGTAACGAGCGCGAACGGTCGTCCGAGCCTTTGGCTACTGATATGTTCCCTGTTGGCCGCATCGAAAAAAGCGCCACGATTATAAGCACTGGTTAGATGGTTGGTCTGCAAAAGCTTCTTGAGTTCCCGCATATCCGTGTCACGGCGCTCCACCTCGCGCATAATGACGGTATACCCTCTGATTGACCTCTGGTCGTTTGACAGTTCGTCGACACAGACTGCGATCAGGCTTTGGCACCAGTATCGCTCTCCATTTTGACGAGACCCCCAGCCTTCATCCAGATGCCAGCCGTCTTTTCGCGCCTGTTCCAGGCGATGCGCCGTGGATAGCAGAGTTCCTTCTGGTCGATCTTCCATCAAATCCTCAACCGAGAGCCCATTGAGTTCGCTTTCGTCGTATCCAGTTTGCAGGCTGAGAGTGGAATTTACAGCGTTTATACGACCATCTGGGCCTAGAGACGCAACACCAAAATCTTTGACGCCTTCCAGAAGTGACCCGAACCAGGTCTCTGCTTCTCGTAGCCGGCGTTCCTGGCGCACCTGCAAAGAGACATCCGCAAGGGTGACCACGTAGCGCTCATCCTTGAGCTTAACGATCGTGCAGCTGAGGACCTTCGGTGCGTCTGAGCTACCGGTATCCTCTGGGCCAAGATATATCCGGTGGTTGGAACAGATCGTTCCGCGCTTCGCGCTGAAGTTTTGCACCAACGAACGCAGCTCAGGTGCGTAGTTTTGAAGGGCCTTCAGGAGGTTCGTCGCCATCCCGTCCGTCGATAGCGACATCATCAGGTTCATAGCGAGCGGGTTCATCAGCCGTATCGTGCCGTCCTTCTCGATGTCGACAAGGCCGACTGGACAAGCATATACAAACTGCAGGAGTTGTTCGTATTCGTCGTCTTGTGGTTGCTGCACTGGAAGATGCCCGGTTATCGCTGGATTAGGATGTATCTCAACGTCATCTCGCTGCTCTTGAGCAATCGCAAGCGGACAGGTGTCGGACGCATTCGCAATGTCAGTACATAGGGAATAACGTCATCTATTTCGGACTCATCCTCAAAGCGCTGCGCCACTAAAAAATTGTTCATGCACTGGGCGATTTCGTTGAAGTAATCGCAGTCCAGGACGCTTTCTCGCCGGAGCCCGGCAAGGGCAGATTCCCGTGCGTTGTAGCGACAAACCATTCCGCTTGCATCAAGACCAATGACGCCAAACTCAACCGAGTCGAGCTGGTCATCGTCCATAGCCTCCAGCTCTGCCCCGGAAATATTCTCGAATACCGATGTCACAGTTGGCCTCTATTGTTTGAGTTGCGGGATAGGGCCACCGGTCGGACATCAAGTCAAGGCAGACAAACATTACTGGGTAGGTTCGGATCCCTTCAAGACCCCCAAAACGGCTGCATTGCGTGCCGCCAAGTTAAAGGAAGCATAACGAAGTTGCTGCGGTAAAGCTCAGCTTTTGGAGCAGTTGCTTTATTAATTTGAGATCCACGGATCGTGCAGCAAATCTTGTGCTGGCAACCGGGTCGTAGTTCGCCTAGGAAAGACCTATGCAAGAACAGGACGACCATATTCATCCGGAGGCGGCAGTCGCTCCCGGCTACCTGGCCAATCACGCTGCCCGTGTGTTCAACAGGCTGGTAGATACGGCCTTGCGACCATACGGGCTTTCGCTTTCTCTGATTGGCCCGATCATGCTCCTTTCCTGGAAGGGACCGATGCTCCAGCGCGACCTTGTGCGTTCCTCCGCAGTCAAGCAGCCGGCGATGGTCGCGCTCCTCGACAAGCTGGAAGCGCTGACGCTGATCCGCCGGTCGCCCTCGTCACTCGATCGCAGGGCGGCAATGGTCGAATTGACGAGCCAGGGGCAAGAGGCAGCCCGGCGGGGACGCGACGCGCTACTAGCTGCAAATGCTAGGGGGCTAGAAGGCTTTTCATCCGAGGAGGCAATGTCAATGGTTCGCCTTTTCCAGCGACTGATCGATAATTTCGAGCGCTGACGACGGAACAAATATATCACGAGTGATGTTCTTTACGGAAAGGAGATCATTGCATGTCCCGTCGCATCCTCATCACCGGCGCAAGCGTCGCCGGCAATACAGCCGCTTGGTGGCTAGGCCATTACGGCTTCGACGTAACAGTCGTCGAAAGCACCCCAGAGTTTCGAGACGGTGGGCAGAATATTGACATCCGGGGTGTGGGCCGTGAAGTGCTGCGCCGGATGGATTTGGAACAGGCAGCCCTCGATCGCGGAACAGGGGAAGAGGGGACTGTCTGGATCGATGAGCATGGCGGAGAGGTCGCCAAATTCCTCACTGCCGATTTCGGTAGCGCTGGCCCAACGGCGGAGATGGAAATCCTACGTGGGGATCTTGCTCGCCTCCTGTACGAGTCAGCCCGCAACTACGCGACGTTTCGTTTCGGCGATCGCATCGATCGCATCGATCCCATCGAAGAAGGCGCAGAGGCGGTCTCGGTTGCCTTCTCGAGCGGGCAGACCGAACAATATGATGCGGTCGTCATCGCGGAGGGCGTAGGCTCATCGACACGCGAGCTGGTTTTCCCTCAGGAGAACGAACCGCGATGGATGGATCTCACCATCGCCTATTTCACCATACCGCGACAGGCCGACGACGACCAGATGTGGCGCTGGTACAATGCGACGGATGGCAGAAGCATATCGCTGCGGCCCGACACGCATGGAACGACGCGGGCCATGCTGTCGCTCCAGCAGCCACCGAACGGCGAGCAGGAATGGACCGTCGAGCAGCAGAAGGCCTATCTCCGCGAGCGATTTGACGATTCCGGCTGGCAGGCGCATCGGGTGCTGGCCGGCTTGGAGGAGACCGAAGATTTCTACTTCGACGTGCTGCGGCAGGTGCGCATGGATCGGTGGTCGAAGAGGCGCGTCGTGCTTACCGGCGACGCGGCCTGGTGCGCAACACCGCTTGCGGGGATAGGAGCTACACTCGCTGTGACAGGCGGCTATGTGATTGCCAGCGAGCTGCGGCGGAAAGGCGACATTAGGCAAGCCTTCTCCGCCTATGAAGAGGCGATGCGGCCAATGGTCGAGAAAGGGCAGGGCGTACCAAAGATTGCTCCCCGCATGATGAACCCGCACAGTCGGCTCGGCATCAACCTGCTGCATCACGCCCTCCGCATAGCGAGCAAGCCGGCTATTCGCGGTCTTGCCACCAAATTGTTCGCAAGTGAACCGGATGGACCTGATCTTTCGCGATACGAGAAGTTGCCTTTGCACCAACGACCTCATCGAACTGGACCTTGAGGTTTAGGTCGGAATCCCCGTGGAGCGGGCGGCGTTCGTAAGCGCACGGTCAGATTGCTTTAAGCCAGAGCTGGCTTCTGCTTTTTGATAGGCTGCAACCGCTGCCGTGTTGTGCTCGTGATCATAACAAACCGCTTCCACTGAAGAGTTTTGGACATCATGGCGCGGGGAGATGCCAAACTCGCGCTTGTACTCCCTGCCACAGTTGCCACTGACCTATGATGCAAGCGAACGGCTCAAGGGCGTCGTGGGCAATTCGTGTGGGCAGGCTGTCTCAACCCGGTTTCGTCCAAGGGCTTTTGCTCGGTACAGAGCACCATCGGCGCTCGCGAGCATTTTGGCGAGGTCATGGCAGTCCGGTGCCGCAAGACCAATACTGACGGTCGCCTGGGTCTTCAGGCCCTCTGCTTGCGCGGCTGCGATGGCGAACCGGCGTGCGATCACTGAGCCACGACTGAGAGCTTGATGATGGTCGCACCGTGGCAGGAGTGCGGCGAATTCCTCACCACCCAGCCGGACAAGAAGCGCATCGGGTCCCGCTTCTTCGCGGGCGGTCTCTGCGAACAGCTTGAGAATCTGATCTCCGACTGGATGGCCGTGACGGTCGTTGATCGCCTTGAAGTGGTCGAGGTCGAAGGCAAGCAGGGAGACGGGGTGGCCTTGCCGCTCCCTGATGATCCGAGCTGCCTGCTCAAAAAAGGCGTGGCGGTTCGCAAGCCCGGTCAACTGATCGGTTTGCGACAGGCGGAGCAGGTGCTGCTTCTCCTCCTCTCGAACGATCATCAGAAAGGACATCGGCATCGCTACAGAATACAAGACGGCCTCGTACATCGTCGCCTTTCCGATGGTGGAGAGAATATCTGGCCCGTACAGCTGAAGGAGGGAAGGGGCAATGAACGCGCGGCAGAGGTAGAACACGGCGTGGAAAGCTGAGATCGATACTGCGATCGGACGCGAGCGCAATCGCTGGACCGTGCGGCTGCGCAGAAGTATCCAAGATGTCAGGCCGCAGGTCAGCGCGATGGGGACAGACGAGACATGGTTCCAGAAGGCGGCCGGGAAGTGCGTGCCAGCGATCGCCCAGGCGAGAGCCAGGAGGCTTAGCGCTCCAGCAGACGACCAGACATATCGGTGACCGTCGAGGCCGGCGATGGCGTTGAGGACCAAAAGGTAGCCCAACACCATCAGGATGTTGGTTGCCCCCATGCCGAGCGCGACCGGGATTTGGCTGCGGTTCATTGCAAGTGCGCAGCCGAGAACGAACGCGAAGAGAGCCGCAGCCATAACACCGAGCACGCGTGCGCGACCTGGATGAGCCTGCCTTTCCCAAAGGAGAAGCGACGCTGACACCAGCAGCGTTCCGATTGTTAAGTACCAGAGAGTTTGTAAATCGATCTGCATTGCTCTGCCTGCCTTGAGTCAAAGCTTACAGGGAGGTGTTTGAAGGATTCTTTACGGAGCCTCCTATGCCGCCGACATGGTTGGCGTAACGTTAAGCGTGGCGTTACATGCCTGCACTAATGCATAGGGTTGATTCCCGCTGTCACACAACTTGCCAGCGGATCGAATGTGACGGTCGCATCTTTAGCCGCCGCAGACCCGCACCAAGTGGAAGGTGATATGGTTTTCAGTACAGAAAACATCATCGGTTTGCATTCAACCGAGAGCGCCATTGAAGCTGCCCGGCATATAACCGGAATGTCGCCTCGTCATTCCCAACCGCCTGCACCAAGGGAGCCGAGCGAAGCATGATCTCGCTGGGCGGCGCGTTCGCTGCCGCTCAGCGCCAGTGTGGCAAGATCCAACTCTGTCGCGCCGCAACAAAGTCTGGGTCGTGTCTCCGTGAAAAGTGGCAGCCTAGTCAATCTGGCGAGAACGAGCCAACGACGAAGTGGTAGCGCTCATCATACTTTCACGAACACCTGCCAATCGACCAACCTCACAATAGCTTACGTTATGCGCGGTAGAATTCCCTCTGATGTTCTTCTCCGGCCGAAAGACCTGGCTTTGCTCGACAGAGTATTTGCGCAGGCAGTGCCGATACACGACACGCATCCCGACGAGCTCGCGATGCTGCTTTCCCGCTTGTTCCAAGAAGGAATGCGAGACGAGAAGAAACTGCTGGCAGCTGCCGAAGCGTGGTTCGTGTAAGCCAACCTTGCGCCCTTTGACCCGATCGAGAGCGAGGAGGTAGCAGATGCCGTCTCGGTTACCTTCGCAAGCGGAAAGATCGAACAGTACGATCTGGTCGTCATTGCGGATGGCGTAGGCTCATCGACCCGCGAACTGGTATTCCCTCGGCAGTCTGACACAGCGTTCCTCTACTAATGAGCTGATCAACTCCCTCAGGAATCTTAGTGATTTGATCTCTAATGACCGGGTCGTAGGTTCTGGTCCCATCAAGGAGCTATATGACCTTGCCGTTCAACACCCCAAAACGCGATACCGGCCGATCGGCAGCATCATGGGACGGCCGGAGACCGGGTCGGTGATGATCTGGCTTTCGAGCCCGAATACGGCGCGGATGTTCTGTTGCGTCAGGACCTCTTCGGGGGATCCGGAGACATGGACCCGACCCTTGGCGATGGCGACCAGATGGTCGGCGTAGCGAGCGGCAAGGTTTAAGTCGTGCAGGACCATGACAACAGTCGTGCCACGCTCGCGGTTGAGATCGGTCAGAAGGTCGAGAACGTCGATCTGGTGGCTGATGTCGAGAAAGGTCGTGGGCTCGTCCAGCAACAGGATGTCGGTCTCCTGTGCCAGCGCCATGGCGATCCAGACGCGTTGGCGTTGACCGCCGGAAAGCTCGTCCACGGGTCTTTCGGCAAGTTCGGTCGTGCGTGTGGCGGTCAATGCCGCATCGACGGCTTCGTCATCCTTGCGCGTCCAACGGGAAAACAGGTTCTGGTGCGGATGTCGGCCGCGGCTAACTAGATCGGCAACCGCGATGCCCTCAGGTGCGATCGGCGACTGGGGGAGGAGGCCCATGGTCCGGGCAAGCAGCCTGGCCGACATGCGGTGGATCGACTTGCCGTCGAGCAGAACCTGACCTTCCCGCGGGGCCAGAAGCCGCGACATGGCTCTCAGCAGCGTGGACTTGCCGCAGGCATTGGCGCCGACGATGGCCGTGATCCTGCCCGGCGGGACCGTCAGGTCGAGGTCATGCAGGATGTTGCTGGTGCCGTAACCGGTCGACAGCCCGTGGGCTTCGAGCGTGTGTTCTGGCATTGCACTGTTCATAGGGCGCTTCCGGTACGGTTGACGCGTACGATCAGGTAGATGAGGTAGGGTGCGCCCAGCGCTCCGGTCACGACACCGACCGGATAACGGCTTGGCAGCAGGAACTGACCGGCGAAATCGCCAGCCAGCACCAGCACCGCCCCGATCAGAGCTGCCGGAACTAGCGGCGAACTGCTACTGCCGACGATACGCGCGGCGATTGGCCCAGACAGGAAGGCGACGAACGCGATCGGCCCCGATACGGCGGTCGCCGAGGCGATCATGCCGACGGCAGCAACCATGATCAGCATGCGGGTCCGCGCCACTCCTACGCCGAGGGCGGATGCCATATCGTCTCCGAGGCGCAGCGCTTCCAGATCGCGGCTGCGGCTGAGCAGAAGGCCGCCGAACACGGCAAGCGAAGCGAGAAGCGGGATTGCCTGGCCGAGTTGGGCACCGTTAACGCTGCCGGTCAGCCAGCGCATCGCCTCCTGCAGGTTCCAGGCCGGTGCGCTGGAGAGGATATAGGCGATGATGCTTTCCAGCATGGCCGAGATGCCGATGCCGACCAGGATAAGCCGTGTTCCGGCCACTCCGTTGCGGAAGGAGAGGCCGTAGACGAGCATGGAAACGCCGAGCCCCGCGACGACTGCGATGATTGAAACGATCGGACCGTTCAGCGACAGGACGATGATGGCAAACACCGCCGCAGCACTTGCGCCTGAGGTTATCCCGATGATGTCCGGGCTTGCCAACGGATTGCGCAACATCAGCTGGAAGGTGACGCCGCCAAGACCGAAGCTCAATCCGGCAAGAACCGACATCACAGCACGCGGCAGCCTCAGCTGTCCGACGGTAAAGGATGCGCCTCCGATCTGTTCGCCGAGCAGGACACGGATCACCTCGAGTGGTGGCGTCACGGTCTGACCGATGGCGAGGCTGAGCGCAAACAGCGCCACGACCAGCAGCGCCAGAATGGAAACCACGCTTCGGTAGCGGCGCTGTCGGCGTCGGCGATTGGCAATCAGTGTCTGCAGCGAGGTGGAAACCATCGTCAGAGTTCTCGCACGCGCTGGCGGCGTACGATCCAGATGAAGACCGGCGCTCCGATCAGCGCAGTCAGGATACCAACATCGATCTCCGCCGGCCGGGCGGCTATGCGGCCCGCAACGTCGGCGGCGATCAGTAGACAGGCGCCGCCGAGCGCCGAAAACGGCAGAAGCCAGCGGTGGTCTATCCCGACCAGCAGCCGGCAGACATGCGGCACCACAAGTCCGAGGAAGCCGATCGGGCCGCAAACGGCAGTCGTTGCGCCACAGAGAAGAATAGCGCCGATCGAGGCGGAGGCACGGGCGAAAGCGACCCGTTCGCCCAGACCGACGGCAAGCTCGTCACCCAGTGCCAGCAAATTCAGCTTGCGGGCCGACAGAAGGCTGATCGCGAAGCCGACGGCGAGAGACGGCAGGACCGGCCAGATCCTCTCTGATGTCGCCCCGCCAATGCCGCCGATCTGCCAGGACCGGATGCCGCCGGCTATATCGGCGCGCGGCAGAACCACGGCAATGACGATAGACGCAAAGGCGACTGAAGTCGCGGCCCCCGCCAGCGCCAGCTTCAACGGCGTCGCGCCGCCACGCCCGAGCGAGCCGATCGTATAGACGAACACGGCAGCGAGCGCCGCTCCTGCGATCGCCCACCAGATATACGCTCCCGCTGTCTCGATCTGAAACCCGACAATGCCGATCACCACGGCGAGCGACGCACCCATGTTGACTCCGAGGATACCGGGATCGGCAAGCGGATTGCGGGTGACGCCCTGCATCACGGCGCCGGCAAGACCAAGTGCCGAACCGGCCAAGAGACCAAGAAGCGTTCGCGGGATACGCAATGCGACGGCAGCCTGGCCGAGGCTGTCCGTTCGGCCAGCGAGAGCATCAGTGATATCGCTCCAGCTCACATCGCGTGTGCCAACCGTAACCGACAACGCACAGAGTGCGGCAAGCAGCGCCACGACACCGGCAAGCCACAGGGCGCGGTTGCGGTTCGTTAGCGCGATGGCCGATATGCGGTGTTTCGCGTCGGGGCGGCGATCCGTCATCATCAGTTTGGAGCGGTCGTGCCCGAGGCCTTGGACAATAGCGCCACGTAGTCCGTCAGCAGCCAGGAGATCGAAAGCGGCGTCGGGTTTGCGGCTGTGCCGAGCGGATTGCGGCTGAGCATGACGAGGCCGCCCTTCGCCACTGCCGGCATGCGCGAGGTCAGCGGATTGGTTTTCAGCGCATCAAAAAGCTTTTCGCCACCATAGGTGACGACGATATCGACGTCGTCGAAGGCATCGATCCGCTCGGCACTGACGGATCCGGAAAACTTGCCTGAGCGCGATGCTTCCACCACGCTTTTGGGCGAGGTCAGGCCGAGATCGGCAAAGAACTTCACGCGGGTATCGTGGGATGTGTAAAAATTGACCGTGCTGAGGTCGGTCGGGTCGAGATGGGTGATGAACATCGCCGACTTCCCCTTGATTTCCGGATGACCGGCGACCGTCTCGGCGATCTGTCCCTCGATCCTGGTGATCAGGGCCTCGCCTTCGTCCGATATGCCCATGCCGGCGCTGTTGAGACGGATCATCGCCCGCCAGTCTGTCGACCAGGGCCCGTCAGGAAAGGCAACGACTGGGGCGATCTGGCTCAGCGTGTCGTAGTCTGCCTGGCTGAGGCCGGAATAGGCGGCGAGGATCACATCTGGCCTTGTTGCCGAGACGGCCTCGAAATCGATACCATCGCCTTCGTCGAACAGGACCGGCGTACTGCCATCGAGTTCCTTCAGCCGTGCGGCCACCCAGGGCAGCACGCCGTCACCGTCATCATCGCCGAAATTCGCGCGAGCAAAGCCGACCGGCACAATACCAAGCGCCAGCGGCACTTCGTGGTTGGCCCAGGCGACGGTTGCGACACGCACGGGTTTCTTCTTGATAACAGCCGTTCCCAACGCATTTTTGAGGACGATGGGGTAGGTCTGACCGTCGGCAGCAGCCGCTACGCCCGAAAGAGAAGACAAAAGATATACGGCCGCAAATCGCACCGCCAGGAGAAAAGACCGCATCATAGGGTGACCTCCGCCTCGCTTTAAGTAGACTTCCATTTTCAGGTTCACGAGACGGCGTCAACGAGAAGCCGACAGATGCGCAGATCTTGGCCTGCAATTTCCGTGGTTTTTTACAATTTACGAAAAAAATACAATACTGGACAACGCTTCTCAAGTTATCAGCGTTGCAGGGGACATTTCTGGTAAGACAATTTGCTGCGGCCAAAGCATTTCAAGTGCTTGGGCGGGTAACGATTTTGCGGCCTTCCCCTAAAAGATCACGCCAACCTTGGAATTCGGAATATGGATATGGATATAGCAGGCCGCCGCGCGTACCGGATTACCACTCGTTCCTCGAAAGCTGTCCTTCTCGCTTGTACGGCGCTTGTCTCCGTGTCGCCAACCATGTTGGCCGCGCAGGAAGCCGGCAATTCGGCTTCCAATACAACCTTGGCGCCGATCGTGATCAGCGGAAGTGGCACGACGCTCGATACGAGTAACGATTCCCAATCGATCGTCGCGACGGAGACTACTGCAGTCGGCAGAATGCCGACCGATATACTCGTTGCGCCGGCATCCATCTCTGTCATCACCTCGAAGGAGATCGAGGAGCGCGGCGCCGACAGCGTCGAGAAGGTGGTGCAGTACACGGCTGGTGTGGTGACCGACTATTATGGCGGTGACGATCGTTACGACTATATCGATATTCGCGGTTTCACGCCTTACACCTACCGTGACGGGCTGGCGATCGGTCGCACATTCGGCGGCGTCAAGGAAGAACCCTATGCCTATGAGCGCATCGAGGTTCTAAAGGGCACGAGTTCTTCGGGTTTCGGCGCGGCCGAACCGGGCGGCGCAGTGAATTACGTGACGAAGTTGCCGAAGACCGAACGCTTCGGAGAGGTCTATGCCACCGGCGGCTCGTTCAGCCACAAGGAAGGTGGCTTCGACTTCGGCGACAATCTGACCGAAGACGATACGCTGTCCTACCGTCTCACCGGCAAGTTCCAGAATGCCGATGCGGAATACGATTATTCCAAGGACAACGAGAAGTTCCTGATGGGCGGCCTCACATGGCGCCCGACCGATCTTACTAGCCTGTCCTTCGTTTTCGATCATCTCGACAAGGACGGCATTCCGGGCAGCGGCGGTCAGCCGATCGGGTCGGACTTTGATCGCGACAAGTTCTTCGGTGAGCCGGACTATTACTTCCTGACCACCAACCGCAATTTCTACAGCCTGATGTTCGACCACGACTTCGACAACGGACTGAGCTTCGGTTCGAAAGCGCGCTACAGCAATTCTGATACCGCGTTCGGAAGCGCCTATCTGTCCAATACGCGTACCGACGGCTCTAACCTTGCGGATCGCTACTTCTTTGGAAGTGATACCTCTACCGAGCAATTCGTTGTCGATGCGCACCTGATGTACGAAAAGGATTTCGACAATGTCGAGAGCCGGACGCTTGTCGGCATCGATTACAACAACTTCAAGTCGGACAATTACGGCCTTTACGATACGAGTGCACCGCCGATCAGCACCACAGATCCGGTCTATACCGGGGGACCGGTTTCGACTGTCCCAACCTACGGTACCGCAAACGACCAGAAGACGACGGGTCTGTACCTGCAGCAGGATCTGACCTTCTGGGACAAGCTCACCACCAGTGTCGGCGTCCGAAACGATTGGTTCGATCTGAGTCAGGACGATCTTTTCTCGAGCGCATCGGATTCCGACACGCAGAGCAAGTTCACCAAGCGGTTCGGCGTAAGCTACAAGATCACCGAGGAATTCGCAGCCTTCGCAAGCTATGCCGAGTCAGCTGCACCTCCCGGCATCGGTACCGAGCCCACGACTGGACGCCAGTATGAGGTCGGCATCAAGTACCGTCCGGAAGCCTTCCCTGCGCTGTTCACGGCGTCCGTCTATGACCTGACGAAGAGCAATATCACCGTCTACGACAGCGTCACCTATCTGCCGTCGACAGTCGAAAAGGTCCGCCACCGCGGTTTCGAACTTGAAGCCAAGGCAGAAGTGACCGAGAGCATCGACGTCATCGCAGCCTATAGCTATATCGACTCCAAGATCGACGAGCCCGGTGGCGTCAATGACGGCAATCGCCTGATGCGCGTACCCAATCACCTGGCATCTGTGTGGACGACCTACACGCTGGACGGCGCGGGCGCTCGCGGCGACATGACGTTCGGCGTCGGCGGTCGATACATGGACTCCTACTTCCTCGACCTTGCCAATAGCGGCTCGTCGGAAAGCGCCTTCGTTTTCGATGCCTCCTTCACCTACAAGATCCAGAAGAATACGACGTTCCAGCTCAACATGAGCAACGTGTTCGACGAGAAGCATATTGCCAGCCAGGACAGCGGCGGCGTCTATTACAATCCCGGCCGTACCGTTATGGCGACGCTGCGCCAGACCTGGTAACGCGGAACTCGAAACGACAAAGCCCACGCGCCTGAAAGCGCGTGGGCTTTTCCTTTGGGATGATCGCGTGGCTAGCGAACCTGCAGCATCCGCCGCCACGCCGCGGGGGTCTCGCCAGCAACCTGCCGGAATGCCTTGGTGAAATGCGCCTGGTCGGAGAAACCGAGCTGTGCAGCAATGCCTGCAACTCTCAGGTCGTTGTCGAGCAGCAGTTTCTTGGCAAGATCGATCCGCCTGGCAAGCTGCCATTGGAGCGGGGTCTTGCCTGTCGTCTGCTTGAAGACGTTGGCAAACCAGCTTTCAGACAGGCCGACGGTGGCCGCCATTTCAGCGACGGTCATCCGGCAGTCGCCAAGCCCGTCGATGCGGGCTGCAAGCTTGTTCATCTGCGCCTGGGTCAGACGGCCGTCGGCTTTACCAGCACCCTGTTCGGAGATCTCGAGCAGTCCGGTGACGATGCTGCCGACCAAGCTTTCCGCATAGACCTCATGGCGGGAGGGATTGTCCAGTTCTTCGGCAAGCAGACCGGCAAGCACCTGCAGTCCCGGTGCATCCTGTAATTCCGCTGGCTGCTTCAGCGCCGACATGGCGGCAGCCTGCCCGACCGATGGCGACAGGAAGCGCAGCAGACGGTCTTTATGAATATGCAGGTTGAGATGCGAGAAGCGATGAAGTGACGTGCTCGTCGTCCACATCGGCACGCCCGCCGGAATGTAGATTGCCCGGTTCAAGGGCCGGTGATTCCGCTCGAAATCGCCATTCTGGTTCGAAATGCGGACCCTCGATGACACGTCGTCGAAGAAGATCATGATGCGCGGATCGGCGGCGAGGTAATAGCCGTTGGCGCCTACCTGGCTTTCCGCCTCCCAGAGAGCGCCGACCATACCGTCGAAGCGTCTCCATCTGACCGGGGAGATCACCCGAATGCCATCCGTGCGCCAAACCATGGAATGCCAGAAATTCACAGGGCACACAGCTCCTAACAGCTCGCTTTGCGCAGCAACGCGAGCGCGGGTTTACCACAACATGACAAATACCATTTTTTGGAGATGTTCATCAACGAAGAAGACTCCTCCCCGGATGGCTTCGTGTCTAAGGCCCACTCATCCCATGAGGCACTTGGCAGAACAGCGGCAATCCTCCTCCAGCCGTCGTTCGATTACCCGACAAGCCTGCAGCTCCTCGCGCGGCCGGCTTTTTCGTTCTTCAGGTACGCGAACAATGCCGAAAGGATGTCTTCGGGCAATTGTTTCGGCTGGACAGCGCTATGCCGTCTCGAAGGTTCGTGTCCGATCAAGGCGGCCGATCGGACGTTCTGTGTAGGGCGCGACTCCGTTCGATTTTTAAGTTTGGCAATGACACATTCAGTGCATGATGTTAGCCAGAAATCGCCGGGTGCTGGGTTGGGACGGAGCGTCGAAAAACGCGCTGGGCTCATTGACCTCGATCACCTCTCCTGCTTCCATGAACACGACACGGTCTGCCACCTTTCGTGCGAAGCCCATCTCATGGGTCACGACGATCATGGTCATCCCTTCTTCCGCAAGCGCGACCATGGTGTCGAGAACTTCCTTCACCATTTCCGGATCCAACGCCGAGGTGGGCTCGTCAAACAGCATGATCTTTGGCGTCATGCACAGGGCCCTGGCGATCGCCACGCGCTGCTGCTGCCCTCCGGACAGCTGACCTGGATATTTGTCGGCCTGTTCCGGGATCCGGACCTTGCCGAGAAAATGCATGGCCATGTCCTCCGCTTCCCGTCGCCGCTTGCCGCGGGACAGGATCTGGGGCAGGGCACAGTTCTCCTTGACCGTCAGGTGCGGGAAAAGGTTGAAGTGCTGGAACACCATCCCGACCTCGCGCCGGATCGCATCCAGGTTCTTGACGCTGTCGCCGAGCGGGATGCCATTGACGGAAATGCGGCCCCGCTGGTGCTCTTCCAGCCGGTTGATGCAGCGGATGAGGGTGGATTTCCCGGAGCCGGAGGGGCCGCAGACGACGATCCGCTCCCCCGTCGCGACGGTGAGGTCGATGTTCTTCAGGACGTGGAAGCTGCCATACCATTTGTCGAGGGCAGCCACTTCGATTGCGTTCAGGTGGTTCGAGGTCATCGGTAGCCCCGGGATTGCACGCGGATTTCAAGCCAGCGGCTGTAGTTGGATATGCCGAAGCAGATCAGGAAATAGATCAAGGCAACAAAGACGTAGCTCTCCACGTAAGGAGCGCCCCACACCGGGTCGGTGGCCGCAACGCGGGCAGCGCTCAGCATGTCGAAGACACCGACGATCAGCACGAGGCTGGTGTTCTTTACCATCACGATCGCCGTGTTGGTCAAAGGAGGAATGACCTTCTGCAGCGCCTGCGGGAGGACGATGTGCCACACCGCTTTCCAGCCGGGGATGCCCAAAGCCCTGGCGGCCTCGATCTGACCGGCGGCGACACCCTGCAGGCCGCCGCGGATCACTTCCGCCAGATAGGCGGCGGCAAACACCGTCAGCGCTGCCAGCGTGCGCCCGAGCTTGTCGATCGACCATCCTGCCGGCAGAAGCAGCGGCAACAGGATGGAGGCCACAAACAGCAGCCCCACCAGCGGAAGGCCGCGGACCAGCTCGATCGTCATCAGGGACAACATGCGTGGGATCGGCAGCGACGACCGTCTTCCGAGCGCCAGGAAGACTGCGAAGGGAAAGCCGAGGCCGAGCGACAGCAAGGCAAGCAGCAGGGTCACCGGCAGTCCGCCCCAGCTCGATGTCGGTACCGGCGTCATGCCGAGGAAGCCGCCCCACATCAGACTGAGCATGACGGCCACGGACGCGACCCAGACAGCGATCAGTCTCTGGCCCCAGAGCCGGGGCGAGAGCGAGGCAAGGATCATCGCAAGGATCAATCCCATGACCAGAAGCGGTCGCCATTGCTCGTCCGGCGGATAGACACCAAACATGATGAAGCGGAATTTCGCCGCGATGAAGGCCCAGCAGGCACCGGCTTCGCGGCAGGCGGAGGGATCGTCGGTGGCCCATACCGCGTCCAGCACCGCCCAGTTCAGTGCCGGGATCATCAGGATCATCAGGAAACCGGTGGAGACGGTCAGTACCGATGCCACCAGATCGCCGAAGAAAAGCTGCAGCAGGGGCCTTCGCGGTGGCCTTGGCGGAGCGGATGGCTCGATATGGACAGCTGTTGAGGCGACATCAATGACGGTCATCGTGCCTCCACCAACGCGACATGCGCATTGTACCAGTTCATCAACAGCGACACGGCAATGCTGATGGTCAGGAAGATGCCAAGCAGCAAGCCGATGCTCTCGATCGCCTGGCCGGTCTGGTTGATCACCGTGCCGACCACGAGGCCAAGCTCCGGGTAACCGACTGCCAGCGCAAGCGTGGTGTTTTTGACGGTCGACAAATACTGCGATGTCATCGGGGGAATGATGATGCGCAGTGCCTGCGGGATGATGATCTTGGTGAGCGTATGCCGTTCCGACAGCCCGATCGCGCGTCCGGCCTCCCACTGCCCGATCGACACGGCGTCGATGCCGCCGCGGATGATCTCTCCGATGAAGGCGGAGGTGTAGATCACCAGGCCGAGCATGAGGGCGGCAAATTCCGGCGACAGACGCAGCCCGCCCGTGAAGTTGAACCCCCGCATTTCGGGAAGGCTGATCACGGCACTTGGCTGGAGAAGCAGCGCCGCGCCGAGGGCAACGACGGCCGTAAGCCCAAAAAGCGCCAGAACGGGATGGCGGTCATGCAACCGGCCTGTTCCCATCATGAGGTGACGCAAGCGCCAAGCGCCCAAGGTCAAGAGGATGACGAGGCCGATCATCAGCCAGGCCATGGCGTCCAGTTCGAGTGCGGGAATGTAGAAGCCCCTCAGCGACAGGAAGACGCCGGGTAGGGGATTATAGGCCTCGCGCGGCGCCGGCAGCGCTGTGGTTGCAAGCGCGTACCAGAACAGCAGGTGCACGATCAGCGGCATGTTGCGCATGGTCGTGACGAAGACGCCGGCGACACCCGATGTCAGCGGGTGCTTCGATCGCCGCGCCAGTCCGACAAGCAAGCCAAGCGCCGTCGACAGGAAGATCGCGAGGGCCGATATCGCCAGCGTGTTGCCGACGCCCGTGACGTAAGCCCAGAGGAAGGTGTCGGAGGGGTCGTAGGGCAGGACGCTTTCCGAGATCGGGAAATTGGCGCGACGCCAGAGGAAGTCGAAGCCGACCCTGATCCCGCGGGCATCGAGGTTCGTGACGGTGTTGTTTACAAGCCAGAGGAGGAGGGCGGCAAAGCCGCCCAGCAGAAGGATCTGCCCGCCCCAGCTTCTGAACCGTCTGTTATCGAGAACAGCGGAAATCATGATCGACACCAATCGCTATTGAAAGGCCATCGGGAACATCAGCCCGCCATCGGAAAACAGCCTGTTGGGGCCGCGTTCGATCTTGAGAGGACTGCCGGCGCCAAGGTTGCGGTCGAACATTTCGCCATAGTTTCCGAGCTGCTTGACGATATTGTAGGCGAACTTGTCATCGAGCCCGAGCGCCTTGCCGTTACCGGGCTCGACGCCGAGGAAGCGCTTTACCCGCGGGTCGTCCGAGCCCATCATTTCGTCGATGTTGGCCTGGGTGATGCCGTAGAGCTCCGCATTGAGGAGTGCCTGGATCGACCAGTTGACGATATCCGTCCAGTTGTCGTCGCCGTGGCGCACGGCCGGTGTCAGGGCATCCATATACTTGGTCGCCGGGAAGATGACGTAGTCGTCGGGCTTGTCGGATTGCGTGGCGCGAACGGAAGCAAGCGCCGCCGCATCGGTGATGAGGGCGTCGCAGCGGCCGGAGAAGAAGGCCTGGCGGGTGGCGGCAACGTTGTCGAACACGACCGGATTGAGCCGCAGGTTCAGCTTGGTGGACACATCGTTGACAACGACCTCGGTGGTCGAGCCGGTCTGAACGCAGACGGATGCCCCTGTCATCTCTTCCACTTTGGTCACGCCGGATGCCTTTGCGACCATGAAGCCTGTGAACTCGTAGTAGGTCGGCGTGGTGAAATTGATGCCGTTTGCATCGCGCTGCAGCGTCCATGTGAGGGTGCGGGGGAGGATGTCGATTTCGCCGGTCTGAAGCGCCGGAATGCGCTGCTGACCGCTCAAGGGGACGAACTCGACCTTGTCCTTGTCGCCGAAGATGGCGACTGCCACCGCGCGGCAGGTTTCGACGTCGAGGCCGGTCCAGTGGCCTTTGTCATCAGGGGATCCAAACCCAATGGTGCCCTGACTTGCACCGCAGATAATGCGACCTCTCTCCTTTACCTTGTCGAGCGTTGGTCCTGCGTGTGCCGTCGTCGCCATCAGTGTGCCGACGACTGCCACAATGCCGATTGTCCAGTTTTTCATGTTGTCGTTCCCTTTGTTGTTTTTGGTTCGTGATTTGCTCAGACAGCCTTCTTCACGGCGGGCGCTGTCGCGATCGCTTCGATGATCGGCTCGAGGTCTGCCCAGAGATCGTCTTCATCTTCCAGACCCACGTTGATCCTCAAGATCGTGCCGGGATGGGCATGAGCGTCAGTCGCGCGGGTGATGGTCATCGGTGCAAGAAGGCTGTGGGTGCCGCCCCAGGAGGCGCCGATCGAGAAGGTCTGCGCCGCCGTCAGGAGGTCGGGGAGAGCAGCCTCGGCGTGCGGGGGAATGACAAGGCTGAACACGCCGCTTGCGCCGGCAAAGTCTCGCTGGAAGAATTCATGGCCGGCAGCGCCGGGGAGGGCTGGATGAAGCACCAGTTCCGGCGCAACGCGGTCCGCAATTTTCCGGGCAAAATCCAGGGCAACCCGGCCGCAATGGGCAAGCCGCACGCCCATGGTCTCCAAGCCGCGAAGCGCCAGCGCGCAATCATCAGGCGAAACCCCCATCCCGATCATCCGCATGGTGTCCTTCAGCCTCTTGTGGAGCGCGATGTCCTTGACCGCGATCGAGCCCATGAGAAGGTCGGAATGGCCGCCGACATATTTCGTCAGCGCCATCGACGAGAAGTCCATGTCATGGGCGAGCGGCTTGAAGTAGAGCGGAGTCGCCCAGGTGTTGTCGCAGCCGGTCAGAACGCCGCGGGATTTTGCGGCCGCGACGATGGCGGGAATATCCTGGATCTCCATCGTCGTAGACCCGGGCGATTCCGTCCAGATCAGCTTGACGGTGTCGTCGATAAGGGTTGCGATGCCGGAGCCGATCATGGGGTCATAGATGCGGTAGGAGATGCCGCGCGGCTTCAGGTAGTTCTCGCAGAAGCCCGCCACCGGCGGATAGGCGCTGTCGGGAATGAGAACCGTGTCGCCGGGCATCAGTGCAGAGAGGAAAACCACAGTGATGGCGGCTTGTCCCGAGGGAACGAGAACTGTCCGAAGCCCCTGCTCCAGAGCCGTGATCGATGCCTCGAGCGTGCGGGAGGTCGGTGTCCCGTGGAGGCCGTAGGTGTAGCCGTCGGGGCCTCGCTTGGAGCGGTTGGCATAGGCTTCTGCGCTGTCGAAGACGATTGTCGATGCCCGGTAGGTTGGTGTTGCAAGGCTCGCAAAACCTTGGTGGGAAACTTCGGGCCGCTTTACGCAGAGCGTCTTGTCACGCATGAACTGTCCTCATTGGATATTTTCCAACAGTCTAAGCAGGAGCGAGGTAGACAAACAATTGACCAGAGGATCTAAGTCTATGCATAAACCGTATAGGTGAGGGATGAACTTCCGTCAGATTGAGGCCTTTCGCGCCGTCATCATCAGTGGCACCGTCTCGCGCGCAGCCGAACTCATGGGCGTGACGCAACCGAATGTCAGCCGCCTGATTGGCGAACTGGAAGACTCTGTTGGATTTGCGTTGTTTGACCGAGTTAAGGGGCGGTTGATTTCGACTCCGGAAGGACAGGCATTCTACCGCGATGTCGATGCCAGCTTCAAAGGGCTTGATCTGCTGCGCTCATCCGCGGCTCGGATCCGGGATTTCGGTTCGGGGCAGATCCGCGTGGCAAGTCTTGCCGCTGCTGGATCAACGATCGTGCCGCGTGCAGTGAAACGGTTTCGGGAAAGCTACCCCGCGGCGATCGTGACGCTCAGCATCATGTCATCTGCTGCTGTACGCAACCATATTGTCGATGGCGATTTTGATCTCGGTCTCGCGGCCGATGAAGTCGACTTGTCAGGCGTCGAACATCAGGTCTTCGGTAGCTTCCCGGCGCTATGCGCCATCCCGCCAGGCCATCCTCTGGTAAAACGAGACGTTGTCCGGCCGGAGGACTTTCATGAAGTGGATTACATAGCGTTGTCGGCAGAGGATCGGGCTCGGCTCCAATTCGAGCGTCTCTGCGCCGAAGCAGGATCCAGACCTAATCTTGTAATTGAGACCCCTTTTGCCATCACGGCCTGCGCACTCGCGCTTGAGGGAGTAGGCCTGGCAATCGTCAACCCACTTGCTATCGATGGTTTTGCTCAGCGCGGCCTGATTTTTCGACCCTTCGAGCCCTCGGTCTACTTCAAGAGCTATCTATTGTTTCGGCCGGATATGCAAAAGGCGAGCCTCGTGCGAGCCTTTGTCACGGCACTGATGGCAGTTCGTAACGCAAGATAGGAACTGCTACTGGTCCTCGCCGCTGCGAATGCAGGGTGGTTTGCGGACTCTGTGCGGATAAGTGCCCTCTTTCCAGCGCAGGTCCCGGTGGAAGGCAAAATACATTTCATCGAAGTGGTTCGTGAAACATCGACACCGCGACCCCTGGCCGTTTGCCCTGTTTTCTAAAAACGTCGAACTTCGTTTTGTCCAGGGTTGCGTCCTTTCTTCCAAGTCGGTAAACGTAATAACATTACATTAACGAGCAGCGCGTTGCTCGCCATGCGCCGCGGGAGATAGACAGTAGTCGTGACTGAAGCATGCCTTACCTTTGACAATCTGACCTTGGGCTACAATCGCCATCCTGCTGTGCATCACATGACCGGTGTCGTACGCAAAGGAAGCCTCGTGGCCGTTGTTGGCGGGAACGGATCGGGTAAATCGACCCTGATGAAGGGTATCGTTGGTCTATTGCGACCTATGAGTGGTACGTGCTCGATAGCACCGGGCACCCGCTTCGCCTATCTGCCACAGCTTTCCGAGCTGGATCGCTCTTTTCCAGCTCGTGTGCTTGACCTTGTGTCGCTCGGTCTCTGGCCCAAAAGGGGTCTTTTGGGTCGTCATAGCGCAGAAGACAGGCAAGCGGTGACGCAAGCGTTGCTGTCCGTCGGCCTGGAAGGGTTCGAGAAGCGTTCCATCGACACACTTTCGGGAGGACAGATGCAGCGAGCGTTGTTCGCGCGTGTCCTCGTGCAAGATGCTGATCTCATTCTGCTTGACGAACCATTCAACGCTGTCGACTCCAGGACGCTTACCGACCTGATAGCGCTCATCAAGCACTGGCAGGATCAAAGGCGCACTGTCATGGTCGTCGTGCATGACCTTGATCTGGTGCGCGAGCATTTTCCCGAGGCGCTTCTTCTGGCGCGGCGGTCGATTGCGTGGGGTGAGGCGCGTCAGACACTCTCTGCCGAAAATCTTCTTCGCGCACGCCAGTTCGGCGAGGCATGGGACGAGAACGCTCCATGGTGTGGGCAACCAGCTCATCACCTGCATGAGACAATGATCGGTCATGACGGCATCGCGGCGTCACCGGCACGTGGCGGGATGTAATCGATATGCTCTATGAGACGCTGATACTACCGTTCGTAGAATTCGGGTTCCTGCAAAGGGCGCTGTTTGGCGCATTCATGTTGTCGCTCAGCGCTTGCCCGGTCGGCGTCTTCCTCATGTTGCGCCGCATGAGCCTGACTGGCGACGCAATGGCGCATGCGATCTTGCCTGGTGCAGCTGCCGGCTTTCTGCTTTACGGCCTTGAGATCGTTCCTATGACCATCGGTGGTTTGATTGCCGGCGTGGTCGTAGCACTGGGTGCCGGCGCCGTCGCCCGGTTCACGATCCAGAAAGAAGACGCCTCTATGGCCGCCTTTTATCTGATTTCACTCTCGCTTGGCGTGCTCATGGTTTCTTTGCGGGGCTCAAGTGTCGATCTTATGCACGTCCTGTTCGGAACGGTGCTGGCGCTGAACAATGATGCCTTAATCCTGATCGCCATGGTGTCGGTGATGACGCTTTGTGCTCTCGGAGTTTTCGGACGGGCGCTGGTGGCTGAATGTATGGACCCCTTGTTTTTCCGCTCCGTGTCACGCCTGGGCTCGCCGGTCCATTTCCTCTTCCTTGGTCTCGTCGTGACCAATCTCGTCGCTGGCTTCCAGGCGCTTGGCACCTTGCTTGCGGTCGGATTGATGATCCTGCCTGCGGCTGGCGCACGCTTCTGGACGCAAAGCGTTGCAACGATGTGCCTGTTGTCGGTTGCGATCGGGTTGTTTTCCTCGGCCGTCGGCCTCCTGTTATCCTACCACGCATCCTTGCCATCAGGACCGGCGATCATGTTATCGGCAGGCTCTGTCTACTTTTTCTCCGTCATCGCAAGCCCTCGCGGCCTGCTTTTGTCGCACCTGCGGCGCACCGCTCACCGCAGCGCCTGAACCGTCCCAGCACTGGATATACAATGAAGAACATGAGTAATCTCATCGCCAGGATGACAGTTGTGACATTCGCCTCATTGGCTGTTCCCGCTCTTGCTCATGCGGAAAAGCTGTCGGTTGTCGCCAGTTTCTCAATCATCGGCGATTTCGCCAAAGCTATCGGTGGCGAGCGTATTGCTTTGCGAACACTGGTTGGTGCCAACAGCGATGCCCACGTTTACGAACCGAAACCAGCTGATGCATTGGCATTGGCCAAGGCGGACGTCATTCTGGTGAATGGATTGCTGTTCGAGGGCTTTATGGACCGTTTGATCCAGGCAAGCGAAGCGACAGCAAAAGTGACCGTTTTGACCGAGGGCGCGGACATTTTGAATGATCCGGCGGGTGGCCATTATCACTATGTCGATGGAAAGGCGGTCTTTCACGCAACGCCGAACGACCCACATGCGTGGCAGTCAGTTGGCAATGCCAAGATCTACATCCAGAACATTGCCAAGGCGTTCTGTGCCGCAGATGCACAGGGCTGCTCGACATACGAAGCAAATGCGACCGCGTACTCAGAACAATTGGCGGCTCTTGCCGAGGAGATCGAGGCAGCTGTGAGCGCGATCCCGCAAGAGCGGCGTGTAGCGGTTGTCGCGCACAACGCCTTTCGCTACTTCGAGCGGGATTACGGCGTGACCTTCTTAGCGCCCCAGGGCGTTTCTACCGAATCTGAGGCATCTGCCGCAGACGTCGCCTCGCTTATTCGTGAGATCCGCGAGAAGCGTGGTGCTGCCGTATTTGCAGAAAACATTTCGGATGCACGCCTCGTCGAGCAGATCGCTTCAGAAGCCGGACTAACGCTCGGCGGCACCTTGTATTCGGACGCCCTGTCGCCAGCCGGCGGACCCGCGTCGACCTACATCGACATGATGCGGCACAACGTCCAAACCCTCACATCTGCGATCAACCGCGGCTGAGTCACCGTCCAACTGGCGGAAAAACCGCCTTTTGAATGTTATGTAATATCATAAATAGGAGAGATGAATGAGACGTTTAATCCGAGGCGCATCTGCGTTGGCGCTATCAACGGCCTTGCTGGGATCAGCGGCGTTCGCCCAGGATGATGAGGAAAGTGTAACACTTTACCGCGTGTTCGTCGGCGACCATAAGGATCCGAAGGTTACGGCGTTTGACCTGAGCAAGCCTGAGAAGCGCTGGACGTTCGACACAGTCGGCCGAAATAAGCTTTACAGCGTCAATGAAGGCGCCAGCGTTGTCGCGGTTCAGTCTGACAATGATGCCGTCACCTTTATCAATAGCGGGATTACCCTTCACTCGCATGGTGACCATTCCGACATCACGATTACCGATCCGTCGGCCTTGGAAAAAGCCTTGACCGGCCCGCGCCCGTTTCACGTCATCGACCATGACGGCAAGATCGTCATCAACTTCGACAAGGGTGGTTACAACGAGATCATCGACGCTCATGAGCTGACCGACGGCGAGATTGAATCGATACGCCTGAAGCAAGCCCGAGCTCATCATGGTTTTGCGGCGCCTGTCGGAAACGGCTGGGTAACGACGGTCGCTTCCGATGCTCCGGTCGAAGGCGATTCTGCTCCGACGCGCGTCGGTTTGCGTGCGGTGAAGGAAGACGGCACGCCCACAGGTGATGTCGCATCCTGCACAGGCATTCACGGCGAAGCCTTTTCCGGCGCTTACCTCGCAGCGGGATGCAAGGAAGGCATTCTGACGGTGATGGCGAGCGCCGATGGCCCAGTGACCAAGATGCTGAACTATCCTGCCGACATGCCGAGCGGCGAGACGACCGGCACGTTGCTGGGTGCCAAGAGCATGCAGGTGTTTCTCGGTAACTATGGCGCCAAGGGACTTGTCGTTGTTGACCCCGCGGACGAGCCGAACTTTCGCTACATCGAGCTTCCTTTCCGCCGTATCGACTTTGCGCTTGATCCTGCCAATGCCCGCTTTGGTTACGCATTGACGGAAGATGGCACTCTCCATCAGATCGACGTCCTTGATGGCAAGCTTGCTAAAAGCGCTAAGGTGACAGGTCCCTACTCGATGGATGGGCATTGGAACGATCCGCGTCCGCGTATCGCCATGGCTGGCGATGACATTGTCATGACCGATCCCAATGCCGGATTGGTGCGTCGCATCTCCAAGACTGAACTTAAGGAAGTCGGCACGATCAAAGTTGAAGGCAAACCTTATAACATTGCGGTTGCCGGTGGCAGCGGCAAGGTCCACGAGCACGCTGACGGTGATGCTCATGACCATAGCGGGCACGAACACGCTCACAGCCACGGCGATCCCAAGATCTACGCCGGTTATTTTGAGGACAGTCAGGTCAAGGATCGCCCGCTGGGTGATTACGCTGGCGATTGGCAGTCGGTCTATCCTTACCTCAAGGACGGCATCCTTGATCCAGTATGGAAGCATAAGGCTGAAAAGGGCACTTCAAGCGTAGAAGAGATCCGCGCCGAGTACGAAGTCGGTTACAAGACGGATGTGGACCGCATTACCATCGACGGTGACGTTGTCACATTCTTCAAGGGCGACCAGGGGTCCAAGGGCACCTATGCCTATGACAGCAAGGAAATCCTGACCTATAAGAAGGGCAATCGCGGCGTCCGGTTTATCTACAAGAAGACAAAAGGCGATGTTAGCGCTCCTCAGTTCATCCAGTTCAGCGATCACGGAATTGCTCCGAACAAGGCTGACCACTACCACCTGTATTGGGGCAACGACCGCGCCGCGCTACTGAAGGAAGTCACCAACTGGCCGACTTATTACCCGTCTTCATTGAAGGCAGACGAGATCGTCAGTGAAATGAAAGCTCACTAATCGATCGAGCCTTTCCAGACATCCGGTCATGACTGATCGGATGTCTGGATTATGCAGCGCATGGGTATCGGAGGGCGGGCCAGGGAGAGGCAGACAGGCCACATCGTCCGGGCCCGAGCTCACGAGCATTAAATCCTGCTGCTCGACAAGCCCACCAACCATCTCGATATCTACCATCAGATTGCTATCCTCCGCGTGTTGAAGGTTCTAGCCCGAATGTAGCTTATGGCTCTGCCGCGGAACCTTGGTGCCGCATTGCCAAAGCTGATGATGCGGTCTCGTTGATTAAGATTACGAACATCCGGTTGATCGGTACCGCTGTCTCAGACAGTGGAATAATATTCGAAGTTCTAGTCAGCGGGAGCAAGCAGGTGAGGGTTCCAAACGACATCCCTTAGATGTCCGTCCAAATCACGGAAATAGCCAGCGTAGCCGCCGTAAAAAGTTGTCGCCGGGGCTTTTACGATCTCGGCTCCCGCTCGCCCTGCGGCGTCTATAACCGCATCGACCTCTTCTTTGGTCGAGACATTGTGCCCGATGGTGGAAGACGTCGAGCTAGGAGGATCTAGCGGCAAGCCTGTGTCATGAGCGACGTCTACCTGCGACCAAAGCGCGAGCTTCAAGCCACCAGCAAGATCGAAAAAAGCTACTGCGCCATGTTCGAACTCACGTCTAACGATGCCTTCCGTTGGCAGGCCAAGGCCGTCGCGGTAGAAGGAAACAGATTTCTCAAGGTCCTTAACGCCAAGCGTCAACACTGTCACTCTAGCTTCCATGCCCAAACTCCCACATTGTCGCGCGCACCATGCACGCGCATTGTAGTCTTGGGCCGCAAGAGAACAGCGGAAGGACCCATATTGATGGGGGCTGGACCAACCTTCCCGAGCCTAACCTGTTTTAGACGGCAGGATTCTAACTTGCGGCCATTCCGTCGTCAAGACGACTGCCGTTGCGCGGAGCCGGAGAAGACCTCTCCCTAGCAGTTATGGATCAGGTGAGACGTCGGGGAGGGCGATCTTCGCTAAGTTGCGGATCGGCCGAGACTACGAGGGCGGTCTATTAGTTAGTAAATGCTAATAAAGCAATTCCGCAATAAGTAACGCCAAGTGTTGACGTCTAATATACCGTGTTCCTTACGTTCGTTTTTACCTCCCACTTCTAAAAACAACGAACATGCTGGGGGGACGACTTTGACTATACGAAATATCTTACAGGATCGCGGTGGCAACTTTGGTATGATTACGGCTCTTGTGGCGACGCCGCTGATCATAGCTGCCGGTGGAGCGATCGACTACACCTTGGCAACCCGCGAGAAAGTTAGCGCACAGGGTGTTGCCGATAGCGCGGCGCTCGCTGGCGCACGCGTCTTTAACGGAACGAATGCAGGTGCCGCCAAGGTTGCAGCTGAACGTTTTCTAGCGGGTTACGCAAAGAGCTTGCCGGCCGGTATGACATATAACGTTTCCATGACCGGGCAGACAGTGCTGGTGACCGTTAGCGGTAGTTCGCAAAATGCTTTCTTGGGGATGGTCGGCCTGAAGACCATTCCTATTGGTGTTGCTGCCTCGGCCATAGCGCCGATGAAACCAAAGTCAGTCACTTTCACACCCAAGCAAGCCCAAGGCTTTTGGTACAAGAAAGTATCGATCCTTGTTACACGGGCTGGCAGCTCCGCAGAGCAAGCCATCGGAACTGTTATCTATCAACCAAAGACACAGCAAAATTCCGGTCAAGGGGATATGACGATATCTCCCGGAGAGGAGTTCGAGCTAGGAAAGTACTCCAAGCTCGTGCTGCAGATGGAAGTTAAGCAAGACGGATGTCCGCTTGAGTACAAGGCGAAAGTGCACCCGAACAAGGACGTTTTCTGCGAAAAGTTAGGCAAGGGTCAAGCTGGGTACACCGCCTCACTGAAGTACGACACCGTATTGCGCACTGACGATCCCAATACTAGCCACTACCTGTTTGTGGATAAAGTGCAGATGCCCAAGAACGCGTCTAGCCCGCTGGATAAGATCTTGGAGTGCGATCAGAAGGTCAACCACGCGTGGGAGGACGGCGGCGGGTTTGAGCGTCAAGACTTCTTCTACACTGCCGCATCCGTTTGCGCGCCGGATGGTGAATTCGTTCGGTTGACCAAATGATGCGCGGGCAGCCACGACAATTCTAGCATGCAGCCAGATAGGGGTAGGATCTGTGGTCAGCTACAAGTCCGAACCTGCGCATCGACGTTCGCTCCAGCGGCTTCGCAGGGCGTAGCCGATAAATTGAAGCAAGCAAACTCCGGCGAACCCAGGGTAGTACAACTAGTCTGTGTCGACATCGTGCTCAGGGCCAACTACGGTCCACGCTCAACGAAGGATCCCGCCTTCATTGCGGACGTTGCGGTCAACAAGTCAGGGTCCCCAAAAGCGGGCATGCCTCCACAGCGGCCTCATGTCGCCTGTGCGCCTTCGAAGCGGACATCGCAGCGCAGGAGCAGCGCAAAATGGACGGCGAGGCGGGCTGTCGAGGTCAGTCTGTTCGGGCGAAAACGCCCGGTGTCACGCCGACATGCCGTGTGAATGCGACGCTGAACGCGCTGGCGGAAGCGTAACCGATCCGTGTTGCGATTTCGACCAGCGGCGCCTCCTGCCGAACCAAAAGGTCTTTTGCAAGCGCCATGCGCCAGCCCGTCACGTATTCCATCGGAGGGACGCCCACCTGCCTTCGGAAGCGATCGAAGAATGCCGACCTCGACATTGCGGCGGTCTCTGCCAGTTCCTCGACGGACAAGCCCGTGCTGGGGTCCTGATGAATGCGTCGCAACGCTGGAGCCAGGCGGATGTCGGAAAGCCCACGCAACAATCCGGGAGATGTCTCAGCCCCTCCTGTACTCCGCAGAGCATCGATGAAGAGAACTTCCAGCAAGCGACTGAGGATCATGTCCCGCGCTGCAAGTCCGCCGACCATCTCTGTGTGAATCATCCTGACGAGATCCATGAGCCGGCGCTCGCCTCGAGCATGAACGATGTCCGGCAGCAGCGAGCTCAGCAACTGCTTGTCGTTCGCCAAGAAGGAACAGTGACCCACCATGGCCGTGACGTCGGCCGGTGCGTCCGGATCGCCGAGGCGGAAGACGCCGGGACCGGTCTCCAGCCGGCGCGGTAACGTGCCCGGCGGAGGCGGTTGAAGGCTGCTCATGGTGAAGGTGTGGATCTGCGGGACAAGAACGAAATCCCCGGATTGGAGGATGATCGGCGATCTGCCAGCGATCGTCAGCAGGCAGCGCCCTTCCGCAATCGCACAATAGAACGGACTACCAAGCTCGCGACGCTCGACCAACCATGCCCCACCGGCCGTAACCAGCTTGGCGATCGATGGCACGGGCTTGAGCAGCGAGACGATCTCGGCGAGTGGATCGGACATGTCTGGACTTTCACTAAACAGGTGCGGACGTTCAGATATAGATAATCCTGCTCTCGTCGTCCATCCTGGCGCCACACAAGGAGACCACAGATGACGACGAACAATCTGATCGACACCGCGCGCCGTATCCCGACCCCCGACGGAGCCCTCACGATAGCCTACTCGCCGATCCGCCTCGACATCGACGGACGGCCGCCTCTGGAACTGCGTTTGACTGCATCGGCAGAAGGCGATCGCCTCCCCATCGTCATTCTGTCGCATGGATTCGGACCGTCATTCTACGTTCCGTCGAAGGACGGCTACGCGCATTTGGCACAGTTCTGGGCGGAGCGCGGCTTTGCTGTCATCCAGCCCACCCACGCGAGCTCCCGCGTCGGCGGCTTTCATGAAGACGCCGAAGGAGCGCCGTTCTTCTGGCGCGAGCGCGTCGCGGAGATACGCACAGTCATCGATCGGCTGTCAGAGATAGAAGAGCGTGCGCCGGCCGTCTCCGGCCGGCTTGACCAGGACCGCATCGCTGCGGCAGGACATTCTTTCGGTGGCCACACCGTGAGCCTGCTTCTGGGTGCGCAACTCCACGGAGAGACTTTTCGCGATCCACGCATCAAGGCTGGGGTTCTTCTCACCGCGCCCGGACGTGGTGGAAAGGATCTGACAGAAGAGAACGCCGCGCGCTTTCCATTCTTTGACCTCGACTTCTCACACCTGGCGACGACGAGCCTGGTCGTGTGCGGGGCAGACGACAAACCGCGTTTTACGCACCGTGGCCCGGATTGGCACGCCGATGCCTACCATGACGCGGTTGGTGGGCATGCGCTTCTTACCCTTCACGGAGTAGGCCACGGCCTTGGCGGCATCGCCGGGCTCGACGCCAAGGAGACCGAGGTCGAGGCGCCGGATGCGCTCGAGGCGACGAAGCGCATGACGCTGGCCTGGTTGAGAACTGCCCTTGGTGATGACGCCAATGCCTGGTCCTCAGCATGTACGGCGTTGAAGGGTCCGGCGAGCAGCCTTGGAACCGTCGTCGAGAAGTAAGCTAATCATTGAGACCACGTGATAGGATACGCTTCCGACCAGTATCGGTGTGTCAAAAAGGCGGGAGCTAGACGTTGCTTGCGCTTCGTTAGCTCTCCGCGACGCCGTTCCGTTCGGTAGAACAGGCTTACGCGATTTCATTACGGCGAATGGCAGGACATCAAGTAGGATTGACTTCAATAGGGTCGAACTCGGACAGTAGCGCATGATGCCCGAAGTCGGCTCTCCGCCTGCTACACCCTAACATCGGATAGTGTGTTCCCGGCCCCATACTCGTTACTCTTGAGCGCGGCTTGCTACCAAACACTACTAAAAACGGTGACGCATCTTCTGAACGACGAGGCCATGTTCTTACCCGCTCAAAAACTCACAGCAAGGATCGGGTTCTTTCTCTCAGAACCTCGTTTCCCTTGCTCATCAGCGCGCACGACGGGTCGCAGCTCGGTCGGCGACTGCCCGCTCTTTGCCTGCCTTGCCGATTCGAGAAGAGGAGCAGGGTAACTGACTGCGGTGCGCTTGACGGCGCAAGTCATTCTGGTTGATCACACTGCAATCGCGCGAATAGAAAGCAGTCCCGCATGCCATATTACCTCGTCACCCAGACATCGCTCATGGAAGGCGCGGATGAAGTCGAGGCAGCTCGGAAAGTCCTCACGAAGTTAAAGTCAGATGGCGCCGTAGGATTCACCGTGAAATACGATGAAGAAAATAGCCAGCACGTGACGGTCGCCAACGTCCCGGCCTCGGAAGTGGCGCAACCGGCTGCCCGAGAGTCCCTACCATCCCCCGAGCAGATGCAGGAAGACAACATGCTTCAGGCCTCAGCTGTCAATCAGGCCCATACCGGTGTCTCCAAGCCGAGACGACTGTCAGTCAGGAGTGTTACTCTTGGACTGAGCCTGTTCGCAGCCGGCGTAGCAGCGGGGATGGTCATCATGGCTCTAGTCGATCGCACTCCTGGATGAGCCACCGATATCTCCAAGAGGATATTGGACTAGAGCTGCCTTTCGTTGGCAGCATGATCGCAGAGCTACTCCAGCGGATCGATGGCTCGGACCGCTCTACGATTGCGACGCGAATCTAGCTAGACCCCATAACTTGGGGGATGACGACAAACTCTCAGCGGGTCGTTGGTTCGAATTGGTTCAAGGCGAAGACGCGGCTAGCATTTTTGCTCAAAACCATGCCGCCCACTTGCAGTGACAGCATTGCGCCTCAACGCCGCCGTTCGGACATCTGGTGCATCTACGAAAGCAGTCCGAACGCGGTCCTAGACATACCGGCCGCGTCGTCATCCTGCTTACTGGCTGCTCAAGATCATCCTTGATGTTTCGGACACACCGGCGTTCAGAATGGCAACGAAGTCCCTGAGCATCGGAACCCGGCGCGGACGGAAGCTCTCCTCCGTCATCTGGATGCCGGCGATGCGGTCGACGCGGAACTTGCGGAAATCCTGCGCAGGCAAACCACCGACGCATCCTAGAACCCATCGGAAACTCACCGCCAGCCGAAGCTGAAGAGGAGAGTTACGCTAAGCTGGACGCACCAGCCATGGCCGCATAACATAAACAAAAATGGCCTGCAGCAAACCCGGTGCGGATCACCGAGACGCGCAGCTCTTGCATGTCAACTCATAGTTAAGAGGCATCTAATATTTTAGCGCAGGCAGGTAGAGAAAAGATCCTCTACCTCGAATACCGGTATCCAAAAGGAGGGAGGCCACGGCTTTGGCCTCCCTCCACGAGGCAGCAAGCGTTGGTTGAAACCAAACGAAGGGACTGCTGCCTCGGTACAGGAAGGCGCTCACCACGCTCCCTATTGTCACCGAAAAGAGGGGGTGTCTGCCGGCAACGCACAAATATTAGCACAATCTACTATACAAGCAAGCAAGTGATACCACCGCTTTCTTGGTGCTATTGAGGCAGCATGGTTTTCACATGGAGTAAGTAATGCGCCCGGCGCGTGGTCCCGCCGAAACTCGCTGCCGAAGTCACGTAATCCTGCTAAATGGGTAAATTGCGAACAACTAGCAAGTTACGACGATAAGGCCCCTTTAGACTGTTGCTTCGCTTAGATACCTTCTGAGACATAGCGTAGACGTCATACGTATAATAGCACCGTCCCAAATACGATGATTATGGCTGGCACTAACGCAATCAGGTTAGCCTTGACCGCATAGCCGGGATTGGCAGTGATAGCCTTGGCAACGAACAACTGACCAACACCACAGCCGACAATCAACCCAGCCATTATCGGAAGTTTTTCAAGCCCGAAAGCAGCAAGACCAAGACCGGCAAAGAGAAGGCCAAGCCATATCCACGCTGTTACTTTCAGAAAACGCATTCTCACACTCCAAAAGATCTGAAGTGATTATGCCGCCTTCGCCTTTCAGTTGCATGAATGTGTCGATCGCGTCTACAGGAACCAGTCGCAGCCGTCCGCGTTCCGTCCTCGGACGGCTACGCTACCGGCGACATCGGTCGCAAGGCCAAAGCCGTCACTCCACCAGGGCAACGCACCACGGCGCTACCCCATTGGGTATCCAGTGTACTGATTAGTACCTTCAAGCAATTTTTACATTTCTACGAAAACTCGGTCAACGAGACCTTCGAGACGCGCAACGCTGTCCTGTCGCTCCAGCACAAGAACAAGCTTATCGAATTTTCGTGAAGCTTTTCCCAATACTCGCGACGACGCAACCGCCAGGTCTATGACGCGCTCAAGCGATTGGAGAACATCGTTCGCAGCAGCTTTAAGCTCAGGTGACGACCTATCACTACCTTCGATTTCAGTTGCTAAGGTGTACATGCTTGATGGCTGGAAACCCCCAAAGACGGTACCAGCCATATGAGTCGTTTATCTGTCATTCCGCATGTAGCGCCTCAATAGGCGATAAGTCACACACAGGTTAGTCGGACTTCGTTAATTCGGTCACAAAAGCTTTTGGGGCGCTCTATAGTACCACTGCTCCTCAACATTGTAGGGTTAAGTGTTGTGCATCCAAGGGCTTCGCCTCTTAGTGTACTGGCGCTCCCCGGCACATCGTGCCGATCCATCCCGGTTTGCGATACTGCCGGAATTCCCGATCGTTCTAGTCACAAGCGGCAGCTCGTAGGCCTTCTAAATATCACGATGGCTTATCTTTACCGGCGAGATCCGCACGAAAACCGTTAACAATGAAACGAAGATCGCCCGCAACTTTGACGGTAAAGTTTTTAGCCTCACCTACGACACTACTATCGCAAACGGTGTTCTCTTCAGGTGCGCCCCCATTAATGAGGAAGCTGCTTTCCATGTAGAAGTGCGTCAGTGGCTGGTCCATGGATTTTCGATAATTCGCCCGCGGGCAGCCGCCGAAACCCGGTCTGACGCGACCGGCAATCCTGCGCTTCCCACGCCGAGCGCAAGGACAACAGTTCGGGCCTGCAGGCTTCCACCCGTGTCGAGAACGAATGAGATCCCGTCTCCCTGGCCATCGTTGCAGCTCACGGCTTTCGCCCGAACAAAATCAAGACGTGCGCGATGCTCCCGCGCTCGAAGCCGGGAGGCGAGCCTGTCACGCAGGTAGAGACCAAAGTCACCTCGAGACGCAAAAGCGTCGGGACTGACGGCTTTACCCCGCGACGTGAGCCAGTCGGTGAAGTCGTCAGGCTGGTCGGGGAAGATACTCATGCGCGCAGCGGGCACGTTGAGGCGGTGGAGATAGAATTCTGTCCGGTACGCCGTTCCCCGTCCGAACCCCGGATCGTCTCCGATCACGGCAATAGTCGCCTCTGGTGGCAGGATATCGAGAAGATTGATTGTCAGTGCGATCGCCGAGAAACCGGCTCCAACAATGGCGACATCGTAGGTCAAGGACGTTCTCCTTAGCCGTTGGGGGCGCTCTGTCTGAGGTGCCCGAGACGCAAACAAGTCAGGTCATTCCCTCAATCGCTACGATTTTTGTAGAGATTGAGGGGATGTAAAGTGCGGGTATCACGGAGGCGAAGGTGAGGCTGCCGTAGGCGCAACCTTCTCGATGTTGCGCCTACGGCAGCCTTCTAATCGTGCTGTAGATGATATTGCGGTTGGTCCCGAACCAGACGCGGGCATCCACTGTCTCTGCACCAACACTGGCACCGACGATACGCCACATGTCTGACTCTGAACGCTGCAAGAGCTCCCAGTTCATATAAGATTCCATATAGCCGTCGTCAGACATCTCATCGGAAAAATTAGCGAACAAGAATACTCCGCCCGGCTTCAGCATCGCGACGCAAATCTGCGTAAGTTTGATCGCGACCTTATCGCTAAGGTAATCGTAGAGACCCGCGGCATAAATCAAATCAAATGTCCCGAGTTGATGCTTTCCCGTGAGGAGCCCACGCACCGATCCATCGATGGGATCGACGGACGTCCCTTCGAATTGTCTCATGATTGATCCGATGCTTTCGGGATCCTGATCAAGGGCGACCCAGCGCTTGATTTCGCCTTTTGTAAGCGCCATCGATGCCTCCGCTTCCCGGAGGTGTCCGGCGGCAATCGCCAGGATTTCAGTATCCGAGGCGGTCCTCGCCGCGGTCTCATCGACGTAGCTGGTCAGAATGTCTCGCCTTTCCCTGACCGCAACCGGCCCTGGTGCGTTAATTGTGTACTCAAAGATCTGAAGCCCGACAGGAGTCGCCTTGGCAACTTCTTCAGCTATCGCTTGATGTCGATAGATGAAGTCTATCAGTCCGGCATCCCCCGAATACCCACGCGGCTTCTCGAACGACCACCGGGTGAAGGGGCACTGCTGCAATATCTGCGCGGAAGGATGCGCTTGTATGATTGGGACGAGCATCTGCCAGACTTCGGGCCCTGCTTTTTGCCTGATATCATGCAGTTGACCGATCAACCATCTGGTCATCTCGGGCAGATCCTTCCCGGCATCCAACCGCTGCATCGCCAGGTTTATGACAATGGCAAATTGAGCTTTTGCTTCAGCTAGAAGTTCTGCCTGGTTGGTCGGTTTTTGAGAAATAAGACTGTCGCTGACGGATCGGGGCATGATCAAGCTTTTGCCGTCAGGCGAGAAAAGGGGCTGAGCCAAGAAAAATAACCTCATGATTAATGGAATGTTAATTCAAGATTAAATTCTTCACCGATTTGTCATTCGTCAAGGATTATTAGTCTGTCCCGCATTGGGCCAATCAAGCGTCACCAACTTTAGAAATTATTAAATAAGCTGGGCGGTTCGTATCGAGTGCGCGCACGATAAGCTCGTTATCGTTTGTCGCGGATGTCACATGGCGCTACTTAACGTACAGCGGCGATCTACGACGCGTAGCTACAACCGAATTGGTTCTTAGGCCATGCTGCACATGTTTGCCGAGGCAGGTTACGTCGCAGCAGGTACGACGCCCTCGCCGGAAGACTTGCGTGATTTGTACGTGCGTGAGAGCGAGCGGGGCAGGAGACGCGTCACTCGCAAAGGCCTATGGATAGCCGTCGTCGCGTATCTGGCGTATTCTCTTACCGACTACCTCTTTATCCCCGACGTCGCTTACTACACCGTCGGGGGCCGTCTCGTCGTTGGGGTCTGTGCCTTAGCGATCTTAGAGGTCTTAATCTACGTCGGAGCAAGATCCGGCCTGATCGATACTGTCGCGGCTACAGCCGTATCCGTAGCCTATCTTGTTTGGATTCTCACTGCACAGATGTCCAGTGCTGTGGAAGCGCTCTCCTACTACATGGTTTTCGGCGCCATCTTCATGATGAGCGTGAACCTGTTTTTCAGCTTTCGCTTTCCCGTTGCACTCACAGCCTCTGCAGCGAATATGCTCATCTTTCTGGGCACGCTTTACCTATATTCACCCATGTTGCCGCTTTATAAGCTGATCCTCGGAGCCTTCTGCATCTCGTGCTTCATATTTACTTCGTACGTGAACCTGAAACTCAACCGAGAGCGTTACAACGTGTTCCTCAACGCTCTCGAGGCCCGTGTCCAGCACAACGCGGCAGAGGAGAGGGGTAAAGCTCTCCTCCTTTTGTCCAACACTGACTCGCTCACTGGGCTGGAAAACCGCCGGGCTGTCGATGAGCGACTGCGTGATTACTGGCGACGTTGGCTCGACCATAGGTCAATGTTCTACGTGCTGCTGCTCGATGTCGATTACTTCAAACGATACAACGACCGCTATGGTCATCAAGAGGGTGACCGGTGCCTTGTCGCTGTGTCCCATCTTCTACAAGAGGTTGTCAATTCCCACGGAGCTAGGATTGCACGTTACGGCGGGGAGGAATTCATCATCATCGCGCAGCAGCAAAGCGTTGAGGACGCCATCGCTTTTGCAGAGGCGATCAAGTCTGCCATACGTGCGCTGGCTTTACCTCATGAGAACCGACGAGATGGAACCTCGATCGTTACGGTCAGCATCGGATTGTCGTTCGCTAGGAACCAGACCAAGCACCTCGACCGAGTTGTCCACGAAGCGGATCTTGCCCTCTACGCCGCAAAGAAAGGCGGTCGGAACACGGTGGTGGTGTTCGATCCTGGTGACGCGAGGACACGGGATGACGAGGAAGACATAGCAGCGATCCTAAAGGTCGCGGTAAACCACCAGCTTGTATCCCTCGTCTATCAACCGATCCGAAATGTTCAGACGGGCAGAGTGGCGGCTGCAGAGGCTCTGATGCGCTTGCGTCGGCCGGATGGCACATCGATCGCGCCGGTTGATTTCATCCCCGTCGCGGAACGATCAGGGTCAATAATCGAGCTGGGGCGTTGGGCGATACGCACCGTCTGCAGCGACATTCTGGCAGGAAATAAGGTTGAGGTAGCCAGTGTCAATGTTTCGCCGATTGAGCTCAAAATGTCGGATTTCTCAAGTTTCGTCGCTTCAACTCTCTCTGATTTCGGTTTAGCAGGAGCGAGGCTCGCTCTCGAAATTACAGAAGGGATGGAGCTGGAAATAGACCAAGACGTAGTGCGCTGCATCAACGATTTGCGAAAGTTGGGCGTCCAGGTCTGGCTGGACGACTTCGGTACGGGTTTCGCGGGATTGTCGTGGCTGCGTCTCATAGAATTCGATACCGTCAAAATTGATCGGTCCTTCCTCCATGACTGCAACACGGAGAAAGGACGACGAATGATGTTGGACATCATCGGCCTGCTTCGTAATCGTGGAACCCGCATTCTTGTCGAAGGGGTAGAAACTATCGAGCATCAGCGTCTGATGCAGCAGTACGGCATTCATCAGCTACAAGGGTACTATCTTGGCCGACCGGCAGCTGCAGACCAACTTCAATCCATCAACGTGTTACCGTTCGATATGATGAAGAGCCGCGTAGGCTAGGTTCCAAGCATTGAGAGTAGTTTTGAGCCTGTTGGCACTGATGCGACTAACGCAGCCTGTGTTCGACAACCTCGCCTGGCCCTGAGTTCAATTCCTCTCAATGCCATACAACTGAGCACGGATCTTTCATCTTGTCGCGAGAAGGAGCGCTAGCACTTCGATGCAACGAGCCGTCCTTCTTACGCGACCCGCTACGACAAGCAGTGCGCTGATTTCTTAGTCATCACGTGGCAGGTTTGCCCTCGGCTCACTCCCTACGTCATCATTCCAGAGCATAGGCCTGCCGAGCCGCCACGCAGGCGATGGACAGGCTGTCGCGTGGATTTGCTACGAATTTTGGAAGGTCGCTCGCTTCGGTCTTGAGAAAACCCGCCACTGCAGCCGACGAGATCGACAAGAGCATGGCGGGTTGAAACGGCAAGAGTGATAAGCCAGAGAGCCGCTCGCGCTCCGATTCCAGGCTCGTCGGCTCATAGGAAACTTCCAGCTGCCTGGCCAGATCGACAACTGAGAACGGCGTTGTCCCCGACAGCTCGTATGTGACGCCAGCATGGGCTTCGGGCTTCGCCAGCACTGCGACGGCGGCGTCGGCAAGGTCCGCCCGTGCCACGGCGGAAATGCGACCTGTGCCGAAGGGGGTGGTGATCCGGCCTTCGCGAGGTGCGGCAAGCGCGCCGATCAGTTCGGCATAGAGACCGTTTCGCAGGATGGTCCATGCCATGCCGCTGTTCATGACAGCCCGTTCGGTCCATCGATGGGCGAGCGCGAAGCCGAGATGATCACTCGCCTGCGAAAGGCTCGTATAAACGACGTGCTTGACCCCCTGCCGACCGGCTGCCTCCAGCACCGCGCCATGTCGACGGATCACGACATCGTCCTCCGCATATCCGGCGGAGACGAGAAACAGGGTTTTAATCTCCGAAAAATCCAAGGTCTCTGGCCGATCAAAGTCCATTCTTCTGTCAGCTGTAGGTGACCGGCTGGCTGTCAGAGCCGGCAAGCCCGACTCATTCGCCTTATCGGCAACAAGCGAAGCGAGTTGGCCTGATGCTCCCGTTATCAAAATCATGCTATGCTCCTTTTGTGTCAGTGCTGCCCGTCACTTAGGAGGTTCTGACCGCACGCATAAGGAGGCACAATCTTGTCCGATACGCACATCGATGTTCGTCCCGCCGCAGTGCTGATCCCTTGTGGAGCGCCCGGCGACGAAGACTGCGGCCTGCGGCTCATCCTCGATCGATTGGGGGAGCAGTGGACGGTCATGGCGTTGGCGGAGCTTACTCCTGGTCCACGTCGTTACCGTCAATTGGAACGGGCCCTGTCGGGCATCTCCCAGCGGATGATGACCTTGACACTGCGCCGCCTTGAAAGGGACGGACATGTTGTGCGCCATGTCGAAGCGAGCGTTCCACCAAGCGTAACCTATGAGCTCACGCAACTTGGCCGCTCCTTCGCTTCTCAGGTCGCGGCCCTTGTTGAATGGAGCCGAGACAGCAAACATCAGATCGAGCTTGCGCAGGAGAGCTTTGACGCACGACAAGGCGCTTGAGCCGTGCGTCTATGATCATGGGAAGCAGGAGGTCAGCGTCATCGATGACTAGGAACACCTGACCCACTGAGCAAGGCTGAACCGTTATCTCGCAATCGGCGGGTTGATCCGTGCGAACCCTTCCTGCCGGTAATATGGGAAATGCGGATAGGGTGCCGTCACCTCGCTGGCATCATTGAGTTTGGCGACATGTTCGGCAGAAAGGGTCCAGCCGACCGCGCCGAGATTTTGGCGAAGCTGAGCCTCGTTGCGCGCGCCGATGATGACGGAGGAGACGGTTGGCCTCTGGACCAGCCAATTGAGTGCCACCTGCGGTACTGTCTTGCCGACCTCTGCGGCAACCGCTTCCAGCGCATCTACGACACGGAACAGAAGTTCATCGTCAACGGGTGGGCCAAAGCTTGCCGTATCGTGGAGACGGCTTCCGTCCGGAATGGGATCACCGCGCCTGACCTTGCCGGTCAGCCGTCCCCAGCCGAGGGGGCTCCACACCAGAGCGCCAAGACCCTGGTCTGCTCCGAGCGGCATGAGGTCCCATTCATAGTCGCGGCCAACCAGCGAATAGTAGACCTGGTTGGCAATGTAGCGCGGCCAGCCGTAGCGATCGGCCGCGGCGAGCGCCTTCATGATCTGCCAGCCGGAAAAGTTGGAAACGCCGATATAGCGAACCTTTCCGGCGCGAACAAGCGTGTCGAGCGTGGACAGGACCTCTTCGACCGGCGTTGCTGCATCGAAGGCATGAAGTTGCAGAATGTCGATGTAATCGGACCCGAGCCGCTTTAGCGCGTCCTCGATCGATCGGATCAGCCTGAAACGCGAAGACCCCGCATCGTTTGGACCATCGCCCATCGGAAGGCTGGCCTTGGTCGAGATCAGAACCTTGTCGCGACGTCCCTTGATGGCGGCACCGAGCACGTGTTCGGATGCGCCGTTGGAATAGACATCGGCGGTGTCGAACAGGTTGACACCGGCGTCCAGGCAGATGTCGATCAGCCGTCGCGCTTCCTCAACATCTGTGTTGCCCCATGCGCCGAACAGCGGCCCTGAACCACCGAATGTGCCGGCGCCGAAGCTGAGCACCGAGACCTTGAGACCGGAGCGGCCGAGATAGCGATAATCCATTGTTTGTCCTTTGCAACGAGCGAGGGTTCAGCGGTCGCTCAAGTGGCAGGTCGAGAGCGTTGGCCACGACCTGTCTGGCAACCCCTGGTGACCAGACCACAAAGTAGACGCTTGCCAATTTCCGATATAGTCTGCCCAGAAGAACATCATCTGTGAATTGAAAGACCAATGGCGCGCTCTGATATCAACCGATCCGGTGAAATGGAGGTCTTTGTCTGCGTGGTAGAACGCGGCGGCTTTTCGGCCGCAGCGCGCGTTTGCCATATGACGCCGTCCGCAGTCAGCAAGCTTGTCGCCCGGCTAGAGGCACGGCTTGGGGCGCGGTTGGTCAATCGATCAACCCGGGCTTTCCAGCTCACAGCCGAGGGGTGCTCGTTCTACGAAAGGGCGACCCGTATTCTTGCCGACATCGGCGATGCCGAGCGTAGCGCTGGTGCAGGCGAGCAGCCGGTGGGACGCATCCGTCTCAACACCAGCGCATCCTACGCCACGCACATTCTCGCTCCGATCCTGCCGGAGTTCCTGGAGCGCTATCCCGGCGTCACCCTTGATCTCGTCCAGACCGACGCGGTTGTGGACCTCCTGGCGGAGCGGACGGATGTGGCAGTTCGCGCAGGAGCGCTGAAGAGTTCAAGCCTGGTGGCGCGCAAGCTTGGGGATACAGCCATGATTGTCGCAGGCAGCCCCGCATACATAGCGCGCTTCGGTGAGCCGCAGACCGTTGAAGACCTCGATCACCACAACTGTCTTGGCTTCTCCTATGTCCGTAACGTCGATGGATGGCCGATGAAGACGCCTGCCGGAACTGTCGTCATTCCGGCCGTAGGGCGGGTTCAGGCGGGCGACGGCGAAGCGCTGCGCCGTCTGGCACTTTGCGGTGTCGGGCTTGTACGCCTTGCCCGGTTCACGGTCCAAGACGACATCGATGCCGGGCGTCTCGTACCCGTTCTGGAGCAGTTCAACCCCGGTGATCGCGAGGCCTTCCATGCGATCCACACGGGTCAGGGTGGACTGCTCCCTTCGCGGGTGCGTGCGCTCCTGGATTTTCTTGCCGAGCGTGGGAAAGTGCGGGGTTAACGGTGAAGCCCCGCTCGCCATCGCGCTGCTAAGGGGCGACGGCCCCATCAATTCCGACGGCGATTGCCGACCGACAGCGACAAGCCGCTGACACTGATGTCCTTCTGTACAGAACGGGTGCTGCTGGCGCCGGGCGGAGAACCAATTCCCGTCGAGGACATGGGCAGATCGGACCGATCGTTCGCGAATATGTCGACCGTCCCGGCGAAAGCGTCATCAAGACGGCGGAGAAATGCGCCAAACCTCTCATGCGTGTGGGCGCACGAGAGCGCAGATCGGCCGCTTCGGGGATCGCACCTCGCTGACCTTCTGGGCAGGACTCGATGAGCTGATGCCCAAAGCCAAATTCATGGCCGACAACGCCATTCTCGCCACGTGAGATCGAAATGTTCCGCGCCGCGGCTCAGCTCGTCAGAATTGCCACGCAGGCGGCTCACCACGTGGCAAGACCCGGCGTGACTGACCACGAGATCTATGAACCTTTCATGCGATCACAGCTCTCCTTCGGCGACGAGACGGGTGACGAATATCAGATCAGCATAAGCTTACCAGGGTACCACCACCCCGTCGAAATAGAAGCCGCCTGTCGGTCCTTCCTCATCCAGCGTCGCAAGCCGCACGATGCCGCTTGCAGCCTGCTGGACCGTGCGATAGCCGGAATGACCGTTGAAGTCGGTTGCTGTGTAGCCTGGATCAGCCGCGTTCACCTTGATACCCGAGGCTGCAAGTTCCTTGGCAAGAGCCACCGTTATGGCGTTGAGTGCCGTTTTGGAGCTGTTGTAGCCGAGAAAGTTAACACCGTAGAACTGATTATTGGGGTCCGAGAGCCAACCAAGGGAACCGAGGCCGCTGCTGACCATGACGATGTTTGCGTTCCCAACCCTCTTGAGAACGGGAAGAAAGGCCTGGGTCACCAAAACAGGTGCGAAGACGTTGGTCTCGTAGATGGTGCGGATGTCATTGATCGACTGCTGAGAGGGTGGCACCATCTGGCCTGGAATACCCGCATTGTTGATGAGAACGTCGAGCTTGCCATCCTCTGTCTGGACGCGATCAGCCGCCTGCCTCACCGACGCCTCGTCCGTTACGTCGATGTAAATCGGCCTCGCCTCAACGCCTTCAGCAGATAGCAACTGCACAGCCTCTTCGCCGCGCGCAACATCGCGGCTTCCAATCCACACGCCGTAGCCCTTACGACCCATTTGACGCGCCGTTTCAAATCCGATGCTTTTGTTCGCACCTGTGATCAACACTGTTTTCTTGTGCACCATGTTTTCCTTTGAGACTGGCCATTGCCGTTGGACTACCCCTAGGAATAGATGCAGATTTAGCGCCCGATAATCCTCTCAATCCTATATACCGTGATCGTCATGGCGAACAATGAAGACATTTCTGGCTTTAACGATCTAGCGGTGTTTCTCGACATCTGCGAGACCGGCGGCTTTCGGAAGACTGCGCAGCGACTTGGGCTGTCTCCGTCGTCGGTCAGCGAACGAGTGAAGCGTTTGGAGCAGCAGATCGGCGTTCCTTTGCTGACAAGGACGACACGCAGCGTCTCGCCGACGGATGCCGGCCGCTCATTGGCGGAACGCCTCTTGCCTCTTTATGCGGAAGCGCGCGCGGCCCTTAAAGATGCCGCAAGCTCCCAAGCCGAAACCCGTGGCTTGCTGAAGCTGAATGTAACCGGCGCAGTCATGGTCGATATCCTTCCGCCACTTGTCGAAGGCTTCCTTGAGAAGCATCCTGGCGTGCGCATCGAGTTCGTGGTCGAGGATAGGCTTGTGGACGCTGTGGCAGCCGGATGTGATGCTGGCATTCGCTACGGCGAGCATCTCGCTCAAGACGTTATAGCCGTACCGTTGGGTCCAGCAAGACAGCGAGCCGCTCTCGCGGCCAGTCCGTCATACCTCGCAGGTCGAGGAAGGCTTCGGCATCCGAGCGATGTGCTTGATCACGAGTGCATCCGCCTGAGGTTCTCCAGCGGGGCCTACGTGTTGTGGGAGTTTGAAAGGGAAGGCGAGGCACTTGCGGTCGACCCTCAGGGACGGCTGGTCGTCGGTGTGGATGCTGCCGCCGCGGCGATCGACTTTGCCCGGCACGGATGTGGCCTGATCTACACGTTCGAGAACTGGCTTCAACCGCACTTTGATTCCGGAGATCTCGAACCCGTGCTACCGGACTGGTGGACAAATTTTGACGGTCCACGACTGTATTTCTCCCGCAGGTTTATGCCTGCGCCATTGAGAGCGTTCATCGATTTTGTTGCCTCGGAAAGAAGTAAGTAACTTGCGCCACTCGGGATCCGCTTGGCAGGTAGGCGCACTTTTGCTTCGCGCCTTCACAGTGGTTGCCAATGCGTACCTCCGGAAGCTGATATGGCTCCTGTGGAGGGCATGTCACTTGCTCGTTCGAACCGGCATGCCGCGATGACCGGCCGCGTGCGCACAGCAATAGAAGATGCGGCGGTCCAGTTCGCGGCGACCCTTCCCCTGGAACAAAGCACGCAACTTGCCATTTCCGAACGCAACCTTCATGGAGGCCTGCGAAACAGATAGCGCAGATAATGCAGCTAGTGCTCGACGATATCGTCGGATGTCTGTCCGGACGGTGACTGGAGTGGGTTGAGCACCAAGGCCATCGTGAGCGGAACCTTGCTTCAATCTAGCGGTTTGCGGCAGGCTAGGTTGAAGAATTAGGTTGCAAGACGGACCCGCGAAACCGAGTCTCTCCTATGCTCCACAACCGGGATGAAGAGGTCAGGCCGAACCGAGGCTGACCTCCCGTTGCTTTCTCTCCTTTCCGATTACACTACCGCGACTGGTCTGTCATGATAGGGAGTAGGAAGAGTTTCCGGGGTATCAAGTTGCAAAGACCGTGGTGACCTTTGGGGGCGTAGCTCGGTAGCTCGTTTACAAACGCTCAAGCATCTAACTGACGATAGGCTGCAAACCGTTCGCCTGGGACCACTTGCTGTGCTGCATTAAATAGCTCCTAGATTTGTTGACGCCCTCGCGCAGCAATGCGCAAATAACAGCTGATGAGGGTATCCCGCGCGTAACTTGGGTGACGCGCGCGTCCAAGAGCGGCAGGTTTGAGGATGAGGCAGTCGCGGCGGACCGCCTGTGGAGATGCGTTTGGTGCGGGCGCTCTTATTAGCTTTGCGCCCGGGCGGAAGGGTGGCTGTGAGACTAAACAAATATACGGCTTCTCCATTAGCGGGCTTATGAAAGCGCGTAATATATATTATGGAATATGGCGTGCCTCGATCCCGGATGGGCTCTAAGAAGCCACTCCCACTTTCCCAGCTCAGGAACAGTAACAGCAGAACGAACCCTCAAGTTTGCGAAATGTAAGGCCTACAAATCAAGGCTTGGCACTGGTGGATTCCCTTGGGCACTATCGGTGTACCGTAAGTGTCATTATCGGTAGTGCCACGCGTCCGGCGATGTAAACGTACATTAGGCGCACTCCCGTTGCCCGGAACAATCGCACTTCGGCGATGTTCGGCGATCGAGGGAGAAAACGGACATGGCACATGAGCAGGACGGATCGAACGGCACCCCCACAGAGTACGAGACGAAGCATAGCAACTCCCGCCGAACCGGTCGGGGACGTTCCAGGTGGGCCATGGTGGCTCTCGCAGTATTCTTGGTATCGGTCGTGGGTTGGGCTCTTTTGAATTCAGTGGAAGGCAGCGGCTCGGCTCCCTCTTCTCCAGTCGGTATGGAGAATGCCAATCCCGGACCGTCAGCCAAGCCCTGACTACACGCGACGTTTTCGGGTCAGCGTCGCAGCTGCGCGGCCTCGCGGTTAATGATGTCCAATCACTGCAATAATGCTGACGGGCCAGTGGGAGCGCCGCTTTAACGTCGGCGTAGCGCTTTGCCAACTGAATTACTCTTGCCGCACCGGACCGGCTGGAAAGATAATCGATCCGTCAACGGTCTCGTCGGTAAGAGCTGCTTCCAGAGGTTGCATCAGTTCAGCGCCTAGTTCTTCCACTGCATAGTTTCGTGTAGCAACGGCTGGCCAGATCGCGATATCGATGATGTCCGGATCGACCGGGACGCTGTCATCCCTCCCGCCTTGGGATTCCATCCACTTGATCTGGATCACGCAGTCTGTGCTACCCACGAGGAAGATCGGGCCGTATGGCAAAGGATCGGGCAACGACGGGCTGAATATCCCGAACGACATCGAAGGGAACGAGGCTTGCGTCTGCTCTATTCGCGTCCACAGATTGCCGCTCAAGGGCTCGGTGACCGGATGCTCCGGTTCGCTGTCGTAGATAGCGATCCTGATATGTTGCTGAAGGCTGGACCGGGTATAAATCACCAGCCCCCTGGGCGTCACGCACAGGCGGCGTGCCTCCATTTCCGCCGTTATCTCCACGGGAGCCTCAAAAGCTTCGTCCTCCTTGTCCACAAGGTAGAACTGACCGTAGTCGGACTGCCAGGCGAACGTCGCCCATCCTTTCGGCGATGGTGCCATTCCCGTCATCGTTCGTGCGCCTCCGCCCAGTGAGGATAGGTCACGTAGGCCGTCAACGCGCCTTCGCCTTCCGTGGTGATCGTCACGGACTCGCCCTTGGGCATGTAGACGATGTCGCCAGGTCCTGCCGTCACGGTTCCGTCCCCAGTGGAAACCGAGAGCCTGCCTTCTATGACTATCATGGTGTCGTGAACGGCCATGGTCTCTGTAAGCGACTGGTCAGGAGCGTAGCGGCCGTATCCGATGGTAACGGGACCACCATCCTTCTCGTCGATTAGGTTTCCGACAAAGATATCGGCATCCTGTCCAGGTGATCGCTCCAGTTTGGCGTCGGACAGACTGAATTTCTGAACCTTCATTTCTACCTCCCTATTACCGACCGGAGGTAGTGTGGTGGCCGAGATCGGCAAGGCTGACAGTAGAGGAGACGCAGATCACCAAGAGCTCCACCTTACCGACACTCGACCAGCCATTACACGGAGATCAGAGGAGCGGCGGCGCGCACGATGACCCCTTCAGGTATGTGGCTATAGAAGTCGGTCGACAGAGCAGCGCTTCGGGAGCAACCATGCTGATACAGGTCAGAGACAACAACGTGGATCAGGCGCTGCGCGTTCTAAAGAAGAAGCTACAGCAGGAAGGCGTGCTGCGGGAGATGCGACGTCGCGAGCACTACGAGAAGCCATCCGAAAAACGTGCGCGAGAGAAGGCCGAAGGTATTCGTCGTGCCCGAAAGCTCGCGCAGAAGAAGCTGAACCGGGAGCTCGGCATAGCCCCTGCGAAGTCGAAGCCGGCCCGAGGGAAGTAAGCGCTCCCGCGCCAATGCACCCCTATGGTACTCGTCGAGTTAGCTGCAGCTTATGGCTGTCGGCTCAAAGAAGCTTCCCTGGCGGACCAGCATTTATTTCGCCAACAGAGGTCTCGATGCGAACACTGCATCCATCGCTTCCACGACCGCCTGCTCTACCGACTTCTCGAAAATTACTTTCGGTCTGGTCGCCAGAGCCAGAAATGTCGCTTCGATAAGGGCTTCTTTCTCCGGTCCCGCCAGATGGTATCTGAGCGCGCATCGCCCAAGCAGGGATTGAAGCACGAGCTTGTCGTTGTCCGAAAGACTACGCACGGACTTATTCATTCGAACCTCCCAGACTACGTCCTCCCGACATCGCCCTTCCACTCAAGGCCTGCAATCTAGAATAAACGTCGATCGCCACAAGCCCGAACGGAGACGACCGGCAATCGACGACTTAGCCTTTCGACCGCCGCACTGGCTCCGGTTGCTGTGCGGACTGCCACACCGTCTAAAGCGTCTCCTAGCAGCGATTGAGTACGATTTTCCATGACGGCGAGCTAGCGATTGCTCCAACGCTCTTAAGTCGCTCCCGTCGCGAACGACTTGGCTAGCCGCGGAACATATCGAATTCCGATGGGTTTCTCCAGCGCCACGAGGCGGCAACCATGACAGACCAAGACAAAAATCATAATTATGATCGCCGCGGAATGTCAGTCGTCTCGTTCGGCATTCCCGCCACCAAGTGACGGGTAAGCCAAAGCGGCCGCCGGAAATTCCCGGCGGCTTTCTTTCCCCTTTTGAGAACGGAACAGAACCATGGCCGACACCAAGAATCTTGCAGACCTTTTTCATGACACGCTCAAAGACGTGTACTTCGCCGAAAAGAAGATCGTCGATACCCTACCGTTGATGAACGAAGCTGCCAAGAATGGAAGCCTCAAAGATGCTTTCACCCAGCACCTCGCCGAAACTAAGGTTCACATCGAGCGGCTGGAACAGGTGTTCAAGATCATTGGCAAGGATCCCGAGCCGAAGACATGCGCCGCTATCCTCGGCATCACCGACGAAGGCGACGAGATCATGAAGGAATATGCGGGTTCCCCCGCGCTGGACGCAGGGCTCTTGGCTGCGGCGCAGGCTGTAGAGCATTACGAAATGTCGCGCTACGGGACATTGCGGACTTGGGCGCTGGAGCTCGGCTTAAGTGATGCGGCCAGCCTTCTTCAGGCAACGCTGGACGAAGAGCAGGCGACCGACTTGGCTCTGACTTCGATCGCGACATCTGTCGTCAATCAGAACGCCGAAGGCTTATAAGAACTCTACGAGGAAGAGGGGCAGCAGCACAGTGCAGCCCCGCTTCCTCACAGACCAGTAAAGACGCACCAAGCCGCGAGACCACTCATGCCGGACTTAGGGAAAGCCATAATAAGGTACCGAGGTTCCGGGGGGAGACTGCCTCTCGGCTCGCCGGGATGAATGACGGCGAGCCAGTTTCGCCCACACTCTCGCAACGTCCAGCGAACTCCCACGAAGGTTCCTGCAGATTTGTCCATCCCGACTCGTCGGCGGGTGGTTTTCGCGGCACTTCAACGTGTAGATTTAACCGGGCGATCGGACGCCTCCTGGTACGCACGGGGACCCCGATCATCTACACCTCTGCGATCGGCGCCGAACAACTGGACGACCCGCTCGAGATCGTAACGTTTCGGAATGAACTCGACATGGTCGGCAAGGTCCGCTACTTCCGGTCCTACTCTCGCAGGCGTCACGACCGTGCGAATTGTTGGCCATCGGCTGCACACCAGACGGGACAGCGCCAGCCCGTCGAGCCTGCCGGCCTGTTGACGTCAGTGAATATGATGTCGATATCGCTTCGGGACGACAGAATTCACAACGCCCCGTCCCCGGTTAGGGCCTCTGTCGGCTAGAACCCGCATTCTCCGAAATAGTCGGAGGTGCCCATCAGTATCAGAGATTCGTCGTCGACGATAAGGACGACGGTCTTACCGGTGACGGCCTGGGTCATCTGATACTACATTCAGTTTGGCGCCGCCGGGATCGCTATCACCCACATCTTCGATCCGCAGGCAGCGGTTTCTAGCTAAATCGTTCTCGAAGCATGAGCTGCAGCTTCGCGGAACTTCAATGGCAGTCTGCTTGTTTTTTTTCGTTGCCGAGTTTCGTTGCGGAACGAAATCCGCTCGGTTCTGTTCTCCCGCCACAACGAGAGCGGGGGATGGCGTCGCAAGTTTCACAACGTCGTATCGCAACTCCTGACGTTCGATATGGCGGACGTCGAAGACGACGACCTATTCAGCAACATCAACGGCAGACCTACATCCCAACTGGAAAAGATCGTCGTGCGCCAGGAGAGACCAGATTGCATACGACGAAGCTTTCGGAGGCGGAGATCGCCATGGCCGCGTGCCTCCTGACCGCCATGGGCAACAGGAAGCGTATGCTCATCCTCGATATTGTCAGCAAAAACGAGACGTCGGTCGGCAAGCTGGCGGTCATGTTGGGCATGGGACAGTCGGCGCTGTCACAGCAGTTGACTATACTGAAGAACGCGGAGCTGGTTCAGACCCGACGCGATGGGCACACCATCTACTACAGAACCGATTCCGAACAGGTCAGGATGATCCTTGCGACGCTCTACGAGCTATTCGATATCGCAGTGCCCTCGCCTCGCGACGGAGAGATAGCGAACGAGATCCTCGTCACGGGATAAGCGGGTAAGGACGAGAACCGGGAATATCGGCATGAACATCATCGGGGACGACTTCTACGCCCTCTAACGGTTGCCCGTCGTGAGAACCATAGACGGCTGGCACTAATGCCTCCGACGGCCAGCGAGCACAGCGACATGGACCAGGACAGCTGTCGAAAGCAGGATCGAAGAAACCAGCGCCGCGACCGATAGCACTCCCCGGTTTGTGATCTCTACCTCCGCCCTTAGGCCGCTATGCCTGGTCACCATTAACGAGACTTCGGCTCTCTGGACATCATGGATCGACGAGACACCGGGGGCCTGATGCTTCTTCTGGTCAACGACATTTTGCCCGCCATCACTCATTTCTTCAGCTTGTCCTCGACCTTGGCACGGCTGTTGCCAGCTTCCTTAACTGTCTGCTTGACCTTCGCCTTGGATACGCCTTCCTTCTTCGCCTCGTATGCGACCTCGTGGTCCTGCCCTGCGGCGACCCGTGCCCTGTCTTGATTGCGCCCGCGTGTTGTCGTTGCCATCTGAGCCTCCCTGGTTTAAGTGGTCACCGATAACTGGGCAGGATTCGCGAAGTTCCCTGACAGGTGAAGTGCGAGCCGGCCGTTCTTTAACCTTTCCGTGGTCTCCTTGCGATCATGGCAAGGAAACCATCGGATCGCCCAAGACTTCAGAGCCTGAAAATCGAGCCCGACGCGCCGTTACGCGGGGGCCGACGGAAGCCACGCGATCCAAGCCAGCCACAGCTACCTCTCGACCCCATGCCCGCCCGCGTCGAGCCTTGTCTCGCGCTTCTGGCAAGCAAGCCGCCGGAGGGCCCGGCGGGGGGCTACGAGGTGAAGTGGGACGGCTACCGTGTCGCCGTGCATGTTGAACTCGGCGGCAAGGTCCGCATTCTGACGCGCGGCGGACACCACTGGACCGACCGATTTCCAACCCTCGCAAAGGCTGTCAGGGAGCTCGGTCCGGGGACGATGATACTGGACGGTGAGGCTGTCATCCTAGACGAACAGGGGCGAAGCGACTTCAACCTGCTCGTGGCGTCTCTCGGTGGCCGAGGGGGCAGGAAGGTGTCCTCGGACACGGTGCTATACGCCTTTGATCTCCTGTATCTCGACGGTCACGACATATCAATGCTGTCTCTTGAAGAGCGTCGCATGCTGCTCGACCCGCTGTTGGAGAACGGCTCGGATGCGATCCGACTTTCCGAGATGTTCGACACCGACGGGGCCTCTCTGTTCGCGAGTGCGGCGGAACTCGGCCTCGAAGGAATCGTTGCGAAGAGGCTTGACGCGCCCTACAGGTCGGGACGTGGCGGCGACTGGCGCAAGGTCAAATGCATTCAGGCCTACACCTTCGTCGTCATCGGTTACGAGCCTTCCACTTCGTCCACGGGCGCCATCGGCAGCCTGATGCTCGCTGCACGCAAGGGCGACGACCTGGTCTACGTCGGAAACGTCGGGACAGGTTTCTCGGATGCGGTCGCGCGTCGGCTTAGGAAAGAGCTCGACGCGATCGCTACGAAGCGACCGATAATCCGCGTGAAGGCAAAGTCGGCCGTCTACGTCGAACCGATCATCGCCGCCGAAATCGAATACCGCGCGTGGACAGGCGACGGAAAACTCCGACATGCATCGTTTAAGGGCGTAAGGGAAGCTTCGGACGAAATCACGATCTACGAAGTCATAGACTGATCACTGAATGCGACAGGCCAGTTATCGTCTGGGCGCTCTCTCGCGGCAACAGCCAGCTGGTGTTCCTCCTCTAGCGTCGACAGACGCGCATTCGCGGCATCGAATTCGATTAGCCAACGGACGGCTAACGCCTGTCTACCGTCAGCGCCTTCAAGTGTCCGAACCCGCAGTCGCTGTCCTCAGTCGCGAGTTGACAATTCGTTTTCCAGCTCGAGAAGCCTTGTTCTGTGGCACGAAAGGAAAAATGAATACTGAGGGTCACCCTCGCCGCCAAACCCATGAGCGGCCTCGTATTGCTGGATGATCTCCCGCAGTTCCCGGTGATCTTTTTCCAGCGTTGCCCTGGCGATATCCATGCGACGCTCCTTATCGCAGCTGAGAATTTACAACGAGCGAAATTGTTCCAACTGCAACGCCGTATGGATAACAGGTCATAATCGCAGCCGAGCTGTGTCGTTGCCTCTACAGGTTACGCCGGAATACTCGGAAAGCAGGCGCTACGACCCGATATCCTGCGTCGCAGCCAGTGGCGCTTTGAAAGCCGCCGTGAAGCCCGTAGGACGATAAGACCTCTCGACGGTCCGTGTCCCAGCGATCCCCGTCCTGATCAGCCTCGATCCAAATCCGCGCCGAATCCGCTCGGAGACGTGAGGTCCGCCGCGCTCGGTAATTTATCCCGTCGACACCGCCTCACGCGGAAACCGAATTTGGTCATCATCAGACTTCTTGGAGACAGTGCTTGACGAAGTACGCTAATCGCCTCTCTTTCTCGCGACCAGCCAGAAGCTCCTGGTAGTGAATTCGAAGACTCTCTGCCGTGATCGATCCGACAATCCACTCTTCGACAGCTTTTAGGTACGTGGGATCGTCCTCGAATTGCAATCCAAGTGCGTGGGCTCTGTTTCGGACCGCTTCGAATATCTCACGGCGTCTCTCAGTCGTCATATGAGCCTTCAATGTTTCGCTGACGATAGCAACACTCGTCGAAAATGACAGTAACTCACGATTGTACGGGATCGTACCATGGGCTCTGAAGGGGAACGTCTCTGGCTAGAGATGCTTAAGTCTCAGCGGTCGTAAGGTCCGCCGCCTAAAGCGACCGCAGAGCAGGCGACATTCTCAATTGGAGTGTCGCCTGTTTGCTCCTCAGGACAGGAAGCCAGGCGCGTACTGAACTGAGAAGGTGAACCCTAGTACCGCTATAAGTCCCCGCGAGGCGTCAGACACCGTTATGGTGATGCTCTCTGCAGGTGGAAACTTACGAGCCACAAAAATGGCTAACGCGTTATAACCATCGTTCACTGCCGTGTGGGCATTCGCGACGTCAATCTCGACCTCTGCCTCGACACCGTCCTGAATATGCAGAATGAACTTTGGCATGCCATCTCCAGAAATTTGAGATTTCAAGGATGGTCATGAAAACGATCGCTACGCCACAGAATTCCGTACTTTAGAGCCTCATAACCGCTGGCGGCAGGTTTTCGGTAGAAGATGACGGTGAGTGAATTAATCAGTGTCATTGTCGGGCATGCTCCAGGCTCGATGAAGCGCTACGAGCAGCTGACATCCAGGCCATGGGCGGCGAGCCGGCTCGACGGCACTGGCTGGTCCTTCTGGTTCACGCGTAAGAACGTCGTTAATATCTTCCATTAGGACCATCACCTGCGTCGAACGCTCACTCTCGGGTAAATTTCGGCCGCCATCCCCTCGCCGCTCCGTAGCTGAGAAACGACGATGCCGTCCTCAGTTGCTCATGTAGAAAGGACGCATCAGCAATAACTTCACGTAAGGCTACTACGGCATCGCCGTGGTGCGCAGCGAGGATAACTTCTATAAGATCGTTCTCAATCTCATCAGGCGCGTTGGCTTGGGTAGTGTGTATCATCTTCAAACGTGACGTGAGTTGATTTTGTTCGCTCTATGTTCTCGCCCCTCTAAGCAAAGGAGTCAACGCTATCGAAGAGAAAATTCACAACAGATGCGGGCCTCAATCGCTCTTGTCACCCCAACTGAGCATAGGGGTATCTAATTTGAACACTACGCGGCGCGGGTACGCCATCGCGCGAGCGACCTCCCTCACCTAAATAACCATGGGCCTCTGATTACACTGAATGCTTTGGCGGGCGCTTAGTTGCCAATCAGGCGATCAAGGGTGTCTGCGCTGGTTCGCGTAGCTAGAGTCTCGCTGAATGCGGACTGCCTTGGGTATCCGGCTCCAACAACATGCGGTAGGTTGCGATTTGTCGGAGTATCCACAGCATGGAACCAGCTATATACATCCGAGTTCATCGGATTGGACGGCTGCGCTACCGGCGACATCGAGCGCTAGGCCAAAGCCTTCCTGCTCATTGCGCGGCGCACACTCCCTACTGTGGTTGGAAGTATCTGCGGCAGCCGATACGTACTTTCACAAGAACTCGCTTACGCAGCGAGACTTGGCGGTGTTCCAGAAGCAGCTTTCTTCACAAGCTCGCACAAAAAAGCGAACCGTCGGTCAGCTTTTGCTAGAACGCTTGAGTCTGCAATTGGTAGTTCGATTACGCCGTGGAGCGAACGAGCGAGATTTCGAGCCGCCTTCCGAATCTCCGGAGAAGCCAGAGTTCCGGCCTCCCGGATCTCCAAAGCGATTGCATACATCTGCCTATGGCTTTTTGCTTCGATAGCCGCTGAGAGCCATAATCTCAAATAAGCGTTGGTCATAAGCGAGTGTACGCCCCAATCCGAGATTGGTTGCAAGATATTAGATACGTAGTCAACCTAACGTTAACCAATACATCGAACGCTTATCAACGAGACGCGACTGCTACCATGGTAGTCACGGCAATCATAAGCGCGGTCACCCAGACCATCGCCGTTGACAGCCCCACCAACGCAAGCAATGCACTTGCAAATACAACGCCGACTGCCTGGGAAGTCCGCAGGAGCGCGAAGATTTCCGGTCGTCGTTCAGGAGGGGCCAGAGCATCCAGAGCTAGCGAGTAGTAGGTGCCAAGAGGCGTGAGCACTGCACCTATGAGCACCGTTCCAGCAATGGTTACCGCCATCGAGTGATTGGCTGCTGCGAGCCCTGACCCACAGGCCATCACGACAAGCTGAACAAGCAAGACCTTTCGCGAGGCCATGCGATTTCGGACGCTTATCCAGATGCCTCCGGCGACGGACGCGATGCAGAGCGGCACAGTGAACAGAATAGCGAGAGCGGGTTCGTAACCAAAGTTCAGTGCCAGCGCGACGGCTCCGATTTCAATGACGGCGACCGTCGCTCCACCTCCTGCAGCACACGCGAACCACACGAGCACTCCGGGGGTAAAAACTCTGCCGCTAAATCTTGGAGATGCATCTACACGGTGCACACCGGTCCATGGAACAAAGAACGCAGGCAATGACCCAAAGATCATCAGCGCAACGAGCGAAACTATCGGTGAATAAGTCGAGAGCCCGGACGCCGCTACCGGGGCCATGACGAACGTTACTTCGTTCAGCGTCGACGCAATCCCAAGCGCTCTTGGCAGTCGCGTGGTTGGGACGAACTGGTTCAGCAATGATCGCAGATAGCCATAGGCTGCGCCGTAGACCAAGCCTGCCACCCCGGCGAACAGCACAAGCCATGCGAACGGAAGGTGATATTCTGCGCCGATAACAATCGCGGCTAGAGCTACGGCGCGAAAGCAGACCAGTAGCCTGAACATCGTCGCGGCCGATAGGTTCTTTCCGGCTCGCGCCAACGGGACAGCGCCGACCATCTGCGCCACCGTCATGGCTAAAATCATAGCCGCGCCGCCCCTGGTATCTCCAGTAAGGCTGAGCGCGACGAATGAGAAGGCGACAGGTCCCGCAGCCTGCGGCACAGGCAGCGTGGCCGATGAAGCGTACCAGCGGACAAGCGCCGATTTTTTGGATCGTTGACTCTCGTCGGGGACGGCGCTGCCCTGTTCCAATGTATCTATTAGACTGACCACCCTAATGCGTAGCCTATAAGTTGACCGCAGTACGGAGTCCATCGACTGCCTCTGCGACCCGGACGCGTGCTTCAGGTTGAAGCCCCAGAACTGGACGGGGCGGCTCGAAGCTTCCTACCCCAACTATCTCTGCGATTGCGTACATAACACGAAAGCTCCCGAACTCCTTGAACAGAGACCACAACGGTCCGAACGCCCTGTCGACGCGCTTCGCTCGCTCTATGTCGCCGGATTGAGCCGCTCTGGTGAGAGCCAAAGCCTCCGATGGAAGAAGCCCTGCGACAACGCTGTACCAGGCGTCGGCTCCTGCCAGCAGCGCGTCGGCAGCACCCCAGTCCCCGCTATAGCCAGTCGCAAAAGTAGACGCCGTGTGATGGCGGATAGTGGCCATCTCGGAAAAGTAATCTCCGTTGACAGGCAGCGGCATCTTTATGGCCACGATGTTTGGAACCCGCGCAAGCCGCTCGATCAGTCCAACGCTGAACGTGAATTTCGTGGTGCTCGGGTTGTTGTAGACGCACAAAGGAAGTTGTCCGACGTCAGCGACTGCCGCGTAGTGCTCATAGACCTCCTGCTCGGTAAGAGGCGTGTAGGACACAGGAGCAAGGAGAAGGCCATCCGCCCCTGCCTCTCTGGCATCCCTTGCCAACGCCTGAGCTTCATCCGTCCGAAGAGCACCGACACCGACGATGACGGGTATCTTCCCCCCGACCGTCGCCAGCGCGGTTTCCACGGCGCGACGTCGCTGATCACGAGACAAGAGCGCGTACCCCCCGGTGCGGCCGAGCAGTCCGATGGAATTCGCACCCGCTTCGTTGATACGATTCAGAATGAACGCCAATGCTGACGTATCGACAACGCAAGCCTGGTCAGTGGGGGTGATGGGGAATGCCGACAGTCCTTGAAACAGGGTCATCAAGGTTCCTTAGTTATAAGCGCGAAAGCAGCTCCATGCTTGCCGCTCCATACACGACTGCGAGGGTGCCCTCGATCCAGCGGGGACCGCGACGGTAGACACGGACCATCTGTCCGGTCGGCAAAGGAGTGCGGAGCATCAGATCGCCGTTTCCGTTCCGCTCATGACGCTCGGCTTGACAGGTTGCGGCCTCTCAGGACGTTTTGTCGCTATCAATCTTGTGTCGTTTTTCGGTTTCCCGCGACATTCTCAGCTTTCGCAACCGGTCGGTCTTTTGCTCACGTGCGGACGCTTCCTTGTCCAGGATCTCGTAGGCCGCGCGATCAGTTTCCTCTCGCTTCGCAATTCTATCAATCTGCTTCATTCCAACCTCGATTGCCGATCCAACTAACGTAGCGCGACACCGGCGTCTGCCAACTCGCTGTGGGATTGCATTTTGCAAGAAGTCGCCGAGACAACCTCTTCAATTAAGTCACGGCCATCAGACGTCTGTCGGTATTGAGAGATTGATCATCGCCGTATAGGCGCCAGATCCGGATTAGTGCGATGACTGTTCCGACCTCTTCCGGCTTGCCGCTCGTCGAGCGGGCCGCAGTTCCTCAATAGTCGGTTGCCACCATTCCGCTCCATCGGCCGCAGGCGTCTTCGAGGGCCACGCCTGCACTAGCTCTTCAAACGAAGGTTTCCGCCATGTTCCCCAGACGTGGTCGTCGGTGGCGCCTGGGTAGAATTCGCCGACGACATCCGGTTCGACGAGTTCCCCGGTGATCTGTTCGAAGACAACGAGTCCATACTGGACCGCGATGACACGGCCGAGTGGCGGTAGCTTGTCGATGTTTACCGGATAGCGTCGTCGCTTCCGCTCCGCGGTCCGCGCTTTCGACTTCGCTTCCTGTTCGGTACCCTTCCTCCCTTCGGCGCGGCGTCGCCTTTCTTCTGGTTCGTTCCGGCGCGCTGCTTCCTCGATTTCTGGCCATCGATCCTTGAGCTCTCGGTACGACCGAAAGGGAACGTGCCATAACTTGAGGTCGCTATCCCACCGCGAGTAGGGAATCTCGCGAAGCTTCTCGACGACTGTCCTCGAATAGGGAGTGTTGATCCGGAATCCCGCTCTTCCAAGCTCAAGATAGACGCTCGCGATCGGATCGAACTCAAATGCGTCCCTGCCTTTCGCGTCGGCGAATGCATCGGCTTCCGCCTCCAGCTCCGCGAGCCACCGCGTGAAACGACGAGAGGCAGTGAGGCCTGGGACGAACCATGCTTGGCGGGCTTCACTCCACCGTGCACGGGGGAAGCGTTTCCGGAACTGCTCCACGGTCATTCTATCGAACGGAAAGCTGACATCAGCACCGAGCCTGGTGTCGGCTTCAGTCGTCGGTTCGACGTCGTCTGGTGTAGCTTTGGCGCTCATCGCCATGTTAACGCCCATCGGCCTGGTCAGGTTTCAGCCAGGACTACGCCGCTGCCCGAAAGCGTATGGCGGCAAGTTCAGCGGAGAGGTTCGGGTCGACAGACAGGTCAGAACGTATAAGGCCGTGGCTCCAGCGGTCACCAGAGAATGGTCGATGCCACGGAGGGCAGTCGACGATTGGATACCAGCACACCCCGGCTATGACAGCGCCATGGAACACCGCGATATCGACCTGCTCCAGCACGTGCCGGAGCCAGCCGCCTTTGTTGAGGCCCGGATATCGGCGGTGGTGTATCGGATGTCCGTCGTGCCAGCTTGTCTCCGACACCATGATCGGCTTGCGGTAACGTCTCCATGTCGCAAGCAAGACCTTCACGAGCGACGTTCGGGCCGTATGCGGGTAATAGTTCACCCCGACGACGTCCACATCGACCGCGGAAACGATTGCGTCTGTTGCCTCGAACTGGCGCTCCCCCACTCCCGTGATAGGGTCGTTCGTTAGAATTCCGACATCGGGATGATGAACCCGAGCGACCTTTGCCATCACCACTGCCATCTCGACAGCCTCGTGACGCGGCATTCCGGCGATCACCGGATAGAGCGACGGCTCGTTGACAGGACAGAGCCACAGCTTTTCATTTCCGTTCACCGCAAGTGCCGCCTCGGACGCAATACGAGCGCACCGAACTGGATCCTGATTGCGGTGATAGTGGGAGAGATCCCAGATCGCTTGAACGCCCGCGTCTCGTGCTGCAACGAGGCGAGAGAGCGCGTGGTGTCCGGGGACGAGGCCGTCGCGGATCGTGAGAAGTCCGTGGTCGCGAACAATACGGAAATGGTCGGCTAACCGCGCATCAGCCGTGTGCCCGGTGGTGACAAGAAGGTCGTGCCGGCCGCGATGAACAAGGCCGCACTCGAAGCCCGCCATAATAGGACTTCGGAAGAGTGCAGCGGGATGGAGGGATAGCGGCAGTTGGTTCATTTCGTCGGCTGAGACCGCACAGTCAGCTTGTTTCCGTCCGGATCACGAAGGTAAGCAACGAACGATCCGTTAGGTCGCTTGGAAGGAGGACTTTCGATCGCGGTACCCCCATGTTGGGTTCCAGCCACATGCCAGGCCAGTACGTGATCGTGGCCCGCAGCCGAGATACCGATAGTCCCGCCGTTTGCAACGGTCGCTGGCTCGCCGTCGATCGGCTTCGTGATCATCAACCGACCGCCCTCATGCAAGTAGATCAGTCTCCCTCTTTCATCCATATCTCCGGGCTTTCCGCCTAACGCAGCAAACGTTGCATCATAGAAGCGCCTAGCCTGCTCCAGGTCGTTGCTGCCAATCATAACGTGGGTGAACATGCTTCGTCTCCGGTTTGATCCTTGGTTTTACCATCCGTCGCTCGACGACCAGCATTGGGAAATCAAAAAACAAGGCAGCCGTTTGCCATATAAACTTGTTCGCGGAAGTGCGGAAGCGGTTACGCGTCGGGGACATCTAGGGACAGCCTTTCAGCGGAGGGCATGTAAGATGCTCTGCGGGATGGCTAACCCGCTTGATCACCGATGCAGGTGGCATCTTTTCGGTTTTAGGATATCTTGCGTATCTCGGCAGACGGAGGCACCCGATGTTCATCAAGACGGTCGAACCAAGCGATGCGACAGGCGAGATCGCCGCGCTTTACAAGGCGGAAATCCTCTCGATGGGACAGGTCATGCAGGCTACCCAGTGCTGGTCCGCTCGCCCGGATGTTATCGTACCCATCGAGAACCTGCTCCACCAGATACGCGACGGCTTTTCACTCGGGCTCCTGAACTTTCGCCTGATCACGTTCGTCGTGGCGGTAGACGTGCCATCGAGCTATTGTTCGCACGTCTATTTCCGCAGCCTGTCGAGCGAACTTGGCCGTGATCGGGTTCTTGCCATCCGTAAGGACTACCGGAACGCAGGGCTGGCCGAACAGCAGGTCGAAATGCTTGCGTATGCGCAGCAGATCACCCGCGACGCTTCCATGATCAAGGAAGCCGACATACAGCGGTTGCGGGATGTGGGTCTCACCGATGTCAACATCGCCGATATTGCGCTGGCAGCCTCGTTCAGAAACTTCGTCAGCCGCTACTTCGACGCGGTCGGCGCGACCGTCGAGCCTGAATTCCTCGATAACGATCCGGTTGTCAGGGAGATGATGGCGGTCGGACGGAAACACAGCGATGGTGCCCGGACCGTCTGATATCTGGTTGACCTGAACGGCGCCTAAGCCTTCGTCTGGACGCTTGTCGGAGTTCCCACGCGATCGCCTCGACGCATCTAGCCGTCAAGCCGCCTTCGGCACAGAAGGGAAGCCGCCCGTCAATTCCCGGTTGAAAGTAATATTGCGAAACAACTTTCTTTTAGGAACGATAACCGCACGGTTCTGTTGTCCCGCCACAGACAGGGAGTAGGGCATGCGCAGAGTACTCGTGGTCGAGGACGAAGTCCCGATCCGGATGACGGTGACCGACGCTCTCGAGGATGCGGGGTTCGAGGTAATCGAAGCGGGCACGGCCGACGACGCCATGAATACGATGGACGACGGTGCCATCCACTTTCTGTTTACCGACATCCAGATGCCCGGCCGTCTTACGGACGTTGATCTCGCCCACGAGGTGGCGGCGCGGTTCCCAGAGGCTGGGATAGTAGTCGCATCGGGCCGTATCAAGCCATACGAAGTCGACTTGCCCCGTCGGCTCAGTTCTACTCGAAGCCATACGACCTCGACCTGATTGTCGCGAGGTTCGAGGCGATGTCCCGCGCGCAGATCAACGATAGCTGACCGCTTCAGGTCGGAAAAGACAATCTGCCGTTCCGGTCCGTGACCATCGAATTCGAATGGTCCCGTACCAGACCTTCCTGGCCCATCATGCGCAGACCTGCCTTCTCATACCAGGGAAGGACGTCGTGCGCCCGGAGATAACACGATGCGTTTGACCATGCCCTCGGCGACGGAAATTGCCCAGGCCTCCAGCTTCCTGACTTTGATCGGGAACGGGAAGCGTATGCTCATCCTGGATATCGTCAGCAGAAACGAAACCTCGGTTGGTAGGTTGGCCCAAATGGTGGGTATGGGGCAGTCGGCTCTTTCGCAGCATCTGACCATCCTGAGAAACGCCCACCTAGTGCAGACGCGACGCGATGCCCAGACGATCTATTACAGAAGCGAGTCTGCATCGGTCGCTTCGATACTGGCGGTCCTCCACGAGATTTTCGACATCGAGGTTCCCGCTTCCCGAGGCGTCGAAGGTGTCGACGAACCCATGGTCGTGGAATTGCTCAGACAGTAAGCGCGACGGCAGGAGACGTCGGTATGAATATCATCGTAGTCGACTTCCACGCGCGCTGGAGGGCGCCCGTCGTCATCATCGGAGAAGAGCCGTCATCGAACGCAACCATCCTTGGTCCGGCTGACGCGTTGCGGTATCTGAGGACGTGCGCGGTCAGGTCGGACAGGGTTTACGTCCGTGCGGTCGATCTCTGCCAGCACGCCCTCCTGAACGGCGTTGACCCGGAACTGTCGCGTCCGCACTTTCTCGCTGCGTGCGCCAACGAGGGTTTAGAGGAGCCATGATAGGGCTGAATGAAACGATCAGGAGGCCAGGCGGCGCGCATCCAATGCTAGCGGGACAAGGGCGCAGACCGGGGACCTGTAATCGGAGATCGTTCCGCCAAGATGGGCTGACACGGTCCGCTAAATCAAAATGCTGCGGTAGCTACCCGCACCTTGCGGTGTAACTACTTCGGGAGCGCCTGTTCGGTTCAGGCAAAAAACACGTCGTCGCCGTCGACCGACCCCGAGACGTCCTTCGTCCCCATCGCTGCCAAAGAAGACCCGACCCGTCACATATGCCTCGGCTACCCGATCCTCGGCACCTCTCCTGATACGGCCGGAGAACGCCGTCCCGTCGTAGGGAGCGAGCGCCTGAGTAACGGAGGTCAGCGCATGGCGTAATTGAGTCTTAGTCCTTGGCAAACACCGTAGCGGACTCTGAGGTGGAGACCATCGTGTTGTAGTCGGAGACCAACCATTCGAGATCGTCGCCCGCGCCTTTGCGGGCGTCGCCTTTGGCCATCTCAAGTTTTTCGTCGAAATTGCGAAGCTTGGACAGGAGCGACGCCGGGCTGGACTCAAACACGTGGAATGAGTTGGGATGCTGCAGCGCGTAGTCGTCGAACTCCCGGACAGACTGAGCGTAGTCGGCAAGCACTGATCTGAATGCAGGCATGGCGACCACGGGCTTTTCGTTTGTCGGCATCACGTCCATCACGGCCTCTGCCCGGAACATGACGTTTCGCACATGCCAGCGCGATTTCTTACCCTCGGCCTTTTCGAGCGCGAGCAGCGATGCGCGGTCGAGCTTGACCTTTTCGGTCCTCAATGCGGCGTCCACTGTCTTCCGGCGTTCTTCATAGACGGGCGAAAGGGCAGCGATGTCCTTATGGAACGCCTTACCGTCTGCCATCTTGTCCGACTTATAGTCCTGGCGCTCGTAATACTTGTTCGCCCGCTCGATGACGGGAGCCAGTTGCTGGTAGGTCTCGACATAGGCTGTCATGGCAGCGTCAAGCTCCGGCAGCTTTGGCTCTTCCTGAGCGGAAGCCAAGGCTTTGCCCGCCAACTCTCTCACGTCGTATAGAGAGTACATGCCATAGATGATGCGCTCCTTGCCGGTCGGGCCCTTCTTCATGTCGACCCAACTGTCGTAACGCTGTAGCGACTCGGACGCGCGCAGGGTTTGGTTGAGAAACTCGACGTACGTGTTCATCTTGCCCATCGCCGCGTCAGATACGGTGGCATCGGGTGGCGACTGGGCCTGTACGGCGGATGTCCCCAAAAGATATGGGACCGAACCCTGAAGGATCAGGACCAGAACCGAGGCGGTAACCGCCTTTGCGAGCGTCTTCATCGGATGCATTCCCCCATCGATCAGCCTGCTATCTGTCGCGCAAGATCCCTAGATCAAGGCCTCGTCTTACTCGGAAGCGCCGGGACGCCGCCTTCATGTTAATGACGCTCCGCCGTCATTTAGCCATTGAAAGCGCTGTTGATACTCCAGCGTGGCCGCATATCTAAGCACGACACGGAGAGACGGGCATGTGCAACCTCTACAATGTCACGACCAACCAGCAGGCGATCAGGGACTTCATCAGCATCACGCGGTTCAGGGAAGGAAACCTGCCACCGTCGATCAACGTCCATCCCGATCGCGAGGGACCGATCATCCGCGTGGACACCGAAGGCGAGCGCGAGCTTACGATGTCGACGTGGGGCATGCCGACGCCCGAGGTGCATCTTGACGGCAAGCCCGACAGGGGTGTTACGAACGTCCGCAAGACATTCATTCCCCATTGGCAGCAGTGGCTCCGCGTCGAGAACCGTTGTCTTGTTCCCGCGACGGCATTCAGCGAGTACGAACAGTCGGCTGACCCGGCCACGGGAAAGAAGCCGCTACGATGGTTCGTCGTCGGCGAGGATAAGCCGCTATTCATGCTCGCAGGCATTCATACGAAGTGGATTGGCGCACGAGGCCCGATCAAGGCACCCCGAGAGGGTGAACATGACCTCTATGCCTTCCTTACGACCGATGCCAACGAGATCGTACAACCTATCCATCCGAAAGCTATGCCCGTCCTTCTGACGACGAAGGAAGAATGCGAGATTTGGATGACCGCGCCATGGAGCGAGGCAAAGGCCCTTCAACGTCCCCTGCCCGCAGACCGAATGATGGTGTTGCCGCGTTACACGGAGGTAGGTGGCCTTGGGGGCCTTCCGACATTGACGAAAGACCTGTTCGGCTGAAGGTTCGTCGAACGGCCGTAGTGAAACAGACATCGCTAAGCGTATAGTCGCGTATCTGTCATGGCTGAGCAGATGAAGGCGAGCCGACCTTGGTGGCGGCGATCCGCTCTTCAAGAGTACCCGCCGTACCGAGGGCAGTATGTCGCTTCGAGCCCCTGGACCGACCGCGCAACCGCTCGTATTAATTGACGAGAAGCGAGGCTCGCCGCCCGCTTGGAGCGTGGTCCGTCCGCAGCGAGCCTCGGCTGCAGGCTAGGACCTCGGGCGGGCAACCGCAGCACGCCATTGTGGACCGATCGCCATACGTGAGCAACGGCCATATCTGACCCTCTGAACGCTAGGCGACCCGGCGGGATCGAAGGTCAACCGTTCCTGTGCTTGCCTCGAGGCAGAGAATGCCTCTGTCCGTCAGACGGTGAGGCTCGACAGAAGCGCACAGACCGAAGGACGCAAGTTCTTCTATACAGAGGACATGCTTCGACCCAAGTCGTCGCGGAAGCTGACCAGCGAGCATGCGCAGCGTTTCAATCTCGTCCGGTATCAATTCGGGCATAGGTCCCTCCAACGCCCGAATAGGACGTCGGTGGTAGACAGGTCAACGACACGATCACGTGTCGACGCATCGGCAATGGCCGCCGTGATTCCCACAGCCGGGTTGGCCGTCAGGTATAACGGACTGCGATGCTGGCTTGTAGGTTGACGCCGTTCTGCATCCGTTCCAATTATTCGTCATGGTCGGGAATCTCAGAACACTTGCCGAAGCCGTCAGGCACAACATGGTCGTCGTTGCGGCATGCCGCCCATGCGGTCGCGAAGGCAGGTTTCTGGCGCGTGACCTCGCCCAGTACAAAGGTTGGAACGCCAACCCTTGGAAACTGAAGTTCAGGTGCAGCGCCTGCGACGGGACCGAGATGAAAGTCACTTGCGAGTTGTTCGATCCCGATCCCAAAAGCGTCCAGGTGATCTGGAAACCGATTGAGATCAAACGGTAAGCCTGCATGACGAAACCACGCTGAATCAAACTCGCAAGATATCCGCTCAAGCCATTGAAAAATGATTCGTTTTGACTCGGAACGAATCACTTCGAATCCGATTGGAGTCGCCAACCAGGTGATTCGGAGTAAAGCGTATGGCAGGTCATCGAGCGCAGTGGAAAGGCTTCCTCAAGTTCGGAGAGGTCACAGCGGGTGTAGCGCTTTATACGGCAGCCTCCACCTCCGACCGCATCACTTTAAACACGATCAATTCGGCGACAGGCAACCGCGTCAATCGCGTCTTCATCGACAGCGAGACCGAAAAGCTGGTGCCTAAGGAAGCCCAGACCAAGGGCTTCGAAATCGAAAACGGACAATATCTCGTCATCGATCCAGACGAGGTGGCCGCCACGATCCCGGAGAGCGACAAGACGCTCGAAATCGAGGCGTTCATCCCCTGCTCAGACGTCGACGACGTTTACTTCGACAAGCCTTACTACCTCACTCCAGATCGCATGGGCTCCGACGCGTTCGCCGCACTGCGCGACGGCATGAGGAAATCGAAGGTCGCAGCCATCGCCAGGACCGTCCTCTTCCGGAGAATGCGCACGGTTCTCATCCGTCCCCACGGCAAGGGCCTGATCGCCACCACGCTGAACTACGACTACGAAGTTCGGTCCAGCGCGAAGGCCTTCGAGGACATGCCGAAGCTGGAGATCGAAGGCGAGATGCTCGATCTCGCCAAGCACATCATCAGCACGAAGAAGGGGACATTCGATCCGGCAACCTTCGACGACCGATATGAGGCAGCACTCGCCGAACTGGTAAAGGCCAAGGTCGAGGGCAAGGCGCTTCCCAAGCGCAAGAAGATAGAGGTCTCGCAGCCGAACGACCTGCTCGCCGCCCTTCGAGAGAGCGCAGGGCTGCTGAAAGCTGCCGAACCAAAACCGGAACGCACGGCCGCCAATGCCAATGCTGGCACGGGTCGCAAACGTGCGGCGCGTGGGGCGGTCGTGAAGTCCGCCGCTTCAAAGACCGCCCCGCAGCGCAAGGCAAGCTAGGAGAGAGACGATGGCAATCCGTCCTTACTGGAAAGGCTACCTAAAGCTATCGCTCGTGACCTGCCCGGTCTCCATGACCCCGGCAACCAGCGAAAGCGAGAAGGTGCGGTTTCATACGCTGAACCGCGAAACGGGCAACCGTGTCGTTTCGCAATACATCGACTCTGTCACCGGGAAACCCGTGAAAGACCGAAACGAGGCGAAGGGGTATGCTCGCGGCGAGAACGACTACGTTATCCTGACCGACGACGATCTCGACGCAGTGCAGCTCGATACGGTGAAGACCATCGACATCCAGAAGTTCGTACCGTCGCAAAGCATCGAGTGGGTCTACCTCGAAAAACCGCACTACCTGATGCCTGACAATACCGTCGGCCACGAGGCTTTCGCCGTCATCCGTGATGCGATGAAAGCCGACAACGTCGTCGGTGTATCCAAGCTGGTGATCGGCCGTCGCGAACGGGCGGTCGTGCTGGAGCCACGCGACAATGGCATTGTTCTCTGGTCTCTTCGCTTTGGGGACGAGGTACGGCCGGAAGAGGCCTATTTCGAAGACATAGACGACGAAGCGGAACCCGACCTCATCCCGCTCGTGCAGAAGCTGATCAAGCAAAAGTCCGCGAGATGGTCGCCCAAGATGGTGAGCGATCCCATACAGGAAAGTTTGCTGAAGCTCATCGAGGAAAAGAAGACAACCCTAAAGCCCACAAGGAAGTCCTCGAAGACAAAGGAAGCGCCTGCTCCCGCGTCGAACGTGGTCAACATCATGGACGCGTTGCGCAAATCTGTCGCGGACGACCTCAAGAGCAGGAAGGCAAGTTGATATGATCGGCCATACCGAAATCACCCTGTGCGAACCACGAAAACGGACAGATCGCGGTGACTGACGGCTCGCAGGTCTGGTCGGTGATCGTGACATGCGAAGCGATCAGATCGATTGCCAACCCGCCAGAGATGTCGTTGCGACGTCTGACGCTTAATGCCAACCTCCTCACTGGTTTGGCTGCTGCCGCGATATCTCGCGGGGAGGACATCGGGGGCAAGGTGTTCATCAGTGAGAGCGATGTACTTTTTGCGCGACCACTGCCAGTTTCATCGGAGGCGCGCACGCCTCGTCGTAGGTGACGATCTGTGCTTGATCAGAGCTGGGATGGCGACAGCGGTACCGCTTCTAAGCCAACAATGACTTGTCTCGCAGACCGATATGCCCGAACGTTCAGGCTTCCTCGGCCTGAAGCGCGACCGGGCAGCAGAACGCAGTGGGGTGGGTGATAGGACTGGAGCCGAAACGCTAAGGCGACGACACCGATACATGCGTCACTCCAATGCACCGAGTTCGCGGAAGGCCCGACGTTGATCTTCTAGAGTATCTCCGTCGAAGAACACACGAAACGCTTTGCCTTGAGATTTTAACTCCCGAGCAGTCTGTAATGCGTCCGTGAATAGAAGCTTTGGCTCATTTTCAGTATCGCTGCCTTCAGGGTCGGTCGAACTGAGGGGAATTATCTGGAATGTTGCTGGCACGATCACTCCTGGGGACTTAACCTTCATTGCCGTCTGAAACAAAGTTCTCTGAGCCGCTGTTTCGGGCAGCTTGTAACGCTCTCGCCTGGGGCAGCCACTTGGCCTCTAAGACAGCGTCGATGACCACGACGACCTCATCAACGCTCCAGTTGGCGTCTGCTAGTTCGCGAACAAGCAAAGTAAGCTTTTGATCAATGATGTCCCGAAGTTCGTTATCTTGCACTCGCTCATCAGGTGTCATCGCAAATCCTCCAACTGCCGAAGATAAATCGCTGTGTGTAGACATACCGCGTGGAACTAAGTCAGTTCGCGGTACGCTATCGCACATGGATACGCTCACGGCAGCTACTGCTTCGAAGTAGACGTGTTGGACGCCTCGTCACCATCGTTGTCTTTCGGACGCTGGTGTTTGTCGTCCTGTCGTTCCAGATCACGCTCGATTGTCTCACGTGAGCCCTCAGCGGGATCTTGCTCCGGATGTTTCTCAGCTTCACTCACGGCATTTCTCCCGTTTTTTTGGACGCGCTACTTAGCGTGGAAACGGCAACAAATTTGTTGCTCGATAGTTCCGTGGGATAGCCACTTCGCGTCTGGGGCGGCTAAACGGCGCACGTGACTACCGAGTCACCGCGTTCGCCCCCTCTTGACCGCCTCGCCTAAGCTTGGAAATCCGATTTCAAGAATGTCCTCATTCAGGTGAACTGCAGCTTGCCAGACAAGAGCTTTCATCGGTTTGAAACATTCTCAGCTTGGCGGCTCTCGGGCGATAGTGCATCAGTGGATCGACAGATCTCAGAGGCCGCGTCTTATATCCTCGGCCGCGCTTTTGTCTCACCATGTCGAGAAAGTGCTGTAAAGCTTGAGATTGTTCAGCGAACAGGTCAATCCTCAGGCGACCATGGGACCCTACCCTCCCCCAGCCACGTGCTACCGCATAGTCTCCGAACAGTGTTGGTTCAATTGACACTCTGTAGAACCGGCACATGTTGCGACTACGATCCACACGGACGAGGTGAACCTGAAACTGTTGGGTGCTCATAGCAGTCAGAATGGGAGATAACCCAGTCTAGGTCCAACGACAGTTTTGAATCGGTAAGAGGTGATCGATTCACAACGTGAATGTCAGGATCAGCGGCTGAGTGCTCCAATGCCTCCAAGATTGAAACCGAAACCGGCGAAAATAGATGGTCCGGGGACCCTGCAAATTTTCCCAGGAATTTCGAAAATCCTGGCCAAATTTTCCGACCCCTGTTTCTTCCTACGAACTCTATGCTCAAACCTCATCTAGCCCTATTCGAGAAGGGTCTCACTGTCCGGCAATAACGCGGGTTGGCGGACGACGCTGCTGTAACGTACTCGGCTGCATCGTCGTCGGCGTTCGAAACTGGTGGGCCCCTGCCCTCGCAGCTGAGCTTGGGCCTTGCCTCCAGCCATTCAGTACCATGCAGCGTCTAATGTATTCCTGGCGCCTCACTTCATTGGTGATCGCGTTGCCGAGTTGAGCCCCAAAGACGTAGCCCGGTGTCCCCATGGCGAACATCCCCTGCTCCGTTGACATCGCGTTGATCTCGCACTGCGCCAACGCGTATTCCAGTTCAGGGCCGGGGCCAATTCGAGAGTACGACACAGACTGGCATCCCACTAGAGCGGCAGCGCACAAGACAACGATCGTAGTGTAGATGATATTTCGTTTGTTCATTGCCCATCCCCATAAGCTGGAATGAACATGCCGTAGAATATCTAATTTTTGGATAATCCAAAAAGCGGATTACCGCCGAGTCCAACAGCTCGGTGGTCCATGACGAAGACGCTACATTCAGCGAGACACAGACGGCTTGTGGAACTGCTTATCGAGCAGCGCAAAGCCGCTGGGCTAACCCAAGCAGACGTGGCGAAAGCACTCAACCGCCACCAGCCACACATTGCCAATATCGAAAGTGGAGAGCGGCGCGTCGACGTCGTCGAGTTCCTGGAACTGGCTCAGGTCATAGGTTTCGAACCGAACGCGGTATTGAACGCGGTTTTGGAAATCGCGGACTGACAGCCGTCGCACAATTGATGCGGTCTCGGAATAAGTGTGTAAGCGTCCGATAAGTCATCCCACCGCTCATGGGTGGAATAATCATTGGTGCCAGTGCGAAAGAGTCCAGGTCCGACGACAGTTTTGAATCGGTAAGACGGGATCGATTCACAACGTGAATGCCAAGATCCGAAGCTGAATGCACCAATGCCTCGGCAGCTAAGGTTGAAACCGAAACCGGCGAAAATAGAAGGGCCGGGGACCCTGCAAATTTTCGCAGGAATTTCGAAAATACTGGTCGGAATTTCCGAGCCTCGTCTCTTCCTGCGAACTCTATGCTCAAATATCATCGAACCCTATTCCAGGAAGGGTCTTACTGCCCCGCGACGACGCGGGTTGGTGGACGACGCTGCTGTGGCGTACTCAGCTGCATCGTCGTGGGTGTTCGTAACTGTTGGCCCCTGCCCTGGCAGATGAACCTGGGCGTTGCATCCAGCCATTCAGTACCATGCAACGTCGAATGTATTCCTGGCGCCTGACTTCATTGGTGATCGCGTTGCCGAGTTGAGCACTAAAGCCGTATCCCGGTGTCCCCATGGCAAACATCCCCTGCTCCGTTGACATCGCGTTGATCTCGCATTGCGCCAACGCGTATTCCAGTTCAGGGCCAGGGCCAATTCGAAGAATACGACACAAACTAAGCAGTTAGTCTGGTGGATGAGCCATGTGCTCTTGGCGGAGTAATAATCACAAGCAACTTCCAGTCACCACATGCACCCAGAAGTTGTTTAATTTAACGATCATAATTCTCGGTCACATGCAAGAGAAAGCTTACGGCGCCTCGCATGTTACGAGGCGAGTGACTACAGGCAATTTAGGAATAAGAGAAAATGATATCGCATAATGCGACAGGGAAGAAATTAAGTTCTAAAAAATGGGTAATCAGGCACTAGTAATCTAAGATTTGCGCCGTTTCTCAGATTAACCATTACTTTACTATGTGCTTGCCAAAAGGGGCTCACTAAGCAAATTTAGAAACAGAACTGGTGAAGATGACGAAACGACCGGTTCGGAATTATTTTGCAACGGCTTACGAAAGCTGCCTTGGGTTGTAATTGAAGCTGTCACTGTCCACGCTTTTAGCTTTAGAGAAACGGAGATTAAATAATGTTCGACCAACACTACGAGAGCTTGCCCATCCTCGAATTTGGAGATCCCTGGAAGCAGTCCGAGCCCTTTGGGGACGACTGTTTTTTCTTCCTGCAGTGGGCATTGGCAACCAACTGGATTTCGAAGCTCGAGGAACGCCGTCCCACCTCCAAGCTCGACGCATTGCAGATGCAGGCCGCAATTAATGATGCGATGAAGCTGCTTGGCTACTCAGGGATCGCCGCGTCCCACCTTAAGTCACTCAATGATCTCATCTCACTGAGCCGTTTTCCGGTGATCATTCACCAGGCCCGACGCAGCCTCGACGTTACTGAGCGCTTGCGCTTGGTCTCGCTGCTGCTCGGTATTGCTGAGGACTGGTCGCCGCTGCCATCGTGGCACGTTACTGCTTTGTATGAAGTAGCTGCGCTGGAACTCACGGAACTTGACCGCAACGTCTAAGCAAAAACAGCAAAATGGGAGCGAGCATTTCAATACGCGTATATTTGAATAGTAAAAGACCGTTTCCACACAAATTGCCATTCTTGCAAAAGCAAAAAAAGGGAATTTTCCCCTATGAAGAAAGGAGTGAATATGTCGTCCGTTGAACCAACCAACTACTCATCAAACCTCATCTCGGAACGCTATCTCTGCGTAGAGTGGGCCTGCTCTTCCGGCCTGATCACCGAACTGTCTAAGGCACACCCGCTGCTGCGGATCAACCGGATGACGGTGAGACAGTATCTCGATCGAGCAATTGGATACCTTGTCCAGGAAGGCGTTCCTCTCCGTGACATCTGGGGTCTGGCGGATCTGGTTGTACCGGCTGCTTTTCAGAAGATTACAGAGGCTGCTCTCGCACAGTCGCCTGCCTCTGCTCACTGTATAGCACTCGTGCTTATCACAACCGCACGTGAATGGTTGGCAGCAGATTTCAACCACCTCGAACAGCTTGAAGTTCTGGCAAAGCGCCTGCCGAGCGTTGGTCTTGATCGCCGGCGTACTGGCCGAGTTGTAGCTCACTAACCCTGCTTTCTGGCCGGAACATCGGCCCGAAAGCTATGATCTAAAACAATCAACCACATCAGCGGCTTTTTCAACATCGGCAAATTTGTCGATGAATGAGCTCCTGCGCTTACAGAAAGCAAAACATCATGACCACAGATCGCAAGAACCGGCCGACTTTGGCTGACGTGCACGCCACCGTCCGCAGTCAGACCGGAATGAGTGTTGAAAGGCGCCGCCGGATGGAGAACTCCTTCAATAGCGTCTGGCGGTACTCGGGGGTCGCACTCCAGGACATTCCCGCGACAATGCCAGAGCTTATGAAAGTCCTGCGGACAATCGAGCCCGCCGCTCATGGCGTAAAGCGGGCGACGATCACGAACATGCGTAACTTGGTTATGCATGGGATGAAACAGAGCGGTCTCGTGCCCGAACTCGCACGCTACCGGGAGATCCGCAAGCCACTGTCGCCGGCATGGTCGGTCGTTATGTCGCGTGTTGCCTCGCTCCACGAGAAAGCGACTATGTGGGCGTTCGTCCACTACCTCAACGACAACGACCTCCAGCCGCAGGTTGCTGACACTACACACTTCAGTGCGTTCGTGCAGCATACGGAAAAGACGTCAGGCCGTGCTAATCAGCATGCGCTGATGCGTGCAACCGGTCGTTACTGGAACGAGTTGCGGATCCGCTGCCCTGATCTGGGGCTTCAGGGGATGGCAACGCCCCCATCTCGTCTGCGTCGCCTCTCTACCGCGATGTCCGACCTCCCTCAGTCATTCCAGGATGATGCAAAGCGCTACCGCGCTTGGCTTGTCGGGGAAGACATTTTTGCAGACAACGCACGGCTTCGCCCGGTGAGCGAGAGTACGGCCGACAATTATCTGCGTCGCATCCATCGCGTAGCCTCCACTTTGGTCGACGCGGGCGTATCGCCCGATAGCCTGACCGGGATTGCTGTGCTGGTGGAGCCGAAAATTTTCAAATGCATCGCAAACACCATGAAAGCCGTCGACAAATCCGCACAGCTTGCGGAAACATTCTCGACCCTTAGCCTGCTCATCCAGCTCGCCAACGCATGGCTCGGCTGCGACAAGCCGCACGTTGATTCCCTCCGGGTTAAAATGAAGAACGCGGGCATCAAGAAGCCGACAGCAACCATGACCAATAAAAACATGAAACTTGTCTCGCAGTTTGACGACCCGAATACCCTGAAGCGGTTGGTCAATGCACCTACAGCGATCTGGAAGCGTGTAAAACATGACGCTGACCTTTCTGATCGCACGCGTTTGGCGAAGGCTCAGGCAGCACTTGGCATTGGTATTCTGACGGTCATGCCGCTCCGGCTTGCAAACCTTACCGAGCTTACTTTCGGAAAGACTATCATTCTGCGACCTAGAGGTACGTCGAGCATCATCATCCCGATGGAAGCCACCAAGTCACATCGTGAGATCGCATTCGATATTCCCGATCACGTCGCTCAGATGATTTTGGAATACTACGAGCATATCGCGCCGGAGATCCTTGGCCGCTCTCCGGAACCACTGTTCTGCCGCACGGACGGTATCGGGAAAGGCTTCGCGCAGGTCCGGTATCTTATCCAGGCCTATTTCAAAGAGTACGTCGGTTTTCGCATGAACCCGCACGCATTCCGGCACCTTTGCGCGAAGATGATTTTGGACAACGATCCGGGCGCTCATACCCTGGTGCAGGAATTGCTGGGTCATAAGAGCGTGGAAACCTCGACCGCCTTCTATGCGGGACTGAGCTCGCGTCGTGCTGGTCGGCATCATGCGAAACTCATTGAACAGACGATGGAGCGCGAGGACGCTGCGCCCCGCCGTCGTCGGAAGATGGGAACGAAGTGATGACTAAACATATGAACAAGGGGCTGCCATTCGATGAATGGCCGCCTGAAGATCGCATGATGTTCGAAAGCCTGACCGCGGAAGGACCGATTGATGATGGCCCTTGGGTCTCACTCTCTGCTACAACTATTCGCACACGTCGCTATTCTTACGGACACTGGCTCGGCTTTTTGCGAAAGTCGCATCCTGCGCTTCTTGATCAACCTTTGAGCGCGCGGGTCACCCGCGAAACTATCAAGGGGTATACGCTTGCCATGGGAGTGAACAGCACCCAGACGACAGTTGGTATCGAGCTTCAAAGACTTTACCATACTGTTTCCGCAGCGATGCCTAGGGACGATTGGAGTTGGCTTTTTGGGCTCGTCCAACGAGTACGCAAGCGGGCGGTTCGGGCACCAAAGCCTTACGTCTTAAGCGTTGACCTCTACCGTCTCGGGCTTGAATTGATGGAAGACGCTCGCAACAAGTCGGCGTTGTTGCCGCGTGTTATCCTGTCACAGGCAGAACAGTTTCGCGATGGGCTCATGATTGCGTTCTTGGCCGTCGCGCCAATGCGACGTTCAGGATTTACGAACCTGCGCCTTGGCGAACAGGTGGTCAAAATCGGTGGGCTGTGGCGGGTCTATCTTTCAGCCGACATGGTCAAGACGGGGATTTCCGAAGATTTCGAGATCCAGTCTGAGCTTGGTCGGTACGTCGACGAATATATTGAAATCTATCGGCCGGTCTTCCCAAATTCCCATGCCCATAAGGGGATGTGGCCGTATGGCGAGCGGCCGATGACGGATAAAATGGTGCGCCGCTATCTATGCAAGCATACAAAGAACCGCCTTGGCGTGGCAATCTCTCCTCACGGTTTTCGGCGCGGGGCCGCGTCATTCCTCGCTGCCGCTGATCCTAAGAACATCAGAGCGGCAAAAGATCTCCTTCAGCATAACAGCTTCGCGATCACCGAACAGCATTACATCCATGGTGCCAACAGTCGGCGTGCTGGGCACTCGCTTGCCAACATCATTGCGGCGAAAGCGGCAGCATTCGATGATGGCACTTAGATTAATAGAAGAAGCGGGTCGGCGTAAATGCCGCTCTCTTTTTCTATTTTGACCATAGACTGCGCAGACAATTCGATAAACTCGAGCTGACATGTTGCGCTCCAGGCCGCGTTCTTCGATCTGTAGGTAGACCGGGGAATACACTTTTGCGCATTATTCTGCACGGCGCCGAAAACCGAATTCATGCCAAACATGGTTTGCGGCCACGAAGAGAATTTTTATTCACGTCACCTGCAAGGCGTCCCAGCGCACAATTGCGCAGTTGGAGGCGAGCGCGGAATCCGCAAGGCCAACAGAAACAGCGACAAGCGTCGCGCGGTGAGAATAATGGAGATTTTACGCGACATGGCTGTCCTGATCGAAATGGGCATAGTGTTCGGTCTGTTCGCGGCCGTCGCGGTATCCAGCTAGGTGGACGACCTAGCGGACCCGCCTCCCCTCCCCGTTCGTTCAGTGTCGACGACGAGTTCGACGGCTCGGCTGATGCCCCCTGCATCGGCTGCTGGCTGACTTCTGCCGTCAATTGCGCCGATCGGCGCAATGCTAACATCGCCGTGTTGGACTGGTTGTAGTTACGCCGCACGGATGGCCAGTATAAGGCTTGAGCAGCGTCAGTGCGACGACGACGCGGTCGGGACGTAGACGCGCCAAGTCGTCGTATCCCTGGTATGCAGCGAAACCGCCTTCTCCGCTAAGGATTGAATTTCGGCGGCGTCTTCGAGGATAACTATCCGGTCGTCCGGCGCCGCAGTAACGATTTCGGCGATGGTGGCGTTTGCGAGTGTGGTCTTCCCCGAGCCCGTGCCACCCGAGATGACGATGTTCATCCGCGCGTCGATCGCGATTCGAATTGCAGATCCCTGGGCTTCGGTCGTCACCTTCGACTTCACATATTCTGTCAGTGGAATGAGACGCGAAGCCCGACGGCGGATCGTGAATGCCGGTCCGGATACCACCGGTGGCAACAGCCCCTCGAAGCGGTGTCCGTCAATCGGCAGTTCGCCTGAGATGATCGGCCGCTCATTGTCGGCCTCCGACAGCAGCGCATGCGCAATGCTGCCGATGACGACTTCGGCTGCAGCAGCGCTCATCGCGCCGGCCGGTGCCACGTCGTGCCACAGCCGCTCGATGAAAAGGCGGCCGTCCGGATTGAGCATGATCTCGACAACGGTGGCGTCATCGAGGGCGATGCAGAGTTGGTCGCTGAGCGCGTCCTGTAATTTGCGGACCAGGCGGGGATGGGAGCGGAGTTCGTTCACGCAGCGCTCCTGAGGATTTCTCCGTCGGGCCGATGGAACGACTGATAACCTGGAGAGCATACCTGCTCGAAGCTGACGCGGTCGGCCGGAGGCCCGGCGATGGCGATGGTGTTGCCTATCGCGGCCGGTTCGCCGAGACGCTTCATCGGCCATCCGCCGGGTTCAGGATGCGCTCGAAACGCAGATTTGTTGCCGTGACGATCTCGCGGTAGCCGCTCGCTATCAACCATTGATGATACCGGCGACAAGGTGAGCGTCTCGACATGCAGTTGGGTTGCCTCCCTCTGCAAGGCAAATGAGGTATCGACGCAGAAGCGCGAACTCTAGACCATGCCTGAATGGGGGCGAAGCAACGCGTATCGAGAAGCTAAGGGAAGGTCTGCTCCAGCATGGTGGGACCAGAAGCTAGAAAGAGACGAACGCAACCTGCGACCCTTGCACCGTCGGCAGTTGCTAGAAGATAAGTCGTCTGCAATCATCGTACTGGTCGCGCTCTTCTCCGTCGCTGATGGAAACGTCCCAGGCGAGACGTCCGCCGAATACCGTCGCGCGAAGACGGTGCATCTGTCTCGGGTCGTCGCGATGGCACCCGTATTTCTCGGGCGCGACGGTCAATATCCGCATGATGATCTCCGCTTGAACACGGTCATGCGGACAGAAATCATCTCCTTCAGCGTGTGCCTATGTGCAGATTTGCACCTCAGGTGATTCTAGCGAGCCGCTGGTCTGGCTCTTAGAAAGTGAGCGTGTGGTGGGCTAGGCGGAGGAGATTCATGTGCAAATCTACATTTTGCGATGACTAGGCGACGGGAGATAATCTGACTAACTCACGGTAAATGATCGCAGATTCGCCTCGGGCGATGGAATCGGGAAATTTGCGTTAACTCCTTGTTAACCTTAAATCCCTTGCTCAGAGTTGGGAATCGCGGGATAGTTTCGCAAATGATGGCCTTGTTGCCATTTTTTCGAAAATGAAGCCCTCCGGGATATAGTTTGCAAAATGAACCATCCGCAGCCCAACAGATTTGATATCGAGATTGCCCAGCAGGGAGCGAAGATCTCAAATGCGTTGCATATGCTCCGTAGCCAACAATATCCCCCGGACGCCAAGAAGGGACTGCGCAAGTTCCAGCTGGGAGAAGTCGCCGACTTCATAGGGGTAACCCAGAGCCATCTGCGGCAAATCCATTTGGAGGGCAAGGGGCCGGAGGTTGAGTCCGTCGGTGGCCGACGCTACTATACGGCTGATCAGATGTTAGAGCTTCGAGACTATCTCGAATCCAACAAAAAATCAGACAAGCGATACTACGTTCCCCGGCGCCGTGAGGGCGAGCCTATGCAGGTCGTGTCGGTGGTGAATTTCAAGGGCGGAAGCGGAAAGACTACGACCGCTGCGCACCTTGCACAATATCTAGCCCTCACCGGTCATCGCGTACTAGCGGTCGATCTCGATCCACAGGCATCACTGACATCCCTCTTTGGAATCCAGCCCGAACTTGATGATACCGCGTCGCTGTACGAAGCGCTTCGTTTCGATGACGAGCGGAAATTCATCTCGGAAGTTATCCAGCCGACCAACATTCCCGGCCTTGATGTGGTTCCTGCAAATCTGGTCCTGCAGGAATACGAGTATGATGTGCCCTTGGCGATCTCCTCCAAGAAGGGAGAGGACGGTCGGTTATTCTACATGCGCATCTTCAATGCACTAAAGCAGGTGGACGACAGGTACGACCTGGTCGTTATCGATTGCCCGCCACAGCTGGGATACCTGACGATCACCGCGCTTATGGCTTCCACAGGCATTTTGATCACTATCCATCCCCAGATGCTGGATATCATGTCGATGAGCCAGTTCCTCATGATGTTGGGCGGCATAATGGGTCCGGTTGCAGAGGCCGGTGCAGAGATGCGCGTCGAATGGTTCCGGTATCTAGTCACGCGCTTCGAGCCGACGGACATCCCGCAGGCGCAGATGGTCGGATTTATGCAATCGATGTTCGCCCAGCAAATGTTGCGAAATCATGTGCTCAAATCGACAGCCATTTCTGATGCTTCGATAAAGAAGCAGACTTTGTACGAGGTAGAACGAGGCGATTTCGTCCGTTCTACCTATGACCGGGCGATGGAAAGCCTGAACGCGGCCAACGGCGAAATCATGGAACTAATCCACGGCGCATGGGGGCGAAAATGACATACTTGTCAGCCGTTTTTTCGCGGGATTTAATGAACCATATCAATTCGTTGTCGACGTTGAAAGCGAGCGCGGAGGCCGGCTATGGCGCGTGAAAATCCTTTTTCTAAATTGGACATGGCTTCCATCGCGTCCAACCAGACACCAACAAAGCCTGGCTACGGCATGACTGGAGCGGCCAAGACAGTCGTCCGGTCTATCGAGGATCTGGCAGAGAACACAAAGAAGCTGATGGAGGGCGAGGTGATCGTGGATCTGGATCCGCGGTTGATTGACGTTTCCTTTGTCGCCGATCGCCTTTCCGACGATGGCGAGGAGTACCAGGAGCTCAAGCAGGCGATCGCTTCGTCCAGCCAGACGACACCGATTCTGGTTCGACCCAGTTCGTCGGATGGTCAACGCTTCATGGTCGTCTTCGGTCACCGCCGTCTCAAAGTCGCCAGAGAGCTTGGAATTCCGGTCAAGGCAGTTGTCAAGAAGCTGGATGACATCACGTCCGCAATCGCCCAGGGGCAGGAAAATTCCGCACGCTCCAACCTTTCGTTCATTGAGCGTGCGTATTTCGCACAGAACCTGCTTGCGTCTGGAATGACGAAGGATGTGGTTCGGTCGTCGCTCGCGATCGATGAGGCAATGCTTTCGAAAATGCTCGGTGTCGTGGAGGTCGTCCCGGCCTCGATCCTCAAGGTGCTCGGGGCCTCCAAAAAGATCGGGCGCGACCGGTGGCTTAGCCTCCGTCAATTGCTTCTTGCTCCTGCCCTCCTGAAGGTTGCCACGGAGCATGTCGAAACGGCAGGTTTCGTTGAGCTGACTGGAGACAAGCGGTTCGATGAGCTCCACGACTACCTGAAGCGCTACAAGGCCAAATCGGCTGCAAAGAAGCCTAAGACCGGTGCGTCCGGGATGGATTGGAGTTCGAGCGATACATCACTGAATTTCGTGATGAATGCCAAATCGAAGAAGGTTGCGATCGAGCTTTCGAATGTCGAAGCGAAGCCCTTCAGCGAGTGGCTGTCAGCCCACTTGGATCGTTTGTACGATGAGTACAAAGGATCGAAGCAGGAAAACAACGGAGACTAAACCGCAAAAGAAAAAGGCCCCCAAACGGTAATCCGTGGAAGCCTCTCTCGTATCTCTCGCAGGATTGAGAATCGCATTTCCCGGAATCACAGTCAAGAGTCTTGGCACCGATTTGGTGAGCGGATTTCCTTTGCCTGAAGAAAGGTGAGAGAAAAATGCAGACGGGACATGTAACGACGCCCTTTGGGCGGCGGCCGACGACGCTTGCCTTAGTGAAACGGCAATTGGCGATCGCGGCACCAGCACCAGGCACGCGTGTCGAAAAGTGGAAAGTATTTCGCGATGTGTGCGAAACGAGGGAACGCTTTGGCCTGCAAGATCGAGCGCTTGCCGTTCTCGATGCCCTTTTGACATTCTACCCTAATCCGCAGCTCGAGGCCGAGAACGGGCTTGTTGTATTTCCATCCAATGCGCAGCTGTCCGTCCGCGCCCATGGGATTACAGAAAGTACACTGCGCCGCCAGCTCCGTGCGCTTGTCGATGCGGGACTTATACAGCGTCGTGATAGTCCCAACGGCAAACGTTACGCACATCGCGATCGAGCTGGTGAAATCGAAAACGCTTACGGCTTCGATCTGAGTCCGCTACTTGCGCGTGCCACCGAGCTCGCCTTGCTGGCGCAGGACGTGGCCGCGGAGCGTATGCGCTTTCGCCGGGCCAAAGAAGCACTGACGATCTGCCGCCGAGATGTCCGTAAGCTGATTACTGCCGCGATTGAGGAAGGCGCTCCTGGCGACTGGGAGCGTGTCGAGGCGATGTATATTGCGATCGTCAGGGGGCATCCTCGATATCCGGACAGAAACCAAGTCGAAGCAACACTCGATGAGATGGAGCTCTTGCGTGCTGAGGTTCTCAACCTTCTGGAAATCCGAACAGAAACTGAGAATATGCATGGCAATGCCGGTCTGGATGACGGTCACATACAGAATTCAAATACCGAATCTATTAATGAACTTGAACCTAGCTCCGGAAAGCAGCTGGGCGAAAGCATGGCGGAAAAGACGCTTATAAAGAGCGTGAGTGACAGTGTGGCGAAAGCAAATCTCGGACAGATCAAGGCGTTCCCGTTGGGATTGGTTCTTCGAGCTTGCCCGCAGATTGCCGACTATGGGCCAGGCGGGGGCATTGCACATTGGCGCGAGCTCATGACCGCGGCTGTGGTGGTTCGCTCGATGTTGGGTATCAGCCCGTCAGCCTACGAGGGGGCCTGCAATGCGATGGGGCCTGAAAACGCAGCGGTTGCGGTGGCGTGTATTCTGGAACGATCGAACTTCATCAATAGTCCTGGCGGCTATCTTCGTGATCTTACGAAACGCACGGAACGGGGCGAATTTTCGCTGGGGCCGGTTTTGATGTCGCTATTGAAAGCGAACGGTGGAGAGGGTCGGCGTGCAGGTTGAGGCACTCACTCCTAGAATTCGACATGAGTTGTCAGCCGTTTTTTTCGCGACATTTGTGTGATAAAACAGAATGTTAGAAAGTTTGACGTCCTTGTTAATAGACGCTTCGTGCTCTATGGCGACCGTGATGATACCAGAGGTACCATCTATATAGACGGCCGCCGTCGTTCCGGGATGGTGAGTTGCCGCGTAGCTTCATCTGGCTGAATACCTCCTTTGCCATGAAATCCATAAACCCGTGTTGATTGCGGGATACGTTATGAACGTAGATCTCGTCGAAACCACAGGTCGCGCATTCATCGAGCAGATCGAGCAGTTCATTTCCGCGCGTAACCAAGGAGATTAACTCGACCATCTCCTCGGGCGTCACATCGCGTGACGCGGCATCAAATTCCACCGGGGTTTTCAGCTCGGCCAACAGATCCGGCTTGACGGCCGCATTGCGCCACTCATGCCATTCGAGCCTCATCGACTGTGGGCGCCCAGGACACTTGAAGCTGGAGAGCAAGGCTTACCCGCGCCACCGTTCGACCGGAACGCCTCTACCACCCGCCTCAGTTCGTTGACAGGTTTCCGGACTGTAGCCAAGCCATCAGCCCATTTTCCCAGCCAGGTTACGGTTTCCTCAGTAAGCGCCGCGCCTAACAGCAAGGGTGGCTTGGTTGGAAGTGACGAAAGCTTTGCTTCTTCTGTCTCGAGTTGGCGGCGGTCAGAGCTCACCGTCTCACCGGCAAGCAGCGCGCGCATGGTTTCGTAACCGGCCTCAAGTCTTGCGTTTCGCTCCGCCTTGTCCGGCCACCCACGTCCTACGGCGTTTTCGTTCAGAGCTTCCCCGCTACCCAGCGCAATCCAACGCAGACGCTCCGGGAACATCTCGCTCAATGTGGCGACCAGATGCGCGAGCACCACTGGATGGTAACGCCAGCCGCCCGGTATCGCGAGACTTCCGAATGGTAACCTCGTCTTTGCCATGGCGGCCCCCAACCAAGCCCAATTGTTCCCAGAGTTCCCCTGTCTTTCACTCCACGGTGCCAAGTGATCAGACGTCATGATGGCCTGGAAGCCGGCGCGCTCAGCAGCCTGGACGTAGTCCAGCAGTTGACTAGGCGAGAATTGTTCGTAAGAGGCGTGGTAGCCGATCAGCATGGCGTCCTCATAAAAAATGCCCCCGCGAGACGAACTCGGCGGGGGGCTGGAGGAATGATTACTTGTTCATGTCCGTTGCCATTTGGAGGTGGTGTTCCAGCGCCGGTCGCGTCTTTGCAGCCCAAGCCTTCAAGTCGGCGTTCTCGCCTTCGTCGCCGTAGCGCTTGAACAGATCGACCGCATCTTCATGCACGTCTTCCTGGTCGGAATGGTACTGCTTAGTGAACTCTTCGCCCTGAAGCTCCTTGAGATCATCGAGCATGCCCTGGTGGGCGGATGACATGGCGGTCGGGATCGTCGCCTTGACCTTGCCTGATGTCACCATGGCTTCAGCACGCAATATCACGAACCCTTGGGGTAACTACTGATTTCGATGAGGCGCTTGAGGTTCGGCGTCGCATCGACTTTCTGGGCCATTATCTCCGCCAGGCTTCCTGCCGAACTTTCGTTCTCGGAAGTAGCGGCGGGGTCAACTCACTTGCCGCTGGCTTACTCGCGCAAGCCGCGGTCTCGGAACTCCGGGCTGATGGATACGATGCTCAATTCATTGCAGTCCGATTACCCTATGGTGTCCAGGCCGACGAGAGAGACGCGCAAAAGTCGCTCGGAGTCCTCGGCCCGGACCGTGTCGTCACAATTGATATCAAGCCGGCAGCAGACGCCATGCTCGAAGCGGTGATGGTCGAGGGAGAGGACTTAGTAGAGCCGGCTCGAAAACACTTTCATCTCGGCAACATCAAAGCGCGCCAGCGAATGGTCGCTCAGTATGCCTTGGCTGGGTCAACGAGAGGATTGGTGATCGGGACTGATCAGGCTGCGGAGGCCTTGATGGAATTCTTCACAAAGTTCGGCGACGGAGCCGCCGACATATTGCCACTTGCCGGCCTAACCAAACGACGGGTAAGGGCCATAGCTAAGCACATGGGCGCTCCGTCGGAGCTGGTGTTCAAGGTGCCGACTGCGGATCTCGAATCAGATGCTCCTCTTCGTCCCGATGAGGAGGTCTATGGCGTCACCTACGACGACATTGATGGATTTCTGGAAGGAAAGGCGGTCACAGAACCCGCACGGCAGCGTATTCTCAAGACGTATTGGGCGAGCGGACATAAACGCGCCCTGCCAGTGGTGCCGACGGACAAACTGGTGAAGTGAAAGGCCCCGGCCGTGGGAACTGCCACCTTTGATGTTGGTTCGTGTCGGATGAGGAGACGATGAACAACAGTTCTTGGATCCACTTGTGCATTGATATGCGGCGGATGTTCGCCCCGTGCAAACTTTTCACATGGAACTCACATGTTCAGTCACATCATGATTGGCGCTCGCGATCTCAAAACGATGGTCGCTTTTTACGACGCTGTATTGGCCACGCTCGGTCTGCGGCGGGTGGTCGAGTTGGACGACGTCGACGAGGCAGGAGTTATCTGGTGGAAAGGCGACAGGCGTTGGCCGCAGTTCGCCCTCCGGCACCCTATCAATGGTTTGCCGGCGACATGGGGCAACGGCATGCAGATCAGTTTTGCCGCACAGTCAAGAGAGGCCGTCAACCTTGCCTGGGCCACAGCGATGGAGAACAGTGCTCTTGATGAAGGAGCACCCGGTGCAAGGCCACAGTATGCGGAAGATTTCTACGCTGCTTACTGTCGAGACCCTGCGGGGAACAAACTCTGTTTTGTCCATGCGCATGCCCTTCCGGCCTGACAGCCAGACGTCAGAAGTCGATCATCTGACGCTGTATAGAAAAACCTCACGTCGTGGTACGATCAAAACCTGAAACGAAGAACTGTACGGGACCACCGCAGAAATGCTCAAAACCGATACCCGGCAAGCGAAATGGCGGCGTGCCAACCCTGGCAAATACGAAGCACATCTTGCTGTGCAGCGGGCCGTTAAGGCGGGCGACCTCGAAAAAGAGAGTTGCGAAGTTTGTGGCGTCGAAGAGGTCGATGCCCATCATGATCAATACGACGAACCTCTGCGCGTGCGATGGCTATGCCGTCGCCATCATACGAGGCTCCATCACTACGGTGAGGACATGTTTCCGGTCGGGGTGTTTCTGCCATATGATGAAAGTAGCGTCGTCGGTGGCGAGGAGCTACTGGTCGATGGTGGCTTCGGGGCGGTCTGAACCACGCGTAAAGTCAGTCTCGTGGGAGGCAGGCAAGTTCAAGCCTGGTCGGACTCTCCCACGGCCAGACTATCATTTCGTCCTGAGACCGTCAGAAGATCTCGCAGTCTGCTTGTGGGCAATGGTGGTTTTCTCCATTGCCAGTATCGGCGCACTCATTAAGTTTTAGAGCAAGCGCGCCGCCCGTCCTGTTCGCCTGCTTGCGTTGTTGTAATAACTCGATGCCTGTTGGACCGAGCGATGCCGTGACTGCTCCATCGCCTCGGGAAGGGGGACACCGCGATTGGCGGCCTCCGTGAGATAGCCCGATCGCAGCCCGTGCGCCGAAAACTCCCCAGGCTCCAGTCCAGCCATCTCCGCCCGTTGTTTGACGATCTGGTTGACTGCACTCGGCTCCAGCGCGCGCTTC